>NZ_NFLV01000099.1 GCF_002161065.1 Eubacterium sp. An11 | reverse complement strand
TCATCGATGCCCTGAAGAATAAATATTCACTGCCTGATCTACTAAAAAGGCTTGAACTACCAAAAAGCAGCTACTATTATCAGGAAGCTTCTATGAAAAAACCTGATAAATACAATGATATACGTGTCAGAATCCGTCTGTTTTTCAAGGAAAATAAACAGCGATATGGCTATCGGCGCATCTATGGATTGTTAAAACGGGAAAAACGCACAGTTTCAGAAAAAGTGGTTCGACAGATTATGCGGGAAGAAGGGGCTATTGTTATTTGTAAACGGCGCAGAAAATATAATTCCTATCAAGGAGAGATCTCTCCATCTGTGCCGAACAGGATAGAGCGGAATTTTCAGGCCGATAAACCAAACCAAAAGTGGCTGACAGATATTACGGAGTTCGCTCTTTCCGGCAGGAAAAGTTTATCTTTCTGTACTAGTGGACTGTTTTGATGGACTGCTTCCCAGTTGGACAATCAGTACAACACCAGATTCTAAACTTGTGAACACAATGCCTGATCATGCCATATCCCATTTACCGGAAGGGGCTCATCCGTTCATTCATTCAGATAGGGGTTGCCATTACCGATGGCCAGGCTGGATAGAACGGATGAACAAAGCAGAATTGGAACGTTCGATGTCCAAAAAGGGTTGTTCTCCTGACAATGCAGCCTGTGAAGGGGTATTTGGACGTCTAAAAAATGAAAT
>NZ_NFLV01000098.1 GCF_002161065.1 Eubacterium sp. An11 | reverse complement strand
ACACTCATACGGGAGATTACGGACTGGTTTAAGGGCTTGCAGCCTGCATAGTCATTGTTTGTTGTTACGACGATCACCATATCCGGATGCCGCTGTACCGTTTCACCGTTGGGGAGAAACACACTGTTGCATCGGTCCATCAGGGAGTTTAATCCCACTAGCACACCGGGATTTGCAATGACCGTCGGCTCCTGTATCTCAATCAGGTATCCGTTCCGTATTGCTTCCACCAGCGGCGTATCCACGTAGCGGAAATGCTGCTGGCTGGTTTTGGAGGCATAGTATTCGTGCATTTCATCAAAAATAGTATCAATGAGCTGCTTGTAGACCTGATCTTCTGTAATATTTTCATCGTAGGTTCCGGTCAGTTTTTCATAGGCGCTTGCCGGGTCCAGCATGATATCCTGGAAAGACGGATACTGCCGCTCCAGGGCAGTGCGTTTCCCGTCCACATCCGGCAGGATCTGCCCGAGCAGATCGAATACCTCTGTATTTGCGGAACAGGTCAGGCACCGGTAAGGAAGATGAAGCCCGGAAGCAACTGCTTTGGCTCCTTCCGTTTTTCCCGTACCGGCAGGGCCACGCAGAAGAAAGTTCCGCATGGGCTGTACCGTGTCCGTAGTGACTTTTGCGTGTTCACAGATCCGTTTGACTTCCTTCGGGATGATATACCAGTCCGGCAGTACCGGGACGGTCAGTTCCTCCTCCGGAGTCAGTACACGGGCAGGTGACAGGATATACTGTCCCAC
>NZ_NFLV01000097.1 GCF_002161065.1 Eubacterium sp. An11 | reverse complement strand
AAAAGATCCTTGTTCATATCCAGATTGATTAATTTATAGATGATTTTTTCCTTCAGTTCCTCGAAATTAGTTAAGTCCTTCAGCTTAAAATCTCCAGTCTGCTTGGCGTTCCGATATAACTTATATATGGTTTTTGCTATCTCTTCAAAAGATGATCCATTACACAAGTCTCTATAGAAATCATCCAGATAGATAACCGGGGATGCTGAGAAACGCTCTCCATCGGAGGCGTCTTCAATGAGAAGACCTTGGCAGAGGGTTTGATTGTTCTTTCTCGCCGTGTATGTGCTGACAGTAACGTCAGCACCGAGGTTCTCCTCCAGATACGTTTTTACTTGCATTTCAAATTCTTTGTAAGTCATTTTGATTCTCCTTTCTGTTACCATGTCCATCCGGAGCATTGAAAAATAACCCTCCTTTCCCATGTTCAGGCATAAAAAAAGAGAATGACGCAAAATGTTCATTCTCTGACAGCGTGCAGTTCCCTGCAAAATAAAAAAAGCCAGAAGGTACTGCCCTGGAGGCATAGTATCCCTCTGACTGATTACAAACCTAAACAGCGTGTGATAAATCCTTTCCGGATAGACACAAAATATATGGTACGAATTTAGTATAACACTAGATATAGTAGTGGTCAAATGAAAAATAGCTCTACACACCTATATATAGCATAACAAATAAGCAGCACCCCTTTGTACGTCAGGTTTTGACAGAAAAATCCTCTTGACGAAAGAACGTATGTTCGCCATAA
>NZ_NFLV01000096.1 GCF_002161065.1 Eubacterium sp. An11 | reverse complement strand
TCTTCCTCCGGGTACTTAGATGTTTCAGTTCCCCGGGTTCCCTTCCGCACGCTATGGATTCACGTACGGATGACTGAGGGTTGCTCAGCCGGGTTTCCCCATTCAGAAATCTCCGGATCGATGGATATGTGCTCCTCCCCGAAGCTTTTCGCAGCTTATCACGTCTTTCATCGGCTCTCAGTGCCAAGGCATCCGCCCTGCGCCCTTCTTCGCTTGACCTTTTCCTCGCCCGTATCTTTTGATACGGCTGCTTCCTGCCTGCCCTAGCGTAGGCGGCAGTCCGCTCCATGAGACATGCGCCTCATGCTAACATCATAAAGTCTTTCGACTTTCCGACTTGCTTTTGGGAGAATTTTGTCTTCACCGTTTTGAAACTTTAAACAGTTACTGAAAAATTCTTTTCCTCTATTTTAATAAATAGGAATCTGATGTCGTTATTTCTTATCCGCAATGCCATCTCGAATCCGCTCCGCTTCTTCTCGATCTGTGCATTCGCACTATATCCCTCATCGGCTCCTTTCGCATTTGTGGGCAAGCCCCCAATGCTCTGAGCCGTTGCGGTCTGCATTGCTCATTTAAGAATATAACTTTCTGTGTGCAGTTTTCAATGTACATCTTTCGGCTTATCGCCGAGTGGAGAATACGAGAGTCGAACTCGTGACCTCCTGCTTGCAAGGCAGGCGCTCTCCCAACTGAGCTAATCCCCCAAGTTCTCCGGCAGCCACCTGCTCTCCCATGCCGTCTCCAGCATAG
>NZ_NFLV01000095.1 GCF_002161065.1 Eubacterium sp. An11 | reverse complement strand
ATGGGGGCAGGCGTAGCCAGGCAGATCCGGCATCGTATTTTGACAGCAGAACAGTATCGGACATACCAGCAGATTTGCAGGAAGAATAAAGAGGAACTTCTAGGATCCTGCTCTTTGATGCTGCGGATGGATACCGGCGCCACTCAGTATGTGGCACATCTGTTTGCCGAGAATATTCCCACAGGCAGAGGATTAGATACCGATTATGCAGCACTGAGACAGAGCCTGACTGCCATGATGTTCCTGGCAGCACAGCGGGAATTGTCGCAGATTGCCATTCCCGGTTATCTGGGATGCGGGCTTGCAGGCGGCGACTGGGAGACGGTCTACAGCCGTATCCTCATCCCCCTGTTTTCCGAGTCTTGCTTTACCCTTACCATCCTGTACCTGCCGGACAGCATCCGGCGTCTCTGGACAGAATTTGGAGACATCCCTATGAACCCGGAAACAGAATGTATTGAGCAAGCCTGGCACGGATTTTCAGCTGGAACACATCGGGAAGAAATCTGGCACTGGTTTGAAGAAACATTTCAGATCAGCGTGGCGGAAGCTCTCATGTATGCAAATAATAAAAAGAAAATTATGAGGTAATAACGATATGAAAGAAAAGATGAAGTGCAGTGAATGTGAGTTTTGCAATTCCTTTCGTCCCTACGGTAACAGCCGGGCTTCTTTTCGCTGTAAGCATCCGGATCAGCATTATATTTTTGATTATTTTCAGGAACATAGAATGTCGAAAGATCCAGGATTCCTGGATTATGGAAAGGCCTGGTCC
>NZ_NFLV01000094.1 GCF_002161065.1 Eubacterium sp. An11 | reverse complement strand
TCCAGGTTATCGTAATCACGTACCCGGTCAAATGGGCCGTTCCGGTCATAGATCTGGCTGAAGCAGACCACACATTCCCGGTACAGGGGAAGGGAATGGACCGTCAGGTAGTTCTGCAGTGCATAGTTTAGCGGCTCATGGAGAAAGGCAGCGTTGACGTGCTGCTTTCTTTTGGGAAGCAGGCCCGGAAGCGTAATGGAGATCAGATCTTCGTCCTGCCGGATCTCAATCCCCTGGGCATCTGCCGCTTCTTTTAAGTATCCGCTCCGTTTTTCCGGGGCGGCCAGACAGACCAGGTTCCGCATCTGGCAGGCGATCCGTTCCGCCCGCAATGCAGCATTCATACTCAGATCCCCGTAGTTTTCCGGATATGCACGGATATCGGTGGTTTTCAGTGCAAAAACCGTGTTGTTAAGTTTCTGGATCTCTCCTTCCAGCTTCGCAAGCCGTTCATAGAGAATTTTCTGGTTTGAAATGGTGTATTACCTCCTTCCGTAGTAGCTGACAGAGCCGGAGTCATCCACGACACAGAAAGCAAGCACTCCTTCAATCGAGAGTTTGGCAGCCTGCTGGATATTTTCCAGCACCACAAGACGCAACACATCGTGGCGGGGAATGGATTTCATCACATGATCCACTAAAATTTCCTGTTCCAGCGGCACATAGAGGATTTCGTATTCCTCATTTTCTGAAAAGAAGTGAAGTTTAACAGGAAAATCCCCGCTGGTATGGAATACGATGGGTTTTTCAAAATCCAGTAAAACCCAGAAGGCGG
>NZ_NFLV01000093.1 GCF_002161065.1 Eubacterium sp. An11 | reverse complement strand
GCAAGGACCGAGATGCGGATGCTGTAGGTACCGCCTTCGATCTGAGAGTAGATGCTCCGGGTGATGTCCAGATCCATAAGCTGCAGTTTGGAAACCACCTGGTCCTGCGTCAGTTTCCGCTCCATACGGAGGGAGCGGATGGTTTCGCCAATCTGAATATCCTGTTTCAGTTTTTGTTCCATGAAAGAAGCCTCCTTTTTCGTGTTTCCGGGAGTATGCCGAAACCGATCTCGTGAATTTGCAATGTATTCATTGCAGTTTCCTTGATTCTACTGGATATTCCGAGTATAATTGCAATGTATTCATTGCAAAACCGCAGGGGGCTTAGGCCCTGCGGTCAGTTCTGTTTCTCTACCATGGAGGCTTTGGAGAGTAGCTCCTGGATCGTTTCGATGGTTTTGTTATCCAGGGAGCTGACATATTGGATGAGGTTTAAGGCAGCCGGTGACATCCTGTAATCATGCGCCTGGCATAAAAGCCAGCGATCCATAGACAGGCTGAAGGTTTTGGAAAGGACCATGGCAACTTCCAGAGATGGAAGTTGTTGTCCACGTTCAATCTTGGTATAGTATGAATAGGAAATGCCTGCTTTTTCTGCAGCATATTCCTGGGTGTATCCGAGCTGGAGCCGTCGTTCCTTCAGGATCCTGCCGATCCGCCTGATTTCAGATTGTTCCATGTCCTTTACACCCCCTTTCCATGTTTGCCTTTATGGTAAGACATAAATAGTGCCTGAACCACACACTATTTATGCTCATAACAGACACAAATAATGCTTGTTACAGACATAAATAAAGCGGGAGGAAGGACGATGCAGAAGGGAAAGTATTACCGGATGAG
>NZ_NFLV01000092.1 GCF_002161065.1 Eubacterium sp. An11 | reverse complement strand
CTGGGGCTGGATTCTGCCGTACTTCCCGGATACACCATATTTCCTGCAGGCGTATTCCCTGCATAGTGATTCTGGCTATTGTAGCCAGGCTGTCCGGTAGAAACCGGCTCTCCTCCATAGGGAGAGATCCCTGCTTCCGGATACTGCATTGGTACGGGAATCCCCGCATCCACCTGCGCCGGATCATTGCTTTCTCCTACGTCCGCAAACTGGACGCCATAGCCCGCATCAGAGAGCGCGCGTCCCACGGCGGCAGTCTCTGCCATCTCCAGGAACTTGTCTCCAAACTTTGGATCCTCTGAGCGGAATTTCATGGAAAACGCATTGGCAATGTAATTCTCCGGTGCGTCCGTGTGGTTCAGGTAGATCTTTGCCTCCGCCAGCGCCACGTTCTCATTAAACCAGACAATATGACTGGAGATCCGCCCCAGAGGATTCGCCAGACGGAACCAGAGTTTCCGGTATTTCACATCCAGGTAAAGCTGGTCCTCCTGATCCTCCTGTTTGATCGTCCGGGCAAATTCCAGAGGTTCAAATCCCTCCACCCGGTTCAAAGCCGCCACTGCCTGATTTTTCTGATACAGTAATTCGTTCATACATCTGCTCCTTTCACAAACAGGGCAGGATATCCCTCTACATAAGGAATAGCCTGCCTTTCTTCATAAGTGGAAATTATTTTTATACCGCAAGCCGAAGCTGTTCCGGCTCACGCTCATTCAGGTATTGATAATAGTAACGGGTGATCCGCTCCCCAAGAGCTGTATTGCGCCTGCCGGCATCGTCCGTATGGACTGCCTGGCAGACTGCGTTCCATTGCCCCACCAGATACACCTTTTTCTTTGCACGGGTAATGCCTGTGTACAGGATATTCCGCTTCAGCATCATATAAAAGGCTCTCACCCAGGGGATGA
>NZ_NFLV01000091.1 GCF_002161065.1 Eubacterium sp. An11 | reverse complement strand
AATGCAGATTCCCAACCTGAACCACATCCGGGCTGACAGAAACATAGCAACAAGATATGGAACAATCATGACAATTTACCGGAAGCACTGCAATGAAGGGTGACGGTTTTGGTCTTACTTTGAGAAAATACTCCATCGACATATTGTTTTGCAGTCGCTGTTCCAATAGCATCTGCTCCATTCTTCTTTGCAGACGAAGAGGCAATTTTCCAAGTTTTACTCGGACATGTGGTCGAAACCGTAGCCTTCGTACAACTGGATTTTTTCCCATTATAGGTGAATTTTCCATGTACAGTAACCGACCACAATAGTTTTCCTTTTCCGTTTTTATAATTTACAGTTTTACTTCCACTCTTCGTAGTACTTCTCGCAGTTGATGGAATCTCTTCCAAGATAGTTTCAAAATATGTTCCATCTTCCAAATACTCTACATCAACAATCTGCTCCATCTCATCTGCTTTCACATAAAAAACAGACGAAAAACATAATACTAAACTACAACAAAACATAAACAATAACATTTTTCTTTTCATGCTATTAATCCTCCTCTATGTATGTTTCTTCATAAATCATATGTTCTTCCATAGCATTCTCATAATTTTGATATGCCAGGTAATAACGATATCCAATCAACATAAAAAGAGCAATCACCACAAATATCAAAAACTTCTTCACATAGCCTCTGACCCGCAACTGCCAGAACAAATATTCGTCATCCACTTCTGAAAAGTACTCCGATATCACATGGGATGGCGTCCCGAACTCTTCCGTCAACTCTTCATAAGACAAGTCTTCTTTCTCTTCGGCATACTCCTGCAATGGCGTCTGCAGGTTTTTGATATATTGTCTCTCCTTTTTTCCATAGATAGGAAATAGCTTTTTTACTGATTTTAAATATTTTTGGGTAATATCTTTCAC
>NZ_NFLV01000090.1 GCF_002161065.1 Eubacterium sp. An11 | reverse complement strand
GATCACCAGAACCTTGCAGACCAGGTACAGCCGCATGGTGCGGGGCGTCCAGGGCTTTGTGGGGCGGAACTTCCGGTACAGGATATACAGCATGGGGAGAAAGATCAGGGTGGTAAATGTCCTGTCGATCCAGCAGATGATCAGAATCAGATAACTCATGTGATGCTCCTCCTTTCGTTTTCTTACTTATCCCATACGTAGAAGCCCTGCAAAACGCAACTTTACCAGTCATAGCAGGCTGCCTCCTGAAGACGCAGCAGTGCTTCCGGAAGACAGGGGGCGTCAAGCAGCCCCTCTTTCTCCAGATAAAGCCGGTACAGGGAGATAAACTGCTCCATGGTCAATGCGCCGGCGCACTCGGTGGGCTCCGGAAGCCGGGCGAAAAGAAGCCTGGCATCCCTCATGAGGAGGATACAGGGCTTCCCCTCCGGATCCGGATGATACAAAAAGTCCGGCTGTCTGCAATATCCCGGAGTTTTGCAGGAAACGCAGCGCACATATACGCACTGGTGCCAGTTCCCTTCGCAACAGTCCAGGAAATGGCGGATATGCCTGGCATCCGCCGTACAGTGGGTTCGTTCCATATCTGTCACCTTCCATAGAAACAGGCGGTTCAGTAATAGGAACCGCCTGTTAGAGTCAATGTGTGGGTTACTGGTTATCCTTCTGTTTCCGTCTGCGCAGATACAGGAAGGTCAGTGTCCCGGCAAGGACAAGAGCGCCTGCCCCGATGCCAAGGTAAAGAAGGATGGGTGCATCATCCCCGGTCTTGACCGGATTAGAAACGGAAGGTGTTTCCGTCGGCTCTTCCGGTACTTCCGGAGGATTTTCGGAGAGATGTACGGTCTGTCCCGCATCGTCAATATCCTTGTGAGAGCAGATCTCCCGCTGTGTCCCGTCTGCATCTACATAGTAGAGGGTTTC
>NZ_NFLV01000009.1 GCF_002161065.1 Eubacterium sp. An11 | reverse complement strand
CAGACATGATAATTATTTTAGGATAACATCTGATGAAGGAAGAACACCTTCTTCTGTTATCTAATCATAGAAACTTATTAACCGAGTAGTCTTATTGACTACACCATTATTATACTAGGAGGGGATGAAAACGAAAATCAGAAAAATAACGGCAGCGCTTCTGTTTGCGCTCTTGTGCCTGACAGCGGTTCCGACCACTGCTTTTGCAGCAGATGATAAGAGTACCGGACTCGCTGTGGATGTGGCGATTCCAGTCAGCGTGGAACTGTCAGGAGAAGTACCTTCCCCGGCGGAAAGCTTCACATTAACGCTGCAGGCATTGGATGATGCCCCGCTGCCGGAGCAACATACATTGACCATCACAGGAGCCGGAACAGCAGAATTTCCGGCAATAACTTATACAAAACCGGGCATATACTGTTACACAGTGACCCAGCAGGCGGGCAGCCATACAAGAGGACATTATGACAGTACAGTTTATTATGTTCGTGTTTCCGTGACAAACGCAGAAAATGGCGGACTGGAAGCAGTGGTGGCAGCGCATACGGATGCGCAGATGGTAAGTGACAAGAGAGACATCGCTTTTACCAATACATATGACCCGGCGCCGGCCGCATCCACACAGCGGCCGTCTGCCCCGGGTTCATCATCAGATAATGATTCTGGGTCCGGAACGAGCACTACAAAGAAAAGCTCCGGCACCAGCTCCGCAAAAACAGGTGACAGCAATAATCCTGTGTTGTGGATGAGTCTGCTCATCGTTGCAGGAAGTGGACTCGTCGCCATTGGAGGCGACAACTATCGGAAATGGCGAAACCGTCGAAGGGGATAGTGAAATGAAAAAGATGCATTTTCCATATAGGACAATAGATTGTAAAGACAGTCTGTGTCATACAGGGAGTGCAGAACATGAAAAAAGAGAAGCCAGTATGCCGGAAAATTCGGATGCTGGCTTTTTGACCTTGATCTTAAGTAAGAAGGAAAAAAATGATGGAAGAACAGACAACAAAAGAATTTCTGGAAAAAGAGTCCAAGAAAAAAACATTAGGCTCGTCAGTGCGCCCTGTGTGCCGGGTTTACAATCGTACCTGGCGTACGTCCGTCCTTATGATCAAATTTTATCAGACAAAGGAACAAACGAAGAATGAGCCGGAAGGCGAAATTTTTAATATGCATATTCCTTATGGCATTCCATTTTGCGGATTGGGCGATATGATGATGAAAATGAATCGTATTTATGATTTACTGGACTATCCACAGAGTGAGCTGAAGATGCGTCTGTGGGATGATACGGAGATGTGGAAGGGTACGCTCCTGGAAAATGATAATGGATGGAGCTATGAAGAAGACGCCGTTGAGCGATTTCGTCAGTTTGATACCGGCCATGGTTCATCAGTATATGTGGAGACGCGTTTTCGTCGCTATGGCAGCTGGCAGGGGATTCTCCAGGTAGGTAAGAAAAAACTTTCTTATAGAAGCGCATTGGAGTTTCTTCATTATATAGTGGGATATTTGGAGAATAAATAAAAAGTCTCTGATTCCCCAGTTTTGGTGCTGGGGGATCAGACTTTTTATTTATTCTTCCCTTCCTTCCCATACTCTTGCCCATAACCAGCTTTCCTCATGTCATCGAGGAATTCTTCCTCTGTCTGTTCCAACTCCTGAGAAGCATCCAAAACTGACAGCTTGCCACTGGCGACCAGGCGATACAAATGCATCTTTTCCATTTGAACGCCGCGCTCGATTCCTTGCTTAATGCCGCGCCTTATTCCTCTCTGCTCTAATCTCTCCGCGACATCACATATAGTCATCTCTTTCCTTTGTTCCAAAATGCAGTACCAAAGTAATGACCGTAACAGGCTTTCTCTTTTGTAACAGCTGCTGACGGTATGCCGCTCCGTCATATCCGATGACACGAAACGGCATATTCTTTTCAATGTCTGTCTGGTTCTCTATCCCAAACAACGCCATGTGGATCTTTCGTTTCTCCCAATATTTGGAGACATTCCTTCCCAGATATCTCGTAAAACAGGAGGAAATCCTTACAAGACTTCCTGCATCAATTATAATTTTATATTATCATAAAAAATTTAAAAATGATATACTTTTTTGCAAAATATTTTAGGAAAAGTCAGAAAATTGTTCTTTATTTGACAGAGTGGATGCCATATTTTTCTGGTATGATTCATATATATCCAGTGTGCAGGTGTTGATTACAGACTGCACAGGAAATGTACAGTCTGTATCCATCAATAACGTGAGATCTGTCTGGATAAAAATAAAAAAGGGGAGAGCACATGTCAAAGAAGAGAGTTTTTCTGGCAGCAGCGGCAGTCATTTTTCTGTCGGCTGCCTGCAGTCTCTGGCATTTCAGGCATTATTTTATCGGACCCAGCAGTGCGCCGGTGGATGCCAGGAGCAATGCGGATTTTAATATTGAAGATATTCACAGTTCCGTGGACAAAGACGGGGACGGTATCGACGACCAGACTGATATCCTGCAGGGTACCAGAGAGTACATTTCCACCCATCCAAAGTATAAGAGCGAGTATTATTACACCGGCTATCCCGATGACGGATACGGTGTCTGTACCGATGTGGTGGCTAATGCCATGCGCAGTGCCGGCTATGATCTGATGGAGCTGGTCAATGAAGATATCATGGCCGATCTACAGGAGTATGATATTGAGAAACCGGATATCAATATTGATTTCCGCCGTGTGAAGAATCTGAAAGTATATTTTAAACATACGGCTATTCCGCTGACCACGGATATCTATGATATCGATGAATGGCAGGGCGGCGATATCGTTATTTTTGATAAGCATATCGGGATTGTCTCTGATAAGAGAAATGAAAATGGCGTTGCCTACGTGATCCATCACAACAGTCCGTTTCAGGCAGCCTATGAGGAAGATATCCTGGAAAAAAGAGATGATCTGGTGGCCCATTACCGGGTCAGCCAGTGAAAAAATGCCGGAGCAGCGGTGAGCTGCCCCGGTGTTGTATTTTTAATCTTTTATCTGCTGTGAGGATGCATGCAGGTCTTCTTCCCGCGGTTTTGCCCCGACGATTCTTCGTATCAGGTCAAGGATTTCGTGTTCACTGTGGCCTTTTTCGTCACACCATTCGATGACTTCTTTGATTTCTTTTTTATCCAATTCCCCCATATATCCTCCTTTCCCCGCCGAAGCGGTTATTGTCTGGTGAAGACAATAGTAATATAATATACTTATAAAAATAAATCAATATGATAACAATAAAAATATTAAAAATTATAGAGAAGATTTTCTTTAAGTATACCACATTTCAGAGAAAGATAAAACATTATTGAGTATTTTTTATATAGTCAGAAAACGCAGCCTGATCATTGAGGGGAAAATGTCCCACAGGAGGATCCATCATAATAAAAAAGCCCCTGTCAGAGTGTAATGACAGAGGCAAAAAAGGAGCGGTGGAAACCGCTCCTTCGGGTCATCAGTCTGCCGGTGAATTGTCTTCCGGCACGATGATATTCAGAATAAATACAATCAGGAAGGACACCATCAGGGAGCTTCCGAGAATGTTCTTTGCCAGCTGCGGGCAGAACTGCAGCACATCCGGTACGGCGTCGATGCCGACACCGATGGCAAGTGCGATACCCACAATCAGTTTGTTCCGGTAGTTCATCGGCTGTTCACCGAGAAGCTGAATACCGGACATGGTGATGGCGGCAAATACAGTTACGGTGGCGCCGCCCAGTACCGGCTGCGGGATGGTGGTCATCAGAGCGCCGAATTTCGGGCAGAATCCTGCGGCCAGCATGATGATGCCGACGATGAGGAAAACTCTCTTTGCCACGACTTTAGTGGTACAGATCAGACCGACGTTCTGGCTGTATGGGTCTGTTGGCAGACCACCGATGATGGCGCCGATCATACCGCAGATGGACTGGCCTTTAATGGCTCCGCCCAGCTCTTTGTCCGTAGCCTCCCGGTTAAATCCGCCCATGGCAGTGGAAGATACGTCTCCGATGGTCTGTACGGCCTGTACAACATACATGAGAATCATCATGATGATGGCGTCAGCATGGAATTCCAGTCCGAAATGGAAAGGAATCGGTACGGAGATCAGGCCTGCTTCATTGAAGGTGGAGAAGTCCACGATGCCTCCCATGAACAGGGCGATCACATAACCAACCACGATACCGATGAGCATACCGGATACCTTTAAGTAACCTTTGCCGAAAAGGCTGCATGCCAGGGTAACGACCAGAGTGACTACGGCCAGGATCCAGAATTCAGGAGAACCAAAGGTTCCTGCGCTCTGGGTGGCAGAACCGCCGCCCATATAAGTGATGGCGGTTTCATACAGGGAAAGACCGATACTCAGTACCACGGTACCGCTGACGATCGGCGGGAAGAACCGGCGAATCTTACCCATGAACATCCCGATAAAGATGGAGACAAAGCCGGCCACCAGCTGGGAACCGAAGATGGCGGCGATGCCGTACTGGGTTCCGATCATGGTCAGAATAGGCATGTAGGCAAAGGCTACGCCCATAACGTTTGGAAGCCCCATACCGAATCCCAGAACAGGGAACAGCTGAAGCAGAGTGGTGATGCCGCCGATGAGCATCGCTGCCTGAGTCAGCATGATCTGATCTGAGGCGGAAAGGGATAAAGTGCTGGCAATGAGCATTGGCGGAGTGATGTTGCCGACCAGCATGGCCAGAACATGCTGCATTGCCTGAGGAAAGGCCTGTCCGAAAGTAGGCTTTCCATTGAGCTTAAACAGCTCGCTGCTGGATGAAGTGTTTGTTTGCATGATATCAACTGCCTTCCTTTGTTTTTATTGTATATTTTTTAAAACGACTTACCTATCATAACAAATCCGTTTCTGTCTGTCTATGTCGAATTAATAAAATTGTAAAGATTATGAAAAAAAGTAGAGAAAAATAAACGTGAATGTTAAAATTTAGTGAAATCTACCAGAGGCGATGCGTTTTGGCGGAATCACTGTTATAATGATATCCAATGGAAGAAACGCGCGGAACGGCAATGGTATCGGGAGATGTCGTCTTTTGCCTGAAATAGTATTGCGATATGGAATCGTGGAACAGAAAGGAACAGCATATGAAATTATTTATCTGTTATTTAATTGTGATGAATCTTATCACATTTTTTCTTTATGGACTGGATAAATGGAAAGCAATGCATCATCGCTGGAGGATCTCTGAGGCGGCTCTGCTGCTGGCTGCGTTGATCGGCGGCAGTATCGGGGCTTTGGCAGGTATGTATGGTTTCCGCCATAAGACCAAACATAAAAAGTTTACTATTGGGGTGCCGTTACTGCTGATTTTGCAGATTATACTGCTTTTGTGGCTGTGGCGGCCGGTATTTGGAATCGAATCTGCGGCAGCTATTTTATTTTGAAAGAAAAGGTGACAGGAGAGAAAATCCAATGATGCAGGAATATATATTGTCTTATAATAGAAGAGAAACAGACGGCGTCATCGAAAAGATTCCCGTACAAATTATCCGCTCTTCCCGGAAAAGTATTGGCCTTCAGGTGAAACTGTCAGGGGAGGTTTTGGCGAGAATCCCTGTCCGGCTGCCGGACCGGGAGCTGGCGCAGTTTTTGGAAAAACATCGGGAATGGATCTGGAAAAAGGTGAAACAGGCGGCCCGGGAAGCCCGTACACAGAAAACGACAGGTGCCGTTCCTGTGAAGAATCTGACCGGGGAAGAACTTGAGAAAATAAAAGAAAAATTTGTACGTCGTGTAGAGTATTACAGCAGAGAAATGGGCGTTACCGTGGGACGAATCACCATCCGCAATCAGAAGACCCGGTGGGGAAGCTGCAGTTCCAAAGGCAATCTTAACTTTAATTATCAGCTTTATTATCTGCCCGATGCGCTGTTTGATTATGTGGTAGTACATGAACTGGCGCACCGGCGGCATATGAACCATTCTCCGGAGTTCTGGAAAGAAGTTGAAAAATATTTTCCAGACTACAGAGAATGCAGAGCAGAGCTGAAAAAGATAAAAATGATCTGAAGAATTTTGTCAATGAACAAAATGATGACCGCTCAGATGGCGTCAGGGACGTTCATGAAAAAAGTCAGCAGCTCAGGTGGTGTCAGAAAGAAGGCTGAGCAGCTTTGATTCTGTCAAGCGTTTTTGACACCAGATCAATCACAGTTTCTTCTCCTAATTCTGTGTCAATGGTCAGATCATAATTCTTTGCCAGGCCCCAGATTCTCCGGGTGTAATACCGGTAATTGTCCGCCCGACGCCGGTCGTTCTGAAGTATCTTCTGCTGAGCTTCCTTTTCGCTCAATTGCTCGGTGGACATGATCCGTTTGGTGCGGTATTCTTCCGATGCGTGCATATAGACTTTCAGACAGCAAGGCCGGTCCTTTAATATGTAATCAGCACAGCGCCCCAAAATAACACAATTTCCTTTGGAGGCAAGCTGTCGGATTACACTGGCCTCTGATTCAAAAATCTTATCCCTCGGTGCATCGTGTTCGTCAGAATAAATGTACATCTGGCTGACCAGATCATAAAGAAAGCTGTTGGTCATATTTTCTTCTTTTTCTTTTACAAACTGAGGCGTATAACCGGTGGTGCCGGCAGTCATCTGTATAATCTCGTGGTCGTAAAACTCATATCCCAGTTTTTCTGCGATTGCCTTTCCAAGGTCGTGACCTCCGCTGCCGTATTGTCTTCCAATGACAATAACCGGAGAGACAGCAGTTCCATCTTCCGCTGTTTCAACGGCTGATGATGGTTCGGAGAATAAAATCGGTTTTAAGAATGCCAGATATCTTCCGAAAAGCCGGGCAATAAATCCAACCAGTAAAGCGGCGATGATGGTACCTTCCCGAACGCCTTCCAGGCGATGAACAAAAATAAACGACAGCACAGCGGCGATGACTGTGAGAGAAACATCGAAAGCTACCTTTGTGTTTCCGAAATTAGTGTTCCAGGTGCTGGAAACCGCCCGGACGAAAGATTCTCCGGGAAGCATTGCCACATTTGCCAGTACTTCCATATAGACGCCGAATCCCAGAATCACGCATCCGATCAACAGGTAGATAATCTTGAATCCATATGCCTCAGGGTGAACAAAACCAAGCAGAACCATGGTCAGGTCAATGAAGTAGCCAAACAGAATGGAAATAGGAATCTGAAGCAGGTGTTCGGCTTTAAAATTCTTCCTTAATATAAAAAGTTGGATGATAATTAAAAGAATACTGAAAATAATAGTGAATTGTCCGAGAGTCATGAGAAAATTCAGACTGAGTACATAAGGAATAGAAGAGATTGGTGAAGTACCCAGATCAGCCTTGGTAATCAGGCTGACTCCCAATGAGTTGATAAACAGCCCGATTAAAAAAATAACATAACGTTTTAACTTTTCCATAGAAATTTAGTCCTCCTTTGTTGTCAAATTTTCATAAATTCTGGAAAATGTCTGCATAAACTGTTCTTTCTCCTGTTCAGATATGCCCTGGAAAGCTTCGTCTTCGATCTGTTCAAAGCTTTTGGTAACGAGATCCCGGAGTTTTTCTCCTTTTTCGGTCAGAAAAACATAAGAACTGCGCCGGTTGCCATGGAGCATTCTGCGTTCCACAATTCCCCTTTCTTCCATACGGTTCAAAATAGAAGTCAGGGAACCGGCTTCGATATGACAGCCTCCGGCAATGTCTTTCTGACTGGCACCGTTATGATCTTTCAGGTAATCAAGAACTTTCGGCTGGCCGAGAGTGAGGCCGGACCCCTTAATGCGGGCCAGCAGAGCCTTTTGGACCATGGCCTGTTCCGCCATGACCAGATAATGAAATGAAGAATTCAAAATACTGCCTCCTTTTGATGGATAAAACATAATTATAATTGAAATAGTTTGAATTATAACTATTAGCGGTATCTATTATAGGAAGGAAGCTGGGAAATGTCAAGAATCATTCCGGAAAAACAGGTGAACCTGTGATATAATGTCACTGATAAAATGTAACTGGAAAGTTTTACAGAACATAAAGAATGTTATGACAGACAGGAGGAAAAAGAATGCGTAAAAATTTGGGTGCTAATCCATTTGTTTATCCACAGCCGGTTTTAATTGTCGCTTCTTACGGGGAGAATGACATTCCGGACGCTATGAATGTGGCCTACGGCGGTATCGTCAATTCCAACCGTATTCAGATCAACATTGGTGTAAGGCATAAGACTTCCGATAATATTAAGGAAAGAAAGGCATTTACGGTGGGAATTGCCGATGGAAATCAGCTGAAATAATGTGTGTAGTCAGATGGGATGAACTGATGCGCAGAGGAGGAATTATCGGAATATATTGAGAAAATATCGGGGTGACAGATGGACAGAAAGACAATTTTAAAAATTTTGCATGCGAGAATTAATATTAATGGGCACATTATCGGGGCGGCTATAGGATCCGGAATGGCAGCAAAATATGCGGCTCTGGGCGGAGCAGATCTGTTGCTGGCACTGAGTGCGGGAAAATACAGGACCATGGGACGAAGCTCCATGGCAACTTTCTTTTGTTATGATAATAATAATGAATCGGTTATGGAAATGGGAAAGCGGGAACTGCTTCCTATTATCAAGGACACACCGATTCTTTTTGGATTACTGGCCAGCGACCCTTTCATTCATCTTTATGACTATTTGAAAGAAATTCGGGAAGCTGGTTTTTCTGGAATAGTCAATTACCCTACCCTTGCTATGATAGACGGACAGTTTCGGGAGGGGCTGGAAGAGGAGGGCAATACCTATGAGCAGGAAGTGGAAGCTATTAAACTTGCACATTATATGGATTTGTTTACAGTGGCTTTTGTGACAAACAGTGAGGAAGCCCGCTGGATGATGGAAGCGGGAGCCGACGTACTTTGCGTCCATCTGGGATTGACCAAAGGGGGATATCTCGGGGCTAAAAAATATATTTCCATTGATGAGGCAAGAAGATTGAGTGATCATATTTTTAAGATATGTGATGAGATTCGGCCTGATGTCATCAAGATGATTTATGCGGGACCGGCAAATACACCTATCGACATGCAGTATTTTTATCAGACTACCCGATGTCAGGGATATATCGGTGGATCCACCTTTGACCGGATTCCAACGGAGCGGGCAATTCTCAATACTACCAAGGCTTTTAAAAGCTATGGAAATTTTGACAGAGATGATCCAATGACAAAAATACTGCACGGTGACTGGAAGCCGGGAGATTATGTGAATTTTACCTGTAAATATATAGAAGAGCACTATATGGAAAATATCCAGCTTTCGGATATTGCCATTGTCGCCCATGTGTCGCCCTCTTATTTGAGCACTCGTTTTAAAAAAGAGACCGGAATGAATTTTACGGAATACCTGGTGCGGTTTCGGATTAACAAAGCAGAAGAGCTTTTGAAGGAAAGCAATCTTCGCTGTCGGGAGATTGCAGAAAAAGTAGGATACTTTGATTATGCTCATTTTTCCAAGATTTTTAAAAAATATAATGGAATGTCTCCGCGGCAGTATCAGGAGAAGTGCAGAAATGCAAAAATTGGTCGCCAAACTTTATAGTTAATATAAACACATGAAAAAATAAAATAAAAACTAGAAAATGCAGATATAAACACAAGAAATGATGATATAAATACATTTCTATAAAAGAAAAAGGAGAGTAGAATCAGGATATGAAACATCATGATTCTACTTTTTATTTTTGCGCGGGGAGGGGATAGTCATAGGAGACTGCGCAAGGAAAAAAGAGTTGAAGAGAGGAGGAGGTATTTTTGAAGACAATTGCGATTGCCGGGACTTTTGATTCCAAAGGAAAAGAGTATCTCTATGTCAAAGGTCTGGTGGAAGAATTGGGATTGCGGCCGTATATGATCAACACCGGTGTGTTTGAGCCGGATGTTTCTAATGAAGAGGTTGCTGCTGAGGCCGGTTATAATCTGAAAGAGATTGCGTCGAAGAAAGACCGGGCATTAGCAATGGAAGCACTGGCAAAGGGAATGGAAAGAATTGTGCCAAGACTTTATGGCGAAGGAAAGTTTGATGGTATCCTGTCATTTGGCGGTTCCGGGGGAACTTCGTTGGTGACGCCTGCTATGCGTGAGCTGCCGATTGGCGTACCTAAACTGATGGTGTCTACCATGGCATCGGGAGATGTGTCAAGGTATGTGGGGACCAGCGATATTATTATGATGCCATCTATTGTGGATGTGGCAGGGCTGAATCAGATTTCCAAACTGATTTTTAAAAATGCGGTGCTGGCCATGGCGGGCATGGTTTCCTACGGAGATAAACTGAATGAGGATACAGACGAACATAAACCGCTTATTGCGGCCACCATGTTCGGTGTAACCACGCCTTGTATTGAACAAGCAAAGGCGTATCTGGAAGACAAAGGGTACGAGGTGCTGGTGTTCCATGCCACAGGGACTGGTGGAAAGACAATGGAATCTCTCATCGATGCAGGATTTTTTGCTGGTGTGCTGGATTTGACCACCACAGAATATTGTGATGAGGTTGTAGGTGGTATATTGGCGGCAGGACCGGACCGTTGCGGCGCAGCTATCCGTCAGAAAGTTCCACAAGTAGTTTCTGTGGGAGCCTGCGATATGGTAAACTTTGGAGAGATGGATTCAGTGCCGGAACAATTTAAGCATCGGAATCTCTATAAACACAACCCGGCAGTGACTTTGATGCGTACCACCGTGGAAGAAAATGTGGAGATTGCCCATCGTTTGGCGGAAAAATGGAATGGAGCTCAAAGGAAAATGGTTCTTCTTCTTCCAAAGAAAGGAGTTTCTATGATTGATGACGAGGGACAGCCGTTTGATGGACCAGAAGAGCGTAAGGCATTGTTTGATACCTTAAAAAAAGAAATTCATAACGATAATGTAGAAATTATTGAGATGGACAACAATATCAATGATGAAGAGTTTGCTGTCACTGCGGCTAAGACTCTTCTGAATCTGATGGAAAAACAGTAAAACAAAAAACTAAAAATTATTTGGTTTATTTTAAGTAAGGAGGAAATGATTATGTTAAGAAAGTCGAGAAGTGAAATTTTAAAAGATTTCAGAGAGCAGATAGCACAGGGAAAGATTCTTGTTGGTGTAGGTGCCGGCACAGGTATTACCGCAAAATGTAGTGAGAAAGCAGATGTGGATATGCTAATCATTTATAATTCGGGACGATTCAGAATGGCTGGACGTGGTTCTTTGTCAGGATTGCTTTCTTATGGCGATGCCAATGCTATTGTACAGGAGATGGGACAGGAAGTTCTTCCAATTGTAAAGAAAACTCCAGTACTGGCTGGTGTATGTGGTACAGATCCGTTCCGTGTTATGGATATTTTCTTAAAACAGCTAAAAGAGCAGGGATTTAATGGTGTACAGAACTTTCCTACTGTAGGATTAATTGATGGTAAATTCCGCGCGAATCTGGAAGAGACCGGAATGGGCTATGATTTGGAAGTGGATATGATTCGGGAAGCTCACAAGCTCGATATGCTGACTTGTCCTTACGTTTTTGATCCGGATCAGGCAAAAGCCATGGCGGAAGCTGGTGCGGATATTCTCGTTGCTCATATGGGGCTTACCACTAAGGGTTCCATTGGTGCTGAGACTGCTTTAACTTTGGATGACTGCGTGGTAAAAATCCGTGAAATCATTGCTGCAGGCCGTGAAGTGAACCCGGACATCATGGTAATCTGTCATGGTGGTCCGATTGCAGATCCGGAAGATGCCGCTTATGTTATAGGACAGGTGCCGGAAATCGATGGTTTCTTCGGTGCTTCCTCTATTGAGAGACTGGCTTCTGAGAGGGGTATGACCAAACAGGCAGCGGCTTTCAAAGCTATTCAGAAATAGAATAAATCACACGATATAAAATATAAGGTACCTGCCAGAAATTATTTTGGCAGGTACCTTTTTGACTGAAAATATGGCTGTTTAGATACATGAAACAGATTATTTAAATAAACGAAAGTTCTTTCTTAATAAAATCTAAGGTTTACGGGTAAGAATATAGTTATAAAATAGCAGAAAATGAAAGGAAGTATGATTATGAAAAATATTCTGACCCCAAAACTTGTGGAGAAATATGAAAAGTATTTAATTCAGGAAGAAAGAAGCCCTGCCACCCGAAAACAGTATCGGAGAGAAATTTTGCGCTTTCTGGAATATGGAGCGGGAAGGACTCTGACAAAAGAACTGATCATTGAGTACAAGAAGGAACTGATGGATAAATATCAGCCGGTCAGCGTGAACACGAAGCTGGCTGCGATCAATGGATTTCTGGCTTTTGCCGGATATGGAGATCTCAAAGTAAAACAGTTAAAGATACAACGAAGGCCCTACTGTTCCAGCGACCGGGAACTAACCAAGGCGGAATATACCCGTCTGCTTTACTGCGCAAGAAATCAGGGACAGGAAAAATTATGGCTGATTCTTCAGACTATCTGCGGCATGGGAATCCGCATTTCCGAGCTCCCCTATATTACCGCAAAAGCTGTCCGGGATGGAGAAGCCTCTGTAAATCTGAAAGGAAAAAACAGGGTGATTCTGATGGGAAAGAAACTGCGCCGAATTCTGAAAAAATATATGGACAATCAGGGAATTAACTCCGGTCCGCTTTTTGTTACCAGAAATGGAAATCCCATGGACCGCAGCAATATCTGGAAAATGATGAAACGGCTGTGTCGAAACGCTGGGGTGAATCCCCATAAAGTGTTTCCGCATAATCTGCGGCATCTTTTTGCCCGGACATTTTATAAAGCCAACAAAGATATCGTGAAGCTGGCGGATGTGCTGGGACACAGCAATATCAACACCACGAGAATCTATATCATATCTACAGGAAAAGAACATCAACGCTTTATGGATGCCATGGGGCTGGTTATATAAATCATATAAAAAGAGAGGTACGAAAGAGGGGAAGAACTGATTGTAGAACAGGCCACATAATTTATATTATGTGGTAAATACGACTGATTTTATATCACATCATCATATATCAATTGTTTTCAATATAGCATAATCCCGTTTTACCGTCAATGAAATTTCTATTACATAAAGGGAATATTGAAAAAAATCTTGTTTTTTTGAAATGCTTTTTTTACAAAGAAAAGTAATAGATATGGAAGAAAAACATTTTCTGATAAAACTGGGCATAACAAAAAAACCCTCTTAAGTCCTGTTTAAAAAGAGGGCAGTATAAGTGTGCGCTCATGAAACAAAAAACAGAAGAAAATGATGACTTCTCCTGTTCTATCCAAAAAAATAAGGGGGATTCCTGTTTTTATACAGTGGCTGCCGTGCCACCCTTACCACATAATATAAATTATGAAGTTATCTGCTAAAATATCATAGATAAGAACAGCAGATATCAGGAAAAATACGGCTGATGGTACAGGGGATGGAGATATGGGAAAGATAGCAGAAAAAACCAAAAGAAAAAAATTAAATTTTGTCGAACGGAATGTCATTCAGACAGGACTTCTGATTACCTTTGAAAAAGTACAAGGCGAAGAACCGGAAGGAATCATTTATAATGTACATATTCCATATGGTATCCATTATCAGGGATACGGCGAATTATTTCTGAAAATGGAGCGCATTTATAATCTGTTGGAACGGCCCCAGGCAGAATTCGAAATGCGGAGCTGGAAAAAGACAGACTGGAAGGACACACCTCTGGAAAATACAGAAGGATGGAATTTTTCTGACAGTTGTTTTGAGGAATTTAAGAGGATGTTTGCCTGCTGTAAAAGATGGGTTTATGCGGAGACCCTGTTTCGCCGCCACGGCAGCTGGCAGGGTGTGATGAAGGCCGTTGGAACCACACTGTACTACAGAAGCGACCTGGAACTGATGCATTTCATTTCAGAGTATCTTCGGGAGACGGGAAAGAAAAAATGAAACATGACTGAGTTATGATCAGAAATGAAAGTAGATGAATACAATAAAGGATTGATATCAAAATATGTGAGATATCAATCCTTTATTTTTATAGGCTTTAGTCTATTGAGCATGAAGCAAGTTTTTTATAAAGGAGAAATGAATTATGCAAAAACACTTGACACGTATTAAAACACGTATTATAATAAGGGCAACAAAAATAAAGTGAATTAAAAATAGGAGGGATAAAATGGCGTTTTATAGTTCCCCGGAAGAAATGTATCTGGCAAGAGCAAGAAGATTTAAAAAAGACGCGGATATGCACTGGGCAAAAGCTTTAAATGGTGAAGGTGATTATCACTATGGAAAAGCAAAGAAATTTTACGAAGAAGCTAAATTAAATAGGGAAAAAGCAGCGAAAGCAAAAGGATTATCGTTTAAAACAGCGAAAAAAGCAGAAAGGGGATAAAAATGTTATCGAAAGCATTACTATTTTTAGGACGCACTACATTAAATGTAGTTGTAGTAGTTATAAGCAAAAAATAATTGTTATAAAACAAGGAGATGATACGCCGGAAAAAGTTAAGGGCTATCTCCGTAGAGATAACCCCGTAACTTTTTCGAGATTTTTAATAACTCCAATGGATAAATCCTTTCCATTATGATTTGGAATCGTAATGGTGTGAGGATTATCAGGATGTTTATATTGGTAATGGGAGCCATTACTGCGTATAAGACTCCAGCCATTGGCGACAATTAATTTCTCGACTTTTCTAAAATTAGGCATTGTATCCTCCTTTTTAATGTTAGGTTAATAGAGCAACAAAAAAGTCTATTACTAACCCGGAAAATACAATATCTAATTATTATTTATTATATATAAAATCTTTGCTTAAGTCAATGGGAGGGCGTATAATTAATGTATATTAAAAAATTGTTATGAAAGAGGAAGGCAAAATAGTGAAAGAAAATTATATTTATCCTGTGGTACTACACAAAGAAGAAGATGGTTATCTTATAACATTTCCAGATTTTCCAGATCAAATGACCGAAGCTGAAAATGAAGAAGAAGCTGTAAAAGCAGCACAGGAAGTATTGGCACTTTGTATTAGTCAAAATGAAGATATGGGAAAGGAAAATCCGAAAGCAAAAAGTCAGGAAGAAATTAAGATTGATGAAAATAGCAAGCTTGTTTATGTTCATTTGTGGATGCCATATTTTAGAAAAATAGAAAAGGTAGTCTATGTAAAAAAGACATTAACTATTCCGAAGTGGCTGGATGAAATGGCAAAAGAGAAAAAAATAAATTTTTCTGCAGTTTTAGTAAAGGGATTAAAGAGAGAGTTGGGAATTGTGGAGAAATGAATTATATCTATTTTTTATAAGATGAAAAGAATGTGTTAATTGATATCAGCAATATAAAAATCAAAAAACAATAGGAGGTAAATTGTGAAAATGGATAAGTGGACTATTGCTAGAATAATTGCCAAAGTTGTGTTAACAGTTGTTGATGAAATTCGAAAAGAATGAAAACAGGTTACTTTGTGGCACTTGCAAAAGAAAGATAGGGGGAGAAAAATATGTCAAAAAAACAAAGACCAAAAGATATTAGGAAAAGACAAGAAGAAGAAAAAAGAGAAAAATATAAAAAACAGGAAGAATTAAGGAAAAAGCAAGAAGAATTGAGGAAAGAGCAGGAGCAAAGAAGAGAAGATCAGAAAGAACTAGAGAAGATTAAGAAAGAAGTGGGAGAAGAGGGCGAAAAAAAGAAATCTAGGGCAAAGGCCCTCGGTTTGAAATCAACATTTATTTTGGACAGGGACGAACAGAAAGTGTTAATGACTTCTTTTGGACAGGGAAATAAAGCAGTCCGGGATAAATATATTATCGGAGATAAAGTTTCAGATATCAATGATGACAGGAAAAATAAAAAAGCAGCATTGTTGGTGGAGGTTTGCGGAAAAAGTTTTAATATATCGAAAAAAGAAAATGATGATTGCGATCCTGTGAAAGTAAATAATCCGGTTGTGTCTAGAAATAAAAAAGACGACGACTTGATTCATTGCAGGAAAAAACTGGAAGAATTATATTTTGGGGAACAGTTTAAGGATAATATACATATTCAGCTCATCTATAATATTCTTGATATAGAGAAGATTCTTGCCGTTCAGGTAAATAATATTGTCTTTGCTCTAAATAATCTTTTAAGTTGGTCAGGAGAGGAAAAGTTTGATTTAATCGGCTATCTTGGGGTAAATGATACTTATGAAAAATTTCGAGATGCCAAAGGTAAAAGAAAGGGGCTTTACGAGAAATTTTCAACACTGATTGAAAAAAAACGAATGAGGTATTTTGGAAGTACGTTCTATCCTCTTAATGAAAAAGGGGAGGAGATTACCAGCAACGATAAAAAAGAGTGGGAACAGTTTGAAAAGAAATGTTATCATTTACTAGCTGTTCTGGGAATGATGAGGCAGGCGACGGCACATGGTGACTCAAAAAGACGCGCAGAAATTTACAAATTGGGAAAAGAGTTTGATAAATCGGAGGCACGAGGATGTCGACAAGAAGCAAGGAAAGAATTAGATGACTTATATAGGAAAAAAATTCATGAAATGAATCAGAGTTTTTTGAAGAATTCAAAAAGGGATATTCTTATGCTGTTTCGTATCTATGATGCGGAGAGCAAAGAAGCAAAAAGAAAGCTAGCGCAGGAATATTATGAATTTATAATGCTAAAGAGTTATAAAAATACAGGTTTTTCTATTAAGCATTTGAGAGAAACTGTGATCGACAAAATGGATGAAGATATAAAAGAAAAGATCAAAGATGATAAATATAATCCAATACGAAGAAAGCTATACAGAATAATGGATTTTGTGATTTATCAATATTACCAGGAATCGGAACAGCAGGAAGAAGCAATGGAACTTGTCAGAAAACTTCGTAATGCTGAAACAAAAGTAGAAAAAGAACTGACATATCGTAAAGAGGCGGAGAAATTAAAAGAAGAATTAGAAAAGATTATTCGTAACAGTATTCTTTCTGTATGTGATAGGATTCTTGCTGAAATGAATGAAAAACGTCATAAGAAAGTGAATCAGGAGTCCTCAGATACAGACAGCGAAGAGCCTTTGGATCCTGAAATATCAGAAGGAATTACTTTTATAAAAGAAACCGCACATAGTTTCAGCGAAATGATATATCTGTTGACAGTATTTCTGGATGGAAAAGAAATTAATATTCTGTTGACGCAACTGATTCATTGTTTTGATAATATTAGCAGTTTTATGGATACAATGAAAGAAGAAAATCTTTTAACTAAATTAAAAGAAGATTATGAAATTTTTGAAGAAAGTAAAGAAATATCAAAGGAATTACGAATTATCAACAGTTTTGCAAGAATGACAGAACCTGTCCCGAAAACAGAAAAAACTATGTTTATTGACGCAGCACAGATTTTAGGATATTCCAATGATGAAAAAGAATTGGAAGGATATGTTGATGCCTTGCTGGATACTAAAAATAAAACAAAGGATAAGGAGAGAAAAGGTTTTGAAAAATATATTTGGAACAATGTAATTAAATCAACGAGATTTAGATATCTGGTGCGTTATGCTGATCCTAAAAAAGTACGCGCATTTGCTGCAAATAAAAAAGTTGTGGCATTTGTTTTGAAAGACATTCCTGATGAGCAGATTAAAGCATATTATAATAGCTGTTTCAGTCAGAATAGCGATTCTAGTAGTAATATGAGCATTGCATTTCAAGATGGTGATAGCAATAAAAAAGGTACTTCTGTTCATGATATGATGAGAAAAGCATTAACAGAAAAAATTACAGGTCTAAATTTTGGTGATTTTGAAGAAGAATCGAAAAAAGGCATCAGAAGGGAAGAAAGCGATAAGAATATTATACGTTTATATTTGACCGTGCTTTATCTCGTGCAGAAAAATTTAATTTATGTTAATTCCAGATATTTTCTTGCGTTTCATTGTGCCGAAAGAGATGAGGTGCTTTATAACGGAGAAACAATAGATAATAATAAAGAGAAAGGATCAGAAAAAGATTGGAAAAAATTTGCTAAAGAATTTATAATAGAACATCCTCCGAAAAAAAAGGTGAAAGATTATTTAGCAAAGAATTTTGAATATTCTAATAAGTGGTCTTTAAGGGTATTTCGCAATTCTGTACAGCATTTAAATGTAATTCGTGATGCTTATAAATATATTAAATGTATTGATGATAATAAAGATGTGCAATCATATTTTGCTCTCTATCATTATCTTGTGCAACGTTATATTAGTGAGATGGCTGAGAATCTAACAGACAAGGGAGAGCTGTCAGAAGGAAGGCTTCAGTACTATTTAAGTCAGGTAGAAAACTACCGGACATATTGTAAAGACTTTGTGAAGGCTTTAAATGTACCTTTTGCATATAATTTACCTAGATACAAAAATCTGTCCATTGATGAATTATTTGACAGAAATAATTATCTGCCAAATAAAGCAAAAAAATGGATTTCTGAGAAAAAGGAGAATGGCGAATATGTCATGGAGGACTGTGGTAACAAAGGCGCAGGACAAGTTGAAAATGCGTGACAATCAGATGGTCATTATATCAGAAAATGAGGAGAAATGTTTTCCTGTCGAACAGATTGGGAAACTCCTCATAGCTTCCAATATTGGCAGTATTTCATTTCCACTATTAGTAAAATTGGCCTCACAAAATACAAAAGTTGTATTTTGTGACAGAAAAACGAATCCAGTATGTGAGGTCAATGCATATTTTTCAAACTATGAAACAGCAGGAAGATTGATGGATCAGGCGGCATGGACAAAACGAAAAAAGGGGGCAATCTGGAGACAACTTGTGAAAATGAAAATTTCGCAGCAAATGGATCTTCTTAAAATTTTAAAATTAGATATTCCGGAACAAATGGTTAATTATTTAAATCAAGTGGAAGTAGACGATGTGACTAATCGAGAGGCAATGGCGTCAAAAATATATTTTAATGTTCTTTTTGGTAAAAAATTTCGACGTTTTGATTCTGATAATATTAACGCAGCATTAAATTATGGATATACCATTTTATGCAGTGCATTTAACCGGGCAATTACAATGATGGGATATAGCACTGCCTTGGGAATCCATCATTGTAACAGACAAAATAATTATAATTTTTCCTGTGATTTAATGGAACCATTCCGACCTTTTGTTGATAAAATAGTTTACAAATATCAAAATTGTGAATTGGATTGGTCATATCGACAGAAATTAATAGGTTTGCTTCAGAATGAGTGTATTTATAAAGGGAAAAAGACAGAGTTAGAAACGGCGATACAATTTTTTGTAAAGGACGTGGCAAAAGGAATGAGTATGTCACGTTATCATGTAGAGGAGATACAGTTTGCATAGACGCAGAGCAGTTGTTTTGGTAATGTATGATTTACCTGTAAAAACGGGTGAAAATAAAAAAGAAAGTGATAAATTTCGGAGATATTTAATTCATCATGGATATGTTTTTATTCAAAAATCTATATATGCAAAGTTACTTAGGAATAAGGCAACACTACGGCATGAAGTTTCATTATTGAAAAAAGAGGCGCCTAAGGGGGGAATCATAAATATTTTGCCGTTATGTATTGATGATTTTCGTAAGATGGAATCAGTATCTGAATCACCGTTCAATATATCAATGTTCGCTGATGATATGATTATTGTTTGACGAAATGTGCAGAAAGAAGGAATATTTTTTAAAATTGGAATAAAACTGTTCGTTTCGTTTGACATTCAGGAGTGTAAAAAGTATAATAAAAACAAGCTCTATACAAAGCTCATTTGTATAGAGGAACTACACCCTGGCTGAAAGTCAGGGTCTAAAACTTCTTTGTTTTCTGTTAGAGATTCTTTTTCTGAACTACACCCTGGCTGAAAGTCAGGGTCTAAAACAAAACACGTGAAAACAATTGCAACATTTTTACTGAACTACACCCTGGCTGAAAGTCAGGGTCTAAAACGTTGGTAGACCATCTACAGAAAGACTTTCTGAACTACACCCTGGCTGAAAGTCAGGGTCTAAAACAAATGATTTCTGCTAAAGAAATTATTTCCCGAACTACACCCTGGCTGAAAGTCAGGGTCTAAAACTTCACATCGTTGCTCTCTTCCACTATAGATAAGAACTACACCCTGGCTGAAAGTCAGGGTCTAAAACCCTACATCTATACCCTTTGAAACACCAATGCCGAACTACACCCTGGCTGAAAGTCAGGGTCTAAAACTCAGGAGTTGCTCCTTTCATAACATCAAGCTGAACTACACCCTGGCTGAAAGTCAGGGTCTAAAACTTAAAGTATGCTCTTAAACCATCAAATTTTTGAACTACACCCTGGCTGAAAGTCAGGGTCTAAAACTTAATTGTGCGCGCCATTGCCACACACAAAACGAACTACACCCTGGCTGAAAGTCAGGGTGTAAAACACAATAGTGGAGACTTACTATGGAGTTCGACAAACAGGTTTATAAGAAGAAAAAGGATTAACATATTTAAGAAATTTTGGGAAAAGTACATTGGAAAAATTAGAAGTGTTCAGAGTTTATAAAGAATAGCGAATGGAAGACGATATGATACTGTTGATGATGAAATTGAATTTGGATTGACAAGTATTGACACCTATCACATTAGCGATAAAGTTCTTATCAGAATTGGTTGCATTAATCAGGATGATATTCATCCCATGACAGATATATATATTATCTGGAAGAAAATGATAATTAGAGCCATACCAAGTTTTAGAATTTTGAGAAACGGAAAACACGGGTATACAAAAAATATTGGAAAGTCTTACAATATGATATATGTCGTTTTTGGGATGAGTATTATTATATCTGTCATGATGAAAGAAAACTGCGTCATATCTGAATAGAACTCAAAGGACAAACAGGATGACTATACGTAGACGATAAGTATGTACCCGCACAGACTGTGGTGGTGGATGTGAGCGTGGATTCAGATATTTTTATATCTGGGATACATGGAAGTCAACAGGGAGAATGGAGATTTATAGCGTCTTCACAACTGATTAGATGAGAAAGTATATAAAGAGTTTGCGTTGTGCGTAATTGGAAAAATGTCGTAAAATGCTATAATTTTTTTGTCGTGAAATTGATTAATAAATGCAAAATATAAAATGATTTTTATTATATTGTCTGTGCATAAGATAAAATGGAAATAACATAATTAGAAAAAATATACTGTTAAAATTTAGAAAATTAAAAAAATAGAATAATATAATGTGTTTGTCTTTATATCTGGAAAATCAGAAGAAAGGAGCAGAGCATGGGTACTACGTGAGAATTCGTCAGCTTTTGCAGAAAACTTTTACGAGTCATTGAAAAAATTGAGAAACATCTGGAAAACGGCGAAAATGATAAAGCCCTTGCCCTGGTCAGGGAGTTAAAGGAAGATACACAAAAAAATATCGAAGCATAAGAATACAAAAACCGGGAGCGTTAACAAAATTGCTCCCGGTATTATTTTTGAGGTGTTTTCTTTACAATTCTGAACATAATCTTATCCATCTTCTCGTACTTCATCAGAAACGAATCGGCGCTGGCCTGGATCATTTCCTCTGCGGTTACATTGGAAAAATCCACTTCGTATCCGGCCCGCTCTGCCAGAATCTCGATGAAGAGGCGCTGGGTCCGGCCGTTGCCTTCCCGGAAGGGATGCAGCGCGTTGATTTCTGAAAGATAGTAAGAGAGCCGGAGAGGCATCTTTTCTTCGCTGCATTTTCGCAGATAGTTTTCTTTTTTCAGCCGGCCGAAAATGTACTCTGCCTGCTGTGTGATAAACAGGTGGCTGCAGAACATGGTGCCTTTATTGATGTTGACGTTGCGGACTTCTCCCGCCCAAGTGTAGATGTCACCGAAAATCTCTTTGTGGAGGCGCCGGAGATATCGGAAATCCATGACGCCTGCCGGGGGATTCTTCCGGAGAGCTAGGATGCGCAACGCTGTAATGTTGCGTTCTGCCTCCTCCAGCAGGTCCCCGTCGGTAATGTTCAGTTTGTTTTTCAGAACAAAAGAATCAGGATAGCAGTAAATGCTGTCCTGTTCAAATTCATAATAGTAATCCTTCATTCCTCTAGTGTGCGGTATATTTCGCGATCATTTCCTGGATAGTCATGGAAATGGACTGTTCTCCGGCGGCGCAGCGAAGCAGAACATCATATTCAGACTCTTTTAAGTTCATGCCTTCCATGGCCATGGAAGCCGCCACCTGTCTGGTTAATTTGACTGCATCTTTCTCCAATGGAATCACCTCCGACTAAATGTGGATCATATATCATTTCCGTTATTATTATACCATTTTGGGAGATGAAATAAAACCAAAATATTTAATGAAATCACGATAAATTACAAATCAATCAGTTCTTTTGCGCAAAGCATTTTAAAATGATCGCCAGAACGGCCGACAGGATTCTCGCGCAGGTGGCGCTCCACCAGATCATCATTTGTCCGCCGAATAAAGGAGGCAGAATGAGCATGAGTACCAGCATTGCTGCCGGTTCAATGTAGGTCAGCAGATAGGCAAAGGTACTTTTTTCTGTGGCATAGAAGCTGGCTGTGGTGACCCGGTTGATGGCGATAAACGGGATGGCAATGAGGAAAATGATCAGAGTATCAGCCACTGACTGCGTGACGGTAGCGGAGGCTCCGAAGATGACGCCGATGCTTCCGCGGAATACGTATAATAATACAATGCTTAGAAGGGACAATAACAGGGCGAACAGGTAAGCAAACCGATTTGCCTGCCCCAGATCCTCCTTTTTGCCAGCACCGTAAAACTGACTCATCAGCGGCTGTAGTCCGTCACCGACACCCTGCAGCACCAGATAAACAATAGTGAGGATGTAGGATACGCAGGCATAGACAGCAATAGCCTCCTCGCCGCCATAAGAAGCAGAGAACCGGTTGATGAGGATCAGGGAAAAGTTTGGCGTCAGAGCCAGCCCGAAGGGAGCCAGACCGATGCGAACAATGGATTTGGTCACTCGTTTCATGGCTTTCCAGGAAATGGAGAAGGTTATCTGCTTTTTATATAGAAGATATCCGATGCCGCCTATCATAGCGACGACTTCTCCGATGATGGTGGCCCAGGCGGCGCCGGTGACCCCGCCATTGAATACCCAGACAAAAAGATAGTCAAGGAAAATGTTAGTCAGAAAACCGGAACACATGGTGATCATGGCAAATATAGCGCCGTTGTTATTACGGATCATCGGAATCAGTCCGGTTCCTACAATCTGCAGGACGGAGCCCAGAGCCATGACAAAGATGTATTTTTCTCCGAGAGAAAGAAGTTCTCCCTGAGCGCCAAGGAGTTTCAGGAGCGGTGTGGCAAAAATGAGCGCCAGCGCTGTCATAATAACGCTGGAGGCCAGAAGAAGCCAAAGGGTTCCTGCCACAAATTCTCTGGCCTCTTTTGGTTTGCCTTCTGCCCGGAAGATGGAGAAGTAAACGGCGCCGCCCATGCCGATGCCTGTGCCCACGGCCAGAATCAAAGCGACGATGGGGTAAGCTACATTGATGGTGGAGATACCGATATCTCCGATGCTGTTTCCTACAAAGAAGCCATCCACAATGGCGTACACTCCGGAGAGGGCAAAGGCCAGGATGGATGGAACAACAAAATGAAAGAAAAGTCTATAATTTGATGACCGGGACGATTTCCTGGCAGATGAAAAAATATTAGTCATGATGTTTTATCCTCCGTTTCATTTCTTTTTCGAAAAGAAGATTATAAAGGTCATTGGTATTGATCATCTCTTCGAGGCGTTCGATGCCGATGGTACGGCAGATATTTTCTTCTGCTTCAAAAAGCGGTGTGAGGAGTTCACCGGCATAGGCTCGTCCTTCTTCTGTGAGAAAAATGATCTTCTCCCGCCGGTCCCTCGTGCCGGGAGTAAGAGAAATGTAGTCTCGCTTCTCCAGATACCGGACAGAAGAATGAACGGTCTGTTTGGGCAGACCAAAGAATTCGCTGATTTTTTTTTGGGTCAAGCTGCCCCGGCTGTACAGAGCATAGAGTGTCATTAAGACCGGATAACTGATGTTGTAGTGATCCGCCCTTCTGGTATACAGAGAAACACTCTGCGCCCATGAAGAATAAAAATTTCGAAGCAGCTCTTTTTCCTTGTGCATAGAATCCCTCCCTGCTGTTGCTGATCAAATGGAAAATATGAAACAGTACTATAATAGTATATTTTCGTACTAATTACAAGAGAAAATGACACAGGCCCGGTTTAAGCCGGGCCTGTGTCCGTAATTCCATATCCCGGGAAGATTCCCGGAATGTACATGGGATTATCAGATATATGATTTTAAATCGCCAAGGAGCATTTCCACTCTTTCGATGGCGTCGTCCACCTGTTCCCTGGCGTCGTTGATGCGGCTCTGTACCAGATAGTCGGCGATGAGACCGTCAAGGAAAAAATCTGCAAAAGAAAGAAAACCATTGACGTTGATATGTAATTCCTGCGGAATGCAGACATCGGAGAGCTCCCGCTGAAAAATCTGCAGATGATATCTGGCTTCCTCCAGTGAAGCGGAAGCTCCGTCAAGTTTAGAGTGTTTGATCATGCTGGCGAAAAAACCGCCGCCAAATATATCAAAAAGTCCCCAGTTTTTTGCGCTGTTTAATTGTTCTCTCGCGGCGTACAAGCTTTGCAGCGCGCGCTCACCCGCCTGTACGGCTTCCCGTACTTCTTTTCTCATTAATTCATTACTCATAAAGATATCCTCTCTTTCCTGTAAGCGACCCTTTGGGCTCTGGCTGATAAGGATACAGCGATGAAAAGTGCTGTCTGGTTTGTCGTCAGGTGTCAGATACGAAAAAAGACCCCTATCATGACCTTAGCCACAATAAAAGTCTTGCTTTCTCATTTGATACGGATGCCTCCCGGCATCGGACAGACGATCTCAAACCCGCTTCATAGAAACGTTTCGCTACTCCCTTTTCATTGCTTGTACAGAATATATCATGGGGAGGAAACGGTGTCAAGGTGGAATAAAGATGCTATAATAAAAAACAAAAATGCTCTGATGAAAGTATACAGGGAAAAGCAAATGGATCGGGAAGGAAGATATGAGACGGGAGGACGAACATGTACATTTCCAGAGAGACGGCACAGGAGATTGTGGAGGAAATCGGAAGAGAGATTGGTGAACACATCAATCTCATGGATGAGCGGGGATATATCATAGCCAGTACAGATGCGGCCAGAATTGGCAATCTGCATGAAGGAGCGAGACGTATTATAAAAAATCATCTTCCGGAACTTTATATCACCAGAGAGATGGAAAATGCCATGACGAAGAAAGGGATCAATCTGCCTTTGATCGTGGAAGGTAACGTGGTGGGGGTAGTGGGGATTACCGGAGACCGGGAGAGGGTATATGGTTACGGTAATATTGTGCGGCGCATGACAGAAATCCTTATTGCTGACAGTATTCAGAAGGATGCGAAACGTTATGAAAGGCGGCAGAGATATTATCTGCTGGAGGAATGGCTGGATAATCCGGGAATTTCCCAGAGTATGGATTTTCAGAAACGGGCGGCCAAAATGGGGATTGATGTCACAAAATCTTACCGGGTGATGATTCTTCTGTTTAAAGAGTATCAGGAACTGTCGGATACTTTTGAAGGACAGCGCCTGCTGGAGCAGATGGAGGCGTCCATACGTCATGAAGCGGAACGCCGGAAGATGCTGTATTTAAGAGAACCGGCCCGGCAGATCTGCATTCTCCCCTGGTGTGCCACCGCGCATATGACAGCGGCGGCAGAGAAAATCTGCTGTCTGATTGAGAAAAAATACGGGAGAAAACTTGCGGTGGGATATGACAGCGGCCGGGAAAAACATTCGTCCATGCGGCGCCGCGTATATGAGGCGGAAAAAGCAGCGGCGCAGGCACAGGCAGCCGGCAGCGGCATTGTGAGTTATGATGAACTGGACATGGAACTTTTTCTCAATGAAATCTCTTACAATACCATGGAAGATTACATACATAAATTGTTTGGAAATATGGGAAAAAGACAGCTGGAGGAATATATTAAATTGACAGAAATGTATTTTTCCTGTGAGGGTTCCATTGCAAAAATGGCAGAAAAAATGTACATCCACAAAAACACCGTACAGTACAAATTGAAGAAAATGGCGGATGAAACAGGGAAAGATATCCGGCAGCCGTCGGAGACGGCAGTATATTACATGGCGTGGAAGTTTCATCATTATATGCGGTGAGGCGGATAAATGAAAAACGGAGCAGTATATTCAAAAATATATTACAGAACACATAAAAATATAACAAATAATGTTTTTTATAATATATATTTTTTCGCTCATTTATTATAAGATATGTAATATCACATTTTAATAAAAGGTTGAGAAATTTTCCGCTGACATGTCGGCGGAAAAAAGGAGGAGGTTACGAAATGGCAGTTTTTAAAACCAATGACAATGTGGAGATTTATTATGAAGTAAGAGGAGAGGGACGTCCGCTGTTCCTGCTGCCGGGATGGACGTGCACCACAAAATTCTGGCAGAAAAATGTAGAGGAGCTGTCCAAAGTCTGCAAAGTCATCGCCATGGACATGCGTGGACACGGTCAGTCGGAGAAGGTAATGCACAGTCACCGTATTTCCCGCTATGCCATGGATGTGAAAAATCTTCTGGACTATCTGGATGTGGAAGATGTGACAGTCCTTGGCTGGTCCATGGGCGCGTCTATCTTGTGGAGTTATATCGAGTTGTTTGGTAATCATCGCATCAGCGGTCTGATTTGTGTAGACCAGTCTCCGGCACAGTACACCGGCCCGGACTGGCAGTGGGGACAGAAAGGTTGTTATGATGTGGAAATGTTTATCCGCACCTGCTATGACATCAAATACGATCCGCGCGGTGCGGCGGAAGGGCTGGCTCATGCCTGCCTGCATCATGAACCTTCAGCGGAAGAGGTGAAGTTTATCGCCGATGAAATTTCTCTTTGTCCGCCATATGTGCGTATTGAGATCATGCGGGATCATACGAATCTGGACTGGAGAGACTTTATCCCGAACATCAATCTTCCGACGCTGGTATGTGTGGCAAGAAACAGCAACGTTTTTGACTGGCATGGAAGCGCCTGGGTAGGAGAAAATATTCCAGGAGCGAAAACGGTGTTCTTTGAGGAGTCCGGGCATATGCTGTTTTGGGAAGAACCGGGCAAATTTAATCGCGTTGTAGCGGATTTTGTGCGGGAACATTAGAGTAAAGGCAGGTAAGAAAAATGACATTACGACAGGATGCGAAGCAGATTATAAAGGAGTCCATAAGCCGGGTGCTGCCCGATGAGGCGGTGAAGCGGACCCTGGACGGGAAAACATTTGCACAGGGAAATGTATATCTGGTTGCCGTGGGCAAGGCAGCGTGGCAGATGGCAGCGGCAGCGCAGGGTGTTCTGGGACAGCGGCTTTCTAAAGGAATTGTTCTGACAAAATACGGACATGTACAGGGAGAGATTCCCGGTGTGATTTGTTATGAGGCCGGGCACCCGGTCCCTGATGAGGGCTCTTTTCGGGGAACGGAGGCAGTGCTCGCCATGACGGAGCATCTGCAGCCGGAAGATACCGTTCTTTTTCTGCTGTCCGGCGGCGGTTCCGCTCTGTTTGAAAAGCCGTTGATTCCGGAAGAGGAATTGTCGGATGTCACAGAGCAGCTTCTTGCCTGCGGTGCGGATATTGTGGAAATGAATACTATCCGCAAACGGCTGTCGGCGGTGAAGGGCGGAAAATTCGCGCTTCACTGTGCACCGGCCAAGGTGTTCAGTATTGTGCTGAGCGATATTCTGGGAGATCCGCTGGATATGATTGCCTCCGGGCCGGCAAGTCCGGACTCCAGCACCTGTGCCCAGGCGCGGCATCTGGTGAATAAATACCATCTGCGTATCAGCGGGGAGGCCCGCCGGTGTCTGAAAACAGAGACGCCGAAAGAGCTTTCCAATGTGGAATCAGTGATCAGCGGCAGTGTCACGGAATTATGCCGGGCGGCGGCGAAGTCTTGCCGGCAGCTTGGATATGAGCCGGTGCTTTTGACCGATCAGCTGGACTGCGAGGCCAGAGAAGCCGGCAGTTTCCTTGCATCTGTGGCAAAAACGCACCGGAAAACCAGCAGGTCCATGGCTTTCATTGCCGGAGGAGAGACGGTGGTACATTTAAAAGGAAAAGGAAAGGGCGGCCGTAATCAGGAGCTGGCGCTTTCCGCTGCTCCGGGACTTTCCGGCATAGGAAATGCCGCGCTGTTCAGCATTGGAAGTGACGGTACCGATGGCCCTACCGATGCTGCCGGCGGCTATGTGGATGGTAGTACGAAACGATGTCTGGCGGACCAGGGCATCGATATTTATCGGGTCCTGGAGGACAATAATGCCTACGAGGCATTAAAGGCCTGCGACGGACTGATCATAACCGGCCCCACCGGTACCAACGTCAATGATGTGGCAGTGCTGCTACTGGACGGCAGCAGGGATGAGCTCTAAGCGCACGCATGGGTTTTCCTGTAATAATAAATGTAAGAAACTAAGGCAGGTATTCCAATCCAGAATGCTACGGCACAGAGGGTGACGGTCTCCACAGAGTCATTTGCTACGATGACGGCGGCAATATAAAACAATGCCACGGGCAGTGCCGTGATGCCAAGAATACGGTGAGCCACATTCCAGGTATCTTCGTCCCGGACGGTCCAGGGCAGACGAAGGCCGATATGCCGGTTAAAGGGCAGTCTTGGGGAAATCATTCCTGAAAAAATGATAATGATGGTGATGACGGCGGTGGCGAAGATTTTTTCTCCACCGGCCGGGAGAACGACAATACCGGCTTCTGTCAGAGCAGTCGTGGTAATCACCACAAGAATCATGGCAATATTGAAAAATGTAGAGATTGTCAGCACCCGGGTGTTGCTTTTCTCCGCGGTCACACTGGTAAACAGTGCGAGATTCTTATAAAGAATCAGGAGAGCGGCGATGAAACAGACGCCGACTGCACAGGCGGCCAGCGCCGGATTTGGCAGACTGGCAGAAAAAATAACAGCGGCAAAGCAGAGGAAAAGGATGACTCCACGTTTTTGACTGACCAGTTTCATCCGACGCTCTGCTTTATTTTTTTCTGCCAGCTGTTCGTTGAGCTGCGCCAGCTTCTGGGTCAGTTCTTTGATGGAGACGTCGGAAACGGCAGGATGCGGTGCTCCGCTGCTGTCAGGCCGGGACTCTCCGGTGGCCGCAGTCTGTGTTTCCATACCCAGCAGTTCGCTGACAGGAACGTTGAATAAAGCAGCTATTTTTATCACCATCTCTGCGTCGGGAACAGACAGACCACGTTCCCATTTCGAGATTGTCTGTCTTACGACGGAAAGCTTTTCCGCCAGATCCTCCTGACTCATCTTTGCATTTTTCCGCAGGCGGCGGATATTTTCTTCAATCATAGTATGACCTCCCTTTATTGTTCGCAGGCAGCGTTCCGTATATGTTTTTCATTATGTCAGTGCCAGCGAATACATTTGATAGTCTTGATTATATTCATCGGAAGTTCAAAGGCAAGCAACAAAAGTTAACATGCTTCTTGCGGGGGGATTTTTCCGGTGGTATACTGAGGAAAAGGTATGTGTCTTGATTGGATTTGCATGATAAAAGGAAAAGTCATCTGTGCAGGATAAAAAAGGAAAGAAAAATGTACACCTATGAAGAATTGAAACATTTTGTGGACCACTGTCAGCGTTGTCCGCTGGCAAAGACCCGCCACAAGGCGGTGATGGGAAGAGGAAATCACCAGGCGCCGGTCATGTTTATCGCGGAGGGACCGGGAAGAAATGAGGACCGGGACGGGGTTCCGTTTACCGGACAGTCCGGACAGGTTTTTGACCGGCTGCTGGAAGGAATCGGATGGTCCAGGGAAGATATTTATATTACGAATATTGTGAAGTGTCATCCGCCGGGCAACCGCGACCCGAGGCCGGAGGAGCAGGAGGCCTGCATGCCGTATCTTAAGTATGAGACCTGGCTGCTGCAGCCAAAGATTATTGTGTGTCTGGGGCGGGTGGCGGCGCAGCGGATCATCCGTCCGGATTTCAGGATTACAAGAGAGCACGGAACATTTCTGTTAAGAAAGGGCGTCTGGCTTACCGCCGTGTATCATCCGTCGGCGATTCTCAGAGATGAGACAAAACTGCCGGAGACGGAGACAGATTTTCGTGCCATCCGTGAGAAGCTCCTGGACTTGTAGCCGTTTTTACCGGTTTTGAAGCTGACTTTACTGCTTCAGAAGTTCCCGGGCGGTTGGCGCGTCGATATAGAGGCTGTCTGCAAGCCCTCCGATGAGGGCGGCGTGGATGACCTCTTTTTTTTCTTTGCCGGAAACCACCAGAAGCTTGTTAGGGATTTTTTTGATGGTGGCCAGAGAGGCGCCGACAACTCTGGCGTCCATTTCCTGATCAAAGATATTGCCGTCACAGTTCAGAAAGTGAGAACAGCAGTCTCCGATGACTCCCCGGTGGATCATATCCTGATATTCTTCATGGGTGATCATGCCCATTTCATACAAGACAGAAGGGCGTTCCAGGTTGCCGACAGAAAAAATCGCGGTGTCGCAGACTTCCGCCATGTCAAGGACCCGGGCAATCTGGGAATCCTGCTTCAGAGCTTCCACGATAAACGGTTTTTCCACCATGGCCGGAGCGGGAATCGGGTAGGCGGTGCCGCCGACACATTCTGCGAAACTGCTCAGGATGGAGAGGGCGTTGGATTCATACATGGCCCGGGAGAATCCGCCGGCCAGCTGAATCACCGAGACGCCGTGACGTTTCAGCCGGGGCAGCTGTCTTGCCATGACGGTCAGAGTGTGTCCGTAAAAGACTCCGAGAATGCTGTCATTTTTGATGTAACGGGGCAGATCGCTGATCATCGCGGCGCAGACATCCTGCAGGAGAATCTGTTCATTTCCCACCATATCGGGAACAATGACCGCCCGCTTGATGGGATAGGCGGCAATCAGTTCTTTTTCCAGTTCCGTATCGTTGAGAATCGAGTTTTTGATCCGCACTTCGATGATTCCCATATCCATGGCAGATTTCAGGATACGGCTCACGGTGGCCTTGCTGATCCCTTCTTTTTTGGCGATTTCCAGCTGTGTATAATTTAATTCATAATGCATTTTGGCAATGCGTATCATCTGTGTCAATTTATTTGTATCCATCTGTTCCCTTTTCCTCAATGAATTTTATTTTTAGTATAGCATACTCCGCGGGCATCGACATGACTTTTTTGGAGAACGGCTTTTTTACCAAAGAACAAGGATGAAATTTGTCTCATTTGTCAGTTGACTTTTCTCATGGAGAAGTTTATACTTAGTGTATGAAAAAAATCTCATGATATTTGAAATTATTCTCAATAAGTGAGATGGCGGAAACGGCGGGAAAATAGGAATGCTGTACAGAGTTTGATGGTTTTCTGCCGTGTACATGTAATTGCAGCACAGGAGGAGGTATTTACAATGAGTGTTGTTACTTTGATCGGAGCCGGACAGATGGCATCTGCCCTTACATTTCCTCTTTTCGAAAACGGACATGAGGTTCGTCTGGTGGGAAGTCCTCTGGATGATGAGATTATCGACCGTCTGCGGGAAGATAATTACCATGTGAACCTGAGAAGAACTCTGCATGAAGGTATCCATTATATCAAATGTGCCGATGTGAAGGAGGCTATTCAGGGAGCAGATGTCATTGTCTGCGGTGTGTCCAGTTTTGGTGTGGATTGGTTTGCTGATGAGATTCTGCCGATTCTCGATGAAAATGTGCCGATGATTTCCGTGACAAAGGGAATGCTTGATTATGAAGATGGCACTATGCAGACATATCCGGAATACTGGCAGAGCAAACTTCCGGAAGGAAGTAAATTAAGATTATACGCCATTGGCGGGCCTTGTACCGCAAGAGATCTGGCAGATCATGATCCGTCCTTCGTGGCTTACTGCGGACCGGATTTTGAGACACTGGAATGGCTGCGGAGCATTTTCGCGACGGATTATTATATCATCAGCCTTACTCTGGATGTGGTTGGATTGGAATGTGCCGTGGCTCTCAAAAACGGCTACGCACTGGGAACCGCTCTCGCCATTGGTATCAAGGAGAAGCTGGGGGATGATGGTATCGACCATAATAATATGAAAGCAGCCCTGTTCCAGGAGAGCGTAAAAGAAATGCTGGAACTGCTGCGGATTGTGGGAGGCGGTGTGGATAACATTATGTTTGCTGCCGGAGATCTGGATGTGACAGTTTCTGCGGGAAGAAGTAGAACAGTGGGTCTGCTGCTTGGCAAAGGGTATACCATTGAGGAGACTCTGGAGCAGCTGCAGGGTCAGACCCTGGAGGCCGTTGTCATTGCCACAAGAACAGCCCGGGCAGTAAAAGCGCTGGCAAAAGCAGGAAAGGTCAGCGAGGATGATTTCCCGCTGCTGATGCATGTCAATGAGCTTTTAAACGAACACGGCAAGCTGAATATTCCATGGAAGAAGTTTGAGAAGAGAATGTAAGAAAATGGGAGGGTTACATATATGACATATTATTTGGGTTTGGATCTTGGTACAGGAAGTTTAAAGACTGTATTGTTTGACAGAAACGGATTGGAGATTGCCGCTTCTACCGTAGAGTATCCGCTGTATCAGCCGCATAACGGATGGTCAGAGCAGGATCCGGAGGACTGGTATCAGGCTGCGGTTACCACTGTAAAAAATGTAATGGATCAGTCCGGAGTGGCTCCGGAAGAAGTCAAAGGTCTCGGTATTTCCGGACAGATGATGGGCGCGGTCATGCTTAATAAGAAGGGTGAAGTTTTGCGCCGGGCCATTCTCTGGAATGACGGCCGTACTTCTGAGTCCTGTGAAAATGTCCGTCACATCGTTGGCGATGATTTATTCATGAAATATTCTCTGACGCCGGCCAGACCGGGTCTTACTGCTGCAAAGATCCAGTGGGTGAAGGATAACCAGCCGATCATCTACAGTGAAGTGGCGCACATTTTGCTGCCGAAGGATTATCTGCGTTACCGTCTCACCGGTGAATATGCCACAGAGGTATCTGATGCTTCTGCCACACAGATTCTGGATATTCCGAACCGGAAATGGTCCGATGAGATCATGGCAGCCATGGAGCTGACGGAAGAGATGCTTGGCAAAGTTTATGAATCCCAGGAAATTACCGGCTACGTGCTGCCGGAAGTAGCAAAACTCATGGGCATTACAGAGAAATGTGCCGTTGTGGGCGGTGCCAGCGATAACTCCGCCGGCGGCGTAGGTACCGGCGTGGTGGCACCGGGACGTGCCATGACAACCATCGGTACCAGCGGAACGGTCTTCGCATTTTCTGAGAAACCGGTTCTGGATGTAAATAAATCCGTGTACACCTTCTGTATGCCTGTGCCGGGCGCATGGCATTTCATGGGAAGTGTGAATTCCTGCGGTGCCTCTCTCAAATGGTGGAGAAATAATTTCTATCCGGACGATCTGGAATACGAACAGATCAACAAAGACGCGGCATCTTCCGCACCGAGCGCCAACCGTCTTATTTATCTGCCATATCTGAACGGCGAACAGTCGCCGCACTTTAACCTGAACTGCCGTGGCTCTTTCGTGGGACTGGCAGCTATCCACACAAAGGCAGATATGACAAGAGCGGTCATGGAAGGAGCCACTTACGCGCTGCGTGATATCCTTACCGGAATCCGCAACTGCGGCGTTCGTCCGGAAACCATGCGGATGTGCGGCGGCGGTTCCAAGAGCCCGTTCTGGCGACAGCTGATGGCAGATATCTACAACATGCCTGTCACCCTGCCGGATATGAACTCCGAAAACAGCGCGGCTCTGGGCGTTGCCATTCTGGCGGCGGTGGGCACCGGCGAATATCCGAGTGTTGTGGATGCCTGCGACAAGATCATCAAGATGCGCGATGAAGTATATCAGCCGGACGAAGAGATGGCGTTCATCTACGACAAAGTATATCAGGAATTTGATAACCTCTATCCGAAGCTGAAAGAAAACTGGAAGTCCATTCTGGATCTGGATTTCCGGTACTAGGGAATATAAATTTTATCTGCGGCGGTCAGCATATGCGGGCCGCCGTTTGTGGTCCATATATTGGGATTTGTAAAGGTGGTAACAGATTTCTCATATATCAGACGATGCCATTCGTTTTCATACAGTTCCTCCCGACTCGACCCTTACTCGGACTGTTGATGTTTTCTGATCAGCAGGGAGAAACCGCAAAGTGGTTTCGGCTGCACCTTACAGGATGAAAAAAGACCTGCTCCTCGTGTAAACACGGGAGGTATCCCTTTTTTCATCCTGCTCCCTGCTTTCTCCAGGTCTTAGACAGTCCTCCCTCACAGCTCGCGGTCGGAAACTGTATGCACTCCGAATGGCATCTGTATATTGGGAAAATCTCTGTTTCACCTTTACAAAAATCTTGTGCTACGTTGACAAATCCCCAGGCTATAGCGACAGACGAATAGCGGATACCCAAATTTACAGTCGTATCTGTCTGGCATGCATGAACCTGCAGAGCAAGCCACACAGGTAGCTTTCCTGTCGGTTTAAATCAGGTATTTTTGCTATCATCCGGGTGATGCAGGAGACAGGGATTTGCGGTATATGTCATAATGATAGAAAAACGGATCAGGGAAGATCGACGACGACTGTGAGCGCAGGCGTCGATGACAGTCAGAGAAAGAGGAGAACCTGCCAGCCTGCCGAAGTGGAGGAGGCGACTTCCCTGACTGCGTTTTTCTATGATACATATCAAGCCGCAAATTCCGTCTGTTCTTCTTCACCGGGATCATTTCAAAACCTATAGGTTCAAAGCGACAAATCCCCATGTTCAGGGAGGCACCGCAGTTTCCGGGCTGCAAATATATCTTGAAAACCGATACATAAAGGGTTATAATAAATAACCAGAGAGATAAAAACAGATCTTCAGGGCGGGGTGCAAGTCCCCACCGGCGGTAATCACAGAGTGACGCGCTGCGTTGCGAGTTTGTGCGAGCCCGCGAGCCGAAAGGCAGGATTCCGGTGAGATTCCGGAGCCGACGGTATAGTCCGGATGGCAGAAGATGAGAAAACGGGTGCTCCTGTACATTTTGCTGCAGATGCAAAAGGGGCGGCCGTGTGGAACAGATATGAACTCACGCTCTGAGATTAGCTGCGCAGGCAGTTGATTTCAGAGCTTTTCTTTTTCCTTCCGGCGTATTGTTCTGGACGATGAACTGTGTCATGAAAGAATTTCCGGGTGTGAGGCAGAAGATGACAGCTGCAGGCGGATCATTCATGAAACAGACCAAATAAGACGGATATGGGAAAGGAAAAGAAAAATGGAAAAATACTATCTTGGTTTTGATGCAGGTACTCAGAGTGTAAAAGTGGCAGTCTATGATGAGAAAATGAATTGTGTGGCGTCTTCCAGCGCCCCGACGACCCTCGTCTATCCGCATCCGGGGTGGGTGAATATGGATTGCGATGAGTATTTGGAGCTGACGATTCAGGGAATGCGGGAGTGCGCCCGGATCATGAAAGAGAAGAATCTGAAGCTGGAAAATGTCCGGTCCATCATGGGGGATGGGATCATCTGCGGCATCTGCGGCGTGGACGCCGAAGGAAATGCAGTGACGCCATACATTAATTATCTGGATTCCCGGACGAAAGAGGATGCGGAAGAGATTAACAGCTGGAATTTGGATATCTGGGGACAGGAGACGGGCAATCCGGAGGCAAACTGCATGTTCCCGGCGCTTTTTGCCCGGTGGTTTCTGAAGAATTCCAAAGAGTTTCGGGAAAAGGGTGTAAAGTTTGTTCACGATGCGCCGTACGTGCTGGCTCATCTGGCAGGTCTTGGTGCTGAGGATATGTTTATCGACTGGGGAACCATGTCCGGCTGGGGACTTGGATATAAGGTGGAGGAGAAATGCTGGTCCGGTGAGCAGCTTTCCCTGCTTGGCATACCGGCGTCCATGATGCCGAAGATCGTGAAGCCGTGGGACATTGTGGGATATCTTACCGAAGAAATGTCTGAAAAAACCGGGTTTCCTGCAGGGATTCCTGTCTGTGCCGGGGCGGGCGATACCATGCAGTCCATGATCGGCAGCGGTAATATGCAGCCGGGGCAGGCAGTGGATGTGGCCGGCACCTGTTCCATGTTTTGTGTATCCACCAGCGGAATTATTCCGGAGCTGAGCCGGCGGGGAGCCGGGCTGATTTTTAACAGCGGGACGCTGCCGGATACCTATTTTTACTGGGGATATATTCGCACCGGCGGGCTGGCACTCCGGTGGTTTAAGGACAATGTCTGCGGACAGGAAAAGGACGGGGATTATTACCAAATTTTAAGCCGGAAGGCAGAGCGGGTACCGGCGGGAGCGAACGGCGTGCTGTTTCTGCCGTATCTTACCGGAGGCATGAATGAGATTCCGGACGCTTCGGGATGCTTTCTCAATATGACCATGGATACAGATCAGGCGGTGCTCTGGCGGGCAGTGCTGGAGGCCATCGGTTATGATTATATGGAGATCACGGATCTGTACCGAAGTGCCGGGATTGATTTAAGCCGCATCACCATCACTGAGGGAGGCAGCCGGGATGCTCTCTGGAATCAGATGAAGGCGGATATGCTTGACAGCCGGACCATTACCCTGGAAAATGCAGCGGGAGCAGTCATGACCAACTGTCTGTTCGGAGCGTACGCCACCGGCGACGTGGATAATATCGAACAGGCCCTTCTGGAGAATCTTCATATCAAAAAAGAATGTGTGCCGGACGGAACCAATCATCGTTTTTACCGGGCACAGTTTGAAAAGAAAAACCGTCTCGTGAAAACAGAACTGGCAGGAGCTTTCCGCATTCTGAAAGAGATGCAGGAGCCGGGAGAACGGATGGGAGTTTGAGAAGCCGGACATGTGTCGTATTTAATTAAAGAAAGAGAAGGACGGGAATTGTGGATTTTTTTTAATACATTGAGAATATTTCTTAAAAATCGTTTGCGTTATGTCACTATGAATGTTAAACTATAAACAAATTAACCTTTAGTAGTATACGGTGTTTTGGAAGCCTGTTTTATGCGCTCTGGCGCGGGCCGGGCTTCAGTCATTCAGGAGGATTTAGGAGGATTATTTATGGTTACGAATGATGCAACAATTTTGAAGATCAAACATGAAGTGCTGTATCGAGTTGCAAAGCTGGCTTATGAGGGAAAGTTCCAGGAAGAAAGAGAAAAGATTCCTTATGAGATGATTCCGGGACCGAAAGCACAGTTCAGATGCTGTATCTATAAAGAAAGAGAAGTCATCAGACAGAGAGTGAATCTGGCGGAGGGCAAAACGCCAATGGGTGAGATCCCGGATAATTCCAAGGGACATAAGATTGTTTATGTGATTCCTGCGGCCTGCGAGGAATGTCCGATCGCAAGATATACTGTTACCAACAACTGTCAGAACTGTATGGGAAAGGCCTGCTATAATTCCTGTAATTTTGGTGCCATCACCATCGGCATGAACCAGGCATACATTGATCCGTCCAAATGTAAAGAGTGCGGTAAATGTGCGGCTGCCTGTCCATACAACGCCATCGCGGATCTGATGCGTCCTTGCCGTAAGAGCTGTCCTGTGGATGCCCTGCAGGTGGATCCGGACACCGGCATCGCTATGATTGACGATGAGAAATGTATTTCCTGTGGTCAGTGTATCCACAGCTGTCCGTTTGGTGCCATCGGCTCCGTTACATATATTGTGGATATTATCAATGCCATGCGTGAAGGCAAGAAGGTTTACGCCATGGTCGCTCCGGCATTGGAAGGTCAGTTTGGCGATAAGATTACCATGGCCAGCCTGAAAAAAGCGGCAAAAGAGATCGGATTTACCGATATGATCGAGCTGGGACTGGGCGGCGACCTGACAGCCCTGTTCGAGGCAAGAGAGTGGGCGGAGGCTTATAAAGAAGGCAAACAGCTCACCACATCCTGCTGTCCGGGCTTTGTAAACATGGTAAAGAAACACTTCCCTAAGATCGCGGATCACATTTCCACCACAGTATCTCCGATGTGTGCCGTTTCCCGTATGGTTAAGGCAAAAGATCCGGATGCCATCACTGTATTTGTGGGACCTTGTGTGGCTAAGAAGAGCGAGGCAGCCGATTCCGGTATCGAAGGCAACGCTGATTATGTTCTGACCATCGGCGAGTTCCGCGCCATGATGAAAGCCAAAGATGTGGAACTGGAGCAGGTAGAGAATGACTACCAGCAGGCTTCCGTATTCGGAAAACGTTTCGGCAACAGCGGCGGCGTAACTAACGCTGTACTGGAGTCGCTCAAAGAAGAGAATGAGAATGCCGATGTGACCGTAACTGTATGTAACGGCGCGGCTGAGTGTAAAAAGGCTCTGCTCATGCTGCAGGCAGGCAAGTTAAAGACAGACTTTATTGAAGGTATGGCCTGTGTGGGCGGCTGTGTAGGAGGCCCAAGCAAGCACAAATCTGAGATAGAGACCAAACGTTTCCGTGATAAACTGATCAAAGAAGCAGACGGCAGAAATATTCTGGAGAACCTGTCCGAAGTGGATCTGGATTCCTTCTCTATGTACAGACACTAATTTGGTTGTTGGCAGGCCATTCATGCACAGACACCGGCATGTTCGTGCGACGGTTGTTTATGCGAAGACGCCAATTAATTCTTGCAATTTAGAATAAGGTCTGATAGAATAATAAAGCAAAATCGGCAGGAAGGCAGATATTTCTGCTTTCCTGCATTCTTTTGGAGATGTACCCAAGTGGTTGAAGGGTCCGCACTCGAAATGCGGTAGGTCGGGCAACCGGCGCGAGGGTTCGAATCCCTCCATTTCCGTACCGGCGGCATGGCTCGTGAGAGCTGTGCCGCTTTTGTCGTTTTTTGGACGGCAATATGATTAAAGGTGGCAGGGACACAGCATGGACGTTGCATCTTACGCCAGCGCGATTGAATGAATCATCGACTTATACCCCTTTCTGTGCTATGATTACAAAAGCATGATCATAGAACAGAAAGGGGTATTTCTATGGGAGATACGTCTGGAAATAAAAAGAACCAATCAGAGATAAAAAATAAAAAGCGTATCTGCATGGGGATTTTGGCCCATGTGGATGCAGGCAAGACGACGTTGTCGGAAGGGATTCTTTATCTGACCGGCGGCCTGCGAAAGCTGGGACGGGTGGACCACGGCGATGCCTTCCTGGATAATTTTGCTCTGGAGCGAAGCCGGGGTATCACGATTTTTTCCAAGCAGGCGGTGTTCCCGCTGGGAGAGACGGAAGTTACGCTCATTGATACGCCGGGACATGTGGACTTTTCTGCGGAGATGGAGCGGGCGCTCTGGGTCATGGATTACGCAGTGCTGGTGGTAAGCGGTGCCGACGGGATTCAGGGACATACGGAGACGCTCTGGCGGCTGCTGAAAGCCTATCAGATTCCCACATTTATTTTTGTCAATAAGATGGATCAGGAGGGAACAGACCGGGAAGCGCTGCTGACAGAACTTAAGAAGAATCTGGATGACGGATGTATTGCCTTTGACGGATTTGCACGGGATGACGGAGAGCAGCGTGCCGGAACGGAAGGCGGAGCAGCCGGGGCAGAGCATGACCACGATGAGGTTCTGATCAGTGCTGATTCGGAAGAGATCCTCGAAGAGATTGCCATGTGCGATGAGGAAGTGCTGGAATCTTACATGGAGACGGGAGCCATCAGAAAGCGGGATGTGATCCGGCTGATCGATGAGAGAAAGATATTTCCCTGCTTTTTTGGCTCGGCTTTAAAACTATCCGGAGTGGAACAGCTGCTCGGGGGACTGGAACAGTTTACGAGGATGCCGGAATATCCGGATGCGTTTGCGGCGAAAGTGTTTAAGATATCCAGGGATGAACAGGGAAACCGTCTGACTCATGTGAAGATCACCGGAGGCCGTCTGAAGGTCAAGACCTCGTTTGGAGAAAAAGAAAAGGTAGATCAGATCCGGGTTTATTCCGGTGCAAAATATACTCTGCAGGATGAGGCGGAGGCAGGAATGGTCTGTGCGCTGACGGGACTTTCGGAGACGGCGGCCGGCCATGGACTGGGCGAAGAAAAAGATCTGGAGGCTCCTTTGCTGGAGCCGGTCTTGAGCCGCAGTGTGATACTGCCGGAGGGGACGGATGTGCCAAAGGCGCTTCGGCAGTTAAAACAGCTGGAGGAGGAAGATCCCCTTCTGCATGTGGTGTGGAACAGCCGGCTGGAAGAGATCCAGATGCAGCTCATGGGAGAGGTGCAGACAGAAGTTTTAAAAAGTATGATCGCGGACCGTTATCAGATGGATGTGGAATTTGGAGCGGGACGCATTATGTATAAAGAGACGATCGCCAATACGGTGACCGGTGTGGGCCATTATGAACCGCTGCGTCATTACGCGGAGGTGCATCTGCGCATGGAGCCGGGAGAGCGGGGAAGCGGTTTGGTTTTTGCTTCAGATTGCAGTGAAGATGTGCTGGACGGTAACTGGCAGCGGCTGATTCTCACTCATTTGATGGAAAAAGAACATCCGGGAGTGCTGGCAGGTATGCCCATCACCGATATGAAGATTACGCTGACAGCGGGAAAGTCACATTTAAAACATACCGAAGGCGGTGATTTCCGTCAGGCAACTTACCGGGCGGTGCGCCAGGGGCTCATGCAGGCAGAATCTGTTTTGCTGGAGCCATGGTATGTGTTCCGTCTGGAACTGCCGGCGGAGCAGGTGGGACGGGCCATGGCAGATATCCAGAAACGATATGGCACCTTTGAGGCCCCTCTTATGGAAGGGGAGCGGGCGGTCCTTTCAGGCCGGGCGCCGGTATCGGAGATGCTTGACTATCCGGCAGAAGTACAGTCCTATACCGGAGGCCGGGGCAGACTGGCATTGCGTCTGGAAGGATATTATCCCTGCCATAATCAGGAAGAGGTGCTGGCTGACATCGGTTATGACAGCGAGGGAGATGTGGACAATCCGTCCGGTTCCATTTTCTGCTCCCATGGGGCAGGATTTTTCGTGCCATGGGATCAGGTGCCGGATTACATGCACATCAAAGAAAAAATTCCGGGCGCAGGCAATATGCCGGACGATGCGGGAGCAAATGTATCTCCCAGCGGAGCCAATGCATCCGATGAAGGCGGCGCATCCTGCGCTTCCTCTTATATAGAAGACAAAGAACTGGAAGCCATTTTTCTCCGGGAGTTTGGCAGCAAGAAACAGCAGGAAGACCGCTACCAGGGATATCGGAATAAATCTGTCCGCACATCTGCAGGCACAGCATCTGCAGGCACATCCGGAGGACGCAAAAATGTGAAGGGTACCGTTTCTGGAATGTTGTATGATCCCGACGGGGAAAAACAATATCTGCTGGTGGACGGCTATAATATCATATTTGCCTGGGATTTCCTGAAAGAATTGTCGGAGGTGAATCTGGAGGCCGCCAGGGGCAAGCTGATGGATATCCTCTGTAACTATCAGGGATTTACAGGATTTACGCTGATTGTTGTTTTTGATGCGTATAAGGTCAAAGGCAATCCGGGAGAGGTATTTAAATATCATAATATCCATGTGGTGTACACGAAGGAGGCGGAAACCGCAGATCAGTATATTGAAAAGACCACCCATGAGCTTGGGCACAAACACCGGGTGATCGTGGCCACATCGGATTCTCTGGAACAAGTGATCGTCATGGGACAGGGGGCAAGGCGTCTGTCTGCGGCGGACTTTCTGGAAGAAGTGGAGCGGGCGGAGAAAGAAATCCGCCGGATCAATGAAGAGCGGCGGCATAACGGGAAAAATTATCTGCTGGAAAACACGGACGACGAGACCGCCGAACTTCTGGAAAATGTACGGCTGGGGAAGACGAATCTGGAAGGTTCGGAATCTTGACTTTTTCACTAGGATATGATATACATAGAATTTGGATACGATGGATATTTTCATAAAATATTTATGGGGCCCGGAAGCTTTTTTCAGAAAGGCAGAACGGGACCGGATACAAGGAGATAACTATGCTTGAACTAAAGAATATCAGCTATATTGTTGAGGATGATAAAGAGATTCTGGAAGATGTGAATCTTACCATTGACGACAAGTTTGTAGCCATTACCGGACCAAACGGCAGTGGCAAATCCACCCTCGCAAAGCTTATTGCGGGGATTATTCATCCTACCGCCGGAAGGATTATTCTGGACGGAGAGGATATTACGGATTTAAATATTACAGAGAGAGCCAATAAAGGTATCAGTTATGCATTTCAGCAGCCGGTACATTTTAAAGGACTTAAAGTAAAAGATCTCATTTCCGTGGCTTCCGGCAGAACTATGTCGGTGAAGGAGATTTGCGATGTGCTCTCTGAGGTGGGCCTTTGTGCCAGAGATTACGTGAACAGAGAGTTGAACGGAAGTCTGTCCGGCGGCGAGCTCAAGAGAATTGAGATTGCCATGATCCGCGCCAGAGCCACGAAGCTCTCTGTTTTCGATGAACCGGAGGCGGGGATCGATCTGTGGAGCTTTAACAGCCTGATTCATGTGTTTGAAGAGCTTCACGAGAAGACGGAAGGAACGATCCTGATCATTTCCCATCAGGAGCGGATCCTTGAGATCGCAGATAAGATCATTGTAATTAACGGCGGCCATGTGGAGAAAGTGGGACGCGGCGAAGATGTGATTCCGGGTCTCCTTTACGCATCATCAGCCTGCCAGAAACTGAGCCAGAAATAAGGAGCAGGGACGATATGAGTGAAATGGATTTAATACAGAAAGAACTGCTGGAGCAGGTAGCTGACCTTCATGGTGTGCCTGCTGGAGCCTATAATATCCGTGCCAACGGAGTGGCGGCAGCAAGAAATACAACAGCTAATATTGATATTGTCACAAAAGAAGACAAGCAGGGCATTGATATCATTATCAAGCCGGGCACGAAAAAAGAGAGTGTGCATATCCCGGTTATCTTAAGCCAGAGCGGACTTAAGGAAGTGGTATACAATGACTTTTATATCGGTGAGGACAGCGATGTGACTATCGTGGCAGGATGCGGTATCCACAACGGAGGCAGCAGCCTCACCAAGCATGACGGTATCCACACATTCTATGTGGGGAAAAATGCAAAAGTGCGCTATGTGGAGAAACATTATGGTAACGGCGAGGGCACCGGTGAAAAGGTGATGAACCCGGAGACAGTGATCCATATGGATGAGAATTCTTATTTCTATATGGACACTGTGCAGATCAAGGGCGTGGACAGCACAGATCGTGTGACCAAAGCCGATTTAAAGGCGGGCGCTAAATTAGAAGTGTCTGAGAAACTTATGACTCACGGTGTACAGACTGCCAAGACGGCATTTGATGTGGAGCTGAACGGAGAGGGAAGCAGTGCCAATGTGATTTCACGTTCCGTGGCAAGAGATCATTCTTTCCAGGATTTCAAGGCAAAGATCAGCGGCAATACCGCCTGCGCCGGTCACAGTGAATGTGACGCCATTATCATGGATGACGCCAGAGTCAGCGCTACTCCGGAGCTGGAGGCGAACAATATTGATGCCGAGCTCATTCATGAAGCTGCCATCGGAAAGATTGCCGGCGATCAGCTTATTAAACTGATGACTCTGGGACTTACGGAGGCAGAAGCAGAAGAAATGATTATCTCCGGATTCCTGAAATAATTCTGAAGAAGACAAAAATGCAATTTTGCGGTGCCCGGAAACAGGGCGCCTGCGAAGGGATTCATTTGGCATAGATGAATGGAGGGAGATACCGATGAGACAATGCATGGATGCGAAGAATCTTCATCAGCGTCTGAGCCGGATCAGAGGACAGATCAATGCCATCGATAAAATGGTGGACGAAGATGTGCCTTGTGAAGACATTCTGATTCAGGTGAATGCAGCGAAATCCGCTCTGCATAAAGTGGGGCAGATTATTCTGGAAGGGCATTTGAATCATTGTGTGAGAGACGGGATTGAACATGGGGACGCCGATAAGACCATTGCGGATTTCGCCAGAGCAGTAGAATATTTTTCCAGATTATAGCAGGCGGGAGGAAACAAAATGAGTGCATACGAACAGGATATAAAAAGGTACGAGACAAAGATGCGTGCCTGCGCCACCATGACGGAACTGCTGGTGGCAATGTCCTCCTGGCAGAGCTTTGCAGATTCCCACGGGCTGTCTGAAGAAGAAAAAGCGACGGTGGACAAGGCATATATGGAAGCAGAAGCGAAGCTGATCACCCAGGTGAAACCTACTCTGTGGTAAACGCGGAAGAAAGTACAAAAGATCATACAGCAAATAAAAGGGCTGCTGCAAAATTGCCTGCAGTGCGAAATATAATGTGTTTAGAAGGGATACGTTTTATTTCGTGAAGGCGATATTTTGCGGCAGCCTTTCTCATTTCACAGGAAGTTCCGCCGGAATTCCCGTGAAACAAAAAGCTTTTTGTGAAAGATTCTCGTTTGCATGTGGCAAAGGGAAACTTATTCTGTGATTTCTCCGGAAATAATCCACGGAGCCGGCTTGGCCTCGAAAACATTTTTCCGGTTCAGTTTGGACATAGATATCTGGATCACTTCGCTGCGGGAAATGTGATACTTCTCAAAAATACGAAGAATAGAAGAGAGAATATCAAGTTCCAGTGTGTAAACCACAAACTTCATCTGTGGATTGATTTTCAGAAGGTTCTGCACCTCTTCTTCGAAACGTTCTGTGGCGACGATAAAAGCGAGAGACGGAACCGGGAGATTCCGCATGGAGGAACGGCTGGTATCTTCCACGATGATAATGTTCGTCAGACCAAATTTATTGATATTTTCTTCCAGAGAATACCGGTCATGTTTGTTGTATTCCACGGCGATGATCTGTCCGTCGCTGGCAATCATGGCGGATTCCACAGCGATGCTCTCGCCGCTGATGATGCAGATGGTATCCTGATCATCCAGATGCAGTTTGTTGACAATAATGGAACGGATCTCACTGGCTACGTAGCGCACGGAACCCTGGGTGAAATTGTCGTTCTGCATGCCGATACGGTAGGAACTTCTGGAGTTCGGATTGAAGATCAACATGACAGATGGCCCGGTGATTTCTGTGTTGATCATCTCAGATAATTTGCAGATATTGACGCTGCCTTCCGGATTAAGGCCGGTTTTAAACCAGATATCACAGTCCCCGAGACCATAATCCCACAGATTGAAGAAAAAGTTTGGATCGCCGGCGTCGGCGAAGACCAGAACTCTTTTGTGGGTTTCGATGGTTGGGATCAGGTTCTTTTGTTTCTTACTGATATCAATTAATTTGATCTTTTCGATGTCAAGGCCGGCTTTTTTGGAAAAGTATTCAAGCCAGGCAAGAATCTGTGTATTTGTGAAGGAAGATTTGTTATTAAGCATGGGAAGACCTCCTTTGATATAATTATATTTATTTTAGTACAATAGATGAAAAAAGGCAAGAAATGAATAGATTTCCTTGTAAAATTGCCACAAAAGTTGTAGAATCTAAAAGATGAAATAAGAAGGGAAGATGAAGGGTGAAAATATCGACAAAAGGACGATATGCATTGCGTCTGATGCTGGACATTGCATTAAATGAGAAAGAAGGTGAGCCGGTCCGCATTAAGGACATTGCGCGCAGGCAGGAATTGTCCTGCAAGTATCTGGAACAAATTATTTCCGCACTGCACAAGGCGGGATATGTCCGCAGTATACGCGGGCCTCAGGGAGGATATCTTTTGACCAGAACGCCGTCTCAGTACACGGCGGGAATGATCCTGCGTCTGACCGAGGGAAGCCTTGCGCCGGTATCCTGTCTGGAAGGGGAAGAGAATACCTGTGCCAGACTCAATGAGTGCGCGACGGTTGTCCTCTGGCAGAAGCTCAACGACGCCATCAGCAGTGTGGTGGACACGGTGACCCTTCAGGATCTGATAGAGTGGCACTGCGACAGAAGTGGAAATAATTACGTGATTTAAAGAGAGCAGAATAATGATTGGACAGTATTCCTTATATGAGTGGCTGATATTTTTTTATATTTACAGCTTTTTTGGCTGGATTTTTGAATCTGCCTACGTATCATTCAAAGAAAAAAAATGGGTAAACCGCGGTTTTCTGATGGGACCTTTCCTGCCTATTTACGGCGGAGGTGCCGTGATGATGCTGTTTGTGTCGGAACCGTTCCGGTCGAATCTGATTCTGACCTATTTTGCGGGGGCAGTGGGAGCTACCCTCCTGGAACTGGCGACCGGCGTGGTCATGGAGAGCATTTTTAAGATCAAATACTGGGACTATTCTGCCCGGCGTTTCAATTACAGGGGATATATCTGCCTAGCGTCCACTATTTTGTGGGGCTGTTTTACAGTGCTGATGAATGAGCTGATTCATCCGGCTGTTCTTTCTTTTCTGGAAATGGTGCCTGCGCTGCCGCTGCACATTGTCTCCGGCGTTATCTCTGCCTTTTTTGTGCTGGATGTCGTGGACTCTGTAAAAGAGGCGCTGGACCTGCGGAATATGCTGGAAAAGATGGAGAATCTCCGGGAAGAAGTGCTGCGTCTCAGAAAACGTGCCGATGTGGTGATTGCCTGTCTGGATGACAGCTGGCGGGATTTTGTGGAAAATAATCCTGCAGCAGATAAGGCCGGAGAGATTTACAAAGGCCTTGAACTTCGATATAATAAACTGAAGCAGAGTGTTATGGAGATAGATATTCTCACGGATGCCCAGAAGGAAGAGCTGGGTGAACTGAAGGAGCGTCTGAATATGATCCTCGAACAGCTGGAAAAGCTCCGGAAAGGAAAAACGCAGATGCACAGACGTCGAAGAAAGCGCCTGAGAATCCGGATTCTCGGCAATCCGACCATGACTTCCGCACGCTACCGTTTTTCTTTGGAAGCCCTGAAAGAAAGGATAAAAGAATCCCGGGAAGAGGAATCCAAAGGAGAATAAGCACGGCAGTATATTTTTCAACATATAATTTTTTCAAGAAAGGACTATACTATAATGAATTTAGACTTAAAAGGAATCAGAATCGTCAAATGTGAGTTTCGCAACGAGATGGGACCAAATACAAAACTGAACCTTCAGGTGAATGTCAACAATCAGATCAAGCTTCCGAAAGAATTGAAAGCGGACTCTGTGGGAACGGTCATCAGCAAGGTGATGGTCGGCTCTCCGCTGCATCCGCTGTATCTGTATCTGGAACAGGTGAGCACTTATGCGGATAAAGATGAGCCGAAAGGGGAAGTGCCGGATATGGAAAGCATGATGAGTCTTTATAAGACCATCTGTGTACCGATGGCCATGAAAGAGCTGGAGGAAACCATCAAAAAAATCTGCGCGGTGTATCATATCCCTGAGATTAAGATTCAGAAGAACGATAATGCGGATAAAAACCGTCGTGGTTATCTCAACTAAACCGGAGAGGATGCAAATCTCTTCCGGGCGTGGGTAAACTTACGGAATTATTAAGAACAGCATGAAGTTATTAAGATAGTATGAACTTGCCGAAAAAGAATTGACGAACGATGGAAGATGCGGTACTGTTTATCATAAATAATTTATCAATAAGCGGTGTGTGCAGGCATTTTCTCAGGAGGTGCCTGCACACATCGTGAACGAGTCAGCACAGTATAACCCGGAAGGTGATTTTTATGAGAGACAAATTAAATCAGAATAAACATGTTTTATTGTTGTTGTATTTTCCTTTTTATCTGGCGGTTTTTCGCTATCTTGAAAACATAAGGCTCGAGCATCTGCATATCATCAGTTCTCCGCTGGATCAGCATATTCCATTTATACCAATTTTTATCATTCCGTATCTGTTCTGGTTTGTGTACATCGCCGGACCGGGATTGTATTTCCTTTTTTGTGAGAAAGAAGAATTCTGCCGTCTGATGTATTTCGGTATGATAGGGATGACCGTATTTTTGCTGGTTTCCTGGATTTATCCCAACGGTCTCGACATCCGGCCGGACAGCTTTGCGGACAATAACATATTTACACAGCTGACCAGATTTGTTTACAGTGTGGATACTTCCACCAACGTACTTCCGAGTATTCATGTGTATAATTCTGTCGGCATCTATCTGGCAGTCAGGGACAGTGAGAATCTTGCCGGCAAAAAAGGAATACGATATGCTTCTTTGATTACGACCGTGCTGATCATTCTGTCTACCATGTTCGTAAAGCAGCATTCTGTCGTGGATGTTTTCACAGGCCTGATGCTTTCGTATGTGGCTTATGAGCTGGTGTACGGCGGCCGTGCGGTGCAGATCTGGAGCAGTATCAATATGGTGAAATACCGTAAAAAAGAAGAGCTGAAGTCCTGACGGGATGAGACGGTGTACGGGCACGATGATACGATGGAAAAGACCGCCGGGAAGACGGCAATAATAACTGCTTGGAAAAGGAGCGGACATCATGAGGAAGATAATGTTTGTGGGGCGGAGCGAGTCAGGAAAGACCACACTCACACAGGCAATGAAGGGAAAGAAAATCATTTATCATAAGACGCAGTACGTCAATCACTATGATGTGATCATAGACACACCGGGAGAATATGCGGAAACCAAAAGACTCGGCGGTTCTCTGGCGGTATATGGAGCAGAATCCGATGTGATAGGGCTTCTCATAAGCGCCACGGAGCCGTTTTCGCTGTATCCGCCCAACTGTACCTCCCAGAGCAACCGTGAGGTGGTGGGCATTGTGACCAAATGCGATCACTGGGCAGGAGACCCGGAGCAGGCTGCAGAGTGGCTGCGCCTGGCAGGCTGCAAAAAGATTTTTTACACCAGCGCCTTTACCGGCGAGGGCATTGCGGATATCATTTCTTATCTGAAAGAGGAACACGAGACTCTCCCGTGGGAGACCGTAAAGGCTCAGTACGATAAGCTGGATTACGGCAGCGGTGCTTCCGATGATGACATGAACATTAACGGCGTGGTGGTGTGAGGATCAAATAATCTATATCGTTCATATGGCAAAAAAGCGGCATCGATTTCGGCTGTTCCGGAATCGATGCCGCTTTTTTGCCTGGTCAGTCAGGTAGAGGGCTTGTCTTCATCCCACACACTTCTCAAATCGGAAATAAAGGCGAAAGCTTCTTTATCAGAGAGAACCGCTATGAAGTGACAGACGGTCTGGCCGGAAAAGCCGCATCTGCCATTTTCCTGTTCCAGATAGCAGCGGGGCGCGATATTCAGCTGTTCTGCCATGCCTTCCTGGGAGAGAGAATGTCGGAGCCGATAATCTAACATGTGTTTGCTGATGAACCGGTTTAATTTTTCATCTGATACTTTCATGGAAATGCCTCCTTGATAAAATTTTCCTTTTTTCGACAGGGAACAGGAAAATATTACCTGTAAGGGAAAAGTGGTGCCATGATATACATGTCACTTGATTATGAAAAATAAATAATATATATGAATATTAAGTGCGCAAATTAATAATGTAAATACAGATAATGGATATGTAAATATTATAAATATTTAAAGTGAACATAAAAATATAGCATAAAAAATAAAATGGGAAAGTGTAAAAAATGCATTGGTTAAGAGAAAAAGAGTAAAAAAAATAAGCTCCCTGCCGGACTTGAACCGGCGACCTACGCATTACGAATGCGTCGCTCTACCAACTGAGCCAAGGAAGCTTGTCTGAACTGACCTGTCTATTCTACAATATTTCGGAATAAAAATCAATAATAAATTTTAGTTTTCCGGCTTCTTTTGAGATAGCCTTCATTCTCCGGGACAGCTTTGTGGGCTGTGTCAGGACTTGGACATGCAATCTTTACACACGCCGCGGAAAACGATGCTGCATTCAGTGATTTTTCCGTCAAAGTTTTCGTTCAGCTGACCGTACAGGGACGCATCCGGATAATAAGGAAGATCCAGAAGGCATCCGCATGAATCACAGATAAAATGAGAATGCGGCCTGGCAAGACCATCGAAGCGGTCGGTGCGGTCTTCGCAGGAGATTTTTTTAATTTTTCCGATTTTGGTAAGAAGAGAAAGATTACGGTATACCGTCCCCAGACTGATGTTGGGAAAGTTCTCTCGTACCTCCATGTAGATTGTGTCAGCCGTCGGATGATCGTGGTGAGAGAGGACGCACTGCAGAATAGCTTCTCTCTGCCGGCTTTTCTTCATTGGAGCAGTCATTATGGAATCATCTCCTCTGTAATTAATAGTAATAATCGTTATCATTCTCATTATATATGAGAGGCAATAAATTTGTCAAGAATGAGAAAGAAAGAGGAAAAGGTGGATTTTTGCGTATTGCGGGAAGAAAATTTTTGTGTTTTTTTGAGAAGGATACATATAAGAAATAGGTTGACAAAGAAAAGTATGAATAGTATACTTTGAGCATCGAAAGAAATGTGATTTTAGGAAAAAGGAGATATTTTCTGATGTTAGAGAAGATGAAAGAAATTATTGCAGAGCAGCTTGGCGTTGAAGAGGATGAGATTACTCTTGAGACTTCCTTCAAAGAGGATCTGGGAGCAGATTCCCTGGATCTGTTTGAGTTAACCATGGCTTTGGAAGAAGAATATGACATCGAGATTCCGGCTGAAGAACTGGGCGAGATTGAGACTGTGAACGATGTCGTTGAATATCTCAAATCCAAAGGTGTGGAAGAATAAGAGTCTGCATGCGATAAGAGACACGGAATGGGTATTGAAAGATAACGCATCTTTCAATACCTCTTTTTATGTAACGTGTTTTCTTACATATTAAAGACAAAACAGTCATTTTTATGAAGTTTGAAAAAAGTATTGGAAATTCGATTCATTTCGTTTATAATAACTATAAGTGTGCAAATTAATTACAGACAAAATCAGACAGAGCCTTCCGGCTCTGCTTCAGATAGACAGGATAAATATAGAAAGGAGATTCCCAATGGCTACGGATATTGGAATTGATTTAGGTACAGCGAGTATTTTGGTTTATGTAAAAGGCAAAGGTGTTGTGTTAAAAGAGCCTTCTGTAGTTGCTTTTGATGTAGATACGAGAAAGATTAAGGCAATTGGCGAGGAAGCGAGACTGATGATCGGAAGAACTCCGGGAAATATTGTGGCAGTTCGTCCTTTAAGACAGGGCGTTATCAGTGATTATTCCGTGACAGAAAAGATGCTGAAATACTTTGTGCATAAAGCAGTGGGAAAGAGTCTCTTTGGAAGAAAACCAAGAATTTCTGTCTGCGTGCCGAGCGGCGTTACCGAGGTGGAGAAGAAGGCCGTGGAAGATGCGACCTACGCGGCAGGTGCCAGAGATGTTAAGATCATAGAGGAGCCTGTGGCCGCAGCCATTGGAGCGGGAATCGACATTGCAAAACCATGCGGTAACATGATCGTGGATATCGGAGGCGGTACCTCAGATATCGCAGTTATTTCTCTGGGCGGCACAGTTGTCAGCACCTCCATTAAGGTGGCAGGAGATGACTTTGACGAGGCCATTGTCCGCTATATGAGAAAGAAACACAATCTGTTGATCGGTGACCGTACAGCGGAAGACATTAAGATTCAGGTGGGCAGCGCCTATGTACGTGCGGAGGAGGCTTCCATGGAAGTGCGCGGCCGGAATCTTGTGACAGGACTGCCTAAGACGGTGACCGTAACATCTGAGGAGACCAGAGAGGCACTCAGAGAGGCAACCGCACAGATCGTGGAAGCGGTACACAGCGTGCTGGAGCGTACTCCACCGGAATTGGCAGCGGATATTTCTGACAGAGGTATTGTGCTGACCGGAGGCGGAAGCATGCTGCAGGGACTGGAACAGCTCATTGAGGAGAAGACCGGAATTACAACTATGACAGCTGACGACCCGATGACGGCGGTAGCCATTGGAACCGGTCAGTACATTGAATATCTTGGCGGCAAATAAAGATGGCACATCTGGAAGGTTATGTAAGCCATATTCGATTTCATAATGAAGAGAATGGATATACCGTTCTGGAACTGGAAACGACCCACGGGGATGAAATCCTCGTGGGAACTTTTCATTATATCAATGAAGGGGAATACCTGTCGGTGGAGGCAGAATTTACGGAACATCCGGCCCATGGCCCGCAGTATCAGGTGACTTCTTATCAGGTAAAGGAGCCCGAAGATAAGGAAGCGATGGAACGATATCTGGGTTCTGGGGCCGTGCGGGGCATCGGACCGGCGCTGGCGGCCCGCATTGTGAAGAAGTTCAAGGGTGATACCTTCCGTATCATCGAAGAAGAGCCGGAAAGGCTGGCGGAGGTCAAGGGGATTTCCTTGCAGAAGGCCATGAATTTTGCTGTACAGTTCCAGGAGAAGCAGGAAATGCGGCATGCTATGATGTTTCTTTCTGACTACGGCATTGCCAACCATCTGGCGGTCCGTATTTTCGAGGAATATGGCGATAAAATGTACGAAATTCTCAAGACGAATCCTTATAAACTGGCGGAAGATATTCACGGTATCGGGTTCCGCATTGCTGATAATATCGCTGCCAGGGCGGGGATTGCGCCGGATTCGGAACACCGGATCGGTGCGGCGATTCTTTATACCCTGCAGCAGAGTGTCAGTGCCGGACATGTGTATCTGCCCAAAGAGGTTCTCTGCCGCAATACCGGACAGATGCTTGGTATGCCGCCGGAATACATCGGCGATCATCTTATGAATCTGGTGATGAATAAGAAGCTGATGATCCGGGTGGTGAATGACGAAGAACATGTTTATTTGAGTACGTATTATTTTATGGAAAGAAATACAGCGGCCATGCTCCATAATCTGGACCTGAAGTTTCCGGCAGAGGAGGCAGTGCTGACGCGAAGGATCGCCTCTCTGGAGGAGGAGACAAAGATTGCCCTTGATGAACTGCAGAAGTCAGCGGTGAAGCAGGCGCTGACGGAAGGCGTTCTCATTGTGACCGGCGGTCCCGGTACGGGTAAAACCACGACTATCAACCTGATGATCCGATGTTTTGAGGCGGAGGATATGGAGATTGTGCTGGCGGCTCCGACAGGGAGAGCGGCGAAGCGGATGACAGAAGCCACCGGCTATGAGGCAAAGACTATCCACCGGCTGCTGGAGTTAAACGGAGGTATTGAAGAGGGAGATTCCTATCGTTTTGAGAAGAATGAAGAGAATCCCATCGAAGCGGACGTGATCATTCTCGATGAAATGTCCATGGTGGATATTTCTCTAATGTATTCATTTTTAAAGGCGGTTTTGCCGGGGACCCGGTTGATTCTGGTGGGAGATTCTAATCAGCTGCCAAGTGTGGGGCCGGGAAATGTGCTGAAGGATATGATCGAGTCCGAAGTGTTTCCGGTGGTCCGTCTCACAAAGATTTACCGGCAGGAAGCTACCAGCCGGATTGTGCTGAATGCTCACAAGATCAATGAGGGAGAACAGATCGTTCTTGATAACCGAAACCGGGATTTCTTTTTCTTTGAGAAGAAAGACATTCGTTCTGTGACAGCGGGAGTGATTTATCTGGTGAAGAACCGCCTGCCGGAATATATCGGGGTGGACCCTTTTGAGATTCAGGTGCTGACGCCTATGCGAAAAGGGGAGCTGGGCGTGGAACACATGAATCAGGTGCTTCAGTATTATCTGAATCCGGCGTCTCCGGATAAAGAGGAGAGAGAAGTGCACGCCGGCGTCTTCCGGGAGGGGGACAAGGTGATGCAGATTAAAAATAATTATAAGATCGAATGGAAGATTGTCAATGAAAAGGGATTTTCTGTGGAGGAAGGTCTGGGGGTATTTAATGGTGACATGGGCGTTATCCGCAAAATCAATACATTTTCGGAAAAGCTCACAGTGGTTTTCGATGAGAACCGGCAGGTAGAATATCCATTTTCCAATCTGGACGAACTGGAACTGGCTTACGCCATCACCATCCATAAATCTCAGGGAAGCGAGTACCCGGCGGTAGTTCTCCCGCTTCTGAGCGGGCCGTCCATTCTGTGTAACAGGAATCTTCTTTATACTGCGGTGACGAGAGCGCAGCGGTGTGTGGCTATTATTGGACGGCAGACCATGGTGGAACAAATGATCCGCAATGAATCAGAACAAAAGAGATATACGGGACTCAGAGACTGCCTGAGAGAGGATGTGGGTCTTTAATCTCTGGCAAGTCCGATGCAAACCGAATAAATAAATATATTTTTCACTCCGGCGCCGTGGAGAATGCGGGTGCAGATTTCCATAGTGGCTCCTGTAGTGTAGATATCATCAATGAGGAGGACTGTCGTCAGATCCGCAAGCTGATCACGGAAGATCGGATTGACGGCAAAGGCGTCCTGCAGGTTGTTGAGTCTGGCCTGAGGCCGCAGCTGTTTTTGGGGAGCGGTATCCTCTGTTCTTAAAAGCAGATTCCCCTGGCATGGGATGCGCAGCAGGACAGAGAGACTTTCGGCCAGAAGCTCCGCCTGGTTATATCCCCGCAGGCGGCGTTTGTTTTTGTGGATGGGAATGGGAACCAGCAGATCCGGTTTCCAGCGCAGAATATCATTTTTGTGCCGGGCGCAGATTTCCCTGGCAAAAAACTGGGAGAGAACACGTCGGTTCATATATTTAAAGGCTGCCATAGCCGGACGAGTCTTTTCGTTATAGACAAAAAGTGCCAGACCGGCCCGGAAGCTTTTGGGAAAGATCCGGCAGTCATAACAGTATTCCTGTTCCGGTGAGGCCACTGGTTTTCCGCAGGCCAGGCAGACCGGTTCTCTCACATAGGGAAGTTCTGGCACACATTTTTTACATACGTAGATGCCATAAGGGAGAACCTGCCCGCAGATCGGGCAGTGCCTTGGGTACAGAACCGGAAGAAACCGGTCGTAAAAATAATAAGAAAACCGGAGATGCAGTTCGTGCATTTCCGGTTTTATCTTTTGTACATAACTTTTATGTGCATGTGCTTTAGTGAAATCGGGCTGTTTCAGAAAAGACAGATATTCTGAAACGGCTTCTTTGGTATCCGTAATTCGATTTCCTAAAGATTTAAACATATATTACGCCTTTCCTGTGCTGCCGAAGCCGCCGCGGTCAGCGTGCCGCAGCTCGCTGGTTTCCTCAAAGTGGATGACTGGCTGATGTTTCATGATCCGAAACTGGCAGATGCGGTCATTGATGTGGATCTCGGTATCCCGCACGGCGAGAACCGGCATGTACCACTGGTCATTGTCGCCGCAGTAGGATTCGTCGATGACGCCCATGTGGTTGGTCTGGATGACGCCGAAATTCTTGAAGGTAGAGCTGCGTGGAACCACGTGGGCCTCGTAACCGGCCGGAAGCTCCATGGCGACGCCCAGGGGAATGAGGGCGAACTCTCCTTTCTTCAATGAGACCTCTGCGGCAGCCCGCAGGTCGATCCAGTCTGATTTGTTTTCTATGTAGGTTAATTTCTCAATCTGATCAGAGAAATATTTGATTCGTATGGTTTCCATAAGTGTGTTCTCCTTCTACCGGGAAATGGAAAGATGGACGCCGGATACTGCAGATTACTGCTGTGCATTCGCCGGCGGATCCAGAGTGATCAGCCGCTGATTGCTGCTGCCGCGGAACTCAAGGGTCAGATCGCGAAGTTCTTCCACATAAGGACCGTCCACCAGAACATTGGTCACAGCCAGCAGCTTTTCGATGGCAGGATCTTTTTTGGCCATCTCCAGCAGATCTTCATAGACATAGCCTGTGTAGGTCATCACATGACCGCCGGTGGCACGCACCATGCGGCCCAGGGCTGCCAGCGGTTCCGGCTGACAGAACGGTTCTCCGCCGGAAAAGGTGATACCGGAGAGAAGGGGATTCTGTCTGTATTGTTTAAAAATGTAATCAATACTTTCCACATAGCCGTCGGTAAAAGAGTGGGTCTGGGGATTATGACAGCCTTTACAGTGATGCGGGCATCCCTGCACAAAAACGACATAACGGAGTCCCGGTCCGTCCACGATGGACTCTTCCACCAGACCGCTTAAGCGTAACTCAAAGGCCATGTTTTACACGGTCCCTTTCCTCGGCTTTTTTGGCGTTATTGAAACGATCCATGGTTCCCACCAGATATCCGGTGATTCTGCGGATGCGGTCAAAGTCAACATTTTTACCGATTGTAGTAGTTTCAGATGTTTTATTATTTAACATAAAAATGCTCCTTTCTATCTTTTGATGGGCGGGACGTCCGGATACTTCTTCTGGAGTTCCAGAAGCTTCTCAATGGAGATGGATTCTCCGGCCCGCCTTCCACAACGTGGACAGACGTCGTTAATGACTCCAGTATACCCGCAAACCGGGTCGCGGTCAACAGGGTGATTGATGGAACCGTAGCCGACGCCCTGCTCTTTCATGTAACGGATGATGGATTCAAAGGCAGGAAGATTCCGGCTGGTATCTCCGTCAAGCTCCACATAGCTGATGTGTCCGGCGTTGGTCAGCGCGTGATATGGCGCTTCCAGCTCGATCTTCCGGTAGGCCTTGATCGGATAATACACAGGCACGTGGAAAGAGTTGGTATAGTATTCTCTGTCCGTGATGCCCGGAATCTCGCCGTATTTTTTGCGGTCCATTTTTACAAAACGTCCGCTCAGACCCTCGGCAGGGGTGGCCAGCAGGGTAAAGTTCAATCCTGTCTTCTGAGACTCCTCGTCCAGCTTGTGGCGCATGTGGCCGATGATGGCGAGTCCCAGCTGCTGCGCCTCCTCACTCTCACCGTGGTGTTTGCCGATGAGAGCCTTCAATGTCTCGGCCAGGCCGATGAAGCCGACGCTCAGCGTACCGTGCTTTAACACTTCTCCGACAGTATCGTCGATGGAGAGATGCTCGGAATCGATCCAGATACCCTGAGCCATCAGGAACGGGTAGTTCCGGACCTTTCTGGCTGCCTGGATCTTAAACCGGTGCAAAAGCTGGCGGATGACCAGATCCATCATATCGTCAAGCTTCTGATAAAAGACGTCCAGGTCGCCGTGAGCCTCGATACCCAGCCGCGGCAGGTTGATGGAGGTAAAACTTAAGTTACCTCGCCCGTATGTAGTCTGTCTGTCCGGATCATGGACGTTGCCAAGGACTCTGGTCCGGCAGCCCATATACGCCACTTCCGTGTTGGGATCGCCTTCCTTATAATAAGCCAGGTTAAACGGCGCGTCGATGAAGCTGAAGTTCGGGAACAGCCGTTTGGCGGAGGTGGCGATGGCCAGCTGGAACAGATCGTAGTTGGGATCGCCCGGATTATAATTGACGCCTTCTTTCACCTTGAAGATCTGTACCGGAAAGATCGGGGTCTCGCCGGCTCCCAGTCCGTCAATGGTGGATTCCAGAAGATTCCGCATGACCATGCGTCCTTCCGGGGAGGTGTCTGTTCCGTAATTGATGGAAGAGAACGGCACCTGTGCACCGGCTCTGGAATGCATCGTGTTCAGATTATGGATGAGAGACTGCATGGCCTGGCGGGTCTGTTCTTCCGTATACTTCATAGCCTGCTGCAGACAGAATGCGTGCATTTCCTCCAGATTCTCCTTGAGGCTGTCTTCCAGAGGAAGCTCTTGGAAGGCTTCCAGAAACAAATGCTCTTTTCCCATTTTGAGGGGAGTGGACACCGCGCCGCGAAGTACTTTTTCAAGGGTCTCAGCCTTGGCTTCGTCATAGCGGAGACGAACCTCCACAAAGGAACGGAGCGCCTTGAAATATTCTTTGGTGTAGGTCTTGGATACACCTTCTGCCATGGCGTAATCAAAATTCGGGAGACTCTGTCCGCCATGCATCTCATTCTGGTTGGCCTGAATGACGATACAGGCAAGGGCCGCATAAGTGATGATGGACTGCGGTTCCCGGACATAACCATGGCCGGTGGAAAATCCGCTTTTAAACAGGCGGATCAGATCGATCTGGCAGCAGGTCTCTGTCAGCATATAAAAATCCATATCATGGATATGGATATCTCCGTTGGTGTGAGCGGCTCCGATATCTTTTGGCAGGACATAGTTGGTGATGAAATATTTGGAACCTTCCGAGCCGTACCGGAGCATGGTTCCCATGGAGGTATCTCCGTCAATATTGGCGTTCTCCCGCTTAATGTTCTCCGACTTGGCGCTGGAGTAAGTGAGGCGCTCATAAATATTCATCAGATCAAACTCGGTGCTGCGGATCTTGGCATGTTCCGCCCGGTATAAAATGTAAGCCTTGGCGGTGGACGCGAAATCGTAGCGGATCAGCATGGCCTCCACAATATCCTGTATCTGTTCCACGGTGGGGATCTCCACATCCTCCACGGCATCGCAGACCTTCTGCGTTAAATAAGAAAGATCCGCGGGAGTCAGATGATCTTCGGAGGCGGTACTGGCACGATGAATCGCATTCAAGATCTTGATGGAATCAAAAGGCACCAGATCGCCGTTGCGCTTCTGAATCTGTTTTCCCATAATATAGTAAAACTCCTTTAATATGTCATATAGACGAAACACAATATATAGTAATTATAAAATGAACAAAACACTATATAATGAGTTGCGTACCACAATAGTATCACCGGAGGGCGGTTTCGTCAACGGAAAATAGTTGTTGCATTTCCCGGAAAATGGGGTAAGATATTATCAGAAAATAAAAAAGAGTTCTGACAATTGGCAGATTTGTTTATAAAGGGGGATATCCCGGGAAGTTATCCACATTTGACAGGGGAATTGTGCACAGCCCAATGAATGAGGAAAAAAGGGACTTATCAACAAGAAAAAGAAAAGTTATCCACATTATCCACAGAATCCACAAGAGATTGTGGATAGTTTATGCACAACAAAAATAGACGGCTTCACATTTGAAATATAATTTCCTGAATGAAAAAGAAGAAAATGATTGACTCCGGCCGTCGGGTATGGTATATTAAGCTGGCGATGGAATAGGTCTTTTTTTTATGCCTAAAAAAGCGTAAGGAACGGATCGCCTGGTGAAAGAGACATCTGCTGTCTCGGGAAACTGCGGCGGAAACCGTCCCGGGCATAAAGAAAAACGCATAATTAAAAAATTGGAGGTGGAAGTTGTGCGCGTGAAGATTACATTGGCATGTACAGAGTGCAAGCAGCGTAACTACAATACTACGAAGGAGAAAAAGAATCATCCGGAAAGACTGGAAACCAGAAAGTATTGCAGATTCTGCAGAAAGCATACTGTTCATAAGGAAACAAAATAGTTGAACCGTTTATAAGGAGTGATGACATGAGCGACGAAAAAAAGAAAGCAGGAATCCGTGGATGGTTCCGTGGTCTTCAGTCCGAATTCAAAAAGATCACCTGGCCGGATAAGGACAGGCTGGTTCGCGAGACAGTGACTGTCGCAGTGGTATCTGTAATCCTTGGTATCATCATTGCTACCCTGGATATGGTTCTTCAGTATGGAATTAATTTTCTTGTCTAGCAAAAGGGTAAAGGTGAATATATGTCAGAATTGAACTGGTATGTGGTCCATACCTACTCAGGCTATGAAAATAAAGTAAAAGCGAATATTGAAAAGACAATTGAAAACAGAAAGCTGCAGGATCAGATATTCGAAGTCAGAGTTCCCCTTCAGGAAGTTGTAGAGATGAAGGGCGGAGTTAAGAAAAATGTTTCCAAAAAAATGTTTCCCGGATACGTTCTTGTAAATATGGTTATGAATGACGATACATGGTACGTCATCCGCAACACAAGAGGCGTTACAGGCTTCGTAGGTCCGGGCTCTGAGCCGATTCCTCTGACGATGGCTGAGATGAGAAATCTGGGCATCGCCGAGACGGAAGAAGAGGTTGAGATCGATGTGGAAGTCGGCGATCTGATCGAGGTGGTATCCGGTGCATGGGAAGGTCGTGTGAGCCAGGTTAAAGACATTAACATGGGCAAGCAGACTGTGACTATCGAAGTGGATATGTTCGGTCGGGAGACTTCTGTAGAGATTGGATTTTTAGACGTAAAGAAATTATAAGATGTCTGAACAGGACAGTGGGAGGGAAATTCCCGCAATTACCACAATAGGAGGTTAGCTATCATGGCGAAGAAAGTAACAGGTTATATTAAATTACAGATTCCGGCAGGCAAGGCAACTCCAGCACCGCCTGTAGGTCCGGCCTTAGGTCAGCACGGAGTAAATATCGTACAGTTTACGAAGGAGTTCAACGCAAGAACAGCAGATAAAGGCGATCTGATCATCCCTGTCGTAATCACGGTATATCAGGACAGAACATTCAGTTTCATTACAAAAACTCCACCGGCAGCAGTTTTATTAAAGAAATACTGCAACATCAAATCCGGTTCCGGCGAACCAAACAGAACAAAAGTGGCATCTATCTCCAAAGATAAGATCAAAGAGATTGCCGAAATGAAAATGCCGGACTTAAATGCAGCTAGTATCGAAGCAGCTATGAGCATGATTGCAGGTACTGCAAGAAGCATGGGAATCACTGTTGAGGACTAATTGTAATTTTGAAGGATTTAGTTTGACGAAGTGGGAGGGTCGCTCCCGATAATACCACAGGAGGTTATTTTTAAGATGAAAAAAGGTAAGAGATATCAGGAAGCTGCAAAGCTCAGAGATAAAACCAATTTATACGAAGCACCGGAAGCTATCGCCATCGTAAAAAAAGCAGCCAGTGCAAAATTTGACGAGACAATCGAAGCTCACTTAAAGATGGGTCTTGACGGACGTCACGCAGACCAGCAGATTCGTGGTGCGGTTGTACTGCCTCACGGAACTGGTAAAAAAGTTCGTGTCCTTGTTTTCGCAAAAGGCGACAAGGCAGAGGAAGCTGCAGCAGCAGGCGCAGAATTCGTAGGAGCAGAGGAGTTAATTCCGAAGATCCAGAACGAAGGATGGCTTGAGTTTGACAAAGTTGTTGCAACACCGAACATGATGAGCGTAGTAGGACGTCTGGGACGTATCCTCGGACCAAAAGGCTTAATGCCTAACCCGAAAGCCGGTACCGTAACCATGGACGTAGCCAAAGCCGTTCAGGAATTAAAAGCCGGTAAGATTGAGTACAGATTGGATAAGACAAACATCGTTCACGTGCCAATCGGAAAAGCTTCTTTCACAGAGGAGCAGTTAAACGAAAACTTCCAGACATTAATAGATGCAATCAACAAAGCAAAACCAGCGGCTGCAAAAGGTCAGTACATCAGAAGTGCTACCCTTACATCCACCATGGGCCCTGGCGTGAAGCTGAACACTGCAAGATTAGTATAATAACGCTTCCAGACAGCGATTGCAAAACAACACAGGACGGACAATTTTCACGGCCGCAGATGCGGCCGCGGGAGTTGTCCGTCTTTTTCTTTTTCTTGTTTTCGGGATTTTGGGCAGGAAAATGGCAGAGAGTCAAAGGTTTAAAATAGTGCGTTTTCATTCTAAAGGAATTGATTAATTTGTATAGGAAGAGTATAATGAATATATTATAAAATATTATATGACAATGACTGAACGGGAAAGGGGCAGGACGAACCGGATGGGGAAAGGAGAAATTATGGAAGATATGGGTATGACTGATTTACAGTTTAAAAGCTGGTTAAGGCAAATTATACGCCGATTAGAAGAAGCAGAAAGTGAAGACAGTAAAGAAAAAACGGATATAAAACTGGATGAGTTATTGAAAGATCTGAGGGAAGATTTACAGGGATGATAACTTCCTGTAACAGGAACAGCAGAGAGGGCGGACCTGCCGCCGCTCTTCACACAAGAAAGAAATACAAGTTGAAAAATGTAAAAATTTGACAGGATATATCATATATAGTAAAATACTGATTGTCACATAAGTATTGTGTGACAATAACCAAAAAGGGAGAGGCAGGACGAACTGGATGGGGAAAGGAGAACATATGAATGATATGAATATGACTGAAGTTGCGAGACTTTTAATTGGATTGCGTGCGGCTGGATGGTCAGAAAAGGAAATTAATGATTTTATTCTTTATATAGAGACTGGAGAAGAACAATATAAACCAAAGAAAAAAGAGACGGCAGAGTAAAACAGCCGTCAGGAACAGCAGAGAGGGCGGACCTGCCGCCGCTCTCCACATAAAAAGAATACCATAATATGATGAGGGCGTCAAAAGGTATTTTGACGCCTATGTACACGGATCGTTACGTGCTGACGCACTTCCGCGCTCTTAAAGTCATGCATGCCTACGCAAGCGCGGTCCGCATGACCTTTTGACGCTTGTATCATAATATATTTCTGATTACAATAATGATTTGAGACGGCCTTATCGTCTGTGCTTCAGGGTGCAGAGATAAGGCCTCTTTTTTGCTTTTTATATACTTTTTTGCTGACGGGGATAATAACTGTTGTTCTCATCTCCCACAGGGAGTCCACCATGCAGGTGGCCGATGAAGTTATAAAAATGGGAACCGCATCGTAAGCGGTTCCCATTTTGCCGGTATATGCAGTTACACAGTTTTGCGAAATATTTCAACTGTCTTGTGCCATGCCTGATCACACAGCTTTGCGAACTCTTTCCGACACGCTGTTACACTGCCTCGTGGAAGGTACGCATGATCACTTCCATCTGCTGCTCACGGCTCAGACGGTTGAAGTTTACGGCGTAGCCGGAAACCCGGATGGTCAGCGTCGGATAATTGTCCGGATGTTCCATGGCGTCGATGAGCAGGTCGCGGTTCATCACGTTGACATTGAGGTGATGGGCGCCCTGCACAAAATAGCCGTCCAGAAGTGCCGTGAGATTCCGGGTCCGTTCTTCCATGTTTTTGCCAAGGGCAGGAGGCGTGATGGAAAATGTGTTGGAGACTCCGTCCTGACATACGGCCCGGTACGGGATCTTCGCCACGGAATTCAGAGAAGCCAGCGCGCCGTGGATGTCCCGTCCGTGCATCGGATTGGCACCCGGGGCAAAAGGTTCTCCGGCTTTTCGTCCGTCCGGTGTGGTACCGGTCTTTTTACCGTACATCACATTGCTGGTGATGGTGAGGGCGGAAAGGGTGTGGATGGCGTTCCGGTACAGCGGATGTTTTTTCAGCTCCGCAGAGAAATAGGAGACCAGCTCCACGGCGATATCATCCACAGCGTCGATGTCATTGCCGTATTTCGGGAAGTCGCCCTCCACACGGAAATCCACGGCGATACCCTGCTCGTTGCGGACAGGATAGACTTTGGCGAATTTGATGGCTGACAGAGAGTCTGCCGCCACGGACAGACCGGAGACGCCGAAGGCGGCCAGCCGTTCCACCAGGGTGTTGTGAAGAGCCATCTGGCTGGCCTCATAGGCGTATTTGTCGTGCATATAGTGGATGATGTTAATGGCGTCCACGTAAAGTTCCGCCACATAGGAAAGCACTTTTTTATAGTCAGTGAGCACATGAGAATAATCCAGTACCTCTTCGGTATTTTTTTCAATGCCCGGAACTACGAGAGTGCCTTTCAGCTCGTCCACGCCGCCGTTGATGGCATAGAGAAGACTCTTTGCCAGATTGGCGCGGGCGCCGAAGAACTGCATCTGGCATCCCACGGCCATGGCGGAGACGCAGCAGGCGATACAGTAGTCATCCCCGTAAATCGGACGCATGATGTCGTCGTTCTCGTACTGGATGGAGTCGGTGTCAATGCTCATTTTTGCACAGTATGCCTTAAAAGGCATCGGAAGATTCTGGCTCCACAACACAGTCAGGTTCGGTTCCGGCGCAGTGCCGAGATTCGTCAGAGTGTGGAGATAACGAAAAGTATTTTTGGTGACGAGAGTTCTGCCATCGGTGCCCATGCCGCCCAGACTTTCGGTGACCCAGGTGGGGTCTCCGCCGAACAATTCGTTATATTCCGGAGTGCGGAGATGGCGGACCAGGCGGAGCTTGATGATGAACTGATCGATCAGCTCCTGGGCTCCCTCTTCGTCAAGGATACCTTTGTCCAGATCTCTCTGAATGTAAATGTCTAAAAATGTGGAAGTGCGGCCGAGGCTTGTGGCGGCGCCGTTGTTTTCCTTGATGCCTGCCAGGTAGGCCATGTAGAGATTCTGCACTGCCTCCCGGGCGGTTTCTGCGGGTTTTGTGATATCGCAGCCGTAGCGGGCAGCCATGCGGCTCATGGCCTGGAGAGCCCGGATCTGTTCATTGACCTCCTCCCGCAGACGGATGCGCTCATCGGTCATCGGACCGTCAAGATTTCGCAGGTCTTCTTTTTTTGATTCGATCAGAAAATCAGTGCCGTAAAGGGGTACCCGGCGGTAATCGCCGACGATACGTCCTCTGCCGTAGGCGTCCGGCAGGCCGGTGAGCAGACCGGTGGAACGGGCGGCGCGTACCCTCTCAGGATAAGCGTCAAAGACGCCTTCGTTGTGGGTCTTGCGGTAAAGCCTGAAGTTTTCTTCCACGTCAGGATCCAGCTGATAGCCGTATTCCGCCAGGGCGGATTTGGCCATGCGCATGCCGCCGAAAGGATTGACGATCCGTTTGAGCGGTGCGTCGGTCTGTAATCCGACAATCACTTCATTTTCCCGGTCAATGTAGCCGGGAGCAAAATTGTCAATGCCGGATACCGTCGAGGTGTCCACGTCAATGATTCCCTTCTTGATTTCTTCTTTGATCAGGGCACTGGCTTTCTCCCAGACCTTTTCCGTGCGTGGGCTGATGCCCGCCAGAAAAGATTCATCTCCGGTGTAAGGACTGTAATTTTTCTGAATAAAATTCCGTACGTTTACCAGGTGACGCCATTCTCCGGTGCGAAACCCCTGCCAGGCGGTGCAGTTTACATCGATGCTCATTGATTTTCCTCCTTGTTTTCCTTGCATGGTTTGTGTGGGTTCATGCGTTCCTGCCAGCGGGTCAGTGCTTCGGCATCCTGCGGCGGTACATCCTTAAGAGGGTAAGGGATCTGCATGCGGGCATATTTGTGTACGCCCAGAGTGTGATACGGCAGCAGTTCCACCCGCTGTACACCCCGGAGCGTCTGGATATAGCTCCAAAGTCCTTCCAGATGTTCTTCGTTGTCTGTGAGACCGGGAACCACCACATGCCGCAGCCACAGCGGAATCCCCATTTCCTGTACCAGGGACAGAAAATGCAGGGATTCTTCCGGTGACCGGCCGGTGATACGGCGGTAGCCTTCCTCCGTGTAATGTTTGATATCAAAAAGTACCAGGTCAGTATTTTTTAATATCTCTTCATAGCCTCCCGCGCCGCAGCCGGCCGTGTCCAGGCAGGTATGAATTCCTTCCTGGCGGCAGCGGCTGAGGATTTCTGTCAGAAATTCCCTTTGCAGGAGAGGTTCTCCGCCGGAAAATGTCACGCCGCCTTCCGTTCCGTAATAAGGACGGAAACGCCGCAGACGGGCCATCACTTCATCAACTGTTTCAAGGGTGCCTCCTTCTTTTGCCCAGGTGTCAGGATTGTGACAGTAGAGGCAGCGCAGGCGGCAGCCCTGCAGGAACACAACGGTTCGGATGCCTGGACCGTCCACCAGACCCATGGATTCCCAGGAATGAATCTTCCCTGATATCATAGTGATCCTCCATTTCTTCGTAAAAAACAAAAAGAGCCGGCCGTCCAGACAAAAATGCCCAGACGGTCGGCTTGGTAAGGTCATACTTCATGTGGTCAATTCCACAGTTCCGTCAGTCATATGACTGCCCCCATTGTAACGGGGAAACGAAAATCTGTCAATGGTTTTTAAAAATATTTGTTGTTGAACGAAGACGGGGGTATCATATATAATATGCGGAGAAGTATATGTACAGGAGGAATTTTTATGAAAAAAATGTTTCGTTGGGCAGTCGGCGGACTTTTGATATTAAGCCTGCTTGCGCCGGTATCGATTCCCGCAGCGGCAGCGGAAAAAGCGCAGACAACAGAGAATTCTCAGACGGTGGATGCCAGCGCCGGCCAAAGCACCAGGAAAAAGAAAAAAACAATTTTTATCGCGGCAGGTCATCAGGAGAGGGGAATCTCTTCCAGGGAACGTCTGGCGCCGGGCTCTTCCGCCACCAAAGCGAAGCTCACTTCCGGCACCAGCGGTGTGAGCACCGGTATCCCGGAATATAAAACTAATCTGGCCATTGCAAAAGCCACGAGAAAGGCATTGAGAAAAGCCGGCTATAAGGTGATCATGCTCCGCACCACCAATAAATGTCCTCTGTCCAATCAGCAGCGGACCAGGAAAGCCAACAAGAGCGGTGCGAACCTGCACATTTGCATTCACTGTAACGCAGGTTCTTCCCGGGCCAAAGGACCGCTGGTCATCGTGCCGGCAAGTTCCCGCTATGTGGGGAAGAAGATTTATAACAAGTCCTGCCGTCTGGGCAGCAGCCTGATCTCTGCGGTGGCGAAGTCCACAGGGAAAAAGGCCAATGCGACGATCCGGTCCAATTATTACACTACCATCAACTGGGCGGAGATTCCAACGGTGATTCTCGAGTGCGGATTTATGAGCAACGCTTCAGAAGACCGGCAGCTGAATTCCGCCAGCTATCAGAAGAAGATAGCCAAAGGCATCGTGAAAGGCGTCAATAAATATTTTAAAAACAGGTAAAACCAGGGAAACCTCCGTTCTTCCTTCTTTTGAGGAACCATAGTATAGTAGTTTCAGCAAGAGGAGTTCAGTAAAAGATACATTTGCTGAAAAATATGAAAGAAAGGAAAAGGAGGAATAGTATGGGGTGCCTGGGAAATATTTTATGGTTTATATTCGGAGGAGCGGTGAGCGGCATTACCTGGTGCCTGGCGGGATGCCTTTGGTGCATTACCATCGTGGGGATCCCTGTGGGGCTGCAGTGTTTTAAGTTTGCATCTTTAAGTTTTTTCCCGTTTGGAAAAGATGTGGTGTACGGCGGCGGAACTGTTTCTTTTGTGGTAAATGTGATCTGGCTGCTTGTATCTGGCTGGGTGCTGGCGCTGGAACATTTTTTCTTTGGCGCGGTACTCTGCGTGACTGTCATTGGCATACCGTTCGGCCTGCAGCATTTTAAGCTGGCCAAGCTGGCACTGATGCCGTTTGGGGCCGAGGTGCGTTAGAAAAAGTATCAGAAAAAGAAAATTAGTGCTTGACATACAGCGTACAGAATGATAGTATACCAGAGTATGAACGCCGAAGACAGCAGGTGCCGTGAGGCATAAAGTGAGAACGCCTGCCGAGGAAGTTATATTCTGATAGTGAATATTTCTCACTCTCTGTCTTTGGACAGAGAGTTTTCTTTTTGTTTCCGGAAGACCGGGATCCGCCTTCGAAAGTGTTTCTTCTATATTAATAGGAGTAACACGATCAATAAGAGCAGCACAGCAGCACATCCTTCGCTGTTGAGAAGGAGTGCCTGTGGGGAAAAGGTGATCCGGCGGAAGCATATAGACATCAGGGGATGTCGCGGCGGTACACACAATATTTTAAGGAGGTGCACCAGGAGAATGGCTAAAGTTGAAGTAAAACAGCCGATCGTTGACGAGATCAAAGCGCAGTTAGACGGTGCGAAATCTTTGGTTGTTGTTGACTATCGTGGAATTTCTGTAGCTGATGTGACAGAGCTTCGTAAACAGTGTCGTGAAGCAGGAGTGGTTTATAAAGTTTATAAAAACACTATGGTAAGACGTGCTGTTGAGGGAACAGAGTTCGAGGGTATCGTAAAAGACCTGGAAGGAACTAACGCTTTTGCAATTTCCAAAGAAGACGCAACACTGGCTGCAAGAACTGTTTCCAAGTTCATCAAAAAAGCAAAAGTCTGCCAGTTAAAGAGTGGTGTTGTTGAGGGTACTTACTACGATGCAAAAGGTATCGAAGTGATCGCTACTATCCCATCAAGAGACGAACTTATCGCCAAATTTATGGGAAGCATTCAGTCCCCAATCGCCAACTTTGCCCGTGTGATCAATCAGATCGCAGAGAAAAAGGGCGGCGACGCTCCGGCAGCTGAGGCAGCTGAAGAAGCAGCAGAGTAATCTGCATACAGTTTACTGACTGACAGAAAGTCATAAGCGGACACGAGATGTCCGGTATTATATCAAGAATATTCATGGAGGGAATTAAAATGACAACTCAGGAAATCATTGAAGTTATTAAAGGTTTATCCGTATTAGAATTAAATGACTTAGTAAAAGCATGTGAAGAAGAGTTCGGTGTATCCGCAGCAGCAGGCGTTGTAGTTGCAGCTGGTGCAGCAGGAGCAGCTGAGGAAGCAGAAGAGAAGACAGAGTTCGACGTTGAGCTGACAGAGGTTGGCGGACAGAAAGTTAAAGTTATCAAAGTTGTTCGTGAGATCACTGGTCTTGGACTTAAAGAAGCAAAAGCTGTTGTTGATGGCGCTCCTAAGAACATCAAAGAAGGTGTTTCCAAAGAAGAAGCAGAAGACATCAAGAAACAGATGGAAGAAGTTGGAGCAAAAGTTACAATCAAATAATTGGGCTTTTTCGACGCAAAACCACAAAAATAACTGTAAGACGCCTGTTTTCCTTTTATGGAAAGCAGGCGTTTTTGTCAATCCAGGTGTTTAGCATGTGAAAATACTGGAAAACATCTATATAAAACAGCGTACATTGTATAATTAAATGCAACAAGAGATATTTAAAAACTCTTGTTGCATTTATTTTTTTACCTGAATATCCGCTATTTAAGCGGTTATCGAGAGATTGGAGGGATGCAGTTGGAGAGACGGAAATACAAAAGATTATCGTATGAAGACCGTTTAAGAGCTGAAAAAATGTACAAAACGGGCATGAGTATCGCACAGGTGGCCGAACAATTAGGCGTTACACGCTCAACGATATATCGGGACTACAAAAGGGGGGTGGACAACAGAACCCATACTTACAGCGCAGAACTCGCCCAGCAAAATCTATTTAGGTGATGCTTATGTATGAGCTGGAAATCAGCGATATTAAAAAAATCCTGATGGACTATGACACTATCAAAGAGCAGACGAAACAGCAGATTATCGACCTTTATAATGATTTGTTTGATACTGATACATTAATCCGTGTCATATCGACAAAAAGCATACAGATAGATAGGATGCCAAAGCCACCCGGGAGCAGTAAAAAAGATTTATCTGACATTGTCCTTCGGCATGAAAAACAGCTAAAGAAATGGTATAGGGAAATTTCTTATGAGATTGACCTGCTCCTTGCGAAAGAAGAAATGCTCCGGCGTGTGTGGCTGTGTTATCGGATATTGCCGGATAATGAATATCAGGTTATCACGAAGGTGTACATCAATAAGCAGATGTGCAAACAGGTAGAGCTGGAATCGGGGAAGACAAAAACAACATTTTTTCGGACGATAAACCGGGGATTAACCGATATCAAACGGATGTATGACAGTGACCTCTCCAATGATTTTCTCTTAAAACAGTTTTTATCAAAGCAGAAAAAGAAAAAGACAGCCCCTAAAAAGCAGGAAAGCTATGAACAGTTATCCTTCGGGCTGGATGACAGTGCCAATTGCGGCGATAAAACGCCGTAAAATATAAAACAAAGGAGATGCAACATGAAAGTATACGCAATCGGAAACCTCAAGGGTGGCGTTGGAAAAACCACCACAACTGTGAACCTGGCATATAGCTTTGCCAGATTGGGAAAAAAGGTCTTAGTCATTGACCTTGACCCGCAGAAAAACTGTACCCCGTTTTTTACCAAAGCCAGTGAGTATGACCATACGGTCAGGGATGTGCTGGATGAACCGGACAGTATCTGTGACGCAATCTATGAGACAAGGTATCTGTTGATTGATATTATCAAAGGCTCTGCAAAGTCAATGAAAGAGGAAGCGACAGACCGGTTAAAGATTGCTCTGGATATCATAAAAGAAGATTATGATATCTGCCTGATTGATACCCGGCCAGTCTTTGACAGCCTGACGAAAAACGCCCTGTATGCGGCGGATGTCCTGCTCACACCGGTAAAATTTGATAACTTCTGCCGGGATAATCTGTCCATGGTAGAGGATGCCTACCATGAAATTATGGATGAAAATATAAAACTGGAATGGAAGGTATTTGCCAACATGACTGCCAATGCAAAGGCACAGAGAGTATCCTCAATGGATTTGCTGGCGAAACATGATTATCCGTTTATGGATAGCTGTATCAGCCGCACAGCCGTCGTAGATAACGCATTGTCGCTCTATAAACCAGTGGCAAAGCACCGTTCCGGCAGTATGGTAGCAGAAGATTTTATAGACTTAGCAAAAGAGCTTTTGGAAGGATAAGGGGGAAAGGTTATGGCAAAACTGACAAATGTTTTTGGTAAAGATAACAAAGAGGAAATCAAGAAGAGGGACACACATCCAAAACGTATCACGAAATGGATACATTACAGCAAATTAAAGAGCAACCCGCACCAGTATTGTGACGCTACACCGGAAGAAATAGAAGCATTGGCAGACATGATAGAAGCGGACGGGGAAGTCCTTCAGGACTTGCTTATCCGCAAAGTAGATGCTGATGAATATGAAATCATCGGCGGCCACAAACGGCGGGAAGCCTGTAAGTTCCTTGTAGAAAGGCGGAACCGCCCGGAGTTCGCTATGCTCCCGTGTATCGTCAAAGATATAAGCGATGTACGGGCACGGTTTCAGGTATACTCCAGCAATACCCATCATGAAAAGACACCATATGAGATCATGCATGAGCTGGAAGAGATGGAGTACCTGCTGACAAATTACCCGGAAGAATTTCCAGACCTGCAGACCGGACGTATGGTAGAACGTCTCGCAAAGCAGATGAACATGAAACGGGCGACCGTAGGAGAATATCAGTCTATCGCCAAAAATCTGACTGATGAAGCCATGGAAGAATTTAAACAGGGGCGGCTGGATAAGTCGGCGGCAGTCACCATTTCCCGGATGCCGGAAGATGCACAGAGGGAAGTCATCGAAAAGGGATTGACCAAAGATGTGGACATTAAAAAATTCAAAGAGGAAAATCTTGAGCCTGACGCTGTGCTTATCCGTGTATCATATCATATCTTAGACATTAGTGATTATGATAATGCCAATATTGACCGTAAAGATTTAGCAAAATACCTAAAAGAAAATTTCGGACAGACATTTTATGGGACTGTACAGGGGCAGGTTGCCATCCAGTGTAATAAAAAGCACATCACGATATCCGGGAAAAAGGTCACATGGGAACGGTTTGTACAGCTTATCAATAAACATTGCCCGAAAATGACAAGCCAGGAACCAGAACCAAAAGAGGGAGTGCCAGAGCCGATACCAACAACGGAACGCTGGGAACAAAAAAAGGAATCCTTCAAAGAAGCGTCGGAAAATACTGAAAATGCCGCAAAAGAACTAGAACGGTCAGAAGAGATACCGGCACAATCGGAAATAAAATCCGAACCATCGGAACCAACAGCAACGATTATCGAGATGCCAAAAGAGCCGGAAACGGAAAAGAAACCGGTTCCATGGCAGGTCAGCCGCAAAAAATATATGGAAACATTGACAGAAAAAGAAATGGCACAATATTTATCAAATAATTTATCCGGTGTCACCTTAAAGACACCGCAGGAATTAGAAAAATGGCTGTTAGAAAAGGTAGACGGAGAAGGGCAGGCCATCGCAATCTAAATACTGCAAACGGGGCTGGGAGACCAGCCCCTGCAGAAAAAATCCCGGTATATTTTGCAGGAAAAGTATGCTCGGAAAAAAGGAGTATGATAAAAGTATATTTATGGGGATGATTACAACGCTCACCCGGCAAAAATGTCCCCTGAATTATATTTTATCCGTATATTTCCGGCCATCCAATGCCTGCGCCGGAACCCTGTCCCTATATCATGCCATTGTGTCCTCCCCTGCGGGGACACAAAAAAGCTTTTCCCCTCTTGTCTGCCTGATATATGGCTGTCTGTCCCCTGTCAAGGACGGTAGCCGCGGAAGCGGTGCCGCAGGCATCCTTTACCGGGGACAGACAGCCATATACCCCTTGGGGCAAGAGGGAGAAAAGTGGGAGAGCCAGCCAGGAACAAAAAAGGGAAGGAAGGTGGGAGTATGATCGCAATGCTACGTAACAGCCGACAGATGGAAGATTTCATGCAGGACTTAATGAAGGATATCTATGCTATGCAGGAGCAGGGGATAGACCCATTATACCAGACGGCATATCTGGCAAAACGTGTCTTTACAGCGCCACCGCTCCGGGAAGGGGAAGAGGCTGCGTTTACTACATCCCAGCTCCGCCGGATCTTTTTCCTGGCCGGGGAACATACCGTGGTAAAGAGAGGAGACAAGGAATGAAAATGAAAAGATTGCCAAAGAAGGCAAGAAACAAGATAAAGGTATTTGTGCTGTTCCTTTTTCTGTCAATATGTCTGAAGCAGGCGGGGACGCCAGAGCTGTCCCTGACCCTGAAAAGTTTCCTCCACGTTATCCTTATCCTTGCCTGGCTGTTTGCCGGTCTTTATCTCCTGGGATTTATCGGACAGGGGAAAAAGACCGGGGAAAGCCGGCAGGAAGGGAAAGATGACTTGTACTGAAATTCAGTACGCCAAAAAGGAGAAGAAAAGATGCATATCATCATCAAAGGTGTAGAGACCATTGAGGAATATAAACAGTGTTATGCCCTGATGCATGGAATGGCAGATGAGTTCCGGAAAAAACATAACGGTTATCTGGATAGCTGGATACATGGGGAGATCCACGATGTCTGGATGGATAAAGATGGGAACCTGTACCTTTCCTATGAAGATGGGTTTTCCGGTATGTTTGCAAAGAGAAAGAAAAGAGTTGAAAAAGGGTGGAGAAGGAGCGCGTACCTGTTGTTGTGATGCAAGATACAGCAAAACAATGGGTATCTTCCTGTGGAATAATGGTTCCAGCGTTCGGAGAAGCCCTTGTATGAGACAAAAGAACAGTATCTTTCAATAGCGTACTGAATTTCAGTACAACGCCCGCCTGCGGACAGGATATCCTGGGCCGTGGTCTGCAAAAGCACAGGCGGGCCTGTACACAGGGAACTGTGTACAACGTATACTTTCATATCAGGCGGGACGTCCCTTTCCAGGATGTTCCCGTCACTAAAAAGGAGAAATACATGGAAAACAAATATACCTATCATTTTGAATTAAGCCAGGAACTACCTGGAGATATTCCATTGAAGCCGGTAGAAAAACTTACGTCAGAAAAACCGTGGTATGGACATTCATACGGTGACCGGGTGGGACGGATCTATCTGGATGGCCGCAAAGAATCTTTTTTCGTTAAAGACCAGGAGCAGGGAGGTACCAAACTTTTTGACCAGATGCTCGCAAAAAATGTGACGTATCCACATGTACATAGTATGTACGACAGAAAAACCGGAGAGACCTATGATTGTGAAGATCATTATATCCTACGGGATGTTGCCGGCCATTCCTCCCTGCAGCCTACACTCACAGACGATGCGCTGGATACCTGCATGAATGTAGGATTTACTTATCACTATGAGATCTTATTGGTCCTTGACATGGAATGGAAACGCTATATATCCCAGACGGTCCAGACACACGGGCCATTTACCTATGGGCTTTACGATATCATAACGTCCCTTGGAGATATCATAGAAGAGTGGGCGGAAGCAGAGGAGAACGGATTCCGGAAAGATGAGGACGGAATCCATGCCCTTTTCTACAACCTGATAGGCGAAGAGATAGAAGAAAGTTTTCCTGCTACAGAGACCCTTTTACTGTATCTTAATTCTGTCCGGATATATGGAATGGAAAGGATGATAGATGAAAAATGAACATATTAAAACGGTTTCTGTTTTATCTGATGCTCATGGGATTGTTCGCAGCAGCCATGGCGTTTGGGACGTTAGCATTGCGTGATGCATTGCCTTTCATCAAAAGTGACTGGGAAGTACATAAGCTCCGGGAAGCAGTCAAAGGGACAGCAGAAGAGAACACTCTGGATGATGGCGTGACGATGCCGGATATCAAATGGGAAAAGCTGCAGGAAGAAAACCCGGATATCGTAGCGTGGATCACAGTGCCTGGAACAAAGATTGATTATCCTGTCCTGCAATGTTCAACATGGAATGAATATTTACACAAGGATCATGAGGGAAACTACAGTTATCCCGGCTCGATCTTTATACAGCCCGGCGCCAGTTTTTCTGACCAGCACATCGTCATCTATGGCCACAACATGGCCAGCCGGTCCATGTTCGGCAGCCTGCATGATTACGAGGACGAAGATTTTGGGAGGGAACATCCGGATGTCTACATCTATGAACCGGGACGGACGATACATGCAAAGATCTACAGCACCTATGACTGTAAGGATGCCAGTGAGACCTATATCACGGATTTTCAGACGCCGGAAGCCTGGCAGGACTGGCTTAACATGACTATCGAAGAAAATTATTACGATGTAGGGACTGCTATCCCTTCTGCGGGGGACCGGGTCATCACCCTGTCTACCTGTTCTACAGGGCGGAGTGCAGATTCCCGGTATGTCGTACACAGCAAGATAAAAAATATCAAAATGTACTGAATCCCAGTACGAAGGAGGAGGAAATGTTATGAACCAATCTATATTTATCGGACGGCTCACCCATGAGCCGGAATTGCAGATGAAGGACAAAGCAGACAGCCAGACTTATTGGTGCCGTTTCCGAATCGCGGTAAACCGGGAATTTTCCCAGAAAGAAGAGACGGATTTCTTTAATTGTGTCACTTTTGGCGGAAAAGCAAGATACTTGACGTCTTACGCCAAAAAAGGCAGCCGTGTTGCTGTCTGCGGACGGATGCAGAGCCGGCAGTACGAAAGAAAAGATGGCACAAAAGGATACGCAGTGGAACTGTTTGTCACAGACCTGCAGGTCATTGACTATGTGGAAAAGGAAAAAAATGTGGAGTTGGATGAGAGGGATTATCAGCCGCCGATAGAGCAGCCACCGTTTGAAAATCAGCCGCCATCCCCGGATTATGGGATGCTGGATGGAGCCGGCCTTTATGGAAGAAGATGAAGGGAGAGGAAATATGCAATTGGATTATTTTTATGGTTCTGCCAGCGAACATTTCCGGTTTTATCAGATTCCAGCCCTTTTGTTGGAAGAAGACTGTTATCGGAAACTGCGGGATACATCTAAACTCCTGTATGGCGTCCTATTATCCCAGCTCTCCTTATCAAGAAAAAATGGGTGGATGGAACCGGAGACCGGGAGAATCTATATCCATTATAATCTGAGGAATCTTGCACAGTGCCTTGGACACAGCGCAAATACCATCACCCGCGCCATGGAAGAGTTATGTGAAGCCGGCCTGCTCCGGCGTCGCAGGAGGGGCCGGGGGCTGCCGGATATCCTGTATGTGATGGATTTTACAACTGCGAAAGCCAACAAGGAAAGCGACCTAAAAAAAGAGGAGACAGGGGAAGAAGAGCCGCAGGCAGAAGGGCAGAAAATAGACAGTCGGCAGGAAACTGAGGATGTCAATGGTATAGGATCAGAGAAACCGGCCAGTACCGGACCGGAAATGTCCCTGCAAAAAGGCGATCATACAGAAAAAACAGATAAAAATACCGAGATATCTGTCACAGAGATATACCGAGATATCCTGGAGAAGCAGATCAGCTATTCTTATCTACTAAAAAATCATCCTCTTGATGCGGAACTTATCAATGAGATCCTGTTTGTTATGGTGGATGCTTTTACGACACAGCGAAAATACCTGCGGGTCAATGGGGATAACCGGGAAGTCAACGAGGTCCAGAACCGACTGAAACGGATTGATGCCAGCCATATCGAATACATCCTTCGATGCATGAAAGAAAGCACGAAAAAGATCGTGAACCCGCCGCTATTTTTACTGACAGCCCTGTATAACGCCCCGGCTACCATCAATACGTACTATAATGCCCTGGCAGCCCATGATATGTCCCGTGGTGTCTTTGCAGGTTATCCAGATAATGAATCCCCCACCGCCGGGAACAACTGGGAAGACTCAGATAAAGGGGGATAAAATACATATTTAAGAATCGCAAAAGTTGCGATTCTTAAACAGAAAGATAAGGTGGAAAGCCTATCAAACGGCTTTTAGAATCGTTAAACTTGTGATTCAAGAATCGTCAAAGTTGCGATTTTAGAATCGCAGGAATGACGATTCTAAAGAAATAGATACAAAAGAAATAAATATATTTATATATATAATCTATCCATCCATCCGTGGTAATACAGGATGCAGTCGATGGATGGGTGGAAAAACAAACAGAGGAGGATGCTATGGACGAAATGATCATCCGGGAACCCCTGTGTGCAGGACAGGCTGCCATAGTGGTTGATAAAATAAGCTACCATGGGCCCCTAAAAAAAGACAGGGCAATCTTATATGCAGCTGACGGGCCGGGGATTGTTATCCTGCTCATTGGACAGGGAAAGCGATACAGGGACGGACGCAGCCAGTCTGTGGGAAAAAACCAGTATTTTGCTGTTGGCACAGGGACGGAAACAACGCTTTTGGTACAGCCGGGAACAGAGCTGCTCTTTCTGACTGTTGCGGCTCATGTCTCCGGGATCGATGAGACGGTCTATACCGTGCCGCCGGGGACAGCAAAACAGGCGTTATCCGCCATCCGGCGGGAAATACAGAAAAAAGTGCAAGGGTATGAAATGGTGTGTCAGAAATATATCCAGATCTTTTTGATGGAATTGTCCCGGTATGGACGGACACCCGCCTGTTTTTGCCCGGAAAAGCAGAACGATGCTGTTCGGGACATCCGGGACTATATCAATGCGCATTTCCGGGAAAAGATCCTTCTCACGGAACTCATGGAACGATGTGGGCTGGAACGGGAAGAGTTAAACCGTGCATTTTGTGCGGCGTATGGTATGACACCGATCGAGTATTATCACCAGCGCCGCGTGCAGGAAGGGAAAGCCCTGCTGGAGCAGACAGATCTACCTGTCCAGGAGATCGCGGAAAATATCGGCTTCTACTCAAACTCTCATTTTGTGCCGGCTTTTAAGAAATATATGGGGACGACGCCGCTTCAGTACCGCCGGCAGTACCGGGAGAAAAAAGCCCGGAAGATGAAAGAAGAGAACCGGCAGATGGAATTGTCCGACTACCTGACAGGGTAATGTACTGAATTTCAGTACAAAAAAGAGACGTTCCCCGGCACGGGAGCGCCCCTTTAAAAAGTATCAGTCTTTTCCGGAACCTTCCAGCATGTCCTCCATGGACAACGGCGGCAATCCTTCCTCTTCCCGGATTTCATTACCGATCTGAAGGATGGATTCTTTCATGAACCTATCAAACTCTTCGACTACCTGCTGTTTTTCTTCCGGAGATAAATCTTTATCCATACGCAGACCTCCTGACTTTTGAGATAAGTATAGCAGACAGGGGAGAAGATAGCAAACCATTTGTACTGAAATTCAGTACGGAAAGGATGGATTATGAATAGAGTAGCCATGTCTTATCAGTTAAAAATACGGGACATCCTGAATAAATTACAGAAAGATGAAATCATAATCACAGACCCACAGGATGAATACAGGTCAACAAAAAAGCCTGCTGATACCAGAAAAGGCAGAGAAAATGTCGTCCGGCGTTCACCCTGCCGGAAAGGATGAGTGATTATGAAAACAATCTTATCAGTTATAGTAGTAATATTGATAGTAATTATTTTACTCTATTTATACCTGAAAGGGAACAGTATGACATTCATAAGTACAAAAAAGAAAGATGGAAAATATACTTACCGTTTCAGGCTCACACTTATGAATGGGATGGTCATTGAACATCTCCTGTATTCGGATTATCCCAATTATCATGGAAATGTGATCGGATATCACCGTTTTTTCCGCACCCGGAATAAAACGCTCTATTTTACTGTAAGTGAGAAAAACTATCAGATTCCTCTTAACACGATTCTTTCTTCGGAAATGGTCAGGATAGACCGGCAGGAAGACAATGCGTACTGAAATTCAGTACATAAGGAGCGTATCATGCAGACAATATATATCATGGTTGGTGTTCCCGGAGCCGGGAAGACAACCTTTACAAAAAAATATCTGTCCCATGCCGTTTATCTAGGGACAGACAACATCCGGAAAGAACTGTATGGACGGGAACTGACCCTACGGGGGAGGAAAAGAGTGCGCCGTATCCTTTATGACCGGATGAAGGAGGCACTATCTACAGGAAATGATATTGTCATCGACTGCACCAATATCACCCGCCGCCGGCGGAAAGCGCTGCTGGATAAACTGCCATCAGGGATCCGGGCGGCAGCAATCTATCTGGATACTCCGCTTATGACAGCCTTGAAAAATAACCGGCGGCGAAAACGCCATGTCCCGATGATCGGGATATGTATGATGTATCAAACGCTGTCGGAGCCATCAGAAACGGAAGGGTTTGCAAAAATTTATAAAATACATGGAGATATGGAAGAAAAACATATCATGAAACAACTTTACAGGTATAGAAAAGAAACGTACTGAATTTCAGTACGCCATGAAAGGTTAATCGGTATCTCTTACATATTTCATGATATCAGATACCTCACAATCGAGGATGGCGCAGAGCTGGTTGATGGTATTGACGGTGACGCTCTTTCCGTACTTCATGGCATAATAAGTAGAACGGGAAAAGCCCCGTTTTTCAAGCTCATAAGAACTGATATGCTTTTTCTTCATAGTCTCAAAGAGTGGTTCGTAACTTATCATGCCTGCACCTCATACAGTTTTATTATATGAGTATGTACAGAAATTCGGTATGTACGAATATTGATACATAGGATATCAATAAGATGGTAATAAGGGATATTGAAACGATACGTCTATGATATTCCTGTTTGGATATTGTGCTTTAGAAAATACCAGGCTATAATGGTGTGTATGGATATTTATACATATATCCATATAGGAACATAATGACATGGATAGAAAAGTATCATGAATGATGGAAGGAGAAGATCATGGAAAGTAAGAGGAAAAAGCTTACAGACAGCGAATGGGAAGTCATGAACCTGCTGTGGGATACTGGAGAACCACTGACCTCCAGCGAGATTATAAGGTTGTCAGTAGACCGGAGATGGAAAGACAGTTATATCCACATCCTGATCAATGCATTGTTAAAAAAAGAGATGATCCGTGTTGCCGGGTTTAAAAAGACTACGAAAAATTATGCGCGTTCCTTTGAGCCGACAATGACAAGGGAACAATGGAGCTTGTACCAGGTGAAGCAGGAGAGTCGAAAAGAGAGCCTGTTATTAAAAGAGCTATTGGAATCCATCATAAACGAGGGGGCGGATGAGGAAACCCTTGAGGAATTATCCGACGCCGTTGAGAAAAGGAAGGAAGAGCTGCAATCCATCACTCACAGCAACCCCTGAAAAAATTCAGAGATATCCGCATGGAAAATCTTACAGAGTGCAACAAGTTCGCTTACCTTGATGTTCATTCTGTTCGTTTCAATTTTTGCATAACTGCTCTTTGATATCTTGATCCCCATAAGCTGGAGACGGGCGACGGCCTGATCCTGTGTCAAGCCGGTACGCTGACGGAGAAGGCTGATGTTATGGCCGATATCCATATCTGGCCGGATTTTCTGCATGAGATGATCCCTTTCCTTTAGATAATAATATACGGAATATAGATTGATTATATGCATGGATATAAATCCTATGTTTCGTTATAAAGAATTATTTCGCCATAACGAAAGAAAGAGAGGAAAAGGATGTACTGAAATTCAGTACGCAGGGAACACACAAAAAAAGTGGAACTAAGTGGGACTTGAAGGTAAAAAATGAGGATGGTACAGTATAATCAGGAATAGTATGGGACGGATAGGGGGAATCGATTCCATACAGAAGAAAATCAAACAGCGCGTACTGAATTTCAGTACATGGAGGGAGGGGAAAGAAAGAGCATGACAATGAAAAAAGCAGGAACGATTCTTGGAGGTTTTGGGTCGGGAAGTGTGCTGGCATTTTATCTATATATTCTTTGCCAGAACTGGCTCTTGTCTTCACAGGGGAGATTACAGGAGATTATCAAAGTTGAACAAATCTCTTTGGATATGGCGTCCATTTATTTTTTCAGTATTATCCTGCCAGCAGGGATTGTGTGTTTATTTCTGGCACCAATCTTTATTGTGAGAAATAGAAAAACAGGGATAAAACTCAGCTTCTTACTCATGTTCATTGTGGCAGTTGCTGAAGGAACCATTGTTACAGCAGCCAGTGGAAAGATATCTTTGATTTATACAATAGTTGTATGGATTTTCAGCGTATACTGCTGTTTTCTCATCCTGGAAGGAATACATGCAATCTGCTGTCAGGTGGGAAATGTACTGAAATTCAGTACAAAGTAGAGTTTCCAAAGGGGAAGTATACGATGGATGGAAATAAAAAAACGGTATATTGTTATGACTGTAGTAGAGATATAACAAATGATTATAAAATTGGAACTGATAAAGGAGTGATATGTGTAGACTGCCTGCATAATGATACGGTACATAAAGGAGAGAAATATGTGAGTTTTCTTGAGTCAACGAGTAATCTCACGATTGCGGGAATAATTTTAGCTGTAATTTTAATTATTATTTCCAGAGTGCCTGCTGTAAGTCAAACAACAGAAAAAGTAAGTTGTGTTGTGGTAATGATATTAAGTGTAGGTTTCTTTTTTGGTGTGAAAACAATATTTAAGCGGATATCTAAATGGCCTGTGATTATTATATTTTCAATCTTTTTCTTTATTTTGTTTTTGAGAGTTCTTTTTCCTATAACTACATGGATAGGGTGTATTGTTATGATAAGAGATTGGATCAAGGTGAAAAAATTGGAAAAAGAATATCTTAGTGCAATAGATTTTATGGCCAGGGTTCTTTCAGATATGAGGAAGCATACATATCAAAATTTAGAGAATAGGCTAAAAAAGTGGATTTAAGTGGGATTGGAAAATCGCGTACTGAAATTCAGTACAAAATACCCGGAAGAGACCCGGAAAATATCACTCAGAACATCCATAAAATGATAATGCAAAAAAATACACCTGCAAGACACAGAAAAAACACTTTTCAGGAAAAAGAACAATAGATTACTCTATTTTGAGCCTGATGACAAAAAAGGGTGGAACTAAGTGGGACTTGAAGGTCAAAATCAGAGCTGTTACAATATAATCAGAAAAAGAATGGCCAGAGGAAAATGGTAATCCTGCTGGGAGTAAAAATAAGTGGTATGTACTGAATTTCAGTACAGAAAAAATATGTAGCGTACTGAATTTCAGTACGAGGGAAGAAAGGAGAATCGTTATGAAGAATTGGAAATCTGCGATACTAAAATCCTGTATGCTGCTGGCGGCTGTCTTCCTGATCGGCGCGGCAGTCCCGGCTAGTGCAAAGACGGCACCGAAGCTGTCCAGTAAAAAAATCACCTTGAAAGTCGGACAGAAAAAGAAACTGAAAGTGAAGAATGTCAAAAAGAAAAAGATTAAATGGTCTTCCAAAAACAAGGCCATTGCAACTGTAAATAAGAAAGGCAAGGTAGTAGGTAAGAAAAAAGGCAAAACTACGATTATTGCCAAAGTCAGTAAAAAGAAGCTGAAATGTAAGGTCGTTGTGAAAAAAGCCGATACTAAGAAAAAATCAAATGGAAAAAATAAAGGTAACAATAAGATCAGTAAAGCTGTGGAAAAAGAATTGCCATCTGCTAAACAGTACCGTGTTTTGAATGGTCCGGAAACAATGGCAGTAGGAAAACCTGCTAATTTATTTGATTATGTTTACTATGCAGGTAAACGAATTAACGCACCGTCTAATGAAGCAAAAGTAAAAGGTTACAAATGGACTAGTTCCAACAATTCAATTGTATCTATTGATAAGTATGGTGTTGCCACGCCCCAAAAAGAAGGTAAGGTTAATCTTTCCTTTAAATATTTAGATCGTTCCGGAGAATGGAGAGAATCAAATACTCTCAAGGCTGAAGTTGTCAATGTAGGTGATGTTTCCTACACAGTGTCTTTTGGATTGAATAGGGATTTATTAAATATGGATTCTAAATATCTTGAACTCAATTTACCTAGATATAATTCTCCAGATGCATTTAACTATATAAATGTTACAGTAACTAACAACTCTGATACGAAAATTTTTGTAAGTAAAAAGTTCGGTATACAGACTGGAGGTTGGGATGATTGGCCAACTAGAGATAATCAGGATGTGGAAATTCCTGCAAAATCTTCTAAAACTATTTGGTATGGATTTACTGAAAAAGGTGGGGTAGAATTACAAAAAGATATTTATAGAACCTCTTTAACCTATTCCATCAATGGTAAAGATGCACTCATTTATTATTATCCTGAAACTGGTATTTATGAAGTATCAAAATAATTAAATAATTCTAGAAATCCCGGGAGTAAAATCCTGGGATTTCTTTTTAGAAGGGGAACACCTTAAAAGAGGTAAATTTATCATTGTTACCTAAGAGGAGTTCTCCTTTTATTTTTCAGAGATGTGACAAAGAAGTCATTGTCGCTGAAATCTGATATAAATTTAAAAGAAGGGAAGTGATATTATCAAAAGGGAAAGATCGCCACCATAAATAATCCATTAATCGAATAGAACAAAAAGTAGAAGGAGGAAGTATATTTATGAGTAGATTAAAAACAAAGTTAAAACGGATGTTGTCTTTCCTTACAACATTCCTTTTAACTATATCAAGTCTAGCCGCGACTATAACGCCAGTGAGTGTATATGCGGCAGATACACTAAAGGGAAATGTAGAAGTTACCACTTTGAAAGATGCCACAGTCAAGGGCTATGGTGCTTTCGATTTAGAATCCAATGCCTCCCAGTACAGTGTTGAGCATTCAAAAAACCTTACGAAAGCTTCCGGCAATGACTGGATCTGGCAACCGGGAGATCAGGGAGCAACCGGAGCTATTGGAGAAGAAAGATTAGGCAATGCTTATATTGCGGAACTGAAAGATGACAACTATTGGATTCAGTACAATGGTATTGAACTTAAAGAAGGGACCACTATAATGGGGACTTACGATGTTCGTGTGGTTTTCAGTAATCCAAAAGGAGCTATCAGCGGTGCTTATGGTAAAGATATTGCCGTGTTCGACGGACAGCTTGGCGCAGTTCGTTTTCGTGGTTACAAAAGCTTAGATTGTGAAATCTTTGTATATGAACATGGTACAAAAAATCTGGTGACTGGCGATGATGGAAAAATGCATCTGCGTTTTATCGATATTGACTGTCATCAGGCTATTGAGGTTTTAACACCTAGCCGTGTTGATTGGGCGTATAAACGAAACAAGTTGTCCTGGATGGGTCAAAATAAGTGTGATGAGATCGGCGCTGAGTATGGCAATACCGTATGGTACAATGGACCAACCGATGTGCGTGATGACTGGATTCAGGCAAAAGTAGGTTCCGCTAATTACAAGACAGCCGCCCGCCATACCTTTACATTAGGTTTCACCCCAGGCTCAAATGCGGAGAATACCTTTAAGGTACGATATTACTCTGGAGGTGTGGATGAGATTGGAACACAGAAAAATGGTGCCTTCTTCTCCTTTGATGGAAACTTAGACCTGGATGTGGAAGACGACCCGTTCTTTTCCGGCAGTGTATCCAAACAGGTTAACGGGACGACGGATGCTGTCCTGTCCAATGCGAAGGAAAGCTTCACCTATACGTTAAATGCTGTCATTGACGCCGGTTCCACAGGCGGAACACAGTTTACTGTGACCGATACTCTGGATAGTGTTTTACAGCCGACTGCCATTACGGCGATCACCAAAGACGGCGCGGATGTATCCGGAAACTTTGATTACAGTATCAATGGCCAGACGGTAACGGTGAGTGCGAAATCCTCGTATCTGGCGACAAACCCGGCCGGGACATTTTCTGTCAATATAGCCACGAAAATTAAGGATGGAGCGAACCTCGCGCCATATTATGACGCGGCAAGGAATTACGCTGTCATCAATAATAAGTGTACGCTGACGACCAACGATGGAGAGGATGCTGTGAGTACGGATTCCAATACCGTTACGGTCCGCGTCCCGCTGGCAGAGCTGACCCTGGATAAGGTGGCGGATGCCTATGAGTATAAGGTGGGCGATACGGTTACGTATACGATTTCCGTAAAAAATGTAACGGCCAATTCCACCGCTTACGATGTGGTCATGACCGACGCCATCCCGTCAGATCTGCAGGTGACTGGCGTGACGCCGAGTGCCGGCTCCGGCTCTGTGGATGGCCAGAACGTCCGTGTTACAGGGGTAAACCTGGGAGCCAACCAGACACTGACCGTAAAAGTGACTTGTAAGGCACTGGAATCAGGCAACACCAAAGAACTTTACAATCAAGCCAGTTCAACATGTTGGAATATCAAGAACCCATCCGGCCATGCTGATGATGATGCAGAGACATATATCAACAGCGCAGTTCTAACCGTAGATAAGATTGTAGACAAGTATGAGTATGAGGTTGGTGATACTGCCACCTTCACGGTAAAAATAGCTAACACAAGCACAGGTACAGCTAATGCCGTTGTCATCGCGGATGATGTGCCGGAAGGTATGACTTTAGATTATGATTCTGTAACGATTTCCGGCCTGCCGGAAACCGTTGTTGTGCCGGTGGCAGGAACAAAAGACCCGACCAATGCCTTAAATCCGGAGTACCGGAATGAAAAAGAAACCCGGAATGTCACTGCTGACAAGGCAAAGAGCGGGGATAATGGCTGGAAGTATACCATCAACCATTTCCCGGCCGGAGCTACAGCGACCATCACCTATACAGCCACAGCCAATGAGAAAGGCAACGGCAAGGAAGCCCAGAACATCGTGACCGTGACCGCCGATAATGCGCCAAAGGTGCAGGATGAGGCGGAGTATTACGTCAATACTGCGAAACTCACCATCGACAAATCTTATATCAATCCGTATAAAGCGGAGAAAAACGATAATCGATGCGATAATGAATACAGAATCTACGAGGAAGAGACGGGCTATGAGAAAGTCCAGTATCAGATCGTCGTAACAAGTGCTGGCGCTGATGGCACCGTGGCAAAGGATGTGGTCATTGATGACCTGACCTTGCCGGATGGTCTGGCATTAAATTATGAGGATATCGTCATCACAGAGACTGCTGCGGATGGGACAACCATTACCTTTGAGAAATCGTCCGGTGGAAACGGCAAGACGATACAGTATAAGATCGCCGGCACCGAAGACGAGACAAATAAATTGAATCCGGAGCTTTATGATGAAACGGAGGAACGTACCCCGGTCATCACCATTGAGCAGTCCGGGAACGGTTTTATCGTCAAAGATACCTACCTGGAAAAAGGCGCGTCTCTGACCATCAAATATGACGCCAACGCCCTGGAGAATGACGAAGTGGACGTTAATGGTACAGAGATCACCAATACAGCAAAGGCGACCGCGGCAAACGTGGAGAAAGAGGAAGACGGCAGCTATAAAGTGGTAAAAGATGATACCACTGTTTACATCAATTCCCCTCGTCTGCAGATCGTGAAGGAAGCCGATTCTGATGAGTATGAAATTGGGGAGAATGTCTCCTATACCATCGACGTGATCAACACCCATAAGGGAACCATCGCCCGGAACCTTGTCTTTACCGATAAACTGGAAACCGAAGGCGTGGAATTTTTGACCGGCACGATCGCCCTGTATGATACCAACGGCTATGAGCTGCGGGAAGGTACGGACCTGGCCGGGGAAGACGATTACACAAAGACTGCCAAAGTCGATGAGTTTATCCTGCGTTCTGATAAGCACCTTGTAGTGGATGGCAATTATGACCTCTATGACCTGGAAAATGGCAAGAACCCGGAGGAACAGGGAACCTGGAATCCGCCGTATGTGAATGTCACCAGCGAGACAAAGATGTCTATTAAATATGACATGAAGATCACGGATAAAGACCTGGCAGGCAAGGAAATCCTGAATACCGCGACCGCCGTATCCGATGAAGCTTTAAAGGTCACAACAGATGAGACGGTCATCCCGGATGGCCCGAACCCGAAGGTAGAAAAAGAGATCGACAACGCGTCTCCGATAGTAGGCAAAGACGTGACATTCACGCTGACCTTTACGAATCCAAACCAGAATACTACGGCAGAAGACATACAGATCACGGATTCTCTGGATAAGACCGGAATGGTCACGATCTATGAGAATTCCATGTCTGTGAAGCTGAATAACGAGGATGTCACCGATCAGGTACAGATCACCTACAATGAGACGATGGATGGATTTGACATTGATACCGGCATTACTCTGACCGAAGATGATACCCTCGTAGTAACCTATCGGGCAAAGGTGCTTCCGGAAGCCGGGGATGTGGAATTGATGAATACCGCCGGTGTAAGTTGCAGCAATAACCCGGAATGGAAGTATGACAGTGTACCGTTTATCCCGGAGAAAAAGGTGCCGAAACTGGCGATTGAAAAAACGTCAGATAAAGAAGTCTATCAGGTAGGGGACACTGGGCATTATACCGTTACCGTTACCCAGACAACAGAAGACATGACTGCAAAGCAGGTCGTGATCAAAGATGCCCTGCAGGTGGAAGGCGCAAAGATCCAAGTGGACACCATTAAGCTGTATTTCAATGATGTGGAGATCACGCCGGCAAAAATCACATCCGATGTGAACGGCTATACCATTGAAACTGGAAAAGACCTGACCGATAAAGACAGCCTGAAAGTCACCTATGATGTCTACTTTGAGTCTGGCCGTCTGAACGGACAGACCGTGCCGAACACAGCAAAGGCAAAGGCCGAAAATACGGAAACAGAAACCGACCGGGAAGTACCGCTCACTCCAGTGGGAGATGGCCTGGAAGCCAAAAAAGAGGCGGACCCGGCAGGCGGCACGGTGGTGAAGGCTGGTGATACCATCCAGTATACGATCACTGTTAAGAACATTTCCGATCAGGAAAAGACGAACGTCCTCATCCGTGACGCGATCCCGGAACTGACGACCTATGTAGAGGGAAGTGGCGGGGAACTGTTCACGATCAACGAACAGCCATATGTCCGCTTTGTGATCCCATCTATTGCGGCAGGCGAAGCGCAGCAGGTTTCTTTCTCTGTGACCGTCAATGAAGAAGCGACGGAAGATGATGTCATCCGCAATACTGCACAGGTCTATGAACCGACCGAAGAAGAGATCGGGGAGGATGGCGCCGTTCCGGAAGAAATCTGGAACAGCGACAAGTTTGAGGACACCAACACCATCACCCATCCGCTGGACGACTGGGTCATCACTGACCATGAAGTCGATGTGGTATCCCCGGCATTGGCCATTGAAAAAACGTCAGATAAAGACGTCTATCAGGTAGGAGAGACCGGGCACTATACGGTCACTGTTACCCAGACCAAAGAAGACCTTACGGCGAAACAGGTAGTAGTCAAAGATGATCTGCAGGTAGATGGCGCCGAAATGCAGCCGGATACCATCAAAGTACATTTCAATGACACAGAAATCACGCCTGTGTCCGTGACCGCAGACAGCAAAGGCTATCTGATCGATACCGGCATGGACCTTACGGATAGCGACGCCATCAAGGTCACTTACGATGTTGTATTTGTATCGGAAAGTCTGATGGGCGGCACGGTGCCAAACACGGCAAAAGCGAAGGCTGATAACGCCTATGCAGAAACGGACCATGAAGTCCCGCTGACACCTGTAGGGGATGGCCGTGAAGCGAAAAAAGAAGCCGATCCGGTGAGCGGCACCGTCGTAGAAGCCGGAGAGACGATCCAGTATACGATCACTGTAAAAAATACCTCTGATAAAGAGAAGACGAATGTCCTTGTCCGTGACGCCATCCCGGAAAATACTACTTACGTGGAAGGAAGTGGCGGAGAACTGTTTACGATTGATGAACAGCCGTATGTCCGCTTCGTGATCCCGTCCATCGCTGCCGGGGAAGAACAGAACGTTTCCTTCTCCGTGACTGTCAATGAAGATGTGGATAAGGATGAGGTTATCAAAAACGTGGCACAGGTTTATGAACCGACAGAGGATGAAGTCGGGGTGGACGGCACAGTACCGGAAGAAATCTGGAACAGTGATAAATTCCACGATACCAACATGACCCTTCATCCGATGGATAACTGGGTCGTGACCGAACATGAAGTCGGCGTGGGAACTCCGGATGTCTCTATTGAGAAGAAAGCCGACGCCACCGTATATTCTGTGGGTGAGACCATCCAGTACACGATCCTGGTGAGCCAGAATACCGAAGGGGCAACCGCTACTAATGCCATTGTGGAGGATAAAGACCTGACAGAAGGCGTTGACATTGATTATGCATCCATCCAGGTGGACGGCGCAGCCGTACCGGAAAAGGATGAGATGGAAATGGACGCGGATACAATCCACATGGTACGCACGGACGGAGGATTCAAGGTGGTTTACCCAACTCTGTCCGGACAGTCGGAAATTACATTTACCGCAACCATTACCAGTGAAGACCTGACTGGCCAGAAGATCCATAACACGGCGACTGTCATCACCGACCAGACACCGGAAAAAGAAGCGACTGTCACTGTGAAGGTTCCAAAGTCCACACTGGAAAAGGTAGTGGAAAAAACATTTCATCCAGACGGAGCTTCGTCTAAAGACAATGATGATGAAGGTACAAGTGGCCCGAAAGGGGCAAAGACCGGCGTTACAAGCTATGCCGGATGGTTCGCGCTGGCGGCAGCCGCCTTTGGCGGGACCGGCATCTTCCTCCTCCGGAGAAGACGGAAAAAAATGAAATAAATAAGGGACAATACAGCAGGAAAGTAAGGACCTGCTTTTTTTGTACCCAAAAACCGGAAAGGAGGCAGCCCGTACTGAATTTCAGTACGGGCTGATATTGAAATATGAAGATAAGAAAAGTATTGCCCGGCGCCCTGTTCCTTTTTTTATGTCTACTCTGCGGAGCTGGCATTGCCGGCTATTTTTTCCATCTGGAGCCACAGCCGGCTGTAAGGCAGGAAGCAGCCCGCCTGGTGGGGACCAGGGATGTCGTCATCGGCGTGGGAGAGACGTTGCCCGACTTAAAGGAAGGTCTGGGCGTCGATGACGCGGTGGAACGGGTGGAGATCGACACCAGTGCTGTTGATACCGGGACAGCCGGGAAATATCCCATCATTTACCGCTATACTGACGTACAGGGGGAGACCCATGAGATAGAGACTACCTGCACCGTGACGGCGGCAGACAGCCCGGAAACAGTACAACGCCCGGAAGAAAAAACAGGAGAAAACACCCGTGGGGAAAAGGAGACGAACAGATGGCAGGAAAAAGAAACCATGCCGGATAAAAAGGAGACGGTGCGCACTACGCCGCCGCAGACTGGCGACTGGACAGTATTTGTGGAATATGCGGTTCTGTTTTTGGTCTCGGTCTTTTTGTTCCTGCTCTTGTTCCTCTGGCGGTGTGTTTTTGGATAAAGATAGGAGGTTTGATGGATGGATGAGATGAAGATGTATCAGGAAGGGCAGGCCGCCGGCGGGGGACAGCCCCAGGCAGCCACTATGCCGGATATGCTGGAGCAGATGCGGCAGATCTTTGCCGACCGGGACGCAGAGTATACCCGGATGGAACAAGCGTACCAGAAAAGAAAAGAGATCCTGGACGCGAAAGAAGCGTCCCTGCTGGAGACGTTATCTGGTCTGGAAGACCGCCTTTCGGTTGTCACTGCCCGGGAAGAAGAAGTGCAGGAGAAAGAAACGCAACTGCAGGAGACGTTACAGAGTCTGACAAAAGAAAAAGCTGCTCTGCAGGAAGCGCAAACAGAGCTGGAGAAGGAAAAAACGGAACAGTGGATGAAAGTCTCCCTGCTCCGGGAAGAGGCCCGGAACGAAAAGCTCCGGAGCCAGCGCCTGGCCGGGGAGTATGAGGAGAAGTTATCGAAACTTCCGGCGGACAGCCCGTACCTTTCTGTTCTGCAGGAGACAGCCGGGCAGGCTGCTAGAAAACAGATGAAAGAAAAGATTGCTGCGATGGAGACAGCCCTCCGGCAAAAAGAACAGACGATCACAGAGATGCAGGCGGAGAACGAGGGCCGTGAGGTGCAGATCGCCGCCCTGCAGGGAACGGTGGGCAGACAGAAGGAAGAACTGGAAAAGGGCAAAGAAGAGAACCGGCAGTTAAAGGCAAAAAATGAATACCTTACGAAAACCAACCAGGAATTGGAAGAGTTGAGCCAGATCCTGCCGGAACAGCAGAAACAGGATATGGAATCCCTCCATACACTGGCAAAGGAGCTGACAGAGGAAAAAGAGGCCCTTGAGGAGGAAAACAGACGTCTAATGGAAGAGAACCGGCGTCTACAGGAAGAAAAGGGAGAACTGTTCAAAAAATTGATGGCAGGTACACAGCCGGGAACGCAGGAAAGAGAAGGCTGGCAGGAAAAAAGGGACCGGGAAGAAAAAAACGGTGTGACGCCATCCCGAAATACAGAAGAAATCGAAGAAGATGACAGGGACGCCGATGAGGAAGGGCCTGGACAAGCGGACGTCCTGCCGGTGGAAGAACCTTTGACGGCGGAAGTTTTGCAGGAGTATCTGGAGGAAAATGGCGCGGATACCCGCCTGCTCCATTCCGGATCGGGGGAGTTGGTTGCTGTTACTGCTGATAATTTACAGATCATGTTTTCCTTCTGGGAACCGCCCCGGTTTGATATCCGGAAAAAACAAAAGAGCGGCTGGAGCATAAAGAAATTGTTAAAACGCTATAACGAGAACAAGGCGGGGCTAACATTTACCTATGATGAGACAGAAGAAGAGTTCATTGGTTCCGGGGAGTTTTCGCTTTCTATGTCCCCGGACGAACTTGTTTATACTGTATATCAGGCAGCCCGCATTTACTTTGGATATCAAAATAAGGAAGAGAAATGAGCCGGGAACTTATTATCATCCTGGGTTTGTCTTTTGGATTTGCTCTGTTTTTGACCATGTTTATTTTCTGGGTACAGCAGATGCGGGATGCAGTGCCTGGATATAAACGACCCCTGCCGGCTGTCCGGTATCATCAGGAGACCGTGCAGTGCCTGCAGAGTGCTTACCGGGCAGCAGGGACGATTGAGGGAATGCTGCTGCTTGCGTCCCGGAAATGCCGCCAGAAAAAGGCACGGAAACGGTTCCGTGCGGCGGGGAGTTACCTAAAGGGCAGCCGTTACCGGGATTATGAGACGGCGCTATATCTTTTTGCGTCGGATGGTTCTCCGGATTGCAAAAAATTGTTTACATACATCATAGAACTGGAAGTCCAAAAAAAACGTGGGCTTCCTATGAAAAAGGAGTGAAGGCCATTCATGAGAAAACATAGCTTTATACAGATCATAGCAGTCATTATTGCATTTATCATCGGGATCATAGCAAATGTGGCAGCACGGACAGTGGTATTACCACATATCCTCCCGGCTGGTTTGCAGCCGATGACAGGGCTTCTGGCAGTATTGATCCAGATCGTTGTATCTGTGGTCATTGTACTACTCATTGTTTTTTTTAGCAGGAGGGACAGATAAATGCGGAAAGAACAAATAAAGAGATACATAAAAAAAGTAGGAAGAGAAGCAGCCAGGATGGGGATCTCCCTTTGTGTGGCTGCATTTTTTATCTCTATCCATGTACAGGCGACCAATGGGAATATCATCACGACGGGTTTTAATTCCCTGTATGATGTGGTGGCGTCTATCGTATCTAATATCGGACAGTTATTTTTATTATGGGGTGTCTTTGAGATGGCCGCCAGCATGAACACCCAGGACGGTATGGCGCAGTCATCGGCTTTTAAACGGGTGGGCGGCGGCCTCATCGCCTGTATCGCCCCGCAGATCATCCCGCTCATTAATACTGGAGCCAACTAAAAAGGAGGTGCGGCCTTATGCCGGATTGGGTGACAAACTTTTTTGGTGGATTTTCTATTGGGCTGGCAAACACAATCTGGAAGGCAGCCATGGCACTAATCGGTGGGCTATTAGGAACGCCGCCGCAGGATTTCTCGCCGGATGCCTGGAACTTTGTCGAACGCACGCTGTATCCGTGGTCTCTATCCATTGGGGTATCCCTGCTGAACCTGTTTTTTCTCATCGCCATTTGCCGGGCAGTCAGTGACCTCCACCATAACATCACCCTGGAAATGACGATTGAAGCCTTTGTCAAGATCGTGGTTGCCAATGTCATTTTCCTGAACCTGTTCCTTCTGATGCGGCTGATCCTGTCGATTGCGGCAGCTATGGTGGGGGAAGTATTCACAACACAGAGTGCAGATCTGATCGTAGATGAGATGGATATCGGTTCGACACTGTTTTATCTGCTCTTCGGTATCTTCTTTGTACTGGTGGCGATCGTTTGCAGTTTTCTGCTCCTACTGACGGTCTATAGCCGCTATATCAAGATTTATCTGCTGATCGTACTGGCGCCATTTGCCTTGCCGACACTCATCGGTGGCAGGGAAACGGAGCGGACATTTTATGCCTGGCTAAAAACTTTTTTGTTAAATGCATTTGAGATCGTGGCGATCGCCCTGACCATGGCGATATCATTTAAGATCATCAATGCCGGCATCTCCGTTTTTGAAGGCTCCGGCCTGATGGGGGAAGCAGTCGATGGATTTTGGGATGCATTGAACGCCCTGTTTACGATGATCTTTATGACGGCCAGTGTGAAAGGAGTAAACAGCCTGCTGGCAAAAGCCCTGGCATTATAGAGTTTTGATTAGGAAAAGAAGGGAGAAGATACGATGAAGATTGACATAAACGATGATTTTGATACGACGTTTCAGAATGAAATATTTGCCGGATTTACACTCAAACAGTGCGTTGCTGCAGGTATTGGGCTGGTGGCCGGGTTTGGTTCCGCGATTGCTTTGTATCATTATACGGGCCTTCCGATCGTTCAGTGTACCTATATCGTAGTGCCTGTAATGGTACCGTTTTGTGCGGCTGGCTTTTTCACATATCAGGGAAAATCTCCTGTAAAAATTTTAAAAGAGATATGGTTCGTCCATCAGACGGAGCGCCTGACCTATCAGGCGGCGGAGCAGCCGGAAAATATAGGCCGGGTATTTACCATGAAGAGGAACCTGCCCAAAAGGAAGAAAGGAAGGAGGAAAGGCCATGGCCATATTTAATGCGGACGTCCGGTTCAGGGACCAGAAACGGATGAGCCTGCCGGTTGTCAAAGTCCCGAAAAATGTCCGGGAAGCCTTTCACATTGACATGCTCTATGAGAATGGTATCGCCAAACTGGAAAAGGGAAAGAAGAATTGCCTGTATGACCGATGTTATCTGTTTGAGGAGATCAATTACATCAACAAGGATGATGGGGAAAAGACCCGTTTTTTAAACCAGTTTATGGCTTGGTTGAAGGCCATGAACGTGGATTTTAAAATGACAGTCGCTAATGAGTATCAATCTGCGGCAGATTTTATCCGGAAATACCGATCCAACAAAAATAAAGAAAGCTATCCGGAGACGGAAAAAGGGATCCGGGACTGGATCGAGGAAAAAATGGGGGAATCCAACCCCAACGTGACCACCTATCGGTATCTGACCGTCTCCTGCCGGGCGGAGACCCAGGCGGAGGCGGTCATCCTGCTAAATGCCATCGACACGGTCATCCACGACATGTTCCGGGCATGGCGGGGACAAGTCATGCGGCTGTCAGCCAAAGAACGGCTTTTCTGTCTCCATTCCCTGCTCCGCCCGGGAAAAAAGGAGGAGGAAGCCTATCTGTCTTTTGGGAAAGGACACGACTGGAAGAATGACATCCTGCCCCGGACCATCCGTCAGAAAAGCAACTTTCTTGTTTTGGACGATACCTATGTGTCTGTCCTGTTCGGGCATAAATACCGGGGATCCATCGACGCGGACAGTTTTATCCGGAGCTTTTCCCATATGGAGTTCCCGTCTTTTTTGACGCTGGACTATGCGCCGGTGCTTCCGGACATTATCGAGGACAAGCTGGGGTCTGCGTCCATGAACAATGAGCGTGCCATCAGCAACGAGGAAGAAAAAAAGCGAAAACGGAACCAGATCTCTACCGGTCCATCCTACCGCCTGCAGAAACGGAAGGAAAAGATCGAAGAATACGCCGACCAGATCAATGACAACGATGAGACCGGCTTCTTTGTCAACTTTTTGTTGGTCGTCACCGCGCCGGATGAAGAGACACTGGCGGAACGTGTCGGCCAAATGGAGGCCATCGGACGGAAAGAAGGTGTGGTCATTGAGACCGCAGACTGGTTCCAGTTGAAAGCTCTGAATACCGCCCTTCCGTATGGCGGGCGGCAGGTGGACTATATGCGTTTCTTTCTGGCATCCTCTGTGGTCGCCCTGCAGCCATACTATGCACAGGATATCATCGACCTGGGTGGATATTTTATGGGAATTAACCGAACGACTAAACGGTTAATTTTCGGCAACCGGAAATTGTTAAAGAATCCCCACGGTATCATCATCGGCCATACAGGGTCCGGGAAATCGGTCATCATCAAGCTGACGGAAATCTTACAGACCCTCATTGCCACCGATGATGATGTGCTGGTCTTAGACCCGCAGAACGAGTTTGAAGAGATTATCCGCGCACTGGGCGGCGCTTACTTTGACTTGACGCCGAAAAGCGGGATGAATTTGAACGGATTCGAGGTGACAGAGGAAGTTTTCTATGCCGATAAAAAGACGAAGGAAAAATTTGTGGCGACCCAGACTGCTTACGCCAAAAGCCTTGTGGCGGCTACGATGAACAACATCCTGTTTACACAGGAACATGCTACTTATGTGAGCCGGGCTACATCCATCATGTATGGAAAGATTTTTGCACAGAAGAAGCTTAAGAAACAGCCTACCTTAAAGATGCTCCGGGAAGAGATCTATACCATCTTGTCCGGGGAGGCCGGGCAGGACAGCCATAACCGGGAAATCCTGCAGACCATTTATAACTGCCTGGAAGAATATACGGAAGGAAGCTGTGACATGCTGGCCCATCCATCCACTATCCGTCTGGATAACCGGCTGGTGGGGTTTGGCCTTAAGAATGTTCCGGAGGATAACTGGGAGGCGGTCATGCTGACAGTCATGCACTATACTTCTTCCCGGATTGAATACAACCAGGCGTTTCAGCGAGCCGTCCATTTCGTAGTGGACGAGACACAGGTCATCTGCCAGAAAGGGACATCGGCCGCACAGCTCAATACGGCGGTCACAACTTACCGGAAATTCGGCGGAATCTGTACCATGTCGATGCAGAACCTGACGGCGGCGCTCAATGATGAAAAACTGACAGAGCTATTTAGTAACTGCGATTACAAGTGTTTTCTCGATCAGGGCGGCGTGGATGCCAACGCCCTTCGGGAAATACAGGAATTGTCCCAGACGGAGTTTGATGCATTAAGTACCGACCAGGTAGGGCAGGGCGTCATGGTCTGGGGGAAAAAAGTCGTCCTGTTTGATATGCGTATTGCAAAAGAAAACCCTTTGTATTCTTTGATTTCTACGAACTTCCATGAGCGGGCAGCGCAACAAGTAGAGAAGGCCGGACAAGAGCCTGCGGAAGAATATACAGAAACTGACCGGACGGAGCAGATTATTTTGCAAATGGCAGATTTCGCTGAAATCAGTGCAAGGGATATCTTATCGGTATTAGATATCACACAAGACGAAGCAGAAGCACAGCTTGCCTATTTAGTAGAGCAGGGAAAACTTGTGGAGACCCAGGCAGAGGGAATCCCACGATACAAAAAGGCGGGATGAGTATGGGAATTAAAAAAAGAAGAGATTCCACGTTTACAGTCGTAAAGAGCGGGTTCCAGGTTTCGAAAGATGGTATCCGACGCGCCGGGAAATATGCAGACCCCATGGGACAGGGAAAAGAGGAGGAAGAACAGGGGCAGGACCCGGCCCAGTTCCTGCCGAGAAAGCTGCAGAAAAAGTGGGAGAAGCTGCCCGAAGCTAAAAAGCAATATTATAAAGAGCAGGCGGTGCGTGCCGTCCACAGGAAAGCCGGGAAGAAGGGGCCGGCAATCAGTGAGGAGCTGTCCGGCATATCCGGCAGGGAGACCGGACAGGAAACCGCCCGGCTCTTTGTAAAGGATGAGACCTATTTGACGCATGGATGGCGCAGGCCAAAAGATAAAAAGATCATCGGGGAAGGCGGACTGCCGGGACAGACCGCCAGAAAGAGGACAGGCACGGCGGCGGTGGCCGACACAAAAAAACAGGTGCCAGGGAAAGACATAAGCCATGGGCAGGAGACAGCCGGCAGGATAGCAGCCGAGGGCGAGAACAGCCAGTCAGCCGTGCGCTCGTTCGGACAGCCAGCTATGGGTTCGATCGGTACTGCTGGAAAGTCGGCAGTGCAGGCAGCTTCTATCCCCCTGCAGGCCAGTATCACTGGGGCGGCAGCAAAGAAAGCCGCCGGTATGTTCGCAGAACGAATCCGGTTCCAAAATGCTGCAGTAGAAAACCAGAGAATCCGTCTGCAATCAAAAATTGATAATGTGAAAGAATCTCATCAGCAGATGGAAAAGCCGGCAGATGTTCTTGCCTATACGGCGGCGGTAGCCGCCACAGGTTTATTAGCAGTTGCTGTGATAGCTGTTCAGGCGTTTGCCGCCGTCCTGTCTGTATTTTTATTGATCCTGATCCCGCTTCTTGTCCTGGCAGTCCTTATTACGACGGTCATTGCATTGCTTACCAGTATCTTTTCTGCGGTAGATACGACCTATGCGTATGGAACTGGCGAGAGTATCGTCGCTGTCGCCATCGGGGAGATTGGCTATCACGAAGGTTCTGGGAACCAGACAAAGTATGGGGAGTACACTGGTACCAACGGTATGTCCTGGTGTCACGCCTTTGTGAGCTGGTGCGCCAATGAGTGCGGGTTTGTTGATATGGGTATTTTTCCAAAGACAGCATCTTGTGAGACCGGCCGGCAATGGTTTATCAGTCATCAGGAATACCAGGCGTCGGATGGAACCTATGAACCACAGCCGGGAGATATCATCTACTTTGATTACGACCACGTGGGTGTTTCCCATCATGTCGGTATCGTGGAATATACGGAAAACGGCGTGGTACATACCATCGAAGGAAATAAAAACGACCAGGTCATGCGGGCACACTATGACTTAAATTACGCCGGCATCATGGGATACGGGCAGCCGGCTTATCCGGATACCGGTGTCAGCGAATACGGGACAGCCTCTGAATTTTTAGCAGAATGTAAGGAGATTGCGGATACCATCGTTGGAGACGGGGACTGGATCTATTCTAATTCCAATCTGAAAAATACTTTCAAAGAAGCAAGGCAGGAAGCAAGGAAGACAAACTGTGCGATGTATGTCGCCTGGTGTATGCAGGAGTTTGGGACACTGAAAAAAGGACAGTATTTTTACAGCAACTGGGATGGGAAGCTTACCTGCAGTAGCAGCGTGAGAGAACGTCTGGAGAGATATTATGACATCTATCAGATCGGGAAAGATTTTTCTGAAAAAGATATCAAACCCGGGGATATCTGTCTGTGGAAAGGGCATACCAATGTCTATGCCGGGAAAGACAGCCAGGGGAAGAAACTCTGGTATGATTTGGGACATAACCAAACGTCAGACAATAAAGCAGAGAGCGGACCGTTTGTCCGCGGTATCCGCGTTGGGAACATGGGATGGACAGAACTTACAACTGTCCTTCGATTGAAAGATCAGGATTCCTACGGTTCCGGTAAGACGATCAATCTGCCCAAGGGATTGGGTGATGTGTATTCCTATATGGGATGGGAGATGATCACCTATCGCGGGACAAGGCAGTATGAGCTGCGTATTCAGAGCGGGGAACCCTATGACCGGAATGGATTTGGTGTCATCAACGGCCGGTATGTGATCGCCTGTACTTCTACCTTTGGGGAAATCGGGGATGAAGTAGATTTTGTCCTGGGCAATGGAAAGGTCATCCATGCCATTATCGGAGAATACAAAAGTTTTGATGATCCTGACTGTAATACCTGGGGCCATGAATACGGCCACTGTGTCGTGGAATTTTGCGTCAACAAAGCGTTATGGTATGGCTCCGGAAAGAGCATCACCAGGTATCATCCGGAGTGGGCAAACACGACTGTTGTGAAAGCCGTCAACCTGCAGAAGAACTTTTTTGATGACTGACGGCATAGAAGGATGTACTGAAATTCAGTACACGGAAAGACATCCGTGTGGAAAATTTTGAAAAGTTTTTCCGAAGACAAGTGAGAAAATGTACTGAAATTCAGTACGCGGGAAAATATCAGACTTGAAAATTTTGAGAAGATTTTTTCAAAGTCCAGCGAAAAAAATGTACTGAAATTCAGTATACGGGAAAATGTTTGTGCTGAAATTATAGAGAGGATTTTTCAGAAGCCAACGAAAAGAACGTACTGAAATTCAGTACGCAGGAGAACATCTGCAATAAAAAAATCAGAGAGGAAGTGAGAATCCGATGAGAAAAAAAGCGCTCCTGTTTGGACTTCTGGCCGCCTTTCTCCTTGCCGCCCTGTGCATCTGTCTGGGGCTTTTTTTGTTGCGGCAGGATGGCAATGGGGAAACAGACAGGATGGAGATAACAACAGGAACAACACAGACAGATACGGAAGAAGAGATGACAGAAGCCGCCACAGCACCGGAAGCCGCTACGGAAGAAATCGAAAGTGAACTTACGTTTTTAAATCTGGGGAAGATTTATTATCTCCCGCTGGATACAACGGATTTCAAAAACCAGGTGGCGGCATTTATTGCAAATAACCATTTGACCGCCACAACGGTATTGGCGCTGGGAAAAATAGAAGATGATAAAGAAGACGCCGATGGAACGGCAAATTTTTTTCTCCAGCTTGATGATGCGGCGGGAACAATCCTCCAGGCAGCTTATGATAAAAAAACAAAAACATTTACTTTGTCTGTCTCTGCTCCAATCCCGGATGTGGAAAAATATGGCGGCGCTGCAACAACGGAAGCCAACCAAAATGTATCTGGAACAGAACCGGAATATTCCAGTGAAGGAACAGAGATCATTAATTTTGGCGACGCCAACATCACAGATGTGGACCAGGCGTTATCCAGTGTGGCAGACATGGCAACGCTGCAGCATGACCTGGGAATTTTTCTAAATGAAAATGGGGAAGAGCGAAGGAACCTGTTTGTTTCTTCTGTAGAAAAAACGGAGACTGGTTATAAAACCATCCTGGAGTTTGAAACAGCCCGCATCGACCGGAAAAAAATCGAGGTTATCTACGAAGGCGGAAAGTATTATTTTTCTCTGGTAGATTAACAGGACATGAAAAAAAAATGAAGAAACAGAGAGGAGGCGGATACTATCAATAAAGAAGACTTTGCCTACGAGTACCATAAGTTTTATCTCAATTTGATGAAAGAGAGCAAGACGAACCTTTATACCCGCGCAGAGGAGATCACCTGCAAGCGTCAGTTTTTCCAGTACATGAAAGATAAAGGGACGTTCCCGGAGAAGGAAGAGTATCTGTGGCAGGCGGCGGAAGCCGCCGACCGGTTCTATCTCTTCTTCCTGGACAATTACAGGGAGAAATTGCAGGCCCTTTATGAAAACGCTGCAACAGAATGGATGCAAAAGAACTTCGGGAATGTCCCGGATACAGGTGTTGTATGAGGGGACGCTTCTTGCGTCCCTTTGATGCCGGGGTTTCAGGGGTCTCCCCTGACAAGAGAGCATTTGTATATACAAAATGCGTATCTTGCAAAAAGCCTGCGGCTTTTTACCTGATAAAACTACCGGTCAGGTACACAAATAGATACCTATGTGGTACACAATTTACCACATGGGTACACAATAAATGACCGATGTGGTACATAGAAAAATACCAAAGTGGTACACAAAATACCTGAGTGGTACACAAAAAACTACCGGTTAGGTACACAAAATACCTGAATGGTACACAAAAAAAATATAAGAAGATCAGGAGGAAAATAGATGTTGATACAAAAACATTTTCGCCTTCCGGAAGAAACAGTGGAGCAACTGGAAAAAAGGGATAGCGTAAAATATCCCACAGAAGCCAGTTATGTTAATGCAGCAATCCTGCATTTTACGGAACAGGAAAAGATTGAAAAGAAACTGGAAAATATCCAGCAGGAACTAAAAGAACTTCATGCACTCTGCAAAAAAGAGTTTGCCATTGATGATTCATATGGAGAAAATTTTTCGTATTAATGATGGATGGATAGATGGAGGTGATGCCGATGGATTGGCAGGAGCAGATCAATAAACTGGAAGAAAAGCTCTATAAGGTCAGAGAGAAAAAGAAAAAAATCCTGGAAGATGAAAAAGAGCTTTTGGAAAAATTAAAAAATGCCAGACAGAAAAAAGAAGAAGATGATAACCGGAAATTGATGGCGATGGTAGAAGAGCAGCTTGGGGAAATGAGCGAATCGAAATTACAGGCGCTTAAAAGTTTCCTCGCCAGGCACGCTGGGGAATTTGTAGAAGAAGAGAAAAATTTTCCGGAGGAGGAGACCCGAACAGAAGAAAAATTTGCAGAGACAAAATTTGCAGAGCCAGAAAATTTTTCGGAAGAGAGAAAGTCTTCCCTGGAAAATAATCCGGAAACTTCTGGAGCAAATAAAGCAGAAAGGGGTGGATACCGCTGGCAAGGGACCGAACATTTTTAATCCGTTTTACACCGGAAGAGTATCGGGAGATTGTGCGTTTGGCGGAGAAGGACGTTGGAACAAAGAGAAGAAAAACGCAGGAGAAAAATGTCTCCGCGTATATTCGTAAATGTATCTTTGAGCAGAGTAACAATCCGGCAGCCATCCAAAAAGAACTGAAAGGGCTGGCCTACCAGGTGCGGAAGATCGGCGTCAACATCAATCAGGTGGCGGCCAAAGTCAACGCCGGTTATGCAACCCCAGTGGATATGGAGAACCTGCTCTTCTATCTGAAAAAAGTAGAGGAAGAGTTCCTCCGGCTGGAAAAAAATCTGAAGGAACAAAAATCATGGCCATCACAAAAATAAACTACATCGGGACGCCGAAAGGCGGCGGGGCTGCCCATCTGAAAAATGCCATCGCCTATATCCTGAACCCAGATAAAACAGAAGGGGATGTGTGGGTTGGCGGTAACGCCGGAGATATGCCGGGAGAGGTCTATCAGATTATGATGGATACAAAGCGAGAATGGGACAAAGAAGGCGGCCGACAAGGCTATCATTTTGTCATCTCTTTCCCGCCGGGGGAAGCCACAGCGGAACAGGCATATGCTGTCATCCGGGATTTCTGTGAGGAATATCTGGGAGAAAACTATGACTATGTGTTTGCCATCCATACGGATCAGGCGCATATGCATGGGCACATCATTTTTAATTCGGTAAACCGAATGAGTGGATATAAATATCGGTACGAAAAAAGAGATTGGGAAAAATTTATCCAGCCCATCACAGACCGGATCTGTGAACGGTACGACCTACCGCCTCTCACATATGAGAAAAAAGGACGGAGGGAAGGGAAGTCCTATGCGGAACATTACGCAGAAAAAGAAGGCCGTCCCACAGAAACGAAGATCATCAAAGCGGATATTGATTATTTTATCAAACGCGCCGTCAGTTGGGATGATCTTGTCGAACAGATGCAGATGTGCGGATATGAGATCCGGCAGAAAAAATATGTGACGTACAAAGCGCCAGGCTATGGAAATGGACGCCGGGACTACCGGCTGGGGCCAGGATATACAAAGGAAGACATCATAAAAAGGATCGCTCATAAAGAGAAGGAATTAGCTGGAGAGCCACCATTATCTTCACGACTTTCCAGGTCCTATCAGGCGGGGCTGGAAAAATATCTTGTAGCTCCGTTGTCGTCGTATCAAAAGAAAAAGCTCGGCATTTTTTATCGGGCCGGTCATTATCTTGAGGAGAAAAACCCTTACGCCATGCGGCAGGCGGATGTCCGGAAAAATGCTATCCATATCGACCGGCTCTACGAAGAGTGCCGGTATATGTTAAAGACCGGGATCAAAAATTCGGATGACCTACAAAAGCGTATGACGGAGCTTAAAAAAGAAGAAACAGCGCTCCGGAATAGAAAAAACGCATTGACATCTGTATGTGATAAAGGACTGATGGAAAAATATCAGCGATTAAAAAAAGAGATGGATTCCCTCCCTGACTGGGATGACCGCTTTGAATCGTTGCAGGAAGAGATTTCACAGATAGAAGAAAAAATGCCAGAAGGGTTTTTCTGTGAATATAACAAAGAAAAGCGGTCACTGGAGGAAAGACTGCGGGCGGTCCGCCGGGAAAAACGGATGGTCAATCGGATGATGAAAGAAGAAATAGAGAAACGAAAGAGATCAACAAAGACAGAGGAGGTGGAGCAGAAGCCGGTAAGATGACAGTGTACTGAATTTCAGTACGTCGGCGGAAAAGATTTATGGAAAATACAAATAAAAAAGAGAACAGGATGGGAGAAACTGTCCTTGTAGCAGAAGAAAAAAACGGAGAGACACTGGAAAAACTGACGGCTCGGCAACACCACCGTGCCATCTTGTCGTGGCTGCGTGTTTCCGGTGAGACCGTGCAGTTTATTGAAAAGATCCCGGACGGCCTGGTCTGTGAGTGTCTGTACCTCTGTGTGATCGACGGGATGCCGTTTTCTGACCTGCAAAAGATCTGTACTTCATTAGAAGGGAGCAGCCGGGAAAAAGCAGAGACTGTCTTACAGGAACGACAGCGCTATCTGCAAAAACTCTATGGAGAGACTTCTGTGATGGGGGCACAGATCGACAAACTGTATCAAGAAGCAAAACAAGTTTTTTTGGAGAGCGAAAAAATACAGAAATCAGTAGAAAAGCACATGACGTATACCTTAGAGATGCAGAAAACGTTGCTGGAAGAACAAAAGGAATCCAATAAAATTGCACTGTCCAGCAAAAAGGAGGTCATCCAGGAAAAGGAAAAGCAGATACAAAGGTTGGAGCAGGAAGTAAAATCCCTGCAGGAAACCGAAATTTCCCTCCGGGAAGAAAACCGGCAGATACGGCAAAAACTTCTGGAACAGGAAACCGAAAAATCGGTTGCTCCTACAGAAAAAGAAGAGACGCTTCTGTATCAGAAAAGAGAAACTTCTGCCAGCCAAAAGCCAGAAAAAAGGGCTGATGTCCTCAAGGAACAGGCAGAGCCACCACGCCGGAATGGCTTCCGGGCATTTTTCCGGAAGAGCCGGCGGGAAAAAGAATCCCGGGAATTTATCAAAACATTTTTAAGCGATAAGGAGTACAGCCAGGAACAACGGGAGTATCTGCTCCGGTGTCTGGAAGAAGGGGACAGCGTTCGGGAAATCCAGCAGTTCGCTTCTCCGAAACTAACGGTGGAGCAGATGGAACGGATGCGCCGGCTGAACAGCCGATAACGCATAAGGAAAAGATAGAGAGGAGGGAACTGGATTGGCAACGGAAACAGAACATGCGCAGATACCGGAATCGAAACCGGTGCGCCCGATCATCCTGTCATCGGGGCATCCGGCTGATAAGATGCAGGAGCTGATGGAAAAACTGGAGCAGGGGGTGAAAGATGTCTTTAGCAGCAGTCAGTATAAAGAATATCTGACGGTCATGTCAAAATTTTATAACTATAGTTTTAACAACGTACTGTTAATCGCCATGCAGAAACCGGACGCCTCTTTGGTGGCCGGTTTCTCTGCGTGGAAAAATCATTTTGGCAGACACGTAAAAAAAGGGGAAAAAGGAATCAAGATCATGGCTCCTATTTCCCGGAAAGTCAAGGCAGAAGAAAAAAGGGAGGAAGGCTCACAAAATGAGAATACAGGAAAAGCAGAAGATTCAGAGCAGAAAACAGGGACAAGGAAAATCATCACCGGTTTTAAAGTTGTCTCTGTTTTTGATATCTCCCAGACAGAAGGGAAGGAACTTCCGGAATATTATGGGGCGGAAGAATTATCCGGGGATGTGGAAGGTTACGCAGATCTCTTTGCGGCAGTCCGGGAGACTTCCCCGGTGCCGGTGGGGTTCGAGAATATCCCTGGGGAAGCTCATGGCTATTACCACCAGGTAGAAAAGCGCATTGCCCTGCAGGAAGGAATGAGCGAATTGCAGAACATCAAGACGCTGATCCATGAGACCGCCCATGCCAGACTGCACGCGATCGACCCGGCAGCCCCGGAAGAAGAACGCGCCGATCAGCCGAATCAGTCTACCAGGGAGGTGCAGGCAGAGAGCGTCGCCTACGTGGTCTGCCAGCATTACGGGTTGGATACGTCTGATTACTCCTTTGCGTATGTCGCCGGCTGGAGCAGTGGGAAGGAGATGCCGGAACTTCGGGCATCGTTGGATGTTATACGGAATACGGCAAGGGACACTATAACAGCCATAGACCATCAGTTGTCTCTGCGTCGGGAATACGAAAAGGAAAGCCCGGAAATGGAGCAAAGGGAAATAAAACAGGAAGAGCCGGAAGCTGGTATATCGAAAGGAAAGCCAGGAGAACCGGAGAAAGGGAAGGAGATGGTACGATGCCTGTAAATGGAAAAGAAGAACGGAACGCGGGGGACTGTATCCGTCAGCTCCGGGAAGAAAAAGAGTATGATGTGGACGCAATGGCCGGGCTGCTCCTGCTGACGCCAAAGCAGCTCACAGCCATGGAATCCGGACGTATCCCGCCCGATGAGATGACATTGGCACTGGCGGGGTATGTGTTTGGTGTTTATCCGGATGCACTGGCGTCCGGTAGTATTGTAAAAAGGAAAACCGACACGGAGTTCATGGAGCAGGCAAAACAGATCCTCAGCTATCTGGAAAAGATAAAGGAAAAGAACGGCCAGCTCCAGGAATATGATTCCGCTTTACAGAAAGAGCTTGACGTTATGGAGAAGGAAAGGAAACCGGAACAGACACAAGAGAAAGAGAAACGTACTGAAATTCAGTACGGGCCAAAATTATAGGAGGAAATAGGATGCAATATATCTATGATATGGAAAATGTACAGGAGAGCAAAGAGAAAGGGAAAGCACGGATGGACGCTTATAAAGAAGCGATGGAAGCAAAAAAAGCAGAAAAAGAGCAGGAAGAGGGTGAGCAGTCATGATGGGGAAGGAAGAATTTTTTGTTTATATCAGGGACAATATCCGGGAATATCTTCCGGAATCTTATCAATACGCGGATATCAGTCTGGCGGAAAACGTCAAGCTGAATGATATTCACTTGACAACGCTGCTTATCCGCCGTCCGGGAGAGACAATGATCCCTGCAATCTACCTGGATAATCTGTATGATGCATACCGCCGGGGAAAACCGGCAGAAGAATGCCTGTCGGAACTGGCAGAAGTCCGGGTACAGGCGAATGTTGAAAACGAACGGGAAGAACTGTTTTCAAATATCAGCCGGTATGATGCGGTCAAAGCTCACCTGCAGATCCGTGCCTGTGATTACGAACAAAACAGAGACCGCCTGCAGGGAAAGCTATATCGGCGGGAAGGGGATTTTGCCCTGACCTACCATATCGAATATGATATGGGGGAATCGTCTGCGAATTTCCAGGTCACAAACGATATCCTGTCAGTATGGGGTGTGGATGAAGAGACAGTACATCAGGACGCCCTTCTGGCAGATCAAAGAAGGGAGCCGGTTTTAGTAAACATGGAAGATACGATTTATCTCATGACAGGTCAGCCTGGATACCAAAACCTTCTCTGGAAAGATGGGGCATTGGATTTGGATAGTGGGATGATCCCCATGTTTATTTTGACGAACAAAAAAATGCATAATGGGGCAGGGATCCTATTTCACGATGGTATGAAAGAGAAGATATCAGAATTGATGGGCGGCGACTACTATGTCCTGCCGTCATCTATCCATGAGGTCATCATTGTACCAACGCAGATATCAGTGGCAGAACTGTCGGACATGGTACATACCGTTAATCGGGAACATGTGGACGTGGAGGATCGCTTGTCCGATCAGGTACAGTTTTACGACAGCCAGGTCAAAGCCTTGGTAAATGCAGAAAAATGGCTGGCGGCGCATCAAATCAATATCAATACAGTCAGCCCTGCCCTGCGGGGAATGGTGGCAGTGAGCGCGGCGTCTGCCAGCAGCGTTTACGCTGTTGATAAGGGCACACTGCCATTTGGGGTCCTGGAAGCATTGAAACAGGAATGTCGGGAGAACAGATTAGAAGCTTATATGGATTTTTCTGATCCGGCCTATGATGCCATCTGTCAGAAAAGTATCACAGAGCGGTTTGATATGCGGCCGCAAACAGAAAAAACAAAGAGGGAAGAGTCGAGACGACCGCCAGAACAGGGAAAGAGCCTGTAAGGGATACTGCCCGCGTATTGAATTTCAGTACGCGGGTAATATTGCTTAGGTGATATGGGAATCCAGCATAATGATAGACTATGGAGTTTCATAAAAACCTACGACAGAAGATGTACTGAATTTCAGTACAAAGGTTTTTGGAAGGAGGGAACAGAATGGAACGGGAAACCCGCGATGTATTTCTGAGTATCCAGCAGGCAGCCCGGTGGATGGACCCATTTTTTAAACTGACGACAATGGGAGGTATCATGCTATTGCAGTATTTTGCCCGTCAGGCTACAGAGAAGAAACTCCGGTCGGGGACAGTGAAAGATTTTTCGGAGTTTATCAGATTGACGGAAGGAAAATACGATATCATGAACATCCCGACGATGGATACGGAGCAGATCACAAAGGAGCTGCAGGACTTAGGTGTCCGGCATATGGTCTTACCGGATCTCAATAAAGATGACGGGATGCTGCAGGTGGCCGTCTACCAATCGGACAAAGATAAGTTTGGCGCATGGTACCAAAGGCATATCTTAAATGAGATGAAGGGTGGTGAAAAAGGCATCCGGGACTTGCGAAACCTGACAAATGGCCGGACAAGCATCCTGTCTTTACCACTGGAAGCAATGAAAGGAGAATGGCAGGATGATTTCAAAGCCATGGGGATCAATTTTGCCACACTACCAGACCTGCGGGTCGGAGATGGACAGGTACAGGTCATTGTTGCCAATAGCGATCTGCCGCAGGTAGAACATTGGTACAAGCTGATGAAAGATGACTTAGCAAAAGACGGGACAGTTATCGAGGACTATAATACGATCAGTATGACAGAATATGCGCAAACCGGTCAGATGACAGAGCAGTCCTATATCAACGGAGCGGATAAAGAATATCAGGAAGCCAACCAGAAATATGAAGGAAAAGAAAAAGGCGAGGTAGAAAAGGCGGTACAGGAAAATCAGATATTGAAAAATGAGACGGCAGCATCTTTTGAGAGCTATGCCAATGACCCGGCGTATCTGCCACTTAGTATCGACCATGAGACATTGGTAGAAAATTCCTCCCGCCATCTGCAGGATTTTTGGGAAAAGGGACAGTTTGCTTGCCGTGTACCAGGAACGTGGGGCGGCAAAGATAAGGAACGCCTGCTCATCCTTCCATTATCGCAGGTGTTTGTCAGACAGGATGGAGAGTCCTATCTGGCATTTATCAAGAAGGATGAGCCGCCGCAGGTCATCGGTGCGGCGACAGGAAAAAAAGCCTGGGGAGACCTGCCGGGGAGTGATTTTGCCAGACAGTATTTTGACACAGTCGGAGATGGCGCGCTGCATCTTGACCAGTCGCAAAGTCTGGCGAGAGGGAAGGCTGTCAACCGACAGGGAATGGATATGGAGAGAATGGATATCCGTCAGCAACAAAAAGCTTCCCCGGTCAGAAAAGACAGCCGGCAGTCGGAAAAAGGGCCGGAATCTGCCAGGGAAAAGACCAAGGGCACATCGGATATCACAGTCAGATATAAACCGGATCCGGCAAAACGGCCAGAGCATATCATACCGCCGCCAGTATTGAGGCGGTAAGCAGGAGGGAAAACATGCCTGAAACACAGAAAAAGAAGACGCCATGGGGAGCTTTGTTTGCCCTCATGGTTGTTTTTTTAGTCTTGTCTTATTTTATCTCTGGTTTATTTGTCATGGATGGAGTGACTGTGCAGAATTATCAGGACAAGTTATTGTATGTTATCCTGCATCCTCTATACCCATGGTTTAACCAGTATACCCCGGCGGTGATGGGGGTGGGGCTGATTGTGTGGGTTTTGGTCGTCTCTTACTACATCACCTATCACCGAAACTTCCACCCGGAGGCGGAGCATGGCGTTGCTGATTGGGCGGATTTAAAAAAGGCGTCAAAAATACTTTGTGATAAGAAAAACCCGGACAGAAATACCTATGTCAGCCAAAATGTAAAGATTGGGTTTGATGCGTTATCCAACATGAACATGCTCATCATTGGTGGCTCTGGTTCCGGAAAGACTACTTCGGAGCTGATACCAAATTTATTTCAAGCTAATATGAGTAATATCATCCTCGACATCAAAGGCGACCTGCTAAAAGAATACGGCGGTTATCTGAAAAGTATTGGTGTGACGGTAAAAGCCTTGAACTTTAAAAATCCGCTGGAATCCCACCGGTATAACCCATTCCGCTATATAAAAAATTATAGTGACCTAATCGGCATCATTACTAATATTCAACAGTCGGTAAAGCCGCCGGACGCTATGAAAGGAGACCCCTTTTGGGATGATGGAGTTGCCCTGTATCTACAAGCATTATTTGAATATGAATGGCTTATTTCTCAAAAACAGGGCCGGATAGGGACAATGAATAACATCCTGAAACTGGTCAACATGGAAACGAAAAAGATTGATGAGGATGGGACAACCGCCCTGCAGCAGGAGATGGATAGCCTGGCGATGGTATATGGGGAAGACTATCCGCCGGTGCGGGATTACCGGAAACTGAAGGAGGGAGCGACAGAGACTGTCCGCTCTATTATCATTATGGTAAATGCACAGCTCAAACTGTTTGAATTGCCGGAAATCCGCCGTATCTTTGAAGATGATGACATTGATATCCCGTCCTTAGGGCTGGGAGTGGACGGCAACCCGGAGAGAAAGACAGCGCTGTTTTTGGTCATGCGCTCCGGGGATACATCTTATAACCTGTTTATTAACATGTTTTACACCCAACTCTTCCGGGTACTCCGGGATATCGCGGATAATGACTGTCCTGGCGGAAAATTGCCAATCCATGTCCGATTATGGGCGGATGAATTTTATGCAGGCCCTAAACCGGCAGATTCCGAAATGCTCCTGGGAGAAATCCGGAGCCGGAATATGTCCATGGCGCCGATCCTGCAAGACGTAGCGCAAATTAAAACGTTATTTCCTAATGATAAATGGGAGATTTTCTGCGGGAACTGTGCCGTCATGGTTTATCTGGGTTCCGGACCAGCCGCCCATACCACCCATCAATGGATATCGGATATGCTGGAAGATATGACCATTGACAGCCGGTCGGAGCATTTGGGATATATGTTTAGCTCTAATAATAATTCCAATCTGCAGATGCAAAAGGGCGGCATCAAACTTATGACGCCAGGGCAAGTGGCACGGATGCCAAAGGATGACTGTATCCTTTTTGTGGAGGGATGGCGTCCGATTTACGATCAGAAAAGATGGCCATTTGCCACAGACGAATTTAAAAAGGCAAAGGAAATAGCCGGAGAACAGGGATATAAAAACCCCGTCCGCGTAGTTTATAACGAAAAGACGGGACAGTACAAAACGCTGGAAGGGGAAGAAAAACTCCGAATCCTCACCAAAGAGGAATTTGATTTCTACAAAGAAGCAGAGAAGAACGATGATTCTATCAAGACTTTTGAAATGGATATGCAGCAGTTTTTATACACCAACTGGAACGAAGACCCACGCCCGACGGAGGAAGACCTGCAGGAGATGATAAAGGATATCGGGAGGAAGGACACGACCGCCATGGAACCGCCGCCGGACGCCTATCCCCTCCTTGATGAGGAAGATTACGAACAGGAACCGGAAGAAGACGGCCCATGGGATTTGTCCGGCAGTATCTTCGATTGTTTGCTGCGATATGCAGACTTATTGCCACCGGATGAAATCGAGGAGATTATTGGCGGTATGGAAGACGGGCTTAGTAATCAAGATATCAAGACATACTTTGCATTACATGACGCCGTAAAGATGCGGCAGTACCGCCGGGCACTTGTAGCCGGAAAAGGAACGTACTGAAATTCAGTACGACTTCCGGTATAAGTAATTACACTGGAGACGTTCTTTGTTTGATTGTCTCCGGTGTAATATCATATTTGATTACTCTTCTATACCTTGCACGATTCTTGCATATTCGTTGCATTCTTCATTATACGGGCATTTGGTACAATCGTTTTCATATTTCGGGCATTCTTTTTCCAGTAATGTTTCTAATTCTTTTATTTTGTCCTGCATTTTTTCCTCTTTCCTGACGCATTTGCTGCGTCAATAATGGTAGATTTGGAAGTTCACTTCCAAACTTATCTCCTTTCGGTGTTTCTGACTATATTATATCTCTAATATTAGAGAATGTCAATAGCAAAATCACAAAAAATAGAGAAAATGCTTGACTATATATGTGAGAAAATGATAAACTATAAAAAATAAAATAGTATATAATATAGAAAAGGAGAAAAAAGAATGCTTCAATATAAAATAGATGTAATCAGTGAATTGGAAAAAGTGGGTATAAATACAACAAAAGCTAAAAGTACAGGAATTTTTGGGCAAGAAACAATGAGAAAATTCCGTAATGGAGACACTAAAATATCATTAGATAACCTTAATCGATTGTGTGCAGTTCTGGAAATGCAGCCAAGAGACATTATAAAATATATAGAGACAGATGAGGACAGAGAAAAATATCTCTCAAAAATTTGTGATACACATGTTGACAATCACAAAAAATAGTGATAAAATATGTGTAGTAAAAAGAAGGGAGGGGAAAAGAAATTGCAAATAGAATATAGTAAGAAATCAGTGAAATACATTAATTCAGCAGATAAACCGACGAAAAAAAGGCTGAAAGAAGCAATTGAAAAAATACCATTTGGAGATATTAAAAAGTTGCAAGGGGCGGGAGAAGGTTATAGACTCCGTGTTGGTGATTTGAGAGTCCTGTTTACAATGGAAGATGATAAAATTTATATTGATAATATCATCCCAAGAGGGCAGGCATATAAAAGATTATAGGAGGCAAAACATGAGTAGAGAAATGTTAAAAAATCTGATAGAATTAGTGCCGGAAAATGATATTGAAGTATTATACCGTGTGATTGTGAAATTCGTTCCAGAGGTAGAGCCAGAACCTGGAGAACTGGAAGCCCTCTTGGAAGGACGGGAAGACAGAAAAAAGAATGGGACGATTCCTCATGATGCTATTAATTGGGAATAAGAAGGAATGAACCTTAATGATTATATTACCATATGTTATATATTGAAAATTTTGTTGGCCTGTTATGTATATGTAGCAGGCCAATTTATTATAGATAAAGGAAAATATAATGGGAGAAAAATGGCGACAATTAAAATATGAAGATCGCTTGCAATTAGATATATGTCTTAAAGGGAAAATGAAAGTGCCAGACATTGCAAAATTGTTACATGTTGCGAAGACAACGATATATCGGGAGATAAAACGGGGGAAATTTACCAAAAGAAACTCTGATTGGACGGAATCAGAAGTGTATGACCCATATGTGGCGAACGAAAAATATAAGGAAAATTTGCAGAAGCGGGGGAGACAATTAAAAATAGGCAATGATTTGAAATATGCATCTTATTTGGAAAAGAAGATTATAGAAGATAAATATTCCCCGGAGGCAGCACTTGTCACAGCAAAAAGAGATACAGACCAAGGATTCCAGACGACAATATGTGTGAATACATTATATTCTTATATCAGGAAGGGGATATTTTTAAATCTTACGATGGAAGACCTTCCGATTAGAAAAAAGAAGCAGAAGAAAAAGCGTGTCAAGGTACAGAAACGGGCACAGGCGGGAACCAGTATCAGCCTGCGGCCAAAACATATAGATAAGAGAGAAGAGTTTGGAAACTGGGAAATGGATACCGTAGTCGGGGCACAGAAAGAATCAAAAAATATACTATTAGTCCTAACTGAACGGAAGACAAGGGAAGAAATCATACGAAAAATGAAAGATAAATCTGCCGCATCTGTTGTCAGAGCATTGGATGGGCTGGAAAGAAAGTTGGGGACAACGCTTTTTCGTAAAATATTTAAGACAATCACAGTAGATAATGGGACTGAGTTTAGCGATGTAAAAGGAATAGAACGGTCAAAAAGAAGTCGAAAAAAGCGGACGAAACTCTTTTTCTGTCACCCATACCGCAGTTGTGAACGGGGAAGTAATGAAAACAACAATCGCCTTATCCGTCGGCACATCCCCAAAGGCATTAATTTTGACTTTATGCCCCGTACTGAAATTCAGTACGTAGAAGACTGGATAAACAACTATCCCAGAAAGTTGTTCGGATTTCGATCGGCGGGAGAGTTGTTCCAGGAAGAATTATTAAAATTGGGAATCAGCGTCAATTAGCTGATAATTGAGATAGAAAAAGCAAAAAAGATGCGTATAGGCTGCCGAAAGACAGCCTTTTTGTCGTACCTTTTTTTATTATTGAGGAAATTATATTATGAGACAATGTGAAAAAAACGTCTTATCACGTAGATGTAATGGATTTTTGTGTAAAAGTACATTATAATAAGGATAAAACAGGGATAGGCCCATAAATCTTTAAAATTTTTCAAAAAAAATGTTGCAAAAAAACTTGACATTTGCACATCTATATAAAACAGGAAAAAAATAGTTGACATGATATTTTTAATATGATATCATATTAAACTGATTCACAATGGGCTTGTGTGCCTACATGAAAAGAAATGAAGTAACCAGAAGTTTATCAGCAAGATTGTTCAAGGGGTGAAACATCAATGGAAAAGAACAGACTGCGACCTATGCGAATTCCGGGAAGCAAAAATATCAGAATGAGCTATGCAAGACAAAAAGATGTACTCGATATGCCGAATCTCATTGAGGTGCAGAAGGATTCCTATCAGTGGTTTCTGACAGACGGACTGAGAGAAGTATTCGATGACATCTCTCCGATTACCGATTACAGCGGACAGCTCAGTCTGGAATTTGTTGATTTTCAGCTTTGCAGAGAAGACAGAAAGTATTCAATAGAAGAATGTAAAGAACGGGATACCACCTATGCAGCTCCTTTGAAGGTGAAGGTACGACTTCACAATAAGGAGACGGACGATTTTAAACAGCATGACATTTTTATGGGTGACCTGCCTCTGATGACGGAGACAGGAACTTTCGTGATTAACGGCGCGGAACGTGTTATCGTCAGCCAGCTCGTCCGTTCCCCTGGTATCTACTACTCTATCAGCCATGACAAGACCGGTAAGAAGCTTTTCTCCTGTACGGTCATTCCAAACCGTGGTGCATGGCTTGAGTACGAGACCGATTCCAACGACGTATTTTATGTTCGTGTGGACCGTACCAGAAAGGTGCCGATCACTGTTTTAATCCGTGCGCTGGGCATTGGAACCAATGCCGAGATCAAGGAGCTCTTCGGAGAAGAGCCTAAGATCCTGAAGACGCTTGAGAAAGATACGGCTACCAATTATCAGGAAGGTCTCAAGAAGCTTTATGAGAAGATCCGTCCGGGTGAACCTCTGTCCGTGGAGAGCGCCGAGAGTCTGATCAACAGCATGTTCTTTGATGCAAGACGGTATGATCTGGCAAAGGTCGGCCGCTATAAATTTAATAAAAAGCTGATGTTCCGCAATCGTATCGCAGGGCATGTTCTGTCCCAGGATGTTGTGGATCCTTCCACCGGCGAGATTTTATTTGAGGCCGGTACTAAGGTCACAAAAGAGCAGGCTGATGAGATTCAGAATGCTGCTGTTCCGTTCGTGTATCTGGAAACAGAAGAACGGGAAGTGAAGGTCCTTTCCAACATGATGGTGGATATCCGCAGTTTTGTAGATGTGGATCCGAAAGAAGTTGGTGTGACAGAGTTAGTTTATTACCCATCCCTTGAAAAAATTCTGGAAGATTATGACGATATAGAAGAGATCAAGACGGCGATCCGCAAGAGTATCAGCGAGCTGATTCCGAAGCATATTACGAAGGAAGATATTCTGGCTTCCATCAACTATAATATCCATCTGGAATACGGCATCGGCAATGACGACGATATTGACCATTTGGGCAACCGTCGTATCCGTGCAGTCGGTGAACTGCTGCAGAATCAGTACCGGATCGGTCTGTCCCGTATGGAGAGAGTGGTCCGCGAGCGTATGACCACTCAGGACATGGAGTCTATTTCTCCGCAGACCCTGATCAATATCAAGCCGGTGACGGCGGCAGTCAAAGAGTTCTTCGGAAGTTCTCAGCTGTCCCAGTTTATGGATCAGCATAACCCGCTGTCCGAGCTTACCCACAAGAGACGTCTTTCCGCATTGGGACCTGGCGGTCTGTCCAGAGACCGTGCCGGTTTCGAGGTTCGTGACGTACATTACTCTCACTACGGAAGAATGTGTCCGATCGAGACTCCTGAGGGCCCGAACATCGGTCTGATCAACTCTCTTGCCACTTACGCGAGAATCAACGAATATGGATTCATCGAGGCTCCGTATCGTAAAGTCGATAAAACAGATCCGAAGAATCCGGTGGTAACCGATGAGGTTGTTTACCTGACTGCCGACGAAGAAGATAACTACACAGTGGCGCAGGCCAACGAACCTCTGGATGAAGAAGGCCATTTCATCCATACCAACGTATCCGGACGTTACAGAGAAGAGACATCCGAGTTCCCGAAATCCAGAATAGACCTCATGGACGTATCCCCGAAGATGGTGTTCTCCGTGGCAACTTCCATGATTCCTTTCCTGGAGAACGACGACTCCAACCGTGCCCTGATGGGGTCCAACATGCAGCGTCAGGCTGTGCCGCTGTTAAAGACAGAGGTGCCTGTTGTGGGAACCGGTATGGAAGCTAAGGCGGCCAGAGACTCAGGAGTATGTATCCTGGCTCATCATGCCGGTGTGGTAGAGTACTCCACCAGCAAGGAGATCGTGGTAAAACGTGACGACGGTATCCGTGATACCTATCATGTCATCAAGTTCTCCCGGAGCAATCAGGGTAACTGTATGAACCAGCGTCCGATCGTCAACAAGGGAGACCGCGTGGAAGTGGGCGATGTGCTGGCAGATGGTGCATCTACCTGCGGCGGCGAGATGGCTCTCGGAAAGAACCCTCTCATCGGTTTCATGACCTGGGAAGGTTACAATTACGAGGATGCCGTACTGCTCAGTGAGAGACTGGTGCAGAAGGACGTATATACTTCCGTTCATATTGAAGAATATGAGGCGGAAGCCAGAGATACAAAGCTTGGTCAGGAAGAGATCACAAGAGACCTGGCGGGCTTAAGCGAAGATGTATTAAAGGATCTGGATGAGAACGGAATCATCCGTATCGGCGCTGAAGTTCACGCCGGAGATATCCTTGTAGGTAAGGTAACTCCTAAGGGAGAGACAGAGCTTACCGCAGAGGAGAGACTGCTCCGTGCCATCTTCGGTGAGAAGGCAAGAGAAGTTCGTGATACATCTCTTCGTGTGCCTCACGGCGCTTACGGTGTCGTTATGGATACCAAAGTATTTACCAGAGAAAACGGCGACGAGCTTGCTCCGACCGTAAATAAATCTGTTCGTGTATATATTGCTCAGAAACGTAAGATCTCCGTGGGAGATAAGATGGCCGGCCGTCACGGTAACAAGGGTGTGGTTTCCCGTATCCTTCCTGTGGAAGATATGCCGTTCCTGCCGAACGGACGTCCGCTGGATATCGTGCTGAATCCGCTGGGCGTGCCTTCCCGTATGAATATCGGACAGGTGCTGGAGCTGCACTTGAGTCTCGCATCCAAAGTGCTGGGCTTCAATGTGGCAACACCGGTCTTTAACGGTGCCAACGAGCACGATATCATGGATACCCTGGAGATGGCCAACGATTACGCCAATAAGACCTGGGAAGAGTTCTCCGAGATCTGGGGCGATAAGGTCAACGACGATATCATGCAGTACCTGTATGACAATCGTGATCACAGAGAAGAGTGGAAGGGTGTTCCGATTGACCGTACCGGAAAGGTTCGTCTCCGTGACGGACGTACCGGTGAAGAGTTTGATTCTCCGGTAGCCATCGGTTTCATGCATTACCTGAAGCTCCACCATCTGGTTGATGATAAGATCCATGCCCGTTCCACCGGTCCATACTCCCTGGTAACCCAGCAGCCTCTGGGTGGTAAAGCTCAGTTCGGCGGCCAGCGTTTCGGTGAGATGGAGGTTTGGGCCCTGGAGGCTTACGGCGCATCTTACACCCTGCAGGAGATTCTGACTGTGAAGTCCGATGATGTGGTGGGTCGTGTGAAGACATACGAAGCGATCATCAAGGGTGAAAATATTCCTGAGCCAGGTATTCCGGAGTCCTTCAAGGTACTGCTTAAGGAATTCCAGTCTCTGGCGCTGGATGTCCGTGTCCTGAAAGAGGATATGACAGAGGTCGAGATCCAGGAGAGCACAGATCATGTCAATGACGCTCTGACTCCGATGATCGAGAGCGGCCCGAACGACAATCAGTATAAAGGAGAAGAAGACCTGGAGTCTTACGGATATAAAGAAAGTACACTGGAAGAGGAGGCTGGCGAGTCAGCGCCTCAGGAGTTCTTTGCAACATCGACGATGAATTCAGATGATTCTGAATCCTAGGATAATATGGAAGGAGTAACCTATGTCTGATATGAATAATCAACCAGCAGAACAGCCAATCAATTTTGATGCCATCAAAATCGGACTTGCATCTCCGGAAATGATTCGTAAATGGTCCAGAGGTGAAGTAAAGAAACCGGAAACCATCAATTACCGTACTCTGAAACCGGAGAAGGACGGTCTGTTCTGTGAGAGAATTTTCGGACCGAGCAAGGACTGGGAATGTCACTGTGGTAAATATAAGAAAATTCGTTATAAAGGCGTTGTCTGCGACAAATGTGGTGTGGAAGTTACCAAATCCAGCGTCCGCAGAGAGCGTATGGGACACATTGAACTGGCGGCGCCGGTATCCCATATCTGGTACTTCAAGGGAATTCCGAGCCGGATGGGACTGATTCTTGATATGTCTCCGAAAGCTCTGGAAAAGGTATTGTACTTTGCTTCCTATGTTGTCCTGGACCCGGGCAATACCAATCTTAACAAGAAAGATGTGCTGTCCGATGCGGAATACCGTCGTATCTGCGAAGAGTACCGTACAGAGGAAGATGGCCTTGGAAGCTTCCGTGTGGGTATGGGAGCAGAGTCCATCAAAGAGCTTCTCATGGAGATTGATCTGGAGGCTGAGTCCGCAGAGCTCAAGAAGAGCCTGAAGAATGCCAGCGGCCAGAAAAAAGCAAGAAATATCAAACGTCTGGAAGTTGTGGAGGCGTTCCGCCTCTCCGGCAACCGTCCGGAATGGATGATCCTGGATGCAGTTCCGGTCATTCCTCCGGATATCCGCCCGATGGTTCAGCTGGACGGCGGACGTTTTGCCACTTCCGATTTGAACGATTTATATAGAAGGATTATCAACCGTAACAACAGACTGAAACGTCTTCTGGAGCTGGGTGCGCCTGATATCATCATCCGCAACGAAAAACGTATGCTTCAGGAGGCCGTGGATGCCCTGATCGACAACGGACGAAGAGGAAGAGCAGTTACCGGCCCTGGAAATCGTGCACTGAAGTCCCTTTCTGATATGCTGAAAGGTAAGCAGGGACGTTTCCGTCAGAACCTGCTGGGAAAACGTGTGGACTATTCAGGACGTTCCGTTATCGTCGTTGGACCGGAGCTGAAGATTTATCAGTGCGGTCTGCCAAAAGAGATGGCCATCGAGCTGTTCAAACCGTTCGTTATGAAAGAACTGGTCAGCAACGGACTTGCCCATAATATCAAGTCTGCCAAGAAGATGGTAGAGAAACTGCAGCCGGCCGTGTGGGATGTGCTGGAAGATGTCATCAAAGAGCATCCGGTTATGTTAAACCGTGCTCCTACACTGCATCGTCTTGGTATTCAGGCTTTTGAGCCTATCCTGGTAGAAGGTAAGGCCATCAAGCTTCATCCACTGGTTTGTACTGCCTTCAACGCCGACTTTGACGGTGACCAGATGGCGGTCCATCTGCCGCTTTCCGTGGAAGCGCAGGCAGAGTGCCGTTTCCTTCTGCTGTCTCCGAACAACCTTCTGAAACCGTCCGATGGTGCTCCGGTAGCCGTTCCTTCTCAGGATATGGTCCTCGGTGTATACTATCTGACCATGGAAAAGGACGGAGAAAAGGGAGAAGGCAAATGCTTCAAATCAGAGAACGAAGCATTTCTTGCTTACGAAAACGGAGTGATCACCCTTCACTCCAAGATTAAAGTAAAGAGAAGGGGAAAGAGACCGGACGGCACCATGGGAAGCCGTATTATCGACTGTACCATGGGACGGATCCTGTTCAATGAAGTCATCATGCAGGATCTGGGATTTGTAGATCGTTCCGATCCGGAGAATTTCCTCAAGCTGGAGATTGATTTCCAGTGTGGAAAGAAACAGTTAAAACAGATCCTTGACCGTTGTATCAGCGTTCATGGCACCACAAAGACTGCCGAGGTGCTGGACGACATCAAGGCGTTAGGATATAAATATTCCACCATCGGCGCTCTGAGCGTATCTATTTCCGATATGACTGTGCCGAAAGAAAAACCGCAGATCCTTGCGGATGCTCAGAAACAGGTTGAGTACATTACCAAACAGTACCGCCGTGGTTTCATGACAGAGGAAGAGCGTTACAAAGCTGTTGTACAGACATGGTTTGCGGCCGATGAGGAGCTGACGGATAAGCTGATCAACGGTCTGGATAAATACAACAACATCTACATGATGGCTGACTCCGGAGCCCGTGGTTCCAACCAGCAGATCAAACAGCTGGCCGGTATGCGTGGTCTGATGGCCGATACATCCGGTCGTACCATCGAATTGCCGATCAAGTCCAACTTCCGTGAAGGTCTGGACGTACTGGAGTACTTCATCTCCGCCCACGGAGCCCGTAAAGGTCTGTCCGATACAGCCCTTCGAACTGCCGACTCCGGTTACCTGACCCGTCGAATGGTCGATGTATCTCAGGAGCTCATTATCCGCGAGCAGGACTGCTGTGAAGGCTCCGATGAGATTCCGGGTATGTATGTGGAATCCATCATGGATGGAAAAGAGACGATCGAGACGCTGGAAGAGCGAATCACCGGACGGTATGCTGCAGAAGATTATAAAGACGCAGATGGCAATATGATCGTGGCTGCCAACTGCATGATCACAGCAAAACGTGCTGCAGAAGTCGTAAAGGCAGGCTATACCAAGGTAAAAATCAGAACGATGCTTACCTGTAAGTCTCACACAGGCGCCTGCTCCAAATGTTACGGCGCCAACCTGGCAACCGGTCAGGCTGTTCAGGTAGGTGAGGCAGTCGGTATTATCGCCGCACAGTCCATCGGTGAGCCTGGTACACAGCTTACCATGCGTACGTTCCATGCCGGCGGCGTAGCCGGTGATGATATCACACAGGGTCTTCCTCGTGTGGAGGAGCTTTTTGAGGCACGTAAGCCGAAGGGTCTTGCTATTATCACTGAAATCGGCGGATACGCAGAAGTAAAAGAAAGCAAGGAAAAACGTGAGATCATCGTGACAAACAATGACACAGGCGAATCCAAAACTTATGCCATTCCGTACGGAGCAAGAATCAAAGTCCTGGACGGAACGTATCTGGAAGCCGGTGATGAACTGACAGAAGGTTCTGTCAATCCGCATGATATCCTGAGAATTAAAGGTGTCCGTGCCGTGCAGGATTACATGATGCGCGAGGTACAGAGAGTATACCGTCTGCAGGGTGTTGATATCAACGACAAACACATTGAGATCATTGTCCGTCAGATGCTTAAGAAAGTCCGTATTGATGAGGTGGGAGACAGCCAGTACCTGCCAGGTTCTCTGGTAGATATCCTGGAACTGGAGAAGACCAACAAAGAACTTGTGGCTGAGGGCAAAGAGCCGGCAACTGCCGAGCAGACGCTTCTTGGTATCACAAAGGCTTCCCTGGCAACCAACTCCTTCCTGTCAGCCGCATCCTTCCAGGAGACCACCAAGGTTCTGACTGACGCGGCCATCAAAGGAAAGATTGACCCGCTGATCGGATTGAAAGAAAATGTACTGTTAGGAAAACTGATTCCGGCCGGTACCGGTCTTAAGAAATATCGTAATCTTCATCTGAGTTCCAGCGCTTCCCAGCAGATTGCGGAAGAGGAACCGGACGAATTCGATTACGAAGAGGGATACACTTCTCTGGAAGATGAGATGAAGGACAATATGGCAGAAGAAGCCGTTCTGTCTCTGGATGAGGAGAAACCGGAAGAATAACAGATGTCCAATGAGATATGATACAGAGACCGCAGTGAAAATCTGCGGTCTTTCTGTCTTTTCTGTGCGAGAAAAGCCTTGACAAAGAATGGGAATGAAGATATAATCTAGAATTGTCTGCGGATGTATAACTATGTCCGCATATGGATATAATCAAAATGATTTGTCCATGAGGCAATATGCCAAGAAGAAACTATCAGGCAACCACATTAGAAAATATGTATGGAGGTGAAATTCAGAATGCCTACTTTTAACCAGTTAGTGAGAAAAGGAAGACAGTCTGTAGCAAAGAAATCCACAGCACCTGCACTTCAGAAAGGATTTAACTCCTTAAAGAAGAGAGCAACAGATGCCAGCTCACCACAGAAACGTGGTGTATGTACTGCAGTTAAGACAGCAACTCCTAAGAAGCCTAACTCAGCGCTTCGTAAAATTGCCAGAGTTCGTCTTTCCAACGGTATCGAGGTAACAAGCTATATTCCAGGTGAAGGCCACAACCTTCAGGAACACAGCGTTGTGCTTATCCGTGGCGGAAGAGTAAAGGACCTGCCAGGTACCAGATACCACATCGTCAGAGGTACTCTTGATACTGCCGGTGTAGCCAACAGAAAACAGGCTCGTTCCAAATACGGCGCTAAGAGACCTAAAAAATAAGACTTATCAGACGTTGTCCGTCAGTGCGTGAAAAGCACTGCTGACTGCCGGTTATGGTAAGACAGATAGAATCAATGCCGGAATAGCAATATTTTCTCTGTTGGTTGCAGGTAAATATAGATCGCAGTCCGAGCATGAACATTGGAGAAAGATTTCTCCGTGAGTACCGATGATTTAATATCTGATGCAAATCAGAAAGATTTAATTAAGGAGGGAAGAACCGTGCCACGTAAAGGACATATTGCAAAAAGGGATGTATTACCAGATCCTATTTATAATAACAAAGTGGTTACAAAGCTTATCAATAACATTATGTTAGATGGTAAGAAAGGCGTTGCTCAGAGAATCGTTTACGGTGCATTTGAGCGCGTAGCACAGGAGACAGGCAAGGATGCTCTTGAAGTGTTCAATGATGCCATGAACAACATTATGCCGGCTCTGGAAGTAAAATCCAGACGTATCGGTGGTGCTACTTATCAGGTACCTATCGATGTAAGACCAGACAGACGTCAGACACTGGCTCTTCGCTGGATCACTCTTTACTCCCGTAAGAGAGGCGAGAGAACCATGGAAGAAAGACTGGCAAAAGAGATTATGGATGCAGCTAACAACACAGGCGCATCTGTAAAGAAGAAAGAAGATATGCATAAGATGGCAGAAGCTAACAAAGCTTTCGCACATTACAGATTCTAATAGGAGGAAAGAGACTTGGCTGGAAGAGAATATCCACTTGAGAGAACCAGAAATATTGGTATCATGGCTCATATTGATGCTGGTAAGACCACATTAACAGAGCGTATCCTTTATTACACTGGTGTAAATTACAAGATTGGTGACACTCATGAAGGTACTGCTACCATGGACTGGATGGAGCAGGAGCAGGAAAGAGGTATTACGATCACTTCCGCTGCCACGACATGTCACTGGACTTTACAGGAAAACTGCAAACCAAAACCAGGTGCATTAGAGCATCGTATCAATATTATCGATACTCCGGGACACGTGGACTTTACCGTTGAGGTAGAGCGTTCTCTTCGTGTACTGGACAGTGCAATTGGTGTATTCTGTGCCAAGGGCGGTGTTGAGCCACAGTCCGAAAATGTATGGCGTCAGGCAGACACATACAACGTACCTCGTATGGCATTCATCAACAAGATGGATATCATGGGTGCGGATTTCTACGGTGCAGTAGAGCAGATTAAGACAAGATTAGGAAAAAATGCGATCCCGATTCAGCTTCCAATCGGTAAAGAAGATGACTTCAAGGGAATCATCGACCTGATGGAAATGAAAGCCTACATCTACAATGATGAGAAAGGCGAGGATATCGATATCGTAGATATTCCGGAAGATATGAAAGAAGACGCAGAACTTTACCATACAGATATGGTAGAAAAGATCTGCGAAGCAGACGATGATCTGATGATGGCTTACCTTGAAGGGGAAGAACCTTCCGTAGAAGAGCTGAAAGCTGTTCTTCGTAAAGGAACCTGTGATTGTACCATGGTTCCGGTATGCTGCGGTACAGCATACAGAAACAAAGGTGTTCAGAAACTTCTGGACGCAGTCATCGAATATTTACCGGCACCTACCGATGTAGAAGACATCAAAGGTGTTGACCTGGACGGCAACGAAGTATCCGTAAAATCTTCTGACGATGCTCCGTTCGCAGCTCTGGCATTCAAGATCATGACAGACCCGTTCGTAGGTAAACTGGCATTCTTCCGTGTATATTCCGGTACTATGAATTCCGGTTCCTACATTTTAAATGCCACAAAAGGCAAAAAAGAGCGTGTTGGACGTATCCTTCAGATGCATGCCAACAAACGTACAGAGCTTGATAAAGTTTACGCAGGAGATATCGCTGCGGCAGTAGGATTTAAGATTACTTCCACCGGTGATACCATCTGTGACGAACAGCATCCGGTCATCCTTGAGTCCATGGAATTCCCGGAACCGGTTATCGAGCTGGCTATCGAGCCTAAGACAAAAGCAGGACAGGGCAAGATGGGCGAGGCTCTGGCAAAACTTGCCGAAGAGGACCCAACCTTCCGTGCTCATACCAATACAGAAACAGGACAGACCATCATCGCCGGTATGGGTGAGCTCCATCTGGAGATCATCGTAGACCGTCTGCTTCGTGAATTTAAGGTAGAAGCAAATGTTGGTGCTCCACAGGTTGCTTACAAAGAGTCCTTCACAAAAGCTGTGGATGTAGATTCCAAGTATGCAAAACAGTCCGGTGGACGTGGTCAGTACGGTCACTGTAAAGTACGTTTCGAGCCGATGGATGTCAACGGTGAAGAGACATTCAAATTTGATTCCGAGGTTGTCGGCGGTGCTATTCCGAAAGAATACATTCCGGCTGTCGGCGCTGGTATCGAAGAAGCTGCCAAAGCAGGTATCCTTGGCGGATTCCCTGTAGTCGGCGTACACGCTACTGTTTACGACGGATCCTACCATGAAGTCGACTCTTCCGAGATGGCCTTCAAAGTAGCAGGTTCTCTGGCGTTCAAGGATGCCATGAAGAAAGCAGATCCTGTATTACTGGAGCCTATCATGAAGGTTGACGTAACTATGCCTGAGGAATACATGGGCGATGTTATCGGTGATATCAACTCCCGTCGTGGACGTATCGAAGGTATGGAAGATGTGGGCGGCGGACGTATCGTACACGGTTATGTTCCGTTATCCGAGATGTTCGGTTACTCCACAGACCTGCGTTCCAGAACACAGGGCCGTGGTAACTACTCCATGTTCTTCGATCACTATGAAAAAGTTCCGAAAAACGTACAGGAGAAGATCCTGGACGCAAGGGGCAAATAATTTTGTAAGAATTATGTAAGTAGATTATACAAATAAGAGGTAATTTTTACTTGCAAATCAACTTAAAATGAAATATAATCATAGCAGGTGCGGCATTGAGCCGCGGCTTGGCTATGACCAGAGCCTGCTCGGTCAGACAGGCCGAGCGGCAGAATGTGTAATATTAAATCAGCCCGTCGGGGCGTATATTTAAGGAGGAAATTCAAATGGCTAAAGCTAAGTTTGAAAGAACTAAACCACATTGTAATATTGGTACCATCGGACACGTTGACCATGGTAAAACAACATTAACAGCTGCTATCACAAAGACTCTTCATGAGAGATTAGGTCTTGGTGAGTACGTAGCATTCGATAACATCGACAAAGCTCCGGAAGAGAGAGAACGTGGAATCACAATCTCCACAGCTCACGTAGAGTACGAGACAAAGAAAAGACATTACGCACACGTTGACTGCCCAGGTCATGCCGACTACGTTAAGAACATGATCACAGGTGCTGCTCAGATGGACGGTGCTATCCTTGTTGTAGCTGCTACAGACGGTGTTATGGCTCAGACAAAAGAACATATCCTTCTGTCCCGTCAGGTAGGTGTTCCTTACATCGTTGTATTCATGAACAAATGTGACATGGTAGACGACGAAGAGTTATTAGAGTTAGTAGATATGGAAATCCGTGAGCTCTTAAATGAGTACGACTTCCCAGGAGATGACACTCCAATCATCCAGGGATCCGCTCTTATGGCTCTGGAAGATCCTAACAGCGAATGGGGCGACAAGATCCTTGAGCTTATGGATGCTGTTGACGAATGGATCCCAGATCCACAGCGTGATACAGATAAGCCATTCCTGATGCCTATCGAGGATATCTTCTCCATCACAGGTCGTGGTACAGTTGCTACTGGTAGAGTAGAGCGTGGTGTACTTCACGTATCCGATGAAGTTGAAATCGTTGGTATCACAGATGAGACACGTAAAGTTGTCGTAACAGGTGTTGAGATGTTCCGTAAACTTCTTGACGAAGCTCAGGCTGGTGACAACATCGGTGCTCTTCTTCGTGGTGTTCAGAGAACAGAGATTCAGCGTGGACAGGTTCTGGCTCAGCCAGGCAGTGTTACATGCCATCACAAATTTACCGCTCAGGTTTACGTATTAACAAAAGATGAGGGTGGACGTCATACTCCTTTCTTCAACAACTACAGACCTCAGTTCTACTTCCGTACAACTGACGTTACAGGTGTTATCACTCTTCCAGAAGGAACAGAAATGTGCATGCCTGGTGACAACGTAGAAATGACAATCGAGCTGATTCACCCAGTAGCTATGGAGCAGGGTCTTACATTCGCTATCCGTGAAGGTGGACGTACTGTTGGATCAGGCCGTGTTGCTTCTATCATCGAGTAATTCGGGCAGGTATCTTATCCTAAACTAATCGAATAAAATACTCGCAGAGTAGAATAAACTTTAAATGATTCAGCCGCTTCCAGTTTGGAGGCGGCTGTTTTGTTTTACTATCAAATTGGGATTTGTAAAGGCGGTAACAGCTATCTGCTCAGACAGATAATGACGTAAGGGCACATACGGATTCGCCGACTCGGCCCTCAGTCGGACTGACCGGGGGTATCATTGTAAAATGACTATATCAGTCCTCCCTCACAGCTCGCGGTCGAAAGCCGTATGTGTCCGAAACGTCATCTGCCTGTTGAAAAGCCTCTGTTCCACCTTTACAAAAATCCTGTGCTACGCTGGCGAAACAGCAGGTTATGGCTACAGAGGAATCAGCGGATACCAAAATTGGCGGTCGCGTCTGTCTGGCATGAACCTGCAGAGCAAGCCACACAGGCAGCGCTTCTGTCGGTTTGAATCAGGTATTTTTGTTATCATCGATGGGACCGTTTAACAGTCAAAAACTGCCACAATCTGTTGTTTCGCCAGGGTAGCCAGGATTCTTTGTAAATCTCTATGCACGCAGACTGCATTTGGAGAAGGCGAGGTATTGATATGGTTTGACGACGACTGTGAGCGCAGGCGTCTGATTTATATTGACGAAATACAGCCAGGTACCAGTCTGCCGAAGTGGAGGAGGAGAACTTTTATCAATGCCTTGT
>NZ_NFLV01000089.1 GCF_002161065.1 Eubacterium sp. An11 | reverse complement strand
AAAAGATCCTTGTTCATATCCAGATTGATTAATTTATAGATGATTTTTTCCTTCAGTTCCTCGAAATTAGTTAAGTCCTTCAGCTTAAAATCTCCAGTCTGCTTGGCGTTCCGATATAATTTATATATGGTTTTTGCTATCTCTTCAAAAGATGATCCATTACACAAGTTGCTATAGAAATCATCCAGATAGATAACCGGGGATGCTGAGAAACGCTCTCCATCGGAGGCGTCTTCAATGAGAAGACCTTGGCAGAGGGTTTGATTGTTCTTTCTTGCCGTGTATGTGCTGACAGTAACGTCAGCACCAAGGTTCTCCTCCAGATACGTTTTTACTTGCATTTCAAATTCTTTGTAAGTCATTTTGATTCTCCTTTCTGTTACTATGTCCATCCGGAGCATTGAAAAACAACCCTCCTTTCCCATGTTCAGGCATAAAAAAAGAGAATGACGCAAAATGTTCATTCTCTGACAGCGTGCAGTTCTCTGCAAAATAAAAAAAGCCAGAAGGTACTGCCTGATGGCAGAGTATCCCTCTGACTGATTACAAACCTAAACAGCGTGTGATAAATCCTTTCCGGATAGACACAAAATATATGGTACAAATTTAGTATAACACTAGATATAGTGGTGGTCAAATAAAAAATAGCTTTACACACCTATATATAGCATAACAAATAAGCAGCACCCCTTTGTACGTCAGGTTTTGACAGAAAAATCCTCTTGACGAAAGAACGTATGTTCGCCATAATAAGAGAAAAAGGAGGCGAACATGAGTTTGGAAAGAAGAAACGTTATTTTTCATATTGATGTAAATTCCGCATTTCTGAGCTGGGAAGCTGTTTACCGCCTCCACCATTTAGGCGGGAAGGAGGATCTGCGGGAAAAGGTGTCTGCGGTTGGCGGTGATATGGCAATGCGGCACGG
>NZ_NFLV01000088.1 GCF_002161065.1 Eubacterium sp. An11 | reverse complement strand
GGAATGAAAAAAGGAAGTGCCTGCCCTGCATCAGACACTCCCCATGGGTTGCTTTGGCATCGTTACCCGGCTGCTTTTTGTCTGTGCCGTTCCAGGATCTCCAGAAGTTCCTGCCGGTCAGTAGTGATCAGCTCTTTTTCCAGGGCGGATGCCTTAAATTCCACAGTAATGTTATTGTTATTCGTGGATATCAGACCATTGCCCCGCTGGAAGTGTGTAATGTTCATCACCTCCGTTTCCGAGAGATGCAGGATCTGTTTCACCCGCTGCGCCTCTTCATCTTCCATATTCAGGACAATCTTCGTCTTACAATTATTGATAATGCCCTTACCGTACTTGCCGTCATCAAGGGCAAAAAAGTCATTCAGATCCTGTGTGGCAAAGACGGCAGAACCGCCGTATCCACGGATGATCTTCGCAATCTCCAGAACAAATTCTGCAGCCAGGCGGTTACTGGACGCGCCGATAAGCTGCCAGACTTCATCCACGAAGATGGCTTTTTCCTCCGTTCGGTTCTCCTTTGCGATATCCCAGACATAATCCAAGACGGTAAACATGCCCACTGTCAATAGATCCCCGGTCAGTTCGGAGATATCAAGAACGGTATATTTATTGGTCAGGTCCACATTGGTCTGCTGGTTAAAAGAGGATGCAGAGCCGTGGACCAGCCGGTTTAAGATATGTGCCATGCGTTTTGTGTCATCGCTTTCCATCAGGATATCGTAGACATCCTCCAGGATCGGCATGGGTTTATACCGGTCCGGATGAGCCGGATCGATCAGGGACTCGTTTTTGTGAGTGATCCCCTTTTTGGCATAGGTCTTGATCAGCGCCTCATCCAGAAGCTGCCGCTCCTCATGGGTCATGTCCGGGATGAGCAGGCTGAAGAAGATATGCAGCTTCTGGATCTTCCCGGCCAGTGCCGAGTTGTCCATGGAAGGACCGTCCAGCAGCTCATT
>NZ_NFLV01000087.1 GCF_002161065.1 Eubacterium sp. An11 | reverse complement strand
TTTCAGGCATACGGTGACACTTCACTACAAACATAAACAACTTATGCCGGGAAAAGCTCCTGCTTTTCCTCTTCATGTACGGGATTTCTCAAAATCCCAAAACATGATCCCCCGCCGGGGAACGCATAAAAAAGAACTATATCAGTATAGTAGCACAGGATATAGGTGCTGTCAATTTGTTTTATACTATATATGGAATGCAATAACGGTATAAATATCCTATTTTGTGGTTTTTGTTTCCTCCTCGCTGACAAACGTGATCTGTCTTGCCATAAATTCCTCACAGCTTGTCAGAGTTTTTCCATGCTTCTTCTGCTCCTCACTGGCATTTTGATTACATCGTTCTTCAAAGATACATCCCTCACAGTTGTTTGCCAGCGCCCTGCGGACCCATTTCAATTCTTCCTGCGTACCTATGATTTTCATTAAAAACACCTCATTAACATCATACCCTAAAACAGCAGTTCTATCACATTTTTTTGCAATCAGGTATATAGCAGTAAATTCCGGTTATATTCCGTAATATGAGCATTTACATAGTGAATAACTCTATTTTATTCCGTAATTTGCCGGAAGTAAATAGTTTAAAATCGAAGGAAGATGTAGGAAGAGAGGTGGATGACATGGAGAAAAAATTTATCGGTGACAGGATTACCGAACTGCGGATAAAAAAGAATGTATCCGAATATCAGATGAGCCTGGATCTCGGCAAAAACAAAAGTTACATCCAGTCCATTTCTTCCGGGCGCTCCCTGCCTACCATGGAGAACTTCCTGGAAATCTGCGAATATCTGGAAGTCACTCCCTGCCAGTTCTTCGATACAGCTCTTCACAATCTTCCTCTATACGAAAAAGCGGCTGACTTATTAAAGCAGCTCGACGATGAGGATATGATCGCTGTAATCAGTATACTACATCGGCTCGCTGCCAGACATAAATAATTTTCAGAGGCTGTCCACACGG
>NZ_NFLV01000086.1 GCF_002161065.1 Eubacterium sp. An11 | reverse complement strand
CACAAAGTATGAGCAAAGCGGAGTATCCGTATGATAATGCCCCTATGGAACGATATTTCAACACTTTGAAAAACGAACGCATTTACCTATACGAATATGATACCGAGGAATCCCTGTATTAAGCGGTAGAGGAATTTGCATATGTGGAATACAATCATGTACGTCCTCATAGTTTCAATGGTTATTTAACGCCCTATCAGGCTAGGATTGCATAATACGATAACCGGATTAGATTGCTTGGCTACTCTTTGGCAGGAATCTTTCACGTATGTCAAGGAGGTAGCTGCCAAAGGCAGTGCGAAGCAGCTTTTACATACCCTGGAGACTCCTGCATGATCCGAGCAGCAATCCAATATATTTTTAGCCACAAATGTTACAAACATGCTTGACCACAACACAGGATACTGATTGATTTTTTATACTTCCAGGGCATCTTTCGCATCCCGTAGTTCCCGTTTCAATCTGGCAATATCTCTGGCTTCTTCATTGGTATAGTTACCGGAGCCGGGAGAAGGGCAGAGACGTTATTTATTTTTGCATCATGGATCCAATGTTTCAGTTAAGAAAGACTGACACCAAGATTTTCAACTGCTTGTTTTGCTGTCAATTCCGGATGTTTTTTTATAGCGGATAGTATCTTCTTTAAATTGTGGAGAGAATTTAGAACCTTTTGACATAAGTATTCTCCTTTTTTTTCTTATTTTACTAGTATAGCATGAAATTAGAAGGTAAGATGGCCATGCTTATTTTGTGCTATTTTTATTTTAGTACCAATGTTACCTGGTTGAAGAAACTGGAACTTGATCCAATGTATCGGGAAACCCTAAACGAATACAGGGCGTCTTATGAGGAACAGAAAGCAAAAATCGAGCGTTACGATAAGCGGATCAAAGAAATCGCTTCCGAAGCACGTTATCATGAAAATGCGAAAAAGCTTGGCTGCTTCTTGGACATTCGTACGCATACGGCGTAAACGGTAAATACTCCGTACCTCGAAAATCATAGTCATATGTGAGACAATAGACTCGATTCTTATCAATCCGTGCTAATAGTTCAGTACTCAACTTTTAGTACTGTTATAGAAATG
>NZ_NFLV01000085.1 GCF_002161065.1 Eubacterium sp. An11 | reverse complement strand
TCCGACAAATGCCGCCCGCTTTACCGAGTCAATCCCATACCGTCCACGGATCCGGTCCACCGTTGCGTCCATTTTCTCCAGCTTTTCATAATCTGTCGTGTCAAACATATCCAACTGGCGCATATTGAACCCATCCTTTACCCGGCTGGTGTGGATCCCCAGATGCCGGATGGCTGTCCCATCCCATAATTGGTCAAAAAGCTGGCAGGCACAACGATGGATCTCAATGGTTATGTTCGTAGCGTTCTGCAGCGTCATCTGGTGGCTGGCATATCGCAGGTCATGAGATTTGATTCCCACAGCGATCACTTCCGCCCGCACCTTGACTGCCCGCAGTCTGGTTCCCACCGTCTCCGCCAACGCCAACAACACCAGCTTCGCCGTAGATGCGTCTGTCACGTCAAAAGCAATGGTGGTGGAGTTTCCGTACCCTTTATTCGCCGGAGCTTCGGATTGCACCACGGACACATCCATCCCGTTGGCAAAGGCCCAGATGACTTCTCCATGTTTCTTCAGATGCACTTTCAGCAGATGTGGATCTACATGGGCCAGTTCCCCTATGGTATGGATCCCCAGGTTAAACAGCTTTTTGGCAGTCGCCCGCCCGACAAAAAACAGATCACTCACCGGAAGCGGCCACATTTTATCTTCAATCTCATTATGCCACAGCGTATGCACCCGGTCCGGCTTCTGGAAATCTGATGCCATCTTAGCCAACAGCTTGTTCTCCGAGATCCCGATATTGACGGTAAATCCCAGCGTATCCCGGATTTGATCTTTCATCCTATATGCTGCCGTCACCGCATCGCCCCAGAGACCTTCCGTACCTGTCATATCCACAAAGGCTTCGTCTATCGAGTATTGCTCTACGGTTGGAGAATACTGGCGCAGGATATCCATAAATGCCTTGGAGCACTTTTCATATAGCCCATAGTTAGGCGGAACCAGGATCAACTCCGGACATTTCTGTTTCGCCTCCAGAATAGTTTCTCCCGTTTTTATATGGAACTTTTTGGCCGGAATAGATTTGGCCAGAATAATCCCGTGCCGCATTGCCATATCACCGCCAACCGCAGACACCTTTTCCCGCAGATCCTCCTTCCCGCCTAAATGGTGGAGGCGGTAAACAGCTTCCCAGCTCAGAAATGCGGAATTTACATC
>NZ_NFLV01000084.1 GCF_002161065.1 Eubacterium sp. An11 | reverse complement strand
GGAGAAAAACCGTCTGGTCAAATTCCAGATTACCGACTGGCAGAATGATAATACTGCCCTGAAATACAATTATCCCTGCAAAAAGGATACTGGTTTCTTCTTTTTCCCTATTGGAAAAGCTCACAAGCTGATCCAGGCAGGCAAATGCTCGGAGATGGACATTCTGCTCGACCTGTGGATCCACGCTGTATACAATGATCCGTCTGTCCTCTGCTCTGACACCGGCCCTGTCGTTTATTATCGGAATAATACCGGTTCCCCTCTGACCAGCTTCCAGACACTGGGAGATCGTTGGGGACATTCTAAACCTACTGTCTCAAGGCTATTAAAAAAGCTGGAGAAGATGAACCTGATCACCCTGGTATCCTTCCGTGGAAATCACGGGAGCATGATATACCTAAACAATTACCTTTCCATTATGTTTAACATCAGCGACGTACTGATTGACAAGGAGGAGATCGCCATGAAAATGAAACTGCCGATTTACATTCCAAAAGAAACACCTGCAGAGGAACCCGCAGAACCAGAGTCTGTGTGCGTACCAGAAACGGTGACGGATGAACAGATTACTGTTTCAAATCCCATTCCCTGCGTTCCAATTTCGCACATCCGCTACATGGTCAAAAAAGTCGCCAAACTCCTGGATACACAAGGGATTTCCTGCTGTCACTGTCCACGGACCAGGTATATATTATCTCCTTTATCAGACTGCAAGGATAGTATACCTGTAATTGGTCTAAATATTATCTGCCCCTTTGGAGCCGCAAACTACCGGTTTGAGCTGACCATAGAACCCAGGTCGGAGTCTGCAAAGCTGGAGCCTGAAAAGAAGACCGGACAGCAGCACCGAACCGTACTGGCGAACACTGCCCTTCCGAAAGAGAGCAGGACAGGACAGCGGGCTAAAAGGATGCACAAGATGGAACCACCGGAAATCTTACTGCCGGATCTTCCCCCGCAAGTACCGGAAAATCCGGGAACCGGAAGTCAGGAAGGAGGTGATCTGTATGCCGAAGCGTAAAGGACAGGACTTTCCAGCACCGGAAGAAAATCCCCGGTTTCATGATACGTACCAGTTCCTGCGCCGTTACCGGGATGCCACATACAGCCTGAAAGTGGTCGTTCACCAGATGGAGAACCAGTTCAAGGTGCAGTACGGTTCCAGCATTGATGAGTTCCTGGACTCCACTTATGCAGCCGGGGCAGACCTGGCAGGAAGTGAC
>NZ_NFLV01000083.1 GCF_002161065.1 Eubacterium sp. An11 | reverse complement strand
AATCGTGTCATTATAATGCCGTTTTTTACGGCACTGTAATGGCACTTTTTTTATTTTCACTATTATTTATTTTAACGCCCAAAGAGGCAGAAAGGAGAATTTCTATGTCAGCAATCATCATTTTACCAGGGAGGCCGACAACGGATCCTGAGATCGTGCAGGCAAAGAACAGCAACACGACCTATACGACTCTGGACATCCCCTGCCCCCAGCGGGGAGCGGACGGAAACAAGGAGAACGTATTTTATTCCTGCTATTTCAATTCTTATCTGGCAGACCGCCTGATGAAAGCAGGTGTAAAAAAAGGCACCGGACTGATTATCATTGGAGATCTGGAGCTGCATCCCTTCGTTCATCAGAAGGGGAAAAACCAGGGAAAACCAAACTCCGGCCCCAGCGTGGTTGTCAAAGACTGGCAGTTTGCGCCCTTGACTTATGACGATGAAAACGGGACCAATCCCGGTGTACCCGGAGGCGTTCCTCAGAACGGCTACGGACAGCCCGGAGGAGCTCCTGTTCCCAATCAGCAGGGCGGATACCCGACACCCGCACAGGGAGGCTATCCACAGGCATCCGGTGCTCCTGCCGGCAATTATGCACCTGCAGGCGCCGCACCACAGAACCAGAATGGATATGCACGGGGAGGACAGGGAAGAACAAATGTTCCACAGGGGAACGTACCGCAGAACGGTTACAGACAGCCCCAGAACGGCTATGCTCCGAATCCTGGAAGCGCACCGAATTACGCACAGGGCAATCCGAACCAGCAGCCTTCCGGCGGCTATGCTCCTGGAAACGGGGCAGCTCCGGGAACACAGGGCGGCTATCCGGGAGATGGATTTACCCAGGTTACAGAACAGCAGGCTGAGACACTTCCCTTTGTCGCTTGATGCCGACGCACAAAAAATTTCATAAGAAACGATCCATGTAGAGAATTGCACCCGGAGACTACTCCGTACAGGCAGTTCTTTTTTGTGTCTGCACAGGATCCAGGAGAACGCCGATCATCGGCTCTCCTGGGTGCGGCACAGCAAGTTTAGGAAGAAAGGAAGAATTTACATGAAAGCAAAGAAAGCCAGAACGATCAAAAAGACGTTACAGATCACCGTATTGTGCCTGTTTGCGGCGGCATTTCTGCTCCCAAAGGGAAGCCAATCCTATCTGATGACTGGCATCGCTGCTGCAGGTGTCCTTGTTTCCCTGGCAATCCTTATCATCCCTCCGCTTGCTTCCGGACTCCGGAAATTGCGGATTCCGACTGGAAGGGCAACGGA
>NZ_NFLV01000082.1 GCF_002161065.1 Eubacterium sp. An11 | reverse complement strand
TCCGTTGCCCTTCCAGTCGGAATCCGCAATTTCCGGAGTCCGGAAGCAAGCGGAGGGATGATAAGGATTGCCAGGGAAACAAGGACACCTGCAGCAGCGATGCCAGTCATCAGATAGGACTGGCTTCCCTTTGGGAGCAGAAATGCCGCCGCAAACAGGCACAATACGGTGATCTGTAACGTCTTTTTGATCGTTTTGGCTTTCTTTGCTTTCATGTAAATTCTTCCTTTCTTCCTAAACTTGCTGTGCCGCACCCAGGAGAGCCGATGATCGGCGCTCTCCTGGATCCTGTGCGGACACAAAAAAAGAACTGCCTGTACGGAGTAGTCTCCGGGTGCAATTCTTTACATGGATCGTTTCTTATGAAATTTTTGGTGCGTCAGCATCAAGCAACAAAAGGAAGCTGCTCTGCCTGCTGTTCTGTAACCTGGGTAAACCCATCATCCGGATAGCCGCCCTGTGTTCCCGGAGCTGCCCCGTTTCCAGGAGCATAGCCGCCGGAAGGCTGCTGGTTCGGATTGCCCTGTGCGTAATTCGGTGCGCTTCCAGGATTCGGAGCGTAGCCGTTCTGGGGCTGCCTGTAACCGTTCTGTGGTACGTTGCCACGAGGAGCATTTGTTCTTCCCTGTCCTCCCCGTGCATATCCATTCTGGTTCTGCGGTGCGGCGCCTGCAGGTGCATAATTGCCGGCAGGAGCACCGGATACCTGTGGATAGCCTCCCTGTGCAGGTGTCGGGTATCCGCCCTGCTGATTGGGAACAGGAGCGCCTCCGGGCTGTCCATAGCCGTTCTGAGGAACGCCTCCGGGTACGCCGGGATTGGTCCCATTTGCATCGTCATAAGTCATGGGTGCAAACTGCCAGTCTTTGACAACCACGCTGGGGCCGGAGTTCGGTTTTCCCTGGTTTTTCCCCTTCTGATGAACGAAGGGATGCAGCTCCAGATCTCCAATGATAATCAGTCCGGTGCCTTTTTTTACACCTGCTTTCATCAGGCGGTCTGCCAGAAACGAATTGAAATAGCAGGAATAGAATACGGTTTCTTTGTTCCCGTCCGCTCCCCGCTGGGGGCAGGAGATGTCCAGAGTCGTGTAGGTGGTGTTGCCATTCTTTGCCTGCATGATCTGGGGATCCGTTGTTGGCCTCCCTGGTAAAAAGATGATTGCTGACATAGAAATTCTCCTTTCTGCCTCTTTGGGCGTTAAAATAAATAATAGTGAAAATAAAAAAAGTGCCATTACAGTGCCGTAAAAAACGGCATTATAATGACACGATT
>NZ_NFLV01000081.1 GCF_002161065.1 Eubacterium sp. An11 | reverse complement strand
TCTGCCCTTTCCATACTGCCAGACAGGTAATTTTTGGAGAAGCTGCTTGTCAGGCAGCTTCCCCAAGTGGATCATGTACAATCTTATGCAATCATTGCTAAAAACTCTGCTTCTGACAGAATGGTTATGCCTAAAGACTTGGCTTTTGCCAGCTTGCTTCCGGCTTTTTCGCCGCAGATGAGATAATCCGTTTTGCCTGTTACAGAGCTGCCCGGTTTGGCACCAATCTCCAGGATCTTATCATTGATCTCTGCGCGGGTGAAATTCTCCAGCTTTCCGGTTGCTACGATAGTCTTTCCTGCAAATTCAGTATTTTTTGCCATAGTGTTTTCTTCCTTTCTTTCTTCAAATGTAAATTCTTTCTGCAATGTGTCCCAGAGCATCAGATTTTCTTCATCCGCAAACCAGTCGTGAATGTTCTGGTTCAGTGTGGCGCCAAAGTCCTCTAACTGTGTGAAGTCATAGTCATCGGTGGCAGCCGCCCGGAAGGCATTCAGACTGCCGGAGAATACGGTATCCAATACCCGGCTTTTTGTACGGCCTACCATGGGAATATCCATGCTGACCAGATAGCGGACAAAGGTGGTGCTGCGGCTGGCCTGAATTGCGTTCCAGAGCCGGTCAAAGGATTTCTCCCCGAACCCTTCCAGCCGGATGATCTCTTCCCGGTGCTGATCCAGATGGTAGATGTCATGGAAGGTCTGAAGGTATCCCAGATTCAGGAATTTCTCCAGAGTAGCCTCACTTAATCCTTCAATATTCATGGCTTTCCGGCATACGAAATGGACGAATTTTTTCAACTGCTGGCTTTCACAGGATGGATTGCTGCAGTGTACAGTTTCAATGATACGTCCTTTTTCTGCTGTTTTCCGCCGCAGTTCTGTAGGAGCGCCGCAGCACGGGCAGATAGCAGGGGCTGCATCCCGGTAGTGTCCACGGTCCAGGTTCTCCTCTACATGGGGAATGATCATGTTCCGTTTGGATACCAAGATATGGCATCCCGGCACCAGCTCCAGTTCCCGGATAAAGGTGAGGTTATGAAGCGTGGCCCTGGATACGGAGCACCCATCAATCTCCACGGTGTCAAAGACTGCCACAGGTGCCAGTTCCCCGAAACGGGAAGGCGTCCATTCAATACTCTGGAGAACGGTTTCATAGGTTTCGTCCTCAAATTTGAAAGCAAGTCCGTCCTTGTAGTGATGTCCGGTTCTTCCGCAGCTTGCGGAATACGCCAGGTCATCGAAGATCAGTACCATTCCGTCAATGGGAAGATCCAGTGTTTCTGCCTTCTCCTTCAGGTCCTGGATACGAAGCTCCAG
>NZ_NFLV01000080.1 GCF_002161065.1 Eubacterium sp. An11 | reverse complement strand
CAGTCTGACCAGATCGAGATTGAGATGGAAGGACAGTGGGAAAAGTCCAGCCACGGCCTGCAGTATCAGGTGGAAAATTTCATGGAGATCGTGCCGCGCACGAAGGAGGGGATCTTAGGATACCTCTCCTGCGGTTCTGTAAAGGGTGTGGGGCCAAAAGTTGCAGAGGCGATTTTTAAAGAATTTGGTTTGAACACACTGGAAATCATGGAAGAACATCCCCAGGAGCTTCTGAAGGTAAAAGGAATTTCCCAGAAAAGGCTGAAGGGGATTGTGGAATCTTACGGGAAAAACAGGGTGTTCCGGGAACTGATGACGTTTCTGGCACCCTACAAGGTAACGCCCAAAAAGGTAAATCTGATCCTCCAACGGTTTCGCAATGAGTCCGTAGAGATTGTCCGTCACAGGCCTTATCAGCTCTGTGCTGTGAAAGGGTTTGGCTTTTTAACAGTGGATGCCATTGGACGGCAGAACTGCCAGGCGCTCAATGACCCCATGCGGATTTCAGGCTGCCTTTCCCATCTCATGGAATCAGCCATGAAGGAGGAGGGACATCTGTTTCTGGAACGCCCGGAGCTGATCCAGCGGGCATATACCATGCTGAACCAGAATCTCCCGCATCAGGCAGTGACAGAAACAGATATCCAGCGGGTACTCTACCGGCTGGTGATGCAGGAAAGCATTGTGGTAGACGGCGAACGTGTGTATGTGAAGAAACAGTATGAAGAAGAAAACCAGACTGCTTCCATGATCGCCCGGCGTCTGCTAGACCAGGGCGAGGCGTATGACATCGAAAAGGAATTGGCGCAGGCCCAGACTGCACTTGCCATAACACTGTCAGAGAGGCAGAAACAGGCAGTGCGTATGGTGTTCCAAAACCAGATCAGCATTATTACCGGCGGGCCTGGAACCGGAAAGACCACCGTGTTAAAGGTCATCCTTTATATCCATGCCATTGTCTGCCGATCACAGGTACAGCTCATGGCTCCTACGGGGCGTGCGGCACGCCGGATGGCGGAAAGCACCGGGCATGAAGATGCCTCAACGATGCACATGGCTCTGGGGCTTCTGGGTGACTTTGCCGATTATGAAGACGCAGTAGAATATCTGGAGGCCGGATTTCTGAATCTGGATGAAGTATCCATGGTAGATATGCATTTGGGATATGAATTTTTCCGCAGGGTAAAGCCTGCCTCCCGTATCCTGCTGGTAGGCGACGTAGATCAGCTCCCTTCTGTGGGAGCCGGTGATGTGTTCCGGCAATTGATCGGCTGCGGGCTGATCCCTGTGACGGTGCTGGATCTGGTATTCCGCCAGGGAAAGACCAGCAACATCCACTTAAATGCCCGTAAAATGTTGGCAAA
>NZ_NFLV01000008.1 GCF_002161065.1 Eubacterium sp. An11 | reverse complement strand
TGCTTTGTTCATCCGTTCTATCCAGCCTGGCCATCGGTAATGGCAACCCCTATCTGAATGAATATCTGATGTGGTATAATACAAAGCGGATTAAAACATCTCTAGGGAATATGAGCCTATGGGAGTATCGTCAAAGTCTCGGTTTGGTTGCATAACCAGTCCAAGAAAACTTTCCAACCTGGGGCTACTTACTCTGTCTCTCATTTTTGTCCTATGAGCGGTATTATTTTTCTGTTTTTTCCATTCGTTTTTCTTGTTCTACACATAACTCTGAAACAACACTAAGAAACCGTTTTGTATGTATCATAGAAATCGCCATATTTTTCTGTGAATACATTTCTAACAGTCTTTGTAGCTCTTTGAAGTGATATACTAGTGTTGTAACAGTAGTATATCACTTCAATCATTGTATTTATCAGGTTTTTTCATAGAAGCTTCCTGATAATAGTAGCTGCTTTTTGGTAGTTCAAGCCTTTTTAGTAGATCAGGCAGTGAATATTTATTCTTCAGGGCATCGATGATCACTGCCTTCTCCCTGTTTTTGAGAGCGTCTGATCGATGCCGGGATCTTTTTTTAGGACATTGATAGTTTCTTTCAGAATGTCAATCTCCATCTGCATGTTCCTGATCTGATCCTGTAATTGCATCAGTTCAGGAATAGATGATCTGGAAGAAGAACCTTCTGTAAGAGTATTTGGTTTAATATTTTTACAATTCATCAATGCGGGAACACCTCCATGGAGATATTTTTTTCGCCAACTGTAAATGCTGGCTCTGGTATAGCCGATATCTTCTGATACTGATTTTATACTTTCTCCAAGTTCAAAGCAACGATGAATGGCATCCATTTTTACTTGAACAGGTGGATTCCGGGGATGATCTGCCGTATTTACTAGCTCCAAAGGTTTTCGTTTCGGTTTAGTGACGCCTTCATTAGCTATCCATGTATACAGTATCCGTCTGGTAGGATAACCAAGAAATTGAATCGTGGTGGTTACTGATTGACACTGATGATAGACTTTTAAAGCGACAGCAATTTTGTCTTGCGAATACATTCTAATTTAACTCCTTTCGGAGTCCATGGGGAGTCCAACTTTTTGTCCGCACCCCCGGTTCATTTTATTTCATTTTTACAGGTATTGATCCACATTCTGGATCCACGGTGATAATGATGCCAACTATTTATCATTCATATTTTTATTTAGAAGGTGTTCCAGAATATAGATCAGATATTTAAAAAATGTTGAGATTATGGACCTTTTCCATATTCGCCACCGAATGCTGCATTTCCAACAAGTCAAATGTTTGTTATGTTCCGCATGGTGTCTGTTCTGAAACGCATCGGAGTCCGCTGGGTTCTGCATAATGCACCCATACAAGAAAAATAATAGTATAATATACTGTACTTCATTTTTCCTTTTTATTTTGTTATAATTAACCCAAATAGATATTTAGCCTAGTTAATCACCAGAATTTTCCCCTTTAAAATGCTTCAAAATTCCATCGATAAAATTAATAAAATTTTCTGGAATAGGTAAGCCAAGTTTTGTCGAATTTTCTAAAATAATGATGAGTTCATAAGATATATAAAACCATAATGTAATTGCTCGCAAGGATTCACCATTTTTGATTAGCAAAGTATCTATTGTATTAGCAATACCTATTAATAAAAATAGCACACATTTATTTGAAACCCACTGTGCAATAAACTTAAACGAAAACTGATGTAGGAAAAAGAGTAATAAAACGGACGATATATACTCGGAACTAACAAAAATTATTAATGCCAATAATAAGCCATCGAAGCCCCCTAAAAACCAAATTAGAATGTCAATAAATTTACTAAGATAAATAATATAGGACATATGTGTTCTCCTTTCATGTATGAAATATTTTTGTTTTTTACATTTAAAATTATATTTTAGATGGGATAAGATGTCGTTTACATAAAGTTGCATAAAGTTGCAAGAAAGGAGAGGATATATGCTGACGTTTGCCAAGTTTGCAAATGAATTAATTTATGCCACTAAACTTAATAACGAAGAGTTAGTTAACATTCTTTTAGCTTGTGTCTATGAACCATTAGATTTAAAAGACAAAAATGGAAATCCATATTATGCTGAAAAAGGTGAATGCAGTTACTTACTCAAGGGAAAAAGAGATGTAAAGCTCGAAATTCAGCGAGGTACAAGTAAAAAAGAAGTGATTGATTATGCTGAAACGTATTTAAAAGAAAATCTTATTCCTAAAATAATTCCTTCGCTTCTCGATGATTTCTTGGAAAATATGAGAACTCTAATTATATATGATTTTTCTATTTCTGAATCAAAAAAGAAAAAGTTGTTACTATTGGCGAATATACAAAACTTGGCAAGTTTTTTAGGGAATATATGCCTTTATGTAATTAGTAGACCAAATACAGTTCAAAATGAAACTATGTGTACAAATAATCTTCCAGAACAAAATAGATTCTTTAGTGGACGGGTAGAAGTATTACAAAATATCGACTCTCTTTTTTATAAGGAAAAGAAAGATACTATCAGTATTTGTCAAACTATTTCAGGTCTTGGAGGAATTGGAAAAACACAACTTGCAATTCAATATGCATATAACTATCATTACAAATATAAAACATGCATTTGGTTTATAGATGCAGAAAGTGGATATTCTGTTTATAATACTTTTGTGGATTTCGCAGAGCATTTTAATCTATTTTTGCCAGTAAATTATAACACCAAAGATTTACAACGGGTAATTAAAACTTGGTTATCAGAAAACCGTAGCTGGCTATTGGTATTTGACAATCTTGAAACTTTGGATACGATAACGCCTTACTTACCTGATAAAATAAATGGGCGAATTCTTATAACTACGAGAAATAACCGTATTGACTATGGAACGCCGTTCCTTCTTGATGTATTCAATTTAAATGAAGCGTTGCTTTTTATGAAAAGGAGGCTATCAAAAAATAATGAATGCAAAATGGAGTATTATAAGTACAATGATTTTAGCGAAAAATCAACAGTATTGATAAAGCGCTTAGGATATTTACCTCTCGCATTAGAACAAGCGGGGGCATATATAAAAGAAGTTCGTTGTTCTATTTCCGGTTATTTAGAATTATTAAAACAATCAAGTATTGATGTTTTTTCAGACAAATACGCCTCACCAGAGTATTATGAAAGTATTGTTACGTCAACATGGCATATTTCTTTTGCGGCACTTGAAGAGAGTTCTCGACAATTATTAAATCTTTGTGCCTATATGGGAGCAGATAACATTCCGATAAAATTTTTTGTGGAAATGAGAAGTCAACTTCCAACTCCATTGTCAGATGATCTATCAAAACAGTTAACAATAAATCGTATCGTTACAGGGCTTCGAACGTATTCTTTGACTAGCGGAACAGCTGACTTAATTAATATTCACAGGCTTGTTCAGGAAGTAATCAGGAAATATCAGGAAATTGAAGAAGTAAGTAGTTCTGATAAGATCGGATGGCTTCAATTAGATTTTGATATGTTAGAAAAATATCTTCCGACTTCATGCGAAGAACCTAATAGTGTATCACGATTTATGCAAATAGCTATTCATGCGGAATCTATTGCTGAATACTATTCTATCTTTGCCAAAGCAGATAATATAAAATTAGCAAATGTATATGATAAAATAGGCGAGTGTTACGATGATTGCGGCATGTTTGCTAATGCTTTTAGTAATTATTTTAATTCACTTAAAATAAAAGAACAGTATCTAGGAAAGGATCATCCTGATACAGCGATACAGTATGACAATATTGGTTTGTCATATACAAAGACCGGTGACTATCAAAAGGCAATAAAATGGCATAAAAAGGCCATTAATATTTTAGAATCAAGCTTAGGTAAAGAAAATCTTGATACAGCAACTGCTTATAATAATTTAGGATTGGCATTAGTTCGAAATGGAGACTATGACTCGGGTATTGAGTGGTATCAAAAATGTCTTGCCATTGAGTTGAAGATACTTGGCGATGAACATATTGAGATCGCGGCAGATTATAATAACATAGGTGAAGCGTATCATCAGAAACATGACGAAAAATCGGCTTTAAAGTATTTAATGTTAGCTCTTAGAATTAAAGAGAAACAGCTCGGCAGCATGAATTCAAATACAGCTATTACATATAATAACCTTGGCAGTGTATATTGGAGACTAAAACGGTATGATGATGCTATAAAATATACAGAAAAATCTCTTGATGTTTACCAAGCAACATATGGTGAACAACATCCAAATTCTGCTTTGGAAAGGGCAAATTTAGCAAGTATATTTGCCGATAAAGGTGATTTAAAAAAAGCAAGAGATTATTACATTAAAGCAATTGAAGTTGGAAAAAATAGCTTGGGTTTATCACACCCAGAAACAGCTAAAGCAATTGACGGAATGGGAACAACATATCTTACAGACGGAAAAATCAAATTGGCTTTACCATATTTTCTTTTAGCATATAAGTTGTTAAGTGATACTCTTGATCAGAATCATAGTGATGTGATGCTTGTTTATAAACATTTGCAGACTGTTCATAAAAAGATGGGAGTGCTTCAATCATTTGACAATTGGTTAGCAATACAATTGAAAAGGTCGATTATTGAACTAGAGGCAGAAATGCAAAACAATGAGTTTTAAACAAATTCTGTCAAAAATAACTGCCATTGTTCTTCCTATTGCATGTAAACACGATTTGAAAAAGAATTATAGAAAAAAGCAGGCCGTAAGATTAAAAGTAAGCGACTATTTACCGTTTACAAATCTAATTCATAGGAGAATCCTTTATTATGGAAGAATAAAAGAAACCTGTACATCGGATACCAATGTTGTGGTCAAGCATGTTTGGGTTCTTTCCACAGTTAGTTGATTTTCCGATTTGATTCAAGCCGCAACAACTTAGACTTTAACAGTTCAAAGCTGTTGCGGCCATACATGATCCGCTTTATTACTTTCAGTTTATTTACGCTTCCCTCCGCAAGCCCATTATTGTAATCGAATTGTATCGTATTCTTTATCGCATCTTTATCTCTTTCAATCCCATTTACAAAACTATCCAGTTCTTCTATCTGCAGCAGACAGCATTCCTCCATCCAGTTTTCCAGGTCTTCTGTTTTTTTCGCAAATAACATAAGCGCCTTATCTTAAGGTGCTAGCGAAAAAATAACACCCAGATGCTAGAGCATCTGGATGCGAGTATTTTACTCTATTGATAGTGTCAAGGTTTTTTCGCAAAAATTAAATTCAGCCGTTTGGTAGTCGGCAGTCAACCAGCTATGATATCAGACAGTAGATCCTCCTCTGCTTTGAAAAGATGATCCATGTTCATGTAGCGTCTGGCTCCCCAGTTGGTTGCTGCTACATGACGCAGTCTGGCACATACGAGCATTAAAGCACTTTGTCCATCTGGGAAAGCGCCAATTGCTTTAGTTCGACGTTTGATCTCTCGATTGAGGCGTTCAATCGTATTGTTCGTCCGGATCCGAGTCCAGTGCTGGCTGGGAAAATCCATATAGGTTAATGTTTCTTCGATGCCATCTTCCACCTTTTTTGCAGCTTTGGCAAGCTTCATAGCTTTCAGTTTTTCAGCTACCTGGATTGCTTTCTCCTTGGCTGCTTCTTTACTTTCCTGAGCATGGATTGCTTTCAGCATGAGAGCTACCGTTTTCATCTTGTTACGTGGTGTAACGGAAAAGATGTTTCTGTAAAAGTGCACGGTACAGCGCTGATATTTGGCATCTGGGAAAACTTCCGGAATGGTTTCCAGCATCCCCAGATTTTTATCACCTATAATGAGGCGTACACCAGTAAGACCGCGTTCCTTCAGCCATACAAAGAAAGAACGCCAGCTCTCACGATCCTCTTTCATACCTTCAGCAGCTCCAAGAATTTCACGGCATCCATCCTGGCTGACGCCGATTGCAACTAGAACGGAAACATTCTGGATCTCGCCACCCCAGCTGCGTTTCAGATAAACACCATCCACATAAACATATGGATAGTTCCCGGAGAGAGGGCGGGTCCGCCAGGTTTCGATATGTTCATAGGCCTTTTTATTGAGGTTGCTGATCGTTCCGGGAGATACTTTTGTTCCCCATAAAGCTTCGGTGATATCCTCTACACGACGGACAGAAACGCCGGCAAGATACATCTCGATGAGTGCTTCTTCAACAGAAGATTCTCTGCGGCGGTACCGTTCAATAATGGCAGTTTCAAAAGGAACACCCTTGAGTTTAGGAACTTTCAGTTCCACTTTCCCTGCTGTTGTATGAAGATTCCGCTTATAGTGACCGGAACGGTATCCTTGACGGTCAGCAGATCGTTCGTATTTCTCCGCATTGACTAACTCATCAGCTTCTTTGTCGAGCAGGGCATTTAAGGTTTCTTCGACACTGCTGCGGACAAGATCCTTTAAATCATGCTTTATTAAGTCCTCATTTAGCTGTATAATCTTATCAGACATGGTTTTATAGCCTCCTTTGATAAATTTTGTTGTGGTGACTTAATTCTACCAAACGGCTATAGACCATGTCTATTTTTATGAAATTTTATTTTTGCGAAACTTATTATACGTCATCACTGTTCATCGCTCATATCTTCATTTGGCCGGTGCTCCAGGACATAAGTCAGGTATTTAAAAATATTTAAATCATGGGCTTTTGCCATCTCAACCATGGTATATGCCACAGCGCTTGCGTGTGCCCCTTCCGGGGTTGCACAAAAAAGCCAGTTCTTTCTGCCCACTGTAAAAGGCTGGATGGAATTTGAAGTGATATACTACTGTTACAACACTAGTATATCACTTCACTTTTTGATTTTTTTATTGAAACATGCTGTATAAGACCCTCTGAAACTTTGGATATATAGAGGGACATTTATTTGCCGCCTCCAAAATAATGAAAGGAGAGGTAATGACATATGGCAGAAAAAAGATGTTATACAGTAAATGAGTTACAGGAGGTCCTTGGAGTCAGCAGACCGACGGTCTATAACCTTCTGAAGAAAAATGAATTCCGGTGGATCCAGCTGAATGGTGGAAAGTACCATATTTCCAAAAAGAGCTTTGATGACTGGCTGGATAATTTGCCGGAAGGTTTTAACTGATTTCATGTCAAATTACAAAATCGACATCCTAAATTTTTTTGAAAAAATGAGATATGGTATGGGCAGAAGGAGGGGGACTTCATGGACCGAGAAGAAATATTAAATACGAAAGACTATGATAGTCTGTTGAAAGAAGTGGAAACAAACAGCCCATACAAAAGGCTCCCCTATCTGGCAAAAAGTGGATGATTTTGGAGAGAGATTAAAAGCAAATGCAGTTATTCATGTAATACCAAGGGTTTTACAAAAACGCCTGTGAATGGACGAACAAGATTTTGAATCCTTCTTAAATGTTGTATCGCGTAATTTTTTTCCAGTTTACAGGAAATCCCATCATATTTAAAATGGAAGATTCGCTGATCTGCCCGCTGTTTTTTATATACTTATTGATAACACCGGTCAATGCGTGTTTAAATTCCAGAAAATCTTGTTTAGGAAGCAAGTAACGGAAAGCGATGACCAGACCAAACAAATCACGTTTTCCAGAAAGATATTGATTTCCTTTTTTTGGTATATTCAGTTTCTGATGAAGTATTGTATCTGGAAAATCAATCTGAATCCGAAAAGAATACAGCCGCTCGTTATGTGCGCATACATTCCGGAATAGGGTAAGAATTTTCAGATAACGTTCTAATTTTTTTCATTTACGCCTGGAAAATCTTTGCTGATGCCGCTTTGCAGCTGGAAAGGAAGCAAAGTGTAAAACCTGGAAATCTGTCCAAAAGTCAGGGTGTTGGTCAGTACCCATAAAAGGACGTTATGATAGACCTTACGCTGGTGAACAACATAATTATGTTCCGTATTTTTATTTGCCTGGTAGGATAAGATCTGGATTAGGCGAGCTATATCAGCAGCATTCTTTTTTGTATGATTGTAATTTTCAGGAGTGAGGTATGCAATCTGTTGCTCACCATGGAGACTGCAAAAATGGTAGGAAATAAGCTGCCGGATTTTACATTCTATTTCATATAAATATTTGAAAACAAGTTCACGCAGGGAAAGATCAAACTGGTACAGGACATAGATATCCTCAAAAGAAGCATTATTCTGGTAAATATGGGTCATTGGGTTGATGAACGGTGTTTTATATCCTCCGATTAAGGAAAAATATCCAATATTTTTTTAGAATTTCTTTTGCAGTTTCCCGGTCATAAATTTGGAGTTTTTTTCATTCTGTAGTTTATCAAGTCGCTGGTGATATGTAAGAAACGGTTTTGAAAAAACTTTCCCCTCTTCTTGTTTTCAGAATAAAAAAAGGAGGGCCCGCAGGTCCTCCCCCAGTCTCAGTCCTCACAAGTATCTGAAACCTGATCACTAAGATAGAGTCTAAGTACGGATTCACTCAAAAGTCAACGGTTTTTAGCAAATCCAACGGCTTTGTCCGTTGGTTATTGTATTCGAAGAGAAAAGACAATATGCAAAGATTCGGCATGTAGTGCCATGGGAATTTTATCTTCATCTATTATCATTAACTGTTCGCATTTGATTGCTATATCTAAAATATAAAAAATTTCTCTTTCTTTCGATTTTTTCCTGTTTTTCTCCTGTCTTTGTTATGAAGGGGAAATTAGGAATATTCTTTTTATGTTCCTCGTAAAAATGCAACTTGATAATTTCATAGTCATCCTGCAGGACAATAAGAAACAGTGGAGCCCGGCGGTTGATACGCCATGATAATCAAATAGTAAATCGTAAGGTATACTTATTTTGCGCCATGTTGCTGTAAAGCAAGTCGTATTCGTGAGAAAAGATTGGAGCGGTTTTGATCAGGCTGCAGCAAAGGTTGGGAACTTTGTGGCGAAGAGGCTGTTTCGGATAATGATACTTCCAGACAAAGTGTCTGGTCTGAATAAGATGGTGTGATTCCAATGCGGCTGTTGCCCGACAGCTACTTGCAGGAGGCCTTTAAATTTATTTACTGAAAAATAATATAGCTAATCGATCAAAAAAAGGAATATTTATGATAAGATATGTATTAACAGGTGAAAAAGTGAAAAAAATGTTGTCCCTGTCTTGACACACTCCAGAGCGGCAGTCCCATCATCCAGGACGGGAAACTGATCGGTGCGGTGACCCATGTCTTCGTGGACGATCCCACCAGAGGATACGGCATCTGCGCGGAGACTATGATGGAGGAAGCCGGGGAGAGGTGAGAAGGGGAAGAACTGTGTGGGGAAAAATAAATCATTAATATGCCAATATTAAGGATATGGTTTGCCTGATTAACAGGGACAGTCTTCTGTGAGTAGATTGTCCCTTTCCTTATATCTCGAATTTCTGATGCCGGACTTGTTGAAATGATCGGGAGAGGAAAGGATAAAAAATATACTTACAATACTCCTGGGTATATGCTAAACTAAGCTGAAATATTACGATATAAGGAGGACCCTATGAAGCTTGCATTTATTGGTACAGGAAAAATTATCGAAGACGCGCTGTTTGCGGCGGAGCCGGTGGAAAGTATTGAGATGACTGCGATTTTCGCAAGACCACACAGCCGCGGAAAGGCGGAAGCTTTCGCGCAGCAGTATGGGATTCCGGAGATTTACACGGATTACGAGGAGCTGCTCAAAAACACGGAGGCGGATACGGTCTATATCGGCCTTGTCAATAACGCGCATTATCCGTATGCGAAAGAAGCTCTTCTGCACGGAAAAAATGTGATTCTGGAGAAGCCTTTCACCGGATTTTACGAGGAGGCAAAGGAGCTGAAGAAGCTTGCGGAGGATAAGAAACTTTTTCTTTTTGAGGCGGTCACCGTTCTTCACAACGAGGTTTTTGATGAGATGAAGAAGAATCTAGCGAAATTAGGTACTCTTCGGATGGCGCTCTGTAATTATTCTCAGTATTCCAGCCGCTATGACGCCTACCTGGCGGGAGATATCACCCACTCCTTTGATCCGGATTATTACGGAGGGGCTTTGTATGATATTAATGTCTACAATGTGCATTACTGCGTCGGACTGTTTGGAGAGCCGGAAGATGTGGAGTATTATCCGAACATCGGACCGAATGGCGTGGATACTTCCGGCACTCTGATTCTTAAATATGACGGGTTCAGCGCAGTCTGCACGGGAGCCAAAGATTCTGACAGTCCGGGATTCATTTCCATTCAGGGGGAAAAAGGCTGGATGAAAGTCGACAGTAAGCCGAATATTGCGGATGCTCTGCTGACAACCTACGTGGATGAAAATGTAAAGGAGAAGGTCAGAGACGCGGCGGGAGCCATGGTCCGGGCCACAAAGACGGAGGATTTTAAGGCACCGGAGAAGCATCATCGTATGATGCAGGAATTTACGGATTTTGCCAGAATGATTGACGATAAGGACTATGAGACAGCGCAGGAATACTTGGCAGAGTCAGTGACGGTGGTGGGAGTTTTGGAGAAAGCGCGCACGAAAGCGGGCATTAAATTTTAATTTGTTGCTGAAAAAACCGTTAAATGTTACAAATATGTTAAAAACACTTAACAAATAGAAATATTTATGATATAATCTCCATTGAAGCATGAAAATAAGTAACAAGTATGTAATATTTTATGCAGGAGGTTGTATTATGAATTGTGTGAAAAAAAGACTGGGCCTGCTGTCAGTGATGGCAATGATGGGCCTTGCCTGTCTCGCACCGCAGAGGGTATCCGCGGCGGAGGCTCCATACAATCCACAGGAAACAGCGCAGACACAGGCACCACAGACGCAGGCACCAGAGGCAGCGGAAGCGCCGGCACCAACACCAACGATAAAATTAAATAAATCAAAAAAATCTCTGGAAAGAGATGATAAGCTGAAGCTTCGCGCGAAGATCAGGAATTCTTCCACGAAGAAGATTGTCTGGAAGTCCAGTAAGAAGCGGGTGGCGACCGTCGATAAGCGTGGCATGGTCACCGCCAGGGATAAAGGGAAAACCGTCATCACTGCCACGATTTCCGGAACAAACATCAAAGCACAGTGTGTGGTCACAGTGAAGAATTACGTGACCATGTGGGTGAAGACCACCGGTTATTGTAACTGTGCAAGCTGTGCGGGACAGTGGGCAGGAGCTGCTACAGCCAGCGGCACGAGACCTCGTGAGAACCGCACCATCGCCGTGGACAAGAATCTCATTCCTCTGGGAACCAAGGTAAAGATTGGCGATGAGACATATGTGGCGGAAGATACCGGCGGAGCCATCAAGGGAAGAAAGATTGATGTGTACTATGCCAGTCATGGAAAGGCCATGGCCCACGGAGTAAAATATCAGAAAATCAAAGTTTATATTTAAAACAAAAAAGAAATGCAGAAAAAGGAATGTATCGGATGTCTCCAGTGTGAGGAGATATGCCGTACATTCCTTTTTGTTTTGCAAATATTTCATTGGATTACGATTCATAAAATCATTTGTAAAATGAGAAAATTTACCGTAAAGATTAATGAGAAAATTTATGGATATGCTTTTTGATGGCCTCGAAGCTTTCCTGGCTGATGACATGTTCAATGCGGCAGGCGTCATTATTGGCGATATCCTTTGGGACGCCGAGGGATTCCAGAACTTTGGCGATCACTTTGTGACGTTCATAGATCATCTCGGCAATGGCCCGTCCTTCATCAGTCAGATAAATATAACCGGCGTCGGTCATGGTGATCTGCTTTTTCTCCCGCAGATTCTTCATGGCGATGCTCACGCTGGACTTCTTGAAATCCAGTTCGTTGGCCACATCCACGGAACGAACTACAGGGAGTCTTTCACTCAGAATTAAAATGGTCTCCAGATACATCTCAGCAGATTCGTTGCTTTTTTCTCTCAATGTTATCACCTCAATATACTTTCTTAGCTGGACATTTTGTTTACTATATCATAAAAGGATGAATAATTCAATTCCCGCAGGGAAAACAAAAATGCCGGGAAACGAAAAAAGTTCTTGACTTCTAATGAATGTTAGTATATACTAACGTCAGAAACAGACAGCAAGTGATGACAGACGCAGCTGCTGTTTGGAGACAAGAAAGAAGCAGCCGGAAAGGAGATTGTCATGGGTACAGTAATTGCAGGCGTAGTACTTTTAGGTATCGTGGGACTGGCAGTCAGAAGTATGGTTCGCGATAAGCGCAGTGGAAAGTCCCTTCAGTGTGGTGGGGACTGTAAGCATTGCGGAGGGCATTGTCATTAATTTTCAGATACTCATCATTAATTTTTGATCCAGTCAGAAATTATGAGTGTTCATATTTTATCCTTTTTTAGTTTAGAGATTATGTGGTTGAAGCTGCCCCCATGTTTTATGGGGGCTGTTTCCATGTCCGTAAAGAATATTTTATTGATGAGAAATTACCTCAACAATGGAAGTTTCCCGGATTCGTTTTGCCGGTCCGAAGACGGCCGCTGCACAGGAAAGTACTGTTACCAGCAGGATGACCGCGTAGGCTTCCAGTGGGAACTGCCAGCTTTCGTTCCAGCGATCGTAAATGAGCATCTGCCAGAGATAATAATGAAGGGGAAGCCCGATGAGGCTGCCGCAAAGTATGCCGGATATGGCATAGACGGAGGTTTCCGCGCCGATCATTCCGATGAGCTGACGGATCTCGATACCCACGGCCCGCATGGCGCCGTACTGCTTGATGCGGGCGGAGACGCTCATGGAGATACTGTTGATAATGTTAAAGGCGGCGATCATAGCGATGATGGCCAGAAAACCATAGACGAAGAGGGCGAAGGAGTAAAAGGCTCCTGCGGTCTCCTGGTTGCTGAGTCTCTGGTCGGAAAACGCCAGTTGATCGCCCAGGGAATCCTTGCTGAATTGCCGGATGGCATTGACATCTGCGTCGGTGGCATCAGAAGTCAGCTGGATATCGATGATCGTGTAAGCATTTTTTTCAGTGATGGCCGTGAATGTGTCTTCGGAGCAGATGAGGATCCAGTCGCTGCCGGCAAGATCAAACGGACATTGGTAGAGGGTGTCCGCCACAGTCAGTGTGCCGGCGGAGGTGACAATCTGGTCTCCTGTCTTGAGAGGACGGGCGGCATTGTATCCGGCCAGCACATAATTTCCGTTGCCAGTAACGTTCTGCCGGCTTTCTTTACCGGCAACTTTCTGCGAGTTTTCTTCGCCGGTAACTTTTTGCAGGCTTTGCCCTCCGGCAGTCCAGCCTTTTTGTTCTGCCCATCCAAACTGGTTTGCTTCGTAGGAGATCAGGGTGATGGTTACATTTTTTCCGTGATATTCAGCGGGGATGTCGGCAAATCCGCGGCCGTAAACCCGGGCGACGCCGTCCATGTGCTGAATTTCCTCTGCCAGATTTCTGCTGATGGTGCAGCTGTTGTCTGCTGCGGCCACAGAGAGATCCGGTGTGTAAGGCTGCAGAGGATTCAGGGCATGATGCATGAAAGTCACGAAGACGGAGAATCCCAGGAATAAGACAATACTGATGGCAAAGGAACCGGTCATGAGCAGAAGGTTCTTTTTGTTTTGTCTGGCATGGTGAAAGCCCAGTGCTGTGTGGATTTTCAGGAAGCGGGTATTGGCGGCCCGGCGGATTTTCGGCTGTCTGGCAGCGTTGCCGGAAACTGCGGTCAGCGGAGATACCCGGGATGCCTTTTTGGCCGGGGAACCGGCGGCCAGGAATACTGTGAGGATTCCGGTCACCGCCCCGGCGGCGATTCCGGTAGCGCTGACGCCGAAAACCGGCAGTTCGGCAAACATGCCAGGACTTAAGAACCGGAGCATGGCGCACAGGATCCATGTCACGGCCAGACCGAGAACGACACCGGCCGGAATGGCGGTTTTGCACCAGTAAAGAGCTTCCAGACGGACAAAACGCATGATCTGTCTGGGTTCTGCTCCCAGACAGCGCAGCATACCGAAGAATTCGGTGCGCCTGGCGACGCTGCTGTTTAAACTGCTGGCGATCATCAGGACGCCGGCGGCCAGCACAAACAGGAACAGCACGACAGCTGCCGCGTAAAGGCCTGTCATATAAGAGTCGCTGCTGTATCCGAGAACCCCCAGGAGGGCTGTGTTTTCTCCCACATCATCTTTGCTTAAATGAAATTCTTCTATTATATTGTCAATGGACCGGCGCATGTTGCAGTTTTCCCTGAACTGTACGTAGTAGGTCATATCAGCATCGGTCATGGCGGTATCATTGACGGCTGAGAATAGTTCCCGGTAGGTTTCCAATGACATAAATACAGCGACGGCGTCTACTTTGGAGGTGAGCACTGTGTCCATGCCGAAACCGGAGACTGTGAAAGTCATGGCCTCGCCGGAAGGAATGGTAAGGGTAACCGTGCTTCCGATGTCCACGCCCAGGATGTCTTTGGCATTCTGGGTCAGGAGTACCTGATTCTTCTCATACGGAAATTCCCCTTCTTCCAGATTGTTCATGATGTCAGTCACCAGCTTGTCTTCCACGCCGCAGATAGCGACTTTAGAGCCGTTTAGTGAGTAATCTTCTTTCAGACGGTAGTTCATCACATCGTACCAGGAAGAAGCGGCTACGTCTGGTCTCCTGGCAATGATGTCAGCGTCCTCCCGGCTGATATTCTGAATGGCCAGATGCCAGTTGCCGTTATTTTGGATGGCACGGATTTTCTGACTGCGAAGTTCCATATCCGCCATGCTGAAAATGGTGCTCACCAGAAAAACGGCGAGGATGATGCACAAAAGAGTCATTCTGTTCTGACGCCGGTGGACTTTTGCGGAGATGGGAATGAGGCTAAGATAACTTTTCATTGCATGTCCCTCCCAGATCCGTTAATCTGCCGTCGCTGACGCGCAGTACCCGGTCAGCGGCGGAGGTCAGATTGATATTGTGGGTGATCATCAAAATAGTCTGATGATATTTACGGGAAGCAGTTGTAAGAAGCTCCACCACATCCCGGCTGTTTTGCGAGTCAAGGTTCCCGGTGGGCTCATCGGCCAAAATCAGCATGGGTCTGGTGATCAGCGCCCGGCCGATGGCTGTCCGCTGCTGCTGTCCGCCGGAAAGCTGTCCCGGCAGGTGGTGGCGGCGTTTGGTGAGCCCCAGAACGTCGAGGATTTCGTCCACCGCCGCCTGATCCGGTTTCTGATAATCGAGAAGCAGGGGAAAGATGATATTTTGTTCCACGGTGAGCTCCGGCACCAGATGAAAAGACTGGAAGACGAATCCAATGTTGCGACGGCGGAAAATAGTCCGCTTTTTCTCGGACATGGCAAAAATATCCGTGTTGTTCAGATACACTTTTCCTCCGGAAGGTTGATCCAGGGCGCCGATACAGTTTAACAGGGTGCTTTTTCCGGAACCGGATTCTCCCACGATGGCGGCGAATTCTCCCCGGGATACCGTGAAGGAGACGTCATCCAGCGCCTTCACCGCATTTTCTCCGGAACCGTAAATTTTGGTCAGATGTTCTACTTTTAATATATCCATATATATACCTCCCTGTCCGGCTGTGAAATGATGGAAATGGTTTTTTGCAGAGCTTTTCCGGTGCGGACCGGTATTTTCCATCCTGCCCGGACAAGTATATTATGTCAGAGGCAGCTTACAGACCGGTGAATCCGGTCTTACAGTTTTGTAAGCTTTGACGGAAAGGAGAGGACGAAGGAGGTGCCGGTTCCTTTCTGACTCTCCACGGTGAGGAAGCCGCCCTGTCCATCTATGATGGATTTGGCCAGGGGAAGTCCCAGGCCGACGCCCTGGGTGTCGGTGGAATCCGGACTTCGGTAAAAACGCTTGAAAATATGATGAATATCTTCTTCGCGGATTCCTGTGCCGTCATCGGTGACAGTGAGACGGGTCATGGCAGGTGAGCGTTCCCAGGAAATGTGGATCTGTCCGTGGGGATCCGTGTGGTCCAGAGCATTTTTTACAATATTTTCTATGGCTTCTCTGGTCCAGTCTTTGTCACAGTAAAGGGATATTTGTTCATCTCCCCGGAGCAAAAGCCTTTTTTGTTCCCGGACAGCTCTGGTGGTCAGAGCTTCGATGGATTCCCGGACGACAGTCCCGGCGGGATAAAAGTCTTTGTGAAACTCTATGCCGCCGGCGTCCAGACGGGTGAGTTTCAAAAGCGTTTTTATGAGATGTTCCATGCGTGCAGCCGCCTCGGTGGATTTTTCAGAAAATGTCCGGATCGTCTCCGCATTGTCCGGTTCCTCTCTCATGATCTCATGGTACATGGAAAGCGCGGCCAGAGGGGTTTTCAGCTGATGGGAAATATCGGAGATGGTATTTTTCAGGAAACGTTTTTGCTGTCTTTCCGTCTCCTGACCGGACTGCAGGGCGGTGGCCATGGTGTTGATTTTATCAAAAAGATGATAAATTTCCCCGTTTTCAGACTGCGGGAGCAGGCGGGAAAAATCTCCGCCGGTGAAGCGGGTGACAGTCCGGGCCGCTTCCTGACAGAGGGATTCCCGTTTCCGGAGAAAAAAGAAAACAGCGGCAAAAATCAATCCTCCAAAAAGAAAAGCGGAGAGAGGGAAGGCGGTATCCAAAGGGGAGTGCGGTAGTTTTTCTGCGGGAAGTCCCAGTTTGTCGAGAAGTGCATCTCCTGCCGGGGACATTTCATCCCCGGTGATCGCACGGGCACAGATGTCTGCCGGAACCCGCTCATGAAGAAGAACAGTGACCACTGCGTTGTCGTGGGCAAGCATCTTCCGGCTCATCCACTGCCCCTGCAGCTGTTGGAGGATGAAGACCGTGACAAGCTGCAGGACAAATAGGATAAGAATGGTAAAGAGAAGAGTCCTCTGTTGTTTTTCACGGAAAACAGTCATGATCTCACCTCATTCCACCGGTATCCAAATCCACGGACAGTCACGAGAAGCTCCGGCCGGGAAGGGTTGGTTTCGATTTTTTCCCGCAGACGGCGGATGTATACGGAGAGGGTGTTATCATCCACAAAATGTCCCGCGCCGTCCCAGAGCTCGTCAAGGATCATGCTGCGGGTAACCACCAGCCCGGCGTTGCGCACCAGCAGACAGAGCAGACGGTACTCGGCGGCGGTAAGGTCCAGCGGAGTTCCCCTGAGATACGCCCGGCTGGCCAGCAGGTCAATGCGCACGTCGCCGGAGGACAGCGCCGGCGTTTCGGATGCGGCCTCCCGGGCCGGGATATCCGGCGCCTGATCCGCTTCGGCATGGCTGCCGTGAGCGCCCATGGCACTCCTTCGAAGCAGCGCGTGGATCCTGGAGAATAATTCGCCCAGGCGGAATGGTTTTGTGATGTAGTCGTCTCCGCCGCTGTCCAGACCCCGGATGATATGAACTTCTTCATCGGCAGCAGTCAGGAAGATGATCGGCACAGTGCTGCCGGTTTTGCGCACTTCTTCGCAGAGGGTAAAGCCGCTGCCGTCGGGCAAAGTCACATCCAGAAGCAGCAGATCATAAGAATTGCTGGCCAGCAGCTTTCTCGCTTCGCCCACAGTTCTGGCGGTATCCACAGTAAACTCTTTCTTTTTCAGGCTGTATTCCAGTCCGTCTATGAGGCTTTTGTCGTCTTCCAGAAGCAGAATATGTTGCATATTTTATTTCCTCCCCGGTAAATCAATTCTAAAATACTTTGTCACAATGCCATTATTATAGTCCATCTGCTTTGCAAGTTGCAAGGGCGGCGGGGGAGCGGCCATTGCCGGTGGTGTCCGGCGGCCGGACGCTGAAAAAAGGCGGGGACCGGCGTGTGATCCGCAAAGAAAAACTGATTTTTACCTTTTAAAGCGACGGAAAAAATGGTAGACTATAACCCGGAAAAGAAAACTGTCAGGAAAAGGAAGTACTTGTATGAAAATGATTATTCAGTTTATGAAGGATTACAAGAAGGAAAGTGTTCTGGCACCGCTGTTTAAAATGCTGGAGGCGATGCTGGAGCTTCTGGTGCCTCTGGTGGTGGCGTCGATCATTGACCAGGGGATTTACCGGGAGAGCAGACATTACATTTTTATGATGTGTCTGGTGCTGTTCGCTCTGGCTCTGGTGGGCCTGCTTTTTTCCATTACGGCCCAGTATTTTGCGGCCAAGTCGGCGGTGGGCGCGGCGACGGCCATGCGTTCCCGGCTGTTTGCGCACATCCTGTCGTTTGGATACAGGGAGATGGATGACATCGGCAGTTCCACGCTGATTACCCGGATGACCAGCGACATCAATCAGGTGCAGAACGGTATCAACATGGTTCTGCGTCTTTTTCTGCGTTCTCCGTTTATTGTGTTCGGCGCCATGATCATGGCTTTTACCATCGATGTGCGGGCGGCGCTGATTTTTGTGGTTACCATACCGCTGCTGTCCTTTGTGGTGTTTACAGTCATGGGCGTGACAAAGCCCATCTATAAGAGAGTACAGGCGGCGCTTGATAACATTTTGAATATAACAAGGGAGAATCTTACCGGCGTTCGGGTCATCCGTGCGTTTAACCGGGAGGAGAGCGAGAAGGAGGCCTTTTTTGCGGGAAATGACCGGCTGACGGCACTGCAGAAGTTTGCCGGCATGATTTCCGGACTGACCAATCCGCTGACCCTTGTGATCATCAATCTGGCGATCATCGTACTGATTCAGACCGGAGCCGTCCGGGTCAATGAAGGATCTTTATCTCAGGGAGAGGTGGTCGCGCTTTATAACTATCTTTCGCAGATTCTTGTGGAGCTGATTAAGTTTGCCAATCTGATCGTGACGATCACCAAGGCGCTTGCCAGCGTGAACCGGGTGCAGGATATTTTCGCCATCGAGCCGGAGATGAAAGAAGGGGACCGGGATACGATTGCTGCCGGACAGGAAGGCGGAGCGCAGGCTCCTGCGGTGGAATTTCGCAATGTGTCTTTCCGATATAACGAAGGCGGCGAGGCTGCCATCAGCGGTATTTCTTTTACAGCTGCGTCCGGAGAGACCATCGGCGTCATCGGCGGTACCGGTGCAGGTAAGTCGACTCTGGTCAATCTGATTCCGAGATTTTATGATGCGGAGACGGGAACGGTCTCCTTATTTGGGCACAATGTGCAGGAGTATTCTTTCCGGGAACTGCGTAAGGTGGTGTCTGTGGTGCCGCAGAAGGCCCAGCTTTTTGAGGGAACCATCCGGAGCAATCTTTTGTTCGGTGTACCGGATGCCCGGGAGGAAGATATTGAGGAAGCGCTGGCCGTCTCTCAGGCAAAAGAGTTTGTGGATACCAAAGAGGGAAGACTGGACGCTGTTGTGGAGCAGGGGGGAAGGAACTTATCCGGCGGACAGAAACAGAGACTGACGCTGGCAAGGGCCCTTCTTAAAAAGTCGCCGATCCTCATCATGGACGACAGCGCGTCGGCTCTGGATTATGCCACAGATGCCCGGCTGAGAAAGGCGATTAAAGAAATGAAACATAAACCGACGGTATTTATCGTGGCGCAGAGGGCGTCCTCACTGATGCATGCAGACAAGATCATCGTCCTGGATGACGGAAAGATCGCAGGGATGGGAACCCATGCGTCCCTGCTGGCAGACTGCGATATCTACCGGGAAATCTATGAGACTCAGTTTAAGAAGGAGGCATAACGATGGAGACGAAAAAAACCATGACGCAGAAAGAAACGGCGGTACGCCTCTGGAATTATCTAAAGCCCCACAGTTTTTTTGTGATTTTATCCCTCGTGATGGCTGCGGTCACGGTGGCCGGTACTTTATATCTTCCTATTCTTATGGGAGATGCCATTGACTGTATTATCGGAAAAGGGCAGGTGGATTTTGCAGCGATCCGCAGGATTCTGCTGTTCGGTGTGGCTGCCGCCATTGTCACCGGAGTTGCCCAGTGGATCATGAATATCTGCAATAACCGGATTACTTTTCATGTGACCAGAGATATAAGGAACCGGGCCATAGAGAAGATAGAGATTCTTCCTCTTAAGTATGTGGATGGTCATTCTTACGGCGATGTGGTAAGCCGTGTGATCGCTGATGTGGATCAGTTTGCCGACGGTTTATTGATGGGATTTACTCAGTTTTTTACCGGTGTGATCACCATTTTGGGGACATTGGGATTTATGTTCTCCATTCATCCGTGGATTGCACTGCTGGTGGTCTGCCTGACGCCGATTTCTCTGTTTGTGGCAAGATTTATCGCCAGTCACACATACTCCATGTTCCGGCTGCAGTCAGAGACCCGGGGACAGGAGACGGCTCTGGTGGAAGAAATGGTGGAGGGACAGAAAGTAGTCAAAGCTTTCGCCTATGAGAATACCGCTCAGGAGCGGTTTGACGAGATCAATGGACGACTGCAGGACTGCTCTTTACAGGCAACCTTCTATTCTTCGCTCACCAATCCCTGCACCCGCTTTGTCAACAGTCTGGTTTATGCCAGCGTGGCGCTCTCCGGTGCTCTCACTGCCCTTTCCGGAGGACTTTCCGTGGGACAGCTGACCGTGCTGCTGAGCTATGCGAACCAGTACACGAAGCCGTTCAATGAGATTTCAGGTGTGGTGACAGAACTGCAAAATGCCTTTGCCTGCGCGGCCAGAATCTTTGAGCTCATCGATGAGACGCCGCAGACGCCGGATCCGGAGGATGCGGAGATTTTGTCTGATGTGGAAGGAAATGTGACCCTTTCTCATGTGAAGTTTTCTTATCAGCCGGGCAAAAAGCTCATCGAAGACTTTAACCTCCAGGTCAGCCAGGGACAGCGGGTGGCCATTGTGGGCCCGACCGGATGCGGGAAGACGACGATCATCAATCTCCTCATGCGCTTTTACGATGTTAATGACGGGTCCATTCAGGTGGACGGCACAGACATCCGCCACATTACCAGGAAAAGTCTCCGGAGTTCCTATGGCATGGTTCTCCAGGATACCTGGCTGAAAACAGGAACTGTCCGGGAGAACATCACTCTTGGCAATGAGGGATATACCGATGAGCAGATCATACAGGCGGCCAAAGAAGCCCATTCTTACAGCTTCATCAAGAAGATGCCGAAGGGGCTTGACACCTGGATCACCGAGGACGGAGCAGGTATGAGTCAGGGACAAAAACAGCTGCTTTGTATCACCCGGGTCATGCTCCACGTACCGGCTATGCTGATTCTGGACGAGGCGACCTCTTCTATCGATACGAGAACGGAGCAGAAGATCCAGAATGCTTTTGCCAAGCTGATGGAGGGACGGACCAGTTTCATTGTGGCGCACCGGCTTTCCACCATTCAGAATGCGGATATTATTCTGGTCATGAAAGATGGCAGGATCATTGAACAGGGCAATCATGAAGATCTGCTGGCACGCAATGGATTCTATGCGCAGCTTTATAACAGTCAGTTTGCCAGTGTATGATATGAAGGGCGGAATCTGCTGTTCGCGGGCGGGTAAATCCCGGCCCCTCAGAGGTTCTGCCATTTATCGGGAAATTTGTTCTTTTAAAGATACAGTAAATGTACAGCGGGATACTTGTTTTTTCACATAAAATCCCTTATAATCAGTTTGGCGGACAATAAAAGACAGATATTTTCCAATTATTACTCTTTTGTGTTCCGTACAAAGGTTTTGTAAGATACATTTTTATCGGATGAGGGGAGATTCCCATCTGATAAAGCATCCGCAGGGGATGTGGAACTTTGTTCCGGTATCCATGTGCGGAAGGAAGATTATATGAACGAGGTGACAGGAATGTTTAGTAAAGTGACAGAAGACATTTATTATGTGGGCGTCAATGACCATCAGATTGATTTATTTGAGGGACAGTATGATGTGCCTAATGGTATGGCCTATAATTCTTATGTGGTCATGGACGAAAAAATTGTAGTATTTGACACGGTGGATGCTCATTTCAAGGATGAATGGCTGGCGAACCTGGCAGAGGTGCTTGGTGACCGGAAACCGGATTATCTGATCGTGCAGCATATGGAGCCGGATCACTCCGCTAACATCGCTGCCTTTGCGGAAGTATATCCGGAAGCAAAGATTGTTGCCAACGCTATGGCATTCAATATGTTAAAGCAGTTCTTCGGCACAGATTTCGCCGACAGAAAAGTAGTCGTAAAAGACGGAGAGACCCTTTCCACAGGAAAACACAATCTGACATTTGTTTTCGCTCCGATGGTACACTGGCCGGAAGTTATGGTGACTTATGATTCCACAGATAAGGTACTGTTCTCCGCTGACGGTTTCGGTAAGTTCGGCGCTCTTGATGTGGAAGAAGAATGGGCCTGCGAGGCAAGAAGATATTATTTCGGTATTGTAGGTAAGTTCGGTATCATGGTACAGCGCCTGCTGAAGAAAGCAGCTGCCCTTGATATTCAGGTTATCTGCCCGCTTCACGGACCGATCTTAAAAGAGAACATCGGTTATTATCTTGATCTGTATAACACCTGGTCTTCCTACGGTGTGGAGAGTGAAGGGACCGTCATCGCCTACACTTCCGTTTACGGACATACAAAGGCTGCTGTGGAACTTCTGGCAAAGAAACTGGAAGAAGAAGGCTGCCCGAAAGTTGTTGTCAATGATCTGGCCCGCTGCGATATGGCAGAGGCTGTGGAAGATGCCTTCCGTTACGGCAAGCTTGTTCTTGCATCTACTACATATAACACAGAAGTATTCCCGTTCATGAGAGACTTCCTGGCAGAGATCACAGAGAGAGGATATATGAACCGCAAGGTAGCGTTCATTGAGAATGGTACCTGGGCTCCGATGGCGGCGAAAGTGATGAAAGCAGCGTTTGATAAATGTGAAAATATCACATTTGCTGACACCACGGTAACGATTCGTTCCGCTATGACTCCGGCCAACGAAGAAGAAATCGATGCTCTGGCAAAAGAGATGAAATAATAGACGATCCTATTTGAAGAGAAAGGCTGTCACCCTGACCGGCCGTCTTCCCACGGAACAACGCGAGGCGAAGGTCCATGGGAGGACAGCATGCTGTCAGGTGGCAGCTTTTTTCATTTCGGAGATAAATACGTCTTTCATGTAGTCGCAAAGATAGGCGTTGGCAAGAGAAGTATGTCTTCCATTGCCGGTATTTTCCGCTCTGTCCCCATTTCCGTGAAAAAGCGGCTGTAATTCCACGAAAGAACAAGTATCTTTATAATCATTTTTATAGAGTGTCAGGGAATCCGCGTAGGACTTCTGCGCTGTCTGGATGCCCTTATATTTTGTTTGTGGGAAAAGCGGAAGAAACAGACCGTTTTTTCTGATATAGCAGGTGGCGGGCTTCGCCTTTTCCCGAAATTGGCTGTCCACATAACAGCCGACGGATTTATGGATAGCCCGGTCTTCCTCGGGAAGATAAAAATAATTTTTATAATCCGGATAAAAATATTTTAAAGTCCCCTGGACTACCGGAATGGTTATCTGCATCTTTTGTCCGTCAATGTCCACAGAAGAGAGTGGAGGGATACTGCTGTTTTCCGTGCCGGGTGAAAGGATATCAGACAGGGAAAATCCTTTCTCTGTAAAATCTGCAGCCGCATGAAGAGGCTTAGGCAGAGGCTTTCGCAGACGGCAGTCGGCGGTCAGACGGGGAAAAGTAGGCTGATCTGCGAAATCCCCGGAACAAAGCCGGTCCGCAGTCATATTGGCAGAAGAGGAATCTCCGGAGACGGTAAATCCTTCCACGGTGAACTGGCCGCCAAGAAGAGATTCATAGGCGGCCAGGGGAAGCAGGGCTTCCATGCCGCGGATATCCTCCATGTTGTGGAGAAGAAGAAGATGGAGCAGCTCCGGATCCTTTTTCAGGAGATATTTCTTATAAATGCCGATGAGCTGTCCGCCGTTATATAAGTCTTCCCGTGAAATGCCAAGAAACCGCTCCCAGTCTTTTTGTTTTCCGTGGGACAGATGAAACAGAGTCTGGAACGGACGGAGCATCCGGTAGAGATCCAGAGAACCGGTCAGGTCCAGACGATAATCCATATGATTGAGTTCGTAATGACGGTTCAGGTAGGGGATGTCAAAACTCTCTCCATTAAAGGTAAAAAGGGGTGCCGGGTGCTTCATGAGAAAGTCTCTCAAAGCCAGCAGCATGGCAGGTTCACTGACACCGTCATCGTTAAACCACTGGACGATGCAGAGACTGTCCTTCTCATAGTAGCCGCAGCCGATGAGGTAGAGAATGGTGGTATCCCGTTTTAATCCGGTGGTTTCAATATCTATAAAGGTATAGCGCGTGTCTTTGGCGTCTGTTCCCGGAGTGGTTCCGGGAAAGCAGTAATGTTTTGTGAGCATAGTGTGTCCTTTCTATCATATAAGAAGATACCGGGAGAACGGCATGTTAGTGGAATAGTACCAGAGAAAAAAGCGGCTGTCAAATGAGAGGGAAGAGAAGTCGTCGGTTGTATTTCCAGGGGAAGTATGGTATTATTGGATAGAATATAAGTTCGAGACAGGAGTTAATTACGTTGATTTCATACATAAAAGGCACGGCGGTTTATGCCAATGAGGAGTATATCGTGGTGGATAACCGCGGGATGGGTTATGAAGTGCGGACTTCCGCCGCCACCTGTGGTCAGATACACATGGGGGAGGAAGTGACTCTCTATACATATCTTTATGTGCGGGAGGATCTGCTCGCTCTCTATGGATTTTTGTCCCGGGAGGAGCTTCGGGTATTCAGGCTTCTTTTGGGAGTCAGCGGAATCGGGCCGAAGGTGGCCGTTTCCATCTTATCGACGCTCAGCGTGGAAGATCTGTATTATGCCGTGGTCAGTGAAGATGCGAAGAGCATCGCCCGGACGCCCGGAATCGGGCCGAAGGGAGCCAGACGGTTGATCATCGAGTTGAAAGATAAGCTGGATCTGGCAGATCTTGGCATTGGAAAAGAAGAGGAAGTGCCGGCTGCGGCAGACCTGACGGGGGACGGCAGTCAGATCACAGACACGATGGATGCCCTCATTGCCCTCGGTTATTCCAACGGCGAAGCATACCGGGCGGTGCACAAGGTGCCAGGCGCAGAGAACATGGACGCGGAGCAGCTTTTAAAAGAAGCGCTCAAGAGGATTATGACATTATAACATTGCAGGTGACAGAATGGACAGGATGATAACGACAGAACTGCTGGAAGAAGACGCAGCCGCCGAGGGGAGTCTTCGACCGGCGTCATTAACAGAATATATCGGCCAGGAAAAGGTCAAAAAGAACCTGAACGTTTTCATTCAGGCAGCGAAGATGCGGGGAGAGCCTCTGGACCACGTACTCTTGTACGGGCCGCCGGGACTGGGTAAGACCACTCTTGCCGGCATCATCGCCAATGAGATGGGCGGGCATTTAAAGATCACCTCCGGACCGGCCATCGAGAAGCCGGGAGAGATTGCCGCCGTGCTAAACGGGCTTTCTGACGGGGATGTATTGTTTATCGATGAAATACACCGGCTGAACCGGCAGGTGGAAGAAGTACTTTATCCGGCCATGGAGGATTTTTCCATTGATATCATGATCGGAAAGGGGGCCTCCGCCCGTTCGATCCGGCTGGATCTGCCGCATTTTACTCTTGTTGGCGCGACCACCAGAGCGGGGATGCTTACCGCACCTTTGCGAGATCGTTTTGGCGTGGTAAACCGGCTGGAATTTTATACCGATGAGGAGCTCCGGACCATTGTGGAGCGTTCTGCGGAACTTCTCGGAGTGGAGATCGACGGCGAAGGGGCATTGGAGATTGCCCGGCGGAGCCGGGGAACGCCCCGACTGGCCAACCGCCTGTTACGGCGGGTGCGGGATTTTGCACAGGTAAGATACGACGGAGTGATCACCCGGCAGGTGGCGGGAGACGCCCTCGATCTGCTGGAGATTGACGCTCTTGGTCTTGATACCACAGACAGAAATATTCTGGATACGATGATTGTCAAGTTTGCCGGAAGACCGGTGGGGCTTGATACACTGGCGGCAGCCATCGGCGAGGACGCCGGGACCATTGAAGATGTATGTGAGCCTTTCCTGATACAGAGGGGCCTCATTAAACGGACGCCGAGGGGGCGGGCGCTGACTCCATATGCCTATGAGCATCTGGGGCTCCCTGTTCCGGAGGAAGTCTTTTAGCAGTCGCTGCGGCGGCCTGTGCCGGGCGCGGACGAAACAACATGGGGGATGAAAATGGAAAACAAAACAAAAGTATCTGTGGTCATTGACGGAAAGGTTTATATGCTGGCGGGAAACAGCAGCGAAGCGTATATGCAGCGGATTGCCTCCTATGTGGACGGTAAGATCCGGGAATTAAAGCAGCAGGCCGGTTATGGCAAGCTGCCGCAGGAGTATAAGAATATTCTTTTGTCGCTGAATATCGCGGAGGACTATTTCAAGCTGCAGGATGAACTTAATATTTTCAATCAGGAGCATCAGGAGAGTGAGCAGGAGCTTTATAAGCTCAAGCAGGAGATGGTAGACAAAGAGATGCGGATAGACACGGCCAATAAGCTGGTGATTGAGTACAAGACCAAGGTCAACGAACTGCAGAAGCGCATTATTGAACTGGAAACACGGAGTGAGCTTCATGAGACAAAACGAAATGAAACGAAACGGAATTAAGCTGCCGGAGCTTTTGGCTCCGGCAGGTTCTTTTGAACACTTAAAAGTTGCCGTAAAGGCAGGGGCGGATGCTGTCTATATGGGCGGACAGCGGTTTGGTGCCAGGGCATATGCAGATAATTTTACCAGGGAGAACCTGGTGGAAGCACTGCATTATGCCCATTTTTATGAGAAACGGTTATATTTGACGGTCAATACACTGATGAAAGAGAAAGAGCTCCGGGAACAGCTGTTTGATTTTTTACTGCCTTTTTATGAGGAAGGCCTTGACGGGGTGATCGTGCAGGATGTGGGAGCGGCCTCCCTGATCCGACAGAATTTTCCCGGCATGGAGATCCACGGAAGCACCCAGATGACCATCACGGATGTGTACGGCGCCCGGGCCGCCGCGAGACTTGGCATGAACCGGGTGGTTCCCGCCAGAGAGCTGTCCCTCGATGAGATTCGTCAGATCAAAGAGGATACGGGACTGGAAGTAGAGATTTTCGTTCACGGGGCGCTCTGTTACTGTTATTCGGGGCAGTGCCTGTTTAGCAGCATGTACGGAGGACGAAGCGGAAACCGGGGACGCTGCGCTCAGCCGTGCCGTCTGCCGTACCGGGTGCTCGGAGCTGGCGGAAGGAAGAGGCTTACGTCCGGAAGCGGGGCCCATGTGCTGAGTCCGAAGGATCTGTGCGCCATCTCCCTGTTGCCGGAATTCATCGGGGCAGGCGTGGATTCTCTGAAAATCGAGGGCCGCATGAAAAATGTGGAGTACGTGGCGGGAGTGACTGCCATTTACAGAAAATATCTGGATGAATACAAAGAAAGACCGCAGGACTGGAGGATCTCCGGGGAGGACTACGCTGCACTGGAAGAACTGTACAGCCGGAGCGGTTTTACAGATGGTTACTGTAAACGGCATAATGGTCCGGAGATGATGTCCACGGTGCATCCGCGGAATCTGGGACGACAGATCGGCCGGGTGCGGCAGGTGCGCCGGGGAAAAATTGCGGTGGAACTTGACAAAGGCGTGGTACTCCATCCGAAGGATGTTCTGATTCTTCCATGGAAGGAGCAGGAGGAAATGGCGCTGACGGTGCCGGAACAACTGCAGATGGAAGGAAAGTTCTGTCTTTTGAATGTTCCAGGTACAAAAGAACTTAAACCGGGTATGGGAGTCTGGCGAAGAAAAAATGAAGCGTTATCTGCCTGGATTCAGAATGACATTTTGTCAAATGAGATAAAATATCCGGTAAGAGGAGAGATTACCATTAAAATCGGCGCGCCGGCAGTGCTGACTCTCCAATGCCGGGGAGAAGAGGCTGCGGTATCCGGCACCGTGGCGGAGCCTTCTTCCAGGCGTCCCCTGGAAGAGAAGGATATCAGCCGGCAGATGCATAAGACCGGCGGGGTGCCTTTTTATCTGGAAGATCTGCAGATTCATCTGGAAGAAAATGTATTTCTGCCTATGTCGGCGTTAAAGGAGCTTCGTCAGACGGGATTCCGGATGTTGCAGGAGCGGCTGGAACAGTCGTTTACAAAAACGTCACAGGAAAAAAACAGAATCGAAAGAAAGATTTCCTTGCAATCAGAAAGAAAAAGTGATACTGTTATTTCACTAAATAACAATAAGAAATCTATTGTTTTAAATGAGAAATCCGCAGTTTCCAATGTGAAAAAGAAAAAAATGGCAGTGGTATATGACAGAGAGCTGTTTTCATTCTGCCTCTCTCATCCGTTCTTTGACAGTATCTGTCTGCCGGCGGATTTCTGGGAGGAGGATGCGCTTCCCGCTTTGGCGGAAGAGATCTGCCGGCAGGGGAAACGTGCATTTCTTTCTCTGCCATTGATTCTCAGGATAAATGCCGCGCCGCAGGATACTGCGGCGGGAATGGAGAAGGAAGCCTCGGAAAACGGGGATTTTTATCCGGCTCTGGGTGCCCTCTGTCGGTCTCCGCACTGGTCAGGAATTTATGTGCATAGTATCGGACAGGCACAGTTTTTGTGGCGGCTGGAAGGGCGGACCGCTCCGATTTATGCCGGGGCGGACTGCTATCTGTGGAATCATCGCTCTGTGCGGGAGATGAAGCGGTTGTTTTCTCTGGCGGGAGCGGAACTTCCGGTGGAGCTGTCCGGCAGGGAGTGTCAGGAGATGCTTGAGGAAGCGGATGGACAGTTGTCAGGCGGGGCTGAACCGAAAGAAGCCCGGCCGGAGAGCATCATACAGATGGAGGCTTCCGTCTACGGCCGGGTGCCGCTGATGCGTTCCGCCCAGTGTATCAAGAAGACAAAGGGCGGCTGTAATCACCGCCAGGAGATCCTTTTCCTGGAGGACAGAAAGAAAAGGCAGCTGCCGGTGGTCAGCCATTGCCGGTACTGCTATAACAGTATCTGGTCGGACCGGCCGAGAAATCTTTTGGGGGCAGAGTACGGAGAAGTCGTGCAATCCCTTGACGGAGTGACTTTTCATTTCTTTCTGGAAGATAAAGAAAGTGTGGAAACGGCGGTCCGCCAGTATATGCGGTGGGAGGAAAACGGATATCGTCCGGTAAAAGGCAAAGAACCGGACGCATACTGGAAATTTGGAATTGAGTAGGTGAGTTCATGTTAAACATTATATCGACAGGGTCCAATTACATTTTCATGATCATGTGTGCGATTTATGCTGTATCTTGTTTTACTGTGTTCCTTCCTTCCACGGAAGATCAGCAGATCAGGAGGATGAACCGCCAGGAGCGGTTTATGTTTATTTTTCATTTTATCTGCTATGGCGTGTTGTTTTTAAAAACCTTTGATGTAAAGATTCTCGCTTTATATGCGGCGCAGGCGGTGTTTTTTAAAATACTTATTCTCATTTATGAGCATGTGTATACCGATTGTTCCAGGATTCTGATGAATCACACCTGCTTTTTGCTGCTGATCGGTTTTGTCATGCTGACCCGGCTGGATTTCGAACAGGCAGTGAAGCAGTTCGCCATTGTCGCGGTCAGCTCGGTTGTGGTTTTGATCGTTCCGTTTTTTCTGGAGAAAGCCTACTGGCTCAAAAGGCTCCGCTGGATATACGGGCTCATTGGTCTTGCGCTTTTAGCTTCTGTGTTTGTCATCGGAAGCACAAAGAACGGATCGACCAACTGGATTTCTCTGGGAGCTTTTGCCATCCAGCCGTCGGAATTTGTAAAGATCGCTTTTGTATTTTTCCTGGCGGCCATGCTGGAAAAGCCGGCAAGCTTTAAACGTGTGCTGATTACCGCGCTGTTTTCCGGCTGCCATGTGATGGTTCTGATTCTGGAAAAGGATCTGGGAGGCGCCCTTTTATACTTTGTGATTTTTATTTTCCTGAGCTATGCGGCTACCGGACGGGGCATCTATGTGCTGGGAGGTGTGGCGGCAGGCACCCTGGCGGGAAGGCTGGCATACATATTGTTTGCCCATGTCCGCACCCGGTTTGACGCGTGGATCGATCCCTGGTCGATCATCGAGGGCCGGGGCTATCAGATCACCCAGTCGCTTTTTGCCATTGGGACCGGAGGATGGTTCGGTCTGGGGCTGACCCAGGGGCGGCCCTCGGATATTCCGGTGGTGGACAGTGATTTTATTTTCTCCGCCATCGCGGAGGAATTCGGCGTCTTTTTTGCCATCTGTCTGATCTTTATCTATTTAGGTGTATTTGTACATTTTCTGCAGATTGCCATGGATGTGAAAGGACGTTTTTATAAGCTGGTAGCTTATGGATTTTCCATTTGTTTTATTTTTCAGGTCTTCCTCTGTATCGGAGGAGTCACGAAGTTTATTCCGTCCACCGGCGTTACGCTGCCGTTGATCAGTTATGGCGGAAGTTCCGTTGCCAGTACCCTGATTATATTTGCGATTATGCAGGGCATTTTTATGATTGCCTATAAAGAAGATGAGGAAGTGGAAGAAGATGAACAGACATCAGAAATCAGCCCGCAGAGAGGGACAGGCCGCTAGGCAGTTAAAGACAACAGAATCCGTGACCATCTGGGAAAGACTGGCTTCTTTATTTGTGCCCAAAAAAGGGCGGAAGCTCCGGACCAACCGGTATATGTTCCGGACCAGTCTTTTTGTGGTGGTGCTTTTTCTTGGGCTCATCGGTTATCTGGTGAAGTTTACCATTTACGATGCGCCGGAAGTGATCAACAGTCCCTATAATAAGCGTACCACAGCCTTATCAGAAAAAGTCCTGCGGGGCAGCATCAAGAGTGCCAACGATAAGGTACTGGCGGAAACCACTGTGGATGAGGACGGAGATGAGGTAAGGGAATACCCGTATGAGGATATGTTCGCCCATGTGGTGGGATATAATTCCCATGGAAAAGCGGGCCTGGAATCTGCCTATAATTATGATCTGCTGACTTCCCACGAACAGCTGGTGGACCAGATCAGGGAAGGAGTATCGGGGGAGAAGACCGTGGGAGACACCATTGTGACCACCCTGGATACCCGTCTGCAGAAAGCTGCCTACAACGCCCTGGGTGATCATCGCGGAGCTGTGGTGGCCATCGAGCCGAAGACCGGAAAAGTGCGTGCCATGGTGTCCAAGCCGGATTTTGATCCCAACGAGCTGGACGACATCTGGGAGGAGATCAATTCCGATGAAGATAACAGCTGCCTTTTAAACCGCGCGACACAGGGGCTTTATCCGCCGGGATCCACTTATAAACTGGTCACGGCGCTGGAATATATAGAGGAACATCCGGCTTCTTACGGGGATTTTAGTTATGATTGTACCGGTGAGACCGTGGTGGACAGTGTCCGCATCAGCTGTTATGACGGTGAAGAGCACGGGGAAGTGGATCTGGAGGAAGCGTTCACTAAATCCTGTAATACTGCTTTTGTCACTCTGGGAAGCACTCTGAATCTGAAACGGTTCGCCGCCCTCAATGAGAAGCTCCTTTTTGGTCAGAGCATCCCTTTTGATATTGCCGTAAAACAGAGTCGGTTTGATCTGGATGAGGACTCGCAGAAAAGCGAGGTGCCTCAGACCGTTATCGGCCAGGGAAATACTCTTATGACGCCGTTTCACAATGCGCTTCTCATGTGCGCCGTCGCCAATGACGGAGTGCTGATGAGGCCGTATCTGGTAGAAAGTGTGGAAAGCGCCGACGGAGCTGTGATCAAGGAGACGAAACCGGAGGAATACAAGACTCTGGTAGACCCAAATGATGCGAAGATTCTTCAGAAAATGCTGCGAAATGTTGTGACCGACGGTACCGGACGGGTGCTGGATACCGATCTGTATACGGCTGCGGGTAAAACCGGAACGGCGGAAAATGAAGGAGAGCGGTCCCATGCCTGGTTTTTTGGATATTCCAATGTGGAAGACCCGGATCTGGTGGTCTGTGTCATCGTGGAAAACAGCGGTACCGGCAGCGAGTATGCGGCTCCGATCGCGAAAGAAGTCTTTGATTCGTATTATAATAATGAGATGAAAGACTATTACTCATAGAAATATCTGCAAAAATCAGACAGCTTTCTTGCAAAGGACGTATCTATTTGCTATACTGTTACCAAGTGTAATACACACCAGAATTGTTTGCATAGGAGGAAGAGATATGATACAGGCAACAAGTTGTGGTGGTGTGGTCATTTTTCGCGGGAAAATCCTTCTTTTATACAAAAATTATAAAAACAGGTATGAGGGATGGGTGCTCCCAAAAGGAACAGTAGAGGAGGGAGAAGAATATAAAGAAACCGCACTGCGGGAAGTGAGAGAGGAAACCGGTGCGAGGGCGTCTATTATTAAATATGTGGGAAAGAGTCAGTACACTTTTAATACCGCTCACGATGTGGTGGTAAAAGATGTTCACTGGTATCTGATGATGGCGGACAGCTATTATTCCAAGCCACAGAAAGAAGAATATTTTGTGGATTCCGGTTTTTATAAATTTCATGAAGCCTATCATTTGCTACGGTTTCCCAATGAGAAGCAGATTCTTGAGGATGCGTATCAGCAGTATCTCGATTTGAAGAAGGCGAATCTCTGGGGAAGCCGGAAGTATTTTTAAATCTAAACGTGTAGACTGTACGTGGAGAGAAGATTTCCATGTACAGCCTTTTTTTATTTCACAGGAAATTGCATTCCTGTGAAATAAAAAACGCTCCGTGAGGATCGCACTGCGGCGGAGAATCCTGCTTTGCAGGATTCTTTCCTATTTTGGGACGGATCATGCGTCTTATGTGTTTCCTTCCCGGGAGATCTGCCTGTTATGCGAAAAGGGTATCCGCTGCTTTGGATGGATCCTCTGTGCGGGAAGAGAAATAATCCTGCAGGATTTTTTTGACTTCCTGCATCTGTGCGGCGGTCTTCGGATCAGAGTAAGGAATCCGCGCGATCAGACGGCTGATATACTGACGCTCTTCTATGATCGTAAGTGTCGCCCGGAAATTGATATCGAAAAAGTAGGCCAGGTAAGAAAGCCAGTAATCCATCTTTGTTTTTCGGGTGGGAGAGTAGATGGACTTATGATCCATAAACTGTGCCATGACCTCCGGCGTGATAGAAGATCTGCCCACTTCTTTGGGTGATACGCCCAGCATGGTTTCGATGGAGTCTTCTAATTTGACCCGGCAGTTATCCAGCTTGTCTGCGTCCCGGATCAGCCTGGCATGGAGCAGTTCCCGCTGGTCAGAAATACCTTCCAGCTTAAAATCGCTGTGTCTGGCGATGGCAGTGCGGATAATGGAATCCCACGCCGGTTCTTTTATAAAGTCACGGATTTTCCCCTCTTCAAACAGAAGATGCACGCCAAAAGCGGCGTGATCCATGGTATCCGGCTCAAAGCTGTCAAATCGTTTCAGTTGTTCAAACCGTCCGATATCGTGCAGCAGAGCGATAAGCTGCGCCAGATCGGTATCTTCCCGGGAAAGGCCCATCCGCCCGCAGATCTGACGGCTGCAGTGAACCACCCCATAGGTATGAATGATTTTCAGGCGTACCTTATCGTCTGACCGGTCGTATTGCTCAAGATAAGATTCGAATTGTTGTCTGGCATAATCCAGGTTCATGTCTGTCACTTTTGTTACTCCTTCTTTGATAAAAATAGTATGTAAAAATAAAGGATCGTCAATGGAAGAACGTTCTGATTCTCATTTTAACATAAAAAGCAGAAAACAAATAATATTTCTTGACATTTTAATATGAAAGCATATAATGAGTGTTGATATAATAAGAATACTTAGTATAATTGTGGAGGAAAAATGGAAAGTCTTCATTATCTACTGATGAAATCCCACGCCATGTTATCGAAAAAAGTGCTTTCCGAAGCCGGCAAGCTGGGGCTTACTTCCGGCCAGCCGAAAATCCTTGATTTTCTTTTTAAATATCAGGAGGCAGATCAGAAGACGATTGCAGCTTATTGTGAGATAGAGCAGGCAACAGTGGGAAGCATCTTATTTCGCATGGAAAAAGCTGGTTTGGTCCATCGGAGAAACCGCGAAGGAAACCGCCGTTCTTTGTATGTTTCACTAACGGATAAAGGGCAGATCGCGGCGGAAAAAATGATGGATGTTTTCCGGCGGGAAGAGGAAAAAGCGGTGTCCGGCCTTTCCGGAGAAGAGGTGGATACCCTGAAAAATATGTTGGTTAAATTATGCGGGAGCATAGAACAATCTTCAAAAGAAAAGGGGAAGAACTATGAGTAATACGATTTCTGACAGTGAAAAGAAAAAGAGAATCAATCATCCGGTTCTGCGGTTTGTTTTTTTATGTCTGGGTTTGACGATCATGGCCTTTGGCGTGGCATTTTCCATCAAGGCAGACCTGGGTATTTCGCCAATCTCCACGGTCCCGTATGTGACGTCGTTGATTTCCGGGCTGTCAGTGGGGACCACGACTATTATCATGAATTTTCTGTTTGTGCTCATCCAGATTGCGATTCTCCGGAGGCAGTATGACTGGTTTCAGCTCTTACAGTTTCCGGCTGCCATTGTGTTTGGAACCATGATCGATGTGGCGGAATATCTCCTGCAGGGAATACAGGTATCCAATTATCTGGAAGAATGGCTGTTTTGTATCATCGGCATCGTGCTGATCGCTCTGGGCATCAGCGTGGAAGTGATGGCAAATCTTGTCACCACAGCCGGCGAGGGAATAGTGCTTGCCATCTGTAAAGTAGCCCCGGTGAAATTTGGCAATATGAAAATGGGCTTTGATATTACGCTGGTCTGCATTTCGGTCGTTTTGTCCCTGGTATTCCTCGGCGGCGTGGAAGGCGTACGGGAAGGTACGCTGGCTGCTATGATTTTTGTGGGACAGATCACGAAGGTGACCAACAAATGGATGAAAAGAGTGGGCGATGTGGCGCTGGCATAAATGAGAGTGTGATGCTTAGATAAGTAAGAGATGTGGCGCTGGCGCAGACGGGCAATGTGCTGTCGGCATAAAATCCTTGACAAGTATTTCGGTTTGTGATAAAAATTTGTAAGAATATATAACTGAGGATCTGCTATTGTTTTAGTGCGGGTTCTCGTGCTGCAATAAAATGCTTGCCGCCGGGTAAGAGCAGAAGCGTTGATTTCGTATCGTTAGGCCATTGAAGATACGAAGGTCAATGCTTTTCTTTTTGTCTTTTTCCGGTGCGTAGTGAAAAAGATGTTAAAACAAAAAACCTGAGGCGGGAAGGATTTTGCGGTAAAAGATTGTAAGGAGGTAAAAAATGTTTCAGGAAATGAGAAGAAACAAACAGCAGCTGTCAAAAGAAGAGTGTATGGATATTTTAAGAGAAGGGACCTCCGGGGTGCTTTCTCTTGCGGGAGATGAGGAGTATCCTTACGGCGTGCCGTTAAGCTACGTGGCAGATGGAGATAAGCTGTATTTTCACTGTGCCAAAAGCGGCCACAAGCTGGACGCCATCCGCAGCAATCCAAAGGCGTCGTTCTGCGTAATTGCCCAGGATCATATTGTACCGGAAGAGTATACCTCGTATTTCCGGAGTGTTATTATTTTTGGAACGATCCGTATTCTGGAAGAGGAGAAAGAGAAACGTACCGCCATCGAGAAACTGGCGGTAAAATATGCTCCGAAGGATACAAAAGAAAACAGGGAGAATTTTATCAGGATGGAATGGGAGCCTCTCTGCATGCTGGAAATGAGTATGGATCATGTATCCGGAAAGGAAGCCATTGAGCTTGTCAGAGCAAGAAAAGAGTCATGAAGCCATTTTTGCTCTGTGATCCTGACCGATGTAATAAAGTTCACAGGATCATAAGATGGATTTTGGGAGGTTTGTATGAAAAAGAAAAATCGACTGCAGGAGTTTGCGAGATATGTGTCTCTCAATGTGATGGGCATGATCGGCCTTTCCTGTTATATTCTTGCCGATACGTTTTTCGTATCCAAAGGACTGGGGACAGACGGTCTTACCGCACTCAATCTGGCCATTCCCATTTACAATTTTATTCACGGAAGCGGTCTGATGATCGGAATGGGCGGCGGTACCCGCTATTCCATACAGAAAAGCCAGGAGGATCATAAGGCGGCAAACCGTACATTTACCCACACTCTGTATCTGGCAGCTGTATTTGCTGTGATTTTTGTGGCGGTAGGCCTGCTCTTTGCCGGGGATATCGTGTATCTGTTCGGCGCCAGAGATAATGTATATACCATGTCAAGAACATATCTTCGGGTCATCCTGCTTTTTGCGCCGGCGTTCCTTCTCAATAATGTTCTTTTGTGTTTTGTGAGAAACGACGGTGCGCCGCAGCTTTCCATGGCAGCCATGATCGGAGGAAGTCTCTCCAACGTAGTTCTGGACTGGGTGTTCATTTTTCCCTGCGGTATGGGGATCTTCGGAGCCGTATTCGCCACCGGATTGGCGCCGATCATCAGTATGCTGATTCTGTCGTCGCATTTTATCCGGAGACATAACGGATTTTATCCGGTGAAATGCCGTCCCCAGCCAGGACAGGCCGGATGGATTTTATCAAGCGGCGTCCCGTCTCTGGTCACGGAAGTTTCCTCCGGCGTGGTCATGATCGTATTTAATTCCATCATTATGAACCTCAACGGAAATGTGGGCGTGGCCGCTTATGGCGTCATTGCCAATCTCTCCCTGGTGATCATCGCCATCTATACGGGAATTGCTCAGGGTATCCAGCCGCTTTTGAGCCGCAGCTTCGGAGGCAGGAATTATGAAGATATCCGGGTGTTTTTGCGCTGTGCGCTGACAGTTATGGCGGTGTTTTCTGTCTGCATTTACCTGCTGGTATTCTTCGGCGCGTCTCCGATCACTGCGGTGTTCAACAGTGAACATGACCCCGTGCTCCAGACCATTGCCATGGAGGGGCTGCGTCTTTATTTCCTGGCCTGCCCTTTTGCCGGATTTAATATTATCATATCCATTTATTTTACATCAACAGAGCGGCCGCTGCCAGCGCATATCATCTCACTGCTGCGGGGATTTATCGTGATCGTTCCCATGGCTTTCCTGCTGTCTTTCCTGGGACAGATCCGGGGCGTCTGGTGTGCTTTTCCGGCCACGGAATTGCTGGTGGCCCTGATCGGAGCGCTCTTGTTCTGGCGCTGTCAGAAAAGTATAACAAAAGAGGAAAGGACCTCATGATAAGGTCCTTTCCTCTTTTGTCGCTTATTGTATGATTTCATTAAAGAGAGAAAGTATCTGTTTCCCTGTTCATGAAACAATATAACACTGTACACATGAATTGTCAATAAATAATCAGAAATTTTACATATTTTACACATAAATGAAAAAACATTAAAAATATAAGGTTTACAATAAGAAATAAATAAAAAAATCAATTTATTTTGCGATTATAACAAATATAGTCTAACAAATTGACGACAAATGTAATAAAAAATACAATAAGATTCTGCCTGACGAAAGAAAATCAGGAGCGGAACTCCCGGGGAAGGATTCCATAACGTTTTTTAAAACATTTTGTAAAGTAACTGATATTCTCAAAGCCGCAGGATTCGGATATGGCGGAAAGCGGTTTATCACTGGACATCAGAAGATTGGCGGCCATGGTCAGGCGATATTGAATGAGATATTCGATGGGACTTTGATTGATAACGGCGCGAAAGCAGCGGAAACATTCCCGTTTGCTGATATGGCCGGCGTCGGCAATCTGTTCAACGGTCATGGGCTTGCTGTAATTTTCATGAATAAAATCAAGCATTTTATGCATGCGGGTCATGTGAGAGATATTTTTGAGGGAGGGATCAGCAAGCAGATCGCCCGATTCAAATTTATGGAAAAGGCTCTGCCAGATGCGGCAGATCACTTCCATGGCATGCAGTTCATAATCCTGTTCTTTGGGACAAAGAGACTTAAATTTGCGAAAAAGGCGCAACATGAGCGTGTCTTCCTGTTGATCAGACATGAGAAAAAGGCCGTTCTTTTTGGAGTGCATCACAGGAAGAATGATTTTCTGATATAATTTGCCAAATGGCGGAGATGCAAAAAAGCTTGGGATCATGCTGAAAAGAAACAGGCTGCTTCCGGGAACCGTGTGTCTGTATCCGTGAAGAACCCGCGAATTGATAAAAAATCCATCGCCTGGATTTAGTGTGTGATGTAATTTCGATACGGGATTATTGAAAATATAATAGTCTAATTTCCCCTGAAGCAGGAGTCCGAACTGAAACTCAGAATGCCAGTGGCAGCTTATTTCTCCCTGCTTGTATTCATCCAGGGATTTCTTTGTTCTTAAGACAGGAAATTCTCCCTTCGGATATTGAAAGCTTTCCAGAAGATTTTCGTTGATGTCAGCAGTTTTATAGCACATAAATTCACCTCTTGATGTATGGCACAATGTTGTTAAAATGTGGCGGTATAGTTGCTTCTTATTTTTCCCATATGGTTTTATTATTATAGGGCGGAGCAGAAAAGAAGTCAATGCAGAAAATCAGAAACAGCAGGCAGCTTCGGGAAGACTGATATTCCGCAGTCAGTCGCGACATCACAGCAGGAAAGACAAAAGGTACATCATGTATTGACTTCTTTGTATGGATATTGATGTGCAGATCAGTACCTGCACATCAATATTTTACCGATCAATGAAAGATTAAAACACATAAAATGAAAAAAGGAGGAAACGGTCATGTCCATGGGAAGCGGAATCCAGTCTGAAAGATCTCATAAATCTTCCGACAAGAGAAAAGGTAGATTCCGATGAAGCTTCCTATCTGGGGATTGAAGGAGAGACAGTGACCGCGGATATTACAGAGTTGTACGGCATACCGGGCGGCGTCATTGTATCATCGGTGGTAAAAAATGGACCGGCAGATAAAGCTGGTGTGAAAAAGGGTGATATTATCACGGAACTGGACGGCCGTTCTGTGTCAAATATGGAACAGCTGCAGGATACGTTGCAGTATTATGCTGCCGGAGAGACCGTCTCCGTTGTGACCCAGCGGGCTTCCAATGGCAAATATCAGCCGCAGACACTTAGTATTACTCTTGGTTCGGCCAAAGATGCCGGACAGCAGTAGAAGAGTTCGGGAATAGTTCCCTTATAAAAGAAATAAAAAAAGAATCCTGGTCGGGGTTCTTTTTTTATGCCCTTTGGACGATTTCAGGCGTCAGAGGAACCGGCATCGGAATATGCAGAGCAAATCCTGGACAGATGCTTTACTGACAAAATGTTCCGGAAATATTTTCCGAAAATGGAAAGCACGATCAACGATGAGAGGATTTATTTCTAAAATTCACGTAAAAATAAAAGCAGATACAGCGGATGAAATTAAAAATAAGAAGTTAAATGGATTTTTACGGAACAAAATAAAAAGTTCCGTTTTGTCCTAGGCAAAATGAGGAAAAAGAATTATAGTTACTGCAAACAATTGATCAAAGGAGATCGTTCCTGGTTGTTATACAGGTTCGATCTCCTCTTTTTTTTATTAAGGAGGTGTATTTTTTGAAGCTAAAATTACAGATAATAACGATACTTGTTACATCTTTTTCATCATGGATTTATTGTATTGCTGTTGTGGTTTTGGCATTAATTTATCAGGCATTTCCGGGGCAGGAGCAGACAGCAGTTTTAATTTCAACATTGCCGATGGTTGTTATGATGATTGCCGCATTTGCATCAAGTATTATGCTGCAGGTATTTAACAAGAAAACCATTGTAATTTTAAGTATTGTGGTCGCGATTATTTCAGGCTTGCTGATATTGTTAGTTGACATGCCTTTGATTGGTGTATTGATATGTTCCGCATTGCTTGGGATTCCGGGAGGAATCATTCCGGCAGCAAATCCGACGGTATTGACATTGATATCTCCACCTGACATTTTAGATAGGGTTCTGGGATGGTATAATGCGTTTAAAATGCTTGGAATGGCAGTATTTACTCTGTTAGGCGGGATTTTTGCAAATACAGGAAGATTTCAGGATGGATATAAAACAGTGCTTCTTCTGATTCCGGTGTTGCTTCTGACGATTTTGTTTTATCCTGATGTTGACAAGGCAGAGATTAAGGGAAAAACAAAAGAAGAATCGAAAATACATATCAGACAGGCAGAAGAAGAAAATGAAAAATTGCCGGTCATTGCAATTGGATTATTGCTTATTTATCTGGTAGGTGCTGTATTCTGGAATGCATGGTATCTGAATTATTCGGACTATATTGTTAATGAGGCTCAGATCGGAACTACAGCTCTGGCAGGTGTGATAGGTTCACTGTGCAGTGTTGCAGGTACGGTTGCAGGTTTTTTATCAGATATTTGGATAAAAATTACAAAAAGATACAGCATAACTCTTGCATTCATATTTTGTGGTTTATTTATGATTGTTCCGCCGCTTACCCATAGCGTAGCCGGATGCTATGTGGGAGGAATCATAAACATGTTTTTCAACCTTATTATTGTATCAGGGCTTACCGTCTATGTAGGTCGTACTACCCATGGAAAAGCGACTACGACGGCTATGTCTCTGATGTCAGGGATTGAAGCATCAGGAGTATTTTTATGTTCTTATATTGTGCCGGCCATCGGCAGAAGAATTGGAGGAGGAGCCGGTACAAATATGATACTCAGTGGGACAGTTCTGATAATAATCGGGATCGGCGCATACTTTATCATAAAATCAGCCCATAAAATAGCTTATAAAGAAAAAGGAAATTTGTTTAACTTTTCAATGAAAAAGAATCAGACAGAAATACAGGAAATGAGGTAAGGAAAATGAAAATATTAAGGACAAGCCATGTGGGATTCATTGTAAAAAATCTGGAAACAATTATTGACTTTTATCATGGAGTTCTGGGACTTAAACTTTTGGACGGACCAAGTGATGAATTTCATGATGTAAATGAGGGTAAAGCAATGGGAATCATTGGTGATAACGATACCCATTGTCACAGGGAAGCATTTATGGAAACACCGGATGGTGTAATGCTTGAATTTATAGAAATTACAGATCCGACACCGGTCCCTGTTCCTGACACGGCAGCCTGTGCGGGCAAGCTCCATTTATGTTTATACGTGGATAATATACAGGAATGGGTAAAAGAACTTGAGAAGTATGATGTCAAACCTTTCATGGAACCACAGGAAGCTGAGATGGGCGATGGCGCAAAGTGCTACTGGGTTTATTTCAGAGATCCGGAAGGAATGTTGTTCGAATTGCAGGAACTGTGTCAGGAATAAAAATAATGTTATCAAAGCGATAAAATCAGAGTGATAAAGGTGAAAGAGGTGGAAATATGGGATTTATGGAGATTGATTTATCAGGACAGACAGCGGTTGTATTTGGTTCAGGAAAAGGAATCGGAGCAGTTGTTTCAGAACAGCTTGCACAGGCAGGAGCTATGGTTTATCTGGCAAGCCGCACGGAAGCAAACTGTATAAAGGTGATGGAAAAAATAACAGAAAACGGCGGTAAAGCATCGGCAGCAGCCTGTGATGTGAGCGATATTGAACAGGTGAATGAGGTATTGCAAAAAGCGGAAGAAGAAACCGGACGACTTGATATAGTGATTAATAATGCCGGCATTGATTGTGTGACTCCTTTTGTTGAATGCTCTCAGGAAGAGATCATGAGGGTTATTATGACAAATCAGATGGGAGTAAATAACGGTCTCCAGTGCGCACTGAGAAGGATGAAAAAGTATGGTCATGGAAAGATTGTAACAACTACATCCTTTGCAGGAAGAAGAGATCTTCCCCACGGTAACGGATTCGGTCATTATGGGATGACAAAAGCTGCTGTCAATTATCTTACTCAGACAGCGGCGTTTGCAGGAGCAGATTATAATATCAATGTCAATGCAGTTGGACCGGGAATTGTTAAGACAAAAATGTGGGAAGATATTCTGGATACCGATGAAGCAGATGGAAAAAACAGGGAGCAGACCTGGGAAGAATATCAGAAAAAATATATTCCGTTAGCCAGGGGAGCACAGAGTCATGAAGATATTGGATACATGATGTTGTTCCTCTGTTCAAAATATGCCGATAGCATCACCGGACAGGTTATATACGTAGATGGCGGTGCGAGTACAGATTAAATACAGAAGTGATAATTTTGATTAGATCAATAAACAGTTAAGATGGAGATATTATGGAAGATATAAGAAAATTATACAAAAATTCACAGAAAGAATTTGCCCCATATCAACCATATTTGGAACATAACAGAAATTATAAAAGTTATATTCCTGCTACAAATTCCTTATTAAGCAATATAGTATGGGAGGTATACCAGGTAGATGATTTTGATGATTCAAAATCTCTGGCTTTACCTGATTTGTGTGCGGATATCATGGCTTTTTATACAGAAGAGCGGGCGTACTGCTATATTATGAGCGCATCTATAACTATGCAGCAAATGAAAAAACTGGATTTTTTCTCCAGGGTAAAAAGCATTTTCGGAATCAGAATGAGGACAGGTATGCTTGGAAATATATTCCGATGTGATATAAAGGATGTGGGAAACACGCAGATTGCCCTGGCAGATGCTTTTTGGAATGGCAAAGAGTTTGAGGAAAAGCTGGCGTTTGCCGACCAGTTTTCTGACAGGTGGAAAATTATATCAGATTATCTGGAAAAACAGTTTCTTTTGAAAAAAGATGAAAATAATATAGTTTTATACATAGTAGACAGGATAATTTCAGGACAGGGACAGGTTTCCGTCTGCGAACTGGAAGAACAAACAGGATACTCAGGACGATATTTAAGAAAAATCATGAAAGATAATCTGGGAATTTCCATCAAACAATTATGTGAAGTTACACAATTTCAGTGGATGTGCAACTGCTACAAAAAGAACAAAGGGGAAATTCTGCTGTCTGACCTTGCTCTGCAGGCAGGATATTATGACCAGTCGCATATGAATCGCTGTTGCAGGAAGCTGACAGGAAAGCTTCCTAAAAATGTTATTCAAATGTATGCCTAATAACTGGCTGGAATGATTTCCTATTTATCCTATATTGTACAGAAGTTACATGTTACCATGATTACAGCAGAGATAAAAAAATGGGAGGTATGAATTATGTTAAAAAAAGAAAAAAGTGAGATGCTTTCTAAAGAGTTTAATAAATATTATCCTGGAGGACATTCCAATCTAAGAATTCCTATGGATGTAACAGAACACAGATTATTTATTGCAAAATCTCAGGGTACACATCTTACAGATGTAGATGGAAATGAATATATTGAATATAATGGTTCTATGGGACCGAATATTCTGGGACATGCTCATCCGGAATTCGTAGAGAGAATTGTGGAATATATGAGAAATAATGGAACGGCCATTGGTTCGAACCTCCTTTTTTCATCTATGGACGTTGAATTTGCAAAAAGACTTTCTGAATTGGTACCTTGCATTGAGGAGATCAAATGTACGATTACTGGTTCGGAAGCAGTGCAGGCAGCATTTCGTATTATGCGGGCATATACCGGAAAAAACGTCATTGTAAGATTTCAGGGAAGCTACGCAGGCTGGTGTGATAACGTTCTTGGTGGAAGAATAAACACAGATAAGAATGCGGAAGTTCCATATACAGATTTTACGACTCATGGTGGTCCTGAATCTGATCCCTATTATACAGAAGGACGCTCCCCGCTTGCCTACAGAGAAACTATTATGCTTCCATGGAATGATTTCGAGGCATTAGAAGAATGTTTTGATAAATATCATGATATTATTGCAGGTATTCATTTGGAAGGAATTGTATGGAATCATGAAGGACTTTATCCTAAACCGGGATTTCTGGAAAAAATAAGGGAACTTTGTGACAAATACAATATTGTTATGAGTATGGACGAAGTGATAACAGGATTTCGTGTGTCAATAGGTGGAGCTCAAAAAGTCCTCGGAATTACCCCTGATATCTGTACGATGGGAAAAGCTCTTTCGAACGGCATACCAATGTCATGCGTAGGTGGGAAAAAGCACATTATGGACTGCATTCGGGGAAACAAGGTTCTGGTTCCGGGAACGTATCCGGGATATGGTCTTGGTATGGCTGCAGCATTGGCGACAATGGATATACTGACGAGAGATGACTGTGCAGCTTATCAAAAGGTATATGCGGTTCAGGAAAAGATAATGGACGGCTTAGTTGATATTTCAAAGAAATATGATATTCCTTTGACGATCACAGAGGCAAATGGAGTGTTCTCTACCATTTTTGGCGTACCAGGAGGAAGAAGAAAACTTTATACGAATGAAGACTTAGATGGTTTTGATACAAATATAGTGAATAATTTCCAGCGCTATATGCAGGAGAACGGAGTATTTCTTATGTTCGGCGGCAGATGGTATGTTAATATTTCACACACCATGGAAGATGCTGAAAAGACAATTGCCGCAGCAGATAAATCAATGAAAGCTCTAAAAGAAAATAATTATAAATACGTTGCATCATAAAATAAACAATAAAGAAATTGGTATTATTGAAAAGGAACCGGCATGTGATATGGACGGTTCCTTTTTTTATGGATAATAGATGACAGAAAGAATGAAGTTTCATCCATTAATAATTCAACAACAAAACAGAAACATTTTGAAAAAATGAGAGGAGTATCCTTACAGCGTAAAAAATAAACAGGCAGATAAGAAGGAGGAAATCATAATGGCAAAATCAAAACTTATCAAAGCCAATGAAAAGATTGCAGAGAAAGTTGTTGGCGGCTACAAAAAGATTGAGAATACTGTGGTGGGTGGTTATAAAAAGATTGAAGAGGGAGCCGTGAGCGGCTTTACAAAAATGTCAGATTCTTTTGTGGACGAGTTCCTCACCAAAGACGGGGAGACCGTGGAGGAAGCCAGGGCACGGCTGGCAGAGGAACAGAAGAAGAGAGAAGCGGCCGGAAGGGAAAGAAGATGAGCAAAAAACGGATGATTGCGGAAAATAATAAAGTTTCAGCGACCAGAGAATAAAGATAGGAAAGTCATGAGTGGGACTTATTGACAAAGAATAATCCGGCTGGTATATTTGTTTTCTGGAAATAATAAACATAACAATAAAAAAGAACGACAAAGGTGTGTTCACTGTATCGGTGAATGCGCCTTTTTTTATGATGTCACAGCATGAGTTTAACGTGAAAGGAAGTCTTTTTATGAGCGGGTCGATGAAACTGATTCAGCCATATTTTGTCATACATACGGATTACTATTATAAGGCCATCTGTGCCCGGTATGGTATCTTACATTTTTATATGTATACATTGCAGGACAGGGAAGACATCTCGGCGGTGCCGGATGGCTGTATTGATCTGGTTTTTGAGTATGGAGACGGGGTTATGAACGCCCGGGCCTGCGGCACGGTATTTTCCTGCCAGAAGACTTTGTTTCAATTCGGCCATACTTATTTTGGCGTGCGATTTCTGCCGGGAGTAAGGCCATGCATTCTTGACACCTCTCCCAGAGAGCTGGTGTGCTGTGAGGCAGATTTGCGGGAAATCACCACCTGCAAAGATTTTCTGGAAAAAATGGAAGGGCTGACGACTTTTGCAGGATGCGCTCATACTTTTCTGGAGGAATACGGGCGCATCTTCGAAAAAGAGAATCAGAAGGCCTCCTCCTGCGCCCATGTGCTGGTGGATCATTCTATCGGAAGGATTTATGAGACGGGAGGAAGGATTAAAGTGTGTCAGATGGAAGAAGAGACCGGATACAGTTCCCGTTACATCAATAAAGTGTTTAATGAGGAACTGGGATACGGGCCGAAGTTTCTGTGTAAGATCGTGCAGTTTCAAAATGTGCTGACCTGCATGAATTCCCTGGAATCCCGGCTGGAAGGCCATAAGGAGAGGCTGACCGATGTGGCGGTGGATTTTGGATACTATGATCAGCCGCAGCTGATCCGGGATTTTAAAAAGTTTGCCAGCGTGACGCCCAAAACCTATGAAAAGCTCATCTGTAAGGCGCAGTACAGCCGGCATCTGATAGAGGAAAAAATTTTCTGAGAGGCCGGTAAATATAAAAAAATCACAAACAGCGAAGACAAAAGAAGGACTTCTGTGGCTTTCCCGCAGGAGTCTTTCTTATTTTCAGGGAATATGGAAAAGACTTGGGACAGAAGAAGTGGTAGTTCCGATTTTTACAATTTTTTTCCCGGATTCGTGGTAAACTTTAAAACCGTAAGAACAAAGGCGTTGGAACAAGATTTCCGGCGCCTTTTCTCTTTTAATAAGTAAAGAAAAGAGGTAGTAAGTTTGGAAGTAAACAACTTCCAAATCCACCAGGATTGACGCAGCGGGTGCGTCAGGAAAGGAGAAGAAATGAGCGTATATCCAGAAGTTGATTTTTTATATTTGAATGAAGAAGACATGGTGAAAGCCGGCGTGAAGGATATGCCGGGATGCATCGGAGCCATTGAGGAAATGTTCCGGCTCATGAAGAAGGGCGACTACCGTATGGGCGGCGCTAACGGTAATTCCCACGGTGTGATGATGGTATTTCCGGAATCGTCTCCGTTCCCGAACATGCCAACAGACGGGCCGGACCGGCGGTTCATGGCCATGCCGGCGTATCTGGGCGGCAAGTTCGATATGGCGGGTATGAAGTGGTACGGATCCAACATCGAGAACCACAAAAAGGGCCTGCCACGCTCCATTCTCATGCTGACCTTAAATGACAAGGATACCGGCGCTCCGGTGGCTTATATGTCCGCCAATATTTTAAGCGCGTACCGGACCGGGGCGGTGCCGGGAGTCGGATTTAAGTATTTTGCCAGAGAGGATGCGGACACGGTTGGAATCATCGGACCTGGCGTTATGGGAAAGACGGCCTTCGCTGCGGCCATGGCGGTGCGGCCTTCCATCAAAAAAGTAAAGATCAAAGGAAGCAGCCTGAAGTCTAAATCCGCAGCAGAGTTTGCAGAGTTTGTAAAGGAATCTTATCCGTCTGTAAAAGAGATCCGTATCGTGGGAACTGATGAGGAAGCAGTCAGAGACAGCGACATTGTGAGTATCGCCACCTCAAGTCCGACGGGAGACATTTCCCAGTATCCGTACATTAAGGAAGAGTGGATCAAACCGGGAGCCGTATTAAGCTGTCCGGCAGCGGCCAGATTTGATGATGATTTTCTCATCCACAGGGCAAGAAATGTGGCGGATAATATCATGCTTTACGAGGCATGGGAAGATGAGATGCCGTATCCGGCCTATGAATCTATTCCGATTCCGACAGTTCACTGTATGGATCTGATACATGACGGAAAAATGACAAAAGATCAGGTGGATGATCTGGGAGATGTGATCACCGGAAAGGTTCCGGTTCACCGCAGGAAAGATGAGATCGTGGTTTATTCCGTGGGAGGCATGCCGGTGGAAGATGTGGCCTGGGGCACTGTCTGTTATCGAAACGCCCTGAAACGGGGAATCGGAACGAAACTTAACCTGTGGAATCAGCCGCAGCTGGCGTAGGAAGGAGGCCGCGCAAATGGATATGGAAAGAAGAATTACGGAACATCCCATTTTGGGGGAAATAGAAAAGGGAAGACAGGTGGCTTTCACCTATGACGGAAAGACGCTGTATGGCTGTGAGGGAGAACCCATCGCGGCAGCCCTCAAAGCGGCGGGCGTCATGGTACACCGCTATACGAAACGGGCCCATAAGCCTCGCGGCATCTTCTGTGCCATCGGGCGCTGTACGGACTGTGTCATGGTGGTGGACGGCAAGCCGAATATCCGCACCTGTGTCACACCTCTGAGAGAGGGTATGGATGTTCGAACCCAGTACGGGGTCAGCGCAAAGAAGGAAATGTGAGGTGAAGAGAGATGGAAAGATTTGATTTGATTGTTGTGGGCGCCGGCCCGGCAGGACTTTCCGCAGCCATTGAAGGGGCGAGGAAAGGAATGCGCGTGGTGGTTTTTGATGAAAATGATCGTCCGGGCGGACAGTTGTTTAAACAGATACATAAATTTTTTGGTTCCAAAGAACATAAAGCGAAAATCCGCGGATTCCGCATCGGCCAGCAGCTTCTGAAAGAAGCGGCGGACGCCGGCGTCAAAGTGGTGCTGGGCGCCACCGTGGAGGGGCTCTATCTTGATAAAGAAGTCACTGTAAAGATCGGAGAGAAACTCTTCCATTATAAAGGGGACGCCATCCTCGTGGCCACCGGCGCTTCGGAAAATATGGTCACCTTCCCGGGCTGGACACTTCCCGGCGTCATCGGAGCCGGAGCGGCCCAGACCATGATGAATCTGCACGGTGTAAAACCCGGCAGCAGGATTTTGATGCTTGGTACCGGAAATGTAGGTCTGGTGGTAAGTTTTCAGCTGCTCCAGTGCGGCTGTGAGGTGGTAGCTCTCGTGGATGCGGCGCCGCAGGTGGGCGGCTACGGCGTTCACGCGGCCAAAGTAGCCAGAACCGGCGTTCCGTTTTATTTAAGCCACACCATCGTGGAGGCGGAAGGCGAGGACTGTGTCACCGGTGTCACGATCGCCCAGGTGGATGAACATTTTCAGTTTGTGCCGGGAACGGAGAAACATTTCGATGTGGATACCATCTGTCTGGCGGTGGGACTCTCCCCGATGTCCCAGCTGTTGAAAATGGCAGGCTGCCAGATGGAAGATGATCCAGCGAAGGGCGGTCAGGTGCCGGTCTGTGATGAAGAGGGCCAGACGTCCGTTCCGGGAATCTTTGTGGCCGGCGATGTCTCCGGTATCGAGGAGGCCAGCTCCGCCATGATCGAGGGAAGAATGGCCGGCCTGGCGGCGGCGAGATATCTTGGATATGTGGACGGAGCGGAGGCAGAGACAGGAAAGAACATGCTGGAAGGTCAGCTTTTTAGCCTCCGCCAGGGAATGTTCGCACCGGGACAGAAAGGAAAGAAAATCGAGACCACGGAAGAAGGAATCCCGGTTTCTGAGAATCTGTTAAAACACGGCTTTGTGGCGGAGGATGAGATTATGCGTTTTCCTGGCGTGACAAAGAGAGTCGGCGTCCATCCGGTCATGGAATGTACGCAGAACATTCCGTGTAATCCTTGTCAGGATGCCTGTCCGAAAGGATGCATTTCCATCGGAGATAATATCACAGCACTGCCGTTTGTGGTGGATGACGCAGCATGTATCGGATGCGGCATGTGTGTGGCCGCCTGCTCCGGTCAGGCAGTGTTCCTGGTCGACGATGATATTGGCGACGGTTTTGCCAGCGTGACACTGCCCTATGAATTTCTGCCGCTTCCGGAGAAGGGAGAGACAGGAATGGCGCTGGGACGGGACGGAAAAGAACTTTGTGAAGCCAGTGTTCTTGATATAAAGACGGCGAAAGCCTTTGATCAGACGGCGCTTCTTACCATAAAAGTACCGGCTGAAATGGCCATGAAAGCCCGGTTTTATAAGAATCCTTCCCGGGAAGGAAAGGATGCTGTAAGGGAAGGAGGATCAGCAGAATGAATGACAGATCAAGAGATATCGGACCATTTGTACCGGCGCCGGATGACGATATGATCATCTGCCGGTGTGAGGAAGTGACAAAAGGAGAAATCCGTCAGGCGGTCCACGACGGAATGTTTACCATCGCGGAAATCCGGCGTTACCTGCGGGCCGGCATGGGACTTTGTCAGGGCCAGACCTGTTCAAAACTGGTAAAAAGTATTGTAGCCCGTGAACTGAATGTATCTCCGGCGTGCCTGGAACCGGCGACCTCCCGGGCGCCGATGCGGCCGACGGAAATGTATATTCTGGCAAATGAGGAAAGGGAGGTGTGATGCCATGAACAATCATGCGGATGTTATTATCGTAGGCGGAGGGATCATCGGCTGTGCCGCTGCCTATTATCTCACAAAAAAAGGCTGTTCTGTCCTTGTACTGGAAGGCAGCAAAGATATCGGAAACGGAGGTTCCAGCCGCAACGGAGGCGGCGTACGTCAGTCCGGACGTGATCCAAGAGAACTTCCCCTGGCTATGTACGGCATAAAGAACCTGTGGCCGACCCTTTCCGAGGAGCTGGAAGTGGACTGTGAATATCATCAGGACGGCAATCTTCGTCTGGGAAAAACGGAAAAACATCTGGAAATCTTACAGGGACTTACCGACCGGGCGAAAGCCTGCGGCCTTGATGTGCGGATGATCGACGGAGACGAAGTCCGTGTCATCAATCCGTATTTATCGGATGAAGTCATTGGCGCCAGCTGGTGTCCGACCGACGGCCACGCCAATCCGCTGACCACGACCCTGGGGTATTATAAGATGGCCCGCCGGCTGGGCGCCCGATTTATCACGGAAGAACCGGTGGTCGCTCTGCGAAAAATCAAAGGGCATCTCCGCCAGGTGATCACGAAGGACAATGTGTACGAAGGCGACACGGTGATCCTTGCCGCCGGTCTGGGCAGCAGAGAGATCGCTGCCACCGTGGGGATTGATATCCCGATGCAGCCGGCCATGCTGGAAGCCCTGGTCACGGAGGCGCAGCCGCCGATGTTTGATCAGATGCTCGGCACAGCGGAAGCGGATTTTTACGGACATCAGACCAAACACGGTTCCTTTGTATTCGGCGGAACTTCCGGTCTTGAAGGATTTACCAAGGATAATCATACGCCGGTGACCAACAGTATATCCGCACCGAGTACCTGCCGGGGGATTATCAAATATTTTCCGGTGCTCAGGGATGCCAAGATCGTGCGGACCTGGGCCGGCTGGATGGACCTCTGCGCCGATAAAGTGCCGGTCATCAGCACGGTTTCGGAGGTGCCTGGTTTGATTCTTGCCTGCGGATTTTCCGGACATGGTTTTGGTATCGCGCCGGCAGTGGGAACGGTGCTTTCCCAGCTGGCTCTCCATGAGCCAACGGCAGTGGATCTGCATGAACTTCGATATGACCGCTTTCGGGCGAAAGCTTAAAAAAATATAGATAGGAGAGTGACTACTATGGAAATGTCAAGAATTGAAATAATCACATCGATGTATCGTCTGGCTGCTTTGAAACATGCTTTGAGCAAAATCGGCGTTCACGGTATGACCGTGCTGCAGGCCATGGGCTGCGGTACACAGAAAGGAACTTATGAATATGCCGCTGATGTGGTGGAAGATATGGAGCTTCTGCCAAAGCAGATGATCATTCTCTACGTGGAAAATGAAAAGATTGATTCCGTGGTTGATGTGGTGAAAAAAGAACTGTATACAGGACATATCGGGGATGGCAAGATTTTTATTTCCGATGTCAGCAATATTATCAGGATCCGTACCGGAGAAGAAGGCACTTCCGCGCTGGTATAGCGGAAGAAACCTGACAGGGAGGCGATATGTATGAATGAAAAGAAATTGGGGCTGCCCAGTGTCATAGCAGTAGGCGTCGGGCTGATCGTGGCGACCAGCTGTCTGATGTCTTTGGGACAGGGCGCCGGCAGTCTGGGAATCAGCTTTATCATCGCCATGGTCATTGCCTGTTTTGTCAATATCATGACGGCATTGTCCTTATCGGAGCTCAATGCGCTGATGCCGAATCTGACAGGCGGCCTGGCGCAGTATACACTGGCCTGTATGGGTCCCTTCGCCGCCATTATCTCCATGGTAGGCGGATATCTGGTGTGCAACACCATCTGCGGCAGTGTGGAATGCGCCATGTTTGGAAATACCATGAACAGTGTATTAAACACAGGAATCCCCTCCAATGTATTCTGTGTCATCCTGCTGGTGGTACTGATCGCCGCCAACTTAAACGGACTGGATATCTTCGCGAAGATACAGAACCTGGTGGCCTACGGCCTGATCTTTTCCCTGGTTATCCTGGGACTGCTGGGTATTTTCGGCATCGGTACCGGAACAAAAGTAGAACAACCGCTGGTACTGACCATGAATTTCGGAGAGATTTTCTCCTATGTGGGTCTGGCGTTTTTCCTGTTTCTGGGATGCGAGTTTATCATCCCGATCTCGAAGGACGTGAAAAATCCCCGGAGAAATGTTCCGCTGGGTATGATCTTAAGTCTGATTATTGTCTGTGTCATGGAAGTGCTGGTGGTGCTTGGCATGCACAATTACACGCCGTGGGAAGTGCTGGCGGCTGATAATTCTCCCCATGTGCTTTACGGACGGTCTCTCCTTGGTAATGCCGGCGTGATCTGGATGGCGCTGGTGTCCATCTTCGCCGTGGTCAGCACCGTCAATTCGGTCATCAGTTCCCTGTCCTATATCTGTGCGGGAATGGCGAAGATCAACCTGCTCCCGGCAGTATTTGGACGGAAAAATAAAAAAGGCGCGCCTTACGTGGGTATTCTTTCCATCGGCGGAGTGATGATCGTCATCAACGCCACGGGACTATCCACCACCAATCAGTTATCTTTCCTGATTCTCATTGGCAGCGTGTTCTGGATGATCGCCTACATCATTTCCAACATTAACGTGCTGATCTTAAGACACCGGCTTCCGAAAGCTCCCCGGACATTCAAAACGCCAGGAGGCATCCTCTGTCCGGTCATCGGCGCGGCAGGAAATGTATTTATGATCATAAACATTGATTCTGACCCGGCCACGAGACTTCGGATTTATATGATCTGCGCCATCATTTTCCTGGCGCTGGGGATCTATTCAGCCGTCTGGATCAAGAAGGTCATGAAGCTGGCCCTCTTTAAACCGCTTCCGGTCCATCAGGTGATGGCCATGGAAAATGACGCCTACCAGGTGGCAAGAAAAAGAAAAGAACATCAGATAAAAGTTGACAACGCCCATCTTCATGTAGTAGATTATTAGAGAAAAGAAGAATATAAGGCGAGGGCGCTCAGAATATATGGTTCTGAGCGCCTTTTCTTTTTGAAGGAGGGAACAGAGATGAAAGAATTGATGGAGCATGCGGAGGGAATCAACCGTCTGATGGCAAGATATGGTGTGAAGTTTGGAATTTATAAAAACGGAGAATTTCATGAGCAGCTGTTTCCTTTCGACGCGATTCCCAGAGTGATATCCCATGAGGATTTTAAGAAGCTGGAAAAAGGTCTGACACAGAGAGTGGATGCACTGAATCTGTTTTTGAGAGACATTTACGGAGAAAAAAGATCATAAAAGATAAGATTATTCCGGAAGAATTTGTCTTTACGTCTTCCGGTTATCTTCCGGAATGTGATGGAATCTGTCCGCCAAAGGGCATTTACAGCCATATTTCGGGCATCGATCTCGTCCTTGGAAAAGACCAGGAATGGTACATACTGGAAGATAATCTGAGGATTCCGTCCGGCGTTTCTTATCCGCTCATCGCCCGGGAGATCTGCCGGAGAGTCTCACCGGCGACTTTCAGTAACACGCCCATTGTGGATAACAGAAATTATGCTTCGCTGCTGAAAGAGACTCTGGCCTGGGTCAACACGGGAGGAATTCCTGTTATCATGACGCCAGGACGTTATAATGCCGCCTATTTTGAACATTCCTATCTGGCAGAGCGGACCGGCAGTGAGCTGGCCACCTGCTCGGAGCTGTTTGTGGAAGATAATTATCTGTATTACAGGGATTACCGGGAGAAAAAACAGAAGGTGGGAGTGATTTACCGGAGAATTTCCGATGAATATCTGGATCCCATGACATTTCTTCCGGAATCGCTCATCGGTATTCCGAATATCATGGACGTGTACCGCAGCGGCCATGTGGCCATCGTCAATGCGCCGGGCAACGGTATCGGCGACGATAAGGGCATCTACTATTTTGTGCCGAAGATGATCCGTTATTATCTTGACCAGGAACCGGTGCTTAAAAATGCGCCGACCTATCTGCCGTTCTTTGAGGAGGACAGGAATTATGTGCTTGATCATCTGGAGAATCTGGTCATTAAGGATGTGGCGGAGGCCGGAGGTTACGGAGTGATTTTTGGAAATACGCTGAGCAGGGAGAAACTTTCGGAGATGAAAGAGCTGATCCAAAAAGAATCCCGCCGGTTTATCGCCTAGGAAGTCATCGATTTCCAGGATATGGATGTCAGCGAGGACGGCGAGATTGTGAAACGTAAGGCAGATCTCCGGGCCTTTGTACTGTCCGGCAAAGAGACGAAGGTGTGGGCCAGCGGGCTGACCAGGTTTTCCCGGAACCCGGATTCTTTTGTAGTGAATTCATCACAGGGAGGAGGATTTAAAGACACATGGGTATTATATCAGTAGAAAAAGTTGACCATCTGTACTGGCTGGGACGCTATACAGAGAGAGTGTACACGACTCTGCGGCTGTTCTTTCATATTTATGACAAGATGATCGAGCAGCCGGAGGGCGTATATGTAAAATATTGTGAGAGACTCAATATCCCGGATATCTATACATCCAACAAACAGTTTGTGCAGTCCTATCTGTTTGGAGAGGATAACCCGGATTCTGTCTTTTCCAACATGAAAAGAGCGTACGACAACGCGGTTGTGCTGCGGGATGAACTGAGCAGCAACGTGTTGTCCTACGTGGAGCTTGCCCTTAATACTTTCGACGGCTGCCGGAAAACCACGGCGCCTCTTCTGGAGCTTCAGCAGGTTATTGATTATCTTCTTGCCTTCTGGGGCTGTGCCGACGACTATGTGGAGCAGGAAGACTGCCGGAACATTTTAAAATGCGGAAAATATATCGAGCGTCTGGATCTCTGTATCCGGCTGGATTACCATATGGATGATCTGGAAAAAGAATACCGGAAGCTGATTAACCGCCTGGGTAAAACAAATCTGTGTTATAATGAGGATAATCTGAAACGTCTGAAAGATCTGATTGATCACAAGATGGATCAGAAAATTCAAAAACAGGAGGCGCTTCGCTGTCTGGGAGGGCTGATCTCTTAAATACAGTGTATGCATTCCGGAAGACAGCGCACAGAAAATGAAGATACTTAAGTTTGTATATACCATGGAGCTGCATTTTTCTTCCCCGGTAAAAAACCATGCTTTCGCGCTCCGCTGCATTCCGGGAGATTCTGCCCGGCAAAAGATAGATTTTACGGAGCAGACCATCGCTCCGGCGGATTATATCTCAAGGTCAAGGGATGGTTTTGGAAATATCCTTTTAAGTGGGTGCGTGGATGGACTTCACGATTCTTTTTCTTATAAAATCGCAGGCACTGCAAAGGTGCAGGGCGGCATGCAGGTGCAGGAAGAAAGCCTGCATCCCATGTACCGTTATCCGTCCGTCTATACACAGTATACACCGGAAGTCGTTGCCTTTGCAGAGCGTCAGATGGCGGTCTGCCGGGAGAAAAAAGCGCATACCGCCATGGAAAAGGCCGTCTGCGTCATGAATGATCTATATGAGAATTTTACGTATATCCCCGGGGTGACAGATATCCATACCACCGCCGGGGAGGCGCTGCGTCTTGGCAGGGGCGTTTGCCAGGATTATGCTCACATCATGACGGCGGTTCTCCGGTACATGGGGATCCCGGCCCGGTATGTCAATGGCCTGATGATCGGGGAGGGCTATACTCATGCCTGGGTGGAAGTGTATACCGACGGCGGCTGGTACGGACTGGATCCGACCAATAACCTGCATATTGATGATTATTACATTAAGCTGGCCCATGGAAGAGATTATAAGGACTGCCCGGTGGATAAGGGATGTTTTTGGGGAAATGCAGTTCAGGAACAAAAGATTTATGTGAATGTGGAGGAAATAGACGATGACAGAGACAGTGGTGGCCATGAAGCTTCCGGTAGACGAAAGCCTTCGGATTCAGAAAAACAGGATCATGCCGGCTCATCCCACAGGCAATGAAAAGAGGATCGCGGTGGTGACCGGAACCCACGGGGACGAGCTGGAGGGACAGTTCGTCTGTTATGAACTTTTAAGAAGGCTCAAGGCGGAACCCGGACAGCTTCGTGGGATCGTGGACGTATATCCGGCATTAAATCCCCTGGGAATTGATTCTATTACCCGGGGGATTCCTATGTTTGATCTGGATATGAACCGGATTTTTCCGGGCAATGAAAAGGGAGCGATGATGGAATCTTTGGTGTACCATCTGACAGAAGATCTGAAAGGCGCAGATCTGTGCGTGGACATCCACGCCAGCAATATTTTCCTGATGGAGCTTCCGCAGGTGCGGATCAATGAGATGACGGCGGAGACACTGGTTCCTCTGGCAGAGAAAATAAATGTGGATCTGGTCTGGATACACGCCAATTCCACAGTGCTGGAGTCCACTCTCGCCTACAGTCTCAACCAGGCCGGCACGCCTACGCTGGTGGTGGAGATGGGAGTCGGCATGCGGATCACCAGAGAATATGGATACCGTCTGGTGGACGGCATCTTAAATGTCATGCGGGAACTTGGTCTCTGGGAAGGCGGGACCGCGGCTGTGCGGGAACCGGTAATTTCCACAGACCGGGCGGTCAGCTACTTAAATGCAGATAAAGCGGGCATCTATGTGCCGCAGGTTCAGATCGGGGAGCAGGTAAAAGAAGGAACGCTCCTCGGAGAGATTTTGAATCCACTGACCGGTGACGTGGAACAGGCAGTGACCGCGCCGGCGGAGGGATTGTTATTTACAAGAAGAGAGTATCCGGTGGTATACAGTGGTTCTCTGCTGGGACGGATACTGGGAGGCATAGAAAAATGAGAAAAACAGAAATATACAGTCTAGAATCCCCTTACCGGGATACGCTGACCGTCAGCGGATATTGTTTCGGACACGGACAAAAGGCTGCCTGCATTGTGGGCAGTCTGCGGGGCAACGAGGTGCAGCAGCTTTATGTCTGCTCACAGCTGGTGCGAAAACTGCAGAAGCTGGAGGCGGCGGGCGCTGTTTCCAAGGATAAGGAAATCATGGTGATCCCTTCCGTCAACCATCATGCCATGAATATCGGCAAGCGGTTCTGGCCGGTGGACAATACAGATATCAACCGGATGTTCCCGGGCTATGATCTGGGAGAGACCACCCAGCGGATTGCCGCCGGCGTCTTTGAGAAGATAAAAGATTACGATTACGGCATCCAGTTTGCCAGCTTCTATATGCCCGGCGATTTCATTCCCCATGTGCGGATGATGGACACCGGAAGGCAGAATACCAGTCTGGCAGGCCTTTTCGGTCTCCCTTATGTGGTGGTAAGAAAGCCAAGGCCCATTGACACCACAACCTTAAATTATAACTGGCAGATCTGGGATACCAGCGCCTTCTCTCTCTATACTACGGAGACAGACTTTATTGATGAGAAATCTGCCCGGCAGGCGGTGTCTGCGGTCCTTCGCTTTCTCACCCGCATGGGAATCCTGAAATACAACAGCCATAATGGTTATATATCCACAGTGATCGGCGAAGAAGAGCTGACTTCAGTGAAAACCGATACCGGCGGCATCTACCGGCGGCTGGTCCATCCCGGCGATGAAGTGCAGAGGGGAGAACCGCTGGCGGAAATCGTCCACCCTTATGAAGGAGACGTGATCTCGACAGTGTTATCGCCCACGGAAGGCGTCGTATTTTTCATGCATAAAAAGCCGCTGGTAACAGAGAATGAGATCGTCTGCCGGATTATCCGGTGGCTGCATAATTAAGATTCCTTTTTCTGACAATCCCGGTTTTTTTGTTTATAAATATTTTCCGGCTCCGGTTGCAAAAGAACAGAAAATATATGATAATACTATGAAACAGGATGTTTTGCGCCGGAGAGGAGGTTTTGCTGTGGGATGGAAACCGCTGCCTGTTGGCATTGATGATTTTAAAAAATTAATAGAACAGGGATATTATTATGTGGATAAATCCCTGCTGATAAAAGAACTGCTGGACCTGAAAGGAGAAGTCAATCTTTTTACCCGTCCGCGCCGTTTCGGAAAGACGTTGAATATCAGTATGCTCCGCTGTTTTTTTGAGAAAAACTATCCTGATTCCACAGATGCTCAGGGAGAGGATGTATTCCGGGGATTAAAAATCATGGATGCAGGAGAACGCTATCTGTCTCACATGGGGAAGTATCCGGTGATCAGTATTTCGTTAAAGTCCATGAAACAGCCTTCCTGTGCGCTTTCTTTTTCCATGCTCCAGAAGATTATCGGGCAGGAATATTTAAGACACTGGGAAGAAATCAAGCGGAGCGGAGAACTGACTGAGGCAGAGAAAGAGCGATATCTCCGCATCCGTGACCTGAAAGGAGAGGAAGCGGATTATGCGGACGCCCTTCGCTTTTTGTCAGACTGCCTGTACCGGTGTACCGGAGAAAAAGTTCTTGTATTGATTGATGAGTATGATGTGCCGCTGGAAAATGCGTATTTTCATGATTTTTATGAACAGATGGCCGACAGGATTCGTTCCCTGTTCGAGTCCGTGCTGAAATCCAACGAGAATCTTGCGTTTGCTGTGGTGACCGGCTGCCTTCGTATCAGTAAAGAATCTATTTTTACAGGACTGAATAACCTCAATGTGATTTCAATCACCAGCGATGCTTATGCAGAGCATTTTGGATTCACGCAAAAGGAAGTAGATGCGCTGCTTAAAGCTTATGATCTGCAGGACAATGCCCGTATCGTCCGGGAATGGTATGACGGCTATCAGTTTGGTGAGACGGAAGTTTATAATCCCTGGAGTGTTATTAATTATATACAGTCCTGTTATAAGAATAAAAAGGCGCTGCCGAAACCGTACTGGTCCAATACCAGCTCCAACAGTATCGTCCGTACTTTGGTCGAGAAAGCGGATTTGTCAGTCAAGCAGGAGATTGAGGCTCTGATTGAAGGAAAAACGATCATAAAACCGGTTCATGAAGATATCACCTATGAAGATATGGATTCCACACAGGATGCCCTCTGGAATTTTCTGTATTTTACCGGCTATTTAAAAAAGGTCAGCGAAAGACAGGAGGAAGAAAATGTTCTGATGGAACTGGCCATTCCCAACAGGGAGGTCCGATACATTTACAAGACTACGGTCCTGCGCTGGTTTGAAAGCCAGACAAGGAAGAAGGAGTTATCGCCCCTCTATGAGAGTATCCTGGAGGGAGACACAGAAAAAATATCAGAAATCCTTTCGGAGAATCTCATGGAGACCATCAGTTTTTATGATTATCAGGAAAGCTATTACCACGGATTTCTCACGGGAATGCTGAAAAATATGAACGGCTATATCGTCCTTTCTAACCGGGAGTCCGGCAGCGGCCGCCCGGATATCCTTATAAAATATCCCAGCGTAAAGGGCAAAGCAGTTATATTTGAGATTAAAGTTTCAAAGACTTATCAGGAACTGCAAAAAAAATGCGGGGAAGCTCTCCGCCAGATTACGGAACAGAATTACGCCGCTGCTCTTCAGCAGGAAGGCTATCAGGATATACTGGCATACGGGGTGGCTTTTTACAAAAAAGAATGCCTGGTAAAAAAATGTGAAAAACTGTAATGCTTTTTTGACGTTGTCTCAGGGGAATCCCAAACAATTTGGGATTCCCTTTTTTATGCCTTTATCATGGTAAAATTATTTCAAAATGAAAATCCCGTATTTCTATATCAGGAGGAGGCTGAAAGGTATGAAAGGCAAAAAAATTATTCTGGAAGACGTGGATACCGTCGTGGTTGCCGCCGGTTCAAGACCGGTCAATACGCTGGAGCCGGAACTGAACGAAATCGGCGTCCCGGTAAAAGTCATCGGCGACTCCAAAAAGGTAAGAAACGGACTTGCCGCCATCTATGAAGGATATATGGCAGGTTATGAAATCTAAAGTAAGAAGATAAAGGACCTGAAAATCTGCTGTAAATCTCTTTTCCTCTGTGGTATCATCAAAAAAGACTACTTTGACAGACAGAAACGGAGGATGATTTCACATGAAATACGATTTTACTTCCATCATGGACCGCAGGGGTAAGGATGCCCTGGCCATTGACGGTATCGGAGCGGATAAAATATGGGGCAATGAGCCGGATGAGCCAAAGGAAGGCTTTGACTTTATTCCCATGTGGGTGGCAGACATGAACTTTCCCACCTGTCCTTCTGTGACAGCGACGGTTATGGAGAGACTCAGGCATCCGGCTTTTGGATATTTCCGGCCGTCAGAAGAGTATTATAACTCGATCATCCGGTGGCAGGAGAAGCATTTCGGCGTGACCGGACTGAAAAAAGAACATATCGGCTACGAGAACGGCGTTCACGGCTGTGTGACCAGCGCGGTCAACGTATTGTCCCAGCCGGGAGATAAGATTCTGATTCACAGCCCGTTTTATCTGGGATTCACTTCGGATATCGAAGGACTGGGAAGAAAGTCTGTGTTCAGCCCGCTTAAGAAAGATGCGGATGGCATCTGGCGGATGGATTACGAGGATATGGACCGGAAATTAAAGAAGAATCACATCCATCTGGCGATTTTCTGCTCGCCGCACAATCCCTGCGGCCGGGTGTGGGAACGCTGGGAACTGGAGAAGGCCATGGAAGTCTATGCGGCCAACGACTGTTATGTGATCAGCGACGAGATCTGGGCGGACCTGACCTTTTCCGGCCACAGGCACATTCCAACGCAGATGGTCAGTGACTGGGCGAGGGAGCATGTGATCGCCGTGTATGCGCCCAGCAAAACATTTAATCTGGCGGGCATGATCGGCAGTTTCGATGTCATTTACAGTGACTATCTGCGGGACAGGATCACCCGGTACGGCGATGCGACCCACTATAATGAGATGAACGTTCTTTCCATGCACGCCCTCATCGGCGCTTATAAACCGGAGGGCAGTGAGTGGCTTGAAGAATTGCGGACGGTTCTTGAGGAGAACGCCCGCTATGCCGTGGACTTTATCAGGGAAAACTTCCGCGGAGTGGATGTTGCCATGCCTCAGGGAACGTATATGATTTTCCTGGACTGCACGGAATACTGTAAACAGGCGGGAATGACCATTGAACAGCTGCTGAAAGCAGGCTGGGATGTGGGTGTCGGCTGGCAGGACGGAAGGCCGTTCGGCGGGCCCTGCCATATCCGAATGAATCTGGCTTCCCCTGCCAGCAGGATCAGGGAAGCCTTTGGGCGGTTGAAAAAGTATGTATTTTTGCTGTGATATGGGCAATGTCTTTTTTGTGACAGAGGATATACATTTGCTGCCGTAAAATATAATGCAATAAACCAGGAAACCATGGTATAGGATTTGAAGAACAGAAAGAATCCTGTACCATGGTTTTTTATGAGAATAAAAATGAAATTTATAATGGAAGTGGGAAAATGTTTATGAGATATTAATTTATAAAATAATAGTTGACCTCGCTACTATTTTGTGTTATAGTTTCTCACGCGAAAAGTCAGTTTGCAAATGCACAGGAACGACGTTGGAAACTGTGCGGAAAATGTAACTAAAAATCCTGCACTTTTATATCAGGAGGAGTGTGAAAAGAAATGTGCGACAGTTTTTCCAGCATGGGACGCTGGGTGTCCATCTTTGACAGACTGATGAAAATGTATTATGACCATGGTCTGTCTGACTATGAGATCGGATGGGGACAGCAGTTTTATGTGGAATATCTGTATGAATCTCCTGGAGCTTCGCCCCAGGAGATGGTGGAGCGGTTCCGGGTGGATAAAGCAACGCTCACAAAGACCATCCGGAAGCTCACAAAAGTAGGGTATATCCGTGTGACCGGCGATGAGAAAGACCGCCGGGTGAAACATCTGTATCTGACGGAGAAAGCGATACCGGCGGCAAAACAGATCAAGAAGATTCACGCGGATTTTTATCAGACGTTTCGGGAGGGAATCTCTTCCGAGGCTCTGGCACTGACGGAAGAGACTCTGCAGAAGATGACAGACAATATCAATCAGAAAGTATGGCACAGAATGGAGGTACATCATGGAGAGTAAAGAGAATACACAGGAAGGAATCAAATCAACAGCAGAAAAAGAAGTCTGATCTTTTTCTGTCTGATCGTCTCAGGCATCGCCTCGTCCACGCTGTCCACGGCCATGACGACGGCCCTGCCAAATGTGGTGGAATATTTTGGAGTCAGCACATCCATCGGGCAGTGGGTGACCAGCGGGTATTCCCTGGCCATGGGAATGGTGCTGCCTCTGACCGCGTTTCTGATCACCCGTTTTCCAACGAAGAAGCTGTATCTGACGGGGATCGGAGCCTTTATCGTGGGACTGCTGCTCAGCATTTTCGCAGGAAATTTCGGTTTTATGATGGTGGGAAGAGTCCTGCAGGCCTGCGGCAACGGCGTGCTGATGTCGGCGGCCCAGGTGGTGATCCTGACCATCTATCCGGTGGAAAACCGGGGAACCATGATGGGAACCTACGGACTGGCCACCACGGCAGCTCCCATTGTGGCACCGACCATCGCCGGGCTGCTCATTGACGCCTTCGGCTGGAAGTCCATTTTTTATGTGGTTCTTGTGATCATGGCGATTTCCTTTGTGTTATCAGCTATTGTTTTTGAAAATGTACTGGAACTGCAGGATAAGAAGTTTGATGTGATTTCTTTTATCGAAAGTATCATTGCCTTCGGCGGCATCACTTTGGGAATCGGCAATATCAGCAGCTTCGGCCTGATCAGCGTGGAGGCGGGGCTGCCTCTGGTCGCAGGCGCGGTGGTCTGCGTATTCTTCGTGGTAAGACAGTGCAGCCTGGAAAAACCGTTCCTCGATGTAAAGATTCTCGCGAACAGGAATTACGCGGTCAGCGTTATCGCCAGCATGGTGCTTTACCTTGTGATGATGGGATCTTCCGTGATGATGCCCCTCTATGTGCAGAGTGTCATGGGCTATTCCGCGGTGACCTCAGGCCTTGTGACGCTGCCGGGTTCCTTTGCCACGGCGGTGGTCAGCCCTTTTGCCGGTAAAATCTATGACAAAATGGGAATCAAACGCCTCTTTGTAGCCGGTTCCGCAGCTCTTCTTATCAGTAACATCGGCATGTATTTTCTTTCCCTGAGCACGCCGCTCTGGGTGGCAGCCGCATTAAATGTGATCCGGAACATTTCCATCGGCAGCCTGATGATGCCTCTTCTTACCTGGGGTACCAGTAATGTGGCGCCGTAGAAAGTAGCAGATGCTTCCTCTCTGCTGTCTTCCTTCAGAACCATTGCCGGTTCCATCGGATCTGCAGTATTTGTGGGAATCATGACAGTGGTCAGTGCAGCTTCTGCATCAACCTATGGAGAACGGGCCATGATACATGGTATGAACATTTCCTTCCTCTGTATGGCTGGGGGCACCCTGGTGCTTCTGCTGATTTCGATTTTCGCTGTGCGAAAGAAGCAGAGTATGAAATAAAAGGTATTCACCGCTTCCTGCGGCGTAAAACCGTGCGGGAAATACATAAAACGCCGTACCGGAGGATATCACCGTCGGTACAGAATCCCTGGAAGAAACATATAAAACAAATTGTAAAAGGTATGCAGAATGTGTATAATGTAAAAAATGGATTTTTATCCCGGATAATATCATAGAGCAGAATAGTATTGGATTTTAGAGAGGTATCATGATAATGGTCATATACACAAGAATGAAAAAGGAGACATTGCAAGGATTAAATAAATCCTGTTTGGTATCGAAACGTCATTTAGATGCAATCAATAAATGTGTTGAGATTATTCAGTGTTTTGATTTAGTTTTTGAGGAAATCATTCTTTTTGGCAGTTGTGCTAAAAGCAGATCAAGATTTGGCAGTGATATTGATTTGATGATTCTGGTGAATGAGATGCCGCCTAAAAAGAAGATTTTTGATTTGAAAAATATTTTGTGTGATGAAATCGAGATGAAATCCGGCATAGAAGTCGATTTAAAAGTTGCCACTGTGACAAACTTTAACAGCGCCAAAAGTTTTTTTTATAATGTAATCAAGAAAGATGGTATAATTTTATGGAAGAGCTGAGAACATATAAAGATTTTGCAGATAATTCCTATCAATATTTTATGTTTGCATATAATAGTGGTCAGTTATTTAATGAGATGGGCGCAATGGCACAAAGTGTTTGTGAACGATATCTGAAGCATTTGATTTCAGAATTTTCTGAGCCTGAAAACAGCATCGAAAATGAAGAGAAAGAAAGAGTTTTAAGGGGAAGATTCTCTGACATTAAATCAAGAGGATTTAGATGACTGTGCGGAAGCAATTAAACTATGTAAACAATTTACGGAAGACAGCATTGCACAATTTACGGATATAACAGATTAAGGAGAAGTTTACAGCGGTTAATCGCAGTTGATTAGCCGCTGTATTTTAGCTGCATTTCAGTAAAATAATATCAAATCAGCATCATCCCCTTCCCCTCTATTTCCGCCCTACCAGCATCCGGGACTCACCCAGCATCATCATGGCCGCCCGCCGGCGGGAGCCGAAGATCTCCCGGGTCATATCGATGAGCCGTACATCCGCATAGCCCATACCCCGCAGTTTCCGGACGAAAGAATCCATATCCCCGTATGCCCGTGGTTTCATGTTGTCGTTGATGGCGAACACGCCGCCTTTTTTCAGCACCCGCAGGGTTTCCAGCAGCAATGCCTGTTTGTCCGAACCCATGATATTATGATAGACGTAGTTGCTAACCACGGCGTCAAAGCTCTCATCCGGGAAGTCCAGCTTGTTGGCGTCCCCATGCTGAAACCGGCACCGGGCGCTCACACCTTCGCTTGCGGCGTTTTTCTCGCACATAGCCTGGCTGTAGCCGAAGTCTGCGCCCCAATAGTCAATGCCTGTCACCTGGGCCGACGGCCAGGTGAGGGCCGCCCGGATGGATAATGGCCCGGAGCCGCAGCCCACTTCCAGAAACTGCCCCTGCCCGTCAAAATTCAGATGGGAAAGGACGACCAGGTGAGTCTGATCCATCATACCGCCGCCTCCGAAGGCATACTGCCGCCGTATCCAGGCACACCACAGAAGCAGCGCCAGCAGGATCACTGCGGCAATCACGAACATCACACCCAGCGCCGTGATATGGAACACCGTAAATGACAGCACCGCCAGTACCACAGACAGCGCCAAAAGGCCGCCTGCCACATAGAAAACAGGGTTTGACATCCAGCTCCCGTAATTCTCTCCGTGCGTCCCAAGGCGGATTACTGCCTGTCGGAAATTCCTGTCTTGCATGATAATATCATCTCCTTATTTAGCTAAATCTTTCTTGCTTTATTTCACATGCACCATCTTCACCATACAAAATCGGTCGGATACATTCATGCTGAGCTTTGTGGAGAGTTTCAGCCCGGTCTTGTCGATATGGCGGTAATAGGGTTCCTCATTTCCGAAGCTTTGCAGCATCCGCATAAGGGCAAGTACTTTTTCCTCTTCAAAATAGTGGAACAGACCGCCGGCCGTAACCAGCACCGGCGCATCCGGTACATCGATACGAATCCGCCTGATCCAGTCATCTGAAAAGGCATCGCCGGCAAAGTATGTCTGTCGTTCCGGTTCCAGGAGCAGTGTCTTTCGATATTCCATCACATCCGGCAGATCGACAGCGTACCAGCGGGTATGCCCGTTGTCGTTCCTGTAAAAGGTGGTCTCCAGCCCGCACCCCAGTTCTGCGATTACGCCCCCTGGTTTGCGGCGGAGGAAGTCCTGGATATATCGGTCCATATTAGCGGAACGGGAAGCAAATTCCGGCATAGTATTCTTCCTTATGAACATTGCAAACGGCTATCCTGCCTGCCACAGCGTATTCATGACCAAACTCAGTCCTGACTGCATTGCCACCATCAAAGGGCAGAGGATCAACTCCTCAAAGCAGATCATATGGTTAGTAATAACTAACCAATATGTACTCAGTATATCTTATCCTGTGTGAAAAAGCAATAGGAAAGCAAGAATTTAGAAACATTGATTCGCGCACAGGCGAAGGGAATTTCTTTTAAGAATTGATTTATTATTGTGCAGTAAAAAAGCCCTGAACCTCATGGTTCAGAGCTAAATTCTTATGCCGATGGCCGGACTCGAACCGGCACGGATTATCTCCGCTTGATTTTGAGTCAAGTGCGTCTGCCAATTCCGCCACATCGGCGTGTCCTTCATCTGCTCATGAGAGCAAAATGAATATTCGAAAAACATAGAAAATGTATCATGCAGCTGTCATAGCTGGCTTTGCACATCAACTCTGATATATTATCACACCCATAGACACATGTCAATCTTTTTTGAAAAATTCTGCAAATTTATACAGTTCTGAAAACTGCCCCGGGTCAACACCGGTCTGAGTTCTGTCACGATATTCACTGACGAAGCGTCAGCCGGAACGGAGAGGAGTTCTTCTTTTTTAATGGGAATGTCAGATGAATGGTAAATACTTCCTGACTTCGCTCCATTTCCAGATGTCCGTGAAGAAGCTCTGCCATTTTCTGTACATTTCGAAGGCCGATATTGTTGCTGTCATCGGAAGAATATTCCTGACGGATGGTATTTTTGATGGAAATATGAATCTGTTCCCGGTTGAGGAAGAGGGCGCAGGATACTTCCACCGGCTGTTCCTTATCGCCGTATTTGAGGATGTTGGAAAACAGATTGGTAAAAATCCGTTTCAGCATCAGACGGTCGCTGGTGAGACTGGCGCTTTCCTCCGAAAAACGACAGTGTGTGTGAAAACCGGCCAGGCGGATATATTCGCAGTTTTCCCGGAGATACTGCAGAACATCGCTGGTAGAAAGGCAGGTGAAGTCCGGCGTTTCTTCCTCCTCGGAGACGAGGGCGTACTCAAACATCCGGTCGGTCAGTTCCTGAATATCGCCGGTTTTTTTGAGACAGCGCCGGAGATATTCCTCGTGGATCTCAGGATTGCGCCGCAGCTGCATCACTTCAAGATACCCCCGGAGAATGGTGAGGGGTGTGCGAAGATCATGGGAGAGAGCGGTGATCAGGTCCTGATTGGCCTTCCGGCTTTCCTGTTCCTGCCGGATATTTTCCCGGAGAGTCTGACGGAGATTGTCCAGCTCCTGCCCCAGAATACCGATCTCATCCTGTCCCCGAACCCGGACAGGGTGATCCAGGTCGCCGGTGGACATGCGGAGGATTTCCTGCTCCATGGCAATGACCGACTGCATTTTCCGGCTGATAAAAAATAAAAGCACAGACAAAAACAGCGCCACGCAGAAAAGAAGACAGAAAATGTAATAATAAAACATAAATTCCGCATTGTGATAACAGAGAATCTGAACGCTGTAATATCCGTTTTTGAAAGGCAGAGAGAGCTCATAGTGCTCCTCGCCGATATTGTCTGTAAAATCCAGAGCCAGATTGAAAAAGAGACTGCTGTGGTCATAAAAGTATTCCGGAAACTTTCCGGCGCGGTAGAGACCGTCGTCGGCTCCGTAAATGTATAATCCTGTGTAGGCGTCGCAAATATCAAAAAAAGGAGCAAATGCCTGCTGCTGCGCCGCATTATTTTCTTTGTCAGGAACGGAATAGTCCCTGGCTTCTTCATAGAGTTCCTGAAAAAAGTCCTCCCGCAGAGAAGGCAGCGGCAGAAGTCCGGTCTGCCGGACCGCATAGGCGGCTTCCCATTTGCTCTGCCAGAAAAACTGGAACAATGAGAAGCAAAGAACGCCTGAGACCAGCAGCAGAAGAAAGAATTGCTGCCGGATTTTCAGTGAACACAGCCGGTTTTTCATGCGTTTAATCACAGCGATACCCCTTTCCCCATATTGTTTTTATCAGGACCGGATTTCTCGGATCTTTTTCAATTTTTTTCCTGAGATTCCGGATATGTACCATGACCGTATTGTTGGCTCCGTAATAATAGGGCTCTTTCCACACGGCCTCATATAAATGTTCCGCGGAGAAAATCTGATGCCGGTGGGTGATAAAGAGAAGAAGGATGGCATACTCTGTGTCCGTAAGCACCAGGGGTCTGCCGTCGGCCAGGACTTCCCTTGTCTCCTCGTGAATCTCCAGATGATGAAACCGGAGTACTTTTTCCGGCGGTTCAGGCGTGTCTTTTCCCTTATAGACCAGATAGCGGCGGATCAGGGCTTTGCTGCGGCTGATCAATTCATTGTAGGAAAAAGGTTTGGCCAAGTAATCATCGCCGCCGCTGGAAAATCCCAGAGTCTTATCGCTGTCTTTCGTGCGGGCGCTTAAGAAAAGCACCGGCGCGTTACAGTTTTTCCGGATGGAGACGCAGGTTTGATAGCCGTTTTTCCCTGGCATCATGATATCAAGAATGATCAGATCAAAATCCATTTCCATCGTCAGTTTCAGCGCCGTTTCTCCATCGGACGCCTCCTCGATCAAAAAACCTTCTCCTTCCAGAAGAACATGAATGATTTCCCGTATTTCCGGATTGTCGTCGACTATTAAAATTCGTGAGTGTTCCATGTTTGTACGTTCTCCCTTCCATGGAAAAGATGTGTCTATTATACCGAAGTTTAAGAAAAAAAGGGCTCTTCTTAAGAAAAATTAAGATTTTCTTTGGGGATATTTTAAGGAGAGTCGTTTAAAGTACGGTTTTAAATGGAAAAATCAAAAAGTAGATGAACGGCAGGCTTCTGCTGCAATGAAACAAAAATCGGTTTGAAAAGAAGCTTACTGTTTTGGTGAAAGGGGAATAATGGGAAAATGACGGACAAGACATGGAAGAAAGGAAAAACGAAGATGGATATTATTGCCAGCCGCACCGGGAAGAGGACATTCTGGTACCGGGCCCTGGTTCTTCTGTTACTTTCCGCTTTTTTCTGCTGGCTGTTTTGTCTGCGGCAGGGAGCGTTTGGTTCAAAAGTAGACTGGATCAGTCAGCACAGCGTACTTCCGGATTATTTTCGCCGGCAGTTTTATGCCACAGGAAATCTGTTTCCGGAATTTGCGGCAAATATCGGGGGAGGACAGAATATATATCATTTTTCCTACTACGGGCTGTACAGTCCGGTCATTCTCCTTTCTTATCTGCTTCCTTTTGTGAAGATGTCCGATTATATTATGGGGGCACAGTTTGTCTGTCTGGCAGTTTCCGTGATCCTTGTTTATCTCTGGCTCAGAAACCAGAAGTTCGGAGAGAGGATCTGTTTTGGCACTGCGGTGCTGTTTCTTCTGGCGGCGCCAATGATTTTTCATTCCTATAATCAGATTATGTTTGTCAACTATATGCCCTTTTTGTGTATGGGCTTTTTTGGTGTGGACCGGTATTTTTCACGGAGAGCCGTTTCCTGGAATTTTTCCGGCACCGGACAACAGATGTTCAGGAAGAAATATGTATGTCTCACTAAAGAGAGAAGAACAGGGAGAAAGAACCGGAATGAGAACAGCGATTCCGCTGTCCGAATGGCAAAAAAGAAAGGAAACGTTCGTACATTTTTCCGGGCAAGAAGCAGCGGGCTTTTGATCGTCAGCGTTTTTCTGATGATCATGACCAGCTTTTATTTCAGCATCGGAGGTATGCTTGTTCTGGGAGTGTACGCCATCCATCGTTATCTTATGGAGTGCGGCAGGATGCGGCGGCAGGTGACGGCGGCGGGCCTCTTAAAAGAGGGGGCGGCTTTTCTACTGCGTCTTCTGATTGCCGTGATGATGAGCAGCATTCTTCTGGTGCCGACGATTTTTGCTCTCACAGGGAGAGAAAACAGCGTCACAGGCATTTCCTGGCAGGAACTTCTGATTCCGCAGTTTCGCATCAAAGAGTTTTGCTATAATCCTTACAGTCTGGGCCTTACGACACTGGCTTTTACGATCCTCGTATCTGTTTTATTTTTCAAAAAATGGCAGGATAAGATACTGGCGGGAAGCTGTTTGTTTATTTTATGTATCCCGCTTTTTTCCTGGCTGTTAAACGGCGGGCTCTATATGCGGGATAAGGCGCTAATCCCGTTTCTCCCTCTGCTTTGCTATCTCATCGCCCTGTATCTTCATTCCCTGGAAAATGGACCGAAGACAGGAAGGATGACCACATCAGAGACAGGCAGAAGATTTATTTCTTCTATTCTACCCTATGTGCTGACGAGCGCTCTCATTATCACAGAAAAAAATAAAATCGGCGCCAGCTGGTGTTTTTGGCTTCTTTTGGCGGACGCCGTTTTGATGGCCGTCTTCTTTTGTATATTCTGGAGAAAAAGAAATGCGCTTTTTCTTCTGGCACCTTCCATCCTTTTTCTGGCATTTTTCGGAGTCGTCTGTCATCAGAGTATGGACCGGATGCTGGATAAAGACTTTTATAAGGCGGTCAACGACAGGGAGATCGGCAGGCTGCTGTCGGAGACGCTGGCAAAAGAAACGGGATTTTACCGGGCGGAGCAGTCCGGAACCGATAAAGAAAATGAAGCGGATATTAATCGTATATGGACAAACGATCAGTACATTTCCTCCCTGTATTCCTCGGGGTATCATCAGGGTTACGATACCTTCCGCAAAAAGACGTTTCAACTGGAACAGCCTTTCCGGAACTGCCTGATGCAGTCGTCCTCACGCAATCCGGTTTTTGAGAAATTTATGGGCGTAAAGTATATCTGTTCCAAAGAAACGGTGCCGGGCGCCGCAAAAACAGCAGAAAAAGGCGGATGGAAGATTTATGAAAATCCATCGGCGTCTCCGGTCATCTACAGCACAGACCGGATGATATCAGCTTCCGAATACGCAAAACTGGAATTTCCGTATAATCAGCTGGCGCTGCTTTACTATGCGGTGGATGATGATAAAACATCGTCCGCAGAAAATGTGAAAGAAGAAATCTGCCGGGACAGCGGCGTGCAGGATATTTCCGGTGACTTTGCCGCGGGAATCAGCGGGACCGGATGGATTTCCGGAACTGCCGGGGGATTTGCTGTCTGCGCAGAGGCGGAAGAGGAGATTTCCGTTGCTCTCCCCACAGAAAGATCAGTCAGTGAAAATCCACAACAGAAAGTACTATTTCTGCAGTTTCAGGTGAAAAACCTGCATCCGGATCAGGATCTTTCCATCTGGGTGGGAGAGATGAAGAATACCCTGACGGCAAAGAGTCATTATTATTATAATGAAAACACAACGTTTACTTTTGCAGTTCCGTTGGAAGAGGGACAGCGTTCGGCGAAGCTGACCTTTGGAAAAGGAACATACCAGCTGTCAGGAATCCGTGCCTTTCTCGCCAAGCTGCCGGAACAGCGTGTCGGAGACCCGGACGGACTATATCAGTCACAGATCCGGTTAAATACGGACAAAACCAGGGGGAATGTGATTTCCGGTCAGATGACTGTGACAAAAGCCGGGGATTTGGTCACGACCATTCCTTATGAAAAGAACTTTACCATCTATGTGGATGGAAAACAGACAGCGGCAAAAGATGTCAATACGGCTTTTCTTGGCTGTTCGGTGGGAGAGGGAAGGCACGAGATAACTATTATTTATCATGCACCGGGAGTGACGGCGGGAAAAGTGCTGTCGTTTACGGGTCTTGTCTGGTTTGTGCTGCTGCTCCGGACAGGCAGGAGAAAAAGCATATGGGCACGGCAGAAAACAGCCATATAATTTTCTTTACATTTTCTCCGGGGTATATTACCATAAAAAGCAAAAACGGAAAGACGAGGAAAGAGAAAATGACCGAACGGGAAAAAAGGGATCTGGGACTCTGGTACGACGCCAATTATGATCCGGAACTTCTGGAAGAACGCATGCAGGCAGAGGATCTCTGTTTTGCTTTTAACCATACGGCGCCCCGGGATGCCGAAAAACAAAATAAAATCTTAGAGGAACTGTTGGCACAGCATGGCAGAGACAGCGCTGTCCTGGCACCTTTCAACGTAGATTACGGTTACAACTGCCGTATCGGCGACAATACTTTTGTCAATCATTATGCGTATTTCATGGACTGTGCGCCGATCACCATCGGAAAGTATTGTTTTATCGGGCCGTACTGCGGTATGTACACTGCCATTCATCCGCTGGTGGCCGAAGAGCGGAATCAGGGACTGGAGATCGCAAAGCCGATCACCGTGGGAGACAATGTCTGGATCGGAGCCAATGTCACTATTCTTCCTGGCGTGACCATCGGGGAAGGCAGCGTCATCGGAGCCAAGAGCGTAGTGACCAAAGATATTCCTGCCAACGTCCTTGCCATGGGAAACCCATGCCGGGTCATCCGGGAGATTACGGAGGCAGACCGGATTCAGAAGGAGAAATCGTATGTTTGAGGGAAAGGCGGATAAGATCCTATACGGGGGAGATTATAACCCGGAGCAGTGGCCGGAAGAAGTATGGAAAGAGGATATGGCTTTGTTTCAGAAAGCGTATATTGATATTGTGACACTGAATGTATTTTCCTGGGCGCTGCTGCAGAGATCAGAAGAAGAATATCATTTTGAACAGCTGGACCGGATCATGGAGATGGTTCGGGAGAACGGACTGAAAGTCTGCATGGCCACTTCCACCGCGGTGCATCCGGCCTGGATGGCAAGAAAATATCCGGATATTCTCCGGGTTGATTTTGAGGGCCGGAAAAGAAAGTTCGGGGGAAGGGCGAATTCCTGTCCCAACAGTCCGACATACCGGAAATATTCCCGGATCCTGGCCGGAAAGCTGGCGGAGCGCTATAAAGATTATGATAATATCGTGGCGTGGCACATTTCAATGAATACAGCGGGGAATGTTACTGTGAAAACTGTGAGAAGAATTTCCGGCTGTGGCTGCAAAAGAAATACCATACACTGGAGTGCCTGAACCGGAGCTGGAATACGGCTTTCTGGGGACATACTTTCTATGATTGGGAAGAGATCGTGGCGCCGGATATGCGATCCGAGTATTTTGAGCCGGAACGGACATATTTTCAGCCGATTTCTCTGGACTACCGGAGGTTTATGTCGGATTCTATGCTGGAATGTTACCGTCTGGAGTATCAGGCCATAAAGAAAGTGATCCCCGATGCGGAGATCACCACCAATCTGATGGATTTTTATAAACCGCTGGATTACTTTAAATGGGCGCCGGAAATGGATTTTATTTCCTGGGACTGCTACCCGGATAACGGCGAGCCTTATGCAAGAACTTCCATGGCTCATGACCTGATGCGCGGCCTTAAGGGCGGACAGTCCTTTGCACTGATGGAACAGACGCCAACGGTCTCCAACTGGCTTCCGTATAATTCGCTGAAGCGGCCGGGCGTGATGCGTCTGCTGAGCTATCAGGCGGTGGCCCACGGAGCAGACACGGTTATGTTTTTCCAGATGAGGAAAAGCGCCGGCGCCTGTGAGAAGTTCCATGGGGCGGTCATTGAACACGCCGGGACGGCAGATACCCGTGTGTTCCGGGAAGTTTCCGCTCTGGGACAGGAACTTTGTCGTCTGGGCAGCCGCACCCTTGGCATGCGCACCCGTTCGGAGATTGCCATGATCTTTGACTGGGATAACTGGTGGGGAATGGAATACTCGGCCGGTCCGACCAGAGAGCTTAAATATCTGGAAGAGTTTGGAAAGTATTACATGGCTCTCCGAAACAGGAACTATAACATCGATATCGTCAGCCCGGAACAGAGCCTTGACGCCTATTCTCTGGTCATTGCCCCGGTCTGGTATATGGTAAAGGGAGAGGACGATGAGAATATCCGAAGCTTCGTCCAGCGGGGAGGAACCTTTGTCACCACATTTTTCAGCGGAATGGTGCAGGAAAATGATTTGATCGTGCCGGGAGGTTACCCGGGCAAACTCCGGGATATTCTTGGCATCTGGGTGGAAGAGGAGGATGCGCTGCCGCCTGATCAGGAAAATGCATTTCGTTATCGTGGAAAAACCTATCCGGCCAGGATCCTCTGTGATCTGCTTCATCCGGAAGGGGCGGAACAGATGGATGAGACAGGTTATCTGTCTGATTTTTATGCGGGAATGCCGGTTATCACCCGAAACCGGATGGGAAAAGGATACGCCTGCTTTGTGGCGGCTTCCTCCAATGAGGAGTTTTACCGGGATTTCCTTGGAGATATCTGTGCGAAATGTCACATCCGTCCGGTACTGGAAACGCCGGAAGGCGTGGAGGTCACGAGCCGTCAGAATGAAAAAGAAACGCTGTTTTTCGTGCTCAATCACAATGCTGCCGATACAAAAATAAAGCTTCCGTTTTCCGGTGTGGATCTGATTTCCGGAGAGACGTATCCGGAAGGAGAAGTTCTCTTAAAAGGATATGACGTGAAGATTTTTTCATTCCAAACCTTTCAGGCATAGCAGAGCATACATTTCAGGCATTTGCAACTTATTTTGATGCGTTTTATAATAAAGAAGATAAATGTAATTGCCTATGAAGAGATAAAAGTTTCAAAAAAGTCAGGAGGATGAAAAATGGTATATAAGGATTTTCAGGACCTGAAGTTATCGGCACTGGGTATGGGCGCCATGCGTCTTCCGGTCATTGACGGCGACGATGCGAAAATCGACGAGGCTGCCGCCGGGGAGATGGTCGCTTATGCCATGGAGCACGGCATCAATTATTACGATACAGCGTGGGGCTATCACAACGGCAATTCTGAGCTGGTGATGGGCAGGGCCCTCAGCAAATATCCGAGAGACAAATTTTATCTCGCCACTAAATTTCCGGGATACGATCTCTCCAACATGCCGAAGGTAAAAGAAATTTTTGAAAAACAGCTGGAAAAATGTCAGGTGGAATATTTTGATTTCTATCTGTTCCACAATGTATGCGAGATGAATATCGACGCGTACCTGGATGAGAAATACGGTATCTTTGATTATCTCATGGAGCAGAAGAAAAACGGGCGGATCAAACATCTGGGATTCTCTGCTCACGGAAGTTATGACGTGATGAAACGTTTCCTGGACGCCTACGGCGATCACATGGAGTTCTGCCAGATTCAGTTGAACTACGTGGACTGGTCTTTCCAGAACGCCAAGGCAAAAGTAGAGCTGTTAAAAGAACATAACATCCCGGTCTGGGTAATGGAACCGCTGCGCGGCGGTAAACTGGCTTCTCTGCCGGAGAAAGAGACCAGCATACTGAAATCCATGCGTCCGGACGAGGAAGTGCCGGCATGGGCGTTCCGTTTCCTTCAGTCGATTCCGGAGGTAACTATGGTATTGTCCGGTATGTCCAACGCAGAGCAGATGAAGGCCAATATCGCAACCTTTGAGACCGATAAACCTTTAAACGATGAAGAGATGAAGAGCCTTCTGGCCCTGGCCGACGGCATGTTAAACGGTACACTGCTGTGTACTGCCTGCCATTATTGCGTCAGCCATTGTCCGAAAGGACTGGATATCCCGCGCCTTTTGGAACTTTACAATGAGCATAAGTTTACCGGAGGCGGCTTCATTGCGCCGATGGCACTTGCGGCAGTTCCGGAAGACAAACAGCCGTCCGCCTGCATCGGATGCAGAAGCTGCGAGAAAGTCTGTCCGCAGCAGATCAAAATATCCGAAGCCATGGCTGATTTTGCGGCTAAGCTGAAAGGCTGATATCCGGACATTTGGAAAGAAAAGAGCACGAGAATGAACGATTTGGCTATTCATTCTCGTGCTTTTTTTCTTTCTAGTCAGAGATTATTTTTATTCAAATAGAGAATTCTTTTTCCTTCCCAAGCAGGGACGGATTTTTATAGATATTCTTCAAAATATTGTATTGCACTGAATTTTAATAGATTGATACTTTTTGGATTATCTCTGTGTTTCATTGCGCGTCGGTATGATATAACAAGAATATCTTTGAAGGAGCAAGGGGAAAAGAGAATGAAACCGTATATACATTTAAGGATAAATTAAGGCTGCCTTATCTCTCTTTTAAGGGGCGCATGCTATTCTTTTTTCAGAAGCAGAGAGAATTTACGAACAAAGCAAATTCATAATGCAAAAAGAATTCTTATGACAAAAAGAATGTATTCACGAAAAGGAGGCAGTGCCATGAGTCAGTATATGATAGAAACCAACAACCTCACCAAAAAATACGGGGAGCAGGCCGGAGTTTTCGAGGCGTCCCTGCACGTAAGACCCGGGCGGATTTACGGGCTTCTCGGGAGGAACGGAGCGGGAAAGACCACTATCATGCGGATGCTGCTGGGATTGACGGAGCCCACGGCGGGGCAGATACAGATATTCGGGAAACCGCTCCATGGCAATGAGAGGAGGATTCTTCCCCATGTGGGCAGTCTTATTGAGTCGCCGGGATTTTATCCCAACCTCACCGGAACGGAGAATTTAAGGATTTTCGCAAAGTTGCGGCGGATCAAAAATCCAGAAGCCATTCCGGAGGCGCTCGCTCTCGTGAATCTTCCTTATAAAGATAAGAAGCTGTTTTCTCAGTATTCTCTGGGGATGAAACAGAGGCTTGCAATCGCTCTGACTGTCATGCATGACCCGGACCTGTTGATCCTTGACGAGCCCATCAACGGTCTGGACCCCATCGGCATTGCGGAGGTGCGGCGGTTTATCCGGGAGCTCTGTGATAAAAGGGGGAAGACTATCATGATTTCCAGTCATATATTATCGGAGATTGCCCTGCTGGCGGACGATATCGGAATCATCGATCACGGGAGACTGCTGGAGGAGGAGAGCCTTCATGAACTGGAGCAGAAGAACCGCCGGTACATTTACCTGGAAGTGTCGGAGCCGGAGCGGGCGGCGAAGCTGCTGGCAGAGAAATTTGCGCTCTCGGGCGCGGACTGTGAGACGGACGGCGGGAAGGGCCTGTGCATTTATAAGATGCAGGTGCAGATCCAGGATATCCTTCCGGTTCTGATCCAGAATGATTTCTCTGTTTCCTGCGCGAAGATCTGCGAGGATACCCTGGAAGACTATTTTAAGAAGGTGACAGGGGGTGAGGGGATTGCCTGAATTGATTGCATGTGAATTTCTGAAACTGAAAAGAAGAAAAATCCTTCCGGCGGTGGTTGCGCTGGCCTTGCTGTTTCCGCTGCTGGTGGTGTTCGTCACCAGGTCCGGGATGAACGGCGACGGCAGTCTCTCTTATCTGCAGGGACGGTTTGATTATTCTTATACCCTGATGTTGTCCTATGGTCTTGTGCTGCTGGAACCCTGTCTGCTGGGCGTTCTGGCGTCGCTGTTGTTTTTTCAGGAGAGGGATAACGATACTTTTAAAAATATCCGGGCCATTCCGGTCGCTGCCACGAAACTGGTGGTGACAAAACTGCTGGTGCTTTTGATCTACAGTCTTATCTACACCCTGGCAAATGTATGTTTTACCGTGATTTTTACCTGGATTTTCGACGCCGGAACAGTATACGGACTGGTATTCAAGTTTGGCTTTGCCTGCATGTTCAGCGTCGGTATTACCATAGCCACCCTTCCGGTGGTCGTTTTCATCGTGTACTTTAATAAGACCTATCTGATTTCCATGCTGCTGTCCTTTTTCTATTCGGTATTGTCCTGGGCAGCTCTGGTGGTGGTATCCATGAATGAGTCCCTGATAAAAATTATTAACTATTTCCCGGTGCTGTGCATGCTCAACTGGAGCAGCGGCGTGATGATACGGCAGATGCCCCAGCGGAATCTGGCGCCGGAAGCCTATGATCTGGTGCCGTCTAATCCGGAGGCGGCGCTTATATTGGGAATCACCCTGGCAGTGAGTCTGTGGTTAATTTTTCGTTTTTACAGGAGGTGGACGAGATGAGAGAGTGCATTGTAACAGAATTCTGGAAAATGAAACGGTATTCGGTGATCAAGGCGGGGGTTGCCATGATGGTTCTCTCTGTGCTCATGAGCTTTTTTTACTCGACGGCCAATACCTCCGTGGGATGGGATTTTTCTTATTATATTCATGAGATCATCATTACCAACGGAACGTATTTCTTTCCGGTGATCATTACTCTGATGGCAGTCTTTGTGATTTCCCGCGAGAATACAGATGATACGTTGAAGTCCGTTTTGACGGTTCCGGTTTCCTATGACAGTCTGCTGGCTGGCAAACTGGTGTTCCTGCTGTTTCTGACGGTCATGTTCAGTATCTGCAATGTGTTTTTTGCCGTAATCGTCAATGGATTTCTGGGTCTGCCGGATATGACGGTGCTGACAGTGGCCGCGGCCGCCGGACAGATTCTTCTGTCAAATGTATTGATTTATATTTCGGTACTTCCGCTGATCGTTCTCAACACATTTTTGCTGAAAAGCAGCGTGTTCGGCGCGGCCATCGCCTTTGTGTACGGCTATCTGGGTACCTTCGAGGGACGGATCATGAACTGGTACCCGGTCAAAGCCGCAATGATTCTCACAGATCCTCTCTGTGGCAGCGGTTATGATCTGGGGGATTTCACATATCAGGCAGCGCCAGCGGCCCTTGTATTGGGCATCTGCTTTTTGCTGGCTATATTGATTCTGGCAGTTTTCGCCCGCCGAAGAAGGATACCCGAAAAGGAAACGGAAAGCAGTAAGAGAAAAACAGCAGGAAAGACAGCAAGGAAGAAAGGCTGGTAAACTATTGACATTTTCTCCGGCTTTTAGTATAAAGAAAAGAATCAGGAATAAAAAGACGGGGATGATTATTATGACTCAATTTTTGCTGAAACTGTTTGTAAAAGATTATGAAAATGAAGAGTCGGCCGCCGTGCATTCTGCCATCGGCAAGCTGGCGGGCGGCACCGGAATCGTGTGCAATCTGCTTTTGTTTTTCGGGAAGCTCATGGTGGGCTGGCTGGCCAACTCTGTTTCTATCATCGCTGATGCTGTCAACAACTTGTCGGATGCGTCGTCTTCTGTGGTGACGCTTCTGGGATTTAAGATGGCACAGCAGCCGGCGGACGAAGAGCATCCATACGGCCACGCCCGGTATGAATATCTGTCCGGGCTGGTGGTAGCGGCATTGATTTTGATCATCGGTTTTGATCTGGCTAAATCTTCTCTGCAGAAGATCATTCATCCGGAGGCCGTGGAGTTTTCCATCGCCACTTTCGTGGTACTGCTGCTTTCCATCGGTGTGAAGTTATGGATGGCAGGTTTTTTCCGCTCTCTGGGGAAAAGAATCCGTTCCACCACTCTGGAAGCCACTTCCGTGGACAGCCGCAATGACGTTATCACTTCATCAGCGGTACTGCTCGGCTGCGCGGTGGGATATTTCTTCGATATAAATATAGACGGTATCGTTGGTCTGGCCGTGGCGATTTTTATCTTATACTCCGGCGTGGACATTGCCCGGGAGACCATTTCTCCTCTCCTTGGCAAACAGGCGGACCCGGGGCTTGTGGAGAAGATTACGAATCTGGTATTGTCCCATGAGAAGATTCTCGGAATTCACGATCTGTTGGTTCATGACTATGGTCCGGGCCAGTGCTTTGCCACCCTCCATGCGGAGCTCAGCGCGGAGGAGGATCCGCTTGTGTGTCATGACATTATTGACGATATCGAGAGAGACGCTCTGGAACAGATGAATGTTCATCTGGTCATCCATTATGATCCGGTGGTTCTGGATGACGCCGAATGGAATGAGATGAAGGGAATCGTGGAAGAGATCATAAAGGATCTGGATCCGCAGCTTTCCATGCATGATTTCCGGGTGGTGCGAAGCTCCAAACAGACGAAGCTTATGTTTGATCTGGCGGTGCCGTATTCCATGCGCCAGAAACATAAAGAACTGAAAGAAAAGATTGATCAGGCCTTATTGGCAAAGGACAAGCATTACGTGACGATCATCGCTTTTGATGAAACGGCTTGAGCCAGGGCAGACAGGAACATTGAAAATGGTTATGGCATCAGCCTGTGTGGTTGATTCCATAACTATTTTTGGTAAAGATGGTAAAAGATTACAAAGCAACGAACCAGAGAGGGTATTTCTGCGGCTTATTATGCATTTTGTGCATTTTTAAGCATTTAATACAAGTATTAGACACAAAATAAAGTTTTTTTTATAATAAAGGTGTTTCCTGCGAAAGAATGGCAGAAAACACCTGTTTTTTATTTCATAGGAAATCAGACAGCAGTCATTGATTATACAATAAAAAAATGACAGGAAAGGGCAAGAAAGCGGATAGAGATAGCAGGATATCCGGAAGGGTATTCCGACAGAGAGGAGAACTACTCATGAAACAAAAGGGAAAAATGATGATTGATCTTATAATGACGGTGATGCTTCTTTGTCAGATGGGATATATGCTGGTGGGAGAAACACTTCATGAGTGGGTGGGAACCGCCATGTTCCTTCTGTTCATTGTGCATCACATTTTAAACCGCCGGTGGTACGGCGGTCTGCAAAGAGGCAGGTATACGCCATATCGGATTATGCAGATTCTGATAAATATTCTTTTGCTCGTTTCCATGGCCGCCCTGATGGTCAGCGGAATTGTCATGTCAAGAGTTGTCTTTGCATTTCTTCCTCTGCAGGGGGGGATGGCGCTTGCAAGGGTGGTTCATATGCTGGCTTCTTACTGGGGGTTTATCCTCATGAGCGTTCATCTGGGCATGCACTGGGGGATGGTCATGGGAATGATCCGGAAGTTTCTGGGGGCAAACGGAAGAGAACAGTCCCCGAGGTCCCGAAGGATCGTACTTCGCCTTCTGGCGGCGGCTGTTTCTGTGTATGGAATCTATGGTTTTGTGCACCAGCATATCGCGGATTATCTGTTTCTGCGCAGCCAGTTTGTATTTTTTGATTTTGAGCAGCCCCTGTTTTTATTGTTTGCAGAATACATCGCTATGATGGGATTGTGGACATGTATCGCTTACTATATTACAATACTGTTGCAGAAAAGGAGAATCAACAGATCATAAAAAGGAGGAACCTATTTGGAACAACGGCTTGATCTGGCTAAGGCTGTGACAAAACAGGTCGGCCAGGTTATTTTGGGAAAAGAAAAAGAAATCTGTGAAATCATGCTTGCCTTTCTGGCGAACGGGCATGTTCTTCTGGAAGACATTCCGGGAGTGGGAAAGACGACGCTGGCTCTGGCTTTTTCAAGAGCAATGCAGCTTGACTATAAAAGAATACAGTTTACACCCGATGTTCTGCCATCGGATCTGACGGGATTTTCCATTTACCGCCGGGAGGAAGAACGATTTGTCTATCAGGAAGGAAGCGTATTTTGTAATCTGCTTCTGGCCGACGAGATCAACCGGACTTCGCCAAAAACCCAGTCGGCCCTTCTGGAAGTAATGGAGGAGCGGAAAGTGACGGTGGAAGGCGTCACCAGAGCGGTACCGGAACCTTTTCTTGTCATAGCCACGCAGAATCCCCAGGGCAGCGCCGGAACACAGCTGCTGCCGGAGGCGCAGGTGGACCGGTTTATGGTCAGCCTTTCGGTGGGATATCCGGATTTTGACAGTGAGCTTGCCATGGTGATGGGAGTCCGGGAGCAAAGCCGGGTGGAAGAGATCCAGCCGGTGTTTGATGCTGGAACGTTGCAAAAGATGCAGGAAGATGTGGACCGGGTTTATCTCAAAGAAACTGTGGGAGAGTATATTGTCCGGCTGGTCCGGGCCACCAGAGAACATCCGGATCTTTACTGCGGCGGCAGTCCACGGGCCTCCATCGCGCTGGTACGCATGGCCCGGGCAGCGGCGTGGATGAACGGCCGGGATTATGTACTTCCTTCTGATGTGGAAGAACAGTTCCCATACTGCATCCGGCACAGAGTTTCACTGGCCGGCACGGCTCGGATGAACGGACAGAAAAGGGAAGCGGTTATCCGGGAGATTCTCGGACAGATCAGGCGCCCATCCATGGGGATGCGGCGATGAAAAAGATTATTTATCTCATTGTGACCAGTATCACTTGGTATCTTTCCGCCATGTACCGGTCGGTTCCGCTCATGGCTCTGACGCTCACAGAACTTGTACTTTTTGTAAGCATGTGGCTGCTGTCTTTTTATTTGAAATACTGCATCCGAGCAGGATTTGAGAGGGAGATGCTTGTCTGCCGGAAAGGGGAAGAACCTTTCGGAAATATTTTAGTGGAAAACCGGGGGATTTTTCCGGCAGGAGTCGTCCGCCTGCGGCTTAGGATCTGTGATCCGGATATGAAGAAGAAGACGAGCATTTCGCTGCTTGCAGGTTCGGGAAAACGAATCAGTCGGAAGATAACATTTCCCATAGAAAAACCGCACTGCGGCCTGCTTCTTTTTAAAATGGAAAAACTCTATGTGTATGATTATCTGACCTTGTTTCGCAGAAAGAAGAAACAACAGGAAGAGCTGAAAATTGCCGTGCTGCCCGCAAAGCGGCATCTGCGCCTTTTTCTGGCGTCGGATCCCTGGCAGGAAATGCAGCTTTCCGGTCAGGATGATCATGGCAGACCCGGTGCAAATATGGATGAAATCCGACAGCTCCGGGAACATGTCCGGGGAGAGCCGTATCGGTTTATTCACTGGAAACAGAGCGCGCGGCTGGATAAGCTATTGATAAAGGAATATTATCAGTCAGAAGAGGAGTCCTTTGCTCTTTCCGTCTGTCCCGGCAGCTGGAAGAACAAAACGGCCGTGGAAAAAGATGCATTTTATGAGGTGTTGTCGGCCCTCCTTCTGGGAATTCTGGACAGAGGCCGCGGGGTCAAAGTATTTTTTGAGAAAAAAGATGGCTCTGTCGCAGTCCGGACCTTATGGAGAGAACAGGATTGTGACGAGTTTCTGATCTTTCTTTATCGGGAGGAAGAAGAAGCGGCAGCCATGCCGTCTGTTCCTGGACCGGGTCTTTGTTTGGACGGCGGACTGCGTCTGACTTTCTTTGGAAAAGAGATTTGTCAGTTTACGGCAGATCATTTTGAAAAAGAACTGGATACGTTTGATGTAACGGTGTTGTAATGTTCGGGAGGTGGAACCGGTGATATTTTTCGGATGGAAAGAGAGAGGGGAGGGAAAATCTGCTCTTTTTTCTCTGTTGTTTTTATTATGTGGTATTTACGGCGTTGCTCTTTTGCTGTCCGCAGTACCGCAGATGCGCTGGAACCGGCCGGCAGTTTTTCTGCTGGCGCCGCTGCCGGGCATTGTGCTCTGGTATCTGAATGAAAGACAGGGAAAATACCGGCGGCTTCTGCTGTTGGCCGGTCTTCTCGGTATTCCCGCCCTGGCGGAGCTGTATCTGTTCTTTCATTTTCAGATTGCGCGGGAAATTGCCGCGGCCATTCTTCAGCTGGCCGGTTTTGCGGAAGCCGGAGAAAGTGATGTGACAGCAGGAGTGCTGTTTCTTTTGTGGATCGTGGCCTATATTTTGTTTTTGTGGGAATTTATTTTTCATGCTCACTGGCTGATTTATCTTCTCATGAGCGCGCTTTTACTGGCGGCTCCCTTGTTTGGAATCGTGCCTGGAAACGGTGCGGTGCTCTGCATCGGAATCTTTCAGATCACTTTCTGGACGGTGCATACGCTCATAAAAAAGAGCAGCCGGAAGAGAAAGAGGGAGAGAAGAAACGTATTTTCCGCCATGAAGATCGGCGTTCTCATGATGGCCATGGCTGCCGTCATCTTTGGCGGCTCTCTTTTTGTGGTGGAACGAAATCCCCAGTGGTTTTACGAAACGGCCTATCAGGCAGAAGGAATGGTGCAGCAGACCGTCAAACGTGTCAGCGGCTGGAACAATCAGCCCGATGGAGGAAATATTAACCGGGGCAATCTTTATCCGGGAAATGTGGACCAGCTGGAAGTCAGGGTCAGCGATCTGCCGGCGGAGACCCTGTATCTTCAGGGATTTCATGGCGGAGACTATGGGAATGGGCAGTGGGAGCCTGCCATGGATGATGAAATTTTTTTACGGATGAATGAAAATACGCTGCACTGGCGGTACTGGGAGGACAGTATTGGCAGCATGTTTTCTAATTTATATTATCAGATGAATCAGAATACCGACCGTGGTTTCACACTGCGAGAGCATACGCTTGTCATCCGGAATATGGAAACAACTCGCGGACAATCGACAGAATATGCCCCTTATTATGGTATTCAGAGCCGCCGGGGACGTTTTGGATCTATGTTCCGGTATTACGAGCAGGGAGAAATGTCCATTGACTGGGACCACATGGATCCTTCCATGGAATCCGGCGCTTCCTGGTATCGTGATATTCAGGAGGCATATCAGAAGGAAGCACAGGAAACGTACACGAGAGTTCCCCGGGAAGAGATTCCGCGGCTGGTGAAACTCTGCGAAGCCAATCCCCAGAGTGATCTGGAACATATCACGGCGTTTATTATCGATACCCTTCAGCATATGGCGTCCTATTCCACGACGCCGGGCGTCACGCCGCTGCATGCAGATCCGGTGGAATACTTTCTTTTTGAGAACCAGGAAGGATATTGTCAGCATTTTGCGTCGGCTGCCGTGCTCATGTACCGGCTGTACGGGATCCCGGCCCGATATGTGACCGGATACGCGGTGGATCCCTCTGCCTTTATCGAGATAGCGGGCGGCTATATAGCTGAGGTGACCGATGTTTCTGCCCATGCCTGGCCGGAGATTTTTATCGAAGATCTGGGCTGGACGCCGGTGGAAGTGACGCCGTCCGGCAATAACTATGCCGGTTATGAAGCGGGGATGGATATCCCGGCACTGGAGGAGATAGCCGGGAAGCAGCAATGGAATCCCGACAGTCTGCTGGAAGATGTGCCGCAGCAAGAAGACAATACGGAAGAACCTGCGGAGACTGCCGTGGAACCAGCAGATCCTTCCCCATCGGCACCCAGTGGGGTGCAGGAAGTGTCGCCAGGAATCCTTCTGCTTTTGTTTGCGCTGCTTGCCGGAGCCTTCTATTATGTGTACCGGGAAATGCAGAAAGCGGCAGACCGGAGGATGAATGTACGGCAGGCTTTCGGCCGGATGCTGGAGGCGCTGCATTATGCCGGTGAGCTTCCGGAATATGACGGCAGTGAAGAGGGTTTTGCAAAAAGATTTTCGGATGTATTTCCGGAAGAATCTCCGGAAGATATCATAAGAGTGGTCGATGTGGTCCGCCGGGAAGCGTTTGGCAACAGGGAAGCGAGTCCGGACGATGAAGCCTTTGTGCGGGATTTCTGCCGGAAAGTAAGAGACAGCGTGTCCGCCCGTCAGTGGGGAATAAAAAAATTTTTGTATAAATATGTGAAATTTTTCTGTTGACGACGCAGGGAAACCGGTGAATATTAAAAAAAATAAAAGTCACCGGTTGACGGGACTAACTTTAGATGTTATAGTGTCACTAGAACAAATTGGGGCTGTTTACAATTGACTGACGTCAATGTATACAGCCCCCTTATTTACGCGAAGACATCAGGTAAAACGAGGAGCAGGTCTGTTCCGGCAGAATACCGGAGACGAAAACGTCTGCTCCGTAAAAAATACACAGGATATTGAGGTGAAACATGACAGCAGGAGAAAACAAACAAAATCATCCCCTTCTTGTTGGCATAGATATCGGGTCAACAACCACAAAGATTGCTGCCATTGATGCGGCAGAGAAAGAGATCATATATTCTGATTACCGGCGCCATAACGCCAAGCAGCTGGAGAGTGTCTATCAGGCATTGAAGCGGTTCAGAGAGGCTTTTGCGGATACACCGCTTCGGCTGATTCTGACCGGTTCCGGGGCAAAACCCATCGCGGAAGTGCTGCAGGTGCCTTTTATTCAGGAAGTGGTGGCCAATTCCATTGCGCTCAGGAAGAATTACCCTCATGTGCGCACGGCCATTGAGCTGGGCGGACAGGATGCGAAGATTATTTTCTTTCACCGGGATGAGACTGACGGTTCGCTGAATGTATCTGATATGCGGATGAACGGCAGCTGTGCCGGCGGAACCGGCGCTTTTATCGATGAGATTGCCTCCATACTGAAAGTTCCGGTGGAGGAGTTTAACGCGCTTGCGGAGCAGGGAAGCTGTGTCTATGATATATCCGGACGCTGCGGCGTGTATGCAAAGACTGACATTCAGCCGCTCCTGAATCAGGGAGTGGCCAAGTCGGATCTGGCGCTTTCCTCTTTCCATGCCATTGCCAAACAGACCATCGGCGGCCTTGCCCAGGGACTGGATATCGAGAAGCCCGTGGCATTTGAGGGAGGACCACTGACCTTTCATCCGATGCTGGTGAAGGTGTTTGCCGAGAGATTACAGCTTTCTGAGGAAGATATTATCCATCCGGAGCGCCCGGAAATCATCATTGCTTACGGTGCGGCGCTGTCGCTTGACAGCATGTTTGCTGATAACAAGCAGTGTTTTACAGCAGATGAGCTGATGCGGACGCTGGATGAACACCGGGGCGGGGATCTTCCGGGACAGGAAGCATCGGGAGTCCCGTTTTTTAATTCTCCGGAAGAACGCCGGCAATTTGAGGAACGTCATAAACTGCCGGAGACCAGACCGGCGCAGCTCCATCCGGGAGAAACCATACACGCTTATCTGGGCATTGATTCCGGAAGCACCACCACAAAGTTTGTGCTCATGGATGAAGAGGAGAATATTCTGGATTCTTTCTATGCCGCTAACGAGGGAGATCCGCTGCTGGTGGCTAAGAATGCGCTGATTGCCATGCGGGAACGCTACCGGAAGGCGGGGGTAAAGCTGGACATCATCGCTGCCGGCGCCACCGGATACGGAGAGTTTCTGTTTACCAAGGCCTTCAATCTGGAATGCCATGTGGTGGAGACTGTGGCCCACGCCCGGGCGGCGGAGAAGTATGTGTCAGATGCTTCCTTTATTCTGGATATCGGCGGACAGGATATGAAGGCCATCTGGCTGGATAACGGCATCATCACCAATATCGTGGTCAATGAGGCCTGTTCTTCCGGCTGCGGTTCTTTTCTGGAGAATTTTGCGTCTTCCCTGCATATCCCGGTAAAAGAGATTGCCGGTGCCGCCTTTTCCTCAAAGAATCCGGCGGTTCTCGGAAGCCGCTGTACAGTGTTTATGAACAGCAGCATTATCACAGAACAGAGAAACGGCAAGCAGCCGGCGGATATCATGGCCGGACTTTGCCGTTCCATCATAGAAAATGTATTTACAAAGGTGATCCGCATCGAAAACGTAAAGAGTCTCGGAGACAAGATCGTGGTGCAGGGCGGTACCTTCCTCAATGACGCTGTGCTTCGTGCCATGGAACAGTATATCGGCAGAGAAGTGGTCCGCGCGCCGTATCCGGGCATTATGGGCGCTATCGGAACCGCTCTTCTGACAAAGGAGAGATTCCGGGCGGGCAGCGGCCGGAGAACTTTTATGGGGCTTGGTCTGCTGGATGATTTTACATATACGCAGGAGTCCAATTCCCCGTGTCCGTTCTGCGGCAACCACTGTAAACGTACGATCATCTGTTTTTCTAACGGTAATTCGTGGATCACCAACAACCGCTGTGAGCGGGGAGAGATCCTCGGCGATCCGAAGGACGGAAATGTCCGCCGGATGCTGCAGGAAAAACAGAAAGAAAAGGAACGGGTGCCGAATCTGTTTGAGCTGAGAGAGAAGCTTCTGATGAAGGATTACCTGTATGAGGTGCTGGAAGAACCCAAAAATGTGACCATCGGTCTGCCGAAAGTACTGTTTTACTGGGAGACTATGCCTTTCTGGCGCACCTTCTGGCGGGCCCTTGGTTTCTCCATTAAGGTATCGCCGGACAGCACGAGAAAGATTTATGAGGACGGGCTTTCCGCGGTCACTTCGGATACGGTATGTTTCCCGGCAAAGCTGGTTCACGGACATATCCGGGCGCTGGCCAAAAGCGGGGTGGACCGGATTTTCATGCCGTCCATCACCACAGTCTCTTCCGAGAACACGGAGGAGACCAGCCAGTCCATGTGTGCCATCGTAAAAGGATATCCCATTGTCATCCGCAATTCGGACAATCCGGAAAAACGCTGGGGAATTCCTTTTGACGCACCGCTGTTTCATTGGTATACGCCGGCGGACCGTGACCGTCAGCTGACCCGTTACATGGAAGAGACCTTCCAGCTGGATGAAGAGGTCGTAAAACATGCCATCGCCCAGGCGGATGCCGCTCAGGAGGCGTTTAAGAACGAGCTGCAGCAGGCCGGAAAAAATGTCTGTGAGGAGCTTCGGCGAAAGGGTACTTACGCCGTTGTGCTTGCTTCCCGTCCGTATCAGAATGACGCCCTGGTCAATCATGATCTGCCGGAGATGTTCACCAGCCTCGGCATTCCGGTACTGACGGCGGATTCTCTGGAGGAGGCTTCCCAGGTGGATCTTTCCATGAGTCGTCTGGATGTGGTCAACAATTTCCATGCGAGGATGCTGTCCACAGCGGTTTTGGCGGCGCAGAATGATCATCTGGAATATGTGCAGATCGTAAGTTTCGGCTGTGGCCATGACGCTTATCTGTCCGATGAGATCATCCGCCTGATGAAAGAAATCTCCGGGAAGACGCCGCTGATCCTCAAATTGGACGAGAGTGATATTCAGGGACCGCTGCGTATCCGTGTCCGCTCCTTCGTGGAGACGGTATCCATGCGCCATGAGCGAAAAAAACATTTGGAAACACATCCGATGACAGATCCGTATCCGGTAAAGTTTACAAAAAAGAACCGGAAGGAGAAGATCGTGCTGGTGCCAAATACCTCACATGCATTCAGCCGTATCATGTCGGCAGCCCTGGTCGGTCAGGGGATCCGGGCGGTACCTCTCGCCATTGGAAGAGAGGACGCCATCCGTTTTGGAAAGATGTATGTGCATAACGACATCTGTTTCCCGGCACAGATCGTCATCGGGGAGGCGCTGTCGGCTTTAAAAAGCGGAAAGTACGATGACAAAGAAGTGGCCATCGGCATGGGAAAATACATCGGAGACTGCCGTCTGACCCATTACAGCGCTCTGCTTCGAAAAGCTCTTGATGATGCAGGTTTTGCCGACGTGCCGATCATCACCAATGATGATGTGGATTACCACAACATGCATCCGGGCTTTAAGATGAATCTTCTCTCCGCCATGCGGATTGCCTTCGCACTGCCGATGATTGATGTGCTGGAAGAGCTTTTGCGGAAGATCCGTCCTTACGAGCTGGTGAAGGGCAGCGCCAACGAAGCTTTCGAGAAAGCCATGGACGAGGTGGTTTACGGTCTCCAGAATCACGGGATCCGCGGTGCGAAAAAAGGCTTTAAAAAGGCTGTCGCCATCATGAAAGAGATACCGTACGACCGGTCGCATCCAAGAAAACAGGTGCTCATTGTGGGTGAATATTTGCTGAATTTCCATCCGGGGGCCAACCACGATATCGAAGATTATCTGGAACGGAACGGGTTTGAGATTATCGAGGCACGTATGACGGACGTTATCCGGAAGACATATTTCTATCAGGATGCCCAGGTACAGGAATATAAGCTGGATGTGCCGTTGGGCAAACGGGCGTGGCTGTATATCGCAGACCATGTATTTAATCTGGCCCATGATATGACTGACGCCATTGCGAAGGAGCATCCGCTGTATACGCCAGCCTGCCGGATGCAGGATATGGTGAAGGACAGCGACTCCATCATCCACCATACCTTTGATGCCGGGGAAGGCGTGCTCATTCCGGGCGAGATCATCCATCATGCCAAACATGGATGCCGTGCCTTTGTGATCCTGCAGCCGTTTGGCTGCCTGCCGAACCATGTGGTGGGACGGGGGATTTCAAAGAAATTAAAAGAAATGTATCCGGACGCCCAGATTCTCCCTCTGGACTATGATCCGGATGTGAGCTTTGCCAATATTGAGAACCGTCTGCAGATGCTCATTATGAACAGCAAGAACGCTGAGGAGCAGGCATGATATGAACAGTAAGAGCGGCGGCGAGCGGGCGTGAGAATAATAAAATAGAGAAAAACTGCCGCGCAGATGTTTTCTGCGCGGCGATTCTGTATAATATCAGTTTTTTATCTTCCATTTTAATAACAACGCTGAATTCACGATCACCAGTACGGAACCGGCGTTGTGGACCAGAGCTCCGACCACAGGGTTTAAAATACCCGTGATGGCAAGGATGATGGCAATAAAATTAAGGGACATGGAAAAAGTCAGGTTCAGTTTGATGGTGGTCATCATCTGTCTGGACAGGGCAAACAAATGCGGCAGTTCTTTTACTTCATCATCCACCAGGGCGATATCTGCGGCGTCCACGGCGATGTCGCTGCCGATACCGCCCATGGCGATGCCCACATCGGCTTTTTTCAGCGCCGGAGCGTCATTGATGCCGTCACCGATCATACAGACGGATTCCTGTTTTTGCTGATAGGAATCAATCCAGCGCAGTTTATCCTCCGGATGGCAGCCGGCATGCACTTCCCGGATATCAAGCTGACCGGCGATGGCTGCTGCCGCATTCTCATTGTCGCCGGTCAGAAGCACCGGCTGAACGTGGAGCTCGTGAAGATGGCGGAGCATCGGCGCCGTTTCCGGCCGAATGGTGTCGGAGAGAACCAGATAGCCGGCGAGGGAAGAATCGACGGCCATGTAGATGATGGTACATCCCTGGGACAGATATTGTTTTGTCTCTTTTTTTATGTCTTCCGGAATGGAAATCTGCCGCTGGGTCATCATGTTTGCGCTTCCGGCCAGTACGGATCTTTGCTGTACTTTGGCGCAGACGCCCTGACCAGGCACCATCTGAAAGTCGTCCGCAGTTTCCGGAACATGTCCTGTGTCGTTTTTGTAACAGCGGACGACCGCTTTTCCCAGCGGATGTTCCGACAGACTCTCCGCTGCGGCAGCCAGAGCGTAAAGAACAGTATCTGCGCCGCTTACGCTTTTCACAGCGATTACCTCCGGCGTCCCGAAGGTCAGAGTTCCGGTTTTATCAAAGGAAATTTTTGATACCTTTGCCAGTCGTTCCAGAGCGTCGCCCTCCCGCACCAGAAAACCATGTTTGGTGGCGTTGCCGATGGCCGCCATAATGGCGGTGGGAGTGGCAAGAACCAGAGCGCAGGGGCAGAAGACGACGAGAATGGTGACTGCCCGGATGATCTCGCCGGAAATCAGCCAGGTGAGTACGGAAGCGGTCAGCGCAATGACCACGATCCAGGTGGCCCACCGGTCGGCGAGACCGACAATCTTTGCCTTTCCGGCGTCGGCGGACTGGACCAGACGGATCATCCGCTGGATGGAGCTGTCCTCGCCCACTTTCACCGCCCGCATCAAAAAAGCGCCGAACTGATTTACCGTACCGCTGAATACTGCATCACCCTCAGATTTATCGACGGGAAGGGATTCGCCGGTCATGACTGCCTGATTGATGGAAGTCTGTCCGGACAGGATGACGCCGTCCACCGGGATAGTTTCCCCGGGAAGCACCCGGAGCATGTCGCCGATCTTTACTGCTTCCGCCGGGAGAATCTGCTCAGTTTCCCCGGTGACGACCCGGGCCGTCCTCGGAGTCAGGTGGACGAGCTTTTCGATTCCTGCCCTTGCCCTGGCTACTGTCAGTTCTTCCAGAAGTCCGCCCAGCTGCATGATAAAAGCAACCTCTCCGGCAGCAAAATCTTCCCCGATAAATACGGAGGCAAGCAGAGCCAGAGAGACAAGCACATCGGCTTTGATATCAAAAGCGGTGATCAGTCCGATGACAGCCTCCAGAATAATCGGGATGCCGCACAGGATGATGGCAATCCAAGCCGCGTCAAACGGAAGCGGAAACAGATGAAAAATGCTGACCAGCAGCGCCAGGCCGGAGAGGACGAGGAAGGCAATCTCTCTTTTGATACCGCCAAAGTCCAGCAGCTGTTCCAGTTTTTCGATCAATTTCATAAATATACAGCCTTCTTTCCTGTTAAAAATATGCATTTTTATGTAGAATCAACAAACGATTATACCTATAGGGGTATAGGTATAATATACCCTATGGGGTATATGCTGTCAATGCTCCTGTTGATGATTTTTTGCAATAAAACTCTGTTTAATTGTGAAGAAATATACATAATTGGCAAAGATACAGTAAAGAAAACTGAAAACTATATTGAAGGAATAAACATGGTGTGTTATGATAAACATGAAAACTTTAGAAATCTTGATATATGTGGATAAATCACTGTAATCAGAGGGTATTTTCGAAGTTTTTTAGCAGTTTTATATAATTGTCCTTATTTTTCACATAATTAAATGTTAAATTAATATTAATTAATTGTTGCTTTTGTGTGAATCAAAACACAATTCAACAGTTGTTTTCAAGAAACACAGCCATAAAGGCGACACAACACATGGACAACACATAAAAATGAAACGGAGGAAGAAAGATTATGACTAAGTTTAAGAAATTATCAATCGCAAAGAGACTTTTTGCCATGGCTCTGGCCGCAACGATGGCATTCTCCTTCTCAACGGTGCAGCTGTTTGCAGCGGGGGAAGAGGGAACAGATGTGCCATCCGAAATAACGACAACTGCCACCACTGAAGAAACCGCTACTACTACTACCGCCACTACGGAGGACACTTCTGCCACCACAACCACAACAGAAGCTGCCACGACAACTACTCCGGCTGCAGAGCCGAAGCCGGTCGGAACTCTGATCACCCAGGGAAGTTACGAATATAAGGTAACCAGTACCAACACGGTATCTCTTATGGGATTTGCCGGAAATGCTGAGGAGACATATGTAAAAGTAAAGAACCGCATTACATATGACGGAGTAACCTATGATGTAACACGGATTGACACAAAAGCATTCATGAAAGAAAGTTCTATCACAAAGGTTCTTATTCGCAAGAACGTGACAGATATCGGAAGAAGAGCATTCTTCCAGTGTACGAATCTGAAAACAGTAAATATCAAGACCGGTGCGAAAGTGATCCGTAAATGTGCGTTCAAGGGATGTAAAGCGCTCAGAGTTGTCAATATCAAATCTGGTGTGTTAGAAGATGTCAAATCCAACGCGTTTAAAAATACCAACACAAATCTCGTGATCAATGTTGCGACAAAGAACATCAAGAAGATGATGAAGGCTACCGTTCCTTCCTATGTCATCGTGAACAAGGCATTTGATGCTCCTAGTACAAGCACAAGCACCACGAACTAAAGGTGAGTCGCAGTAATTGTGAAGATGCATGAAGATTGTATCAGCGACCGTTTCTGCCCGGCATTTTGCCGGGCAGTTTTTTGTTTCATAGGAAATTGTATTCCTATGAAATAAAAAACGCTCCGCGAGGATCGCACTGCGGCGGATAGGAAGATGCCGCTTTCGCGACCCGCCGCAGGCGGAGAATCCTGCTTTGCAGGATTCTTTCTTACCGGAAAATATATGAGAAGATACTTCAATACTTTTATCTTTGATCGTAAAGGAGAGAACACATGAAAAAACAGAAGAAAAAGATGACGGCAGTCTTGATGACAGCCTGCCTGCTGACATTGACGGCCTGCTCAGGATTGACGGGCAGTGAGCTGCCGGACAGCGGAAGGACGGTGGAATATTCCAGTGTTCTGGATGTGCCGGAGTACGAAGGCGAGCCTTATGTGGAGATTAATGGCAACACGCCGGATTTTACGGAGGCAGAATTGACCACAGAAGCCTATGAAACATACAGCGAGCTGGATTCTCTGGGCAGATGCGGGGAAGCGGAAGCCTGCATCGGCGAGGAGCTGATGCCCACAGAGGAGAGGGAGAGTATCAGTGAAGTCAAACCCACCGGATGGAAGAATGAGAAATACGAGAATGTGGACGGCGGATATCTTTATAACCGCTGTCATCTGATCGGTTATCAGCTTTCCGGAGAGAACGCCAATGAGGAGAATCTGATCACCGGCACCCGGCATATGAATGTGGAAGGAATGCTGCCTTTTGAAGATATGGTAGCGGATTATGTCCATGAGACAGACAATCATGTAATGTACCGGGTAACGCCGGTTTTTGAGGGGGATGACCTGGTGGCTTCCGGCGTGCAGATGGAAGCGGAGTCCGTGGAAGATGAAGGCGAGGGTATCAGTTTTAATGTCTATGTCTATAATGTGCAGCCGGATATCACCATTGACTATGCCACCGGAGATAACTGGGAATCTTCCGGAGACAACACCGGCGCCAAAGATGAAGAGATAACATACATTTTAAATACCAGCACCCATAAATTCCACCTGCCGGACTGTGCGGGAGCTGCGGATATCAAGGAGAAAAACCGCCAGGAATATACAGGTACGAGAGACGAATTGATCAGCGATGGATATGAACCTTGCGGAAGATGTCATCCGTAAAAAGATTCTTTTACAAAAAATATTGACAAATCGTAAGATTTGTCTGATAGTATAAGATAGACAACCGTTTTAGGCTGATAGAACAGACTAAACAGGATGGACATTTTATAAAGTAAGGTGAAAAGTATTGACAATAAAGAAGAAAACATGGTTGAAGATTGCGATAGTAGTGTTGATTCTTGTGATACTTGTTGTGTTTTTCCGGGACAGTTTCCTGGAAGGGTTTCAGGAAATCGCAAAAGTTCCCGGAAAGACGGTCGTACTGCTCTTGTGCCTGTCCATGGGATATTTCCTCGCTGAGGGAGGCGTAATCACCGTCATGGCGCAGTCATGCGAGGGCAGAGTCTCTTTTCGGAGCGGATTTGCCTGTGCGCTGTACTGCAGCTTTTTTCGTCTGGTGACCTTCGGAAGCGGTTCCGGCGTTGCGGAGGTATATTATCTGAACAAAAAGGGCATGAAGGCGGCGGAAGCCACAGGGATGAGTCTGGTGCAGTATCTGATTCAGAAGATCACCATCTGTGTCATGGGCGCCGTCAGCTTTTTTGTATGTTTCCGGTATGTGGAACAGTATATCGGAGAATATCAGAGATACATTGCTCTGGCGGTTCTGATTACGATGGCGATCGGAGCGGGCATTCTTCTCATAACCGTTTTTGAAAAGGGAAAGAATCTGCTGTTTTTCTATCTCAAAAAGGCGACGGAGAGGAAAGCAAACTGGAACCAGAGGGTGAAAAAGGTCGAGGAACAGGCGGATATCCTGCAGGATGGGGCAAAGAAGCTCTACCATAAGAAACACTGCCTGTTTCTGGCGTTTTTTCTGAATCTCGCCAAATATTTTTTCTGGTTCCTGACGCCGTATGTGCTGTACGGGGATGAGGAACGTCTGACACTTCTTGTTTCTCTGGTGCTGATGGCTCTGGCGACAATGGCAGCCGGTGTGATTCCGACGCCGAGCGGTTACGGATCTCTGGACGCCATGCTTATTCTCCTGTTTCATCCGTTACTGGGAGATGCAAAAGTAGTGTCGCTGGTAATCCTTTACCGGGTTGTGGTGTCTCTGTTCCCGTTCCTGGTGGGAATGGTGGTAGCGGCCTGGTCCCTTCGAAAAGAGAAAAAAATGGAAGGATGATGATCTTGCTGTTTCGGCAGATGCGATATTTTACAGCTGTGGTGGACTGCAACAGTTTCACGGAAGCAGCGGAACAATGTTATATTTCCCAGTCGGCTATCTCTCAGCAGATCCGGGCTCTGGAAAATGAACTGGGCGTGGAACTGATTCACAGAGAGAACCGCAAGTTTTCTCTCACTGCCGCCGGAGAGTATTTTTACAATCAGAGCAAAGGAATTCTGGAGGAAGTGGAGACCATTCGGAAAGAAACCATCCGCCTGGGCCAGGATCAGGAGCTGCAGCTGCGCATCGGGTATCTGCGGTGTTACAGCGGTCAGGAACTTTATCAGGCGGTGGCGGAGTTTTCCCGGCTGTATCCGGAAGTCTCCATCAGCATTGTCAACGGAACCCATGAGGAGCTGTACGATCTGCTCCGGTTTGGCGGCGCGGATCTGATCCTCAATGACCAGCGCAGAGCATTTTCTGATCAATATGTCAATTATCAGCTGCTTCAGTGCCGTTGTTTTGCGGAAGTCTCTGTCCGCAGTTCTTTAAGCGGCCGGACGGCTGTGGAACTTGATGAACTCAAAAGAATGACCTGTATCCTGATCTCTTTCAGAGAACAGCAGAATACAGAAGAGAATTATTTTAAAAATACGCTGGGTTTTGGCGGTAAATTTCTGTTTGCGGAGAATCTGGAAGAAGGCAGGCTGATGGTGACGGGAAACCGGGGATTTCTTCCTGTTGAGAGCGTGGGAACACTTCCTCCGGCCGGCCCCGCCATCCGCCGTTTGTCCATTGTTCAGAACGGGGAACCGTTGAGACGTAATTACTGTATGTTCTGGCTTAAGGAACGAAGTAATTATTATATAGAAGAATTTGCCGGAATTCTCCGGAAACTGATTCAGCAGAATGAGAAAAAAGAGCAGTGATTTTTTCTTTCAGGTTATGGCGGAATATCCATTGACAAACCATGGCAGAAGTGATACGATGCAACAAGTTTTTCAAGAACTAACCAAATAAATAATCCACTTAACCACACAATATGATGACAGCGGAGGAGAGTAAATATGGGCAGTGAATTGTTAGAAAAAGCCAGAACATTTGAACGGGAAAACACAAAAAAAGTGGAAGAGGCGAAGCGGCCTGGATTCCATCTTTCCGTACAGGTGGGATGGATGAACGATCCCAACGGTTTTTCTTATTATAACGGCGAATATCATTTGTTTTATCAGTATCATCCATATGCGTCTTACTGGGGACCGATGCACTGGGGACATGCAGTCAGTAAGGATTTGCTGCACTGGAGATATCTTCCGGCAGCGCTGGCTCCCGATGAGAGCTACGATAAGGACGGCTGTTTTTCCGGCAGCGCCGTGGAGATGGATGACGGAAGACATCTCTTAATGTACACCGGCGTTGTGGAAGAGGAGTTGCCGGATGGAACCAAAAAGGGAGTGCAGACCCAGTGCGTTGCCATCGGAGATGGAGTGAACTATGAGAAGTACGAAGGGAATCCGGTTATCGATGAGAGTCAGCTGCCGGAGGGCGGAGACCGGTTTGAATTCCGTGACCCCAGGATATGGAAGGCGGAGGACGGGACGTACCGCTGCGTAGCAGGAAACTGCGATGGAGACAGAGACGGACAGATTCTCCTTTACAGCAGCAAGGACGCCCTGCACTGGAATTTTGAGAAGATCCTTCTCCGCAATCATGACCGTTTCGGAAAGATGTGGGAATGTCCGGATTTCTTTGAACTGGATGGAAAACAGGTTCTTCTCACCAGTCCGCAGGATATGCTGCCGCAGGGATTTGAATACCACAACGGCAATGGTACAGTGTGCTTTATCGGTACTTATGATGAAGAGACGGATACTTTCCATGAGGAGCACAACCAGGCCATTGACTACGGCATTGACTTTTACGCTCCGCAGACGGTTCTGACTCCGGACGGAAGAAGGATCATGATCGGCTGGATGCAGAACTGGGATACCTGCAACCTGTATACCTTTAAAGAACCATGGTTTGGTCAGATGAGCCTGCCGAGGGAATTATCCGTAAAGAACGGCCGGCTGATCCAGAAACCGATCCGTGAGCTGGAAGAGCTCCGCCATGATAAAGTAGTCTATGAAAATGTGACTCTGAAAGATACGACCATCCGTCTGGACGGAATCAAAGGACGCCGGGTGGACATGGAGCTTACACTTCGGCCGGGCGATGAGGAGAAGTTATACCAGAAGTTCTGGGTCAGATTTGCTCAGGATGAGAAATATTTTACATCCTTAAGTTTCCGGCCGCATGAATCCCTTTTGAAGGTAGACCGGAAGTTCTCCGGTTCCCGGAGAGCCATCATTCATCAGCGGAGAAGTCTTGTCCGCAGTGATAAGGGACAGATCAAGCTGCGGATTATCCTGGACAACTTCAGCATGGAAGTGTTTGTAAATGACGGCGAGCATGTGATGGCCGCGACGGTACATACCGATCTGTCTGCCGACGGTATTTCCTTTGTGGCAGACGGCGCTGTGACCATGGATATCGTGAAATATAACTTATAGCAGATAGCAGGGCAGCCTGTTATCACGGTAAAACGGAACAAAACGGTCCTGAATCGCTGTATTTTCGATAAAATGTTTCCTGCGGGAAAGAAAAGCAGTGATTTGGGGCCGTTTTTATATAAACGACACTGAGAAAGAGAAGGAGAACAGCAGTGATGAAAGTATTGCATATTGGGAAAGCAGAGAACATGGAACGCTACAAACCGGATACGGAGTTTGCGCAGACCGTGGAGACGGCCGAGATGACCATGGGGCATACGCCGGAAGAATATGCGGCGGCCATGCCGGACGCAGAAGTGATCGTGGCGGATGCCATCGCTGAGATATCAGGAGATCTCATCGGGCGTCTTCCTGCCCTCAGGATGATTCATTCAGAAGGGGTTGCCTATAATAAGATTGATCTGGACGCCGCGTCAGCGCACCAGGTATCGGTGTGCAACTGTGCCGGTATGAATGCGTCCGCCGTGGCGGAGCAGACCATTCTGCTCATGCAGGGAATGATCAAAAACATTATCGTCAATGACCGGGCAGTGCGGGATGGCCGACAGATTATGGTAAAAGAACAGTACATGGCTGAGGGGAGTCTCAGAGAACTGGCAGACTGCAGAGTTGGGCTGATCGGTCTTGGAGATATCGGGAAAGCCACGGCACAGCTTTTGGCGGCATACGGGGCAGAAGTCTATTATTATAAACGTCATCGCCTGGAAGCGGAGGAAGAAGTGAAGTATCACGCTATGTATCTTCCCCTGGATGATCTGCTGGTGCTCTGCGATATCGTGAGCCTGCATCTGCCGGTCACAAAAGAAACAGAAAATATGTGCGGCCGGACATTTTTTGAGAAAATGAAACCGGACTCTTATTTTGTCAACACTTCCCGGGGAGAGCTGGTGGACGATGAGGCATTGGCAGAGGCTTTACAGAGCGGAAAACTTGCCATGGCAGGACTGGATACTCTGGATAATGAGCCGGTACAAAAAGAGCATCCCCTGTTACAGCAGCCGGAGGAGGTGACCGGGAAGATCATTTTCACTCCGCACATCGGAGGAATCACCGCCTCCAGTTTCCGCCGGGGATACGCGATGATCTGGGAGAACCTGGAGAGGCTCTCTGATGGCAAGCCTCTGCTCCGGGTGGTCAACCGGCCGGTTTCGTTATTTTGATCCTGCTCACACCTGTCATGAATATGATGTTCCTTCAATCCGAAAAACAATATTGAAGGAATTTTCGGTAGGTTTTTGCAGTTTCCGATGAACAGGCCAGATAAAATGTGGCGCTGGCCTCCGGATCATCAATGGGGATATTGATTCGATTTGAGGTCTCCTCCTCTTTCTTTATAGCAAGATTTGTGATGAAGGAAGGCAGGACGGAGGCCTTTACCAGTTCATGGAAGGTGGAAAATTCTGTCTGGACGAGGAAGTGAGTCTCCGGCATTTCTTTTTCCAATGCCTTTTTCCAAAAACCAATGTCAGAGTACAAAAGCATGGTCTCTCCGTTTAAATCCCGCAGGTGAAGCACTTTTCTGCCGGACAGGGCGTGTCCCGGCGGCAGAGAGAAGAATAAATGTTCTTCCATATATTTTTTGCATTGTATTCCATTTTCCGTGATCTCGTAAGGGAGAAAAACAAATTGATAAGTTCCGTCCAAAAGACCCTGAAGCAACGCTTCTTCCTCTTTTATCTCGGAGGAAATCGTCATGGCCGGATAAAGGCTGGACAGGACGGGCAGCACATCCCACATGGGCATCGGAGCACAGGAGCCTACACGGATGGTCCGCCGGCTCAGATCAAAAGCTCTGAGATGCTCCATCATATCCCGGGATTGCCAAAGAATTTTTCTGGCATAATCCACAGCCATTTTGGCGTTCTCATTGAGTTCAATTTTATTTTTATGACGGGTAAACAGAGGCACCTGCAGTTCAGCTTCCAGTTTCTGCATGGAACGGCTCAGTGCCGGCTGAGACAGGTGAAGTTTCTCCGCTGCCGCCGACAGAGTTTTACACTCCGCCACAGCGATCAGTTGTTCCAGCTGGTGCAATTCAAACATATTTTGCGTCCTTTCTTTTTGAGTTATATCTTTATATTTTAACATGTCTTCACCAGAGCCACAAGTTTACTATGCATTTCATTTAGGATATTCCATTTAATTATCGAGTATATTTTCGAATTCACTATGCGTTTTAGTTATAAAGTTCTGCGGAATCGGCATTGTACATTTTTTGGGAAAGAAAGTACAATGAGAACTGTCAAAGGAAGAAATGAAAATTGCAGATGTGAAAAACATATGTCGTCTCATGAATGAATGACGCAGATAGAACAATAAACAGGAGGAATGTAAAATGGAATATGTAACATTGAATAACGGAGTGGAAATGCCTTTGGAAGGTTTTGGAGTATTTCAGGTGCCGGACGCCGCACAGTGTGAGCAGGCAGTGCTTGACGCCATCGGCAGCGGATACCGTCTCATTGATACGGCGGCCGCTTACATGAATGAGCAGGCTGTGGGCGCAGCCATCAAAAAATGCGGTGTACCGAGAGAAGAGCTTTTCATCACCACAAAGCTCTGGGTGCAGGATGCCGGCTATGAGGAAGCAAAAAAAGCCATCCGGAGATCCCTGGATAATCTGGGACTTGATTATCTGGATCTCTATCTGATTCATCAGCCGATGGGAGACTATATCGGCGCGTACCGGGCCATGGAAGAAGCATATAAAGATGGAACCATCCGCGCCATCGGCGTCTGCAACTTCTACCCGGCCCGCCTTGCCGACCTCTGCGAGACAGTGGAAGTGATCCCGGCAGTCAATCAGGTGGAACTGCATCCGTTCTTTCAGCAGGAAAACGCTCTGGCAGTCATGAAAGAATACGGCGTGCGTCCGGAAGCATGGGGACCATTTGCAGAAGGCAATCATGGCATCTTTACCCATCCGGTTCTCACAAAAATCGGAGAGAAATACGGAAAGACAGCCGCGCAGGTTGCCCTTCGCTGGAATGTACAGCGCGGCGTGGTAGTTATCCCGAAATCTGTGCATAAAGAACGTATAGAACAGAATATGAATATCTGGAACTTCAAGTTAAGCGAGGAAGATATGGCAGAGATCGCCAAACTTGATCTGGGGCACAGCGAGATCGTCGATCACGATGATCCTGCTTTCACAAAAATGCTGCACGGCATGAAAGTACATGAATAAAAATATTCTGCTATATAAAAATGAATCATAAGCCGGAAAGCGGTTTTCAGGTAAATAAACTGTCTGTAGGGTATTCCAAAAGTCATTAAATGATTTTGGGGGTACCCTCTTTTTGTGTGGTTGATCTGTTTTTTCTCATTCCTCCCGGAATATCTTCCCGAACACCCAGTGGGTAAACGGCGCGGCGGCGAACATATTCCAGAAAAATGCCATCGGGAAGTTTTTGAGGAAAGTTCCGACCCAGATAGCCGGGAGCTGTGTGACGGGATCTCCCGCCAGGATCACGTTAAACAGGATGGAAGCCACAAGGCTCATGGTCGGGCACATGATGGCGACGGTTCCGGCCTGCCGCAGAAGCTGGCATATGTAAGGATTATCTTTTTCAGGATCGCTGTGTCTGGCCGCGAAGGCTGCGCCGATGCGGTTTCCCCAGCTTTTCTATATTTTCAAAGGTATTTTTGCACAAAAAACAGAATAACTGAAAAAAATTATCAGCACATTTGCAAATGAAACTCTTTCTCACTAAGACTCTTGTACGGGATTTTGTCTTATGTTATCCTGATAACAGTGTTAGCTAACACTGTTATCTTTTCGATAACGGGACATTTATAAAGGAGGCAGAATGGAAGAGGAAAACACAACGTTAACGTTGATCTTACAGACAGCCCGGGAAGAATTTCTGGCAAAAGGATTTCAGGGAGCCTCTCTTCGCAGCATTGTGAAGAAGGCGGGAGTGACGACAGGGGCCTTTTACCGGTATTATCCCACAAAAGAAGCTCTCTTTGATGCGCTGGTAAAACCGGCGGCCGATGCGATTAGGGGGTGTTTTGCCAGAGGACTCCGGGAAATCCGGGAGACGCCGCCGGAAAAGCAGACGGAAGAAATGCTCCATGTGTCGTCGGATTCCCTGGATCAGATTCTTGATTACATTTATGCCGGGCACTATGACGCTGCGAAGCTGCTTTTATGCTGTGCAGCCGGCACATCCTATGAGAATTTTGTGCAGGAAATCGTGGAACAGGAAGTGGATGCCACCGAAAGATATCTGGATGTCCTGCGTTCTCTGGGACATCCGGTGCCTGAGCTGGACCGGAGACTCTGTCAGATGATTTCCAGCGGCATGTTTTCTGGTGTTTTCGAGATGGTCGTCCAGGACATGAATAAGGAGGAGGCTGTAAAGAGAATTCAGTATCTGAAAGAGTTTCACATCGGGGGATGGGAACGGATTCTCGGAGTGAAGTTTGACTGACTATAAAATATCGACGGATTACACAGTGATAAAGAAACTACAGAATAAAGAAACAGGAATTTTGATGCAGCCAGATGAAAGAAACAGAAAGGTTGAGCTGAGTTTATGAGGCTGGGGCATTTGAGGAATTCCTTTTTCTTTCTGATTGAAGTTAGATAAAACTTATCAAAGATAAAATTACCTAACCTGGATAAAAGTATAACAAAGCATAACATTGAATGTTCAGAAGGGAGGATTTCATTTTGAACGAAAAGAAAAAATCAACCATTTCCTGGGTACTGACTTTTGCCGGCAGCCACAGGAATCTGTATGTCACCAGTGTATCGGTGGCGGTGCTGGGCGTGGTCTTTGGAGTGATCCCTTATTTTATCATGGGAGATATGATACACCGGCTGGTGGAGGGAGACAGGAACTGGCAGGGATATCTCATGGAAGGACTTTGGATGGCGGTCTTCTGGGCCGGAAGGGTTTTTTGCCACAGCATCTCTACCACCTGCTCCCATAAGGCCACCTTCCATGTGCTGGGCGGGCTCCGGCGTCAGATGTGCGATAAGCTGTCCCGGGTGCCCCTGGGGTACGTAAAAGATATGCCGTCCGGTTCTCTGAAAAATATCATGATGGAGAGGACAGACAGTATCGAGACCACTCTGGCGCATATTCTGCCGGAATTTACCGCCAATCTGCTGGCACCGCTCCTTGTGTTCGTTTATATGCTGACCATTGACTGGCGCATGGCGCTCCTTTCCCTGATCACTCTGCCGCTGGGCCTTCTCTGCTATATGCTCATGATGATCGGCTATGAAGAGAATTATAGAAATGTTCTGGTTAAACCAAGACGTTAAACGATACGGCAGTGGAATACATCAATGGCATTGAAGTGATAAAAGCATTTGGAAAAGCAAAAAGTTCTTATGAGCGTTTTGTCACAGCGGCAAAAGAAGGCGCTTCCTGTTATGTGGAGTGGATGCGCAAATGTGACATTCCGTTTTCTCTTGCCATGGTGCTGACGCCCTGCACAGCACTCACGGTGCTGCCTTTCGGCGGACTGTTTGCCATGAATGGAAGTCTCGTTCCGGCGGATTTTATTATGATCATCCTGCTGTCGGTGGGGCTGATTCAGCCGCTGATCACCTGTATGTCTTATTCCGATGATATCGGAAAGATGAAAACGGTTTTTGGCGAGATCACCGGAATACTGATGGCAGAAGAGCTGTCCCGGCCGGGTCAGGATGAACAAAAACCGGCCGATTATTCCGTGAGCCTTAAAAATGTACATTTTGGTTATGGAGACAAAGAAGTGCTTCACGGTATCGATATGGAGATGCTGTCCGGCACGGTCACCGCCCTGGTGGGGCCTTCCGGCAGCGGCAAGTCCACCATTGCCAAACTGATCGCGTCTCTCTGGGATGTGCAGGAGGGCAGCATCTGTATCGGCGGCGTGGATATCCGGAGACTTTCTCTGGAGGAGTACAACCGGAGAGTGGCCTATGTGTCCCAGGATAATTATCTTTTTAATGATACCATCATGGAAAATATCCGCATGGGGCGGGCCGGAGCCACGGATGAGGAAGTGATCGCCGTGGCAAAGAAGAGTGGATGCCACGATTTTATCATGCAGCTGGAAGATGGCTATGACACCATTGCCGGCGGTTCTGGCGGACATCTCTCCGGCGGCGAGCGGCAGCGGATTGCCATCGCCCGGGCCATGTTGAAGGACGCGCCTGTCGTGATCCTGGATGAGGCCAGTGCCTATATGGACCCGGAAAATGAGGCGGTGATCCAGGCGTCCGTGGCAAAACTGGTGCAGGGAAAGACTTTGATCGTCATTGCCCACCGGCTTTCCACCATCGCCGATGCGGACCGGATTTATGTCATAAACGACGGCCGTGTGGATTCTTCCGGCACCCACAGGGAACTGCTGCAAAAAAATGGATTATATAAAAATATGTGGGAGGCGCACATTTCTGTGAAAGACACGGTGAACACAGAAAACTGTGGAAAGAACAAAAAAGATCCGGAAAAAGGAGGTGCCGCAAATGCTTAAAATTCTGTCGAAATTCTTTGATTTCTGCGGCGGGAAAAACAAGCGGAAATTCTATCAGTCCATCGTATTCGGTATCTTTATGGCTCTCTTTGACGCCTTAAAGATTCCCGCCATCGTGTGGATGCTCGACGCGGTCATCGGCGGACGGGTTACGCCAATGGTCATCTGGCAGTGCCTGGGCATCTGTCTTGTGAGCGTCATCGGAGGTTCTGTGGTCCGGTATTTTAACACGATCATCCAGTGCGAGGCCGGCTATGATACCACGGCGGGCAAACGCATTGAGATCGCGGAGCATCTGCGCTACCTGCCCATGGGCTATTTTAATAAGAACAGCATGGGGTATATCACCTCCGTGACCACCAACACCATGGAGTCTCTCGGGGATGTGGCCACCCGGGTGGTCATGCTGACGACCCAGGGGGTGCTCACCACGCTGATCATTGCCGTCATGCTTTTGTTCTATGATTACCGGATCGGTATCGTGGTGCTGGTGGGCCTCCTGCTTTTTTTCCTGGTCAACAGCCGGATGCAGAAAAGGTCAGAAAAGATATCCCCGAAAAAGATTGCCGCTGACAGCACTCTGGTGGAACAGCTTCTGGAATACATCCAGGGCATCATGGAAGTGCGCGCTTACAATCTGTCCGGCACCCAGAGCAGGAAATTAAACGCAGCCATCAATGAAAATGTGGATACGAATTTCCTCCTGGAGAAAACATTTATCCCGTACATGGGACTGCAGAACTTTGTGACCAAAATGACCGGCGTTGTCATGTGCCTGCTGTCCCTCTGGTTTTATCTGCAGGGGACCATGGAGCTGATGGTGTGCATCGCCATGATGATCTGTTCCTTTATCGTTTATTCCAGTCTGGATTCCGCCGGAAATTATTCGGCGCTGCTCCGCACCGTGGATGTCAGCGTGGATAAGGCTCAGGAGATCCTTGACCTGGAACCGATGGATATCAGTGGAAAGGACATTGTTCCCGCCGATGATTCCATCGATGTGGAAAATATAGATTTTTCCTACGATAAAAGAAAAATCATCGACGGCATCACCCTGCATATCCCGAAACGGACCACCACAGCCATTGTGGGTCCCAGCGGAGGCGGAAAGACCACACTTTGCCATCTGATATCCAGATTCTGGGACGTGGACAGCGGTCAGGTGCGTCTGGGCGGCACCGATGTGCGGGAGTACAGCATGGACAGCCTCATGCGAAACTTCAGCTTTGTCTTTCAGGATGTGTATCTCTTTCAGGATACCGTCGCCAACAATATCCGTTTCGGCCAGGAGGACGCTCCCATGGAAAAGGTCATCGAGGCGGCAAAAAAAGCCTGCTGCCATGATTTTATCATGCGCTTGCCCGACGGGTACGATACCGTCATCGGTGAGGGCGGCGCATCCCTCTCCGGCGGAGAAAAGCAGCGTCTCTCCATCGCCAGAGCCATCATGAAAGATTCTCCAATCATCATCTTGGACGAGGCGACCGCAAACGTTGACCCCGAGAATGAAAAGGATCTGGTGACCGCCATCGAAGCACTCACCAGTGAAAAGACCATTCTCATGATCGCCCATCGGCTGAAAACCGTCAGAAATGCTGATCAGATCCTTGTCGTGGATCAGGGGCGGATCGTCCAGCAGGGACGTCATGAGGAATTGCTGCAGGAAGACGGCATTTACCGGCGCTTTGTGAACGCCAGAGAGACGGCGGCCGGGTGGAAATTGTAGTATAGAGACTCTGACTGGAGGTCAAATATTTCTGATAATTTTAAAGTTAAAAGATGAAATATATATTTTTTATCAGAATATTTTGAAAATTGAAAAATCGTCTGGATTCGCTGTGCCGTTCCTCGGCAGTAAAAGAAGAAAATCAGGATGATCTGATGGATGTGCCGGAGGAAACCAGACAATCCCTGCATATCGTTCCGGTACACTGGGTATCGGATGTGTTGAAACAGACAGGAATCCTGACGCAGGAGAAATAAAATAAATAATAAAAAAGTCATTTGGACAATTTCTTCATTTTGTCCCAAAAAGTAACATTTTTCGTATTCATGTCCGAAAAAGTAACACTTTTTGCGGGAGTGTCCCATTTTGAGACAGAAAAAAAGTTTTGCCCAATGACTTTTTTTTATTTGCGATTTATCATAAAAATGCAATGTGAAAATAATAACAATATTTTCACGGAATGCAAAAATTTGAACAAAAGGAGAAGATATAGAATGAGTAAACTGGTAGAGAAAGCAAAGATTGCGGCCATGTCCAAATCACTGACAAAAGCATGGGAATATCTTGGAAAGAATCCGGAGGAAAATATACCAAAGATCATGAATCTGGTTGACAAAGTTGCGCCGGCCGGATGGTATGAGTCCCAGAGAAGCGCTTTCAGAAAAGCAATCGCGGAAAAGAGCAACTGGTATGAGCTGATCATGAAAGTATGGAATCTGGATGAGGGCGTCCGGAATACATTTTTTAAAAACTTTATCGTCAACGCCAGCCTGATCGGCAGTGCAAAACAGGAAGAAGTTGCAGAGAAAGAGAACTGCAACGTGCCGTGGGCCATTCTTCTTGACCCGACTTCCGCCTGCAATATGCATTGTACCGGATGCTGGGCTGCAGAATACGGCAACCGTCTGAACCTTTCCTTCGAGGAGCTGGATTCCATCGTATCTCAGGGAAAAGAAATGGGTACATATATGTACATCTTCACCGGCGGTGAGCCACTGGTAAGAAAGAAAGATATCATTAAACTTTGTGAAACACATCCGGATTGTGAATTTTTGAGCTTCACAAATGGAACACTGATTGATGAAGAGTTCTGCCAGGAAATGCTTCGTGTAAAGAACTTTGTTCCGGCTATCAGCCTGGAAGGTTTTGAGATGGCCAACGATGGCAGAAGAGGAGAGGGCTCCTATGAAAAAGTGATGCACGCTATGAAGCTCTTAAAAGAGAATAAACTGCCATTTGGTATCTCCGCCTGCTACACCAGCAAGAACTGTGAAGATATCAGCAGCGAGAAGTTCTTCGATATGATCATGGAAGCCGGTGCTCTGTTCATCTGGTTCTTCCACTATATGCCGGTTGGAAACGGCGCAGCGCCGGAACTTCTGCCTACACCGGAGCAGAGAAAGATGATTTATGACAGAATCCGGGCATACAGAAGTACAAAGGCTATTTTCTCCATGGATTTCCAGAACGATGCCGAGTACGTAGGAGGATGTATCGCCGGCGGAAGAAGATATCTGCATATCAACGCAAAGGGCGATGTAGAGCCTTGCGTATTTATTCATTATTCCAACGCGAATATCCGGGAGTGCACATTGCTTGAGGCATTAAAGAGCCCGATCTTTATGGCTTATCATGACGGACAGCCATTCAATAAAAATATGCTCCGTCCATGTCCGATGCTGGAGAATTCGGAACTTCTGCCTAAGATGGTCAAAGAATCCGGTGCGAAATCCACAGACTATGAATCACCGGAAGAAGTCGATCAGCTTTGTGACCGCTGCAAACCATATGCGGAGAATTGGAAACCACAGGCTGAAGAAATGTGGGCAGCCAGCGGCAAATAATAATACATAAAACCAGACAGAAAAGCTGTCCACGAAGAAGCGATTTGTGAAAATGCGCAGGCGTGGACAGCAGATCAATGTGAAAATACCGACAGGAGTGGACTTGATTGTCAAAAAAGAAAAAAGTAGTACCAATAAATATATCGGAGAGAAAAGAGATTAACCGGGTAAACCCTGACTACCGGACCGGTCTGACCAGTTCTCAGGTGAGGGAGCGTCAGGAAGCCGGGTGGAATAACCGGGAGGTGGACGCTTCTCTTTTAAGTGTCCCTGATATCATAAAGAAAAATGTCTGTACCTATTTCAATCTGATTTTTGCGGTGCTGGCAGTGCTTCTCTGCCTGGTCGGTTCTTTCAGAGATCTTACCTTTCTTCCTGTGGTCATTCTCAACACCGTCGTGGGAATCGTGCAGGAAGTCCGCGCAAAAAATGTACTGGATAAGATGACAATGCTGCACGCACCCCGGGCGGAAGTGATCCGGGACGGGCAGCAGCAGTCTGTTCCTGCGGAAGAAGTGGTGGTGGATGATATTGTCGTTTTTCAAAGCGGCAGCCAGATCATTGCGGACGCCCGGGTTTGTGCAGGGGAAGTGCAGGTCAATGAATCCCTTTTGACCGGAGAATCGGAGGAAATCAACAAAGGAGAGGGAGATGATCTTCTCTCCGGAAGTTTTGTCACGGCGGGCAGATGCTATGCCAGACTGGAGCAGGTGGGTGAGGATTCCTACATTTCCAAACTGACCCTGAAGGCGAAAACCATGCGGGAAGGGGAACAGTCGGAGATGATCCGTTCTCTGAATAAACTGGTGAAGTTTGCAGGTATCGCCATTATCCCCATCGGTATTGCCCTGTTTGCGCAGGGATACTATCTGAATCAGGAGACCTTCCGGGAGAGTGTGACCGCCATGGTCGCCGCCGTTATCGGTATGATACCGGAAGGTTTATATCTTCTTGCCACGGTGGCTTTGACGGTAAGCTGTGTCCGTCTTGCCGGCAAAAAGGTTCTCCTCCACGATATGAAGAGCGTGGAGACCCTGGCCCGGGTCGATGTGCTCTGTGTGGATAAAACAGGCACCATCACAGAAAATGAAATGTCTCTTCATGATGTGGTCTCCATGGATGAGACACGGCCATTACATGAGACAAAAGATACACTGGCGGATTTTGTGCTGGCCATGGATGATGACAACGATACCATGAAGGCGTTGAAATCGTCACTGACCGGCGGGAAAAAACGGAAGGTCGTAAAGAAGATTCCTTTTTCTTCTGCCAGTAAATACAGTGGAATTGTGTTTGAGGACGACGCCTGGGTGCTGGGTGCACCGGAATTTGTCCTTTTAGATAAATATGACAGCTATCAGGAACGATTGTCCCGGTATACAGAAGAGGGATACCGGGTTCTTGTTTTTGGCACCAGCAGGGACGTTCCCGATGGCAAACCTTTAAAAGAGGGGATTACGCCTCTGGCGGCAATCCTTCTCATGAACAGAATCAGAGAGGAAGCACCGCAGACTTTTGCTTATTTTAAAGAGCAGGGTGTGGAAGTCAAGGTGATTTCCGGGGACAATCCTCTGACCGTCTCCAAGACGGCAGAGGCAGCGGGTATCCCCCATGCGCAGCGGTATGTGGACGCCCGCACGTTGAAAACAGAAAATGACATTGAGAATGCGGTGAAAACCTATACTGTTTTTGGCAGAGTACTGCCGGAACAGAAAAGTCAGTTTGTGAAAGCACTGAAAAAGCAGGGGCGGACTGTAGCCATGACCGGAGACGGCGTCAATGATGTGCTTGCATTAAAAGAGGCGGACTGCAGTATTGCCATGGCTTCCGGCAGCGAAGCCGCCATGCAGGCGGCCCAGGTGGTATTGCTGGAATCGGACTTCTCAAAGATGCCGGATGTGGTGGGAGAAGGACGGCGGGTCGTCAACAATATTCAGCAGTCGGCCAGTCTGTTTCTGGTGAAAAATATTTTTTCCCTGCTTTTATCTCTGATTTCCATCTGTTTTGTGTTCACCTATCCTCTGGAACCGTCACAGATGTCATTGATCAGCATGTTCACCATAGGAATTCCGGGCTTCTTTCTTTCCCAGCAGCCAAACCGAAAGCGGATTGAAGGTAATTTTCTTTCCAACGTCTTTGTCAAGGCTCTTCCGGGTGGAATTACTGACGCCCTGCTGGTGGCAGCGCTGACTCTTTATGGAGGAGTATTTCTCAGAGGAACAGATTCTATATCCACGGCGGCGACAGTACTGCTGGCCGTGGTGGGATTTATGATACTGTTTAAAGTCTGTTCACCCTTTAATGTTTTTCGGGTCTGTGTCTGGATGGGATGCATCGTCGGTATACTGGGAGCGGCGGTGCTTTGTCCGCATCTGTTTGCTCTGCAGCCGGTATCGGAAAACTGTATCCTGATCCTGGTGTTGTTTGTGATTTCGGCGGAACCGATATTCCGGTATCTGACAAAAATCATTGAGGGTGTCCAGTATTTATACAGGAAGATCAAAAATAAATTTAAAAAACATAAAAGAGACAGGGTGTAAAAGTCTTTATGATTTTTACAGCAATTTGTGCCGACAGAAAATGGAGGCGGAATGGAGATTACTATGCAAAAAGATATCAGCGGAATATTTATTGAGTCTGTACTAAATAAAGCATTGAAAGAAATTAATAAATCTCCCCGCAGAACGGCCAGAAACCTGATTGATATGGGGGTTAATTTCTCGAAAGGACATTTACAGAAGGTTTTTTTGTCCTACGTTCAGGAGCTTTTACAAAATCAGAACAGTGCTTACTATGATCTGATAAAGGATGTGACAGATCATGTGGATAAGGGGATCATTTCTACGTTTGGAATGAATCTGGGATATAATGGCTGCACCAAAGGTGTAAAACGTATCCGTGAGGTGGAGAATCTCGAGAACTTCAGTGTTCCTCTGTCCCTCTCGATGAGACTGGATGGAGAAAAACTGACGGAAGAAGATTCCATTTATCAGAAAATCATCCGGCAGGGAAAAGCACTGGGAATCTATGTATATTTGCTCAAACTGGAGAAGGGACAGCCGGAAGCTCTGCTGCCTCTGCTCAAAAAAAACCGGGACTGTGCCTTTGTCCTTTTTGTTAAAGACACGGATCTTTCACCGGCATTTCTTGCCGGCGTGCATCGAAGTAAAAATGTGATGATTTCCGTATGTGCTGACGATAAGGCAGTGACCCTTTGTCCGAAACTCCGGGAGGAAAATCTTTTGTATGCGGTATATTCCTACTATTCTGAGGAGAATGAAGACGATATCCTCAATGGACAGTGGCTGGCAGAACAGCTGCCTCTTCGTCCGTATTTTGCACTTTTGATTCCTTCTCCGTCCTGTAAAAAGGAGACCTGCCATAAAGTGTACGATTATATTCTCTCTGTGCGAAACGAGCAGAAAGAGGCAGTGATCGCCATGGATCTGCTTCAGGATTCCTGGAAAATCAACGAGATGATATCGGAAGACAGCTGCGATATCGGTTTCAACATGGACGGAAGTACCCGGATATATCATAAGGACTGCGGCAGGGCAGAAGCCAATTGTGTAGAAAACAGTCATGATGATACAGGAAAAGATAAAAATACGGCGGACGGAGAATCATCAACAGTGGAAAAGAAAGAAATCACTGACAAAAATATTTTTGACTGCAGTGTGGAAGATATTTTAAGATCCGCTGTCCCGCGGAGACAATAAAAATATGTCATAACATAAATGCAGAATTTTCATTGGCCTCACGGGAAGCGCGCTGAATGGCTTTTCTTACGAAGCGGCAAAAGTCATCAGGAAGCATGGAGTCCTTCCGGGAAAGCCATTTTTTGATGGCGCACACCAGTGCATCTGTAAAAAATTCTGCATAGGGATCCACAGAAGGCTCATCATCAAAAAGATCTGCCAGATGAGCTTTCATGATTGAAAAGATCAGAGAAAAGAAATATTCCGAAAAAGAATTCTGGCCTTCTACCCGGAATGTCTTGTTGTAAAAATCGCGATTTTCATAAAAATAATTGCACATTTCTTCAAAAAGGCTCCAGGAAGAGTCAAACTGCTTTTCCATTACTTTCTCTACAAATTCCGTATAATAAATCCAGTTGATCAGTTCATACTTGTCTTTAAAATGATAATAAAAGCTTTTACGGCTCAGTCCGCATTGACTGCAGATACTCCCTACGCTGATTTTTTCGATGGGCTGTGTCTCCATCAGCTGCTTTAAAGACTGGGCCAGCGCACGTTTGGTGATATTGGAATCTGACAAAAAATCCCCTCCTCAGGTCTATCTATTCAGTGCAATGGAGTGCCGAAAGATCCTTTGATCCGGCACGCTGGGTCTTCATTTAAGGATTCATATTAAAATATAATAACAAAAAATGGTCAGAATTTCAAAACGTTTTTTGAAATTATATTAAATATATAGGAATATTAGGAATGCCAATCAATTACTATAAAAAAACGCAAATGATAAAAAGTCTTCTGGATTTTCTCTGCATTTTGCTGTATTGTATATGAGGATAGTGGGCAGAAAAACCGCCCACGACGGATTTGAATGAAGGAGGATTGATATCCATGGATTATGCAAAAGAATCATTAAAAATGCATTATGACTTAAAGGGTAAAATTGAAGTGGTATCCCGGGCAAAGGTGGATTCCAGCGAGGCTTTAAGTCTTGCTTATACACCGGGTGTTGCCGCTCCATGCCTGGAGATTCAAAAAGATGTCAATAAGAGTTTCGAACTGACCCGGCGCTGGAATACGGTCGCTGTAGTCACAGACGGTTCCGCTGTTCTGGGCCTTGGAGACATCGGACCGGAGGCCGGCATGCCGGTCATGGAAGGAAAATGCGTGCTGTTTAAAGAGTTTGGCGATGTGGACGCCATCCCGCTCTGTGTGAGAAGTCACGATGTGGATGAGATTGTCAACACTGTCCGCCTGCTGGCCGGCAGTTTTGGCGGTGTCAATCTGGAAGATATTGCTGCGCCGCGCTGTTTTGAGATAGAGAAGAAATTAAAAGAGTGCTGCGATATTCCGATCTTCCACGATGACCAGCATGGTACAGCTGTCATCACTCTGGCAGGACTCATCAATGCATTAAAAATCGTGGGCAAACAGCTTTCTGATGTAAAGATCGTTACTTCCGGCGCAGGTGCCGCAGGAATTGCCATCATCAAGCTGCTCATTTCCATGGGACTTAAGAATGTCATCATGACAGACCGGCATGGCGCTATCTATGAAGGAAGAGATAATCTCAACGCCGTAAAAGAAGAGATGGCCAGGATCACCAATCAGAATCATGAAAAAGGCAGCCTGGCGGATGTGATCAAGGGCGCTGACGTATTTATCGGCGTGTCCGCACCGGGAACCCTGTCCAAAGATATGGTTCGTTCCATGGCAAAAGATCCGGTAATCTTTGCCTGCGCAAATCCGGTGCCGGAAATCTATCCGGACGAGGCAAAAGAGGCCGGAGCCGCTGTGGTTTCCACCGGACGTTCTGATTTCCCGAATCAGGTCAACAATGTACTCTGCTTCCCTGGCATTTTCCGGGGGGCTCTGGATGTCCGTGCCACCGATATCAATGATGAGATGAAGATTGCCGCTGCTTACGCCATTGCCGGACTTGTCAGCGACGAGGAACTGAATCCGGATTATATTCTTCCGGCTGCCTTTGATTCCCGGGTGAAAGACGCCGTGGCAGAGGCCACCAGAAAAGCAGCCATCAAGAGCGGCGTGGCCCGTGTGTCAGAAGTTTAGGATCGTGTCCGTAAATACTTGGAAGAACAAAGGATTTTCTTTGACAAAACAGGATAATAGATATCATGATTAAAGTAGATTTGATTACCGGTTTCCTCGGAGCCGGGAAAACCACATTTATAAAAAAATACGCAAAGTATCTCATGGATCAGGGCTGTAATATCGGAATCCTTGAGAACGATTACGGCGCTGTCAACGTGGATATGATGCTTCTGCAGGAATTGCAGGGCGAGCGCTGCGATCTATCCATGGTGGCCGGCGGCTGCGACGCTGACTGTCACCGCCGGCGTTTTAAGACAAAGCTCATCGCCATGGGAATGTCCGGTTACGACCGGGTTCTCATTGAACCTTCCGGCATTTTTGATGTGGATGAATTTTATGATGTGCTTTATGAAGAACCTCTGTGCCGCTGGTATGAGACCGGCAATGTCATTGCCATTGTCGACGGCGGCCTGGAGGAGCAGCTGTCTGAACAGTCGGAATTCCTGCTGGCCTCCCAGATTGCCGGGGCGGGAAAGGTGCTTTTGAGCAAGACATCGGAATGCGCAGAAGCGGAGATAGAAAAGACCGTCCGTCATATGAACCGGGCCATGGAAGAAGTACAGTGTGAACGCCGGTTTCAGGACGATGTGATTCGCAAAGACTGGGACAGTCTGACAGACGAGGACTGGAAGAACATCGCCAACAGTGGCTACGTCCATGCGTCATATGTAAAAAAACTGACAGAAGAGGACAGCGCGTATTCCACGCAGTATTATCTGGATATCCACCTGCCGGAGCAGGCTGCCAAACAGCTCATCGGGCAGGTTATGAATGATCCTTCCTGCGGCAACATTTTCCGCATCAAGGGTTTCTTAAAACGCAGCTCCAGTGCAGAGCCGTCTTCACCGGCGGAAAGTTCTGCGGCGGCTGAAAATGCGGCACTGGGATGGCTGGAAATCAACGCCACCCGTCGGAACATCCGCCTGGAGCCCATCAAAAAGGGACAGGAAGTTCTCATTGTTATCGGAGAAAACCTGAACAAAGAACGCCTGGATACCTATTTTGGCAAATATTTATAAATAGAACGCTTTGGTGGCTTTCTTGTATCTTCTGATAAAAAATGTTATGATAAAAGACAGGAAAAGGGGGCAGGGACCCGTACAGTGGGATAATACTTTTTCTCAGGAGGTGGAAGATGAAACTATTGATCAAACAGCGGGTATTCTCCTGGAGCGATACTTACGATATTTATGATGAAAATGAGAATCCCAAATATTTTGTAAAAGGCGAGATTCTGTCTTTGGGGCACAGGCTCCATGTCTATGATGCGGCTGGCAATGAAGTGGGACTGATCAAAGAAAAAATATTGAACCTGCTGCCGGTCTTTGAAATCGAGACTGGCGGAGTTCCCCGGGGAAGAATTGAGAAAAGATTTACGCTGTTCCGTCCAAAATATGACGTGGATTATAATGGCTGGCGTGTGGAAGGAGATTTTCTTGGATGGAATTATGATGTGTATTGCGGATGCAGTTCCGTCATACATATCAGAAAGGAAATTCTGCACTGGGGCGATACTTACGTTATCGATTTTTCCAATCCGGAAGATGAACTTATGGGACTTTTGCTGGTCATCTCTATTGACGCGGCCAACTGTGCCAATAAATAAACGGGAATGCAGTGCAGACTGATAAATGCGATACGGTGCTTTTGTGGATACATTTTTTATAAATATACCTAAGATGTGAGAAGGAGGAACGGCACGAAGTTCTGTGCCGAAAATGGATTATGAAATTTTATGTAACACGCCACGGTGAGGCGGTCTGGAATGTAGATAATAAAATCTGTGGAAGAACGGATGTGGAACTGACAGAGAAAGGGTACGCGCAGGCGGAAGAACTGGCGGAGCGTGTGAAAGACTATCACATTGACCTGATTATAAGTTCTCCCCTGCAGAGGGCTTTTGAGACAGCCCGGACGGTTGCAAACAGATACCGCATCCCTCTTCAGATTGACGAGCGGCTGATCGAGCAGAATTACGGCATCTACGAAGGAAAAGACCGGCAAGACGAAGGGTTCCTTGCAAACAAGCGCCAGTTTGCCTATCGGTATCCGGAAGGTGGAGAATCTATGATGCAGATGGCGTACCGGGTCTATGGTTTTATTGAGGATGTGAAGAAAAATTATCCCGGTAAAAATGTGCTGGTCGTTTGTCACGGGGGTGTCTGCCGGGTGATCCGCAGTTACTTTACCGATATGACCAACGATGAATTTTTCCATTATTATAAGGAAAACTGTCAGATCGAAGAGTACGAATTGTAAAATACCGGGAGAATCCTGCTTTGCAGGATTCTTTCTTAATCATGGCAGATTTTTTCTCAAACCAGATCATCATCTATTTCCATCTTCGATATTCATTCAACAGATGTTCAATTTTCAGATTCAGATTCTCCGGCATATGTCCCGCCGTCACCGGCGGTACTTTCAGCCACAGATGAAGTTTTCGGGCCGTGCCGGCCGCTTCGATCCGAACCATCACACCTCTTTGTTCAAGAAGAGGGACCACCACATAATACATGCGGTCGTCATGAAAAGAAAGATAGCCAAGTTCCTTTCCTGCATGATCTTTCAGATAAAGCCGGTGCTGTCGGATGCCGGCAGGATACAATACTTCTTTCGCGGATAAAGGGGAGGGCGCAGGGCTTTCCAGCATAGAAGAAATCAGAAAGATGACGGCGCCGTCTTCCTCCGTCCACTGTTTCTTTGCCAGTTCTCTTAGAAGCGCTGTGCTGTGAATAAACTGCTGGGCCAGCAGATAGGTAAGTTCTGTCTGGATATCCATGCGGGAAGCTGAAGGGGCCCTGCGCCCCAGGGCATCGTCGATGTCGTCCAGCAGCTTTTTGCCACATTGGTAAATACTCCTCAAAAATAGAGGAAAGTCTTCTTCCAGCTGCCAGAGAAACTTTCCCCTGGCGATGGTAAAATGGCCGATGATGGTTCCGTCAAAGTCCTCTGCGTAATGATATATCTCCCGCTCTGTGTAAGCCTGCGGATTCACAGGGGCATCCCAGACGGCTGATCTTTTCGCGCTTTTGGAACTGTCCCTGCCGGAAAAGGAACTTCCGGATGCATGGGTTCCGGACGTTTGCGCTGTTTTTTGCCGGGAATCTCCCTTTGATAAAGTTTGCGCTTCCCCCATAGTGTCTTTTAAGAAACTGTAGGCCCTGTTGATGTCCTTAGCGCTGTAGGGATATGATTTTCGCACAGTATGATGGACATCCGGGTGCACCTGCATCATAAGATTCCGGTATCTTTTTTTGATCTCTGATCCGGATGCGTCAGGGCGTATGCCGAGAATCCGGCAGGCTTGCTGTCTGGTCATAGTGGATCCTTTCTTTCAGATGAATTCTGTTTTTCTTATGTTACAGGACATTTTCCACTTCGTCAAGAAAGGGCATTCTCAAGCCACAGGACGTGTGTTTTTTCGGGATAAATGTTCCATTTTTTGTGCTTTTTTTCGTTCAATATAATATCATACATTGAAATCAGGTGTGTTTTTTAGTATAATAGTTTATAAGTTTTGATGTATGACCCCATTTCAAAAGACATCTTAACAATATTAAAACAAAAAGGAGCGTTTTTTATGATTGCATGGAAGAATATGGATACCCTGGAATCCTATCAGAAACTGACCACAATGAAAAATCGTGTGAACATCATCGAAGCGATGGAGGGAGAAAGCGGTGCCGAGAGAGTAGCCCGTTATTCCACTCCAATGGCTGCCGGACTTTCCTATAATTATGCAGCCAAAGAAGTCGATGACACAATTTTAGAACAGCTTGCCGCACTGGCAGAGGAGGCACAGCTTTCTGAGAAGTTTGAAGCTCTTTATAATGGTGAAAGAATCAACACCGGTGAGAACCGTATGGTTCTTCATCACCTGGCACGCAGACAGCTGGGTAACGATGTAGTGGAAAACGGTGTGAATAAGCGCGAGTTCTACACTGGCGTACAGGCTAAGGTTGCCGAGTTTGCAAATAAGGTGCATGCAGGTGAGATTACCAACGCAGCAGGCGAAACCTTTACAACAGTTGTTCAGATCGGTATCGGCGGAAGCGACCTGGGTCCTCGTGCTTTATACTTAGCTCTTGAGAACTGGGCCAAGGCCAACAATACATTAAAGATGGAAGCGAAGTTCATCAGCAACGTGGATCCGGATGACGCGGCGGCTGTACTGAATTCCATCGACGTATCCCGTTCCTTATTCATTGTTGTTTCCAAATCCGGAACAACACTGGAGACACTGACCAACGAAGCTTTCGTAAAAGACGCTCTGGTTAAGGCAGGACTGAATCCTTCCGACCATATGCTTGCCGTAACAAGCGAAACTTCTCCTCTGGCACAGGGCGATGATTATCTGGCTGCATTCTTTATGGATGATTACATCGGCGGCCGTTTCTCCTCCAGCTCTGCTGTGGGCGGCGCTGTTTTGTCCCTGGCATTCGGTCCGGAAGTATTTGAGGCTGTTTTAGAGGGCGCAGCAGAAGAAGACAAGCTTGCTGCCAACAAAGATTTATTACAGAATCCGGATATGCTTGACGCACTGATTGGTATTTACGAACGTAACGTACAGGGTTATCCTGCTACTGCTGTTCTTCCGTATTCCCAGGCATTGAGCCGTTTCCCTGCACATTTACAGCAGATGGATATGGAGTCCAACGGTAAGACCGTCAATCGTTTTGGCGAATATGTCAACTACGTAACCGGTCCGGTCATCTTTGGCGAACCTGGAACCAACGGACAGCATTCCTTCTATCAGCTGCTTCATCAGGGTTCTGATATCATTCCACTGCAGTTTGTCGGATACAAGAAGAACCAGATGGGCATGGACGCCGTCATTGAAGGCTCCACCAGTCAGCAGAAGTTATGCGCAAACGTTGCCGCTCAGATTGTTGCTTTCGCCTGCGGTAAAGATGATGAGAACAATAACAAGTCTTTCAAGGGCGGACGTCCTTCCAGCATCATCATCGGCGAGCAGGTAACTCCTCAGTCCCTTGGCGCGCTGCTGGCACATTATGAGAATAAAGTTATGTTCCAGGGATTTGTATGGAACTTAAACAGCTTTGACCAGGAAGGCGTGCAGTTAGGCAAAGTACTGGCAAAACGGGTGCTGGCTCACGATACGGACGGCGCATTGAAAGCATACAGTGATTTATTAGAGATTTAATTGATTTCTTGAATCCACATCCGGACAGAGGGTTTTTCTTCTGTCCGGTTTTTTATTTGACAAAGTTTTTATAATTATGTATTATCATACAGCCGGAACATATTTACGAAATTTTATTAATACAGCATATATTTTAGATAAGGAATAATAATGATGGAAATGATGAATACCACCGATAATCTGGCTCTGAAAGATGAGATTTTATTGAGCATCGAAAAGCCGGTTCGCTATATCGGTCACGAGATCAACAGTGTTATAAAGGACCCGGATGCAGTGGATATCCGGGTCGGTATGGCATTCCCGGACGTTTATGAAATAGGCATGTCCCACCTTGGAATGAAGATCATCTACGAGCAGCTGAATCGCCGGGAAGATATCTGGTGCGAACGTGTATTTTCTCCGTGGGTGGATCTTGACAAAGTAATGCGGGAAGAAAAGATCCCGCTGTTTGCCCTGGAGAGTCAGGACCCGGTGTTTATGTTTGATTTTCTTCTGATCACCATTCAGTATGAAATGTGTTATACAAATATTTTACAGCTTCTTGATCTGGCGCAGATCGGCATCTTTGCCAAAGACCGCCGGGAGGACGCGCCGTTTGTCATCGGCGGAGGTCCTTGTACCTATAATCCGGAGCCGCTGGCGCCGTTCTTTGATATGTTTTACATCGGAGAGAGCGAGACCGTCTACTACGAGCTCATGGATTTATATAAAGAACACAAGGCTCAGGGCGGCAGCCGGAAAGAGTTCCTGAAAAAAGCGGCCCGGGTGCCGGGTATCTATGTCCCTTCCCTTTATGATGTAGAGTATCATGAGGACGGAACCATCGCCTCCATGGAGCCAAACTGTCCGGAAGCGCCAGTGAAGATACTCCGCCAGGTACAGATGGACCTGGACAACACCTTCTATCCGGAAAAACCGCTGGTACCGTACATCAAGGTCACGCAGGACCGCTGTGTGCTGGAGATTCAGAGGGGATGTACGAGAGGATGCCGGTTCTGTCAGGCAGGCATGGTATATCGTCCTCTCCGGGAAAGAAGCCTCTCCATGCTGGAGCGGGTGGCGGAGAATTCCTTAAAAGCCACCGGCAATGATGAGATTTCTTTGAGTTCCTTAAGTTCCAGCGATTACCGGGAGCTGCCGGAACTGTGCAATTATCTCATCGACAATTTCCGCAGCAAAAATATCAACATTGCCCTGCCGTCTCTGCGTATCGACGCCTTCTCTCTGGACGTGATGAGCAAGGTGCAGGATGTGCGCAAAAGCAGCCTGACCTTCGCCCCGGAGGCCGGTACTCAGCGGATGCGGGATGTGATCAACAAGGGACTGACAGAGGAAGATATCCTTCACGGAGCCGAGGAAGCCTTCAAGGGCGGCTGGAACAAAGTGAAGCTTTACTTCATGATGGGACTGCCGACGGAGACAGAAGAAGATATGAAGGGCATCGCCCATCTGTGCGAAAAAGTCGCCATGCATTATTATAAACTGGATTCCCAGTACAGAAACGGCCGGGTATCTGTGGGGGCCAGCTGTTCCTTCTTTGTACCGAAGCCATTTACGCCGTTCCAGTGGGCGTCCATGTGCGAGGTGGAGGAATATAACCGCCGGGCTCATCTGGTCAATGACGAGTTCAAGGCACAGCATAACCGCCGCAGCCTTTCTTTCAAATATCATGACGCCAAGACTACGGTGCTGGAAGGTATTCTCGCCCGGGGTGACCGCCGCATTGCCGACGTGATTTACTCGGCTTATCAGAAAGGCTGCCTGTATGACGCCTGGACAGAGTTCTTCCATTATGACCGCTGGATGGAGGCCATGGAGGAAAACGGACTGGATTACCATTTTTATACAACAAGAGAGCGGAATCTCGACGAAATCTTTCCGTGGGATTTCATTGATATCAGCGTGACCAAAGAATTCTTAAAGAGAGAGTGGAATAACGCCATGGAAGAAAAAGTAACGCCGAACTGCCGGGAGAAATGCTCCGGCTGCGGCGCAAGTCGTTTTGGAGGAGGTGTCTGCCGTGAAAGCAAGAATTAAATGGAGCAAAACAGGAGTCCTGAAATTTATCGGACATCTGGATGTACAGCGATACTTTCATAAAGCTATGATGCGGGCAGAGCTTCCGGTTTCCTTTTCCAGAGGCATGAGCCCGCACCAGATCATGAGTTTTGCCGCTCCTCTGGGCATCGGCATGACCAGCGAAGGAGAGTATGTGGACATTTCCTTTGACTGGTGTTATTCCGGTCAGGAAATGATGGACCGGATGAACGCCGTGATGAATGAGGGCATTTCCGTGCTGGAATTTAAACAGATTGATGAGAAAGAGAAAAACTGTATGGCGGTCACGGCCGCGGCGGACTATCTCGTAGACTTCCGGAAAGGCTATTATTACACGGACGCTTTCCTGAAACGGACGGAGCCTTTCTATTTCCAGGAGCAGATCCCGATTCTCAAAAAGACCAAGCGCAGCGAGAAAGAGGTGGATATCTCTCCGATGATCCTTGCCATCCGGGAGCAGGATGGGAAGCTTTTCATGCGCCTTGTGACAGGAAGCGCGGAGAATTTAAAGCCCCAGCTGGTCATGGAGGCTTTCTGCAATTATCTGGGATACGATTACGAGCCATTTGCTTTCCAGTATCACCGTCTGGAAACTTATCTGAAAAAGGATGGAGAACTGCTGCCGCTGGGGGCTGTGGGAAGAGATGTGCCGGCGCCAGTGGAGAATCCAAATGAACCATAAATTGATTATCGCCGAAAATTCCGGCGTCATCCGCTACGGATATTTCAGGGATGGTCTTCCCGTGGAACTTTACTGTGAAACAAAAAAGCAGGAGAGTCTCGTGGGAAACATATATGCCGCCCGGGTGGAGCGGGTGGCCGATGGCATCGACGGGGCTTTTCTGGAAATCGGTCAGAAAGGCAAATGTTACTATCGGCTTCCGAAAAACGGACAGCAGCCGGTGAAACTGTCTCCGGGTCACGAGGATAAACTGTACGGCGGCGATATCATCCTGGTGCAGATCACCAAAGATGCCGTGAAGACCAAACTTCCGGTGGCGGACGGCAACGTGAGTCTCACCGGAAAATATTTCGTCCTGACTCTGGGCGACAAACGTTCCGGCGTGTCCAAAAAAATTCGCGGTACAGCAGAGAGAGAACGGCTTTCCGCCATCGCTGCCGGTTACAAAAGAGAAGAATACGGCATTGTGGTCCGCACCAACGCCGAAGGTGCCCCGGAGGAAGAACTTAACAAAGAACTGGCAGCGCTGACAGCCCGATACCAGTCGCTGATGAAAAAAGCTGCGTTCTCGGAGGCAAGGAGTCTTTTATACAGGGAACCTCCTTACTATATCACTTTGGGAAAAGAACTGCCGGCGGCAAAGCTTGATGAGATTGTCACGGACAGTCCGGAAATCTACGAGGAGCTGCGGCAATATTATGGCGCTGAATATTCCAGCGGCAGTACGCCACTGCCATCCCATAATAAAAATCCGGCGGCAAGTCAGCAGAAATCGTCAAACAGTATCTGCCGGATCACGCTGTATACCGACGTATATCCCCTGGAAAAGCTGTATCGTCTCGACCATTTTTATGAAACCGCCCTTCAGAAAACCGTCTGGCTGCCTTCCGGCGGCAGTCTGGTCATCGAACCCACGGAAGCCATGGTGGTCATCGATGTCAACAGCGGCAGCGTCACCAAAAAGAAAAAACACGCGGACAAAATCTTTTATGAGATGAACCGGGAAGCAGCCGCGGAAATTGCCAGACAGCTGCGCCTCCGGAATCTGTCCGGCATCATCCTCATTGATTTCATCAATATGGAGACAAAGGAACAGCGGCAAAAACTACTCGCCTTTCTGGCAGAAGAATGTAAAAAAGACCGGGTCAACTGCCAGGTCATTGACATGACAGCCCTCGGTCTGGTGGAAATGATCCGCAGCAAAGGGAAGAAACCGCTTCATGAGCAGGTGCGGGACGCGAAAAAAATCTGTGCAGAAAAAGCTGCAGAATAAAGAAGGGTTTTGTATCTGTTCCTCTTCCTCTGTGTTTGGAGGACAGAAAATGTCCGTGCTCAGTCTCAACAGAATGTAAAAAAGACCGGGTCAACTGCCAGGTCATTGACATGACAGCTCTCGGTCTGATAAAAATGATCCACAACAAAGGGAAGAAACCGCTTCCTGTATGTCCTCTCGTTTTCCCGGAAACAGAGAAAACGCCATAAAACTACCTGAACGACAATTAATAACACCTGAACAACATAACATAAACCTGGAAGCCTATGATAAAATAGATAATAAATATCAAAAACGAAAAGTAGAGTAGAAAGGAAAGCACTACTTTATGGGATATATTTTATTAAAAGGATTGATCTTATTTACAAGATTTTCAGGGATAAAGAGAAATAGCCGCCAACTACTAGCACTAGCTGACGGCTGACATCATGTTGATGTAAGTTATAAAGTATGTGAGGGTAGGCCGTTTTTCTGGCTTCCCTCTTTCTGTTTTCAATATAGCACAGAAGAGGGAAAAGTGCAAGAAATATGTTGAGAAAGTAGCTGCCTTTTGTGTTGTCCTTTTTCCCGGGACGGGGATTGACTAGCTGAAAGCTACATGATAAAGTGAAAAATGTGATATTTGGCTTACTTGTAAGTTGATGCGGCGGTTTGGTAAAATAAAGCTTTTGCCGGAGAAAGGGGCGTGGGGAGATGCGAAAAAAACTTCCCATCGGGATTGATGGATTTGAAAAGATAAGGACAAATAATTTTTATTATGTGGATAAGTCAATGTTCATTGCGGAGTTGCTGCAGAATTGGGGTGAAGTGAATCTGTTCACCAGGCCAAGGCGCTTTGGAAAGACTCTCAACCTGAGCATGCTGAAATGTTTTTTTGAAATTGGCGGCAGAAAAGAATTGTTCAATGGACTGAAAATTTCTCAGGAAAAAGAATTGATTGAGGAATATATGGGACAGTTTCCGGTGATATCTGTCAGTCTGAAAAGCGTGGACGGGTTGAGTTTTGAGGCGGCATCCGCGGCTCTGCGGAATATCGTCGGCAAAGAAGCCTCAAGATTTCAGTTTTTACGGGAAAGTGCGAGATTGTCTGAAAATGAACGGGAAAGATATGAAGCATTGATCCGCGTGGATCAGGGAGTATTTGCCATGAACGATGAATTACTGGTAGACAGCCTGCTGACACTTTCTCAGCTCCTTTCAAAACATTATGACCAAAAAGTAATTCTTTTGATTGATGAATATGACGTTCCTCTGGATAAAGCATTCCAGGCCGGATATTATGACAGAATGGTCAGCCTGATCCGAAACATGCTTGGAAATGTACTCAAAACAAACGACGCTCTTTTTTTCGCTGTCCTTACAGGGTGTCTGCGGATTTCGAAGGAAAGTATCTTCACAGGATTAAATAATCTGAAAGTGCACACAGTTTCAGACAGCAGATATGATGAGTATTTCGGATTTACCGATGAGGATGTGTCAGATTTGCTGGACTTCTATGGCCTGTCGTCTTATAAAGATATAATGAAAGACTGGTACGATGGGTATCTTTTTGGAAAAATCAATGTATATTGCCCGTGGGACGTAATCAATTATTGTGATACCCTGTTATCGGATGAAGATGCGGAACCGGAAAATTACTGGGCAAATACCAGTGGAAATGATATCGTGCGACGTTTGCTGAAAAAGGCAGATCAGACCACAAAAAATGAGGTAGAGCAGCTGTTAAACAATAAATATATTGTAAAATCTGTCCGCCAGGAGCTGACATACAGAGATATCAACAGTTCCATCGATAATATCTGGAGTGTTCTTTATTCTACCGGATATCTGACGCAGTGTGGCCGCCTTCCCGGAAAACAGCTGAAACTCATAATTCCTAATAAAGAAGTTCATGAATTATTCACTGATCTGGTGAAGGAATGGTTTCAGGAAAAAACTCTCTCAGATTCTGCAAAGATTCATCGATTCTGCAAAGCATTTCCTGCAGGAGAAGTTGATATGATTCAGAATATGCTCCATGATTACCTGTGGGATTCCATCAGCATTCGGGACACAGAGGCCGTGGGTTCGAGTCCCGTCGCCTCGACTACGATAACAGAAGCCGGATAACCGCTTAAACAGTGGTTATCCGGTGTTTTTTTATTTTTCAGAATAATGATTCCTTTTCTCAATATCATCAAAAATCGGCGTGTTCTAACAAATGTTCTAACAAAAATCACTCGTTGAAAAAATGTGCCGCTCTGGAAGAAATCTGATTCAGATCGTTACGGTTTTGATTCAGTTTCTGGCGGTTATAATGGGAGTAGATATTCAATGTGGTTTCTGCATCGGCATGTCCCATCCAGTATTGTAACTGTTTGATATTCCATCCCTTCTCAATCAGCATGGAACAGCAGGAATGTCTCAGCTTATGTAAAGTGATCTCAGGTCTTCCAAATGCACTCATCGCCTTTTTAAATGTTCTTGTAACATAATCAGGGCTATACGGTCTCCCATCTTCCCATGTAAAGACGTATCCTTCATCATTTTGGTAAGCATCTCCATAAAATTCCGCATCTTTTTTCTGCTCTCTCTGTATGCTCTTCAAACAGGCTTTTGCAGAATCAAACAAATTCAGGCTTCTGGAACCAGCACAGGTTTTTGTGGCATCTTCTGCAAAAATGCGATTCACACGAACTACCGTATGCTCAATGTTTATAATCTCTTTCTTCCAGTCTACGGCAGACCATTTTAGTCCCAGTATTTCTGAGCGTCTCAGCCCGTAATATGCTCCCATAAAAGCAATTCCCAGCATCCGGGGATATTTCCGCGACAGAAACTCCAATAATTCAAGGATTTCCTCTTCTGTTAAAAATAAATACTCTTCACTATATTCCTTGTTCTTCTTTCCTTTCACCGTGACGCTGTTCACCGGGTTTACAGAAATTATCTCATCTATTACAGCTTCATCAAATACTGCATGAAGAATAGAGCGATAACTTCTCACGGAACGTACTGTCAAAGGTTCCCTTTCATGTGTCTTTTGATTCTCTTTGCCATAATTAAGAGCATATTTGAAAAATTTGTTTAACATGGCCGGGGTCACTTCACGAAGTAAAGGATTTTCTATTTTAAAATATTTTTTCATGGATTTTATGCGTAATTTATAAGTTTCATAGGTTGATTTTCTCAAATCTCTCTTTTTCCCCTTCAGCCAGTCATCCATATAGTCACACAGCGAGATGTCACGGGAAATTTCCGGTGATATCGGATGTTCCAGATATTCAAACTTTTTAATCAACTCTGGAATAAGAGCTTCCGCTTTACGTTTATTTCCTTTTGCTTTCAATCCTGTTGAGATGGATTTTTGTCTTCGTTTGGAATCCATCGGGTCTTTATATGATAAAATGACATATAAATATTCCTTGCCTGATGCACCTTTCTTTTTCTGTACCGTGCCTGTCATATAACATGTCTCCTTTCTTTTCAGGCACACTACTATATATTTGTATAATAGCATACCTTTGTGGCTTTTGTAAAAACTTACTGATTCTGTTGTTCAATGAAATTCATTAACGTTTTTTTGGAAATTCTATATTGTGACGCAATCTTTTTTGCGCCCAGTTCTTTATCTCGTATCAATTTATAAACCGTTTTTTTAGATACTTGTAAAATTGTGCACACCTGTTTCACTGTGAGCACATCTGGATAGTTGTTCAGCATTTTCACGGTCTCCTCTCTTTTTCTGAACTTTAAATTGTGATATCATGAATAAAATATTCATTTACCGAATGGTTATGGATAAAATATTTTTTTATAGACCTGAATTATTTAGAAATGAAAATGGAGATAATAATATGAAAGATCTAACACTGGAAGAATTTTTTGAAGAATATGAAAAGGCTTATATTTTTAAATTTGATGAACAGGACAATTCAATTAGCATAAAAAGACACAACATTTTTTATTCGGAACCCGGATTAAAACGCAAATCTTTGGCAAAATCAACTCAAATATACATATGTTTCCCGGATTTTTCCATCCGAAGTATTGAATCTACTTTCGTTAATCAGCATTTTCAATATGATATTGATTATATTTTTGAGGATGATGACTATCATATATCTTCCAGAATAAATTGGAAAAAACAACTATATCAATCACACAAGAATCTTCATCCGCATCTTATCACATTATTTGCCGACTATTTTCAGAGCTTATGTGACAACCGAAATAGAAATATATCATTAAATAAATCATTTGGCTGGATTAATAATTCCATATACAATAATGAAGAATTATTTCAATCTGACAGCAGTCAAAAAAAATATATGTATGGATTTCAGGAAAAATATACCGGCAAACAAAAATATTTTCCTCTTATCAAACTTGGTAAATCGGCTCTCTTACCTGATGGAATGGAGTTTTTTCTAAACATGTTAGAAGATTCCGATGCTCTTACTACCATTTTTTCATATAGCCTTCTATCCGTTAGTTTAAATGCTGGACTACATTATACCTGCCAAAATAATATGGTCAATCAAGAATTAAATTACGCGGAGGATAAAGAAGCAGAATTATTTAAAATAATTGAGCCATTCAGCTTATGCATTTATGGAGAAAATCCAGATAGAAACATAACGCGCAAAGCAATTGCTTCTATGTTTTTAGATTTCACAAAAACAACCTATAAATATCCAAATAGAGTGTGTAATCATTTACCACACGCAACATTAAAACAGTTTATTGATAAAATAGCAGAAATTTGTAAATTTGCAGACTGTCCTATTATCATTTCACCTTCAGGAAATGTAGAAAATATTGTATCAACCGCACGACAATTAAAAACATTGGAATTGTTTCAAAAAAGAAACTATATAAAAGGGTTCCCGGTCCTCTTATCAAAATCGGCTGTCAGAAGAGATAAAGTATTAAATATTGATATTTCTACCATTCCAGTTATTCCTTCACCAGATGAAATGGTTAGTATCGAAATACTGATTTCTGATTATATACTATTTATTGAAAGAGTTCTCAATAAAGACTATCCTGATGACCCTCGTAAATATATAAAATATTATGGTATAAATGATATTTACTCTGATATGAAGCATAAGCCTTTTGAAAGATACAGCAATATATTTTGTAGTGATGATTTTAATGAGGGATTGGCAAAATGTTGCAGAGATATTCTGACAGCATTACATGGTTTCACGATATATATTGATATATATTATCCCGCACTAAAAACAAAAATTGATAATATCCTGGAAAATCAAATTGCTTTTCTCCAGGATCTCGCCAGAGATTGTGAAAACCGTCCCCAAAAAACTGCGTCTAAAAAAACTAGTAAGCCATCACAGAATATCAAAAAAGATTTTTTTAACATAATTTCAAAAATATACCAAAGCCAACCCAATGCTATTGTCTATAATGAGACTGACGTTTACATAGATTATAAGGTTTTTCAAAAATACTATGCTCGAACAGACTATAAGGCCTTCCTCAACAAATGTCGTTCTGCCTCTCTGGTAAATGCACCAGTACGTCCGAATACAGGAGAATACAGAGGATTTACATACAGCAGGATAATCAATGGCACAAAAACGAATGTTCTCGTTGTTCCACGGAAATTGTATGATAAATATGTAAGTAATTCTCCCAGCTAAAATCATTATCTCCATGTAATCGCACTTTGGTGCTGCCGCAGCAATGATTTGTAAATCATATAGGCGGCAGCACTTTTTTGTTTGTCACTGCATACAACCTTCTTTACATATCGTTATCATTAAAATTAAATTTAATTTTACCTGCTACATCTCCATAACTCATGATGATTTCTTCAAATTTTTTTTCACAAATGTTGTTTGCGCTGGCTAGTATGGTATATATAAATAAATAAGTATTTATGCGGAAAAATAATGTTTTTCATTTTATATATCCAAAATCTAAAATCCATTTTCAGCCTCGTAGAAGGTATTCCAGAACATCTTCTTTCAGAATCCTCCAGCAATTCCCTTAAATCCGATGCCCCTGGATTCGACCTTCGTTCAAAAGAGATAATGCAGTATTTTTTCCAATGTGTAACACATGCATCAGATCTTTGACAGTGAGTATATCTGGCGTATTCTTTAGCATATTATCACTCCTAAAATTTGTTTCTTTACTAACATGTTCATAAAAAGTAAACGCATAATAGCAAGTACCGTGTCAAATGCTAGTTTTTATGAGATAATCCCTTTATAAAATCTAAGATTTTTCAGGGAGGGTTATCGCACTCATGGATAAAATTACTCATAAAGTCCGCTGCGAACAATGGACTAAGATCATAAAAGAATGCCTGGCTAGCGGAATGAATAAAACCGCCTGGTGTAGAGAACATGGTATTTCTGACAAGTCATTCTTTTATTGGCAACGTCGGCTACGTGAAGAGGCTTATATCTCTACAATAGAATCTTCTTCGCCGCCAGCAGTCAAATCCGTAAGTATTCCTGCAGAGCCGTCGGTTGATTTTGTTGAATTAAGGTTACCTGAACAATCCGCTGGATCATCAGCTGTATTCAGACCAGATGTGATCATTCGAAAGGACTCCTTTTCGATAGAGATTTCAAACACTGCTTCTGCGGAACTTCTAAGCAGGATCGGAGGCCTTTTTCATGCTGAATGATGCAACCGGTTTTGACAAGATTTTTATCGCAACAGGCTACACCGATTTAAGGCGTGGAATTGACGGCCTGGCATCCACTATTAAATATCAATTCGAACTGGATCCTTTCCAGAAAAACATCCTGTTTCTTTTCTGTGGTAAACGCACCGATAGAATTAAAGGACTCCTCTGGGAAGGAGATGGCTTCCTGCTCCTTTACAAGCGATTAAATATCGGTGGATTCAGTTGGCCACGCACCAAAGAAGAAGCCATGGAAGTTACTCCCGAACAATATCACAGGCTGATGCAGGGACTGGAAATCGTTGCCAAACGTCCAATTGAGGAACTGACAGATCCTCCCAAAACAATGTAATTGTGCAATTCGTAGAAAATAAAATTTCTGTTTTTTACACTTGAAAACGATACAAAATATTTTTTGAATAGTTATCCACAAAAATATTTTCTGCTAAAGTAATTCTTGCACGAAAGAAAAATCCTTTGCAGAGTCTGTGGATAACAGTCATAGGTATCTCATGAATTCTGAGATATTTATGATTGTTATCCACCGTCAAAATGACGAATAACAATACGTGGTGAATTCGCCCAAACTCCTGTTTTCTGCTATAATGACTTCAGAAATAAAAGGGAGACGGAACGATGGCATTTAAATTCACTGAAGAACAACTGAATACATTGGATAAGTCTTTTATCGTAGGGTTATTTCTCCAGCTTCAGGAACAAAACGATAAGCTTGCTGGTGAAGTCCAGGATCTAAACAGAAAAATGGAACTCCTCATTGAGCAGATCACTCTTTCCAATAAGAACAGATTCGGCAGATCTTCTGAGAACATGACTGATGCCAATCAGATCTGTTTCATGGAAATAGATGGAACCATTGTTTTCTTCAACGAAGCAGAAGCAGTATCTGATCTGGATGCCAAAGAGCCTGAAACTTTGGAACCAAAACCAGCTCGTAAGCCAAAGTCTGTTGGTAAGAAGAATGCTGATCTGTCAGGTCTTCCGGTAAACATTATCACTCATTACATGACCGAGGAAGAATTGGTGGCTGAATTTGGAAAAAATGGCTGGAAGCAGCTTCCAGATGCGATTTCCAAACGCTACCGTTTTATTCCTGCAAAGGTTGAAGTAGATGAGCATCATGTCGGTGTGTATGCCAGCAAGAAAGACGGACGAATTATAAAAGCAGACCATCCACAGGCATTACTTCACGGAAGTCTGGTATCTCCAACACTTGCTGCAGCGATTATGAATGGCAAGTATGTGAATGCTGTTCCGCTCTATCGTCTGGAACAGGAGTTTTCCCGCTATGGTCTTAACATCACACGCCAAAACATGGCCAACTGGATGATCCGACTGGGTGAAAGCTACCTGGCAATCCTGTACGATTATCTCCATCAAAAGCTGTATGATTACCATGTGATTCAGGCAGATGAAACGCCTGTTTTGGTACATCGAGATGGTCGTCCTGCCGGATCCAAGAGCTATATGTGGGTATATCGCTCCGGACATCTGTACAAAGACAAACAGATCGTCCTGTACGATTATCATAAAACTCGCAACAGCTCCCATCCAAGGGAATTCCTGAAGGACTATTCCGGAATTTGTGTAACGGATGGATATCAGGTCTACCACAAAGTGGAAAAGGAACGCGAGGATCTGCGGATCGCAGGCTGCTGGGTTCATGCCAGAAGAAAGTTTGACGAGGCGATGAACATTGTTCCAAAAGAACAGCGCAAGAAGTCCAACGCCTATCTGGTAATGAAACAGATCCAGGCAATCTACCGCGAGGAGGGGAAACTACAAGAACTCTCACCTGATGAGAGACTTATGCAGCGACAACTGGTTATAAAACCATTGGTTGATGCCTTATTTGTGTACCTCAAAAAAATGGAACCAACTGTTCCCTCCAACGGACAGCTACGAAAGGCATACACATATATCTTGAATCAGGAAAAATACCTCCGGGTATTTCTGGAAGATGGCGAAGTTCCGATCGACAACAACGCATCAGAACGTGCCATCCGAGGTTTCTGCATTGGCAAAAAGAACTGGCAGATGATCGACACCATCAATGGTGCGCATTCATCCGCAATCATCTACAGCATTGCGGAAACAGCAAAGGCAAACAACCTAAAACCGTATGATTACTTCGTATATCTCTTAGAAGAGATACCGAAACATATGGATGATACCGACCGGTCCTTTCTGGATGATCTGTTACCATGGTCACCAAATCTATCGGACGGAATCCGAAAGAACTGATAACCAGGGCTGCCGTGAGGCGGCTCTTAATTTTTCAAGGTACTCGCTATTGAGCGTGTACTTTGAGACTGCCATTATTGAAAGATACCGCCGCAGGGAATCTTCCATGGAATGAGTTTTTATTGAGATGTATCTGGCCGATGTTTCTGTACGACGTGTGGAGGATATCACTGAAGTTTCATAGGGGAATAAAAGTGTTCCCTGAAACCATCAGCAACCCGAACAAAAAGGCTTATAAACATATCGAGACCTAGCATACCCGTCTGCTCTCCGGAACCGATCCTTATGTTTACGTAGATGGTGTCTACCCGAAACGTAGCAGTGGCGAGATTCAGAACGTTTCTGTCCTCGTTGCCATTGGTGTCAGTCAGGATGGCTGCCGGGAAATCCTTGGCGCTGCGGAAGGGCTGAAAGAAGACCGTGAAAGCTGGAAACCATTCCGTAAGTCTTTCCGAATGCCAGATATCAGCGCTGTACAGTTCATTATACTGAAAGAAAATATTGACCACGAAGCCTTTAACAATTTTGTGGAACCTGTGTTCCTTTCTGTCAAATCTCCAAAATGGTGGTCCTATGTCAAGATTTAGCGCAAGTTAAAATGAGAAATTTATCCTCATCTTAACTTACTAAGAGCAGTTCGTTTGTCTGTGTCTGCTCATATAGTTTTTCAAAGTCATTTGGTGACATGTAATCGCAATGACTATGAATACGTTTGGTATTATAAAAGGCTTCAATATACTCGAATATCAGACGATATGCCTGCTGATAATCACGTATTTTAAACCGGTTCAGCCATTCCCGTTTGATAAGTGCATGAAACGATTCGATACATGCATTATCCCATGGGAAAGCCTTTTTCGAGTAGCTGCGCTGCATTTTTGCAGTGGCTTCCCAATATGCCTGGGATACATACTGCCTTCCTCTGCCACTGTGGATAATTAACGGCAACTTCGTGTTCCGTCTGGCTTTCGCTTTATTGATGGTATTAATCACACAGGATACCTCTAAAGTCTGGCTGAGTGTCCAGGCAATGATCTTACGGGAAAATAGATCCATAATGCTTGTCAGATAGACAAAGCCATCTGTCGTCCAGATATACGTGATATCACTGCACCATACCGCATTTGGGCGGTCAGGAGTAAACTGTTCATCCAGGATATTTTGAAGTTCGTTACTGAAATCGGAATCTATGGTAGTGATCGTCCATGGTTTCACCCATTGGGCTTTAATCCCCATTTCCTTCATATATTTTCCGACAGTACGCTCTGAGATGGTCTCCCCCTTCTGACGTAGCTTTCTGGTGATTTTTGGGGCTCCGTAGTTTTGCTTCGATTGATCATAAATATCCTGTATTTTGGCTTTTATGTATTCCCTGCGTTTTTCTGTATCAGAAGGAGTACGGTTTAGCCATGAACGATATCCAGACCGTGAAACGCCTAAATATTTCAGCATTCCGGAGACGGAGACCCGGCGATT
>NZ_NFLV01000079.1 GCF_002161065.1 Eubacterium sp. An11 | reverse complement strand
ACCCGGCGGGGCATCCGCAGGCAGGCCAGAGAAGATATCCGGCAGTTAGCCTATGAGCAGAAATGCGCAAAGATAGCAAAGCGCCGGGAAGAGCGGGCGGAGAAGGAAAAGCTCCGTGCGGAAAAGAAACAGGCTGCACAGGACGCCCGCCTTGCTGCACGGCAGACGAAAGCGGCCCGCAAGGCAGAGGCCCGAAAGGCAAAGGAGACGCAGGATGATAAGGCTGTACAAAAAAGTGCTTCAAAATCCCGTCAGACAGCATCCCAGTCTTCCGGCAGGAAAAAGAAACGGCAGCTACAGACCATAGAGGACTATCTTCCGATTGAAAAGATTGCCCACGGTGTCATTTACACGACAGATGGCCGGTATGTAAAGATCCTGGAAGTCGAGCCCATCAACTTCCTGCTCCGAAGTGCCAGGGAGCAGATGGGGATCATCTATAGCTTTATCAGCTACCTGAAGATCAGCCCGGTAAAGCTGCAGATCAAGATGATTTCCAAACGGGCGGACATCAACCAGCATCTGGAGAAATCCAGACAGGAGCTGGAAAATGAAACGGATCCCCGGTGCCGGGAGCTGCAGGAGGATTACCTGAAATTCGTCCGGAATTTAAGTTCCAGGGAGGCCGTTTCCCGGCGGTTCTTCCTTGTTATGGAATATGAACCTTTTAACGCCAACCGGAAGGTGACGGAACGGGAGATCTTAGAATCCCTGGAGACGACGGCGCAGACAGCCAAGACTTTTCTGTACCAGTGCGGCAATGAAGTCACAGAGCATGAAAATCCGGACGAATTTACCACGGATGTTTTGTATACGCTCTTAAACCGCTCCCTTTGTGCTACCCATCCCTTGCAGGAGCGCATTGCTTCCGTACTGGCACGGTACGCAAAGGAGAACCGTTCCGATGAGGATATCCGCATCAGTGAATTTCTCTCACCGGAAGCCCTGGATTTCAGGCACTCCAGCTATGTGCTGATCAACGGGGTATACCACTCCTATCTGTACGTACCATCGGCTGGCTACAAAAGCCGGGTGGTGCCGGGGTGGCTGTCTCTTTTGGTAAACGCCGGGGAAGGCATTGACGTGGATTTTTATCTCCACCGGCAGCCAAAGGATAAGATCCAGCAGCGGCTGGGACAGCAGATCCGGATCAACCGTTCCAAGATCAAGGACGCCTCGGATACCAATACCGACTATGACGACCTGGATTCCGCCATCCGCTCCGGTTATTTCTTAAAACAGGGGCTGGCGAATAATGAGGACTTCTATTACATGAGCCTTCTCATTACCGTCACAGCCTCTACTTCAGAGGAACTGCAGTGGCGGGTACAGGAGATGAAAAAGCTCCTGATCTCCCAGGACATGGACCTGAGAACCTGCTACTTTCTGCAGGAGCAGGGCTTTTTATCCACGCTGCCCCTGGCATC
>NZ_NFLV01000078.1 GCF_002161065.1 Eubacterium sp. An11 | reverse complement strand
GTCAGGGAAAACGGCAGGTGGACCACCGGCACCCCGATCAGCAGGGCGAAAATAATGGCTTCAATGGCATTGCGGATGTCAAAGGTGCCGTTTAAGATCTTGCCCTTTTCGATGAAGTTTGGCGGGATAAAGGAGGTCCGCTGCTCATCCGGATTGCTCATGGCAGCACCTCCTCTCCGTCCTGGGTGTTCTGTGCGGGATCCGCAGCATTTTCGGAAGCTCCGCTTTGCGTAGTTCCCGTTTCTTCTGTCCCGGTATCCGGTGCAGGTGATTCCGGTGCGGTCACATCCGCATAGCCGCCTTCCTGGCGCTGCTCCACTTCACTGCTGGAGACAGAGGGAAGGGCATCTACTACCGGTTTTTCATAGGTCTGTCCGGATGTCCCTAGCACCGTCCGCTCTTCTCCAAAAGAAAAAGCACCCGTCATGGTGTCATAGAACACCGGAAGGGTGCTGTCATCGGACAGGAGAAAATGCAGTTCAACTGTGGTAGTGTCTGGATAACCGGTTTCATCCGGCAGATATTCTGCCGATGTAATGTCTGTCTGCCCGGTACGGGTAAGATATACCGGAAACTGCTCCTTTAAGGATACAGTCTGGGCGGAAGAGAAGAACTGGCTCAGCTCTTCAAAGGATAAAAAGTCCATCTCCGTCAGCTTCTCCGGCTGGTTGCTTTCTTCCTGGGAAGCGGTCTCTTCTTGAGACTTTGTATCCGGTGTTTCCTTTTGTTCCCGGAGCCTGGAAGGAAGAAAGATGGCGACCAGCAGGAGAAAGAGCATCAGGAGGATGGACAAAATCAGTTTTATTCTGCTCATAAACGCTCCTTTATTTCTTCTCGAAAATCCAATACTGCGAGGATGTCGCATGGATTTCCGTCATCATGTCAAATGCACGGTTCACATAGTTCTTGGACTCGCTGTCATTGGGATCATTGACCAGCACCTTCCCGTCTGCGGTCAGCCCGCGCAGGACAATAAAGTGTCCGGCTGAGGTAAATAACCCCGGCCCCTGGGAGGAGATCACCGGGCGCCCTTCGGAAAGGGCCTGCAGGACCGCATTGGCGTCCATGGTCTGGGTGACGCTCCCGCATCCGAAATGAGAAGCCGCCGCCTGGAAATAGGACCAGTAGGTGCCAGCCCCCGGCTTATAGTAGGAATTGCCGCACCAGGCGACTGCATCCACCGGAGTTATGGTGCTTCCGGTCAGGTAGCTTGCTACCATGGCAAAGGCAGTAGGGCCGCAGCCGCAGTCCGCAATCGAACCGGTGCCATAAGGGATGTTTCCGTATTCCGTCTGGATGTAGAGGGGGATCTGCATCCCGCCTGCCGGGTAAGTGCCGCCGGTATTCAGTACCTGGTAATAGCGCAGGACATGATCCACGTACTCCTTGTCCCCGTAGATGGAATAGTTCCAGCCGGGCCGGGCGCACATCATGTCGGAGTA
>NZ_NFLV01000077.1 GCF_002161065.1 Eubacterium sp. An11 | reverse complement strand
TTATATCGGAACGCCAAGCAGACTGGAGATTTTAAGCTGAAGGACTTAACTAATTTCGAGGAACTGAAGGAAAAAATCATCTATAAATTAATCAATCTGGATATGAACAAGGATCTTTTGGACGATATTCCTTATATCCCGTATCTTGATTTGGCAATCGTTTTCTATTGCTGCATTGCGAACACGGATGAACAGACTGCTGGTTTTCTCATTCATAATTCCCATTTGGATCTCTGGGGAATCCAGCAAAACGAATTATACAAGTATGCCCATAAGAACACTTGCCGACTGTTTCCCTATTCACTTCAGTCGGTATGCGCCACGCTTAACGAAATGTCAGAAAATCTTACCGCCCCATTATCTGTAATGCCGGAGGAAGACCTTCTGGTCTTAACGAATCAAAGCCGTATAGACGGTGCAGCTTGTATCCTGTATGACAATATGTTGGAAAAAATAGCAGAAGTATTACAGGAGGATTTCTATGTAATTCCCAGTAGTATCCACGAGCTTCTGATTCTGCGTAAACATTTGTCTCCAGAAGAAGGAGGTCTTTCAGAGTTAATTACATCTGTCAATCAGACAACCGTGTTGGATACGGACATTCTGTCATCACATCCATACTACTATGACCGTAATTTACATACCTTAAAATGCGCTTAATAATTTATGCGAATCCCAAGAAAGGAGCATCCAATCATGCACCATGTAAAAGAAGTAAAATTGCTTGTAGACAACCTTAACAAACACCGTCACGCCTACTATAACCTGAATGCACCGGAAATCTCCGATGCGGAGTATGACCGGATGTACGAACAGCTGGAAAGTCTGGAAAAGGAAACAGGGATCATCTACTCCAATTCCCCAACCCAGACCGTAGGCTACCCGCCGGTCAGCGAACTGGAGAAAGTACCACATCCCCATCCGCTTCTGTCCCTGGATAAGACAAAGCAGGTGGAAGATTTGTGCCGTTTCTGCGGCAATCACGCAGCTTTGCTTATGCTGAAGCTGGATGGCCTTACGGTAAAACTCACCTACGAAAACGGCAGGCTGACAGAGGCATCCACCAGAGGAGACGGGGAGATCGGGGAAGATATCACCCATAACATTCCCACCTTTGAGAATGTACCGATCTCCATTGCTTATAAGAAACGGCTGGTTGTCACCGGGGAAGCCTTCATACACAGAAAGGATTTTGAACGGCTGAACATCACACTCCGGGACAAGAACGGGGAACCTTATAAAAACGCCCGGAACCTGGCTGCCGGATCTGTGCGGAGCCTGGATCCTGAGAATTGCAAAGACCGCTGTGTCACCTTTCTTCCCTTCAACGTACTGGAAGGGCTGGACGAGGGAGAAAACAGCAACAGCCGGGAGGAACGTCTGTACCAGTTATCAAAACTGGGCTTTGGTTCCTGCCCGTATATTCCCCTCAATCCGGATCAGATTTCGCCGGAATATCT
>NZ_NFLV01000076.1 GCF_002161065.1 Eubacterium sp. An11 | reverse complement strand
GGGATGATATACCAGTCCGGCAGTACCGGGACGGTCAGTTCCTCCTCCGGAGTCAGTACACGGGCAGGTGACAGGATATACTGTCCCACAAAATCCGCTTTCGCTATGACTTCCGCTTTCTTCTTAAAGGTGTTGCCGGGCTTCAGTACCTGGAACGCCCCGTGGATGATCTCTGTAGGCGCATAGGTTCCCGTTTGAAGAGCCAGCGGCTTCAAAAGCGGGATGACACCATTGGGAGCGATATCCGTGCGGATCCCTCCCGTTGCGAGCGTATCACTGTATCGGATCCGGCGATAAGCGTTGTCACAAAGGACAGCCGCCGTTTCTGCCGCCTCGTCCATGTCCGGATAACCGGCTGCACGGTATTCCTTTAACTGCTGGTATTTCTCATTGAACTCCTCATCGGAAAGAAACGTAGGCATCAGAGCGAATAACAAAGCAGTTCCTGTATTCTCGGAATCTTTAAATACATATTTCTCCGGTGTATTTTCCGTATCCGGCGGCACCGTGTACTTCCCGGCAATAAATTTCCCGTTTGCCGGGTTATAGACCACCACATGAAGTTCTCCGGTACGGCTGGGATATTCTGCCACCGTATAGGTATTGGTCTGGCTCCCGATTGCGCCCAGTTCCTCTGCGGACTTCCCGCCTGCGGGCTCCTCCAGTTCCATATAGGTCAGGACGGCCTGCAGCGTAGCCGCATGGAGCGTGCTTCTCTTCTGCGGCTGGGTACAGTATTTGGATGCGATATTCTTAAATACGGCGTCATCCGTATAGTCTTTGAAAGGTTCTGGGAGCGTGCGCTGGAAAGTCCAGCTCTCCACTAATTTTCCACTTGCCATTGTTGCTTTTCCTCCTTATGCCCAGGTGATCTCCACTGCGTTTTCCGTCTCTGCCGCTTCCAGTTCATCATCGGCAAACACCTGCAGGAGTGCAGGCCAGTAGGCTTTGGGCGGGAAATGCTCCAGCTTGCCTTTTACTTCCGGATCTTTCCCGTTGAGGATATAAACGTCCCCCTGTTCTCCGATGAACAGCTTCTGGTGTCCTTTTGCCTGTAAATTCCCGATCATTTCCACAAGGAATGGTTTCCCAATCAGGGAGTACCAGGACGCAGGATCAACCTTTGGCGTATCCGGGGATGCGGATTTGTCGCCTCTCCGCTTCAACGCAGAGACAGTCAGCATCTGAAGATGCAGGTTTCCGTACTCATCCATAGACACTTCCGCAAAGTTATGATTACCGGTGTTCCTGGTAGATAAGCGGATCGCATCGCCATCCAGCAGGTGGGAAAGACGCAGAGGTTCTGCAAATTCCCAGGTAGCTTCCGGAAAAGCAGACTGAAGTGTATCTGTGATCTGGTAGCTGATCTGCCGGATCAGGATGGTTTCCAGATCTGAGTTCCCGTTTCCTGTATCCGTTGCCCTTCCAGTCGGAATCCGCAATTTCCGGAGTCCGGAAGCAAGCGGAGGGAT
>NZ_NFLV01000075.1 GCF_002161065.1 Eubacterium sp. An11 | reverse complement strand
AGGCGGGGGCGCTGGTTTGCCAGAAGTTTTTTGGACTCCCGGATCACCTGGTCACACATATAGTTCCCGAACATCCCGATGTGTGCCTGCTCATCGGAGAGGCAGAACTTGTCTGCCAGCCAGTGATAGGCGTCGGGGCGGCTTAAGATTCCCCTCAGCCAGATCTGGTCAAAGATCTGATGTGCCAGCATCCGTTTCTTCCGAAGTTCCTGGTCTGCCAGCGTGCCTTTGGGGATCCGGGTTCCGGGGTGGACACCTACATAGGCGTCACATTTGGGATAGTTGCTGCATACATAAACCTTGCCGCCGTAGGACTTCTCCCCATAGACGAAGGAAGCGTCCCGGAGGATGGCAGTGCCGCCGCAGTATGGGCAGCGGATGGATTTCTTCTGTTTCATAGTCTGTTCACCTCAATTTCATACGTATGGCATAAGTACGGCATACGTTTATCATTCTCTACGTATTGCTTACTTATAGTGTAAGGATAAAGGTGACAGATGCCCATAGGATGAGCGCCGAAACTGGTCCCAGATCCGGACCAAATGGCACGTTTCACCATTTTTACGGCCAGTCAGAGTAAAAGATGGCCTTGATCAGCGGAAACAGGCCGCTGTCCGTGAAGCGCTCATAGTTGACCGGTGTGAAGAGGAATCCGGCGCAGAAGATACGCACCAGAAACAGGATCACCAGAACCTTGCAGACCAGGTACAGCCGCATGGTGCGGGGCGTCCAGGGCTTTGTGGGGCGGAACTTCCGGTACAGGATATACAGCATGGGGAGAAAGATCAGGGTGGTAAATGCCCTGTCGATCCAGCAGATAATCAGAATCAGATAACTCATGTGATGCTCCTCCTTTCGTTTTCTTACTTATCCCATACGTAGAAGCTCCGCAAAACGCAACTTTACCAGTCATAGCAGGCTGCCTCCTGGAGACGCAGCAGTGCCTCCGGAAGACAGGGGGCTTCAAGCAGCCCTTCTTTTTCCAGATAGGGCTGGTACAGGGAGATAAACTGCTCCACGGTCAATGCGCCGGCGCACTCGGTGGGCTCTGGAAGCCGGGCGAAAAGAAGCCTGGCATCCCTCATGAGGAGGACACAGGGCTTCCCCTCCGGATCCGGATGGTATAAAAAGTCCGGCTGTCTGCAATATCCCGGAGCTTTGCAGGAAACGCAGCGCACATATACGCACTGGTGCCAGTTCCCCTCACAGCAGTCCAGAAAATGGCGGATATGCCTGGCGTCCGCCGTACAGTGGGTTCGTTCCATATCTGTCACCTTCCATAGAAACAGGCGGCCCAGTAATAGGAACCGCCTGTTAGAGTCAATGTGTGGGTTATTGGTTATCCTTCTGTTTCCGTCTGTGCAGATACAGGACGGTCAGTGCTCCGGCAAGGACAAGAGCGCCTGCCCCGATGCCGAGGTAAAGAAGGATGGGTGCATCATCCCCAGTCTTGACCGGATTAGAAACGGAAGGTGTTTCCGTCGGTTCTTCCGGTACTTCCGGAGGATTTTCGGAGAGATGTACGGTCTGTCCCGCATCGTCAATATCCTTGTGAGAGCAGATCTCCCGCTGTGTCCCGTCTGCATCTACATAGTAGAGGGTTTC
>NZ_NFLV01000074.1 GCF_002161065.1 Eubacterium sp. An11 | reverse complement strand
CCAAAAAGCGTGGAAAGAACCTCACGCTGCGCCCGGACTGGGATAAGGTAAAGATTTCCCTGATGTATGAAATCTGTATGTGTAAATTCATGCAGAACCCAAAGCTGCGGGATGCCCTGATTGCCACAGGAAACAGTGTTCTTGAGGAAGGCAATACCTGGGGCGATTACTTCTGGGGCAAGGTCAACGGCCATGGGGAAAACCAGTTAGGGCTTATCCTGATGGACGTGCGTGAAAAGCTGAAATGGAGCATGGGAATGGAAAATGAGATTGCATAACGAGGTGAATGAAGCATGGAAGAAAAGAAACAGACGGTCTTGACGCTGAAATTCATCGGCATAGATGATTTTTCTTGTCCAACTTATGAGGATCAGTACGGACGGTTCTGGAAAGACCTTAACCTGGGGAAATCCGAACCCCCGGACTTGTATTCTACTACAAGGAATGACCTGGATGGGGAGCCAGTATCTCACATCCAGCAGGAATATACCTTTGAGTCAGAACCGTTCCGAAGAAACCCGTATGAGTTCCAGTATATGATGCTAAGCCGGATGCAGAGTGACTGTGAATATTTTCTCGGTTACGGGAACCGAAGTGTTACCATCTTATCTGAGAGCAATCCACAACAGCACATTAATCGCATGAAAGAGTTATGGGAGGGGTTACCTTCAGACGGGAAACCGGAATGGCTGACCTGGGAGCAGCTCCTGAACTATGAAAAAGAATTGTGTAACGAATAACCATAATGATTACGAAGGATCTTCCAACCAGGGAGGTCCTTCTTTGGCAAAGGAGGACGATGTCTTATGAAAATAACGATCTATCAGATCATCCCGGAATTGGATCAGGACCGGCTGATGTTTATGCCCCTTTCCTATTTTCAAAAAGCCGGGTATCCATCACCGCCTGCAGAAATTTATGAATCCGTATTCTGCGGAGAGACTGAAGTCACCACGCTGGAAGAAATCTACCGGATTTTTAACCGCAAGGATGAAGCGGATACCTGCTATCTGGAAAAGATAGGTTTCACCGGACATTCCATGTCAGTCTCTGACATTCTGGAAATACAGGACTCGCCGGCAGAAAGCCGCTTCTATTTCTGTGATACGTTTGGCTTTCCTCAAATATCATTTCAGAAAGAAAGCGCCATGTTGCCCGTCCAAAATCATGATTATATCCCTTATGAGCAGGTCAGCCGGTCCAAGTCCGGTTATCTGGCCTATATGGATAACAGCGGAATTTCCATTCATCCCTGTATCCAGGTTCAGCTCCAACGCTGCAAATACAGTCAGTGCCAACTCGGCTACCGGTTCCGTTACCAGGAGAAGGAAGAGTCCCCTTGGCGGCAGCGAGATTTTCTGGAACGTCCTGCTGTCCTTCTGTTCGAGGATACGCAAGGGCCGGCTCCGGAAGATTTATGGTATCACAGCCCTAAACCTTCGGTTTGGATCTCCCGTCACCCGGCGCACAGCCCGCTAAACCTGAATCTGGTGGAGGAATGGTGCCAGAGCCAAAATGTAACCTATGAATATCTTTAAAAACAAATGGAGGAAAATCTATGATCAAAGAAAGGAAAGGGGATCTGCTTCGTTCTGATGCTGCCATTATCGCCCACCAGGTCAACTGCCTGGGTATCATGGGGGCAGGCGTAGCCAGGCAGATCCGGCATCGTATTTTGACAGCAGAACAGTATCGGACATACCAGCAGATTTGCAGGAAGAATAAAGAGGAACTTCTAGGATCCTGCTCTTTGAT
>NZ_NFLV01000073.1 GCF_002161065.1 Eubacterium sp. An11 | reverse complement strand
ATCAAAGAGCAGGATCCTAGAAGTTCCTCTTTATTCTTCCTGCAAATCTGCTGGTATGTCCGATACTGTTCTGCTGTCAAAATACGATGCCGGATCTGCCTGGCTACGCCTGCCCCCATAACACCCTGGCAGTTGACCTGGTGGGCGATAATGGCAGCATCAGAACGAAGCAGATCCCCTTTCCTTTCTTTGATCATAGATTTTCCTCCATTTGTTCTTAAAGATATTCATAGGTTACATTTTGGCTCTGGCACCATTCCTCCACCAGATTCAGGTTTAGCGGGCTGTGTATTGGGTGCTTGGAGATCCAAACCGAAGGTTTAGGGCTGTGATACCATAAATCTTCCGAAGCCGGCCCTTGCGTATCCTCGAACAGAAGGACGACAGGACGTTCCAGAAAATCTCGCTGCCGTGCAGATAACCCTTCCTTCTCCCGGTAACGGAGCCGATAGCCGAGCTGGCATTGACTGTATTTGCAGCGTTGGAGCTGGACCTGGATACAGGGATGAATGGAAATTCCCCCGTTATCCATATAGGCCAGATAACCGGGCTTGGACCGATTGACCTGCTCAAAAGGGATATTGTCATGGTTCTGAACTGGCAGCATGGCGTTTTCCTTCTGAAATGCTATTTGAGAAAAACCAAATGTATCACAGAAATAGAAACGGCTTTCTCCCGGTGAGTGCTGTATTTCCAGAATGTCAGAGACTGACATGGAATGTCCGGTGAAACCGATCTTTTCCAGATAGCGGGCATCCGCTTCATCTTTGCGGTTGAATGTCCGGTAGATTTCTTCCAGTGTGGCGACTTCCGTTTCTCCGCAGAATACGGATTCATAAATTTCTGCAGGCGGTGATGGATACCCGGCTTTTTGAAAATAGGAAAGGGGCATAAACATCAGCCTGTCCTGATCCAATTCCGGGATGATCTGATAGATCGTAATTCTCATAAGGTATTGTCCTCCTTTGCAAAAGAAGGACCTCCCTGGCAGGAAGATCCTTCGTAATCATTATGGTTATTCGTTACACAATTCTTTTTCATAGTTCAGGAGCTGCTCCCAGGTCAGCCATTCCGGTTTCCCGTCAGCAGGAAGCTCCTTCCACAATTCTTTCATACGGTCAATATGATGCTGCGGATCACTTTCGGATAAGATGGTAACGCTCCGGTTCCCGTAGCCGAGAAAATATTCGCAGTCACGCTGCATCCGGCTTAACATCATATACTGGAACTCATACGGGGATCTTCGGAACGGTTCTGACTCAAAGGTATATTCCTGCTGGATGTGGGATACTGGCTCCCCATCCAGGTCATTCCTCGTAGTAGAATACAAGTCCGGGGTTTCGGATTTCCCCAGGTTAAGGTCTTTCCAGAACTGTCCGTACTGATCCTCATAAGTTGGACAAGAAAAATCATCTATGCCGATGAATTTCAGCGTCAAGACCGTCTGTTTCTTTTCTTCCATAGTTCATTCACCTCGTTATGCAATCTCATTTTCCATTCCCATGCTCCATTTCAGCTTTTCACGCACGTCCATCAGGATAAGCCCTAACTGGTTTTCCCCGTGGCCGTTGACTTTGCCCCAGAAGTAATCGCCCCAGGTATTGCCTTCTATGAGAAGGCTGTTTCCTGTGGCAAGCAGGGCATCCCGCAGCTTTGGGTTCTGCATGAATTTACACATACAGATTTCATACATCAGGGAAATCTTTACCTTATCCCAGTCCGGGCGCAGCGTGAGGTTCTTTCCACGCTTTTTGG
>NZ_NFLV01000072.1 GCF_002161065.1 Eubacterium sp. An11 | reverse complement strand
CAGTCTGACCAGATCGAGATTGAGATGGAAGGACAGTGGGAAAAGTCCAGCCACGGCCTGCAGTATCAGGTGGAAAATTTCATGGAGATCGTGCCGCGCACGAAGGAGGGGATCTTAGGCTACCTCTCCTGCGGTTCTGTAAAGGGTGTGGGGCCAAAAGTTGCAGAGGCCATTTACAAAGAATTTGGCCTTAATACGCTGGAAATCATGGAAGAACATCCCCAGGAGCTTCTGAAGGTGAAAGGAATTTCCCAGAAAAAGCTGAAGGGGATTGTGGAGTCCTACGGGAAAAATAAGGTGTTCCGGGAACTCATGACATTCCTGGCACCCTATAAGGTAACGCCTAAAAAGGTGAACCTGATCCTCCAGCGGTTTCGCAATGAGTCCGTGGAGATTGTCCGTCACAGGCCTTATCAGCTCTGTGCTGTGAAAGGGTTTGGCTTTTTAACAGTGGATGCCATTGGACGGCAGAACTGCCAGGCGCTCAATGACCCCATGCGGATTTCAGGCTGCCTCTCCCATCTCATGGAATCAGCTATGAAGGAGGAGGGGCATCTGTACCTGGAGCGCCCGGAGCTGATCCAGCGGGCATATACCATGCTGAACCAGGATCTTCCGCATCAGGCAGTGACAGAAACAGACATCCAGCGGGTACTCTACCGGCTGGTGATGCAGGAAAGTATTGTGGTAGACGGCGAGCGGGTGTATGTGAAGAAGCAGTATGAGGAAGAAAACCAGACCGCTTCCATGATCGCCCGGCGTTTGTTGGATCAGGGCGAGGCGTATGACATCGAAAAGGAATTGGCGCAGGCCCAGACTGCCCTGGCGATTACCCTGTCAGAGAGGCAGAAACAGGCAGTGCGTATGGTGTTCCAAAACCAGATCAGTATTATTACCGGTGGGCCTGGGACTGGGAAGACCACTGTGTTAAAGGTCATCCTTTATATCCATGCTATTGTCTGCAGGTCACAAGTGCAGCTCATGGCTCCTACGGGGCGTGCGGCACGCCGGATGGCGGAAAGCACCGGGCATGAAGACGCCTCAACGATGCACATGGCTCTGGGACTTCTGGGTGACTCTGCCGATTATGAAGACGCAGTAGAATATCTGGAGGCCGGTTTCTTAAATCTGGATGAAGTATCCATGGTAGATATGCATTTGGGATATGAATTTTTCCGCAGGGTAAAGCCTGCCTCCCGTATCCTGCTGGTAGGCGACGTAGATCAGCTCCCTTCTGTGGGAGCTGGTGATGTGTTCCGGCAATTGATCGGCTGCGGGCTGATCCCTGTGACGGTGCTGGATCTGGTATTCCGCCAGGGAAAGACCAGCAACATCCACTTAAATGCCCGTAAAATGTTGGCAAACCGGACGGATTTTGGCTTTGGAGATGATTTTCAGTTTGTCTCCTGCAATTCGGCAGATGAGACAGCAGCCATGGTACGTCAGCTCTATCAGGAAGAGGTCGCAAGGAACGGGCTGGATCATGTACAGATTTTGACACCCTATCGGGTAAAGACGGTAAATGGCGCTAACGATCTGAACCGGAGTCTGGAGGATCTGATCAATCCCCCTAGTCCTGGGAAAAAGGAACTGTCCGCAGGAGGGCAGATCTATCGGGAAGGGGATAAGGTACTGCAGAACAAGAATACGTTGATGGCCAGCAATGGTGACCTGGGAAGGATTACGGATTTTTATACGGATGAGGAAGGAACCGCAAAAACGGTGATCGAATTTCCGGATGGACGTATCGTGACCTACGAGACGGAGGATCTGGAGATGATCGAACACGCCAATGCCATTACCATACACAAGTCCCAGGGATCCGAGTGCGATATTGTCATCATCCCCTGGGTGAGAGCCTTTTATATGATGCTGAAGCGGAATATCCTGTACACAGGCAT
>NZ_NFLV01000071.1 GCF_002161065.1 Eubacterium sp. An11 | reverse complement strand
GATTTTGCCAGCTTCAATTCAGTCATCACCGTCATCCTGGGTGTATGCGCCAATGGAGCCGTGGCGATTATCGCCCTGATTTTAGTTTTGATTTTGGCGTGGAATTACATCAAGCTGCTCTTTGAGGCAGCGGAACGCTACATCCTTTTGGGAGTGCTGGTCTATACGGCGCCGGTTGCCTTTGCCACAGGTGCCTCCCAGTCCACCGGGAACATCTTCCATTCCTGGTGCCGGATGCTGGGCGGGCAGTTCTTCCTATTATTGATGAACGCCTGGTGCCTGCGGCTGTTTACCAGCATGGTCGGCACTTTCCTCGCAAACCCGTTATCACTCTGATGAAAGGAGGAGTCCATGAAATACAAAAAACCAATCCTCACTGCCCTGGTACTGGTTTCCTGCCTGGTTTTGTTCTGCTCCATGCCGGTCTTTGCGGCAGAGCTGACAGAAGCCCAGGTGGAGGAAGCCGTAGCAGAACAGGGAAAGGAAGCCGTGACCGGAAATGTGTTCATCTGGTTCCTCTGTGCCATTGCTTTCCTCAAGGTTTCCCAGAAGATCGACAGCTTTATGGCATCCCTGGGGATTAATGTAGGAAATACCGGAGGGAACATGATGGCGGAACTGCTCATTGCAGGCCGGGGCCTTGCCGGAGCCTTCCATGGGCATGGTGGTGGCGGCGGATACCGCAGGGCATCTTCTCCCGGAAGCGCAGCCGTTGGCGGCAGCTTCTTATCCGGCGGCCTTGCCGGTGCGGTGGGGCGCCAGGTACAGCGGGAAGCGGTCAATGCCGCTACCCATTATTCGGAAGGGCCCAGCGTCGGGAATATGCTCTATCAGTCCTCGCTCAAGAAAGGCGGAGACTTTGCCAATCACGTGATCAGCAATATCGCCCAGGGCAATTACGGGCAGGTCGGCTCTATCAAAGGGGAGGATGCGGCAAAAGCCTATGCCTCCTACATGGGCATCGACACCTCTGCTCCGGATGCTGCCACCTACTCGAACATGGAGATTGGCGGTGGACGGATGACCGGCGTGGAAAAAACGGATGCCGGCAGCCGGGAATTTGCCCTTTACAGTGCTGACCAATATGCGGCGCCTACCCATGGCAGCTTTGAGACGGTCCAATCCGTGGACGGCACTGCCTGGTATAAGCAGTACGCACAGGATACGGTGGAGAAAACGCCGTATGACGCTGGCAATGGAAAAGTCGCCTACAACGAATCCATTGTCCAGAAGCTCCCGCCGGCACCCCAGCGAAAGGACCGGATGTAAATGGCGGAGCAAAGCTCCGGCCTTGGGGAAGCTGTCGATGTAGGCACCAGTGCAGCCTCCCACTTACATGCCATGAAGACCGCCGCCCATCTGTCCAAGACCGTGGCGGGTGCGGCAGCCGGTCCCTTTACAGCAGCCATCAGTGCTGCCATCGCAAACCGGCATACCCTATTGAAAGCCGGAGCCGTTATCCTGGGGTTTTTACTGCTTCCCGTGCTATTCATCCTGATGCTGCCAGGGCTGATCTTCGGATCCCTGACAGAAAACACCGGGGCTTTAAACAGCAATGCCCTGATCAATGAAAATATCCAGAACGCCAGGCAGGCGATTGTTGAAGTCCTGGAAGAAAGCCATGCGGATCTTTTAGAAGAGATCAACACTGCCATTGCCGCTCTTCCGGAGGGGTCCACCGTACAGATCGTAGATCCCTATGAGACAACCATAGCGGTCAATGCCCATCTTTTAATCTCCCAGTTCTGTGCGAGCCAGGATGATTATGAAAATATCAATATTGACAAACTCCAAAGCCTGATCCGGGAAAACAAGGACGGGCTTTTTTCTTATGATGTAGCGGAAGAAACCGTTTCTGTGGAAGTGGAGACGGAAGCCGCAGAAGGGGAAACTCCTCAGAC
>NZ_NFLV01000070.1 GCF_002161065.1 Eubacterium sp. An11 | reverse complement strand
GATGTAAATTCCGCATTTCTGAGCTGGGAAGCTGTTTACCGCCTCCACCATTTAGGCGGGAAGGAGGATCTGCGGGAAAAGGTGTCTGCGGTTGGCGGTGATATGGCAATGCGGCACGGAATTATATTGGCGAAATCTATTCCGGCCAAAAAGTTCCATATAAAAACGGGAGAAACTATTCTGGAGGCGAAACAGAAATGTCCGGAGTTGATTCTGGTTCCGCCTAACTATGGGCTATATGAAAAGTGCTCCAAGGCATTTATGGATATCTTGCGCCAGTATTCTCCAACCGTAGAGCAATACTCGATAGACGAAGCCTTTGTGGATATGACAGGTACGGAAGGACTCTGGGGCGATGCGGTGACGGCAGCATATAGGATGAAAGATCAAATCCGGGATACGCTGGGATTTACCGTCAATATCGGGATCTCGGAGAACAAGCTGTTGGCCAAGATGGCATCAGATTTCCAGAAGCCAGACCGGGTGCATACGCTGTGGCATAATGAGATTGAAGATAAAATGTGGCCGCTTCCGGTGAGTGATTTATTTTTTGTGGGTAGGGCGACTGCAAAAAAGCTGTTTAACCTGGGGATCCATACCATAGGGGAACTGGCCCATGCGGACCCGCATCTGCTGAAAGTCCATCTGAAAAAGCACGGGGAGGTCATCTGGGCGTTTGCCAATGGGATGGATGTATCCGTGGTGCAGTCTGAAGCCCCGGCCAATAAAGGATACGGGAACTCCACCACCATTGCCTTTGATGTAACGGATGCGTCCACTGCGAAGCTGGTGTTGTTGGCGTTGGCGGAGACGGTGGGAACCAGACTGCGGGCAGCAAAGGTGCGGGCGGAAGTGATTGCTGTGGGAATCAAATCTCATGACCTGCGTTATGCCAGCCACCAGATGACGCTGCGGAACACTACGAACATTACCATTGAGATCCATCGCTGTGTCTGCCAGCTTTTTGACCAATTATGGGATGGGACAGCCATCCGGCATCTGGGGATCCACACCAGCCGGGTAAAGGATGGGTTCAATATGTGCCAGTTGGATATGTTTGACACGACAGATTATGAAAAGCTGGAGAAAATGGACGCAACGGTGGACCGGATCCGTGGACGGTATGGGATTGACTCGGTAAAGCGGGCGGCATTTGTCGGAAGTCCGATTGACCTATGTCCGGTGGAATCTCAAGAGAAAAAAGGACTGTTGATTATAAGAAAATCGGGGTAAAATAGGAGGTAGAGATCTATGAACATGGGGATTGGAACGAACACCCAGAAACCGGATGAGGGCGAGCTGAAAAGAAAAATGAAGGAAATTGCCTGTTCTGTCTGGTATACGAGCAAAGGCAGAACAATTCCTATGATGTTCAAATATCAAGATGAGGAAGGCGTAATTCATAAAGTTACGCACATTAATGTACAGAAGCAGGCAGAAAAATTTTATTGTGGTATTCCTATTCAGGAGTTCTGCTGTAGTACAGTGGTGGAAAATCAGGAATATCTATTTCGGTTATATTATTATCCGGAGTCGCATTGTTGGAAGGTAAGTTGGGGAGAGGAATAGTGAATAAGCATATTTTAAAATTTCCAGAGGAGGGATTAAAGCAACTGCAGTTTTTTATGGAAGGACTAAGCTTTCCTGTGGCAGTTGCTGCATATACAGAACAGGATATTGTGAAGATCTCTTATCTGGTCCGGCTGCTTCAGAGGGGCGATATTCATAGCACCTATGCACTGTGTATCTGGTGTATCCGTCAGGGGATCATTTATCAGATATTGTTTCGGTTTTCTTTTAAAGCGATGATTAAAAATCCTGTTCGTACCTATGATTATTTACGGCTCCAGAGATTGCTGAAGAAATGCAGGGAACAAACGCTGGGAAAGTCGAGATAAGGAGAAGAAAATGTGTGGACGTTATTATGTGGATGATGAGACGGCAAGGGAGATTGAGAAGCTGGTACGGGATCTGGATAGGAAATTGCAGATAGAGCGCACTGGTGATGTTTTCCCAGCGCAAAATGCTACAATAATAAAAGGGCAGGAGCACCATCTTGCTGCAGAACAGATG
>NZ_NFLV01000007.1 GCF_002161065.1 Eubacterium sp. An11 | reverse complement strand
AATCTATGTAATAGAGCCTAAAGTGGCTCTGAATTACCGGAATATGTGGCTCTCATTCTCCGGAATGGTGGCTCTCAAAGTCCGGACAGGTGGCTCAAAGAGCCCCGGAATAATCACCTTTAAGCCGTCGGAATAAGTGTTCAACTTCGATTCGCTGCCCTCCGGTCGATCGCGATATTCAATGATTACATTGTCAATGGACATATTTTTGTCAATGGCGTGGATGCTCATTTCAGTCTCTATCTCAAATCCTTTGGAAAGGATAGGAAAGTTTTTTACAAACTGATAACTAAAGGCTCGATAGCCAGTCATTATATCCTTGATCTCGCTTTTAAATAAAAAGTTGATAGACTTCCGAACAATAGAATTTCCCATATTGTGGAATGGTCGTTTGTTTTCTTCGAAATAAGTGGAGGAAAGGCGGTCGCCTACGACCATATCTACATTTCTTTGAAGTACTTTGTCAGCCATCTCCCGTGCGAACTCTGCGGGATATGTATCGTCACCATCCGTCATGATGTAACACTCTGCGTCCACTTCCCGGAACATGCGGCGAATCACATTTCCTTTGCCCTGCCTATATTCATGGCGTACAATGGCACCGGCTCTTTCAGCCAGTTCGGCGGTATTGTCCGTCGAGTTATTATCATATACATAGATTGTTGCCTCTGGCAGTACATTTTTGAAGTCCGTAACGACTTTTTCAACAGTTTTGCTCTCGTTGTAACAAGGTATGAGCACTGCAATTTTGTCCATGTTATTCTCTCTCCTTTAAGCAGATTATGGATAATTCCAGTAATATAACGCGTTTATTTTATCACAGGGTATTAGAGAAGGCAATTTGAAAATGGTTGGTTGGTTTTTTATGATTTATGTAAATTTAAATTAAGAATAAGTTGAAAATAATCAACAATAGGGTATAATAAAAACATGGGTGATGTTTGTACATTATATATTAAATTATATGGTGATGCAAATAATTATCTACACAATATTACTAATTGATAAAAGTATAGTTGGATATGAACATTGTATCCCAAAAATGAAAGGAGAGAAGAATATGAGAAAATGGAAAAAAGGGTTGTGTGCATTATTATCAATGATTATGATTGGTAGTACTTGTATGCCTTTTACGTCTGAGGCGGAAGAATGGAAAGATATGGAAATAAGGGGGGGGTAAACTCTAAAATTTCTGTATTATCAGATAGTGATCAATATACAACTTTGGATTATGAAAAAATTGATGATATAAATGATGATACAATTTTAGGATTAGATTTTACTCACTATCAACAAAATTTGGGATGGGGAAAAACATATTATAATTATCGACAGGAAAAAATTTCTAATATTTTTGATTTTGTCAAAAGTCAGGGAGTAAATACCATTTCTGTAAAAATAGCAGTGAATCCTTCTTCGGAGCAGGATCAATGCTATTCTTTGGAAGAATCGCTTGATACATTAAAAGAAGCGGAAAAGGCAAATCTAAAAACAAATGTTGTGCTGTTATATTCAGATACGTTGACCTATGCTAATAATCAATCGCTGCCAGAGGGATGGAGTAGTGATACTGCGGAACAGCAGGCAATAGATTACACAACGGATGTATTGACAACCATGGAAGATGCTGGAGTTATTCCAGATATCATAACAGTTGGGAATGAGGTCAATTATAATTTCTTGAATTTTTCAGATGGAGAAAATGGAAATAATGCATGGTTGGGATGGCAGGCTATGAGTAAAATAACAAATGTTATCCGTAATTTTAATACTTCTATTAAAATTATGATAGGAATCGCAGAGCCATCGGTACCGACGGATATAGAGTGGATTCTTGAAAAATTAGATGATGAATATATGTCTGTACAATATGATTATGTAGGTGTGAATATATATCCGACAGAAAATACCAATCAAAATTTTCTGATTATGAAAGATACCTTTAATAGAATAGAAGAATCAAACGGTAAGCAATTAATAGTTTCTAATGTGAAATATCCTGGTGTAGAGAAAACTGAAGAGGCAGAAATTATTTCTCTGGTAGATTCACAAACAGAAAATATTTATAATTTGCTTTCTGCAACGATAGATTCATCAAATGCGGGAGGATTAATTTATGATTATGCAGATATGGTAGGAGATTATAATTCTTTCTTTGATGAATACGGAATTGCTGCAACATCCTTGGCAATTTTTGCATATGCCAAAGGTGAACAAGTTGATGTTACTACGTGGAGACAACCATTTCAGTTTGGTGTTGAACCAAATTTGAAACAACAGAAAGTGAATATTAATAAGATTGAAAATATGTCTGAATCTACAATAAGAGGTGTGGATGTTTCTTCATATGTAGCATTACAAAACGCTGGAGTGAAATTTTATGATTTTGATGGTAAAGAAGCTCCATTAATGCAAGTGTTAAAAGATAGTGGCGTAAACTATATTAGAATTCGTCTTTGGGTGGATCCAACAGATGAAAATGGAAATACATATGGCGGTGGTGCTAATGATACAGCAACGGGTATTAAGATTGCAAAAGATGCAACTGAATACGGTATGAAAGTTATGCTTAATTTCCAATATTCAGACTTTTGGACAGATCCTTCACAACAGATTCTCCCAAAATCATGGGAAAAAGATAAAGATAACCCGGAAAAAATGAGAGAGAATATTTATAATTATACAAAGGACACTATCCAACAGTTTAAAGAAGAAATCCCAAATGTTGATATTGGTATGGTACAGGTTGGGAATGAGATAACAAATGGATTGTTGGGAGAAATTGCTAATAGAGACAATGGAGGAAAATATACTGCGGTATGGGGAAATGAAGAAACGTCTAAAAAAGTGAATAGCTACATTAATGCTGGATCACAGGCTGTAAGAGAGTGTTTACCAGAGGCGTTAATAGTATTGCAGTTAGAGACGCCGAATATTGAAAAATATACTAATATTATGAATACTTGGGAAAGAGACCATGTAGATTATGACGTATTGGGATCTTCATTTTATCCGTTTTGGACAAAAGACTGGACGGTAGAAGGAGTCCCAAATGCGAATACATTATCGAATTTGGAAAAAATTCAGAAGCTCGCTGCTTCTTATGGAAAATTATTTGTGGTAGCAGAAACTGCATGGGTCAATGATTTGAACGATTCAGATGGTACACATAATGCGATAGGTGAAGCAGATGATACAAGTGCTTATGAAGTAGGACCACAAGGACAAGTTGACCAGCTCGAAGACATGTATGAATGTTTAACGGAACAACCAAATAGTTTAGGAGCGTTTTACTGGGAGCCAGCCTGGATTGCTGTTAAACCCGGATGGGTGAATTGGGAGTATAATAAGAACATGTCCAATAAGTTTGGTACAGGTTGGGCGGCAGAAGCGGCAGAGTCATACTGTGCTTATGATAAGATTCATGATTCCGAAGGCAATGGTACATGGGGAGGAAGTAGTTGGGATAATTGTGCAATGTTTGACTATAATGGTTACCCATTACAATCCTTACTCTTTTACAGAGATTCTATTGCTAAAGGTGATGAACAGGTAACGATTATACATTTTGTGGATGAGAATGGAAATGAAATTGCCACAGATGATTTCGTAAAAATTGCAGTTGGCGATAATTATGAGTATACTGTTCCTGAGATTGATGGGTATAAGATGCAGGGTGAAGGCAAAGTGACGATTCAAGGAACAAAAGCTGGTGTAGGATATCAAAATATTATATTTGAAAAAGATACTACTAATCCAGTTAATGATGAATCAAATACACCAACTAAACCGGTTGATCCATCAATAACTCAGCCATCGGCGGATAAAGGGACAGTTATTACGCCGGCTGACAATGTAATAATAAAAGAGCGTTTTTATAATAAAGTAGTTAAGATTAAAACGAAGAAGTATTCTCTGTATGATGATTTGAATGGAAAAAAATCGAATAAAAAGATAAAGAAAATACGAACAAAGAAGTATGTAGCAAGAAAAGTTTATAAACATAAAAATGGTAATAAATACATCGAACTTCGTACAAAAAAAGGAAAATTTGTTGGTTATATTAATAAGAAAGCTGTAAAAGTTTTGAGAACTACTCAAGGGAAAAAATACTCTTATCAGAAAAAAGTGCGCATAACCAATAAAAAATACAAATTATATTCTGATTTTAATTGGACATTAAAAAATATTAGAAATTATAAAAAAGTATATAATGCAAAATATTTATATAAGCACATAAATGGTAAAAAATATCTTGCGTTGTACAAAAAAGGAAAATTAGTTGGTTATATCAATAAAAAAGCAACTACCGTCAAAAAATAAGAGTATTTTTTATGGGTGATGGATCTTCTGTGATTGAAGAATTAAGGATGATTTCATCTCTATAATAAACGAGGGTGGAACAGAAAAAATATACTGTTCCACCTTTGTTTTGTATATTTCACTGAGACAATAATAAAAAGATAAACATGATTTATAATATAAATGGTAGATAGTGTATATTGCGAAAATTATAGTCATACGGATAACGTATAATTAATTTTGCAAGATCAATTTTATAAAAATAGACATGGTCTATAGCCGTTTGGTAGAATTAAGTCACTACAACAAAAACTATTAAAGGAGGCTATAGAACCATGTCTGATAAGATTATACAGCTAAATGAAGATTTAATAAGGTACGATTGAAAAGAATCTTGTCTGCAGCAGTGTGGAAGAAGCTCTTATTCAGGTGTATCTGACCGGTGTTTCTATTCGACGAATGGAATGTATTACCAAAGACTTATGAGGAACGAAAGTATCCCCCTGGAATCATCAGCAACCTGAACAAAAAGGCTTATGAATATATCGAACTTGGTGTTCTTTCTTCGTATAGCTAAAAGAGAGGGCACGGGTGCATGCTTGATTGTTGGAGATAAGAATCTCGAAATGCTAGAAAACATTCTGGAAGTCTTTCCAGCTGCCAGATATCAGCGTTGTACGGTTGGTTCATTTTTACAGGAATATATTTTTTATTACATTCCGTAACAAGATGAAAATGGTAGCGCTTATGCGCAAGACACTCTATGCGTAGGAAACAAGAAAGCTGTCAGAAAGGTAGAGGAAGGAATTGAAGAAACCTTGACTTATATGGGTTTCCCTAGACAGCATTGGACCAGGATCCAGACAAATAACGCGATTGAGTGTCTCAACCATAAGATTGAATGCCGTATAAAAGCGATCGGTGTTTTTCCTAATACGCAGAGAGCTTTGATGCTCGCCATGTGCCAGACTATGTCATGTAACGGCGATCAGCTGGGAGTCAGATGCTATATGAACATGGATTATCTTTTCAAACCAGAAGAGGATTTGTTGTCTGATACCATAGTCAGTTAACTATCGGCTGTCAAACGGCAGGATTCTAATTTTGTGAAAAATTATTGACCCTAATACTTTATGCAACATGGATGTTTAGAGGGCCTGAAATAATATCTCAGCCCCTCTTTTTCGATGACTTTCCTGCCCTCTACTTCTCCTCCCCATCAAGTAGATAAACATATGACACATGAAATATCTCCGCGATGGCTTTTAATTCCAGATCGGAGACGTACCGTTTGTTGGTCTCGATGCGTGTGATGACATTTTTGTCTATGTCATAACCGGCCAGCTGCAGCTTATTGGCCAGGTCGCGCTGGGACATGTGATGTTCCTGGCGGAGTTTGGTCAGGCGTTTGCTGATGAGATTTTTTTCGCCGGATTCCGTGCGTGGTTTTGGCATGATACTCATTCCTCCTGTGTAGAATACTATGGCTCATTTTTTGAACCGATATTCTGATTGTAGTCAGAGAAATAGATTAGGATGGTTGTGAAAGTGAGACGATAAGGAATGATTATTGTGGTTTTATGTTTGGGGGAGATTGCAATGATTTATCTCAATTTGTATAGCCTACTTTATCTAGATGTGGTAAAGTATAGGAAACGGAGAATATAAAAAGATTTAGATAGGGAGGAAAAAAGAAAAGAGAGAATCTTTTCGTCGGTATTGATGGATTCAAAAAAGTTAGAACTGCAAATTTTAAATAGTGTCTGAAAGATGAATCGATTTGAATAAATTAATATTGATTTTTTGATAAAAAATATGTAATTATTAAACAATAGAAAATGTTTAGGTCTATTGTGTTCCAAAAGGTTAAGTAATTTGGCTGAGATTATATTTTATATATAACTAGGAAAACAATATGTGAGTAGAAATGAATAATATTTCTGATTAAGTAAAGTGTCACATCCCTTTTATGGGGGTGTGTGAGTAGTGCGATTATTTGATATTTATATAAAGATATTGGAAAATGGAATAGAAAGGAAAAATTGCTTGACAAGAAAAGCGTATTTTGTTATATATAATTAAATCTTGAATATTATTTATGATTAAAATTTGGAGGATTAAATGAGTTACAAAAGTCAAATAAGAGATAGTGAGATGAATATGCTTTTGGAAAAGGTGGCAGGAAAAAATTATAGTAAATATTTGAGTGAAATGAATTTGGTAAATATAAAGGGATTTAAAGATCAAGTTATTAAATTTCATTTTCCAGTGACAGCAATAATTGGACCGAATGGAGGTGGGAAAACCACAGTCTTAGGTGCGGCTGCATGTGCTTATAAAGAAACAAAACCAGGAAAATACTTTCCTAAATGTGGAAAATATGATGATAGTATGCAAAATTGGAAAATAAGCTACAAAATGATTGATAAAAATATAAGTGCTAAAATAGAGATTGAACGTACAGCTGTATTCAGTAACTATAAATGGACAAGAGATAAACTTTTATCCAGGAATACTTTGAGTTTTGGTGTGTCGCGTACTATTCCGGCAACAGAAAGAAGAGAGTTAAAAACATTTGCAAATGGTAAGTTTGTAATGCCTCATGAAAAAATTACAAAAATTAAAGAGAATGTTTGTGACTATGTTGGAAAAATACTTAATAAAGATATCACAGATTTTTCTATTATAGAGTCCGCTGGAAATGAGAAGAAAAATGTATTATCAGGGAAAACAAAACAAGGTTATCACTATACAGAATTTCATTTTGGTGCTGGTGAATCAAGTATTATAAGAATGATTACAGAAATAGAAAAATGTGAAGACAATTCTTTAATATTAATCGAAGAAATTGAAAATGGTTTACATCCTCTGGCGGTTAGAAGGTTAGTTGAATACCTAATTAATGTTTCTTTAAGAAAAAGAGTTCAAGTACTTTTCACAACACATTCTAATGAGGCTTTAAAACCATTGCCTGATCAGGCAATATGGGTATGTAATAATGGAGAGATATCGCAAGGGAAATTGACTATAGAATCGTTGTGGGCGTTGACAGGAGATATTCACGCTGAAATGCTGATTTATGTTGAGGATATTTTTGCACAAAGATGGATTGAGGCAGTGTTATCATCCGATAAAAGTTTGATTGCAGGGGCGATAGAGGTATATGCGATGGAAGGAGATGGGAAAGCTGTAAAGACAAGTAAAGGAAGAAATGAAGACCCTGGAGCAAAATACCATTCTTTATGTTATATAAATGGAGATTCAGATCAAAAAGAATCTGAAGAACAAAAGATTTATCGTTTGCCGGGAGAAATGCCGGAACCATATGTTTTTTTATCAGTAAAAGAACGGTTTGATGATATTTCTTCAAAATTGACGCTGGCATTACATCAAGATATAAATCAACAAGGTTTTGTAAAACAAGTTTTAGAAGAAGTTTGGAGAGAAACTTATGATAAACATACTTTATTTAGTTCTGTAGCTATTAGATTGGGGTATATGCAGGAAGAAACAGTTAGAAGTGCATTTCTTCATATATGGTGTGATTTGTATAAAGATGAAAAAGAAAAAATATATAACAATATTATGAGGAACTTTGCACACGAATTTGATACACATAAAACAAACTAATACAAAGGTATATTAAAATCAGGTTGTAGAAAGCGATATTTGAGAACAGTTCCAGGACGGGACCTTAAAGTGCAGGCCCCGTCCTCGGTAATGAATGCCATATCTTAGTTGTCAGCTGCCATAAAAATTCCTATACTATTATGTTGTTGTCGATAAGTTTATTCGGATAATGTGAATCCTGCAATGCGGGCCAGCTCGCGGATGGAATCCCGGGATACTTTCTTGCCCTTGTATTCGATCAGATCTTCGCATTGTCCGGTGAAGATATCACTTGGATTGTATTTTTTGATAATGATTTTGTCATCTTCGGTAAAAATCTCCAGAGGCTCTCTGTCTCCGATGTCGAAACTTTTGCGAAGTTCCATAGGTAAAGTGATTCTTCCCAATGAGTCTAATTTTCTGACGATTCCTGTACTCTGCATATATACTCTCTCCTGTTTATCTTTTTGTAGTGTGTTATCAAGTCACCATTAGCATAACATAAAAAACGGCAAAGTCAACCAGAAGATGTAAATATTTTTGATAAATGTATGGTGTTACAAATTTTTCCATAAAATATGAAATGTATGGAAAGTCCGTTGGTGAAAAAAGTGAAATCTGGTTGGTGGCGGGGTGGAAAATGTACGAAGTTCTGGGGAGTACGCATTACCAACCTTTTAGTATACCTTTACAAAAAAAGAAAAAACAGAATGGTATTTCCTGACAATTTTCGATAAAATTTTATTACAAAATGAACAAAATAGAAAATATGAAAGGAAAAAGTAATGAAAAAGAATCAGGAATTATTTAACAGGTATATGCCAAGGGTCAAGGTTTTGTACAGGAAAATGAGAGAAAATGTAATTATGGATGAAGAAAAAGAAGAGCTGTTTGATTTGAGGAGACGTTTATTTGAAGGTATCAAGCGGTATGGTTTTTTGCTGGCTACTAACAGGATTGAAAGAGATGGTGCGTATTTGGATACTGTGGCGGAGATTGAGAGTGAGTTGTTTATCGTGTTTTGCGATACCCTGGAAAAATATGATACATTTTATGCAGTGACTACTTATTTTAAATGGCATTTCTGGGGAGCAATTTGCCGGTATTTTGCAAAACAAGGGGGAAAGACGCAATATCATATTCAAAAAATGGCGAAGATTTCGTGGTGTATTCAGAAATGCGAAGAAATGCAAATAGATTGTATTGTGAAGAATATTGCGGAAATGACGGGGATGACGGAGCGGCTGGTAAAGAAAACGCTGGAAGAAGAGAATCGTTCACAGCTGATCAGCCTGGATAAACTGTACAGCCGGAGAGATAAGGGATTGACGCCGGAGGAAGTTATCGTTCAAAAGGAATGCAGGGATTTGCTGGATAAAAGCGCCCGCAGAAATTTGTCTGAAAAGGAATATGAATTATTTTGCTGTCTGTTTTGTGTGAATTTTATTAAAAATATACCTTATAAAAAGATGGCGGAGCAGACTGGATATTCGCTGATGGAAGTGAAGGAGTTGATTCAATCGATAAAAAATAAGATGTCCGGAGATGAGACTTTGCGGCAGTATTTTTATGGTTTCTGATAAAGCATTGACAGAATAATCATAAAAATAAGGTGGCAGCGCCGCCATGGCATAAAAAATATATCCCACAGCGGCAGGGAAAAAGAGTGCGGACCGGCAGTATTTTCGGATATGCATGGTCAGGCACTCTTTTTCTGTAGTCATCTGTTTACTCTTCTTTTCCGTCGATCAGATAGTCATAGGAAACCTGAAAAATGTCCGCAAATGCTTTGATCTCCAGGTCGGAGACATAGCGTTTGTCGGTTTCGATTCTGGTGATGACATTCTTGTCAATGTCGTAGCCGGCCAGCTGCAGTTTGTTGGCCAGGTCGCGCTGGGACATGTGACGGTCCTGGCGGAGTTTGGCCAGGCGTTTGCTGATCAGGTTTTTTCCGCCGGATTCTGTTCGTGGCTTAGGCATGTTCGATGCTCCCTCCTGTGTGAAAAGATTTGACTCATTTTTTGAACCATTTTTCTGATTGTAGTAAGAGGCGTGGACAGAGTCGGTTGTAAAAACGAGACAAGGAGAGATAAATTTGGCGGGAAAGGTTTTGTGAACTTTTTTGTGGCCGAAATGCGTCTCTTGGCTGTGAAATGAGGGGATGTTTATTGCTGTTTGCAACACTTCTGTCATAATTATTATTTTCCCCGTAATGAAAAATAATATTTCTGTTATGGCTATTTTCGGGCGGGAATCCTATAATAAGCTTATCGAGGGTGTAAGACTCTCAAATAAGACAACAGGAGGAGATTCATATGAAGAGAAAGATGATGGCATTATTGACAGCGATGTTATTACTGGTATCCGTTGTGCCGGTCAATGCGGCGGCAGCGAATGTCACCAGAAAGATGAGCGGTGACCGCGATCTGAAGCAGGTTTCCCGTATGTTTGCCGCTTATACGACTGCGATGAATCTCAGTGGAAATGTTTCAGACGGACAGGTTGATATTCCGCTGAACGGAGCGAATCAGTTATCGATTGGCGCGTTTGTCCGCTATAACTATAAAGATGATTATGGATTTACCGCTAAGGAGCTCAAGAAAGAGACAAAGAACCTTTTCGGCAAGGCGGTAAAGGCCAATGTCCTTAAGAAGACAGCGCAGGCTGATCTGCTTGTGTGTGCGTCAGATGGCGCTTTCGTCAATGAGCCGTACATGTACTGCGGCGGTGATTTCAGCGATTGTATTCCACAGTACAAGATTAAGAAAGTGGTGCAGCTGGGAAAGAATCTGTATCAGGTGCAGATTCAGAATAAGATGGGGATTTACGGAGAAAAGGGTTCCGAGGATATGGGAAAGACCATTCTCAAGGTAAAGAAAGACAAAGATTCTTCCTACGGATATGTGGTGAAGGAGATTACCTACCAGAAATAAGAAAATAGATTTGAAAAAGGATACCTTTATAGAATAATACATTTGCGGAAAATAGCCGCCGGGATATATGTCCCGGCGGTTTTCGTGTTTTGAACCTCATTCATTCGTAATCATCTTTCCACACTTCTGTGCGAAGGCTGTGGATCAGCTGGTCGATTTCCTCCGGTGGCAGGATGCACAGGAGCCGGCAGATGGTCTTGCCGCTGAAACCGCTTTTTCCTTTTTCCTGTTCCCAATAACTCCTCGGGGAAATGTTCAGCTTCTCCGCCATGCGCTCCTGAGAATAGGAGTTCTGGATACGGTATTCATAGATTTTTTTGCTGATAAGAAGATTGAGGTTCTTATCGGATTTTTTCATTTGTATCCCTTCCTTTCAAATAAGTTTTATCTGTCTTTAAGGGCCTAAGAAAATATTATCTGTAGGGAAGAAAACTTGTTATGATTTATACCTCAGTATTGCTTTTATTATTTAAAAATATATTATATTTTTATATAAAAATTGCTAACTTTATCTGCCAAATTGACATAAAAGTGCAATTATTTGAAAAAATTTTACGGACCGGGAATGCGAGGAAAATGATGAGAAATGAGACAAAAATGTTACAAAAGAGCGTACCATTTTTAAATTCTACATAAAATGCAGGAAAAATGGTAATATTTGCAGTTGAAAAATGGGAAAATGTCTGATAGGATTGAAGTCGTGAGTTGTATAATGCACAAGTTATCTAAAAATTGATAAAAAGTGAAGTTTGACAGCTGACGGGATTTCACCAATAAATATGAAAAAATCAAGCTGAGGAAGAGAAAAGATGAAAAAAGAAACGGAGAGCACAGGGAAGAGGGAGAATACTTCGCATCAGAACAATTCCATAAAGAAACGGTTACATATCAGACATTGGAAGATTATTACCTTCTATTTGATCATTTTCGACATTATCGCAGTGAATGTTTCCTATTTTTTTGGATTATGGCTGCGGTTTGATGCAACCTTCTCTAACATACCACAGGAGTATCTGCGTGCTTTTTTAAAGTTCGCACCGTTCTACACGGCAGTCGTTCTTGTGGTTTTTTTCGCGTTGCGCCTCTATAACAGCATCTGGCGTTTTGCCAGTTTTAACGAGCTGAACCGGATCGCAGCTGCGTCAGTGATCACAACGATCGTGCATATTTTGGGAATTACGGCATTTATATTGCGCATGCCGCTTTCCTATTATATTATAGGAGCGGTGAGCCAGGCCGTGCTGGTCACAGCCGTCCGTTTCTCTTACCGATACGTCACCCTGCTTCGCAGGCACAGGGAGAAAAATATACAGGCACGGCATAATGTCATGGTCATCGGCGCCGGCGCCGCCGGACATATCATCCTGAAAGAGCTTCGCAACTCCGACAGGCTGGAGACGAAGCCCTGCTGTGTCATCGATGACAATCCCAACAAATGGAACCGCATCATGGAAGGCGTACCCATCGTCGGCGGCAGAGATGACATTTTAAAGAACGTACAAAAATATGACATCGACCAGATCCTCTTCGCCATCCCGACGGCTTCGCCCCAGGACAGAAGAGACATTTTAAATATCTGTAAGGAGACCCGCTGTGAGCTCAAGAGCCTGCCGGGCGTTTACCAGCTGGCCAACGGCGAAGTATCCTTAAGCAAGATGAAGGCTGTGGCCGTGGAAGATCTGCTGGGCCGCGATCCGATCAAGGTCAACATGGACGAGATCTTCCAGTACCTGAAAGGCAAAGTCATCCTGGTCACCGGCGGAGGCGGCTCCATCGGCAGCGAGCTCTGCCGCCAGATCGCCGCCCACGAGCCGAAACAGCTGATCATCTTCGACATTTACGAAAACAACGCCTACGACATTGAGCAGGAGTTAAAAAGAAAATACAAAGACCTGAACCTGGTGGTGCTCATCGGCTCCGTCCGTGACAGCCGCCGCATCAACATGGTCTTCGAACAGTACAAACCGGACATCGTCTACCACGCAGCCGCCCACAAACATGTGCCGCTCATGGAGACCAGTCCCAACGAGGCCATCAAGAACAACGTCATCGGCACCTACAAGACGGCCTACGCCGCCTTAAAGCACGGCACCAAACGTTTCGTTCTTATCAGCACCGACAAAGCGGTAAACCCGACCAATATCATGGGCGCCAGCAAACGTCTCTGCGAGATGGTCATCCAGAGCATGGACGCCGTCAGCAAGGAAGGCCGCATCGACCTCCTGCCGTTCGTCCACGCCCATAAAGATAAAAACATCGACGGACAGGTGGCCTATGACCCGATGGACCATATGGCCGTCTACGACGGCAGAGGAGCCTCAGAGTGGACATCTTCGAACGGGGCCGTCCGAGATGTCGGGGGATCTGCAGATTCCGCCACGGCTGCCCGGGAAAACAGCGCCGCGGCTGTTTGTGCTGCCGCAGCAGGCCGCAAACCCGGTCTTCACATTGAGAGCGTCAGCAATCAGGACAGAACCGGCACCCAGTTCGTAGCCGTCCGCTTTGGAAATGTGCTGGGCAGCAACGGCTCCGTCATCCCGCTCTTCAAGAAACAGATCGAAGCCGGCGGCCCGGTGACCGTCACCCACCCGGACATCGTCCGCTACTTCATGACCATACCGGAAGCGGTCAGCCTGGTCCTGCAGGCCGGCACCTACGCCTGGGGCGGCGAAATCTTCGTCCTGGACATGGGCGAGCCAGTCAAGATCGACACCCTGGCCCGCAACCTGATCAAGCTGTCCGGCTATGAGCCAGATGTGGATATCCCGATCGTCTACACCGGCCTTCGCAGCGGCGAAAAACTCTACGAAGAAAAACTGATGGCCGAAGAGGGACTCAAAAAGACCGATAACGAACTGATCCACATCGGCAAGCCAATCCCATTTGACACCGAACAGTTCCTCTGCGACCTGGAAGAACTGGCCAGGGCCAGCTACGAAAACAGTCCGGATATCGTGAAAATGGTGGAGAAAATCGTACCGACCTTCCACCCGGTGGGCAAGAACCCGAGCGGCAAAGAACGGCCGATACCAAAGAGGATGCGAAAAGAAGCCGGTGGCAATACAGACGGCGTTCAGATCGGAGAGGCTGTTTACGCCGGGCCGCAGAAAGCAAAGACCGTGGCAGCGGTGAGAGTGGGGGAGTAGGGAGAGAAACCTCACAGAGAATATACAGAAAATATAAAGAGTAATAGATAAAGAGGTCAGAATCATGCAGAAAAGAAATATTCCATTTAGCCCTCCGGATATTTCGGAGTTGGAGATTGCAGAGGTTGTAGATGCCTTGCGTTCCGGATGGATAACAACAGGACCAAGAGTAAAAGAATTAGAAAGAAAATTAGCGGCCTTTTGCCATACAAGCAAGGTGGTGTGCCTGAATTCTGCCACGGCGGCCGAAGAATTAAATCTCCGTATTTTGGGGATTGGAGCAGGGGACGAAGTGATCGTCCCTGCTTACACGTATACAGCCACAGCGTCAGCGGCTATCCATGTGGGAGCTACTGTTCGTTTTGTAGATTCACAAAAAAATAGCACAGAGATGGACTATGATGCCATGGAGGCCGCCATCACTGAGAAAACGAAAGCGATTGTGGCGGTAGACCTTGGGGGAATCATAGCAGATTATGACCGTATTTATGAGGCTGTAAATAATAAAAGAAATGTATTCAAAGCAGAAGGAAATACAGAGTTAGGTCAACGTATCCAAGAAGCTTTAGGCAGAGTTGCTGTTCTGGCGGATTGCGCTCACGGATTGGGAGCCAATCGAAAAGAAAAAATGGCCGGAGAGATTGCAGACTTTACTTCATTCTCTTTCCATGCTGTAAAGAATTTTACAACTGCCGAAGGCGGAGCAGCAACATGGAAAGGCATAGATGGTATTGACAACGAGGAAATTTATAAACAATATCAGCTTTATTCCCTCCATGGACAGTCAAAAGACGCTTTAGCGAAAACACAGCTGGGTTCTTGGGAATATGATATCGTTGGCCCATGGTATAAATGCAATATGACAGACATTATGGGAGCTATAGGGTTAAAGCAGTTAGAACGATATCCAAGCCTATTGCAGAGAAGAAAAGAAATCATTGAAAAATATGATGCCTGTTGCGATGAATTAGGGATTGAACATCTAATTCACTATGGCAAAGATTATACATCATCCGGACACCTGTATCTGACCCGTATACCGGGTATTACATCTGAGCAGAGAAATGAAATTATTGTCAAGATGGCAGAAAAAGGTGTGGCAACAAATGTACACTATAAGCCGTTGCCGATGATGACAGCTTATAAGAATCTGGGATGGGATATTAAAGATTTCCCGAATGCATATGACTATTACCACAATCTGATAACACTGCCGTTGCATACGAAGTTGACGAATGAGGATGTAGAGTATGTGTGTACGAACTTTGTAGTATGCGTAAAAGAAGTGAAAAAGTAAATTAATTTATTTTAGCAAGACGATGAAAATGTATTTTATCAATAAATGAATTGAAAAGAAATTAAGGAGAATGATGAAAAAATTTGATTTTATCAGAATGAAATATTTTCTCTATTGTTTGGTTAAAAGAAGTGGTTTTGACCATGCAAGGTTTATAAAAAAGCACAATTGTTTTAATGCAATGGGTGAGAATTGTTTTTTTCAGCCGTACAACCTTCCGGCAGATTCTCAATTTATTCGTTTTGGAAATAATGTGGTAGTTGCATCCGATGTGAGTTTTGTATGTCATGATGTAATCCATCATGTATTGAACCATCATCCGAAATTTACTGGGGAGTACAGCGTATATTGGGATGTTATTGATATAAAGGATAATGTGTTTATAGGAACTGGTTCTATCATATTGGGGGTATCACGATAGAATCGAATGTTATTATAGCGGCTGGTACAGTAGTAACTTCTAATGTTCCAGAAGGAAAGGTTGTCGGCGGTGTGCCAGCGAAAGTGATAGGAGAGTTTGATGAACTTGTCAAGAAAAGATTTATGTATAGTTGTTATTAGAATAATATGGGAAAAGAGGAAGTGTTGAGAAAGATATGGGAAAAAAAAGTATTGTCGTGAAAAAGGTCTTGATTTTAGGCGTTGCAGCTGTTCAGATGGATGCTATTTTACAGCTGAAAAAGATGGGATGTGAGACTTATGCTGTAGCTATGGCTAAAGATGGTCCGGGAGCCGATAAAGCTGACCATTTTGATATTATAAATGTTTTGGATGAAGAGAGACTAGAAAAATATATTTTGAATAATCAGATTGATGTCGTATATTCTACGGGCTCTGATCTTGCTATGCCCGTTGCCAGTCGATTGAGTGAAAAATTGAATCTGCCACATTTTGTTTCATCGGAAACAGCATATATTTGTAATCATAAGAACATAATGCGAGAAAAATTGACACAGGATTGCAAGGGAAATATTCCGTATCAAGTATTAAATTCAATCCAGAAAGTTACAGTGGGTTTTCCTGCTATATTGAAACCTTCTGATGCACAGGGACAGCGGGGAATATACTTAATTCATTCACAAGAAGAGTTTGAAAAGTATTTTGAGAGTACTAGACAGTTTTCTAAAGAAAAAAAAGTTATTATAGAAAAATATGTAGATGGTCCGGAAATTTCTGTTAATGGATATATAGTTAATGAAGAGCTAAAATATCTTATTATTTCTGATCGTGAGACATGGCCAAAGTATACAGGGTTAATTCATAAACATATTGTTCCAAGTAGGGTAGTAAATGAAAAAAATGGAAAAGAAATACAGGATATTATCAAGAATGCTTGTCATAGAGTTGGTATAAAAAATGGTCCGGTATATTTTCAAATGAAAATAGAGAAAGGTCATCCTTATATTATTGAAATGACTCCAAGATTAGATGGTTGTCATATGTGGAATATTCTGGAGAAAGCTACAGGTGTGAATCTAATGAAGTTAGTGTTTGAACATTTGCTTTATGACAAAATCACTGAGTTAGAAAAAAAGTGGGATATCAGGCCTATGGAATTGGTATTCTGGTGTCAGGAACCACATTCGTATATGAATAGAACTGCATTGAAGCTGCCTAAAGATGCTATAGAATATTTTTACTATTATGAAAATGGCGATTATATTAGGCCGGTCAATGGAAGATATGACAAGGTTGGGTATTATATTAGAAAATTGTAGAATGAAGGGTAGGAGTGAATATGAAAGTTGCTGTTACTGGAGCGACTGGTTTAGTAGGGCGAAAGGCAGTGGATTGTTTAAAAAACGGTGGATTTGAGGTTGTTCCGTTAACACGTAATGTGAAAGAAGGTTATGTATCAACTGATTATGGGGTTGAAAGTCTTACTGCTATTTTTAAAGATGTAGATGCCGTTGTACATTTGGCAGCCAGACGAGAGGGAAATTGCAGAACATATGAAGACTTTCAGTCAAATGAAAATCTTACTGAAAATATATTGCTTGCGATGAAAAATAGTGATAAGTGCAATAGAATTATTTACATGTCATCCATTTCTGTTTATTCAGGAGAAAAAGATTTACCATGGGATGAAGAAGTATTACCGAAGCCAAAGGGATTTTATGGTTTAAGCAAATTGGTCTGTGAACATCTATGTGGGATATATCAAAGATTTGGAATTAATTATACAATTTTACGTTGTGCACATATACTTGGAATTGAAGAAAAAGGCTACATGTTGTCTAAATTTATGTCTGGGGCATATAATCATAAGCAAATATGTGTAATTGGAAAAAGTGTTGCAAAGCGTGAGTTTATATATGTGAAAGATGTGGCGAATGCTATAGCATGGGCGTTGACATCAAATGAGAGTATTAATCAGACATTTAATCTTGGATATGGAAAGGGATATACAAATTTACAAATTGCTGTACTTATCAATCAAGCCTTTGGTAATGAAGGGAATCTTCAATACAAATCTGATGTATCAGAAGGAATTCAATCGTCATATACAAATGTGAGCAAAATATATAGTGCTGGTTTTAAACCTCAATTTTCAATTGAGACATCAATGAAAGATTTGTACCAAGAATATTGTGGGATACAACAACGATAATATTCAATAGTAAAAGTAGTTTTGTTGTTTGAAAAGGATGTATATTAATGTATAAAAAAATCATTAAAAGAATAATGGATATTACAATATCGATAGTGGCTTTACCCTTTTTTCTGTTGGTTTCAATTCCGATAGCTATTGCAATCAAGTTAGATGATGGAGGAAGTGTATTTTATATAAGTGAGCGGTATGGAATCCATATGAAGAAATTTGGGATGATAAAATTTCGTACAATGAAAATGAATGCCCCTGATATTAGAAATAAAGATGGAAGCACATTTAATTCGGCTACGGACCGTCGGTTAACGAAAATTGGTGGTGTTCTTAGGAAGACAAGCCTGGATGAGCTTCCACAGCTCATTAATGTGCTAATTGGGGATATGAGTTTAATTGGGCCGAGGCCAAGTCCTATGGGAAATGAGGCTACATATACAAAGTATATAAAGAAAAAATTTGAAGTAAAACCAGGTGTGACCGGATATAATCAAGCGTTGCTCCGTAATACGGCAACACTTGAGGAAAGATATAGTAATGATGTGTATTATTCAGAACACGTCACATTTTTATTTGATATAAAGATATTTTTTATGACTATTAAGAGTGTTTTAAGACGACAGAATATTTATAATTCCTAGTCGGAGGGTGCCATATTTAAGGCGGATAAGTTTTTACTGATTAGAATATATGGAGGTTTTTGGAATGCAGTTGCGACTGATGATTTTAATTACAAATTATTTTCCTTTTTATAAAGGGGAAGAATATCTTGAAAATGAGATAAATATTGCCTCTGAAAATTTTGATAAAATTCTTATTATTCCGACTATGATAGACGATAGAATGAACCAGACTAGAACGATCCCCTCTAATGTTGAGATATTAAAAATAAACGTGGATTGTTCTATACATGGCAAAATAAAGATGATCTTTCATGAGGCTATTAATGTAGCTACTAAAACAAAATGGATTGAAGTGATTCGCAGAGAGACTGGTATTAATCCAAAAAAAATAGGTTACTATTTTTATTATTTATGTAGAACAGAGTATGTTTACCGACTTATATCTAATGATATTAATTTTAATAGAATTGTAAAAAAAATTAAAAATATAATTTTATATAGTTATTGGATGCATATTACAGCAAGTGTTGCCGCTAGGTTAAAAGATAGATTTTTTCATGATAAAATCAAATGTATTACTAGAGGACATCGATATGATTTATATGAATATGCGGCTCCGTGTGGTTTTGTACCGGATCGATATTATATGCTGAAACAGATGGATGCAGTTTATCCATGCTCTGAGGATGGAGCAGCATACATCCGCAAATATTTTCCAGAATACTGTAACAAAGTTTCTGTACAGCGTTTAGGTACTAATAGGCATGAACAGGTATCATGTAGCAGAACTCCTATTTTTCATCTGGTTTCTTGCTCGGTGATTCGCAAAGTGAAACGTTTAGATAAAATTGTAGCAGTAATTGTTGACTTATTAAATAAAGGGTATTTCATAAAATGGACACATCTTGGAGGAGGACCTGAGTTCAATAATATAAAAAAAGTAATAACAGAGACTTTACCATCAGAAAGTTTTTGCTTGATGGGACAAATGAAAAATCAGGATATTATTAAGTGGTATATGTCTAATGCTGTTTCTTGCTTTATAAATCTATCTGATTCAGAAGGTGTGCCTGTTGCAATAATGGAAGCAATGTCTTTTGGAATACCAATTGTTGCAACAGATGTTGGAGGAAGTAGGGAGATAGTCTTAAACGGTAAAAACGGTTATTTAGTAAGTCGAGACAGTTCTATAAAGGCTATTTCAAAGTGCTTGGAAGATATAATTCTTATGGAAGAAGGTAATTATAATTCGCTTTGTAAAAATAGTTTTAAAATTTGGGATGAGCGTTCAAACGCTAAGAAACTGTATGAAATGTTTTATATACAGCTTCGCAATTTTCTGAATGAAAAATAAACTTTCATTTTGTAGTATTAAAAAAAGCAAAATATGATAGAAAGTTTAAAATTATAGGGAGAGGGAAAAATGAATCATGTAGTTGATGTGATTGTACCAGTTTATAATGTAAAAAATTATTTAATTAAATGTATAGATAGTTTGTTGAATCAGAATACAGTATGCAGCTATGGAATAATTTTAGTTGATGATGGGTCAACAGATGGCAGTGACAAAATATGCGATATATTTGCGAAAAGGTTTCCGTATATGATTAATGTAATACATAAAAAAAATGGAGGACTTTCAGAAGCCAGAAATTATGGAGTAAAATTTTCGAATGCACAATATATCATTTTTGTTGACTCAGATGATTATGTTGACGGCAGATTTATACAAAGTTTATATGATGCTTTAGTAAAAGAATCCGCTGATATGGTCGTCGCACCCATTTGTAAGGAATATGTAAATAAAGATGGTAGCATATGCAGAAGTCCTAGCCGTTATGCAAAAAAATTGATTATGAATACTAAAGAAGCATTAATCGAATTGTGTTATGAAAAGTATTATGGAAGTTATGCTGTTAGTAAAATAATAAAAACATCTATATTAAGAGAGATTTCATTTCCATTGGGGAAATATTTTGAAGATTCATTTACAATCTATAAATTTATTGCAAAATGTAAAAGAATAGTTTGCATTCCAGAGGAACATTATTATTATTTACAAAGGAATGGTAGTATACAACACCGTGAGTTTGAAACTAGGCACATGGATCTTGTATTCGCATCCGTAGAATTATTGCATTTTGCTATGAACTATAATGATGTTTCATTGACAGAAGCCGCAGAATATAAAGTGTGCAAATCTTTGCATATAACATTGCGCCATGCAATAGATACTCCTAATTTTAGCGATATATATAATTTATTGATTCCGTATTGTCGAAACTGTCTAAAAAATGTATTACATAACAAACGGGTTATATTTCATGAAAAAATAATTTTTATGTTAATGCTGTCAAATAAAAGTTTATATAAAATATTATTCAGAATAGTAAAAAGAAAGAGTGAAGAGCAATGAAAATAAAACCGCAAACTATAATGATAGTTATTATAGACTTAATTATTTTACTTTTAACATCTTTGCTTCAATTTAACATATTATTTTCTATGGTAATGATATTGTGTATTAGCGTTATTTATTTCTCGATTATTGATCTTAATAATAAAAGTATGCTCTTAGCTTTTGTTATATCTTTTTTTACTGTACTACTGGCGCGAGAAATGATGGAGGTTTTTTTTCAGTATCAAGTTGAGTCTTTTCCGGAGAAAGTTAACCAGCACACATATAGAGTGCTATTAATTAGTTTGAGTATAATTCTTTTATCTTATATGTTTTTCTATCATAGATTTAAATTAGATAATAAAAAAAATGGTCAATATGAAATGTCAATATTTTCTAAATCCGTACAAAATGTATCTTTATTCCTTTTTGTCATTTCTGCGTTATGTTCAATAGCATATTCTCTGGTTGTAGGAAGTGTTCTTATCAGTATTGGATATACAGGTACGTATACAATAGAGTTTGGAAATTATTTAAATGGCAATTTCTTATATATAATAATTAGTAAGGCAGAACAGACTACGGCCATATTTTTGTCGTTTTTCTATGCATCTATGCCGTCAAAAAGGAAATGCAGAATTGCTACCTGGTTATATATGATATATTTATGTACTACGTTGCTCTCAGGACAACGATCAACAGTAGTGCTCGGCTTTTTGTGGATTTTTATATATTATGCTTATCGGAATAAAAATGATACCGAGCAGTCATGGATTAGCAAGAGAATGCTATGTTTAATTGCATTATTAGTTCCTTTTGCAATAGTATTTTTGTCGCTCGTTTCTGCTTGGAGAGAGGGAATAAAAATATCTATAGATGGTTTATGGAATGAAATTCAAGATTTCTTTTATCAACAAGGAGTTAGTATTAATGTTATAAAACGTTCATTTCAATACGAGGCTCTATTGCCAGAAGGGAAATATTATTCGCTAGAATTTCTTTCGACTGGAGTAATTGGGAAAATTTTGGGCGCAGAACCATTTGTTGGCAATAGTGTTGAACATGCAACAAATGGTTTCAGCTTGGCACATGCGCTAAGCTATGTAACAATGAGAGGTGCTTATTTGACTGGTCGAGGAACTGGAACATCTTATATTGCGGAACTATTTCACGATTTTGGATATTTAGGAGTTGTTTTTGGCAATATTCTATATGGATATATTATTGCATCAATGTCTAAATTAAAAGGTAAAAATTTATTTATGACAGCAATAAAGCTTATCATTATTCAACAAATATTGTGGAGTCCTAGAGGTGGTTTTTCTGATTTTATTATAATATTAAATCGTCCAGCAACACTTATTGCAATATGTTTGATTTACATTATTGCCTCAATTCTTAATAGAAGGAAGGTGACTAAAGCGTCTGTAAATACAGTTCGCAGTTGGAGATGAATAAAGAAAATATTATTACTAAATCCATAAGCTGGTCATTCATATCAGAAGTAGCTGTTAAGTTTGTTTCACCAATCTCTAATATGATATTGGCAAGAATTTTATCTCCTGATGCATTTGGTGTAATTGCAATTTGTAATATGTTAATTAGCTTTATTGATTTGATTACGGATGCTGGTTTTGGAAAATTTTTGATACAACATGATTTTATAGATGAAGAAGAAAAGGAGCAATATGCAAATGTGTCTTTTTGGACTAATTTGCTAATTTCTTGTATAATTACTGTATTTATAATTTTTTTTCGTTCTTTAGTTGCAAAACTATTAGGAAATCCAGAATATGGGGATGTTATTGCTGTAGCCAGTATACAGCTTATTATTACATCAGTTTCTAGCGTACAGTTGGCATTATTTCGTAGAAATTTTGAGTTTTCCAAACTGTTTATTGTTAGAATTGCGGTGGCTTTTGTTCCGCTTTTTATCACCGTTCCATTAGCGATTTTTTTTAAGTCATATTGGGCTCTCGTTATTGGAAATTTATCAGGTGCAGCCATTAATGCTGTTTTATTAACCATTTTTTCTAGATGGAGACCCCAAATTTTTTATAAAATTTCGATTCTAGCAAATATGTTTAATTATAGTTTCTGGTCATTATGTGAAGCGTTAGCAAATTGGTGTATTTTCTGGATGGATACATTTATTGTAGGCCGTTTTTTTGGTGAATATGAATTGGGTCTATATAAGAATTCTACAAATATGGTTCAATCATTGATGGGAATGGTTTCATCAGCAGTAAGTCCTGTACTACTCTCTACATTATCCAGATTAAAAAAAATAAATAAGGATTATATGAAATCATTTTTTATAATACAAAACTTTGTTTTATGTTTAATTCTTCCTATGGGAATAGGGCTCTTTCTATATAGAAGAACGGCAACGATATTACTTTTTGGAAAACAGTGGATTGAAGCAGCTAATATTATCGGAGAATGGGGGGTGATGATGATGCTCAGCGTTATTTTTTATAGTTTGCCAGCAGAATTATATAAATCAATAGGGCTACCCAAATATCTGTTTTTATCCCAAATTATTTATTTGATGTGTATGGTTCCAATGTGTTACATTGGAGCATTGCACGGATTTTGGACAATGGTATTCTGCAGATGCTTTAGTATTGTATTTCAAATTGTTATTAGTATAGTGTTTCTTAAAATTTATTTTAAAATAAATTTACGAAAATATTTTTATACATTTTTATATCCTTGTATTGCAACCTTATGTATGACTATATTTTCTGTAATTTTTAACAGTTGGTTGAATGGAATTTTAGAAGACATACTGGGGATTGCTTTAAGTATAATTATATATCTTGCCGTACTCTTGACTGTTGCTAAGAAACAAATTAAAGAAAACTATCAATTTATAAAAACAAGAAAAATGTAATGGTTGTTGTCATTGTTAGGGGATACAAAAAATGAGAATGTGTGTTATATTGAGAAAAAGTGTGCTAAACGTAAAAGAGCAGGCAAACTCGTAAGAGTCTGCCCGTCAGATGTGTCGGTTGAAATTATTTACATCAGGATTTCTACCTGCTTTCTATAGTGGATCGGTTGTCAGGACAAAAAATTAAGATTTTTATAATAAATTGATATGATAGATAAGTCATAGGGAATAGGTGTAGGATGGTGGAATACTACCCTTTCCATATGCGTCAAACTGTATAAGACAACAACATTGCCAGATAAAATGAGAAATTTTCTCTCATCTTAACTTACTAAGAACAGTTTGTTTGCATGTGCCTGATTATATAGCTTTTCAAAGTCATTTGGCGACATGAAATTGCGATGCCTATAATCCGTTTAGTATTATAAAGAGCTTCAATATACTCGAAAATCAGACGATATGCCTGACGATAATCACGTATTTTAAACCGATTCAGCCATTCGTTTGATAAGCGTATGAAAACGATTCGATACATGCATTATCTCATGAAAGGCCTTTTTCGAGTAGCTGCACCGCAGGCTGGGGGATGTGGACAAAAAGTTGGACTCCACAAGGACTTCGAAAGGAGCTTAATTTAAAATGTATTTGCAAGAGAAAATTGATGTCTTTTTAAAAGTATATCATCAATGCGGATCGGTAAACACCATCATTCGAATCTTTGGTTATCCGACCAAGCAGGCACTTTACACATGGATAGTCAATGAAGGAGCGTCAAGTTGGAACGAAAACCCTTGAAACTGGCGAATACATCAGAGCATCCACAGCATCTGCATCCGATTTTTATCTATTACAAACTCAGATCAGAGGTATGCAGATGGAGATTGATATTTTAAAAGAGACGCTCAATGTTTTAAAAAAGATCCCGCATTGATCAGACAGCTTTCAAAAACAGGGAGAAGGAAGTGATTATCGATGCCCTGAGGAGTAAATATCCACTGCCTGATTGGTTGAATGGAGATTATGGGATTCTGGTGTTGGATTATGTGGTAGAAAATGTAAAAAGGTGGCAAAAATTATCCAGAGCTATACCGGCGTTGCCAATAAGCTGTGCAGCGGAAAATGGTGCTAGAATCTACATTAAAATGTAAGGAAGGTGTGATGAGAAATAACTTTATTGCATCAGTCGGTAAAACGGCAGTGAAAGGTTTCAGGGATAAAATCAAAGCCCTGGGGACACATAAGAAAACCGGGAACGAGATAGATATGATTGCAGTATTGCTGAATCCGACGATTAGAGGATGGATGAATTATCTTGGGAAATTTAATCAATTTGTCAGCGATGAAATATGTACTACAGTGTATTGAACGCAGACTGATAAAATGGGCAATGTGCAAGTATAAAAGCTTTCGTGGACGCAGACGAAGAGTGAAGAAATAGCTCTCGTCTATCAGAAAACGAGAGCCGGAGCTGTTTACTCATTGGAGCAGAATGTATTCGTATTGTTAAATGGATAAGAGCCGTATGAAGGGAGGCCTTCACGTGCGGTTCCGTGAGAAGTTTGAGGTAAAAGTCCTCTTATTTACTCGATTGAGAGGAAGTCGGCTGAACACCGACTCCTGCTCGATTAGTAATCATAATGAAATTATGTTGCCAACGAGATGATAATATTTAAGAAGAAATAGTGGTTTTCTCATTAATGTAGTGATAAAGTTTGATTCCTCAAAGAAGAACATGATTTAAAAATTAATGGGAAGAGTAAAAAAAGGAAGGTAAATATGTATACAAATGATTTAGATTTTCAGAAAGATTTACTTGTCCACAAGGTGTACTCGTCGTGGCAATTTATCACATATACGAGAAAAACTTAGAGATAGTTAACTATTGTTGCAATACGATAAATTCTACCATTGAAAAAATGATTGTGAAAACAACCCGATGGGAACAGGATTTATTTTCGGATTTTGTCGAGGAGACAATGTCTGATGGGCGAAAAGTAAAAAAGGTATTAGTGACTGCGGAAAACCAGCCTTCGTATGAATTGCGAGTTGAAGGAGAAAAAGTTGATTCTTAGTTTTTGTTTGACAAATTACTGAGAGATTTCTATCAATACAGTATGAATAGTTTTGATTCTATTAGACGGATTGCTGATGCGGGATTATTGGCAAATAAGGGGAAAAAGTAGACGCTGTGGATTTCCAAAGAATGTCTTCGACATTCGCACAGCAGACTTATAAAATAACTTTTCCAGAAACATCAAAATGGTTTGAAAATATTAGCGAATCTTCTGAGTTCAAGTATATTGAAGCCATTAATAATAGGACAAAGCACACAGCTGATATTGTGAATAAACTGTCAATGGGAATTTTAGGGAGCTCAAATACTACAGAGATTGGAGCATTTTTTAGAAAAGATGTTCAGCATGGTAAGAAAGAATTGGCAGATCAGTTACAGGCAACAATAGATTTTTTAAGTAAATCATGGGAAGAGTTTCTAGACTGCTTTTGTGATGAATTCCTATTGGACACATATACAGAGAATCGTGCGCATACAATCGGAGGTGTATATCAATAGAAACTGAATGATGAATCAAACTCGAATTTATCTTATGCTTTGATACAGACAGAAAATGATTTTGATAACATGCCCAATGAGATGTATGTGCTTTTGGCGCGTGAAGATGGAGATAAAGTGGCAGCTCATGTTTGTCCTTTTAAGAATATATTAATAAAGGGGAAAAGAATATTCTAGGTAGATATGTGGCTGAGGACGCAGTAGGAGAGGACTGTTTACTAGAATATAGAAAATATGTGAAGGACAAAGATATTACAGGTTGGGTTTGTCTTTTTCATGAACAGTGTAAGAATACACAATTCTATCGTAAAAATCCATTCTTTAATGTCGATATTGTGTTAAACGACGATGCTTTCTTGGCAATGTGTTCATTACCGATATGACATATCGGTATATGAGATAGCACTGCTGCGTGAGTATCATCAGAAAACAGCTTTTAGATTTGAAAATATCAGGGGATTAAAGGCCTTTATAATATATATAGAGTATTTAGATGATAAAGCGGCAAAATTATTTTCAAAAGAGCTCTATAAAGCAACACAGGAGGAGAAAGGGAACATTGCGCTCTCGGACGCATTAGCAAGATTTGTTATATTCCCAATAAGTGGAACCGGAATAGATAAATGTCTTGAACGACAAAGAGAGAATTTAAACGCTACCGCAATGAAGATTCTTCATACAATATTTTTTATAAAAGAAAGTAATAATATATATTGTGTTTTAAATTTATGTATGACGGATAACATGTCATTTTTGGTAAAAGGGTCTCAAAATATAGATTTTTATTCCGAAAAGATGCCATTAACATTGATAGATGAGAATGGAGACTCAGATACTTTGTAAATGAAGTTTGGGACATATTTTCTTCCCATTTAGATTTCAGCTAAATGGTGCAATGCAATTGGTTATGTTCTCATTATATGTAAATTCAGTATTTGCAAACACTCCCAGAGGAGGGATTGCAATTATAGTGGGATTTCTATTCCTATCATAGATCTGTGATAGGAAAACAGGGGAGAGAAAATAAGAAAGTCGCAGTAGCTGGTGCGGGTCATGTTGGCATTTCCATCACTTGAGAACGCCGAAATTGTGGTTATCGCCACGCCGACCAATTATGACAGCAAGAAGAATTTCTTCGATACTTCTGCTGTGGAAGCGGTCATTCAGTTGGTTATTGAGAATAATCCTGATGCAGTCATGGTAATTAAATCAACCATTCCGGTTGGATATACCGCCTCTGTCCGGGAGAAATACCATTGTGATAACATTATTTTCAGCCCGGAGTTTCTGCGGGAGTCCAAAGCGCTGTATGATAACCTGTATCCTTCCCGTATTATTGTCGGCACTGACGTGCAAAACGCCAGACTGGTGAAGGCAGCCAATACATTTGCCGGCCTGCTGCAGGAGGGGCCATTAAAGAAAATATCGACACCCTCATCATGGGATTTACCGAAGCGGAGGCGGTCAAGCTCTTTGCCAATACATATCTTGCCCTCCGGGTCAGCTATTTTAATGAGCTGGACACCTATGCGGAGATGAAGGGACTGAACACCCGGCAGATTATCGAGGGCGTCTGCCTGGATCCGCGTATCGGTTCCCATTACAATAACCCGTCCTTTGGTTACGGCGGCTACTGCCTGCCAAAGGACACCAAACAGCTGATGGCTAACTATCAGGATGTGCCGGAAAACCTCATTGAGGCAATCGTGGAGAGCAACCGGACCAGAAAGGATTTCATCGCGAACCGCGTGCTGGAGCTGGCCGGGGCTACGGAGCCAACAGCGAATACGACGCCAACATGGAAAAAGAGGTCGTCATCGGTGTATATCGCCTCACCATGAAGAGCAACTCTGATAACTTCCGTCAGAGCAGTATCCAGGGCGTCATGAAACGGATCAAAGCCAAAGGAGCTACGGTCATTGTTTATGAGCCGACGTTGGAAGACGGCAGTACATTTTTTGGCAGCCGCATCGTCAATGATCTGGAATCTTTCAAAGAGCAGAGTGCGGCCATTATCGCCAACCGCTATGACAGCTGTCTGGATGATGTGAAAGAGAAAGTATATACCAGAGATATTTTCAGGAGAGATTAATTGTAAAAACTGTCAATGGTATTAGAGTTGAGTTATACGAAAGATAGAAGTGTGTGATGTTTATATCTGAAGCCAGAGCAAAAGTTAGAGACGCTATCCTGTCGATACATCATTTTCCAGTTGGTATGGAATTATTCAGCGCATCTGATGAAGAGCAATGGCAGATCATCCGGACAAGTTTGTTGCATTTAAAAATCTTGTGAAAACCGGACGGATGGTAGAGTGGTGGAAGGCAACAGATGAATTAGCTCAGAAAGTGACGGTCGCGCTTTATAAGCAAATTACATGCAACGATGGAACAGCAAAAGCTACGGATGTATCAGTAACAGTAGAATTCCCCAAAGAAATATTGGCTTTTGATATAGATGATGTCAATGATATAAAAGAACCTAAGGCTCCTGAAAAGCCGCAGGATTTACAAGAGGTTGTCTATGAGAAAGCGCAAAAATCAGAGGTGGCTCTAAAAAATTTATATTCACAGTTGGAATTTATGAATGCATATTCTTCTGCAATATGGCCTACTATAACACCCACGATTTCCAGGGTTGATTTTGGCGAAAGCATAGATATTTCTGATAACGTTGTTGAGCTTGAATTGAAAGGCATTGTTCATACAAAATTTGGGTGGTTTTCTGGTATTCGAATTGTACCGATGGTGAAAGGTACATTTAAAGCGAAAGTCATATTAATGTGTGTGGAATATGAGAAGCCGGATGAAACAGAGATTACATTTGTGTGCGAGTGATGCTGGCCTATTGTAAGCACCTAATCTCCCGTACGAATTCCCAGTTTCGGATTTCTGTGCTATAATTCATAAGCAAGCATTTTGACCTATTTTTTGCCGGAGAACAAGCGTTTTACTTTATTTATGGGAAGTATCTTATGCGAGCAAAACTTATTCTAACTTGAGGAACTGGTACTGGAATGCTGCCAGAGTGGACTCTCTGACTATCGTTGGTGTCTGAGAGATTAATAATAGAATCAGTAATTGACTAATGATTAATTCATCAAGAAATACGAGGAGGTTCGATATGCCAAATAATTCATTAGAACTTAAACAATTTGTTAATGATGCTGAGTTTATAGAGAATATGAATAGGGCATTTTCTGACTTAAGAGCAGATTATGAATTATCAATGGATTCTTCTTATGAAAAGATCAAAGAGTTACAGGCGTTGCATGTGGATGTGAAAAATCATTTATCTGATTTAACAAGTTGGTCACGAAATTCCAGTGGTGTTATTTCTGGATTAAGAGGAACAGGGAAGACACATTTAATGATGTTGGCGCGAAGAAATTTAAATTCTACACTCTGGGATAGTGAGCATAATAATATATGCATATATTTGAATTTGAAGCGTTTATGCTTACCTGAGAAATTCGATCAGGATTTATTCAATAGAGTTTTTAGCGTATTTATTTACGATGAAGTTTCAAAACAATTATTAAAAATTCTATCTGAGTTGCTTGACGAGGGAAAGCTGCATAAATTTCTTTTCTTTTTTAAATCGAAGAAAGTAAAGATTAAAGAAAAATTGGAAAAAGCTATTTTAACTTTATATGAATTAAAACAGATTGCACATAGTGGTAATGAACGGTTTTCGGAGTTGGATGTCGGCTCCTTAGAGTCAGAAAATTATGAACGATCATTACATGAATTTTCTGATAATTTAAATGCAGTGTTTGCTACTGCTAAGACGAAAATTTCTCTGGACTTATCGAGTAAAATTACGGAAGAAATAGATAATAAATTAAAAACAGATAATACATATTTGCAATATCTCAATATTAAAAGTGTAAGAGAACAAATGATTTCTTTGGTATCATTATTGGAAGTAGACAGTATAACTTTTTATGTAGATGAGTGGGAAAAAATCAGCTATAATTCTGATATTCAAAAATATGTGGCTTTCTTTATTGATAGAATCATTGATACACCCATTTATTTTTGGATTAGTATAGTTCCTTATAGAGGATATTTGTATGCTCTTGATAATGGTGCGGATTTACAACACCAGATAAATCTTGATGATAGTTTGGTTTTTGAATCTTCTTTTGCGGATAGAACGCTGTGCATGAACTATTTTAAGGAGTTAATAAACAGACGTCTGAGTTATTATTTTGAAAATCCACAAATCAATTTTGATCTTTTATTTAACAACAATGCTAATTTTGAAAAATTAGTGTTGGCCAGTATGGGGAATACACGTGATTTTGGTACTATGTTATTAAAATGTTGGTCTGAATATCAGTCTTATAGAAATTCTCCATTGACTCAGGGACGACCATTTAAGTATATTTCTTTGCAAATGGTTACAGAAGCTATTAAAGAGAATGGTGATAAAAAAATTAGTAATTTAAATAATGATAATAATACTTTAGCGGTTTGGAATGATATTCTGCATTTTTGCTTGTTAAAGAAATCCAGTCACTTTGCCATAAAAGAGTCGCGAACAGAATTAGAATGCTTGAGAAAACCAGAATTTTCGAATTTAATATATCATAGGTTGCTCCATTTTAGAAAAGCACATGTTCCTACCAAGGATGGAAGATTAACAGATAAATTGTCAATTTATGCCATTAATTATGCTTGTAGTTATAATTTGCATTCTGAAAGAAAAATATCGTATATAACAGAGTATAAAACAATACATGATCGTGTTAGAAGATATATTTATCAGCCTTCAAAAGTATTGCAGGATCTTCAGATTAAAAGTGGAGAGATTTTTCCGTGTGTTAATTGTGGTGAGGCAATCAATATTAAAAGAATGATAGCGGCTTGGGAAACAAATACTTGCCCGTTTTGTGGTAAAAAGATTAGGGATGAGGTTGATTGAATTTCAGGTGAGAGGTAAATTTGGCAAACGTATCCGGGGATATTTTAGAAAATTGGATAAGTGCCCTGTTAGATGTGCTTATGAAACTGGTGCGTGTTTATTGACTATATATCTGATTAGAGTTATAATAAATCATATTGTTTGGTGATTTTTTATAAATATATGATTTATAGAATGGATAAAAATGAAATGTATACTAAAAAAGATATAAAATATTTACAGGAATATAAGAAGAAAGTAGCTAAAAATTTGGCAAGTCAATTAAATATTACAGTAGAAGTGGCTGACAAAGTTTTGAAATTACTTGAAACGGAGGATTTGCTAAGAATAGAAGCTCCCGAACCTGAAGAACGATCTGCAACGGTATTAATAACAGATAAGCGTTTGATGAAGAATGAACTCGGTATTACGAGTCATAAAGTGGGAAATATCATTTTAAATGCTTATCTGGATTGGAAAGAGTTGGCATTTGTCGTGCTTTCTTCTATTGGAACAGGAGCGGCAATGGAAAATGAACACCCTTTTTTGACAGTGGTTAATATTATGTCGGCTGTTCTTTCCGCGTCAGCTCTTACTGATATTAAAATTTCAGAAAATGGAACAGCGATTATATTAGCGCTGCAAAAACATAAAAAACATAAGGTGTATACTGCTACGGAGAAACTATGTAAGAAAGAGGCTAATGAAATACTTACGCTTTATGGATATGATGAAATGGATGATAGAACATTTCAAAATGAGATTACGAGATTAATTAAGTATCGATGCATTGAAAAGAACAATAGTATGATTCATTTGAGAGAAAAAGTGATTTCCCATTATTAATTTAGAAGAATAAATGTGGGGGAAGAGTAAGTTATGGAGAAGTTAAGTAAAAATATAAGTTTTGAAATATTGCAAGAAGAGTCTTATGAGCAATTTTTCTTGGATAATAGTTGGCTAGATAAAGATAATTTTTTTGAAGTTTGTTCGCGATATGGATTCCCTGATAATCCGCTCACGGTAGTTATTGAAGATTATTACGTGGAAGCTGCCTATAGAGATATATATTATCATTATTGGTCAAAATCGCATTTTAGTTGGCCAAGATATTGTAAAAGAATTTTTTTATTTCAAAATTCTCATTCTCAGGAGGAATTTTTTGATTCGGGGCATAGAGGTAAACTAAATGATGATTTCCTCGGAACCATTGTTGTACGCCCCGCATACTCCAGAGAAACGAATCATACATTTGGACGCACGCTTTTAAATCCATACAAAATGTTCGTTATGGATGGCGAAAACCAAAAAGATAATCCGTTTGTGTATCTGAAAACTGCAGAATATAAAGTTCATTTATTGGGAAACATTTTTATAACAAAAGCATTTCCCTTCTCAAGTCAGGACGGGGTTGCCATGAAATGTGCCGAAACGGCCATTTATGAATTATGTGATTATGCTTCTGCAGCTTCCCCTTTATTTGCCAGGGTGTTGCCAAGTGATATTCAAAAGAGGTTACAAAAGCGTTTACCGGAAAGAATTCTACCTTCGCAAGGATTGTATTGTAATGATATTTCCTATTTGTTAAGAAAATTTGGTTTTTCTCCCATGATATATGCGGGAACAGGAGATTCAGAGCGAGCAAGGGATAGCCGAGAATGTATAGAATTTCAGGATTTGAGAATTGGACTGATTGGTGATAATATGTTGTCAGAAGAGCAGATTGTTTCAGAAGAACAGAATTGGGATTATCAACATACGACTGATTATAAGTATTGGTTTCATTATTATGTAGAGTCAGCGATTCCGATTTTGGCAATTACTGCTCCAAATCAGGAGGTAAATAAGCATGCGACATTAGTCATTGGTCACGGAAAAATCAGGAAATCTATAGATGACTGTAAAATATATCAATTAGGAAAACTGCCTTGTATAGATACTGCTGAGCTTTATGACTATTATATTGTTCAAGATGATAATCAAATACCGTACTCGTTAGAGAAGATGGATCGATTTACAAAATTAGAAGACTATAAACTTGATGCTTATATTGTTCCTTTGGAAAGACATGTATTTTTAGAAGCTTCTTCAGCTATTAGTATTTGTGATACAGTGATTACTGAAGAAAATAAAATGATTGAGGAAGCTATACAATATATAAGTAGTCAATATCGCAGCTGTGCGGATAAGGAGATGGATGATGCGTTAAGGAATCAGTATTCATACTTAGTTGATGCGATGTCAATATCTGAAGACAATCCTATAACGGTGAGATATTACCTTGTTAATAGTGCGGAATATAAACAATTTCGTATCTCAACGGGGAATACAGAGCATGACAAGAAATTTTATGCCGATATACCCATGCCAAAAGCAGTTTGGATTGCTGAAATTTCAACGTATAAATTTTATGAACAGGGATATTCTTTTGCAGAAGTAGTACTTGATGCGACAGCGTCAAATCTGTCGAAAGTGAACAGTGTAATTTTGCTTAGGACAGCGCATTTCGGAGTGTACAGATTGCCAAAAGAGTCATATAATGACTTTGAGGATAAAATCAAACAGAAAAAACAACATATGGGTTTATCCCCGGTTTTTGAAATGTTTAGTAACTTTATCAATGATGAAAATTGATTTTAGCTTTGAAAATTTTGAAAAGTGTTTTGGAAGAAGGGAGACTGGGTTCCAATGAATTTGAAAAAGTCGGTAATTACCTCAATTAGAACAAGCGGTAATTTCAGTACAGATGGATTGGTGAAGCATACATCTGAGATGAACAGGAGGATAGAAAAAAATATTCAAAAAAATGAAAGGAAGATTGCACTTGGTTTGAAACGAACAAAAAGTATGCAAACCAAATGAATACAAGTAAAGGGCTGTCTGAAAAGAGACTAACGTAAAACATAAAGATTATTATATAGGACTTTCTCGCATGTCTTTGATGTATATCTTACTGGAGACACAATAATATAGGAAAGATTTGAATCCATAATTGCGTTTCGTTAGATAGACTATGAAGTTGGCATCATCTTGATGAAAACCAGGAAGTTGCTGATTACAGACGATATATATTATACAGATTAGAGTCGAATGAGCTGGATACCTATGCGGAGATGAAGGGACTGAACACCCGGCAGATTATCGAGGGCGTCTGCCTGGATCCGCGTATTGGTTCTCATTACAACAACCCGTCCTTCGGCTACGGCGGCTACTGTCTGCCAAAAGACACCAAACAGCTGCTGGCCAACTATCAGGATGTGCCGGAAAACCTCATTGAGGCAATCGTGGAGAGCAACCGGACCAGAAAGGATTTCATCGCGGACCGCGTGCTGGAACTGGCCGGGGGCTACGGCGCCAACAGCGAATACGACGCCAGCATGGAGAAAGAAATCGTCATCGGTGTATACCGCCTCACCATGAAGAGCAACTCCGATAACTTCCGTCAGAGCAGTATCCAGGGCGTCATGAAACGGATCAAAGCCAAAGGAGCTACGGTCATTGTTTATGAGCCGACGTTGGAAGACGGCAGTACATTTTTTGGCAGCCGCATCGTCAATGATCTGGAATCTTTCAAAGAGCAGAGTGCGGCCATTATCGCCAACCGATATGACAGCTGCCTGGACGACGTGAAGGATAAAGTATATACCAGAGATATTTTCAGGAGAGATTAAAAATTATAATTGTCGGCAGTTTCGGCTGCCGGCAAATTTTTTTGTCCAGAATACGTTTTGACGTATTGACAGACAATAGGACGAAAAGTATAATGATAGTAAAAATATTACACTCTTAGAAAACAACCTTCTGTTTGGCCAAGCTGCGCTAAACAGGAAAAGATGATACATCACATTTAAAGAGTCAGGAAGGGATGAGATAGAATATAACTGGTGAGGGCGCCTTTCCATAGACAGAAATAGAAGACGGGCACAAAGGGGGAAGGAGGCCATCGGGACGGAAAAGAAAAGGAATATTTTGATTGCAGATGTATCATCGGAAGGTGAGATAGCGAAGAGATATGAAAGGTACAAGGATATCATTAAGAACTTCACATTAATGTCTGATACTTTCATGAGAAATGTGTTCAAGCACATAGAGTGTGTGGAGTATGTTCTTCAGGTGATCATGGGCAGGAACGACTTGCATGTGGTGGAAAGTGTCGTACAGAAAGATTATAAGAATCTGCAGGGGAGGTCGGCTATTCTGGACTGTGTAGCCCGGGATGTCGAAGACAAAAGATATGATGTTGAGGTTCAGCAGAAGAACGAGGGGGCGTCGCCCCGGCGGTCGCGGTATCACAGCGGTCTTGTTGATATGAACACACTGGAAGCGGGACATGACTTTGACGAACTGCCGGACAGTTATGTGATCTTTGTCACGAGAGGAGACACGCTGGGATGTGGACTCCCGCTCAGTAGAATTGAACGGACGATTGGAGAGACAGGAGAGGAGTTTGCGGATGGCTCGCATATCATATATGTGAATGCAGCGATGAAAGACGAGAAAACAGAACTGGGGCGCTTGATGCATGATTTTCATTGCAAGGATGCCGATGAGATGTACAGTGAAGTGCTGGCGAGGAGAGTACGGGAATTAAAAGAAACAGAGAAAGGGGTGTATAGCATGTGCCAGGAGATGGATGAGATTTATAACGAAGGAATCATGCGTGGAGAGCAAAAAGCCAAAAAAGCCACAGCGATTTCTTTGGCGGAAATGGGTCTGCCGGTAGAGCAGATAGCCAGAGGGGTGAGGGAAAGCGTGGGAATTGTACAGGGGTGGATTGCAGAAGGGATGACAGTGTTGAAATAATCTTTCTGTGATAAAATAGTGAGGAGAAACAGTAAACCAATATCCAGGAGAGATATTTTCTGATGAAGAACTGTAAAGGCGTTATCGGCGATACAGGGATATCATTAAGAACTTCACATTAATGTCTGATACTTTCATGAGAAATGTGTTCAAGCACATAGAGTGTGTGGAGTATGTTCTTCAGGTGATCATGGGTAGAAAAGACTTGCATGTGGTGGACAGCGTTGTACAGAAGGATTACAAGAATCTGCAGGGACGGTCGGCTATTTTGGACTGTGTAGCCCGGGATGTCGAAGACAAAAGATATGATGTTGAGGTTCAGCAGAAGAACGAGGGAGCGTCGCCCCGGCGGTCGCGGTATCACAGCGGTCTTGTTGATATGAATACACTGGAGCCGGGACATGACTTTGACGAACTGCCAGACAGTTATGTGATCTTTATTACCAGGGAAGATACTTTAGGATGTGGACTTCCTGTCAGTAGAATTGAACGGGTAGTAGGAGAGACAGGCGCAGAGTTTGAAGATGGCTCTCATATCATATATGTGAATGCGGCGATGCAGGATGAAGAAACGGAATTGGGGCGTTTGATGCATGACTTTCACTGCCAAGATGCCAGTGAGATGTACAGTGAAGTGCTGGCGAGGAGAGTACGGGAATTAAAGGAGACAGAGGAAGGGGTGTATAGTATGTGTCAGGAAATGGATGAGATTTATAACGAAGGAATGATGCGTGGAGAGAGAATCGGAGAAGAACGCGGAGAGAAAAAAGCCAAGAGAGCAACGGTGATTTCTCTGGCGGAAATGGGTCTGCCGGTGGAGCAGATAGCCAGGGGAGTGAAGGAAAGTGTGAGTATTGTGCAGGAATGGCTGGCAGAGGGGATGATACCGCTGAAGTGACACACTTTCCTACATAAAATGCATTTGTATAATAAGGTAATGTTTGGTATAATCAATGCGTTTGGGAATGGATAACTGTGGATTAGGATAGGAAAATATACAGCAGACGGAAAGGGTTGTCGTTTGAGGTTTCAATTTTTATGGGAGTTCATTAAAAATAACTGTTATGTGATGTTACTGGTGTGGCTGCTTTTGTTTGTCTTTTTTAAGATGGCGGCAGCAGGGAGGGGCGGAGTGCCCCGGATCACAGGGAAAATGTATCGGTATTTTATTGGACTCTCTTTTCTTTTTTATATACTGATTTTATTGTATGTCACGATATTGAGCCGGGAGCCTTTCGCGGAGAGAAGGGTGATGCTGACTTTTTTGTGGGAGTATCGGCTGGCGCTGGCAGGAAGTCTGTTCTGGGTTTTCCAGATTCTCAATAATATCATTTTGTTTGTGCCTATGGGAGTGATGTATGGAGAGCTGGGGAGGAAAAGCAGCTGGTGGAGGGCGGTTCTGGTTGGTGCCGGAACATCTGCTATGATCGAGGGGATGCAGTTTGTGTTGAAGGCCGGGCTGTGTGAGACCGATGACGTGTTTAATAATACCATCGGGATGATGCTTGGGTATACTTTTTGGTTGTTTTGTGATAAAATATTGCGATAGTTGTTAGAGTTTTATAAAGGAGAAATACTATGTGTGGAATTGTTGGATACGTAGGGGATAATCAGGCGGCGCCTTTACTTTTACATGGACTTTCTAAGCTGGAGTACCGGGGATATGATTCTGCCGGAATTGCAGTGCGGGAAGAGGGCAGCGAGAATATCCAGATCATCAAGGCAAAGGGGCGGCTCCATGCTCTGTCGGAGAAGACCGATGACGGGCATGCCGTGGCCGGAAATTGCGGGATCGGGCATACCCGCTGGGCGACACATGGAGAGCCGTCGGAGACGAATGCTCATCCGCATTGTACGGAAGATAAGTCTGTGGTGCTGGTGCATAACGGCATCATTGAGAATTATCAGGAGCTTAAAGAGAAACTTCTGAAATCAGGATATACCTTTTATTCGGAGACAGATACGGAGATCGCAGCGAAGCTCATTGATTATTACTATAAGAAGACAGGCACTCCGCTGGAAGCGATCACCCGTTCCATGCTCCGTATCCGTGGTTCTTATGCCTTTGGTATCTTATTTAAAGATCATCCGGGAAAGATCTTTGCGGCCCGCAAGGACAGTCCGCTGATCATTGGAAAGAATGAGACCGGATATTTCATCGCTTCTGATGTGCCGGCTATCCTGGACAGTGTGCGGAACGTATATTATATCGACAATATGGAGATCGCGGAGCTGACCAGGGAGGAAGCGCATTTCTATGATATTGACCGCAATGAGGTCGAGAAAGAGCTGGTGGAGATCAAGTGGAATGAAGAGGCGGCGGAAAAGGGCGGCTATGAACATTTCATGTTAAAGGAGATCTTTGAACAGCCGAAGGCGGTCCGGGATACTATGAACGCGTATATTAAAGACGGGCAGATTGATTTTTCTGCAGCGGGGCTTTCTGATGAGATCATCGAAGGGCTGCAGAGGGTGTATATCGTGGCCTGTGGTTCTGCCTATCATGTTGGCATGGCAGCCAAATATGTCATGGAGTCTTTGAGTGATATCGCGGTGGAAGTGGATCTGGCGTCAGAGTTCCGGTACCGGGAGCCGAAGCTGATGAAGGATTCCATGGTCATTATCATTTCCCAGTCCGGGGAGACGGCGGACAGTCTTGCGGCCCTGCGTCTTTCCAAGGAGAAGGGAGTGCCGGTCCTGGGCATTGTCAATGTGGTGGGCTCCAGCATTGCCCGGGAGAGTGACTATGTACTCTATACTTACGCCGGTCCGGAGATTGCCGTGGCGACCACCAAGGCGTACAGCACCCAGCTGATTGTCTCTTACCTGCTGGCGGTGCAGGCCGGATATGTGCAGGGAGTCATCACAGAGGAGCAGTATGCGATGTATCAGAAAGAGCTGGAGACCCTGCCGGATAAGATCCAGAAAGTGCTGGATGATAAGGAGAGGATCCAGTGGTTTGCCAGCAAGTACGCCAATGCGAAGGATGTGTTCTTCATCGGCCGTGGGCTGGACTACGCCATCTGTCTGGAGGGCAGCCTGAAGATGAAGGAAGTCAGCTATATCCATTCGGAGGCCTATGCGGCCGGGGAGCTGAAACACGGGACCATCAGCCTCATCGAGGATGGTACTCTGGTGGTGGGCGTCCTGACCCAGAGCCGTCTGTTTGAGAAGACGGTCAGCAACCTGGTGGAAGTGGGAAGCCGGGGAGCCTACCTGATGGCGGTGACCACCTATGGCAATTACAGCATTGAAGATACGGCGGACTTTACGATCTATGTGCCGAAGACCGATGAGCATTTCGCCACAACCCTGGCGATCATTCCTCTGCAGCTTTTGGGTTATTATGTGAGCGTGGCCAAGGGACTGGATGTGGATAAGCCGAGAAACCTGGCTAAGTCTGTAACGGTGGAATAAAACAGGAAATGAGATTGAAGGAAGATGATCGTGCTATGAATATGTCATATTTCTCTCTTTCAGATGCGCTCCGGGCCGCTTTCGGGCCGGACGCAGAGATTGCGGGACAGAAGAGGGTCTATGGCGGCGATATCAATGACGCCTGGGAACTGCGGCTGTCCGGCGGGCAGAGGATTTTTATGAAGACCAATCAGATAAAGAATGCCCGTTTTTTTGAGACCGAGCAGCGGGGACTTGAGGCTATGCGGTCTACGGGAGCTATCGGGGTACCGGATCTTCTTGGAACAGGGATCGACCGGCAGAGAGACTTTTCCTTTCTGCTGCTTGATTATATAGACAGTGCGTCTAAGATCAGGGATTACTGGGAAGTATTCGGGCGGCAGCTGGCGCAGATGCACCGGGCGGACTGCATGGATTTCGTGCGGACACATCCGCCGGAAGAACAGCCGTCTGCCGTGGAGGAAACCAGATACGGTTTTATGGAGGATAATTATATCGGTGCTACGGTGCAGAAAAATACGCCAAAGCCCAGATGGACTGATTTTTACCGGGATTGTCGCCTGCTGCCGCAGATCCGGATGGCAGAGAGATATTTTAATCCGGGGCTGCGCAGGAAGCTGGACAGGTTCCTCAGTCATCTGGATGATTATATTCGGGAGCCGGGATTTCCTTCCCTGGTGCACGGAGATCTGTGGGGAGGAAATGTGCTCTGCGGCGGTGATGGCCGGGCGTGGCTCATTGATCCGGCGGCTTATGTGGGAGATTTTGAGACAGATCTGGCCATGACAGAGTTGTTCGGGCGATTCCCGCAGGCCTTCTATGACGCCTATCATGAAGTGAATCCCATTGATCCCGGATATCGGGAGAGAAAAAGATTGTATCAGCTGTATCACTTGCTGAATCATCTGAATCTGTTCGGCGCTTCCTATCTGGGAAGCGTGGCGGCGATTGTGGATGCATTATAAACGGAGTTTCGGCTCCGTTTTTTTTGTTCACAAAAAGTTCACAAAATAATTAGCACTCAAGGCTTGACATGGCTAATAATGAGTGTTATATTACATCTAGAACAAAGGAAGGGGATAAAAAGATAAGAAGTTGTACATGATAATCCCGGACCGGAGTTCCAGGTAACATATTGTGTGAGCACAGAGCGGAGCGGTCCGCTATGGCAGATGATGAGAATGTCGATGACCGCGAAGTGGTTTGTTCATAAATCGAATGAAGCGGATTTCAAGTATCCACTTTTCAAAAGGAAAAAGGAGCGATGATTTATGTTGATGCCTAGTATTTTTGGAGAGAATTTATTTGATGACTTTTTCGATGATTTTCCGTTTTATGATGACAGAGATATGAAGAAAGCACAGAAGAAACTGTACGGAAGAAAAGCAAATCACATCATGAAAACCGATATTAAGGAAATGAATGACGGCTATCAGCTGGTAGTTGATCTGCCGGGATTTAAGAAAGATGAGGTAAAGGTTTCTCTTGAAAATGGTTATCTGACCATTGAAGCAGCCAAGGGACTGGATCAGGATGAACAGGAGAAAGATACCGGACGTTATATCCGGAGAGAACGTTACGCCGGAGCATGCCAGAGAAGCTTCTATGTGGGCGATAATGTAACGCAGGAAGATATCAAGGCAGAATTTAAACATGGTATTTTGAAACTGTTCGTTCCGAAGAAAGAAGCGAAACCGGCTGTGGAAGAGAATAAATATATCAATATCGAGGGATAATTCATTCCACAAAATCACATACCGGGGCGGCTTCAGGGCCGCCCCGGATAATATTTCAGATTAATATTGGAGGTATTAGAGATGGATGTTTTAAAAGCGCAGAAAAGAGATATGAGCGAGAAAGCCAAGCGGTTGAGAAGAGAAGGTTACATCACTGGTAACGTTTGCGGCAAGGAGATTGAAGGTTCGATTCCGGTTAAGATGGAAAAGAAAGCAGTCAATCATATCCTGAGCAATAATAATAAAGGAAGCCAGATCATGCTGGATGTGGACGGCGAGTCTCACAATGTGCTGATTAAAGAGATTCATTTTAATGCTCTGGACAATGTAGTGGAGGAGATTGAGTTCCAGGCATTGATGAAGAATCAGAAGGTACAGTCCGTTGCAGAAGTAGTGATTGAGAATAGAGATAAGATTGATGGCGGCGTCGTTCAGGAACAGCTGGAAGAGATTGAGTACAGAGCTCTGCCGGAACATCTGGTAGAGAAGATCGTGCTGGATGTGGGTGATATGAAGGTCGGCGATGTTGTGAGAGTGAAAGATCTGGATATCGCTAAAAATGAGGCCATTGATATTCTCACAGATCCGGAGGCACAGGTACTGGCAGTCACAGCGGCAAAGAGAGAGTCTTCTGATGACGAAGAGACAGAAGACGGAGCTGCAGAATAGGCAGCCGTGCTTTTTGACGAAGACACCTGACGTCGCGCAGATGCGAAGTGTGTTTCGTTGTGGAGAATAAATGGATAAGGAAGGTGATAAGATGGCAACCAAAAGAGATTACTATGAAGTGCTTGGCGTTGGAAGAAATGCAAGTGCTGCCGAGATTAAAAAGGCGTATCGTAAATTAGCGAAGAAATATCACCCGGATACCAATCCCAACGACAAACATGCGGAGGAAATGTTTAAGGAAGTTTCGGAGGCTTACGATGTCTTAAGTGACGATGAGAAGCGGAAAATGTACGATCAGTTCGGTCATGCGGCCTTCAGTGAAGGCGGTGGCGGCAATTATGGCTACAGCCAGAATAATGGAAATGGATATCGTGAGTTCCATTTTCACAGCGGCGACGGCAATATGAACATGGATGACTTTTTCAGCGATCTCTTCGGCGGAGCGTTTAAGAATGGCGGCTTCGGCGGAGCAGATTTCCACAGTTCAGGATCGAGAGGAGCCGGTTACGGTAATTCCGGATTCCACAGTTCTAATTTCGGCGGCGGCTTTAACGGTTCCGGTTTCGGAGGGTTTGGCGGCGGCTATGGAAGCTCTGGTTTCGGAGATCATTACGGAAACGGATATTCCGGAAAGGGAGCTGATTTGAACGCCGAAGTGGAGGTTACCTTTGATGAGGCGGCCTTTGGCGGTAAGAAGGTCATTCGTCTGCAGGGCAGCGATGGCCGGGTACAGTCCTACGAGGTGAACATTCCGGCCGGTATTGAGTCCGGAAAGAGTATCCGTCTTCGCGGCAAAGGGCAGCCGGGAGTCGGCGGCGGTGAGCCGGGCGACCTGATTTTGAAAGTAAATGTAAAGGATAAACCGGGATTCCACCGGGAAGGTTCCGACGTTTACACCACGGCGTCTGTTCCGTTTACCACGGCAGTATTCGGAGGCGAAGTATCCGTGCAGACCATCGACGGAAGAGTTATGTGCAAGATTCGTCCGGGCACCCAGTCGGGTACGAAGATCCGTCTGCGGGGCAAAGGCATTGTGAAGATGGGCAGCACATCTGTGCGGGGCGATCAGTACGTCACCATACAGATTCAGGTGCCGACGAACTTAAGCAGAGAAGCACAGCGTAAGCTGAGAGAGTTTGAACAGGCTTGTAAGTCCCAGGGAAGCAGTAGCTTCGGGACGGGAAGCGCAGCGTAACAACAACAGCTTTTAAAGCGTTCACATAGATACAACCGATAAATAATAAATGATATTAATCAGATAGATTTGATGAATGTAGACGGCATGCTTTGGCGAAAGTATGCCGTTTTATTACCTTAGAGCCATTGGCCGAGATGAATACTCCGGTCGGTGGCTTTTTTGGGTGTTGAAAATATTGTTCACAAAATGTTCACAAAAAATTAGCACTCAAGTCTTGACATGGCTAACAATAAGTGTTATATTACATCTAGAACAAAGGAAGGGGATACAAAGAAGAGATACTTCTTAAGAAGCCCGGACCGGAGTTCCAAAGATAAATTTGCAGTCAAAGTGATTTTGACAAACACATTCAATAGAAGAAGGAGCGATGTTTTATGTTAATGCCTAGTATTTTTGGAGAGAATTTATTTGATGACTGGATGGATTTTTCATTCCCTGCATTTGACAGAGCTTTTTATGGAAATGGTTCCCGGAGTATGATGAAGACAGATGTGAAAGAGACCGATAAAGGTTATGAGCTGGATATCGAGCTTCCGGGTTATCAGAAAGAGGATGTGAAGGCACAGCTCAAAGACGGTTATCTGACTGTTCAGGCTGCCAAGAATGTAAATAATGACGAGAAGAATAACGAAGGTGCTTATATCAGAAGAGAACGTTACGAAGGCACCATGAGCAGAAGCTTCTATGTAGGTGAAGATGTGACAGAGGCAGATATTCAGGCGAAGTTCGAGAACGGTATCCTGAAGTTATCAGTTCCGAAGAAGGAAGCCAAGAAGGTAGAAGAGAATAAATACATCACCATTCAGTAATACGTGAAGAAAGAGTGGGGAGCCACCACACGAAGAGTGTTTGAATCATAGATAAAGATTTTCAGCAGACTTTCCTTAAAATAGCCGTCCGCCGGAGGCAGTATAAAAACTGCCGCCCGGCGGGCGGCTTTTTGTGTCTGTATAAGAATTGTCATTCGCGGATGTAGGCGCCTTTCTGTTCCCAGTGCCCCACCCATTTGGCCTGACGATTGGTTCCCTGAGGACGTTTGCCGGAGGCAATCTGCAGTGGATCGCCCACCGTCTGTTTGTTGTGGATCAGTGTGTCGTATACAGATTCATCCAGGGCGGACTTCTGAATGGTGACATTGACAACAGAAAAAGAACTGTGTATTTTTTTGACGGACAGGGCGGCTGCCTTCATGGCGGATTCCACGGCGCTGGCTGTCCCCTCGATCTTGACAACGATCATGCCGCTGTGTCCCGAATATTCATATCCTAATAATTTGACGTTGGCAGATTTGACGGCGGTATCGGCAGCCTCGATGGCGGCGGCCAGTCCCCTTGCCTCAATGAGACCAACACATTTTTTTCCCATATATTTCACCTGTTTCTGACATATCTGTCATCTGCTTTTGCTATATAGCCTTTGCTTTTGCATGCATATTTCTGCTATATGGTTTTTGATTTTATATTCACAATATCAGATATATTTATCTTAACATTTTTGTGCATGCTGTCAATGGAAATCCTTTTAAAAAAAGAGGGTTATTTTGCAAAAGAATATAGACGAGGTGTAATTAATAGAAGAAAAGATGAAAAAGAAAGGCGGGATGCAAAAGATTTTCAATAAGACGGCGGGGAAGAGGTTGACAAAAAAAACGGTACATTATATAGTAGTACCGACTGGTACTACGCATGGAAAAGAGGCGGGAAATATGCTTGATGATGGAAGAGTTTCCGATAATATTGCGCTGCTGCTGCATTTTGGGCTGACCAGGCAGGAGGCCAAGGTGTATCTGCTTTTACTGACAGAAGGATGTCTGAGCGGCTACGAAGCGGCGAAGCGGGCTGGAATATCCCGGTCTAATGCCTACGGGGCGCTGGCGGGGCTTGTGGATAAGGGCGCTGCCTATGTTCTGGAGGAGCAGTCTGTGCGTTATGAAGCGGTGCCGGTGAAAGAGTTCTGTGAGAATAAGATTCATTTTCTCAGTGAGACGGCGAAGGAGCTGGAGCAGAAGATTCCGAAGGAAATGCACCAGGAGGAGCATTATATTACCATCCGGGGCCGGAGAAATGTGGAAGATAAGATCAGAAATATGCTGCGGCAGGCGAAGGAGAGAGTGTATCTTTTTGGTACTGTGTCCACGCTGACGCTTTTCGAACAGGAGCTTCAGGATCTGGTGGGGAGAGGACGCAAGGTTGTCCTGCTTACGGAGGGGCCTTTCGAGCTGAAAGGCGCGGTGGTATACCGCACGGCCCACGAGGGAAGTTCCATCCGGCTGATCACGGATTCCAGCTATGCGCTGACCGGTGAACTGCAGGAGGAGACACGGACGGCCTGCCTGTATTCGGCCAATCCCAATCTGGTGCAGCTGCTGAAAGACGCCCTGGCCAATGAGATTCAGCTGGATGTCATGAAGCGGCAGTGATCCTGCACGAAAGCAGAGCGGTCTGAGCGGCGGTGACTGAAAGGCTGCGCACGCCAAACAGCAGTGGTCAGAGCCAGAACAGGTATGAAATGTTCACATCGAACGATAATAGAAGAATATATATGGAAAGGACAGGATAAATATGGAGAAGAAACCTTTTGTGACCAAAGAACAGCTGGAAGAGATTGTAAAGAAATACCCGACGCCATTTCATCTTTATGATGAGAAGGGAATCCGGGAGACTGCCCGGAATCTTTATAAGGCGTTTTCATGGAATAAGGGATTCCGGGAATATTTTGCGGTGAAGGCGACGCCGACACCGGCCATTTTAAAGATTTTAAAGGAAGAGGGGTGCGGAACAGACTGTTCTTCTCTGACAGAGCTGATGATGAGCGATCGCTGCGGTTTTGCCGATGGAGAATCCATCATGTTTTCTTCCAATGAGACACCGGCAGAAGAGTTTGTGCTGGCAAAGAAGCTGGGTGCCATCATCAATCTGGATGATATCACGCACATTGATTTCCTGAAAGATGCCTGCGGGATTCCGGAGAGAATCTGCTGCCGTTATAATCCGGGCGGAATCTTTTCCCTGGGAACAGATATCATGGACAATCCGGGAGACGCCAAATATGGTATGACCAAACCGCAGATTTTTGAGGCTTTTAAGAGACTGAAAAGAGAAGGTGTGAAGGAGTTCGGTATCCATTCCTTCCTGGCCAGCAATACCGTTTCCAATGAGTATTATCCTACGCTGGCGGCGATCTTATTTAATCTGGCGGTGGAGCTGAAAGAGAATCTGGATGTGCATATCGGATTCATCAATCTGTCCGGCGGGATCGGTATCCCTTATACGCCAGACAAAGAGCCGAACGATATTTTTGCCATCGGTGAGGGTGTCCGTCAGGCCTATGAAGAGATTCTGGTGCCGGCCGGCATGGGCGATGTGAAGATTTTCACGGAGCTTGGCCGCTATATGCTTGGACCGCACGGTCATCTGGTGGTGAAGACGATTCATGAGAAGCATACCTATAAAGAATATATCGGCGTGGACGCCTGCGCCTGCAATCTGATGCGTCCGGCTATGTATGGCGCATATCATCATATCACGGTCATGGGTAAGGAGAATGAGCCTTGTGATCACACGTATGATGTGGTTGGCTCCCTTTGCGAGAATAACGATAAGTTTGCCATTGACCGGAAGCTGCCGAAGATTGATATCGGAGATCTGCTGGTCATTCACGATACCGGTGCCCACGGTTTTGCCATGGGATATAATTACAACGGCAAGCTGAAGAGCGCTGAGATTCTCCTGCAGGAGGACGGCAGCACAAGAATGATCCGCCGCGCGGAGACGCCGGAAGATTATTTTGCGACAATTGAAGGATTTGACTTTTAGAATAATTGTGTAAAGATTTTGGGATATAATCGGAAGGGAAAGTTTTTTCCTTCCGATCGGCGTATATCGGGCAAAAAAAGGGGAAAAATCGGATAGTAGATTTTTCCCCTTTATATTTTTCTGATCCTATGTTTATCATTTTTAGTTTATGAAATATAATTTATCAAAACGGTAACTTCAGGTGTCGATAGTAAATTATGCGATTGAGTCAAGATGCTGCTTTATTTTCTGTACTTCCGATTCCATGACATTGAATCGGATCAGAAACATTTCTTTTTCACTTTCCATTTGCAGTATATGATCTAATTTGCGGGATAAGTCGGTATGACCTTCAGCAATAATTCTTATGTTTCTGTTTGTTTCATTTTCCAGGGTAGTTTCAATCAATGCTGCCCGGAGTTTCAGATCGTCAACATCGGTTTTAAGAGCGCTGACATCGGTTTTGAGAGCGCTGACGTCGGTTTTAAGAGCGCTTACGTCGGTTTTAAGAGCGCTTACGTCAGTTTTGAGAGCGCTTACGTCAGTTTTAAGAGCGCTGACGTCGGTTTTGAGAGCATTGACATCAGTTTTCAGATCGTCAACATCGGTTTTGAGAGCGCTGACGTCAGTTTTGAGAGCGCTTACATCAGTTTTGATGTCGGCGATCTCGGATTTGACATCATTCAGGCCAGTGTTTGTGTTTTGTACTTCGGATAAAATCATTTGTAAGAGTTCCCGTTCGGACATTGTATCACCTCTCTTTCATTTTGTGTGGGTAAAAGTACTATAACATATACTTTCACAAATGTCTATAAGATATTAATATAATTTTTTTCTGGAGGAACGGATGATATTGAGATGAAAATAGTAAAAGGTTCGTTGTGAAAAAAATATAAAAAAATATGCTGATATTTATATAAAAAGGCAGAAATGTGGTAGTTTGTTAATATGATAACAAAATTCTATTGTAATTCGTACAATTCTACACTATAATAGATGTGTATTGTGCATGTATACATGAAAACTACAGCAAAAGGTGCTGAGAGAACTATATTAACCTTGAAGGAGCAAGCTGTTGTCGGACAGCTAAAGGAGGGTTTTATGCTGGAGCAAAGTTATTATGACAAAGCGGATGAGATTATTGCGTCCCACGGGGCAAGGGAGTCCTCTCTGATTCCGATCATTCAGGATATCCAGAGTGAATATCGCTATCTTCCGCCGGAACTGCTGTCTTATGTGGCGGATAAAATCGGCATCACGGAAGCCAAGGCGTACAGCGTGGCGACATTTTATGAGAATTTTTCCTTTGAACCGAAGGGAAAATATGTCATTAAGGTCTGTGACGGTACCGCCTGTCATGTGAGAAAATCGCTGACCATTCTGGAAAGATTGTATACAGAGCTGGGGCTTTCAAAAGAAAAAGTGACCACCGATGATATGCTGTTTACCATTGAGACGGTTTCCTGTTTGGGGGCCTGCGGACTGGCGCCGGTCATGACAGTGAATGACAAGGTATACCCTTCCATGACGCCGGATGAGGCTGCGAAGCTGGTGCAGGAACTGCGTTCGGAGGAGTAGATGTTGTATATACAGACCCTGGAAAGTATAAAGGAGATTGAGAAATGAGAATCGAGAACAGAGAAGCGCTGAATCAGCTGGAAGAATATGCGAAACAGGTGATCGGGGTCAGCAAATGCAGAATTTTGATCTGTGCCGGCACGGGCTGTCTGGCGGGAGGCTCCGGCGAGATTTATAAGAAAATGTGCGAGCTGGTCAAGGGGTATCCGGATGTGTCCGTGGAGTTCGGGCCGGAGATCGCCCATGGTAACGGTCCGGTGGCAGTAAAAAAGAGCGGCTGCCATGGTTTTTGCGAGATGGGACCTTTGATGCGGATCGAGCCGATGGGTATTTTGTATACCAAGGTGTCGGTGGATGACTGCGAGGCTATTTTTGAGAGAACCATCAAGAAGGGAGATGTGATCCGTCATCTTCTGTACAAACAGGATGGTATTGAATATCAGAAACAGGAAGACATTCCATTTTATAAGAAGCAGACCCGTCTGGTGCTGAAAAACTGCGGTCATATTGATGCGGAACATATTGAGGAATATATCGCCTGCGGCGGATACCAGGCCTTTGCCAAAGCTTTATTTGACATGACGCCGTCGGAGGTGGTCGATGAGATCATGGAATCCAACTTAAGGGGCCGTGGAGGCGGCGGATTCCAGACCGGATATAAGTGGAAACAGGTGGCCGGTCAGAAGGAGAAGATCCGGTACGTGGTCTGTAACGGTGACGAGGGCGATCCGGGCGCGTTCATGGACAGAAGTATCATGGAGGGCGACCCGCACAAGATGATCGAGGGTATGATGATCGCGGCGTACGCGGTGGGCGCACAGGAAGGATATATCTATGTGCGCGCGGAGTATCCTCTGGCCATCAGTCGTCTGAAGCTGGCCATCCGTCAGGCAGAAGAGAAAGGTTTGTTGGGAGATAACATTTTAGGAACAGATTTTTCCTTCCATTTACATATCAACCGGGGCGCCGGCGCCTTCGTCTGCGGTGAGGGAAGTGCCCTGACCGCGTCCATCGAAGGAAAGCGGGGAATGCCGAGGGTGAAGCCGCCGCGGACCGTGGAGCAGGGGCTTTTCGCGAAGCCGACGGTGCTCAACAATGTGGAGACCTTTGCCAACGTGCCGATGATCATTTTAAACGGCGCCGCATGGTATAAGACCATCGGGCCGGAGAAGAGTCCGGGAACCAAGGCATTTGCTCTGACCGGAAGCGTGAAGAACACGGGACTGATCGAGGTGCCGATGGGAACCACCCTCCGGGAAGTGATCTTTGATATCGGAGGCGGTATCAAGGGGGATGCGGATTTCAAGGCGGTGCAGATCGGCGGACCGTCCGGCGGCTGTCTTATCACGCCGCATCTGGATGTGAGCCTGGACTTTGATTCTTTGAAGAAAATGGGAGCGATGATCGGTTCCGGCGGTCTTGTGGTCATGGACAGCAACACCTGTATGGTGGAAGTGGCGAGATTTTTCATGAATTTTACACAGAATGAAAGCTGTGGCAAATGTGTTCCGTGCCGGGAGGGCACGAAGCGGATGCTGGAGATTCTGGAGCGGATTGTGGCCGGAAACGGAACTCTGGAAGATCTGGATCTTCTGGAGGAGCTGGCGACGACCATCACCGACACCGCCCTCTGTGGCCTCGGAAAGAGTGCGGCGCTGCCGGTCATGAGTACGCTCCGCCTGTTCCGGGAAGAATATGTACAGCATGTGGTGGATAAGAAATGTGCGGCGAAGAACTGTACGGCGCTGCGCCGGTTTGTCATCAGTCCGACCCGCTGTAAGGGATGTTCCAAGTGTGCGAGAAACTGTCCGGTGGGAGCCATCAGCGGAAAGATTAAGGAACCTTATGTGATTGATAATTCCAGATGTATCAAGTGCGGCGCCTGTGAGAGTGCCTGCGCGTTTGGTGCCATTCACATTGAAGCGTAGGAGGGTGAGACTATGAAATATATGACGATCAACAATCGAAAAGTTGCCTTTGATGATGAGAAAAATGTGCTTTCCGTCATCCGTAAATCCGGGATCAACCTGCCTACCTTCTGTTATCACTCAGAGCTTTCCACCTACGGCGCCTGCCGTATGTGCGTGGTGGAAGATGACCGGGGAAAGATTTTTGCTTCCTGCTCAGAGGTGCCGAGAGACGGAATGGTGATCTATACCAATACGCCGCGGCTGCAGCATCACAGAAAGATGATTCTGGAACTGCTGCTGTCCTCCCACTGCCGGGACTGTACCACCTGTAAGAAAAACGGTGTCTGTACCCTGCAGAATCTGGCAAAACAGCTGGGCGTCAGCTACATACGTTTTGAAAATAACAAACCAGTGCTTCCGCTGGATGAAAGTTCCGACTGTATCGTCCGGGACCCGAATAAATGTATTCTCTGCGGAGACTGTGTGCGTACCTGCGATGAGATTCAGGGACTGGGCATTCTGGACTTTGCCTACCGGGGTTCCAAAATGCAGGTGATGCCGGCCTTCAACAGAACGCTTTCGGAGACAGACTGTGTGGGCTGCGGTCAGTGCCGGGTGGTATGTCCGACCGGCGCCATCACCATCAAACAGAATATCCATCCGGTCTGGCTGGCTCTGGCAGATAAAAATGTGCGGGTCGTGGCGCAGATCGCGCCGGCTGTCCGGGTGGCTGTGGGCGATAAGTTTGGTATTCCAAAAGGAGAAAATGCTCTTGGGCAGCTGGTGGCGGCTCTCAGGCGCATGGGCTTTGATGAAATATATGACACCAATTTCGGGGCGGATCTGACAGTCATGGAAGAAGCGAAAGAGTTCGTGGAACGGCTGGAAGCCGGAGAGAACCTTCCGCTTTTTACGTCCTGTTGTCCGGCCTGGGTGAAGTTTTGTGAGAATAAATATCCGGAGTTCAGAAAGAATATTTCCACCTGCCGTTCTCCGCAGGAGATGTTCGGGGCGCTGATCAAGGAGGAGGCCCGCCTGAACAAAGAAGATACCAGAAAGACCATGGTGATTTCGATCATGCCTTGTACGGCGAAGAAAGCGGAGATCCTCCGGCCGGAGCATTACACCGACGGTGAGCAGAATGTGGATCTGGTCCTCACCACCACAGAGATCACCCGTATGATCAAGGAAGCCGGCATTGATCTGGCGCAGATGCCGTCAGAAGCTCTGGATATGCCGTTTGGACTGTCCTCCGGCGCCGGCGCCATCTTCGGAGTTACCGGCGGCGTCACCGAGGCAGTGCTCCGCCGGCTCATTGACAGCAGCGCGGTGGAAGATCTGGAGAAGGTCAGTTTCACCGGAATCCGCGGAACGGAAGGCGTCAAGGAGGCTGTGGTGGATTTCCACGGAAGAGAGCTGAGGCTGGGAGTGGTCAACGGACTGCGCAATGCCGATGAACTTCTGAAAAAGATCAAAGCCGGGGAAGAACATTTTGATTTTGTGGAAGTTATGGCCTGCAAACGGGGTTGTATGGCCGGCGGCGGTCAGCCGGTACCGATCGGACCGAGGACCAAGGCGGCCCGGTTTGAGGGGATTTACAAGATTGACAACGCGGCGCAGATCAAGCGCTCCAACGAAAATCCGATCATTCAGAACCTTTACAATGGTTTCCTGAAAGGCAGGGAGCATAAGCTTCTTCATAATGAATGGTAAATATGATATGATAAGCGGGGAGCAGAGACAGACTGCTCCCTGTTTCAATATGCAGATGACGGAAAGGGGACAGGAAATGCGTGAGAACTTGTTGACCGTTGTGGAAGCGGCAGAGATTTTGAAAGTAAAGAAAAATACCGTTTATGACATGATAAAACGGGGGGATCTGAAGGCCTCCAAGCTGGGAAAGCAGCTCCGTATCCGTCAGGAAGATCTGGATGAGTATATTCAGTATGGCGGCAGAAAGCCGAACGAAGAATCTGCGGGAAACCGCGATGGACGTGGCCGGTATCCGGCCGGGGGATATGGAGATGCGCCGGTGTCCTGGAAGAACCGGGAAAATGCAGCGGATGCAGTTTTTCGCTCTTCCCCGGGACAGGAGACAAAAGGCCGGGACAGCGGTATGCTCATTATCTGCGGACAGGATATGGTCCTTGATCTGCTGGCGGACCGCCTGAGCCGCCATCCGGAAGGATGCCCTGCCCTTCGTTCGTATAAGGGAAGTTATAACGGCCTTTACGCCATGTATCAGGGACAGGTGGATGTGGCGACGGCTCATCTGTGGCATGGCGCCACAGACAGTTATAATCTGCCTTATATCAGCAGTATGCTGCCGGGCACCGATGTGGTGGTGGTCCATATGTTAAAGCGTAAAGAGGGGTTCTATGTAAAAAAGGGAAATCCCAAAAACATCCGGACATTTGAAGATCTGAAAAGAGAGGATGTGCGGATTGTCAACCGGGAGCCTGGCAGCGGTGCCCGGGTGCTGATGGATGAGAAGCTGCGGACCGGTCACATCCTGACCAGTGAAGTGCGGGGATATCATGATATTGTCAATTCCCATCTGGAGGCAGCGGCTGCGGTTTCCAGGGGAGAAGCCGATGCGGCTCTTGGAACGGAAAAGCACAGCCGGCAGGTGGCGGGGATTGATTTCGTTTTTCAGCAGGAGGAATCCTATGATATGGTTTTCCGCAAAGAAGATTTTTCCAGACCGGCATATCAGACCCTGATGTCCATTCTGCGGTCAAAAGAATACCAGGATGAGGTGTCTGCCCTGGGTGGATATGATGTGACCGGAATGGGAGAGGTAATCTACTCCGATTAGATTTTTATTGAGTTTTTATTGGTTTGTCTGTATAATAAAAAAGAATAAAACGTAATAAAACAATATAAAACGTGATTAAAAGGAGAAAATAATGAAGAAAGGTACTCTGATGAAAAAATGTATGACCGTAGCTTTAAGCGCAGCTCTTGTCATGGGAATGGCCGGATGTGGTTCTTCCGGTTCTGACAGCGGCAGAGGACAGGATGCCAATGAGGCGGCGGGAGCAGAGCATGCTCAGAAGAGTACGGCGGCGGAAGGAAGGGCCGGCGGGGACACAACCCTGCTTATTGCGGCGGCAGCCAGCCTGGAAGCGGTATTTGAAGATCAGCTGATCCCGATGTTTGAGGAAGCCAACCCGGGTGTTACCGTGGAGGGCACCTACGCCAGTTCCGGCGATCTGCAGCAGCAGATTGAGTCCGGACTGGAGGCGGATTTGTTCATGTCAGCGGCCACATCCAATATGGACACGCTGGTGGAGGAAGGTCTGGTGGATGAGGCGTCCGTGGTGGATCTTCTGAAAAATGATGTGGTTCTCATCGTGCCGGAAGGCGTGGATTCTAAAGTGACAGGGTTTGAAGATCTGACCAACGCCGATGTGGTTGCCATGGGAGATCCGGAAAGTGTGCCAGCAGGAAAATATGCCCGGGAGATTCTCACCGGCCTTGGTATCTATGATGAGGTGGCGGAGAAAGCCAGCTTTGGAAACAGTGTCACAGAAGTTCTCACCTGGGTCGCCGAGGGAAGCGCCGATGCGGGAATCGTGTATTCCACAGATGCCCTGACGGAGAACAGCAATGGCGATGACAAAAAGGTGACTGTTTTGGCAACGGCGGACGATTCCATGATGCAGACGCCGGTCATTTATCCGGTGGGTATCACCACTGCCACTACGAAAAGAGAAGCAGCCCGGACCCTGGAAGATTTCCTGCAGAGCGGGGAAGTCATGAACATTTTTGTGGAGGCTGGATTTACGGCTGATCATTAACAGAGATAGAACATAGCGGAATTTATTTTTGAGCGTAAAAAGATGAAACATAAATACATTGTAGTAGAGAGGAATGATCGATATGGATTGGTCACCGGTAATCATTTCCTTAAAAACGGCTTCCGCCAGCATTATCGTCACATTTTTTCTGGGGGCGGCCATGGCGGAACTGGTATTTCGTATACAAAATAAAAAGTTAAAAATGATTCTGGACGGTCTGTTTACACTGCCTCTTGTTCTGCCGCCGACGGTGGCCGGATTTTTTTTGTTGTACATTTTCGGAATCCGGAGGCCCGTGGGAAAGTTTCTTCTGGATTACTTCGCTGTAAAGATCGCATTTTCCTGGGAAGCCACGGTGCTGGCGGCGGTGCTCATCTCCTTTCCGCTCATGTACCGGGCGGCCAGAGGTGCCTTTGAGCAGGTGGATCCGGATCTGCTTGCTGCGGGACGAACCCTCGGGATGTCCGAGTGGAACATTTTCTGGAAAGTACAGTTTCCGGTGGCGCGGCCCGGGATTGTGTCCGGCGCGGTGCTGGCGTTTGCCAGGGGACTTGGGGAATTCGGAGCCACAGCCATGATCGCCGGAAATATCAGCGGAAAGACCAGGACGCTGCCACTGGCCGTCTATGCCGCGGTGGCTTCCGGTGACACCCGGGAGGCGTCCGGTTATGTGGCGGTTCTGGTGGGAATTTCATTTCTGGTCGTGATTATGATGAATTATTTTTCTATGAAAACTCCGGACAGCGGCCGGACATAAGGAAGAAAGCAGGAAGATATGGCAATTTCAGTACATATTAAAAAACGGTTGAAAGATTTTGAATTAAATGTAGCGTTTGAGCTGGAGAGCGGATGTATGGGTCTGCTGGGAGCGTCCGGCTGCGGAAAGAGCATGACGCTCAAATGTATCGCGGGTATCGAGACGCCGGATTCCGGCAGGATCACCCTGGATGGCCGGGTGCTGTATGACTCAGAAAAGAAAATCAATGTGTCTCCCCAAAAGAGAAAAGTGGGGTATCTTTTTCAGCAGTACGCGCTGTTTCCTCATATGACCGTCTGGCAGAATGTGGAGGCCGGCCTGTCCGGCGCCAGGAAGAAATTTGCTTCCCAAAAAGAAAAAAATGATTATATCATGGGTCTGCTGGAGCAGTTTCACATACCAGAGCTGGCGGATGCTCTGCCGGTACGGCTCTCCGGCGGTCAGCAGCAGCGGGCGGCTCTGGCGAGGATCATCGCTTCCGACCCGGATATCCTGCTTCTTGATGAGCCGTTTTCTGCCATGGACAGTTATCTGCGGGAACAGCTGCTGCAGGAGATGAAGGCGATGCTTGCCACCACTTATCAGAAAGATGTGCTCATGGTTTCTCACAACCGGGACGAAATCTATCAGATGTGTCCGAAAATGGCGGTAATGCGCCCCGGGGCCATCGAGATTGCCGGCAGTACAAGAGAACTTTTTCGGAATCCGCTCACCCTGGGAGCGGCCAGGCTCACGGGCTGTAAGAATCTGTCCCGGGCGGAAGTTCTCGGCCCCCATGAACTGTACGCAACGGACTGGGGCGTGAAGCTTCGGGTGAAAGATGTCATCGCGGAAGATATCACCCATGTGGGATTGCGGGCCCACGATTTTGAGACAGTTTCCGGGCCGTTTTCCGATGACAGGGATAATGTGATGAAATGTGCGCTGGAAAGAATCACCGAGGCGCCTTTTGAGATTTATCTTATATTGAAAAATGTTTCTTCGGAAAATGCTGACGGGAAGAACGTTTTTATGAAAAATACCGGCCAACCGGGCATTTCTCCGGAGAGTACCGGGCGGGCGAATCATTCTTCAGGAGAAGAGGAGCTGCATCCCATCTGGTGGAAGCTGTCCAAAAAAGAATGGGAAGAAATGCATGAAAAAATTCCGGAGGAAATTTACTTTCCGCCGGAAAAGATCATATTGCTGAAACAGTAGTTAAATCAGATGAAAATGTTTTAAGGCAAGATAAATGCCGTCCCGGTCCACCCGGGTGGTCACATAGGAAGTCTTGCCCAGCACATCCGGATAAGCGTTGCCCATGGCGATGCTGTTTTTCACATGCTGCAGCATGGACAGATCATTGGCGCTGTCACCGAATACATAGCAGTCATCCAGGGATGCGCCCAGATGTTTAGTCATGAAGTCAATGCCTGTGGCTTTGGAACAGTTCTTCGGGATCAGCTCATTGAAATGATAGTCTCCCATGGGTTCTCTCTGCACGCAGGTAAAATATTGCTCGATGGCCTTTAAAAAGTTGTCGAAATCACTGTCTGCATCGCTGAACGCCACAAATTTATCAAAATCCATCTCCGGATCTTCAAAATTACGCACGGCATTGGGCGTATTGGAGGTGGCGTAGACATCCCGGATGCCCTGGAGTGGCGGGATCAGTGTGGCGGAATCGTCAAAGAAACAGGAGGAATGTCCTTCGAAAGCGCCGTGCATGCGATTTTCTCTCAAAATATCTTTCAGGCCAAACCGTACTTCATCAGGGAGACGGTTGTGGAAAAGGGATTCTCCCTGAAAGATCACCTCTGTGCCGCATCCGCATATGTAACCGTCAAAGGGAAACTCTTTAATTGCCTCCGGCATAAAAGAATAGGTGCGTCCGCTGTTGATAAAAAGATAGTGCCCGTTGGCCTGGGCCTGTCTGAGGCCCTGGATGGCGCTTTCCGGGATATATCCGGGAATCCCGCCGGCCAGCAGCGTGCCGTCAATATCAAAAAATAATAATTTTCTATCCATCATAAACTCCTTTGTATACAAAATTTAAGACTGTTCCGGCTTTTGCCGATATGGCGCCGACGGCCGCTTTTGTCATAAAGCAGAAAGCATGCCCCGGGCGTCGGCGGATGCCAGAGACTTATTATAAAAAAGAACAGCGGAAAATGCAAGAGGCGGCGCGTTTGCCGGACAGTATATTTTTGCGGCCTGCCAATCCCTGTCTTGGCGGACGATAGCAAATATGTTATGATATATTCCGACGCAGTTGTACGCGGTGAAGCGTATAATATCATGCAGATCATGCACAGAAAGGAAGAAGTAGTATGGCAAATCCAGTTGTAACGATCACAATGGAAAACGGCGATGTGATGAAAGCGGAACTGTATCCGGAAATTGCTCCTAATACAGTCAATAACTTTATCTCTCTGGTAAAGAAGGGGTTCTATGACGGGCTGACCTTCCACCGTATTATCAAGGGATTTATGATTCAGGGCGGATGTCCGCTGGGAAACGGCACGGGCAACCCGGGCTACAGCATCAAGGGCGAGTTTAGAAGCAACGGTTTTGATAATCCGCTGAAACACGAGGAAGGCGTGCTTTCCATGGCAAGGGCGATGATGCCGGATTCCGCCGGTTCTCAGTTCTTTATCATGCATAAACCGGCGCCGCATCTGGACGGTGAGTACGCCGCTTTTGGAAAGATTATCGAAGGTATGGATGTGGTGGACAGAATCGCCTGCGAAAAGACGTTTGGGGATTCTCCGTATCACAAACAGGTCATGAAGACGGTGACCGTGGATACTTTCGGAGAGGAATATCCGGAACCGGAGAAAATCGAACGCTGAGAGATGACCGGCTGTTTGCCGGTTTAATGGGGAAAAGCGTAAAATTAAGAAAGGATCCTGCAAAGCAGGATTCTTCGCCTGCGGCGGGTCGCTTCAGCGACATCTTCCAATCCGCTGCAGTGCGATCCTCGCGGAGCGTTTTTTATTTCATAGAAAACACAGTTTTCCATGAAATAAAAAAACGGGGCAGGGAATGACTTTCCTGTCCTGTTTTGAATTTATATAAAGATCCGGCGGAGGGGCAGCGGGTGATGGTTAAGGGATACAAATGAGATGCTGTCGGGCCTGCGATCTTGTTATCTGTATGAACTTGTGCGGTAGCTGCGTTAGCGGCCGTTGATGATAAATGCGGAAATAGCATCTGTCACATAGGCTGCATTTTCATCGTTATAAATATTCAGGTGTAAAGGACGTGAGATATCCAGACTGAAAATGCCCATAATGGACTTCGCATTTACTCTGGAACAGCCGGATACCAAATCAAAACGGCCGTTATACTCATTGATGATTTTAACGAAAGCCTGAATCTTGTCTAAAGAATCAATGTTGACGGTAGCTGTGGTCATTGTTCTTCCCTCCGTGTGCCGCAATCCTCAAAATCAGTTGTATGTGTCTTCTAACGGAATATTCTTAAAATCTGTTATCTGTTTCGTAAAAAACATGTCTTTTTTATCCTCGTTCTGTCGTGTGCAGATGAGGTGTTCTTCAAGGAACGATTTTATGTTATCACTTCGAAAAAAAAAATCAAGATGGAAAAAATAACATAATTTTTTTTGCCGGGCATAGGATAAATAGGAAAAGTGACGAGAAATGGAAGCGGATATATGGGAAATTTGCAATATCAGCAGGCCGGTGAGAGGGACTGCGCCAATGCGGCCATAGATGAGAACTATCAGAATTATCTGATCGATTATCTGTTGGACGGAGGCTCTTTTCTGGAAAATTATCCGGATCTCTGTCTGGATCCCGTGGGATATAATCAGGCCATTGCGTATATGTATCAGCCGGGAGACTTTACCGGGGAGAGAGAAGATATTGATTATAATAAAGTGCCCAGGGTGTATGGGCTCATGGATTCCCGGGAGCTGGAAGCGGCCGGGGTGACGAGAGTGCGGCTGTCTCCGCAGCTGGGGCTCCGAGGCCAGGGGACGCTGGTCGGCATCATTGATACGGGGGTGGATCTGACCAGCTCTTTTTTTCGCTATGAAGACGGAGGCACTAAGATTGCCGCCTACTGGGATCAGGAGGATCAGGAAGGGAAAAAACCGGCGGGATATTCCTTTGGACGGGAATGGGACAGGGAGGAGATTGACCGGGCGCTGGAGGAGGAACCGAGAATACTGCCCCGGGATGAAAACGGACACGGCACTTTCCTGGCAGCCGTAGCGGCCGGCAGGGAAGATGAGGAGGCAGGATTCTCCGGGGCGGCGCCGGATAGTGAGCTGGTGGTGGTAAAGCTGAAACGCCCGAAGCAGTATCTGCTGGATTTTTATTCCATCCGGGATGACGTGTGGGCCTGTCAGGAAGACGATGTGATGCTTGCCATCCGGTATGTGCTGGATACAGCCACAGCGCTGCAAAGACCGGTGTCCATCTGTCTGGGCATCGGCACCAATCTGGGCGGACACGGGGGCAACGGCAGTCTGGAGCGGTACATTTCTCAGATTTCCCTGCTGCCGGGGATTTCCGTTCATATCGCTTCGGGAAATGAAGGGATCAGCGGGCATCATTTCCGGGGAAATGTACCGCAGGATCAGGAGTTTGAGACGGTGGAATTCAATGTAGCAGACGGTGAAAATGGATTTATCATGGAGTTGTGGGGCGACGCTCCGGTGAATTTCTCAGTGGGACTGATCTCGCCGGGAGGAGAAAATGTGGAGCGGATTCAGCTGAAACGCAATGAATTCCGGAACATTCGTTTTTTCCCGGAAAATACTGTTCTGCAGATCCGTTCGTTTGCGGGGGAGACTGTCGGCGGAGAGCAGGTGATCCGGATGAATTTCCGCAGTCCGTCCGCGGGATTGTGGCGGCTGCAGGTTTACGCCCGGGGAACCGGAAACCGGACCTTTAATCTCTGGATGCCCATTACGAATTTTCTCCGGGAAGAGACATTTTTTGTGAGTCCGGAGGCCTCGGATACCCTGACTTCTCCCGGAGATGCTTTTTACGGAATCACCTATGTGCCCTATGAGGTGAATACGGAGAGCCTGTATGTCCGTGCCAGTCAGGGGTATACGAGGGATGGCAGGGTGAAGCCGGATCTGGCGGCGCCGGGGGTCAATGTGCATATTCCGGCGCCGACGGCCGTCCGTCGTCCGGAACAGGACGGAGCGCAGGAGTCCGGCGGCAGCCGCCGGGAGGTAAGCCGCAGCGGAAGCAGTGTGGCCGCCGCCTTTGGAGCGGGCATCGGGGCGCTGATGCAGGAGTGGGCCATTGTGAAAGAAAATGATTTATCATTAAATGGGCAGAATATGCGGTTTTATCTGATTCAGGGGGCGGTGCGTTCCGGCGCTTATGAGTATCCCAACCGGGAGTGGGGATATGGGATTGTGAATCTGTACGATGCTTTTTTGTCCATGCGGAGGTGAGAGAAGGCATAAAGCAAATGCAGAATCCTGAGAATGTGGCGGGGTGAATGTGCTGGATAAAAAGAGACCGGAGCGATCAGGTGGAATTGAAGAAAAATATGGTGGCGGATTTTTGTGAAATCATTTATAATTCCTGTGGATAAAAGAAGCCGCGGCAGCGGCAAAACCGGAGGAAGTTCATATGGACACAAGGGGAAAGATTTTGCAGCAGCTCATTCACGTGGGTGAGCTGCTGCTTACCAATGGCGCGGAGGTAAAGCGCGTGGAGGAGACCATCGTCCGGATGGGAAGGGCTTATGGGGCGTCGGAGACCGATGTCTTTGCGATCACGTCCAGTATTGTGGTGACGATCACTTTTCCGGACGGAGAGATGCTGACCCAGACGAAACGGATCCGCTCCTCGGGAGATACGGATTTTACAAAGATTGAAGAACTGAACGCGCTGAGCAGGCGGTGCTGTGCGCATCCTCTGCCTGTGGAAGAATTGACGGCGGAGATAAAACGGATCAGAGAGTTCCGGCAGGGAAGACTGTATTTTTATTGTGGAAGCATGCTGGCCGCCGGCAGTCTCGCCATGTTCTTTGGAGGAAATGCCGCCGACGGGGCCATGGCGGCTCTGGTGGCGGTGCTGATCTGCGCCATGCAGAGACGGCTGGCGCCTCTTTGTATGAATAATGTGATTTTTAATCTGATCGTCTCTTTTGTGACCGGGACGATCATCTGCCTGCTGGCCGGGTTTCTGCCGGTGCATGTGGACAAGATCATGATTGGAGACATCATGCTGCTGATTCCGGGTCTGGCCCTGACCAATGCGGTGCGGAATGTTCTGATCGGAGATACGATATCAGGTATTATGCGGCTGATCGAATCACTGTTGTGGGCAGGCGCCCTGGCCTGCGGATTCATGGGCGCGGTCTGGATGACGGGGGTGTGAGAAGATGATGGAAATGATGGCGGTAAAAACGGTGACGGCGTTTGCCGGTTCCCTGGGATTTGGGATGATATTTAACATGAAACCGAGACATCTGCTGACAGCGGCGGCAGGAGGAATGCTGGACTGGATTCTCTATTATTATCTGGCGGCCTTTCTGGATGGTATTTTTGTACCCTCCGTCTGTGCCGGGATGTTTTCTGTGCTGTACGGGGAAATTCTTGCCAGAGTCCGGCGGTGTCCGGCCAACCTGTATGTGATCACCACTCTGATCCCTCTGATTCCCGGAGGTTCCCTCTATTATATGATGAGCAACGCGGTGAGAAACCGGTGGGCGGTGAGCCGCGGCTACGGCTCGGAGCTGGTGATGTACGCGCTGGGACTGGCAGCGGGTATCTGTCTCATGTCGGCACTCTTTGATCTGATACATAAAATTCTGCATCTTTGTGTTCAGAAGGCGTTGACAAATAAAAAAGCCGGTGCTATTATCACAAACGAAGAACAAAGCAAAAGCGATGACGGAAAAGAGTAGTTTACCGGGAAGCATCCAGAGAGAACGGCAGCTGGTGGAAGCCGTTTATGTGGAACGTTTACGAAAACCATTCCAGAGCCGCAGCGCCGAAGACTGACGGCGGAGAGGAATATCTGCCGGAGAGCGGGGAGCTGTCTGAGGGCAGACAGGAAGACCGCGGAGAGCCTGCCGGAGCAGGACAGATTGGTAAGCGCTGACGTACACCTGCGTTAAGGGTTAGGATTTGTCAGAATCTGAAGTGAAACATAAAGGTGGAACCGTGCGATACGCACCCTTGGAAGACATATGGATCGTGTCTTTCCGGGGTGCTTTTTTATTTCATAGGAGATTGCATTCCTATGAAATAAAAAACGCTCCGCGGGGAGCGCACTGCGGCGGATAGGAAGATGCCGCTTTCGCGACCCGCCGCAGGCGCGAGAGTTCTGCCGGGCAGAACTCTCTGTTATTTTCAGGAAATTTAAAAGGAGATGCATATTATGAAAGTATTATTGAGAGACGGACAGGTCATGGATGGAAAGTTTGAACAGGAGGAGGTAAAAAAGGCCTTCTGGCATACCAGCTCCCATGTGATGGCCCAGGCGGTAAAACGGCTGTATCCGGACACGAAATGTGCCATCGGACCGGCCATTGACAATGGATTTTATTATGATTTTGAGTTTTCTTTCCCGTTTGCGGAGGAACATTTAAAAGCGGTGGAGGAAGAAATGCGCCGCATCGTAAAAGAAAATCTGCCGCTTTCCGTGCGGGAGGTAAAAAAGGCGGACGCTCTTTCCTACATGGAGCAGCAGAAAGAAGATTACAAGGTGGAAATGATCGAAGAACTGCCGGATGAGGAGACGATCACATTTTACCAGCAAGGAGAATATGAGGAATTCTGCAGCGGCCCGCATATTACAAATACAGGAAATATCAAGGCGTTTAAACTCTTGTCTCTGGCCGGCGCTTACTGGCGGGGAGATGAGCACAACAAAATGCTCACCCGGATTTACGGAATTTCTTTCCCGAAGGCTTCCATGCTGGATGAGTACCTGTTTATGATCGAGGAAGCAAAGAGAAGAGATCACCGGAAACTGGGCAAAGAACAGGGGTTATTCTTCTTCTCTGACAAAGGGCCGGGCTTTCCGTTCTTCCTGCCGAAGGGAATGATTCTCAAAAATGTACTCATTGACTACTGGAGAAAGATTCATGAGCGGGAAGGGTATCAGGAGATTTCCACGCCGATGATTCTGGAGCGGAGCCTCTGGGAGACTTCCGGTCACTGGGATCACTACCGGGAAAACATGTACACCACAAAGATCGATGATGTGGACTTTGCGGTGAAGCCGATGAACTGTCCGGGCGGTATGCTGGTCTACAAGATGGAGCCTCATTCCTACCGGGAGCTGCCGCTGCGCCTTGGCGAGCTGGGAACCGTGCATCGTCATGAGAAATCCGGACAGCTTCACGGTCTCATGCGGGCAAGATGTTTTACGCAGGATGATGCCCACATTTTCATGACGCCGGATCAGATGCTTTCCGAAATCCAGAATGTAGTGCGGCTCATTGATGAAGTTTATACTGGATTTGGTTTCGAATATCATGTAGAATTGTCTACAAGACCGGAAGACAGTATGGGAAGCGACGAAGACTGGGAGATGGCAACGGACGCTCTCCGTCAGGCCATTGAAAATATGGGTATGGATTATGTGGTCAATGAAGGAGACGGCGCGTTCTACGGCCCGAAGCTGGACTTCCATCTGAAGGATTCCATTGGAAGAACCTGGCAGTGCGGTACGATCCAGCTGGATTTCCAGCTGCCGCAGCGGTTTGAGGCGGAATACATCGGAGCCGATGGAGAGAAATACCGTCCGATCATGATTCACCGGGTTGTCTTTGGTTCCATTGAGCGGTTCATCGGTATCCTCATCGAGCATTACGCCGGCAAGTTCCCGCTGTGGCTGTCTCCGGTGCAGGTGAGAATCCTTCCGGTATCAGAAAAACATGCGGAATATGCCAATGAGGTGCTTCGTCAGCTGAAAGCAAAAAATATCCGTGCGGAGCTGGATGAGCGCAATGAGAAGCTTGGATACAAGATTCGTGAGGCGAGACTGGCCAAAGTACCGTACATGCTCATTGTGGGAGCCAAGGAAGAAGAACAGCAGATGGTTTCCGTGAGAAAACGTGACGCTGAAAATGACAAACAGGATCTGGGTATGATGGGACTTCAGGAGTTCTGCGAAGCTCTGGAAGAAGAAGGACTGACCCGCCCTGCGGCAAAGCCGGAAAACAAATAAAGCACGTTCGTGTGAGAAAAAGAGTGGAGCAGCTGGCAAAATACAGGCAGCAGCGGGTAAAAACGGAAATGTGAAAAGACAGGAGAGTATCAGAATGAAGATCATAGTCTGTGATGATGAAAAATATATCTGTGAAGACCTGGAAAAACGTCTGAGGGAATATTATCAGAGTCTTGACGTGCTGATTCTCTCCGTCTCTTCGGGCGAAGAGCTGCTGCGGATGATGGAGCGGGAGCCGGAAGAGGCCGCCTGCATTTTCCTCGATATTGAGATGAAGGGGATGGACGGGCTGGAGACGGCCCGGCGTCTTCGGGCAGATTATCCGGACCTTCCTGTCCTTCTTCTTACCAGTCACACGGAGCTGGCCATGGAAGGGTACGAGGTGCAGGCTTTTCGCTTCCTGGCGAAGCCTCTGCGGCAGGAAAAGCTGGTGGAAGCGCTCCGGGCGGTGGAGCGGAGCTCTCTGACGGCGGCCCGTCATAAGCTGAAGATTCCCACCGGGGACCGGGAAGTGTATGTGGATTGTGAAGATATTTTCTATATAAAGAGTGAAAATGTTTATTTGAATATTCTGACAGAGGGAGAAAGCCTTTTGATGCGGGGACGGATGAAGGATCTGTTCGCCTCTCTGCCGGAGGATTCCTTTTTTCAGATTCACCGGAGTTATATCGTGAATCTGTCTCATATCTGTTCCTTTGACGGGAAAAATGTTTTGATGGAGGATGGCGGAACGCTGCCGGTCAGCGGCCGCCGGAGAGAATTGTTCCGGGAAAAGATGACCCGGTATCTGCGGGAGAAATGATATGCCGTTTATGGATATTTATGAAATGTTCAGCGGGAGTGTGATGCTGCTCTCGATGATTTTGTGTTACCATTACATTTATATGGAGCCGGGATTTGCACGAAAGCGGAGTACGTATCTGTTTGGCGGAAGTGTTCTGGTGTTTCTCATAGGTTTCAGACTGGTTCCCGGCAGGCCGGAGGCGGCAGGGGTCCTGTGGCCCCTGGCCTTTTTTTGTCTGTATGTGTTCCTTACCCGGAAGGAAAGACGGCTGCGGGGCATGTTCCTTTTCCTGCCCATTTCCGGTTATCTGTTTATGCTGGTGGCGGCCAGCACCTCGCTTTATTGTGTGTTTACCGGAGCCAAAAGCAGCGAGGGATTCACCTATGCCATGGATGTGGCGTTTTGTCTGGCGCTGCTGGTATTCTGGAGGAGAGGCCGCCGTTTTCGGAAACAGCTCAAAAGTCAGTGGGAATACCGCAGGCTGAGCCGGGGCGAACGGTGGCTGTTGAACCTGGGCGGCGTTTTTGTATTCTTCATGGCGGTGGTTTTGATCGGCGTCATGGAAAATGTGTCGGGATATGAACTGGGCGGCGGCTGGCGCATTTTGTTCCTGATGACGGGAAGCATCAGTATCGCTCTTTTGGCTGTGGCGGTGATCGCCTTTGTGATGCAGGGAAGCAAAAAGGAATACTATCAGAGAGAGGCACAGCTGACAGAACGATATCTGAATGCGGAGTTGGAACATTTCAAAGCGTACCGCCAGGCGCAGCAGGAAGTAAGAAGAGTGCGCCATGACATGAAGAATCATTATGCGGTTCTGTCCGTGCTGGCCGGGGAGGGGAAAAATAACGAGATTCGCGATTACCTGGCGCAGCTGGGAGAAGAACTGGCCCGCAGCGAGGTGGGGATTCAATGTGGCAATGACATTGCCGACGCCATTTTAAATGAAAAGAACCGCAGGGCCGGAGAATTGGGAGCCGTCATGGAAGTGGAAGGCAGGCTGCCGCAGGACTGCGGTGTGGAGATGCTGGATATCTGTACGATTTTTTCCAACGCCCTGGATAATGCGCTGGAATATCTGGAACATTCAGAGCTGGAAGAAAAGTGGATTCGGGTGAAGATTGCCGGGCAGGGAAATATGTGGCTGTTCCGGTTTGAAAATCCGGTACAGGGCGATGAAAAGATATTGGCGGCCGGGACTACCCGTAAGGGCGACGCAGACTGGCATGGTTTTGGCATTATGAATATGGAAAGAGCCGCGGAAAAATATATGGGGCATATCGAAAGAAATGTCAGTGAAGGCGTCTTCACTCTGGAGGCGGCGCTGTTTACCACAAAACAGGATCCGTTCGCAACAAAATAAGGGCCGTTCACAACAATTCCTGCCTGTGCCGGGAGAATATATCATATACTGCAGACAAGAACAACACACCCTGATAATGACAGGCGGGGAGAACGGAGGCAGTATATGAAAGATAAGAATGTAACAGAAATAAAAATACGATCAAAGAAACAGCATATGAAAAAACATATCAATCATGTGATGCGCGGAGTTTTGCTCTATAATATCCTCATTTTGCTCGTGGTGGTGGGGGACATGATCGCAAAGACCGTCATGGTGCTTGTAAAGCAGCCGGCCGGAGCACAGCAGGATGCCGCGGTGGACGCGCTTTTGAAAGAACTTCTGCATTCCGGCAGTTCCAGTATCCTGGCTGTTCTCATCGGAACGGCGGTTCTGCTGCTGTATTTTCGGAGAGATCATCTGCTGAGACCGATGTTCGCGGCGGGGAAAATGCCGCGGGCAGGGAGATTTATCGAACTGCTCTGCTTTATGATGACGGCGCAGGTGCTGTTTTCTCTGATGGCAGCGGGCGCCGAGGCGGCGGCCAATCAGCTGGGTTACAGCATGATGAGTTCCATAGAGACGGCCACGAAAACCAGTCAGACCTTGTCCATGGTTTTGTATGCCGGAATCTTTGGGCCGGTTGTCGAAGAGATCATCTATCGGGGCTTTGTCATGAGAAGTCTGCAGAGATACGGCAAGACTTTTGCCATTCTGGTATCGTCAGCAATATTCGGACTGATGCACGGCAACTTGCTCCAGGGAATCTTTGCGTTTCTGGTGGGCCTGGTCTTTGGATACGCAGCCATGGAATACTCCATCTATGTTTCAATGGTTCTGCATGTGATGAATAATCTGCTGTTTGGAGATATGTTTACACGGCTGTTGAAAGGAATGCCGGAGAGCGGCCAGCAGCTGGTGTATGTCCTTGTGATCGGCGGGCTGTGCGTGGCAGGATGTGTTCTGCTGGTACGGCACCGGAAGCGTATTGCGGCGTACTTCAGCCGGAACAATACCTCGCGGAAATATTATGTGTATGCTTTTACGGCAGTGTGGATGCTGCTCTTTATCGCCATGGAGATCCTGACCATGACGGGCGGCATTGAGCGGCTGACTTAAAATAAATGGTTTGGAAGTATCGGAAAGTTCCGGGAATATCCCGGGACTTTTTTGCCGGGAAATGAATCCGGCTGGTTTTTTCTATATTGTTGTGGTATTATCTAAAAATGCCTATGATGGAAAAAGAGAATATTTACAGAAAAAAGGAGAACAGTGATGGTGAATAAAAATGTAAAACTGGTGGCTGTGGATATGGATGGAACTTTGCTGGACAGCGGGAAGAACGCTCCGGCAGATTTTGAGAGCTGGGTGCTGTCCCATCCGGAGATCCAGACGGTGCTTGCCAGCGGCAGACAGTATGCGACGCTCAGGGATATGTTTCCATCTCTTAATGAGTGCCTGATGTATGTGGCTGACAACGGCAGTTTTGTGTTTAAGCAGGGAAAGATGATCTACAGCAATGCGATATCTGAGGAAGATATCCGTTGGTGTATTGAATATTTTGGAGCCATGCCGGGGCTGGATCTGATTTTGTGCGGAGCGAAGGCGGCGTACATGAAGCATAGTTCCGGATTGGCGGAAGAAAACGGACGTATGTATTATCACAGCCTTGAGTTTGTGGATTCGCTGGAAGAGTGTATCGGAAAGGATATCATCGCAAAGATTGCTGTTTTTATAGACGAGTATAGGGCAGAAGAGGTGTATAACAGCCTGTCGGGCATCCCGGAGACCATCGCAGCGGTACTGTCCGGCGACAGCTGGATCGACGTGGCCAACCGCTCGGTAAGCAAGGGCTCCGCCATGGAGGCCATTGAGGAGAGTCTTCATATAAAGAAGGAGGAATCCATGGCCTTTGGGGATTACCTCAATGACTACGATCTTCTGTTGAGCTGCGGGGAAAGCTACGCCATGGAAAATGCGCATCCGAAGTTGAAAGAGATTGCAAAATATATCACCGCCTCCAATGATGAAGACGGTGTCATGAAGATCCTGCGGCAGATTCCGGCTTCCGTGGAAACGCCGCAGGTATAAATGGCGGATATGAATGGCAGAGATAAACTGCAGACACCGGTTATTCTGCCATGGACTGCTGCCGGAACGGGCGGATACCGATTACTCCGCTGAATCAAAGACTTTGATATAACCGCCGTCGGAGGCGGCGCCGTTATAATACATAGCTTTGTCCATTTTTGTGCACGGGAACATGAATTCCATCACATCGCTTAAGTCGGTGATGGTGATTCGGTTCCCGTTATTTTTCCAGTTTTTGTCCACCGGGTCGTAGACCAGGACCTTGCCGTTGGTGAGCACTCCAAGGAGCACCATAGTGTGATAGGAATTGGTCCAGCGGGAACTCTTTTTGCCGGTTTTATTGCTCTTCTGGCGGACTTCAAAGATGACCGGATTGCCGGTTTTTAAATGACTGAGGATGTCGGCGGAGGCCTCTTCGTCGGAAGAATAGGTGCGGACATAATCCACAGTCACATCATGTTTTTCCAATATGGAACTGATACCATACATGGAGAGCGGCATCTGCTTTGGCAGAGAGCGCTCTTTATGTTCGCGGTTCCAGGCATCCGGGTTGACGGTATCCTTTTCCGGACCGTCGATGACTTCATTTGGTAGTATGCCGGCGTAGTCCGGATTGTAAGCGCCCAGTACGGAGGTCAGAGAACAGGTGGCGCAGCCGTGCCAGGCCAGATAATTCTCATATTTTGGGTAGTTGTGGGCGTTCTGTTTGTACAGACGGTAGGTTCGAGTGCTGCCGCGGGCGGTGAGAATGGAAAAATCACAGGCATTGCCATCGTAGTCCCGGGTCACCACGTTGACGGAGACGGAATCGCTGCTGTCTCCGCTGGTGCAGGTGATGACAGCGGAACCTTTGCCGCGGGCGGTGATTTTCCCGGAGGTATCCACATCAGCTACGCTGCTGTCGCTGCTTTCCCAGTGGAGAGATGCCTTCCTGGCGGCGGAAAGATCGCCGGACAGTGTCAGCGTGTAGGAATCATCGGGTTCCATAAAAAGCACCTGATCAGAAAGTTCCACAGGAATGGAAGCTTCCGGCTGCCCGGTTGTGCCGCTGTTTTTCTGTCCGCTGTTTTCAGCGGCGTCGGATACCGTCACACGAAGGCTGTGAAAGCCTTCCACCGTGTTGTACAAGATTGTGGCACTGCCGGCGGACCGGGCGGTGATGACGCCCTCCGGAGTGACGGATGCCGTGGCGGGACTGGAGCTTAAACAGGAAAAAATCATCAGATGCGAACTCCCCGGAATACTTCTCGTCTCCTCTGTGGTCATGGCCAGAGGTTCCGCCTGGGAAACCTGAGAAACTGCCAAGGATGAAGAAGCCGGGGAAATCTGAGATTGTGCAGTAACAAAAAAGCCCGGCTGGGCGCCGGCAAAAAGGATACCGGCGGACAGCAGGCATAAAAAACGTTTTGGTATTCGAAACATATAAACTCCTTATTCGTAACCATTCAGCTTTAGCGCCTCTTTCGCTCTGGCGGCGTATGACTGAACGGCTGCCCTTATTCTGCTATTTCAACATGAATATTGTTCCGGGTCAGGATATCTGCGATCTCCGCAGAGATTCCGGAATCAGTACAAAGAGTGTCTATATCGGAAAAGGTGGACTGGATGACAACGCCCTTCTGAGAGAACTTGCTGGAATCTGCCAGAATGATGGTCCGGTTGGCGGAGTTAGCCATGTATTTCATAGTCTCCACCCGCATCAGATCGTCGCAGGTAAAACCGGCATCCGGAATAAAACCGTCGGTGCCCACAAAAAACTTGTCCACGAAAAACTCTTTGGCACATTTGCGGACAAGGGGGCCGACCATACCCTGGTATTCTTTCTGATATTCTCCGCCCAGCAGGATGACCTTGCGTACCGGCATCTCCCGGATACGGATGGCGATGTAGGCGGAATTGGTGATGATGGTGATATCCTTTTTCAGCTTCGCCAGCTGTTCGGCCAGCAGGGCGCAGGTGGAACCGGATTCCAGCATGACAGTCTCCCCGTTGGAAACCATTTCCGCCGCCTTGGTGGCGATTTTCAGCTTGGTGTCGTAGTTGATCGTCAGGCGGGTATTGATATCGTTTGCGTTCTTGATGAGCGCATATCCATGTTCACGGGTCAGCAGTCCTTCGTCTTCCAGATGATCAAGATCCTTGCGGATGGTGACCTGGGACACGTCAAGAAGCTCAGCCAGACGGCTCACTTCAATCTTTTGATAAATGTTTACCAATTTTATGAGTTTGGACTGTCGTTCTGTCATTTGAAACACCTCTTTCTTTCTAACAGAAGTATATCATATCGAATCAAAAAGGAAAAGAGATATTTATCTTATTTTTCTCTTTCTTTCCTATAGATGCAAACTGTGATAAGATATCTGAGAAAGAAAAGAACATCAGAAGAGACAGAGGATATTTGAAAACAGAAAATACTGACAGACGAGGAAGGAGAATACCATGAAAACAACGGATAAAAGAAAGAGAGAGATCCTGGAATCTCTGCGGGGAGGACTGGTGGTATCCTGCCAGGTGCAGCCGGAGGATCCGATCTATACGAAAGATATGGCGGTGAAGATGGCGGAGGCCGCCAAATGGGCCGGTGCCGTGGGTATCCGGGCCAACACCCCGGAGCAGATCCGGCAGATCAGGGAGGCGGTGCAGCTGCCGGTGATCGGATTGTACAAAATATGGAATGAAGATACCGGCGTTTATATCACACCGACTCTGGAAGCTGCAAAAGCGGTGTGGGAGGCCGGGGCGGATATTATTGCCATGGACTGTACCGGGAGGCTGACCCACGAGAAGACCATTGCCTGGAAGCTGCTGCCGCAGGTAAAAGAAGCGATTCCGGAGGCCATCACATTTGCAGATGTGTCCAATTATGAGGAGGCCAAACGGGCAGTGGAGCTGGGGGCGGACATTGTGGCGCCGACTCTCTGCGGCTATACAGACTACACGCAGGACCGGCCGTGTCCGGATTACCGGGAGTTTGCCCGCATGTGCCGGGATTTCGGTCAGGATGTGTATATGATGATGGAAGGGCATCTGAACACACCGGAGGATGCCATGAAATGTATGTATCTGGGCGCCCACGCAGTGGTGGTGGGCAGTGCCATCACGAGGCCGCATCTGACTGCAAAGCGGTTTGTGGATTTGCTGCGGCGTTATGAGGATGACGGAGACGATACCTCAGAACAGTGATCCGATCTTTCAGAACTGCAGAGCCGGCGGCGGATGTCCGGGAAACGCATATATTTTAAAAACAACAAGGATATAATTCTTGCGGGGAAGAAAAGAATTCGGTATAATAAATGCAGATGAAAAAGATGAGCAGAAAGCGAGATGAGGCAGATGAGCCAGGCAAAGGTGGACAAACAGAAAGAATATAAAAAGAACCGCAAAAAGATTATTGCCAAGGAGAAAAGAAAGAGCAGAGCAGTCAAGTGGATCGGGTATCTGTGTCTGATCTGCATTATCGGCGGAGTCGGATTCTCTTTTTACCAGAAATTGAACCCGGCACCGGAAGACAATACCAGTACCTTTTATAATCTGATTGCGACTGATAATTACGGAATACTGCATCCGACTTTGTCAGAGTAGGTATTTGCGCGGATGAGATTCCGCCTGATCAGCACTGCACACCGGGCCCCGAAAGGCGGCCTGCCAGGATATCCGTTCTGAATCCCGGAAGATTCAGGACGGATTCTTTTACATTTGAGAAAAACAGGAGGTGAAGCCGTTGGCGTTTACACATTTGCACGTGCATACGGAATACAGTCTGCTGGACGGCTCCAGCAAGATCAGTGAGCTTCTGCCCCGGGCTAAGGAACTGGGCATGGACAGCCTTGCCATCACGGACCATGGAGTCATGTACGGTGTGATCGATTTTTATAAAAAGGCAAAAGAAGTGGGAGTGAAGCCTATTCTCGGCTGTGAGATCTATGTGGCTCCCGGCTCCCGTTTTGACCGGGAGCAGAGCAGAGGGGATGACAGATATTATCATCTGGTGCTGCTGGCGGAGAATAACCAGGGATACAAGAACCTGATGAAGATCGTCACCCGGGGCTTTACGGAAGGATACTACTATAAGCCGCGGGTGGATTATGAGATCCTGGAGCGGTATCATGAGGGGATCATCGCGCTGAGCGCCTGCCTGGCGGGTGAGATTCCCAACAAGATATTAAAGGAAGATTATGAGGGTGCCCGGGCTGCGGCACGGAGAATGAACGAGCTGTTTGGACAGGGCAACTTCTTTCTGGAGCTGCAGGATCACGGACTGCGGCAGCAGACCCAGGTGAATTCGGTGATCATGCGCATGTCCAAGGAGCTGGATATCCCGCTGGTGGTCACCAACGATGTGCATTATATTAAGGAAGAAGATGCGGTGCCTCATGATATTCTCCTGTGTATCCAGACCGGAAAGCTGGTCACCGACCAGGACCGGATGCGCTATGAGGGGGGACAGTTTTTCCTGAAATCAGAAGAGGAGATGCAGAAGGTCTTTCCTTATGCGAAGGAGGCGCTGGAGAACACCCACAAGATCGCGGAGCGGTGCAATGTGGAGATTGTTTTCGGAGAGCAGAAGGTGCCGAAGTTTGATGTGCCGGAAGGGTATGACGCGTTTTCTTATCTGAAGGAATTGTGTGAAAAAGGGCTGGTGAAGCGTTATGGCGACCCACCGCCGGAAGATTTGAAAGAGCGTTTGGCTTATGAGCTTGACACCATCAAAAATATGGGGTATGTGGATTACTTCCTTATTGTATGGGATTTTATCCGGTTTGCCAAAAGTCAGGATATTGCCGTGGGACCGGGACGGGGATCTGCGGCGGGAAGCATTGTGGCCTATTGTCTGGAGATCACCAATATCGATCCCATTCGGTATCAGCTGATTTTTGAACGTTTTCTGAATCCGGAACGTGTGTCCATGCCGGATATTGATATTGACTTCTGCTATGAGCGGCGGCAGGAAGTCATTGATTATGTGTATGAAAAATATGGCAAGGACAAGGTGGTGCAGATCATCACCTTTGGTACCATGGCTGCCCGTATGGCGGTGCGGGACGTGGGACGGGTCATGAATATTCCGTATGCGCAGGTAGATAAGGTGGCGAAAATGATTCCTATGGAGCTGGGGATTACCATCGAAAAGGCGCTGAAGCATAATCCGGAGCTGCGGCAGGCTTATGAGGCCGACGAGGTGACGAAGAATCTGATCGATATGTCCATGCGTCTGGAAGGACTGCCGAGACATACCTCCATTCACGCTGCCGGCGTGGTGATCGGTTCAGAACCGCTGGATGAATTTGTTCCTCTCTCCAGAGGCGCCGACAATGTGATCACCACTCAGTTTACCATGACCACCATCGAGGAGCTGGGACTTCTCAAAATGGATTTCCTGGGTCTGAGGACTCTGACGGTGATCCAGGATGCGGTGCGCATGGTGGAGAAAAAAAACGGACAGCCGCTGGATATCAATGCCATCGACTATGATGATCCGGAGGTTTACGAGATGATCGGTCAGGCTAAGACAGACGGTGTGTTCCAGCTGGAGAGTGCCGGCATGAAGTCTTTCATGAGGGAGCTGAAGCCGGGCAATCTGGAAGATATCATCGCCGGCATCTCCCTGTACCGGCCGGGGCCGATGGATTTTATTCCGAAATATATCAAAGGAAAGAATAATAAGGACAGCATTCGTTACAGCTGTCCGGAGCTGGAGGAGATACTGGAGCCGACCTACGGCTGTATCGTCTATCAGGAACAGGTCATGCAGATCGTTATGAAACTGGCCGGCTATACCCTGGGCAGAAGCGATCTGGTGCGCCGTGCCATGTCCAAGAAAAAGGCCGACGTGATGGCCAAGGAGCGGGCGAATTTTGTCTACGGCAATGAGGAAGAGGGCGTGGAAGGCTGTATCAGGCGGGGAATCCCGGAGGATGTGGCTAATCATGTGTTTGACGAGATGATTGATTTTGCCAAGTACGCCTTCAACAAATCCCACGCTGCCGCCTATGCGGTGGTAGCCTATCAGACAGCGTGGCTCCGCTGCCATTATCCACTGGAATTTATGGCGGCGCTGCTGACCTCGGTGATCACCAATCCAAAGAAGATCACGGAATATATCAACACCTGCCGGAGCATGGGCATCGGGATCTTGCAGCCGGATATCAATGAGGGAGAGAGCGGATTCTCCGTTTCCGGCAACGCCATCCGCTATGGCCTGAGCGCCATCAAGAGTCTGGGAAAGAATGTCATCGATGTGATGATCGAGGAGCGGGAAGCTCACGGAAAATACCGGAATCTGAAAGATTTCATGGAGCGTCTGACCTCGAAAGAAATCAACAAGCGGACTATTGAGAACCTGATCAAGGCGGGCGCCCTGGACAATCTGGGAGCCACCCGGAGACAGATGATGATGGTATACGCCTATGTGCTCGATGAGGTCACCAGAGAAAAGAAAGAAAATATCACGGGACAAATGTCGCTGTTTGATTTCTTTTCGGAAGAAGAAAAAAAGGAATACGAAATCCAGTATCCGGATGTGGGTGAATTTGAGCAGTCCCAGAAGCTTGCTTTTGAGAAAGAAGTGCTGGGTATATACGTAAGCGGACACCCTCTCCAGGACTATATGGCGTCCATGGAGAAGCAGATTACCGCCAAAACCACAGATTTTGAGCCCGATGAGGAAAGCGGACTGGCGGTGGTCAGAGACGGACGCAATTATATCGTGGGCGGTCTGATTTCAAACGTAACGGTTAAACTTACCAAAACGAATCAGAATATGGCCTTTGTGACTCTGGAAGATCTCTATGGAACAGTGGAAGTCATTTTGTTTCCGAGAGATTATCAGAAGTACAGAGATCTGCTGGTCATGGACACGGCCGTGTATGTGAAGGGAAGAGCTTCTGTCTCTGAGGAAAATGGCAAGCTGGTGGCGGAGTTCGTTATTTCCATGGATCAGGTTCCAAAGGAAATATGGATCCAGGTACAGAATATCGGATATTTTCAGGAGAAACAGAACATGCTGTATGATGTGATACGTCAGCATCCGGGAGAGCGGGAAATCCTTATATATTCCCGTGAAGAAAAGGCGGTGAAGCGGCTTCCGTCCTACGAAAATCTCTCCGGAGACGCGGAGGTGCTGCGGGAACTTGAGAACATTTTTGGAGAAAAAAATATAAAGCTTATTGAGAAGAGTATTGAAAAATTCCAGAAAAAGAGATAATATGACAAGTGAAAAGCCGGATGTATTTTCCAGTCATCCGGTTTTTCTACAGAATTTAATTTAGGGAATACACAAAGTTATGGAGGTAATCTATGAGTAAGACAAGTGCAGTAGACACAATTGGTATTTTGACAAGTGGTGGAGACGCATCTGGAATGAACGCGGCGATCAGAGCTGTTGCAAGAACCGCATGGGACAGAGGCGTAAAAGTAAAGGGCATTAAACGTGGCTACAGCGGTCTGCTGAACCGTGAGATTTTTGATATGGACAGAACCTTCACCGGAGATATTATTTCCAGAGGTGGTACAGTACTTTTCACAGCAAGATGTGAAGAGTTCAAACAGGAAGAATACCAGAAAAAGGCAGCAGAGATTCTTCATGAAGAGGGCATTGACGGACTGGTTGTCATCGGCGGAGACGGTTCCTTCCGCGGCGCGCAGAAGCTGGCGCAGCACGGTGTGAACACAGTCGCTCTTCCGGGAACCATCGACCTGGATATCGCCTGTACAGAGTATACCATTGGTTTTGATACCGCGGTAAATACTGCAATGGAAGCCATTGACAAGATCCGTGATACTTCCACATCCCATGAGAGATGTTCCATCATCGAGGTTATGGGAAGAAACGCAGGTTACATCGCTCTGTGGTGCGGAATCGCATCCGGTGCGGAAGATATTATCATTCCGGAACGTTTTGACGGTAACCGTCCAAAACTGGAGGCAAAACTGATCGACAGCATTCTGGAAAAGAAAGCTCTTGGAAAGAAACATCATCTGATCATCAATGCAGAGGGAATCGGACATTCTTACGGTATGGCAAAACGTATCGAGCAGGGAACCGGCGTTGAGACAAGAGCAACGATCTTAGGCTACATGCAGAGAGGCGGCGCTCCTACAGCAAAGGACCGTGTATATGCTTCTTACATGGGAGCACTGGCTGTTGACTTATTATGTGCCGGCGCTTCAAACCGTGTGGTAGGTTACAGAAACGGCCAGTATATCGATTACGATATCGAGGATGCTCTGGGCATGGCAAAAGACGTGGATGAATACGAATTCCAGATCGCCCAGGTACTGGGAAGATAGGCATCGTATCGAAGAGATACCACCATATCAAGGCAGCGCATCATCAAAGAGGCGCTGCAATATTAAAGATAGCATATCGATAGAAAGATAGTATATCATTGTAAGAAATAACATGTAAAATAACATGTAAAAAGAGGCTGTTTACACAGAGTGCAGCCGGAATCTCCGGTTTGCTGCACTGTGAAACAGCCTCTTTGATATCTCTGGTGTTATGCGGTAATGGTAAGGGAACGTCTGATGATCCTGACGATACCATCCCGGTCAATGGCGAACGGATAGGTGGACAGTTTGGAAGTGTTGGCCATGACTTTATCTGCGTAGAGATCACATTCTGCTTCTGTGATGGTCACGGTGCCGAGAATCTTACGCAGGAAGGCGCCCAGATCATCGGTGGAAGGAAAGCCCAGCAGCGAGAGGACCCGGTTGACATCTTCCGCATTATTGCGGGCGTACTCGTCCATGTAGGCGGCGAGGAAAATGCCGCAGGCCATTCCGTGAGGAACGCCCTGATTGTAAGTGATCTCATAGCTGATGGCATGAGGCAGGGATGTGGACGTCTGGGCGATGGCCATGCCTGCCACGGTGGAAGCCAGCATGAAGGTTTCCCGGTCCGCGTCGGACAGCAGGTCCGCAGGAGTCCGGTCTTTTTCAGACAGTGAGGAAGGAACAGCGTCCGGTCCGGCGGAAATCTGTTCCAGGACCGGGACGAGTTTGCCCCAGAGACTCAGGCCGTACTCGGAAAACATGTGATTATATACATTTGCTTTGGTGTGAAGACGGCTCTCCACGCAGTGGGCGAGGGCGTCCACAGCCGTGTGGATGATCAGATTGCTGCTGGCGGAGGAGAGATATTTGCCATCCACCAGAGCCAGTTTTGGATAAATGTTATGGCTGATACTCTTTTTCGTCTTAAAAGCGTGCCGGGTCAGCACGGCGTTCGGGGTGACTTCGGAACCGGTACCGCAGGTGGTCGGGATGGCGACGACCGGCAGCGCTGTCAGCTCTTTGGATTCGTAGAGGCATCCGGCGTCCTCCTGTGGATTGGCCATGAGCAGGGCGATGGCTTTGGCGGCGTCCAGCGGGGAACCGCCGCCGATGCCGATGACGAAATCCGCCTGAAAGTCTTTTCCGATTCCGGCAGCTTTGGTCACGGTCTCCACGGAAGGGTTTTCCTCAATATCATTATAAATGAGATATGGAACGGAAGCTTCGTCCAGAATGGAGAGAACATCGTCCAGGGAGCCGTTGGCTTTGGAGGAATGTTTTCCGGTGATGATGAAAGCACGGCTTCCGTAAGAGAGCAGTTCATTTTTATGATTTGCCACGCAGTCTTTTTCCAGATAGACGCGGGTTGGAGCAAAAAATTGCATAGATGATTCTTCCTTTCTTTTTTTTGCCTTATTATAACATACACAAAGCGGATGCGCGTGCGTATTGCGGATTTTCCGGCAAAAAAGATCCAGGTATGCCGCCAGCGTATCTGCCGCAGGGCGCACGCTCCGAAGGAGTTTTCATCTGCGCGCCTCTGCGATCCGCCGGAGGCTCAGCTTTTACCAGGGGAGCACCCCGGCTGAAAGTTGTTCATTCGTGAACTTTCCGTGTTTTTGTGATTTTCGACTTGCAGTATCGATGATTTATGTTATGATGGTACAAGGGCCGGAAGGCCATTGAAAAAAGGGGTATCAATTATGAATAAAAGAGAAACTATTTTGGCACCGTCCATTTTATCAGCAGATTTCACTGATCTGGGACGGGATGTGATTACTGCCGTGGAAGCGGGGGCACAATATATACACATTGATGTGATGGATGGAATGTTTGTTCCGCAGATTTCTTTTGGAACACCGGTCATCAAGGCGCTTCGGCCGATCACCGATGCGGTTTTTGACGTGCATATGATGGTGGAAGATCCGGGAAGATATGTGGAAGAGTACGCGCGTCTGGGCGCCGATATCATTACCGTTCACGCGGAAGCCTGCACGCATCTTGACCGGGTGATCCAGCAGATCAAGGCCTGCGGGAAGAAGGCGGCGGTTTCCCTGAATCCGTCCACATCGCTCCATGTTCTGGATTATGTCCTGGAGGAACTGGATATGGTTCTTCTCATGACGGTGAATCCGGGCTTTGGAGGACAGAAGTACATTTCCTACTGCGATGAGAAGATCCGCGCGCTGCGCGCCATGATCGACGAGAAAGGACTGTCTGTCAAGATCGAAGTGGATGGAGGAATCAATGCTTCCAATGTAAAGAGACTGTCAGAATGCGGCGTGGATATTTTTGTCTGCGGCTCGGCGGTCTTTGAGGGAGATATCACAGAAAATATGAAAAAAATCATGGAGCAGCTGGCCTGAGTGTGAAGGAGCGGGCGGATCATCCATCCTATGCCCGGAACCATTGCCCTCATTCAGGGGAAAAGCTGTGACAGGGGGAGCGGCTGTATCCGCTCATATAGAGAAAGAGAGGTAAAGAGAAATGAGTGAATGTACACATGACTGCAGTTCCTGCAGCGAAAACTGCGCAGAAAGGCAGAGCAGCCCGGAAGATTTCCGTGTAAAACTGAGCGAAGGAAGCTCCGTAAAAAAGGTAATCGGCATTGTGTCCGGAAAGGGCGGCGTGGGTAAATCCATGGTAACTTCCCTGCTTGCCTGTGCGACCATGCGGGAAGGATATAAGACAGCGATCCTTGACGGCGATATCACAGGACCTTCCATTCCGAAGGCGTTCGGCGTCCATGAGAATCTGGTGGGAAATATCGACGGTCTGATCGTTCCGGGTTCCACAGCCATGGGTATTGATATGGTTTCTGTCAACCTGCTTCTGGCCAATGAGACAGATCCGGTCATCTGGAGAGGACCGGTCCTTGGCGGAGTGATCAAACAGTTCTGGGGAGAGACCCTCTGGCAGAACATTGACTATATGTTTGTGGATATGCCTCCGGGAACCGGCGATGTACCGCTGACTATTTTCCAGTCTCTGCCTCTGGATGGCATCATCATCGTGGCTTCCCCGCAGGAGCTGGTGGGAATGATCGTTGAGAAGGCCGCAAACATGGCAAGAATGATGAATATCCCGATTCTCGGTCTGGTGGAGAACATGAGCTATGTGGAATGTCCGGACTGCGGCAGAAAGATCTATGTCTTTGGCGAGAGCCATATTGATGAGATCGCGGCCCAGTATCAGGTTCCGGTGCTGGCAAAGATTCCGATGGATCCGGAACTGGCGGCTGCCTGTGATGCAGGAAAGATAGAATTTACAGAAAGAGATTATATGAAGGATGCGGTGAAGCTGCTGGAGAACCTGTAAAGTACCTGTCAGCCTCTGGGAAAGAAGGTGTCAGTGTATACGGCAGCATGCCGGCGTCTGGGGAGAGGATATGCCGGCATACAGCCGCATCATGGAGGAATGAAGAGGAATAAATGAATAATAATAATCAGAATAACGACCCCAATAAAAAGAAGAACCTGAAATCAGCGTTGATTATGCTGGTGATCTGTCTGGGGCTTACGGTGCTTTTTTCGACGGTGATGAACCGTTACCGGAACGGCGAGCAGGAAAAAATCACCTATGATGAATTTGTCGACATGCTGGACAAGAAGGAGATCAAGAGTGTGACGCTGACGGACAGCCGGGTGCTCATTGAGCCGAAGAAGCAGGAGAATCCGCTGGTGAAGACCGTATATTACACGGTGGTCTTTCCGGATTCCGAGCTGACCAACCGCCTGCTGGCGGCGGACATTCACTTTGAGAAGCAGGACGACTCCGGTTCGTCCCTGATCACACAGGTTGTAGTGGGATGGCTGCTTCCGTTTGCGCTCATATATGCCATGATGTTCTTTGTGATGCGCGGTATCGGAAAGGGCGGCGGCATGATGGGCGGCGTCGGCAAGAGCAACGCCAAGGTATATGTGGAGAAAAAGACCGGCGTCACATTTGCGGATGTGGCGGGACAGGATGAGGCGAAGGAGACCCTCTCGGAGATGGTGGACTTCCTTCACAATCCGGGTAAATATACAAAGATCGGTGCCAAGCTGCCGAAGGGAGCTCTTCTGGTGGGCCCTCCGGGAACCGGTAAGACCCTGCTGGCCAAGGCGGTGGCCGGTGAGGCCAATGTGCCGTTCTTCTCTCTGAGCGGTTCGGACTTCGTGGAGATGTTCGTCGGCGTCGGCGCGTCCCGTGTGCGTGACCTGTTTAAGCAGGCCCAGTCCATGGCGCCTTGTATCATTTTCATCGATGAGGTGGACGCCATCGGTAAGAGCCGTGACACCGCTTACGGCGGAGGAAACGACGAGCGGGAACAGACGTTGAACGCCCTGCTGGCGGAGATGGATGGTTTTGATTCTTCCAAAGGTCTTGTGATCCTGGCTGCCACCAACCGTCCGGAAGTCCTCGACAAGGCGCTGCTTCGTCCGGGACGGTTTGACCGGAGGGTCATCGTGGAGCGTCCGGATCTGAAAGGCCGGATCGAGACGCTGAAAGTACATGCGAAGAACGTGCTCATGGATGATTCCGTGGACTTTGAGGAGATTGCCCTGGCAACCTCCGGCGCCGTGGGATCGGATCTGGCCAACATGGTCAACGAGGCGGCTCTGGGAGCCGTCAAGGCGGGACGTTCTGTGGTGACCCAGCAGGATCTGATGGAAGCCGTGGAAGTGGTCATCGCCGGTAAGGAGAAGAAAGACCGGATTCTCGGCGATGAGGAGAAACGGATCGTGGCATACCACGAGGTCGGTCACGCTGTGAGCATCGCTGTGCAGAAAAAGACAGAGCCGGTGCAGAAGATCACCATTGTGCCAAGAACCATGGGCGCTCTGGGATACACCATGCAGATGCCGGAAGAAGAGCGTTATCTTATGAGCAAGGAGCAGATGCTCAGCGAACTGGTGGGACTCTTTGGCGGCCGCGCGGCGGAGGAAGTGGTATTTAACTCCGTGACCACCGGCGCTTCCAATGATATTGAGAGAGCCACCCAGATTGCCCGTGCCATGGTAACCCAGTACGGCATGTCCGATACATTCGGGCTCATGGGACTGGAATCTGTGCAGAGCCGTTATCTGGACGGCCGTCCGGTGATGAACTGTTCCGACGCCACCGGAGCGCTGATTGACAAAGAAGTGCAGAAGATTCTCAAGGAGGCCTATGATAAGGCCCTGGCGATCATCCGGGAATACCGGGATGCCATGGACGAGATTGCGGCCTTCCTGCTGGAGAAGGAGACCATCACCGGCAAAGAGTTCATGAATATCTTTAACAAATATAAGAAGACTGAGCCGGAGAAAGCGCCAGCTCTGCCGGAAGAAACAACAGGCAGCGACGGCGCAGCACAGGAAGCCGTGGAAGACGCTGCGGCCTGTGAGGCATCCGGCGGAAAAGAGAACGCGCCGGAGGTGCAGGAAACGGCAGATAAAGTACCGGCGGAACCGTCAGCAGAAGCTGAGGTGCCGGCAGATGCAGAACTGCCAGAAGAAAATGCACCGGCAGCGGAACCGTCAGTATCTGAGACGGATATCCCTTTCAAAGAAGAATAATTGAAAGACAGGCAATGCCGGCGCCAGAGGCCGCCGACGGAAGTCTTTTCGGACTCCCGGGAATCCATTCGTGGATTTCCGGGAGTTTTTGTGATATGATACCAGAAGTCTGATCATTTGGGAAAGGAGGCAGCTATGTTTGACATACAGGAAGAGCTGAAAAAGCTCCCGGCCAAACCCGGCGTATATCTGATGCACAATGCCCAGGACGAGATTATCTATGTGGGCAAGGCGCGGATCCTGAAAAACCGGGTGCGGCAGTATTTTCAGAGCAGTTATAAGCGAAGTGTGAAAATTGAACATATGGTTTCTCATATCGCATATTTTGAATATATTATCACGGATTCGGAACTGGAAGCGCTGGTGCTGGAGTGCAACCTCATCAAGGAACATCGCCCCCACTACAATACCATGCTCAAAGATGATAAGAGCTATCCTTATATCAGGGTTACCGTGCAGGAAGAGTATCCGCGGATTCTTTTCTGCAGAAATGTAAAGAGGGACAAATCGAAATATTTCGGTCCGTACACCAGCGCCGGAGCGGTGAAGGAAACCATCGAGCTGATGCATAAGGTATACAAGATCCGAAACTGCAACCGGATCCTGCCCCGGGATATCGGGAAGGAGCGGCCGTGCCTCTATCACCAGATCAAGCAGTGCGACGCGCCTTGTCAGGGGTACATTTCCAAAGAACAGTACCGGGAGAATGTGGAGCAGGCACTGCGGTTTCTGAACGGCGATGACAAAAAGATCCTGCAGGATCTGGAAGAGAAGATGATGGCGGCGGCCCAGGCCATGGAGTTTGAGGATGCGGCGGAATACCGGGATCTGATCAACAGCGTAAAGCGCATCGGAGAGAAGCAGAAGATCAACGACACCGGCGGTGACGACCGGGATATCATCGCCCTCGCGAAGGCGGGCGACGAGGCGGTGGTGGCCATCTTTTTTATCCGGAACGGCAAACTGCTGGGACGGGATCATTTTCATATGGGCGGCATCGGGGACAGTGAGAAAAGTGAGATTCTCATGGATTTCGTCAAACAGTTCTACATGGGGACGCCGTTCATTCCCCGGGAGATCCTGCTGCAGGAGGAAGTTCCCGATACGGAGATCCTTGAGAAATGGTTGTCAGATAAGCGGGGCGGAAAAGTGAGTTTTCTCACGCCAAAGCGCGGTACCAAGCATAAGATGATGGAGCTGGCATACAAGAATGCCCAGAATGTTCTCATCAAAGACAGTGAGAAGTTAAAAAGAGAAGAACACCGTACCATTGGCGCTGTCCACGAGCTGGAACAGCTCCTGGGCATCCGGGGCTTAAACCGCATGGAAGCCTTCGATATTTCCAACACCAACGGATATGAAAATGTGGCGTCCATGGTGGTATTTGAGAAGGGAAAAGCGAAAAAGAGCGATTACCGTAAGTTTAAGATCCGGACGGTGGCGGGACCCGACGACTATCGTTGCATGGAGGAAGCTCTCACACGCCGGTTCTCCCATGGAATCCGGGAGAAGGCGGAGCGTTCGGAAAAGGGACTGGACCAGAATCTGGGCAGTTTCACCCGGTTTCCGGATATTCTCATGATGGACGGAGGCAAAGGACAGGTCAATGTGGCGCTGCAGGTACTGGAAAAGCTGGGGCTTTCCATTCCGGTCTGCGGCATGGTGAAGGATGATTTTCACCGGACCAGAGGACTGTATTACAATAATGAGATCATACAATTTCCGAAGAATTCTGAGGCGTTCCGGATGATCACCCGGCTGCAGGATGAGGCCCACCGTTTTGCCATAGAATATCATAAGAGCCTTCGGAGCAAGGGACAGGTCCATTCGGTCCTTGATGATATCAAGGGAGTCGGCCCGGCGAGACGGAAAGCGCTCATGCGCTATTTTAAGGACATTGACAAGATCCGGCAGGCTGCGCCGGAAGAACTCATGAAGGCGGAGGGGATTACCGCCAGGGTTGCCGGTGAAATCTTTTCGTTTTTTCATGAAAGGGACGTTGTAAAAGAAGAACAGCCTGTGATAAAATGATACCAAAGGTTCAGAAAGTCATGCTTTCATGCGTACATGAAAAAGCATGACTTTGGAACCTGCTCAGACATGAGCAGGAAGCCCGGCAGGGCGGAGTGCGAATGGATAAGAGGATTGCGGGAGCACAGAGTGCGGAGCAATCCGCAGGTATCATTGACAAAGTTATAATTGCGGGGACAGGATAAATAAAGAAGAATAATCTATAAAGGAGCATGGCATGTATAAAGTAACATTAACGCAGATTATCGAAAAAATGGAACTGAAGAATCTCCTGCCGGATATCGATACGGACAGTATCGATATCAATCAGTCGGGCGTGAACCGGATCGCACTGCAGCTGGCAGGATTTTTTGAGCATTTTGATTCCGAGCGTATTCAGGTCATCGGCAAGGTGGAATACGCCTATCTGGAGCAGTTTGATCCGGAACATATGATCCCAATCTATGAGAAGATCTTCGAGAGCAAGATTCCGTGCATCATCTTCTGCCGGGGACTGGAACCGAGCGATACGATGCTGGATATGGCGGAGAGAGCCGGCGTGCCGATCCTGATCACATCCATGACTACTTCTGATTTTATTGCCAGCGCTGTACGGTGGCTCAGTGAGCAGCTGGCGCCGCGTATTTCCATCCACGGCGTGCTGGTGGATGTGTACGGCGAGGGTGTGCTGATCATGGGCGAGAGCGGTATCGGAAAGAGCGAGGCGGCTCTGGAGCTGATCCGGAGAGGACACCGTCTGGTATCCGATGATGTGGTGGAGATCCGCAAGGTCAGCAATGACACACTGATCGGAACCTCACCGGACATCACGAGACATTTCATTGAGCTCAGAGGTATCGGTATCGTGGACGTAAAGAGCCTGTTCGGTGTGGAGAGTGTGATGCTCAATTCCTCCATCGATATGGTCATCCGCCTGGAAGACTGGAACCGGGAGGGCAATTATGACCGTCTGGGTCTCGATGAGGACTATATCGAGTTCCTTGGCAACAAGGTGGTATGTTATTCCATCCCGATTCGTCCGGGCCGGAATCTGGCGGTCATCGTGGAATCGGCAGCGATCAACTTCCGTGCCAAGAAGATGGGCTATAATGCTGCACAGGAGCTTTACAACCGTGTGACCGGCAGCCTGAAAAGAACCCAGGACGAGAATGAGCAGGAATAAAGCCTGAGTTCAAAAAGCCGGAGACCGGCAGAAAAAGTAAGATAGTAACTATTCAGCCATCACTTCGGATTCTTGTTTTTTTGCCTTGAACAGCGCATGGCTGAATAGTTACATAATATAAAATATGAGAAGGAGAACCATTATGAAAAAATATGCGTTTGGAGCAGATATCGGGGGAACTACAGTGAAGCTTGGACTCTTCACCACAGAGGGCGAACTTCTGAAGAAATGGGAGATTCCCACAAGAACCGGCGAGGAGTACGACATCCTGCAGGATGTGGCAGATTCCTGCTGCGGAATGATGGATCAGAAGAATCTTGTCCGGGAGGATTTCGCCGGCATCGGCATCGGTGTGCCGGGACCGGTCCGGGAAGACGGCTCCGTGGATGTCTGCGTGAATCTGGGATGGGGCAAAAAACAGGTCAGAGATGAGATGGAAGCAGCCCTTGGCATGCCGGTGGCTGTGGGAAATGACGCCAATGTGGCAGCCCTCGGCGAGATGTGGCAGGGCGGCGGCAAAGGCTATGAAAATGTTGTGATGGTCACTTTGGGAACCGGGGTCGGCGGAGGGATCATCGTCGGCGGTAAAATGATTTCCGGCGCCCATGGCTATGGCGGAGAGATCGGACATATATGCATCAACACCCATGAAACGGAATACTGCAACTGCGGAAAAAGAGGATGCCTGGAACAGTATGCTTCCGCCACAGGAATCGTCCGTATGGCGAAGAAGGCGCTGGAAGCTTCTGAGGAGGACAGCGTTCTGCGCAAGGCAGATTCCCTGACGGCAAAAGATGTGCTGGATGCGGCGAAGTTCGGCGACGCCTTTGCGGTGAAGCTTACGGAAGATTTCTGCCGGAGACTGGCAAGAGGGCTGTCTTTTGTATCCTGCGTGACGGACCCGGATATCTTTGTGATCGGCGGAGGCGTGTCCAAGGCGGGAAGCATCATCACAGAAACCGTAAAGAAATATTTTGACGGCTATGTTTTCGGTAGTCAGAAAGATACAAAATTTGGTCTGGCAACTCTGGGAAATGATGCGGGAATCTACGGTTGTGCGAAATTGATTACAGAAACAGGAAAATAATTTGGCGATTTATATAAAGGCAGGCACGAAGTCTGCTTTTATTTTGTGTTTTTTAAACATTGTACTTCCCATGGAATTAGAGTATGATATAGTATATAACTACATATGGTATGGAAAATATCATTTTCCTCAACCGAATCGGCTTCCATCAGGGAAGACTGCCAAATGTATTTATAAATAGGAGATACTATGATACAACAGGAATTCTATCAAAAAATAAAAAAACGGCTTACAGCAGGAACCCTTTTGGAACGAGAGCCTATGAGCAAGCATACCAGCTTCAGGATCGGAGGACCGGCGGACATCTTTGTTCAGCCGGCTGATGTTGATGAACTCTGGGATGTCATTCGTCTGGCCCGTGAAGAGAAGGTTCCGTTTTTTATTGTAGGCAATGGAAGTAATTTACTCGTATCAGACGAGGGATTCCGTGGGATGATTCTTCATACGGGAGGCCTTCGTGATATTTCCGTGGAGGGAGAGGTGATTTACGCCCAGGCGGGAGCGCTGCTCAGCAGTGTTGCCAGACAGGCGTTGGAGCACGGACTGACCGGAATGGAGTTCGCGGCCGGAATACCTGGTACTCTCGGCGGCGCGGTATGTATGAATGCCGGCGCTTACGGCGGAGAGATGAAAGATATTCTCATGGACGTGGAAGTTCTTACCCCGGAGGGGGAACGTCTGGTGCTCCCGGTGGAGGAATTGGAATTATCCTACCGGCACAGTGTCATTTTTGAGAAGGATTACGTTGTGTTGGCAGCGCACATCCGTCTTTCAAGGGGGGATAAAACACAGATCAGAGACAGAATGGATGAATTGGCAGGGGCACGAAAGGCAAAGCAGCCTTTGGAATACCCGAGCGCCGGAAGTACATTTAAACGTCCGGAAGGTTATTTCGCCGGAAAGCTGATTCAGGATACCGGATTGAAGGGATATACCGTCGGTGGGGCTCAGGTTTCTGAGAAGCACAGCGGTTTTGTCATCAACCGGGGAAATGCCACGGCGGAAGAGGTTCGCTTCCTGATCAGACAGGTGCAGAAGAAAGTGAAGCAGCAGTTTGATGTGGAGATGGAACCGGAAGTACGCATGCTGGGATTTACAGATACAGAGGTGAAAAAGTGAGGTTTGTAATTGTTTCCGGAATGTCCGGAGCAGGAAAGAGCACAGCCCTCCACATGCTGGAGGACATGGGATTTTTCTGTGTGGATAATTTGCCGGTGGCCCTTCTTCCGAATTTCGGACAGATCGCATTTGACCGCAAGGTGGATGTGAATCAGGTGGCCGTCACGGTGGACATCCGCAGCGGGGACGCCTTAAAAGGGCTGTCCGAGCAGCTGGAAGTGCTGAAGGAACTGGGGATTCGTTATGAGATTCTCTTTCTGGACGCCGATAACGCAACCCTTGTGATGCGTTACAAGGAGACGAGAAGGACCCATCCTCTTGCAGGGGAAGGCCGCGTGGAGAACGGCATCCTTCAGGAGAGGGAACGCATTTCCTTTATTAAGAAGCAGGCGGATTACATCATTGATACTTCTTCGCTGCTTACCCGGGAACTGAAGCAGGAACTGGAAAAAATATATGTCAAAGAAGAGAATTACGGCAATTTTATCGTTACATTTCTTTCCTTTGGCTTCAAATACGGCATACCCGCTGATACGGATTTGGTGTTTGACGTACGTTTTCTGCCAAATCCCTACTATGACCCGGATTTGAGAGCTTTAACCGGCAACGATCTGGAGGTGCAGGAATATGTCCTCGGATGTAAGGAGGCCCACATTTTCCTTGATAAGCTGGAAGATATGCTTAAGTTTTTGATTCCGCTTTATATGGATGAGGGGAAATATCATCTGATCGTGGGCATTGGCTGTACCGGCGGCAAGCACCGCTCTGTTACCATGACCAACGCAATTTATCAGAGGATGAAAAAGCTTCCGTACAGCGTCCGCATGGAGCATCGCGATATTGCCAACGACCAGCGTCGGAAAGAAAAATAACAGGGAGGCAGATGCGGAGATGTCATTTTCTTCAGATGTGAAGGAAGAACTGGTTCATCTGTCGGGTCATGAACTGCATTGTGTTGTGGCGGAACTGGCGGCGGTCATCAGTTTCAGCGCCAGGGTGCACTGCTCAGAGAGCAGCGGATATCTGATCGCTCTGGAGACAGAAAATATTGCAGTTGCCAAACGATTTTATCTGCTTTTGAAGAAAGCGTTTCGTTTTCAGCCCAAAGTGGTGGTGTCACAGCATGAGAGCGGGAAAAAGAGTCATATCTTCGCCATATCGGTGGAGGGAGCGGCAAACGTTCTGCAGGTATTAAAGACTACAGGTCTCATGAATAACCGGGGTCAGATGGACGAGGAGGAGTATCTGACGGATAACCCGATTCTGCGCAGAACATGCTGCCGGAGAGCGTTCCTGCGAGGGGCCTTTCTTGCGGCCGGCTCCGTGACAGACCCGGAGAGAAATTATCATTTTGAGATTACCTGTGTGGACGGACGGAAGGCGGAACAGCTGAAAGATTTTATGCAGTTTTTCGGACTGGAAGCCAAAATCGTACTCCGGAAGAAGTATCACGTGGTATATCTGAAAGAGGGTTCCATGATTTCGGATGCCCTCAGCATCATGGAAGCGCATGTCGCCATGATGAAGTTTGAGAATATACGTATTGTAAAGGATGTGCGAAACTCCGTAAACCGGAGAGTGAACTGTGAGGCGGCCAACATAAACAAAACGGTTTCCGCCGCACGCAAACAGATAGAAGATATCGAATATATCAGGAAGACTGTCGGATTAGATAAATTACCGGAGAATCTGCGGGATGTCGCCTACGCCAGGCTGGAAGAGCCGGAGGCGGCGTTGAAAGAGCTGGGGGAGATGCTCCATCCGCCCGTGGGGAAGTCCGGTGTGAATCATAGATTAAGAAAGCTGGGCCAGATGGCGCAGCATTTAAGAGAGGGTGGACGCATTTAGAATCCTCCCATGACAGAGGTACTGACATAAATGGCTTTTTTACAGGCTGTCCTTTAGGATACCGCGGAAGACATGTTTCTCTGTGGATGAAAAAGCCGGGCAGACAGCATATTTTTCAAAGTAGGAGGTAAATAATGATTACGAAAAGGATGGAAATAAAAATTCCAACAGGTCTGGACCCTAGCACCATCGCGTTGTTTATACAGACGGCAAGTCAGTATGACAGCCGGGTATATGTAGAAGTGGAAAATAAGAAAGTCAATGCCAAGAGCATCATGGGAATGATGACGCTGGGATTGGCGGCCGGCGAGGAAATCACCGTGTCAGCGGCCGGTGACGACGAGCAGCAGGCGATTGAACATATAGAGAGATATCTGAATAATGAGATAAAAGCTCAATAAAAATGCCGTGGGAGAGTATCTCCCGGGCAAAGTGTATATAATAAAAAAGACGGCAGAGTTCTTTGGTTTGATGACTCTGCCGTCTTTTTTGTGTGGCGCAGTTTGGCGGAAAGGGGCTTCTCAACAACAGTTTTGCTGCCGTCGCTTTTATTCCGCCAGCGCCGACAGACCATAATAACTGTAAAGAAGTTTTTCGTCCATGGAAAGCAGTGTCCACTGTCCGTGATCGATGCCGAAGACGATGGTGCCGTCGGTTTCCGTCATGGGAGCGGATTCCCGGAAATCATCGTACAGGGACGAGAACAGATTACTGTCCTCCTGTTCCTCATTCTCTTCCTCGTGTCCGTGTCCGGAAAAAATAGAAGAGAAGAGATCCCGCAGGCTGTCCCAGAACGAGGAGCCGGAGACACTATTCTCAATCTCACCGGCGATGGTTTCAGGAAGGGTGGAAAAATCTGTGTTTTCCGTGTGGACGGAAACCGTGCAGCGATTGTAGCTGGTCTGGGTGCCGGTGATGGTATAGCTGGCAGACTGGAGAATCTCATCGCACAGCTCATCGGTGTCAATATCAATGCCGGCGGCATCCAGAATCCCGTCGACCTGATACTCTTCCAGAGTGTCGTTGACATACTCTCTGATATAATCCCGGATGTTTGGATTCTCCTGCAGGGCTTCCGGCAGATAAGCCGGGTCAACGGAGGAGAAATCCATACTTTTGGCCATGGTAAAAATTTGTCTGACCGCATCTTCGCACCGGCCCGTGACCTGATGAATATAGTAAAAATATCCTCCGGCGCCGGCGGCAGCGAGAATAATAAGGATCAGAAGAACCAGAAGGAGCCTCCGGCCTTTCTTTTTTGATTTATGGGTTGCGCCGTCCGGAGAACCGGATTCCGGTATCTCCTGGTTTGATTTTTTCCGGCGGGAGGGATGGGAGTCGACCGGCGTATACCGGGCGTTGCTCAATGGCTGTCCACAGGAAGGACAGATGGTCTCGTTCTCCTCATACGGCCGGCCGCAGTTTGGGCATTTCATGACAAAACCTCCTTATAAATAAAGCTCTCGGACTTTGGTAATTCTTACTGTCACTGAAATAAGGTATGGAAAGTATAGAGAAAAATGACGCCGGTGTCAAGAACCGTCTTTTTTTGTAATTTGACGCAGGCCATATGACATTTGTCATATAAAAGACATGACAATTTTCAGCAAGACAGGTGACATTTGTTATGTGCATTCGGGAAAAGAATCTGCTATGATGTTTCAGACATAAATGAAAGAAAACTTTAAGATTTTCAGGCGATATTAAATTTTGGACTGCTTTTGTGAGTGAAACAGAGCGGTTCTGGGCAAAGTAAGACAAAAGGAGGGTTGCGAATATGATTTACACTGTTACATTTAATCCGGCGCTTGATTATGTGGTATTTCTGGATCAGCTGAAGCTGGGCGATATCAACAGAGCCACCAGAGAATCCATTTTTTATGGAGGAAAAGGAATCAACGTTTCTACTATATTAAATACCCTCGGCATGGAGACGACAGCCCTGGGATTTGTGGCTGGATTTACGGGAAAAGCCATCGAAGAAGGCCTGGCGGCCCAGGGGATGCATACAGATTTCATACATCTGCCGGAAGGAAATTCCAGGATCAACGTGAAGGTAAAACACGGGGATGAGACGGAAATCAACGGACAGGGCCCGGTGATCACACAGGAGGCCATCGATGCTCTTTTTGAGAAATTACAGGCGCTGGGAGAAGATGACATCCTGGTACTGGCAGGAAGTATTCCAAATACTCTGCCGGAAGATATTTATGAGAGAATTCTTGCGGCGCTTTCCGGAAAGAAAATCCGGACTGTGGTGGATGCCACAAAGGATCTTCTGTTAAATGTCTTGAAATATCATCCGTTTCTTATCAAACCGAACAATCACGAGCTGGGAGAGATGTTCGGTACGGTCTGTGAAACAAGGGAAGATATCGAACATTACGCCGGAGAGCTGCAGAAAATGGGCGCGCGCAACGTGCTGATCTCCATGGCCGGAGACGGCGCCATCCTGATCACAGAAGACGGTGAGACCATTCAGATGGGAACACCGAAGGGAAAAGTGATCAATTCCGTGGGAGCGGGCGATTCCATGGTGGCTGGTTTTGTGGCCGGCTATCTGAGAACCGGAAGTTATAAAGAAGCCTTAAAGAATGGAACGGCGGCGGGCAGCGCCACCGCATTTTCCGAGGGACTGGCTTCCCGGGAGATGTTCGAGGAAATGCTGGCGCAGCTTTAGGCGGCATAACCTTGACAGATAATACAAACCAGATAACAGGGGAAAATACGTAGTAATGCATGGCGGTATGTTTGCAGTACAGGCGAACGTACCGCCCATAAAGTCATGAAAAGAAGGAGAATGATTATGAGAATCGTTGATTTATTGAAAAAAGAAGCGGTTGTTTTAAATGCAGATGTCTCCACCAAAGATCAGATGCTTGATCTGCTCATTGACCTTCACAGCAAGGTTGGAAATATTTCCGACAAGGCAGAGTTCAAGAAAGGGATTTTGAAAAGAGAATCTGAGGGACCGACCGCCATCGCGGATGGAATCTGCATTCCGCATTCCAAAAACAACGCAGTGAAACAGCCGGGTATCGCAGCGATCACTGTACCGCAGGGTGTGGACTGCGAGGCTCTCGACGGACAGCCATCCAATCTGTTTTTTATGATCGCGGCTCCGGCAGAGGGTTCTGACGTTCATCTGGAAGCGCTCTCCAGACTGTCCACCATTTTGATGGACGGGGAGTTCAGAAATAAACTGCTCACCGCAGAAAATGTTGATGCTTTTCTGAAGGCCATCAATGAAAAAGAAGCAGAGAAATATCCGGAAGAAGAAGCCGCAGAGGCTCCGGCAGAGGAACCGGCATCAGGCTACCGGGTGCTGGCGGTTACCGCCTGTCCGACAGGTATCGCCCATACGTATATGGCTGCGGAGGCCCTGGAAGAGAAAGGAAAAGAGATGGGAATCCCGCTGAAAGCGGAGACCAACGGTTCTTCCGGAGCAAAAAATGTACTGACAAAAGAAGAAATCGAGGCCTGCGACGGTATCATCATCGCGGCGGATAAAAATGTGGAGATGGCCCGTTTTGACGGAAAACTGCTCCTGAAAGTCAAGGTTTCCGACGGTATCCATAAACCACAGGAACTGATCGAAAAAATAGTGAATGGAGAAGCTCCGGTCTATCATCATAAAGGCGGAGCGAGTGCCTCTGCCGGGGAAGAAGGAGAAGGAGTCGGCCATCAGATTTATAAACATCTGATGAACGGTGTTTCCAACATGCTTCCGTTTGTCATCGGCGGCGGTATCCTCATTGCCATCGCCTTCCTGCTGGATGATTACAGCATTGACCCGTCCAACTTTGGTATGAACACACCGGTGGCAGCCTTCTTTAAGACGGCCGGCAATGCAGCTTTCGGCTTCATGCTGCCGATCCTTGCCGGATACATCGCCATGAGTATCGCGGACCGGCCGGGATTGATGGTCGGCTTCGTGGGCGGTTATCTTGCCAACGCCGGAACCACTTTCGCATCTGCGTTTGATTCCAGCATCAGCGTGATTTCCGGAGGATTCCTGGGTGCTCTGTTTGCAGGTTTCGTGGCAGGATATCTGGTATTGCTCTTAAAGAAAGCGACAGAAAAACTTCCGGCTTCCATGGACGGTATCCGTCCGATGCTCATTTATCCGGTGATCGGACTGCTGGGCATCAGCGTGATCATGCTGGCAGTAAACCCATTCTTCTCCTGGCTGAATCAGCTGTTGTCCAACGGACTGAATTCTCTGGGCGGAGTAAACTCCATTGTTCTGGGTCTGGTGGTAGCCGGTATGATGTCCATCGACATGGGCGGCCCGTTCAACAAAGCGGCTTACGTATTCGGTACAGCAGCGCTGGCATCCCAGTCGGACAGCGGATACATGATCATGGCAGCGGTTATGGTCGGCGGCATGGTTCCTCCGATTGCCATTGCCATCGCATCCTGGGTATTTAAAAATAAATTCTCTGACAACGACCGCAAGGCAGCTCCGGTCAACGCCATCATGGGTCTCTGCTTTATCTCCGAGGCAGCCATCCCTTACGCAGCCGGCGATCCGCTTCATGTAATCCCATCCTGCGTGATCGGTTCCGCAGCGGCAGGAGCACTGTCCATGGCGTTTAAATGTACACTGATGGCACCTCACGGCGGAATCTTCGTATTCCCTGTGGTAGGCAATGCGCTGATGTATATTGTGGCGCTGCTGGTCGGTTCCATAATCGGTGCGGTACTGCTGGGAGTTTTGAGAAAACCAGTGGCAAAATAGAATCTTCTCTATAATCTAACCTTAAATATAAATTCTGTAATTGAAATCCGGAATGCTGGAGGCACAGCGTCCGGAGAGAGGCAGCACAGTTTTACCATATGTGCTGCCTCTTTTTGTTATCCGGAAGAATTGACCAACAGGCGGTTTGATTTTATAATAAGAAACATAAATTTTCGTAAATGGTAAACTTTTATATGGTAAATGAGAGGGAGAGGTGAAGAAGGCAGGGAATGCGGAAAATAAAAGAAAAGTACCGAAAACTCTTCTGGGTATTTCTGGCCCTGGTCAATCTGGCTGTGGTGGGGACAGTGGTATCCATACATATTTCCGGTAAAGATTATTCTGTGACCCAGAAGGAAAATGCCCGTCTGATCGGACTCAGTTATATGACCATGAATAACGCGTTCTATAAGATCATGAGCGAAGAGATCAATGCGAGGATCGAGGCGGAAGGGGACCGGATGGTCATGAGAGATCCGGCCCTCAATGCGGAACGGCAGATCACGCAGATTGAGGAGATGCTTTCCATGGGGATTGATGTGCTGGTGGTGACTCCGGTGGATTCAGAAAAAATCGTGGATGTCCTTCGAAAAGCAAAAGAGCAGGGAGTCCGCATTGTGGTGCTGGATACCGGAGTGGCAGATCGGGAGGTGGTGGACTGTACCATCACATCGGATAATTATGGCGCGGGGGCCATGGTGGGCAGTTATTTTCTTAAGCAGCATAAAAAGGCCCGGGTGGTTGTCATGACCCATCAGGTGGCACAGTCGGGCAGAGACCGGGTACAGGGATTCCTGGATACGGTGGAGGGACAGCCGGGTATTGAGATCGTAAAAACCATTGAGTGTGAAGGACAGACAGAGATTGCCATGCCTGGCATGCAGGAAGCCATCGCCGGGGGAACAGATTTTGACACGGTCTTTTGCCTCAATGATCTGGCAGCGGTGGGCGTCATTGCAGCCCTGGAAGAAAAAGATATGCTGGATACGGTGGATGTGTACGGTGTGGACGGCTCCCCGGACGCAAAAGCGCTGATCCACGAGGGGATGATGGAGGCCACGGCAGTGCAGTTTCCTTCTCAGATCGGCGGCAAGGCGGCGGACGCCATTTACCGTCTTCTGGACGGAGACAGTGTGGAGAAGATGACGCTGGTTCCGGTGAAACTGATTGACGGAGAGAATGTGGAAGCATTCGGAACGGATCGCTGGCAATAGACGGCAGGCACCGGAGGTGATACATGCCGGCGGCGGCAGATAGCGAAGACCGGTGAAAATCCGCTCAGTAGGAACCGAAGAAGGAGCAAAATGAAGAATGCCGGCACGAAGGAGGAAGGCGCGGTGGCAAAACGACAGATATCAGATTATGTTCTGATTGTTATGAAAAATGTAAATCTGCTGATTATTTTGTTTCTGGCGGGCATTATGGCAGCCAGTCTGCACGGGTATGCCCAGGCAGGAACCGCCATGGAGTTTATGAGGGCGGCCCACGGATTTACCTGGGAGGGATGGAAGATCATAGTCATGGCAGCGGGACTTTACGGAGCCTGTCTGCTGGTGATGTACATACAGAGCGAGACAGCAGCGGCGCTGCTGGTGAAGGTGTGCATAGAGATTCTGCTGGGGTTTCTGGTGAGCTATCTGCTGGGCTTCAGCTACATGGGAGTGATTCTGCTGGTGCTGGCGGATACCATGAAATATTTCCCGAAATCCCGGATCAAGTTCTCGGTGGCGGTGGTGATCTCGCTATTTTATCTGTTTATCAATTATGAGTTCATGTCCGTGTATTTTGATGTGATTCCGCTGTCCGTCTATCTGGATTATTATCAGAGCGACGCCCGGGCGCTGATGTCGGGAATGCAGAATGCGCTGAACGCACTCAATACATTTATTTTTCTGGTATATATGATATCGCTTTTGTGGGCGCAGTTTGACGAGAAAGAGAGGATCCTCTCCCTGAACCGGCAGTTAAACGAGGCCAACAGTGAACTGCAAAAGGCCAATGTACAGCTGGAGCAGTACGCGGAGGAAAAGGAGCAGATGGTGGCGACCAGAGAGAGAAACCGTCTGGCCAGGGAGATCCACGATACCCTGGGGCATGCGCTCACCGGCATCATCACCGGTACGGAAGCCAGCATCGCGCTGATGGATGTGGCGCCGGATATGGCTAAAAAGCAGCTGAAGGTGATCACGGAGGTGGCCAGGCAGGGTATCACCGATGTGCGCCGCTCTGTGAAGGCACTGCGGCCGGACGCGCTGGAAAAATATGATCTGGAAAAGGCCATATCCACCGTTGTGGAGGATATGCGGACGGTGGCTCACATTGACATTGACTACCACTGCAGCACTTCCCTGAATGGGTTTAACAACGATGAGGAGGAGATCATCTACCGGATCGTACAGGAGAGCATTACCAATGCCATACGGCACGGGCATGCCACGGCCATTCAGATTGATATCAGCCGGAAATACGGCACGCTCATTGTCCGGATCCAGGATAACGGAGAGGGCTGTGCGGACATAAAAAAAGGGTTCGGCCTGCATCACATGGAAGAACGCCTGCAGCTACTGCAGGGCACACTGCGCTATAACGGAGAAAATGGCTTTACTGTGGAAGCGCATATTCCGATCCGCTGGGGAGAGAACGGGGAGGAAGATATCAAAGGAGGAGGAAAATAAAAAATGATTAAAGTACTGATTGCCGATGACCAGGAGCTCATGAGACAGAGCCTTCAGATTATTCTGGGAATGGAACAGGATCTTGAGGTGATTGGAGCGGTGGAAAATGGAACCGAAGTCATCCGCGCTGTGCGGAAAGAGAAACCCGATGTGATTTTGATGGATATCCGGATGCCGGAGATGGATGGGGTTGTCTGCACGCAGATCATCAAGGAAAATTATCCGAATATCCGCATCATCATCCTGACTACCTTCGATGATGATGAGTACGTTTTCAATGCCCTCAAATACGGGGCCAGCGGCTATCTGCTGAAGGGAATCTCCACCAAGGAGCTGGCGGAAGCCATCCGGAAAGTGTATCATGGTACCGCTATGATCAACGAAGATATCGCCTCCAAGGTGCTGCGTCTGTTTTCCAGGATGGCTCAGACCAATCTGGCCATTCAGGTGGATGAAAAACAGACGGCGGATTTAAAGCCGACAGAATGGCACATCATCGCGCTGGTGGGCCGTGGGATGTCCAACAAGGAAATCGCCGGGAAACTGGGCTTGTCTGACGGCAGTGTGCGCAACAGTCTGAGTGCCATCTTAAGCAAGCTTGATCTGCGGGACCGTACTCAGCTGGCTATCTGGGCGGTGCAGACAGGGGCGGTCAATCGGGACATGGAGGATAAAATGTGAAAGAGAAAATAAAACGCAGGAAGAATCTGATTCTGGGTGTTCTCTGTGGTCTGATCTGTCTGGGAGTGTGGATCCTGTGGAACGGGATCGACCGCTCAATGGATGCGGCGGACCGGAATACTCTGACCATCGGTGTGTTTTCGGACAGCTACTGGAACGTGCAGAACGGATATTCTTACCGGATCGTGGATGACGCCATTGATGTCTTTGAGAAAGAGCATCCTGGCGTGACAGTGGATTATACCAGCGGCATTCTGAAGGAGGACTATTCTGAGTGGCTGGCAGAAGAACTGATGTCAGAAAATGCGCCGGATGTATTCTTTGTTCTGGGAGATGATTTCAGCAGTTTTGTGGATGCCGGGGCACTTAGGGATCTGACGTCGCTGATGGACGGAGACGAGGATTTTGACCGGGATGCCTTTTATTCTTCCGCTCTGGCCTGTGGTTCCTACAGTGGAAAACAGTACGCCCTTCCTTTTGAATGTGCGCCGAAGCTGATGTTTGTCAACAAGACGATACTGGATAATGAGGGGATCCCCATGCCGGACAACGACTGGACATGGGAAGAGTTCTATGACATCTGTCGGGCGGTCACCAAAGATACAGACGGAGACGGGCTGACAGACCAGTTTGGAGAAATCGGATATACCTGGGCAGAGGCGCTGGAATCCAACGGCATCCGGTTGTTTGATCAGAAAGGGACCGAATGTCATCTGACGGAACCGGGCGTGGAGGCCGCGATTGATTTCATAGAAAAGCTGGGCGGGCTGTCTGACGGATATGATGTCTCAGAGAGAGATTTTGATCTGGGAAATGTGGCGTTTCAGCCCATGTCTTTTTCGGAATTCCGCGCCTATCAGCCGTATCCGCTGAGCGTGAAGAAATATTCTGGTTTTCAGTGGGGCTGTATCCCTATGCCATCGGGCAGCCAGGGGGACAATATTTCCACCCTGGATACGCTGCTCATCGGTATGAACAAGAAGACCACTCATGAGGCGTGGGCCTGGGATTTCATGAAGATCCTCACCAGTGAGCCGGAGATACAGGCGGAGATCTTTGATTATTCGGAAGGGGTATCGGTGCTCCGTTCCGTGACGGAATCGGAACAGACCCTCCAGAGTCTCATTGAGGATTCCGGCAGTGAGGAAAGTCTGAATCTCTCCATTTTGAGCAAGGTGGTGGAGAAATCTCTGGTCTCCATCCGCTTTCCGGGGTATCAGGAAGCGGAAGAACGGGTCAGCCAGGCTGTCAATGCTATCATAGAGGGAGATGGCAACATCAATATGGAGCTGATTATCTGGAACAGAGAGATCAACCGCTTTCTGGAAGAGCAAAATGACGGATAAATGCATAAAAAGATGCTAAGTATAAAAACTTGTTGTAAGAAAATACAATAAAAATTACATTTTTCATAAGGATTTCTGACAAATGTAACATAATATCCATGACGCTTGTGAGATGAAACAGGCGTCTTTTTTTTATATACTTTTATCAAAGCTACAGGAAAGAGAAAGGGTGAAAAGCTATGAAATATGTATTTCTGGTCAGCCATGGCGAGCTGGCCCACGGCATGCACACAGCCCTCACAATGTTCGCGGGAGAGAACAGAGATGACATTCTCTCCGTGGGACTGAAAAATGGAATGGGCGCCGATGCATTTGCGGAAGAAGTAAAGAAATGCCTTTCGGTGACAGGCAGTGATGATGAGATCCTGCTGTTTGCCGATCTGGTGGGCGGTTCCCCGCTGACCACTGCGGCCAATGTGGTGGCGGAAATGGGACTTCTTGACCGGACGGTGATGTGCGGAGGAATGAATCTGCCGCTGGTTCTCAGTGCCGTTGTGATGAAGGACGACACGGACACAGAGGAGCTTATCCAGTCACTGCTTCCAGAGGCAAAGGACGCCATCAGACGTTTTCAGATTTCCGGAGAAGAACCGGAAGAAGAGATTTAATACAAAGAAGAGAGGATTCAAGGAGGAAAAAGAAATGGCAGTATCATTTATTCGTGTGGACGACCGTATGATCCATGGACAGACTTGTACAAGATGGGCGCTGGAGTACCCTTGCGACGGACTGATCGCAGTCAACGATACCGCGGCAAAAAATCCGGTGCTGAAAGCCGCTTACAAGAGTGCCAGCGGAAAGAAAACCTTTGTGTGGTCTCTAGAAGATTTCAAAGCGAAATCAGACAAGGTCATAAAAAGCAAAGATAATTATTTCCTGATCACGAAAAATCCGGTGGATATGAAAAAAATCCTGGTGGACCAGGGATTCCAGCCGGGTATCCATACGGTGATCATAGGACCGTGCAACGACAGGCCGGGAGCGACGAAACTGGGAAATAATCAGTCCATCACCCAGGAAGAAGCCCAGGCGCTGGAAGATATCATGAATGCCGGATACGAAGTGGAGTTTGCGCTTCTTAAAGAGGAGGCAATCGGAAACTGGAAAAAATTCCGCGGACAATTTGGATTTAACTAGGGAGGTACACGGTCATGGAAATTAGTTGGATACAGGCGATATTACTTGGATTATGTGCCTGCCTGTCCAGTATGCCTGGTATGGGAGGTTCATCAATTGGTAACTATACATTGGGAAGACCACTGGTCGGAGGTCTGGTCTGTGGTCTGATTCTCGGAGATATCACCACCGGAATTCTGGTGGGATGCGCGATGCAGGTGGTATACATCGCTCTGGTAACGCCGGGCGGAACGGTTTCCGCTGACGTGAGAGCGGTCAGCTACATCGGTATTCCCCTTGCCATGGCGGCGCTCAGCAGTTATGGACTGGACGCAGCTACATCAGAGGGAACCGCTCTTGCCACTTCGTTCGGTACCATGGTAGGTACGCTGGGAACCGTATTATTTTACGGAACAGCCACCATCAACCTGGTATGGCAGCATATCGGCTGGAAGGCGGTGGAAAAGAGACAGTACAAGAAATTGTATCTGGTGGACATGGGACTTCCGTGGATTTCCCATCTGATCTGCTCTTTCATCCCGACTGTGATCATGTGTAAACTGGGAGCCGATGTGGTTGAGATGATCAAGACCGCTCTTCCTATGGACGGACTGGCAATGAAAACACTGTTCACCGTAGGTTCCCTTCTTCCTTGCGTAGGTATTGCGATTCTGTTAAAGCAGATCGTGAAGAAGATGACAGATTTCATTCCATTTCTTTTTGGTGTCGTTCTGGCGGCATCCATGGGAATCAATCTGGTTTCCGCAACGGTCATTGCGGGAATGTTCGCAATCATTACCTATAAACTGAAACTGCTGCTTCTGACGAAAAACAGCGGCGGGGCTGACGACGACGATGAGGAGGAAATATGATATGGAAAAGAAATTATCCAAAAAAGCGCTGAGCAAATCTTTTCATAACTGGTACTACGGCCATCTGACCTGTTTCTCTCAGGAACATATGCAGACCTTCGGCTACCTGTGTGCCATGCTTCCGCTGGTGGAAGAATTATACGACAATGAAGATGACAAGGCAAAAGCCATGAATACATACACTGCTTTCTTCAATACAGAACCACAGCTGGGTTCCGTGATCGTCGGAATCACAGCCGGCCTGGAGGAAGCGAGAGCAAGCGGGCAGGACGATGTGGATGAGGAAACCATCAACGGGCTTCGTGCCGGTCTCATGGGCCCGATCGCCGGCATCGGCGATTCCCTGGTTGTGGGAACGGTGATCCCGATCCTTCTCGGTATTGCCATGGGTATGTCCACAGGTGGTTCTCCGCTGGGCGCCATTTTTTACATTATCGTGTGGAACCTGTTCGCGTACTTCGGTATGAAGTTCATGTATTTCAAAGGATATGAGCTGGGCGGAAAGGCTGTTGATTTCCTGATCGGCGCCCAGGGCGAAGCGCTTCGTGACGCCATCACTACTTTGGGCGGCATCGTTATCGGTGCGGTATCCGCCACCTGGGTAAGCGTAAAAACTTCTCTGGAACTGATCAGCGCGGAAACCGGAGAAGCCTATGTGGTATTGCAGGATCAGCTGGATGCCGTATTTCCGGGACTTCTCACGACATTATTTATCATCTTCTGCTGGTTCCTGATGGCGAAAAAGCAGATGTCTCCGATCAAGGTCATGCTCCTTCTGGTGGTCATCGCCTTTGTGGGCGTACTGGTAGGATTCTTCGATCCGGGTCTGGCTTACTAAAATAAATGAAATCATTAAAGCTGCAACATTGATATTGAGGGATAGAAAAACGGAGGGAACACCATGAACGCTCTTGAAAAAAGAAATCTTACAACGGAAGCTAAAATGCAGACAGAAGCTCTGAAAAAAATCAATCGGTGGAAAATGATCGCCATGGCGATTTCCACATTGGGTGTGGCGCTGGCCTACGCAGGTTTCGCCGGTCTCATACAAACTCCTCTCCTGGGCGTTCTCGGTGTTGCCGTGACCGTCATCTCAGTGGCAGCGGCCCTGATTTTCAATCTGGGGTTGAAAAATGGCAGAAGAAATGTTAAAAAGATGCTGCAGATATTGGAAGGAGATTTAACATCATGAAATATAAACTCATATGTCTGGACATCGACGGGACGCTGCTGGACAACGAAAAGAACCTGCGGCCGGAGGTGGCGGAAGCCGTCCGCAGAGCCGCTTCTAAAGGAGCGCGCATCGTGCTCAATTCTGCCAGAATGCCCGCAGGCGTGGAACCTATCGAAAAAGAACTGGGAGTATCCTGCATAAAAATATGTGACGGCGGTTCCTATATTCTGGACGGCGATACATGCATCAGCGCCGAACATTTCAGCACGGCATCCATGGAGGGGATCTTCCGGCAGTGCGCCAGGAAGAATCATCTGAATCTGTGGATTTTCCATGACAGAGACTGGTATGTGACGGGCATGGATGACCGAATTGAAAAAGAGATAGAAATTATCGGTTATCATCCGCAGATCATGAAAGTGGAAGAGCTGGCCGGCCGTTGGGACAGAGAAAACACCGGACCCAGCAAGCTGCTCATTCATGCCAGACCGGAGCTCATCAACCAGATCAAAGACGAAATGGCAGAAAATATCCGCCGTGGGATCTGGCCGGATATTTCCATGGCCAAATCCGCAGATTTCTTTCTGGAGATATTCCCGGGAGATATCGACAAGGGTTCTGTGCTAAAAAAGGTCTGCGATATCCTGCACATTTCTCTTGATGAGACTGTCGCCTTCGGCGACCATGAGATGGATATCCCGATGATCCAGACCGCAGGCCTTGGCGTCGCCATGGGAAATGCGGTGGACGAACTAAAACAGATCGCCGATCACATCACCCTGTCCAACGAGGAGGACGGCGTTGCAGTTGCTCTTGACAAAATAATGGCAGGGGAATTATAGTCTTAACAAGTACAAATTTTCACAAGGAGAGACTATATGCTTGTTCCAAAATATTATGAAGATCTTACAACCCTTCATCTGAATACCATGCCGAACCGGGCTTATTATATTCCCGCTTCGGCTTCCATGAATACGGCCGGAGAGAAACGAAACTGCTCCGACCGTTTTGTGCTGTTGAACGGAAACTGGAAGTTCCGTTACTACGAGAGTATTTATGATCTGAAAGAGAAGTTTTTTGAGGAAGGATTCCCGGCGGCGGACTTTGGTGAAATCCCGGTGCCCGGTGTGTGGCAGAATTACGGATACGACCGGCATCAGTACAGCAACATCCGTTATCCGTTTCCTCTGGACCCGCCTTACGTGCCCCAGGACAATCCGTGCGGCGCATATATTCACCGGTTTGATTATGAGCGGCGGCAGGATGCTCCGGAGGCCTACCTTAATTTTGAGGGTGTGGACTCCTGCTTCTATGTGTGGCTGAACGGCGTTTTCATCGGATACAGTCAGGTGTCCCACTGTACCAGCGAGTTCCGGGTGACAGACCAGCTGCGCGATGGAGAAAATGTGCTGGCGGTTCTGGTGATGAAATGGTGCGACGGCAGTTATCTAGAATCCCAGGATAAATTCCGCATGAGCGGCATTTTCCGGGATGTGTATCTGCTGCTGCGGCCGGAACAGGGCATCTTTGATTACTTTGTGAAGGCGGTGCCGGAAAAAGACGGGCGGACAGCATCGGCACCTGCTAACGCGGCACAGGCGGAAGAACGGCAGGCAGAAGGAAAGATGGAATCTGACGAAAAGACTGGTTCTGCATCCGGCGGAATTTACTGTACAGGTCAAATTGACATTACATTCAAATTTTTCGATAAGATGATTCCGGTCACCTGTCGTCTGCTGGACGCCGGCGGCAATCTGGTGGCAGAACGACAGACGACAGATGGACGCCTGCATATGGAAGTGGAGCATCCGCATCTCTGGAATGCGGAAGCCCCATATCTTTACACGATGATTTACGAGACTGTCTGCGGAAATGCCCGGGAAGTGATCACCGACCATATCGGTTTCCGGGAGATTCACATAGAAGGAAATGTATTATATATCAACGGGCAGAAGATAAAGTTCCACGGTGTCAACCGTCATGACAGCGATCCGGTGACGGGCTTTGTCATCCGCGAGGAACAGATCATGAAAGATCTGCGCCTCATGAAGGAACATAACATTAACGCCATCCGCACCAGCCATTATCCCAACACGCCGCATTTTTATGAACTGTATGACCGCCTGGGATTTTATGTCATCGACGAGGCTGACAACGAGAGTCATGGCACCAGCGCCCGGTATATGGAAGCAGAAGATTGGGACACCCAGAGTCTGCGCTGGAACGAAATGATCGCCGATAACCCGGATTTCACGGAGGCCACCGTGGACCGGGCACAGCGCTGTGTGGAGCGGGATAAAAACCGCCCGTCGGTGGTCATCTGGTCTATGGGTAACGAGTGTGCCTACGGCTGCACCTTCGAGGCGGCCCTGGCCTGGACGAAACAGTTTGATGATACCCGTCTGACCCATTATGAGAGCGCCCGTTACGTCTCCGGCATCCGAAAATACGATTACGATAATCTGGATCTGTACAGCCGTATGTATCCGTCTCTCGCTGAGATGAAAGAGTATCTGGAAGAGGACGGGCGCAAACCGTACATTTTATGTGAATACTGCCACGCCATGGGCAACGGCCCGGGGGATCTGGAAGATTACTTCCAATTCATGGAACAGTACGATGGTGTGTGCGGCGGTTTCGTGTGGGAATGGTGCGACCATGCCATCGACAGAGGAACCACGCCGGACGGCAGGAAAGTTTATGCCTACGGAGGCGACAGCGGCGAATTCCCGCATGACGGAAACTTCTGCATGGACGGACTGGTCTATCCGGACCGCCGGGTCCACACCGGCCTTCTGGAATACAAAAATGTGTACCGCCCGGCGCGGGTGGTCTCCTATGACCAGAACAGCGGCCAGCTGTGCCTTCATAATTATATGGATTTCACCAACCTTAAGGATTACCTGCACCTTTCCTGGAAACTGCTCTGTGACGGCGTGGAAATGGAAGAGGGAATGATTAACGGTGCGGGATCAGTGAATCCTGGCGCAGAAACTTGTAATACCGGCGCAGGTCAGGAAATGTCGGATGATACCTTCAACCTGGCGCGTTCCTGCTGCCTGGACATCCCTCCTCACAGCGAAGGCAGCCTGTATCTGCCCGTGCATGTTCCGGAACGGGGGAAGGCAGCGCTCCTGCTGTCTTATCATCTGACAGAAGAGGCGGCCGCCCGGCAGGAAATCCTCCCGGCAGGCTGCTGCCTTGGCTTTGATGAGATTCCGCTGGAAACTGCGGATAATGTGAATCAGACAGCCCGGGCAATATGGGAAGGAATTCCGGCAGGGATATTGGGAGAGCGTCTGAAAAAAATGCGGAAAGGCCATCCGGCTGTCCCGGTGGCGGTGAAAGAAGACGACAAAAATGTGGTTCTGCGGGGTGCGGACTGGCGCTATGTTTACGATAAGAGAACCGGTATATTTTCAGAGATGGTATATCACAACCAGAATCTTCTGGCAAAGCCGATGGAATATAACATCTGGCGGGCACCCACAGACAACGACCGCAACATCAAAAAGCAGTGGATTCGTGCCGGATACGACCGGACGATCAGCCGGGCGTACGAGACGAAGATACACTGTGCGGGACAAAAGGCAGATGGTGAAGGACAGAAGCCAAATGACGGGGGACAGATAAACGAAGAACTTCCGGCGGGAACAGTCGCGCTGGAGAGTCAGCTTTCCCTGTCAGCTGTCTATTTGCAGCGGATCCTCAACATCCAGGCAAGGTGGATCATTTATCCGGACGGGCACCTCGATGTGCGTCTGGACGTGACCCGCACGCCGGAATTCCCGTTCCTGCCACGATTTGGCCTGCGGCTTTTCCTGCCAAAATCCATGACAGAAGTTACCTACTGCGGCATCGGCCCGAACGAAAGTTACGCCGACAAGCGGCAGTCCGGCTGGCACGGACGTTTTGAGACCAGCGTCCGGGCGCTCCACGAAGACTATATCCGCCCGCAGGAAAACGGCGCTCATGATGACTGCGACTATGTGATCGTGGAAAATAACAGTCTCTCCTTTGCGGTTGCGGCAGTTTCGGCCATCGCTGGAAAATCCGCCGTGCAGAAAGACACATTTTCCTTCCAGATATCCGAGTACACCCAGGAAGAACTGACAGCGAAAGCTCACAACTATCAGCTGGAAAAATCTCCGTATACCGTTCTCTGCCTGGACTACGCCCAGAGCGGCGTCGGGTCAGGCAGCTGCGGACCGGAGCTTCTGGAGAAGTACCGGCTGGATGCAGAACATTTTGTGTTTGAGCTGGGACTTCGGGTGAGGGAGAAGTTTTAAAAGAATATTGTGAAGATACAGAAAAACCACTCCGGGACTTTGGAATAGCAGCGGAGTGGTAATTCTAATTTCTGCCTTTGTGAAAGGGACGCCCCTTTTGCGGGCAGTTTTCTATTATCTCACCGGACGGCACACAATTGCTTCTTCGGATATTTTTCTAAGTTCCCGTGGGGCAGATCCGTCGGAGAGGAAATAATGTCCGTCTTTGTCGACGATGACGGCGCTTTTTTGTCCATCCATATAAAAGATCATGTAATCATTTTTATAAATGTGATAAAAACCTTCCTGTAATATCACATTATTGATATTATACCACTGGAACCTGCCGGATCTTCCTTCATCAGAGGAAGGAGGAATCACAGCAATATATTGTGCGTCATCGAGAGAATTACTCTGGTATGTGCCAAAGAAATGGGAAGGGGTGTCGTTTTCACGTTGATGCGTGAGGGATGCATTGTCGGCAGGAATCAATTGTATCAGTACACTGAATATGAAAATACAGATAACAGCAGCTATCGTGATATAGATAATCTTTTTACGTGTAAGCAATGTATCTACTCCCCCTTCCGACAGGTGATCGCAGCCGGCGATATTTTCAGAATCTTTTCCGGATGCCGTAACGATAGCGTCAGAGAATCATCTGTGAGATAGTAGTTCCCGTTTTGCCGGGTGATGGATGCAATCTGTCTGCCGCCGGCAAAAAGGATGATAGATTCATTTTTGTCAATGCGATAATTTCCTTCGTGGAGGATCACGTCATCGGTGGTATACCACTGAAAATGCAGTTCCCTGTCTGCTCCTGTCCGGGAAGGCGGGAGGACGGCGATGTATTCGATGTCGCCGGGCAGCTCCCGCTGGTAAGTGCCGGCAGCGTCAATGATGATTTTTTTCTTTTTTTCAGACATAATCATTCCTTCTTTCGGACGTTCATCTGAACGATGTTTGCAGATGAAAACCGTTCAGTAATGGTACTTCAAGTATATAATACAAAGAGAAAAATGGCAAGGGTCCGCTGTGATCTGAAAGAAATTCGTGATAGGGATTTTGGGATTATTTTGCCGGCACCCATTGCATCCGGACGTCTTTTGGGAGTATAATAATCTATACCAGCAGATGTGTCATTGTCTATGCGGATGTATATCGATCATGTAGATGTGTGTCGATCATCCGGATGTGCATTGATTATGCGGATATGTTATCGATCCGCCGGATGCGCGGTCAGTCATGGGTGTCTGCCGCGCGGCCAAAACGGTGCAGACTAGCGTACAGGACACACCGGAATAAAATGGATGAGGAGGTAATCTTTGTGGAAAAGGCGATAAATGTTGCCCGGTATATTTATACGGAATATAAAAAGCTGTCGGGGAAGAATCTTGATGAGATGAAACTGCATAAATTGCTCTATTTTACTCAGAGGGAATCTCTGGCCATTACGGGAGAGCCGATGTTTCCGGAAGAGTTTGAGGGATGGAAATACGGCCCGGTATGCCTGGAAGTGAGAAAGAGATTTGCCAGGGAGGCGGGAATTCCCGGCGGTGTGGGAAACTTTGATATGGACACCATGGCGATTTCACTGGCCAGCGCATATATTGCCAAAAATATTATTCTGCAGTATGGTTCCTGTGAGGCGGGAAAGCTGAATGAATTGTCGCTGGGAGAAATGTCATGGAAAAATGCACGGAAAGGTCTGGGACCGGAGGAAGAAGGAAATACCAAGATGCGTCTGGAGGATATCAAAAAAGACGCGGAGAAGGTCAGACCATATGATTCTGTGTGGGATATGTATTACGATGAGTTTGAGGATGCGGAGGATATTCAATGATAGGAAAGGCGTACGTTTCCACCTTTAAATATTATAATAACCGGACGCATCGTCTCGATTTTAAGAACAGGCCGGTACTGATCATCGGTCAGGCGGACAGCACGGATTATGTGATTTTGCCTGTATCCAGGGTGACGAATCAGAATAATCTGGATCATCATTACGATGTGGTTCTGGAACCGGAGCAGGTTCCTCTGCTGCATTTGAAAGAGCGTTCCTTTGTCAGAACTCATAAGCAGTCCATTGTGAATGCAGGGGAACTGACCAGGGAGATTGTTGATTTCAGAAAGGAATATCCGGATATTTACCGGACGATCATTGCCAGAATGGAGGAGTTTCAGAAGAATCTGGTTGTCAATGCGTTACATAAATAGAAAGAACAGCGTTCCTTTAAGATTATCTGAGGGACGCTGTTTTTATTGACTTTGCAGGAATATATTACTATAATATCAATATGGATATTTGTAGTTATTTCGGTTTTATACGACAGCATGTCTGAGAGTGGACCGGAGAGTGTCAGACAGAAGAAACGGGGGACATTATGGAAAAAATATCTTTACAGGGAGTGAAGAATGCCCGGGACCTGGGAGGTATCCGTACAGCGGACGGAAAGGTTATCCGGAAGAAACACCTGATAAAAAGCGGCCAGCTGTTCGGAGCTACGCCGCAGGATATGCAGACGTTGAGAGATGAGTATCAGGTGAAGCTGATCGTGGATCTGCGGACCCAGACAGAGCGGACCAGGTATCCGGACCCGGAGATCAGAGGTATCTCGAATATATGGAATCCTATTTTTAAAGAGGATATCCAGGGAGCCAGTGTATTTACTCCAGGGGAGAAAGAGATTCTTGAGAAGCATCTGAAGGCATTGTTTATTTTGAATCATTGTTCGGATAAGATGGAAGATGCCGCTGTGGAAGCGGTGCGGGAGATGGTTCAGAAAGAACAGTTTGATCCGGAAGCGTATATGGCACGGATCTATCATAAGTTTGTGAATAATCAGGTGATCCAGAAGCAGATCAAGCAGTTTTTCTCTTTGTTGGTGAATCGCAGGGGAGGCGCTGTGCTGTGGCACTGCGGAGCCGGCAAGGACAGAAGCGGTATCTGCTGTGCATTGCTTTTATATGCGCTGGGTGTGCCGAAGGCAGATATCATCGAGTATTATGCTGCGACAGAAGAGTCTTCAGAGGATGCGGTGGAGTACATTTTAGAGAAGTTATTCCCTGCTTCAGTTCCGGGGAACGACCGGTATCAGGAGATCGCCCGGAAGATTTTTGGGAAGAAGACCTGTTACATAGAAGCATTTTTCAATGCCATTGAGAAGGATTATATCAGCGTGGATAACTATCTGCAGAAGGCTGTGGAGCTGCATGTGGACAACATTGTTAGATTGAAGACATTATATCTGAAACCATAAAGTACGAACAGAGAAAAGCCAGGATGCCGAAGCGGTGGTGTGTCCATGGCTTTTCTTTGTCTTCAGAGAGTGTTACATGGAACAGGGGGTGGAGAAATGAGATACGAGATTGGTCAGGTGTTAAAGAAAGACCAGGTTATGAAACTGGTTTTTGGTAAATGTTCTGTGCCGAAGCAGATACTGGGCAGACATCTGGTGGCCGGCGGACAGGTAATCGCGGCCTGTCATCCCAATGCGGTCCGCATGAGGCTTCTTGCGGAAGACGGAAGTGTTTATGAGATGGATATGGTGGAGAGACAGCCGGTTTTCGCCTTATTTTTACCACACAGAGAAAGATTTGCTTATCAGCTGGAAATGTATTTGCGCAGCGGGGAGAAGATCGTTCATTATGATCCGTACAGTTTTCCGTGTCAGATTACGGAAGAGGAGGAGAGAGAGTTCCTCCGCGGCAGATGGCGGAATGCATATCATAAAATGGGATGCCATCCCATGGAGATCGACGGCGTGAGAGGAATGTACTTTGCGGTGTGGGCGCCGCATGTGCAGTGTGTCAGCCTGGTGGGGGATTTTAATCACTGGGATGGACGGCTGTGTCCGATGAACCGCATGGCCCACTGTGATATTTATGAGATATTTCTTCCGGGAGTGGAGGAAGGGACAGGGTATCAGTATGAGGTAAAGACCACAGAGGGGAAAATATGGCGTGTGGCAGATCCTTATGGCGTTGCCAGAGAGTTCGGGAAAATATCTAAAATGTTGAATGTGAAGAGCTTTCCATGGGAAGACAGCGACTGGATGGAAAAACGGCGCCGAGCAGATCAGAGGAACACACCGATGGTTATTTACAATATTTTAAACCGGGAGCCGGAGGAGATTGAGGCTGTTCCGGTGGATGTGTTTACCCATGTTCTCATCAGCAAAAAAGGCGGCAGGGATATTCTGGGGTACAGAGTATATTCCGATGGCGGTGATTTTTTTGTACCCCCGGCCGGCGGAGAGGACCCGGATGATTTCCGGAGAATGGTGCAGAATGCCCATCGGAAAGGCATCGGGGTGCTGCTGGAAGTTTCTCTAGAGTCCATTTCATGTGAAAAACCAGAGGTGACAGATTTTCTGTTATCCAATCTGTTGTTCTGGATGACAGAATACCATATTGATGGGTTTGTATTTGGGGAACAGGCGGGAGACAGCCGGTCCTGGGATGACAGATTCAATAATATCGAAGTGAAAGATGAGGCAAAAGAAACGAAGGTTTCTCTGGATACGGAGAGCCGGAGAGCGATGCTTCGCCAGGCCATGGGCATGATCCGTGAGGAAGCGCCGGGAGTCATTATCATTTCCGATGAGCAAAACCTCATAAGACCGGACGGGGCCGTGTCGGACATGGAAGATAAGTTATTTGATTTTTCCTGGAATTTTAATATAAAATGGAGTCTGGATGAATATCTGTCCTGTGATTCTGCCGGCCGGAGGAGGGATCATTTCAAATTAACACTTCCTCTTCAGAAATCCGGGCTGGGACGTTCTCTTCTTTTGTTGGATTATAAAAATATGAACAACCTGTACCAAACTTCGATTGACAAGTCGGAGGAGGTTTATTATGATATGTTATCAGAGGCAAAATTGTCTTATGCGTTTCTGACAGGCATACCGGGAAAGAAGATTCTTTCCGATGATGTCAGAGATGACAAAATCAAAAACTATCTGCACAGACTGCTCAGGATGTATCGTACATACCCGTCCCTGTACGAAGGCGGGGAGGGCGAACAGGTTTTTGAATGGGTCAATGGAATGGATGCGGTTTCTTCCGTCATCAGTTTTATCAGGAAGTCTTCAGCCAGTGAGGAACATTTCCTGTTTATCTGTAATTTTAATACAGAAGCATTGATCTCCTACCGGGTCGGCGTTCCGGCGTTCGGCAGATACCGGCTGCTCATGAGCAGCGATGCGGCAGAGTTTGGAGGAAAAGGACGTTTTGTGAATCAGCATCCGGCTGTCATCCGGCAGCCGTGTGATTTCAGGCCATATTCCATGACGGTTTCCCTTCCGCCGGAATCCGCATTGATTTTTGGCTTTGGTCCTGCATTTCACAGTATTTAGCAGAGACAAAAAGGAAAGGTGTGAGAGACGATGAAAGATGATTGTTTATTTTGTAAAATAGCCAGAGGAAAAATTCCGTCAGCGACGGTTTACGAGGACAGCCATTTCCGTGTGATTCTCGATGTGAATCCGGCGACGAAGGGACACTGTCTGATCATTCCAAAGGAACATTTTGATAATATTTATGACCTGGATGCAGAAACAGCGGGCAAGCTGTTTTCACTGGCAACCTGCATCGCCCGTGCCATGAGAGATGCACTGGGATGTGAGGGCCTGAATCTTGTTCAGAATAACGGGGAGATTGCAGGACAGACGGTATTCCATTTCCATCTGCATCTGATGCCGCGTTATAAGGATGATGATGTACAGCTGGCATGGACGCCGCATGAGTCCGAGGAAGCACAGCTGGAAGAAATCCGTGCAGCCATCAGAAAGGCTATATAAATATAGAGAATATCTGCAGCCGCTGTCCCGGCAGGCGGAATTGGAGCGGCGCAGACCCGGAATGCCGGGGAATATGCATTAAGATAAGGAAAGAAAGGAAAAGAGCATGGGAAAGATTGATTTTAAACCGGGAAATATGTTGTATCCGCTTCCGGCGGTTCTGGTAACAGTGAGGGACGCCGAGGGCAGAGATAATGTGCTTACCATTGCCTGGGTGGGCACGGTATGCACGAATCCGCCCATGCTCTATATTTCTGTCCGCCCGGAGAGGTACTCGTACCGAGCGCTGAAAGAAACCGGCGAATTCGCGGTGAATCTGACCACGGCCTCCATGGCGAGAGCGGTGGATTACTGTGGTGTCCGTTCAGGAAAAGATGTGGACAAGTTTCAGGAGACCGGTCTTGTCCGGGGGGAAGCGGCCAAGATCAATGTTCCGGTCATAGAGGACAGCCCGGTGAACATAGAATGCAGAGTCAGAGATGTTCTTGAGCTGGGCTCTCATCATATGTTTCTTGCCGATGTGGTTCATGTGACGGTGGATGACCGCTACATGGATGAGAAAGGAACTTTTCATCTGGAGAAGTCCAATCCGCTTGTGTATTCCCACGGGATTTATTGTGATATTGGCAATTTTATCGGAACATTTGGCTATTCTGTCAGAAAGAGAAAAAAGAAAAAAAGATAAATGTATTGTTTTTACAAAATCTAAATTATGAATTTACAAAAGGAAACATTCTTGATATAATGAATTATTGATTGTATCTGTATTCATACAGTGTATTCATACAGAGGAAGAAGATGAAGTTCCGCTTTATCTTTTTGGAAAGAAATCAGAGGATATGACCACGGTCTCAGAGGCCGTATGATGAGTTTTGGATTGATAGATTGACTGCATAGTTTGGGCAGATTGTCATATCCGGGGAGAGAAAGATACGCCGGCCCGGCCAGCAGAGATTGAGTGAAACAGATAATTAGTTTTGGTTTGATATAGATATAGAGGTGCGAGAATGGAACAATATATTATTAAGGGTGGTACTCCGTTAGTTGGTGAAGTGGTAATCGGAGGTGCCAAGAACGCAGCACTGGGAATTTTGGCGGCAGCCATCATGACAGACGGGCAGTGTCTCATCGACAATATGCCGAATGTCAGAGATACGAATGTTTTGCTCCAGGCTATGGAGCAGATCGGGGCCACAGTGGTCCGCAAGGGAGATAATGAAGTTTTAATCAGCGGAAAATATATCGATTCCAGCGGAGATCTGCTGGTAGATAATGAATATATAAGAAAGATTCGGGCGTCCTATTATCTGATTGGTGCTCTTTTGGGCAAATATAAAAAGGCAAAGGTTGTCCTTCCGGGCGGATGTGAGATCGGAAGCAGACCAATCGACCAGCATATCAAGGGATTCCGTGCGCTGGGCGCCGAAGTGAAGATTGAGCATGGAATCATCATCGTTGACGCAGAGGAGCTGCGGGGCAGCCACATTTATCTGGATGTGGTATCTGTCGGTGCGACCATCAACATCATGATGGCGGCATCGCTGGCCCATGGCAACACCATTATTGAGAACGCGGCCAAGGAGCCGCATATCGTGGATGTTGCCAATTTCTTAAACAGCATGGGCGCCAGCATTAAGGGTGCAGGAACGGATGTGATTCGAATCAAGGGCGTGGAGAAGTTTCATGATACCGAGTATTCCATCATTCCGGATCAGATTGAAGCGGGAACCTTTATGATGGCCGCAGCGGCCACCAGAGGAGATGTTCTGATCAAGAATGTCATTCCGAAACATCTGGAAGCCATATCCGCCAAGCTCAGCGAGATTGGCGCAGAGGTTGAGGAATCTGACGACGCGGTGCGCGTCGTGGCAACCCGCCGGCTGAAGCACACCCAGATTAAGACTCTGCCATATCCGGGATTTCCTACGGATATGCAGCCGCAGATTGCAGTAACCCTGGGATTGTCCAAGGGAACCAGCATTATTACGGAGAGTATTTTTGAGAACCGGTTCCGCTATGTGGAGGAGATGCGCCGTATGGGTGCCAACATAAAGGTGGTCGACGGTAATACGGCGATTATTTCCGGTGTGGAGAAATACACGGGAGCGACCGTGGAGACGCCGGATCTTCGTGCAGGAGCGGCCCTCGTGATTGCCGGACTGGCAGCAGAGGGATATACAACGGTGACGCAGATTGGCTATATTCAGAGAGGTTACGAACGTTTTGATGAGAAGTTGCGTGCTCTCGGCGGTCTCATTGAAAAAGTGGATTCCGAGAAGGACGCCAACAAGTTTATTTTTAAGACCGGAACGGTCAGCTAAGGAGTGAAAGAAAATGGAGAGAGTGTTGTTTACTTCTGAATCCGTAACAGAAGGACATCCGGATAAGATGTGCGACCAGGTTTCAGATGCTATTTTAGATGCATTGATGGAAAAAGACCCGATGAGCCGTGTGGCTTGCGAGACAGCAATGACCACAGGTCTGGTTCTGGTCATGGGAGAGGTTACCACCAATGCTTACGTGGATATTCAGAAGATTGTCCGCGATACAGTCAAAGAGATTGGATATACCAGAGGCAAATATGGTTTTGACGCTGAGACCTGCGGTGTCATCGTTGCTCTGGATGAACAGTCTCCTGATATTGCCATGGGCGTTGATAAGGCTCTGGAGGCAAAGGAGAATAAAATGTCCGATGAAGAGCTGGAAGCCATCGGTGCCGGCGACCAGGGTATGATGTTTGGTTTTGCTACCAACGAGACAGATGAATATATGCCTTACCCGATCGCTCTTGCTCATAAGCTGGCAAGACAGCTTACCAAGGTGAGAAAAGACGGCACACTGCCGTATCTTCGTCCGGACGGCAAGACACAGGTAACTGTTGAATATGATGAGAATGGAAAACCGGCCCGTCTGGATGCAGTGGTTCTTTCCACACAGCATGATCCGGATGTGACACAGGAACAGATCCATGAAGATATCAAGAAGTATGTTTTCGACGCCATCCTTCCTCAGGATATGGTGGATGAGGACACCAAGTATTACATCAATCCGACCGGACGTTTCGTGATCGGCGGACCGCACGGTGACAGCGGACTGACCGGACGTAAGATCATCGTAGATACCTACGGTGGATATGCCCGTCACGGCGGCGGAGCATTTTCCGGAAAAGACTGTACAAAGGTAGACCGCTCTGCAGCTTACGCAGCAAGATACGTTGCAAAGAATATCGTGGCAGCCGGCCTGGCAGATAAATGTGAGATCCAGTTATCTTACGCTATCGGTGTGGCACAGCCGACTTCCATCATGGTAGATACTTTCGGAACCGGTAAGTTATCAGAGGACAAGCTGGTGGATATCATCCGCGAGCATTTTGACCTCCGTCCGGCAGGCATCATTAAAATGCTTGATCTGAGACGTCCGATTTATAAGCAGACAGCTGCTTACGGACATTTCGGACGTAATGATCTGGATCTTCCATGGGAGAAACTGGACAAGGTGGATATGCTGAAAGCATATCTGGCGTAAGGCAAAGCAGGATTCTTTCTTGATCCGCTTATGATAATTTGAATAATGAAAACAGACTTCCTGCTGTTGGAGAGCGATTTCCGCGGCAGGAAGTACTTTTTTGTTTACAGAAATTTGGCATTACATAACAGGAGTTAAAAAATGGGAAAATACAAATTGGCTGCTTTCGATATGGACGGAACTCTTCTGAATTCCGGAAAACAGATATCAGATACCACAAAAGAAATGATCCGCCGGGCGGCGAAGGAGGGAAAAATTATCGCGCTCTCCACCGGAAGAGGACTGGCGGAGCTTTACGAATATCTGGATCAGGTCCCGGAAGTGCGGTATCTGGACTGTACCAGCGGTGCCATGGTATATGACTGCCATGAGAAGAAAGTCATTGCCCGCCGGGCTATTGCAGTTCCGCATATGAAAAAAATTCTGGAAATCGCCCGTCAGAAGGATGTGATGATTCATTTTCTCTCCACCCGCTCCATCGTGCAGAAAAGCAAGCTGGAGGAGATGGAAGACTACTACATGGGAGTCTATAAGCCGATGTTTGAGACGGTGGCCGACCAGTGTGAGGATATTTATCAGTTTTATATGGATCATCCGGTACCCATGGAAAAATGTAATATTTATCATCACACAACGGAGGAGCGGGCGATCACGGAAGAGAGAATCAAAGCGGCAGATCTTCCGGTGGTCATGGTTCACTCGGAAGTGACTTCTCTCGAGATCACGGCGGAGGGAGTCAACAAAGGGGCCGGGCTGCTGGCGCTGTGCCGTCATCTGAATATTTCCCCGGAGGAGACTATCGCTGTGGGGGATGCGGATAACGACAGGGAAGTGCTGCAGGCGGCCGGCCTGGCAGTGGCTATGGGAAACGCGTCAGAGCATATCAGAGCGATGGCCGATGTGGTGGTGGCAGACTGCGATCATGACGGATGTGCGGAAGTCATCGAAAAATATCTGTTGTAAAATTTCAATAAATTCCCCTCTTTTTCCTTTACGAAACGCTCCGGGAATGGTATAATGCCCGCAGAGCTGGCATTATACCTGCGCATAATGCGATTTCTGCGGGACCGCAGAAAGTCGCTGCGCATCCGCCGGAGGCAGCATGACCGCATGGCGGTCATGGTATAGTTGTAACGGCAGCTTTATGGATGGTATTCGGAAGAAACCATACCGCGTGCAGCACAGATAAATATTGAGCTTATATCCATGGGAATGAGACTCGGAGCGTCACTTTGCGAAAGTAAGGTGATAAGATGCATACAGGAATTATAGGCGCAGGGAAGGTTGGATGTTCCCTGGCCAAATATTTTATGTTACATGGCCTGAGTTTATCAGGCTTTTTTGATGCCGATAAAAAGGCAGCTGAGACAGCGGCGGACTTTGCCGGGACAGATTTTGAAGAGAAACTTGAAGATTTGGTCAGGAAAAGCGACGCTCTGTTTTTAACAGTTCCGGATGGACTGATTACCACTGTGTGGAATCAGATCAGGGAACTTCCCATTGAAGGTAAATATATTTGTCATTGCAGCGGTGCTCTGTCTGCAGAGGATGCCTTTCCCGGCATAGCGGACAGAGGAGCCTTCGGATATTCTATCCATCCGCTCTTTGCGGTCAGTGACCGGTTCCATTCATACAAAGAGCTTTCAGACGCATATTTCACAATTGAAGGAGACAAACGACATCTGGAAGATGTGAAAGAGTTCTTCCAGTCTTTCGGCAATCCGGTACGTCTCATCCGGGCAGCGGATAAGGTCAAATATCATTGCGCGGCATCCATCTGCAGCAATCAGGTGATTGCTCTCATAAAAGAGAGCCTTGATCTGATGGGGGACTGTGGTTTTGATGAGGAAAGCGCGTTGGCGGCCCTTCGGCCTCTGATCGCCGGAAACGTCAATAAGGTTCTTGCGGACGGCTGTGTTTCCAGTCTCACCGGGCCGGTGGAACGGGGAGATGTGCAGACTGTGAGGAAGCATCTGAATTGTCTTGAGGAGAAGGACAGGAAGCTGTATGCGCTGCTGTCAGAAAAACTGCTTTCTGTGGCAGGACAAAAGAATCCGGACAGGGATTACAGTGCCCTTGAGGCGCTCCTGCAGGAGGTCTGACAATGTCAGAGCAAATGTACCGGATACGAAAAAGCATCCGGAAAAAGGAAAAGAATTCGGGAGGTATTGAATTATGAAGAACACAGTGACGACATTTCAGCAGATGAAAGAAAAAGGAGAAAAGATTTCTATGTTGACGGCCTACGATTATTCCACGGCGAAGCTGGTGGATGAGGCCGGAGTGAATTCTATCCTGGTGGGGGATTCTCTGGGAAATGTCATGCTTGGCTATGAGGACACCATCGCCGTGACGGTGGAAGATATGATTCATCACGGCAAGGCAGTGGCAAAAGGAGCAAAAAATGCGCTGGTTGTCGTAGACATGCCGTTTCTGTCCTATCAGACATCGGTCTATGACGCGGTGGTCAACGCAGGGCGCATCATGAAAGAGACCCACTGCGGAGCTGTCAAGCTGGAAGGAGGAGCAGTGGTCTGTCCGCAGATTAAAGCCATCGTTGATGCCTCTATCCCGGTGTGCGCCCATCTGGGACTGACTCCACAGTCCATCAATGCTTTCGGCGGATTTAAAGTTCAGGGAAAAACAGTGGAAGCTGCGCAGAAGCTCATTGACGACGCCAAGGCAGTGGAAGAGGCAGGAGCCTTTGCGGTGGTTCTGGAGTGCGTTCCGGCGAAGCTGGCAAAACTGGTTTCTGAATCTGTTTCTATTCCAACTATCGGAATCGGGGCAGGAAACGGCTGTGACGGACAGGTGCTCGTCTATGCCGATATGCTTGCTATGTTCTCTGATTTCTGTCCGAAGTTTGTGCGCAAATTTGCCAACGTGGGAGAGATCATGAGCCAGGCATTTAAAGATTACGATGCCGCTGTAAAAGACGGCTCTTTCCCGTCAGAAGAACATACCTACAAGATTGACGAGGAAGTAATTGAGAAACTGTATTGATGTGCTGCGCCGGGACTGTGGGCGCGGAAACAGTGAAAAAGAGTCAGTAAAACAAAGCAGGAGGAAGTTATGCAAATCGCTTATACCATAAAAGAAGTAAGAGAACAGGTGAAAGCCTGGAAAAAAGAGGGGCTCACTGTCGGTCTGGTGCCGACTATGGGCTATCTTCATGAAGGACATGCCAGCCTCATCAAAAAGGCGGTGGAAGACAATGACCGGGTGGTTACCAGCATCTTTGTGAATCCCACCCAGTTCGCACCGACAGAGGATCTGGAGTCTTATCCCAGAGATCTGGAAAAGGACAGCAGACTCTGCGAGTCCCTGGGAGTGAATCTGATTTTCCATCCGGAACCGGAAGAAATGTATGCGCCGGATTTCTGTACCTGGGTGGATATGGATGTGCTGTCCAAGACTCTCTGCGGTAAGAGCCGCCCGATCCATTTCCGCGGCGTCTGCACGGTGGTGAGCAAACTTTTTAACATCGTCACACCGGACAGAGCCTACTTTGGACAAAAGGATGCCCAGCAGCTGGCCATCATCCGTCGTATGGTCCGTGACCTTAACATGGATATCGAAATCATCGGATGCCCGATTGTCCGGGAGGAAGACGGGCTGGCTAAAAGCTCCAGAAATACATACCTGAACGAAGAAGAGAGAAAGGCGGCCCTGGTGCTCAGCCAGTCCATCTTCCTCGGACAGAAAATGGTGCGGGAAGGAGAGACAGATGCAGCCAAAATCAAGGCGGCCATGACAGAAAAAATACAATCCGAGCCGTTGGCCCGCATCGATTATGTAGAAATCGTGGACGGACTCTCCATGCAGCCGGTGGACACCGTTAAGTCTCCAACCCTGGCCGCCATCGCCGTCTACATCGGAAAAACTAGACTGATTGATAACTTTATTGTATAATGAGCCATGCAGCTACGGGCATATGGCTAGCCCTCGTGCTTGCACGAAAGGGCGAGACATATGTCTGGAGCTATAGGGCGAATGCCCTAACCGAGATGAGCAAAGCGAATCGAGGTGCATGGCGGGAGCCGATGCGCCAGGGAAGAGAAGGCGAATGCCCTAACCGAGATGAGCAAAGCGAATCGAGGTGCATGGCGGGAGCCGATGCGCCAGGGAAGAGAAGGCGAATGCCCTGACCGAGATGAGCAAAGCGAATCGAGGTGCATGGCGGGAGCCGATGCGCCAGGGAAGAGAAGGCGAATGCCCTGACCGAGATGAGCAAAGCGAATCGAGGTGCATGGCGGAAAGGAATATTCATGCAGATCAATATGTTAAAAGCAAAGATCCACCGCGCCACCGTAACTCAGGCGGAGCTTGATTACGTGGGCAGCATTACAGTGGATGAGGATTTACTGGACGCCGCCGGAATTTTAGAATATGAAAAGGTCCAGATTGTAGATATCAATAATGGAAATCGTTTTGAAACATATACCATCGCCGGAGAACGGGGAAGCGGCGTTATGTGCTTAAACGGCGCTGCGGCAAGATGCGTCAGCGTCCATGATAAGATTATCATCATGGCCTATGCAGATCTGACGCCGGAGGAAGCGAGAGAACATAAGCCGACGGTTGTTTTTGTGGATGACAAAAATGCCGTTCACCGCATTACCAGCTACGAAAAGCATGGCCGTCTGTGCGATATGGAATGATTTGAAGTAAAGGAATGCAGAAAAGATGTTAAAAGGAAAAACAGTCGTATTAGGAGTGACAGGCAGCATTGCTGCCTATAAAATTGCCAATCTGGCAAGCATGCTTGTGAAGGCACACTGTGATGTGCATGTGATTATGACAAAGAACGCAACGAACTTTATCAATCCGATTACTTTTGAGACGCTGACCAATCATAAATGTCTGGTGGATACCTTCGACCGGAATTTTGAATTTCAGGTGGAACACGTGTCTCTGGCGCAGAAAGCGGATTTGATGATGATTGCGCCGGCTTCTGCCAATGTCATTGGCAAGGTGGCCCATGGCATTGCGGATGACATGCTGACTACAACCATCATGGCCTGTTCCAGCAAGGTGATTTTTTCTCCTGCCATGAATACGCATATGTATGAGAATCCAATTCTGCAGGATAATCTTAAAATATTGAAAAAATATGGATATGAGATTGTGGACCCGGCGGTGGGCTATCTTGCCTGCGGTGATACGGGAGCCGGCAAGATGCCGGAGCCGGAGACCCTCTATCAGTATATTCTGCGGGATCTGGCCCGCGAGAAAGACCTGAAAGGTCTGAAGATTATGGTGACGGCGGGGCCGACCCAGGAATCCATCGACCCGGTGCGCTATATCACGAATCATTCTTCCGGCAAAATGGGATATGCCATTGCCAGAAATGCGATGCAGAGGGGAGCGGATGTCACTCTGGTATCCGGTCCGGTTGCCCTTGCTCCGGTTCCGTTTGTCCGCACCATACCGGTGACCACCGCTCAGGAAATGTTTGAGGCAGTCCGTGATAATCTGGACGCTCAGGACATTTTGATCAAATCTGCCGCAGTGGCGGATTACCGTCCGTCCCAGGTCAGCGAAGAAAAGGTGAAAAAGTCTGACGGTGAAATGAGTATTGAACTGGAGAGAACACAGGATATTCTCGGATATGTGGCCAGGCACCGCCGGGAAGATCAGGTCATCTGCGGTTTTTCCATGGAGACTCAGAATATGCTGGAGAATTCCCGGAAAAAACTGGACAAAAAGAATCTCGATATGATTGCGGCTAATAATTTAAAAGATGCCGGAGCGGGATTTGCCACCGACACTAATCTGATCACGATCATTACAGAGAAAGAGGAGAAGGCGCTGCCGCTTCTGACAAAAGATGAGGCGGCCCATGAACTGCTGTCTTATATTTTGCGCTACAGGAGTGACAGATCCAATACTGCCGGGAAATAAAAAAGAGATGAAGAGGAAGGTCCGGAGAGTCCATGCGAAGGTTCCGATAAAAAGGTGTTCCGGCGTTTTATAAATTGTCTGATTTAATTATACAAAAAAAGATACTAATTTCGGAAATTATAGCAAAATAGTGCGATGAATGCGGAAAATGAATAAACAAATTATGAAAATTCAGAAGAAAAAAGTTGGATGATATGTTATAATATACTGTGTTGCCGGGAATTGCAGGAAAAATGAAAGCAAGGTGCATGGAGACAATATTATGGAACATATTTTAATTATCGATAATGATACTTCCGCAACAGAGCTGGAACGCGATTATCTGGAGATTAATTCTTATAAAGTGACAATTGAAAAGAGTGGCGTATCCGGATTTCAGAGAGCCTTGCAGGATGATATTAATCTGGTGATCACAGAATTGAATCTGGATGATTTAAATGGATTCGAATTATGCAGAGAACTTCGGAGCCGGCGGGATATACCGATCATCATCGTCTCTTCCAGAGGCAGTGAGATCGATAAAGTAAGAGGTCTGGGAGTGGGAGCGGATGATTACGTGACCAAACCTTTTGCTCCCAATGAACTGATAGCGAGGGTGAAGGCGAATCTGAACCAGTATAATCGGCTGGTCAAAAAGGGAAACCAGAAGAATGACTGCATTGTCCTGGATCAGATCCGGATTGACAGGACAGCGAGAAGGGTTTCTGTATGCGGAGAGGAAATTGCATTTACCACAAAAGAATTTGATTTACTTGTATTTTTAGCTTCCCATCCCAACAGAGTATTTTCCAAAGAGGAACTATTCCGGGAAGTCTGGGGAATGCATTCCATCGGAGATGTGGCAACGGTGACAGTACATATCAAAAAGATCCGGCAGAAGCTTGAGAAATACGCAGGAGCTTCTAATCTCATCGAGACTGTGTGGGGGGCTGGATACCGGTTTCAGATGTCCGGTTCCATCAGAGTACAGGGAGCAGAGTAACACAACAGCTTTTCTGATGCGGGAAACAGCACAGAATGGCTGTTTTCCCCGTTCAGGGGGGAGAATAAGTCAGAAAGAATATTTGAAAAAGAAAGGTATTTTCTCTCTGGAGAGAGAAACAGGTGTCAGGATGCTTGGAAAGAAGAAGATTCCCATTGTGTTTGAAGATGACAGCCTTCTGGTATGCGAGAAACCGGCGGGAATGCCGGTACAGTCGGATACCAGCGGAAATGTAGATGTGGAAACATATTTAAAGCATTATCTTTTTGAGAAGCAGGAGGGAGACGGAGAACCGTATCTCACGGCAGTACATCGACTGGACCGTCCGGTGGGAGGTCTGATGGTGTTTGCGAAGACAAAAGAAGCAGCGGCGGAGCTGAGCAGACAGATTCAAAATCATGAATTTGAAAAATGCTATCAGGCAGTGGTCTGCGGCGCACTGCCGGAAGAGTTTGGAACTTTTGAAGATATGCTGCTGCGGGACGGGAAAACTAACACCACCAAGGTGGTTCCGGCGGGCACGAAGGGAGCAAAACACGCGGTGCTTGACTATGAGATGATCGATCAGATTGAGACCCGCGACGGTATCCTTTCCTGGGTGCTGGTTATTTTATATACAGGAAGGCATCATCAGATCCGGGTACAGTTTGCTTCCCGGGGGATCGGATTGTACGGGGATACCAAATATAACCCGAAATATCAAAAGACAAAGAAGAAATATATGCAGCTTGGTTTATATTCCACCAGGCTGGCATTTCATCATCCTGTAACCGGTGAGGAGCTGGTCTTCAAAACAGAGCCCCGGGGTGAGGCGTTTGAGCTGATGGATGTGGAGGCATATTAATGTCTCCTTTTTTTATTTCACAGGAAATTGCATCCCTGTGAAATAAAAAATGTTCCTGGAGGATCGCACTGCGGCGGATTGGAAGATGTCGCTTTCGCGACCCGCCGCAGGTGAAGAATCCTGCTTTGCAGGATTCTTATTGACAAAAATCCGTGTGTATTCTAAAATAAATCGGTATATTTTATGTGATAATTTAACGGTTATTGACAAATAAAAGAGAGTGCAGGAAAGGAAAGAATTATGGCCAAAGAAAAGAAGCTTGTGGAAGCGATTACTCCAATGGACCAGGATTTTGCCCAGTGGTACACGGATGTAGTGACCAAGGCAGAACTGGTATCTTATTCTAATGTAAAAGGATGCATGATCATCCGTCCGAGAGGTTATGCGATCTGGGAGAATATTCAGAAAGAGCTGGACAGAAGATTTAAGGAGACCGGCGTGGAGAACGTATATCTGCCGATGCTGATTCCGGAGAATCTTCTCCAGAAAGAGAAAGACCATGTGGAAGGTTTTGCGCCGGAAGTGGCATGGGTAACGCAGGGAGGAGAGGAAGAACTGTCAGAGAGATTATGTATCCGTCCGACTTCTGAGACTCTGTTCTGCGATCATGTGAAAGACATTGTACATTCTCACAGAGATCTGCCGGTGGTATATAATCAGTGGTGTTCTGTGCTTCGCTGGGAGAAGACTACCCGTCCGTTCTTACGTTCCGCAGAGTTCTTATGGCAGGAAGGACATACTTTCCATGCAACTCCGGAAGAGGCAGAGGAGAGAACAGAGCAGATGCTCAATGTGTATGCTGATTTCTGCGAGGAGATTCTGGCGATCCCATTAGTAAAAGGAAAGAAGACCGAGAAGGAGAAGTTTGCCGGTGCGGAAGCTACCTACACCATCGAAGCGCTGATGCACGACGGAAAGGCGCTGCAGTCCGGTACCAGTCATAACTTTGGTTCTGGTTTTGCGGAAGCCTTCGGTATCCAGTATGCTAACAAAGAGAATAAGCTTTCTCCGGTTTATGAGACTTCCTGGGGTATGTCCACCCGTATTATCGGCGCGATCATCATGGTACATGGTGATGACAGCGGACTGGTTCTCCCTCCGAGGATCGCTCCGGTACAGACGATGGTCATTCCGATTCAGCAGAAGAAGGAAGGCGTGCTTGACAAGGCGTTTGAGATCCGCGATATGCTGAAAGGTGATTACTCCGTGAAAGTGGACGATTCTGACAAGTCCCCGGGATGGAAGTTCAGCGAGCAGGAGATCCAGGGTATCCCGACCCGTATTGAGATTGGTCCGAAGGATATCGAGAAGAACCAGGCGGTTATTGTCCGCCGTGATACCCGCGAAAAGATTGTGGTATCCATCGACGAGCTGCCGGTAAGACTGGGCGAGGTTCTGGAAGAAATGCAGAAAGATATGTATGATAAAGCGAAAGCGCATCTGGATGCCAACACCCATGTGGCTCACAACTGGGATGAGTTCCAGGATCTCTTAAATACGAAGCAGGGATTCATCCGTGCTATGTGGTGCGGTGACAGAGCCTGCGAGGAAGCCATCAAGGAAGAAACCGGTGCTACCACCCGCTGTATGCCGTTTGAGCAGGAAAAACATTCCGATGTGTGTGTACACTGCGGCAAACCGGCAAAATGTGAGGTATACTTCGGAAAGGCTTACTAAACAGAAGCTGTCTCTGAAGACGAGGAAAGGAATCGTCTCCCTCGGCGGGAATACGATTCACAACAGATAAAGAATAAAAGACTGCTGCAAAGCATGCTGTCTGTAAAAATATCAGAAATACATTTGATATTTTATGCAGTTTGCTTTTGCGGCAGTTTTTTTTATTTTATGAAATATTTCATTGGACGAGGCCTTTTATTCTTTGCCGGTTCTTAGGTATTGAAAGAATTTCCTCTGTTGTGGTTTCAAATAAATTGTGCTATACTAACGAAAGTTGGAATATTTTTTAGTATGAATTTGGTTATTTTTACCTTGCGTTCGCGGGACGGCGCGGGGCTATTTGTGTCTATTTATGAATAGAATATGTTATTCAAAAACACAATATTGTCATGAACAGGAGGGTTGCTATGGACTCAATCATCAACAGACTGACAGAAATTGAGGAGACTGCGTCTTCCATTGTGGAACACGCCGAGGAGGAAAAGGCGGTTCTGGACAAAGAATATGACGAGAAGCGCCGGAATTTTGATGCGGAGCTTTCTGAGAAGACCAGGGAACGTATCCAGGCCATCCGTGATAAACTGGACCGGGATTCCTCGGAGATTCTTGACGGCGGGAATGGCGCCGGCGGCAGAGAGATTCAGGCTCTGCGTCAGGAGTACTCGGAGCGGCATACGGAGTATGCCAGGAATATTTTAAAACGGATTACCGAGGTGTAGCCTATGGGAAATTTACTTGCTTACAGCGGGATCGTGACCAAGGTACGGGCCATGGAGGGCAAGCTGCTCAAACCAAAACAGTTTGAGATCATTGCCGGTCTTGGGAGCGTGCCGGAAATTGTGGAATATCTGAAAAAAAATACGGCGTATGCCGATGTGCTTGACACGCTGGAGGAGGAGCAGATCCACCGGGGAAATATCGAGAAGGTTCTGGTGCAGTCGCTGTATCATGATTATACAAAACTCTACAGGTTCAGCGGACAGAAGCAGAGACGATTTATGAAGCTGATCATGAAATCTTATGAGATCGATCTGATCAATTATTGTCTGAGGATCGTCATAAATCGTTATAAACAGCCGTTTGACCTGGCATACAAACAGCCGTTTTTTGACCGGTATTCCCAGATTTCTATTGAGAAGCTGATCACGTCCCGGACTACGGATGAGCTGGTGGAGAATTTAAAGGGAACGGAGTATTATGAGCCGCTGAATAAGCTGAAGGATTCGCAGAACGTGACGCTTTATGATTATGACCTGACATTGAATCTCTATTATTTTACTTCTATATGGAAGGAACAAAAGAAAGTGTTAAAAAAAGGAGATCTGGAGCTTTTTATGAGAGACTGCGGTTCCAAGATTGATATGCTGAACATGCAATGGATTTACAGGGCGAAGAAATACTATAATATGAAGCCCGCCGATATTTATCTGCTGCTGATTCCCATTCATTATAAGCTGTCCACGGACAGTGTCAAAGAGATGGTGGAAGCGCCGGGACTCAATGAATTTCAGGCGGTGGTGGACAAAACAACCTACGCCCGCCATTATAATTTCCACCAGAATCTGACCATTGAACAGATGTATGCGGACTGTCTGCATTATCTGTATACTGTGGACCGAAGGCGGAGCCCCTACTCCATTGCGGCGGTGAACACGTATCTCTTCCTGAAAGAGGAAGAAATCAATAAGCTGACGACAGCCATGGAATGTGTACGGTACAGTCTGAGCCCTGGCGAGACGCTGGCATACGTGGGAGGTAGAACACAATGATTGTAAAGATGAAGTTTGTAAATATATCCGGGCCCCGGAATGATATTGACCGGGTGACGGATCTGTATCTTTCCCGATACGAGATACAGTTGGAATCGGCTCTGTCAGAGCTTAAGACCGTGGATAATCTGAGGCCCTTTATGGAGATCAATCCTTACCGCGATGTTCTCAAAAAAGCGGAGGAATATGTCGGGTATCTTCCCGATGCGGAAAGTGTGGAGCCGGATACATCCATGGGCCTTGACGATATGTTTGAGGTGGTGCGGAAGGCAGGAGAAGACTATCAGTCTGTGCAGGAGAAAAAAGAAAAATTAAAAAAACGCAGCGATGAGATCCGGGCAAAACAGCGGGTGATCGCTCCTTTCCGTCCTCTGGACTGCAATCTGCATAAAGTACTTCATTATAAATATATCGTCTATCGCTTCGGGCGCATTGCCGTTGAATTTTATCAGAAAATGCAAAAATATCTGATGGACGATCTGGGTGCGATTTTTGTGGAGGGCCAGCGGGATGACAGCTATGTGTACGGCGCGTATTTTGTGGCGCCGGCAGAGTCCCAGAAAGTGGATGCTGTATTCCGGTCTCTGCATTTTGAGAAAATCGAGCTGAAAGATGAATTCGAGGGGACACCGGAGCAGGCTTACCGCTCTTTGGACAGGGAGGCGGATAAGATTGCCCGGGAGCTTGACGATCTGGATAAACAGGCGGGGGAAATGCTTCAGAACAGAGCCCCGCAGCTCATTGCCGCCAGAAATCGTCTGGAAGAGCTGTCCAATAACTTTGATGTCCGCAAACTGGCGGCCCGCATGGAAGATAATAAGGAAGATTACTATATTCTCTGCGGATGGATGGCGGAGGACGATGTGGAAAAGTTTGAAAAGGAGATTCAGGACGATGATAAGGTTTTTGTGGTGGTGGAAGACGATCATGACGCCTATTTTGGCGAGCCGCCGACGAAACTGGAGAATCCAAAACTTTTCAAACCTTTTGAAATGTTTGTGCAGATGTACGGACTTCCGGCTCACAATGAACTGGATCCGACTCTGTTTGTAGGGATTACTTACTCTCTGATCTTTGGTATCATGTTCGGCGATGTGGGGCAGGGACTCCTCCTGCTCATCGGAGGGGCTCTGATTTATCATTTTAAGAAAGCGCCGCTGGCAGGTATCATCGCCACGGCGGGAGTGTTCTCCACGATTTTTGGTTTTGTATTCGGCAGTATCTTTGGATTTGAAAATATCATAAAACCCCTTTGGATCCGGCCCATCGACAACATGACCACGCTGCCTTTCCTGGGAAAGCTTAACACGGTGTTTGTGGTGGCGGTGGCCTTTGGAATGTTTCTGATCATTTTGGCCATGGTGCTCCATATCATCAACGCTCTGCGGGATAAAGATATCGGCGGCGCCTGGTTCGATGCCAACGGGGTGGCGGGACTTGTCTTTTATGTGGCGGTTGTAGTTACGATTGTTTTGTTCTTAACAGGCAATCCGCTGCCGGCGGGAATCGTTATGGCAGTGATGTTCGGGATTCCGCTCCTGCTCATTTTATTTAAGGAGCCGCTGACCCGTCTCATACGGAGGCAGACCGGAAAAATGGAAGAGAGCAAAGCAATGTTTCTGGTGGAAGGTTTTTTTGAAATGTTTGAGACATTGCTCAGCTATTTTTCTAACACCATATCCTTCATCCGTATCGGGGCGTTTGCCGTCAGCCATGCCGCCATCATGGAAGTGGTGCTGCAGCTGGCAGGAGCGGAAAGCGGTAATCCCAACTGGATCGGTGTGATCTTCGGCAACCTCTTTGTCTGCGGATTTGAGGGACTGATCGTCGGCATCCAGGTGCTGAGACTGGAATATTATGAAATGTTCAGCCGTTTTTACAAGGGCAGCGGCCATGCCTTTACTCCATATACCAATAAGAAAACCAATAAAAAGTAGGAGGTCCTATATCATGACAGTAGCAACTAAGATCGTATTAATCGCAGCCTTACTCTTAAGTATTGTTCTTCCGTTTTGTTATTTTTATCTGGGAGAGAAATGTAAAAAACGTTATAAACGGACGCTGGGCGTCAACACGGTATTCTTCTTTGGAACCCTGCTCATCGCCATGGCGGTGATGTTCAGTGGACATCCGGTAGAAGCCGCAGAGACAGCAGCCGCATCCTCCGCAGGCCTTGCCACCGGTCTTGGATATCTGGCGGCGGCCCTGGTAACCGGCCTTTCCTGTATCGGCGGCGGAATCGCTGTGGCCAGCGCGGCCAGCGCAGCTTTAGGAGCTCTGAGCGAAGATTCCAGCATCCTTGGTAAATCGCTGATTTTCGTAGGCCTGGCGGAAGGTGTCTGCCTGTACGGTCTGATCATCTCCTTTATGATCCTTGGTAATCTGTAACACCAGGCTCCAGAAAGTCATGCTTTCACGCTGGCGTGAAAAAGCAGGACTTTGGGAGCCGCTCCCGCATGAGCATGGAGCACGAAGTGCGGGAATGCGAATGTGGGAAGGATTGCGGGAGCACAGAGTGCGGAGCAATCCGAGGTGTTACAGTATATGGAAGCAGGCGGAACAGAGCCGCTCCCGCATGAGCATGGAGCACGAAGTGCGGGAATGCGAATGTGGGGAGGATTGCGGGAGCACAGAGTGCGGAGCAATCCGAGGTGTTACAGTATATGGAAGCAGGCGGAACAGAGCCGCTCCCGCATGAGCATGGAGCACGAAGTGCGGAGCAATCCGAGGTGTTACAGTATACGGCAGCGGGCGGAACAGAGCCGCTCCCGCATGAGCATGGAGCACGAAGGAGGCGATATCTATGAAAATGTATCTCATCAGCGATAACGTGGACACATATACAGGTATGCGTCTGGCAGGCGTGGACGGCGTGGTCGTCCATGAGAGAGAAGAACTCCGGGAAGCGCTGGAAAGTGTGCTGGCGGACAAAAGTGTCGGTATCGTTCTGCTGACGGAGAAGTTCGGAAGGGAGTTTCCGGATATCATTGATACCTTTCGTCTGGAGCGGAAATTACCGCTGCTTGTGGAGATACCGGACCGGCACGGAACCGGAAGGAAGAAAGACTTTATCACATCCTATATCACTGAAGCCATCGGGCTGAAGCTGTGAAAACGGGGATGTATCATCATACATTTTAAACGATAAGGAGGGATTCCTCTTGACTTTGGAAGAAAAAATTGCGCATCTGCAGACCTCGTCCATGGAGCAGGCCCGGGCGGAGGGAAACGCCATCATAGATTCCCACCGGGAGATGCTGGAGAAAGAACTGGCGGACCATAAAAAAGAGGCGATGCATCAGTCGAAGCTCCGGATCATGGAAGAAAAAACAAAGGCGAAACTGGCATTGAATCAGACCAGGGCAAAGTATCAGCTGGAGCAGAAGAGACGACGGGGAAAAGTACAGCAGGAGCTTAAGGATAAGATATTTCATGAGGCCAGACAGATGGTCGATGCATATATGAAGACAAAAGAATATGATGAATTTCTGGTGAAATGTATCCGGCAGGCCGAGAAATACGCCGGTGATGATCTGGTGACCATATACATTAACGCATCTGATGAGGGAAAACGCGGGGAGCTGGAAGCGATGACCGGTGTGTCTCTGACGATCAGTAAAGAGGATTTCATCGGGGGAGTGCGGGCAGTGATCCACAGCCGGAATATTCTGATCGATCATTCTTTCCTGACACAGCTGCGGGATGAGTATGAGAAGTTTTTACTGGGAGGTGACGGCGTTGCTTAAGACCGGAACAATCTATGGAATCAACGGCCCTGTCGTCTATCTGAAGGGAAATACCGGGTTCCGCATGGCGGAGATGGTTTATGTCGGCAGCCAGAAGCTGGTGGGAGAGGTCATTGCCCTCGATAAAGACCGGACGACAGTGCAGGTATATGAGGAGACCACAGGTCTCCGCCCGGGCGAAGAGGTGGTGGCCAGCGGCAACGCTGTGTCAGTCACCCTGGCGCCGGGGATCCTCAATAATATATTTGACGGTATCGAGAGACCGCTGGAGCGGATTGCCGATTCGGCGGGAGCTTTTATTACCCGCGGTGTCAGCGTGGATTCCCTGGATCGTCAGAAGAAATGGGAGACGCATATCACGGTGGAAAAAGGACAGTATCTCCACGGTGGGGATATCATCGCGGAGGTGCCGGAGACCCGGGCCATCGTTCACAAATGTATGGTTCCTCCGGACCTGGAAGGTACGGTGACCGATGTGGTGCCGGACGGCGGGTATACCATTGATGAGACTCTGGTGGTTCTCCGGATGTCGGACGGGTCTGAGCGAAATCTTACCATGACCCAGCACTGGCCGATCCGGACCGCAAGGCCCTGCCATCACCGGTTTCCGGTCTCGGTGCCGCTGGTGACCGGGCAGCGGATCGTGGACACCATGTTTCCCATCGCCAAGGGAGGCACGGCGGCCATTCCCGGAGGATTTGGCACGGGAAAGACCATGATGCAGCATCAGATCGCCAAATGGGCCGATGCGGATATCATTATTTATATTGGCTGCGGAGAGCGGGGCAATGAGATGACACAGGTGCTGGAGGAGTTCAGCGAGCTGACGGACCCGCGGAGCGGGCAGCCGCTGATGGAGCGGACCACACTGATCGCCAACACCTCCAACATGCCGGTGGCGGCCCGGGAAGCAAGCATTTACACGGGTCTGACCCTGGCGGAATATTATCGGGATATGGGCTATGACGTGGCCATTATGGCGGACTCCACTTCCCGCTGGGCGGAAGCGCTCCGGGAACTTTCCGGACGTCTCGAGGAGATGCCGGCGGAGGAAGGGTTTCCGGCGTATCTGGCTTCCCGGCTGTCAGCCTTTTATGAGAGAGCCGGCATGATGCACAATCTCAACGGAACCAACGGCTCCGTCACCATCATCGGAGCGGTTTCTCCCCAGGGAGGAGATTTCTCTGAGCCGGTCACACAGAACACCAAACGGTTTGTCCGCTGTTTCTGGGGACTGGATAAAAGTCTCGCCTACGCAAGACATTTCCCGGCCATTCACTGGCTTACCAGCTACAGCGAATACCTGAACGATCTGAGTCCGTGGTACCGGGACAATGTATCGCCGCAGTTCGTGGAATACAGAAACCGTCTCATGGCGCTCCTCAATCAGGAGAGCAGTCTGCTGGAAATCGTCAAACTGATCGGAAGCGATGTGCTGCCGGATGATCAGAAACTGATCCTGGAGATCGCCCGGGTGATCCGGCTGGGATTTTTGCAGCAGAATGCCTTTCATAAGGACGATACCTGCGTCTCCATGGAAAAGCAGTTCCTGATGATGGATACCATCTTATATTTGTATAAACTGTCGCGGACACTGGTGTCCATGGGACATCCGATGTCTGTGCTCAAAGAAGAAAAAATATTCGACAAGGTCATTGCTATCAAGTACGATGTGCCAAATGACCGTCTGGAAATGTTTGCGCAGTACCGCCGGGATATCGACGCATTTTATCAGCGGGTACTGGAGAAGAATGCATAAGGAGGGACCGGTATGTCAATTGAATATTTAGGATTAAGCAGTATCAATGGCCCTCTGGTCGTGCTGGAAGGCGTGCAGGATGCGTTTTTTGATGAGATCGTTGAATTTGTCATAGATGGCTCCGAGAGGAAAATCGGACGAATTGTGGAACTTTATGAAGATAAGGCGGTCATTCAGGTGTTTGAGGGAACAGAAAATATGTCTCTGACCAACACCCACACAAAACTGACCGGTCATCCCATGGAGATCGCGCTGTCTCCGGATATGCTGGGGCGGACCTTCAACGGTATCGGACAGCCCATCGATGACTTGGGCCCCATTGTCTCCACCCTGAAGAGAGATGTCAACGGTCTGCCGTTAAACCCGGTCTGCCGGGAATACCCGAGAAACTATATTCACACCGGAATCTCCGCCATCGACGGACTGACCACCCTGATCCGGGGACAGAAGCTGCCGATCTTTTCCGGCAACGGTCTGCCTCACGATCAGCTGGCTGCCCAGATTGTAAAACAGGCGTCTCTGGGCGAAGACTCCGACGAGGAGTTTGCCATCGTATTTGCCGCCATGGGCGTTAAACATGACGTGGCGGATTTCTTCCGGCAGACCTTTGAGGAAAGCGGCGTGGCGGACCATGTGGCGATGTTTTTAAACCTGGCCAACGATCCGGTGGTGGAACGTCTCATCACGCCGAAGGTGGCTCTGACCGTCGCGGAATATCTGGCCTTTGAACAGCACATGCATATCCTCGTCATTCTGACGGATATGACATCCTTTGCCGAGGCCATGCGTGAGGTATCCTCCTCCAAGGGAGAGATTCCCAGCCGGAAAGGTTTCCCGGGGTATCTGTACAGTGAGCTGGCCGCCATCTATGAGCGGGCAGGCATCGTGCGGGGTGTGGATGGTTCTGTGACCCAGCTGCCGATTCTCACCATGCCGAACGATGATATCACGCACCCGATTCCCGATCTGACCGGTTATATCACTGAGGGACAGATCGTGCTGGATCGTCCGTTAAACGGCCAGTCCATTTATCCGCCGATCAATATCCTGCCGTCCCTGTCCCGTCTGATGAAAGACGGCATCGGCGAGGGATATACCAGGGAAGACCATCAGGATCTGGCCAATCAGCTTTTCTCCGCTTACGCCAAAGTGGGAGACGCCAGAAATCTGGCCTCCGTCATCGGTGAGGATGAGCTGTCGCCTATTGATAAAAAATATCTGGAATTCGGAAAAGAATTTGAGGAAAGATATATCGGCCAGGGACCGGAAGAAAACCGAAGCATGGAAGAAACCCTGGATCTTGGATGGGAGCTTCTCGGAAAACTGCCGCGGGAGGAACTGGACCGGGTGGATACAAAGCTTCTTGATAAATACTACAAACCGGCGCCGGAAGAGTAAAGGAGGGATTTTATGGATCCACGTACATTTCCCACCAAAGGTAATCTGATGCTGGCGAAGAATTCGCTGGCCCTTGCCAGACAGGGCTATGATCTTATGGACCGGAAGCGAAATATCCTCATCCGGGAGCTGATGGATCTGATCGACGAGGCAAGGAGCATTCAGGAGGAGATAGATTCCACGTTTACCTATGCCTATCAGTGCCTTCAGAGAGCCAATATCGAAAACGGCATCAGCATGGTGGAACAGCTGGCCTACACGGTTCCCATCGAAAATTCCATCACCATCCAGGTGCGCAGTATCATGGGAACGGAGATCCCCCATGTGAAATACACGCCGGACGCCGGCATGCCTACCTATGCGTTCAGCACAACCCATGAATCCATTGATGTGGCAAAAGAGGCGTTTCGAAAGGTGAAAGATCTGACCATCAAACTGTCCATGGTGGAGAACGCGGCTTACCGTCTGGCCACCAATATTAAAAAGACCCAGAAGCGCGCCAACGCGCTGCAGAATATTACGATTCCAATGTACACATCGCTGGTTTATACGATCACCAACGCGCTGGAGGAGAAGGACAGAGAAGAGTTTACCAGGCTGAAAGTGATCAAGCGGATGAAAATGAAGGAATAAATTAAAATGAAGAAATAAATTATAAAACATCAGCCCTCAGAGGGGCAAATAACAGGGAGCCGATGCAATCTGGACGGACAGCATTGTGATATGCTCCCTTCTGGGTAGACAAGTGAAATAATAAAAACTTGTCACTTAGGAGGGAGTATATTTTATGCCTAAAAAGAAAATATCTGTTGAAGATAAGCTATATGCTGTA
>NZ_NFLV01000069.1 GCF_002161065.1 Eubacterium sp. An11 | reverse complement strand
TCCCGTCATATGTCATAGCCCTCCTTCCTAAGATATTTTCTCAGCTGTTCCCGGATTCTTGAAAGCCGCATGGATGCGGTTTTCTTTGAAATGCCGTGCCGCTCTCCGATTTCTTCCAGCGAGCTGGCAAACCAGTACCTCTCCAGAAAGATATCCCGGTTATTGTCCGAAAGCTCTCCCAGGAACCGATTGACCGCTTTTACCAGCTCTTCCTTCATCACCGCATCGTCAATAGCCGCTCCACGGCCCGCGCAGTCGTTCAGCTCTTCCAGCGACTGCTCGTACATACATTTTCTTTTCAATGCATGGTCGTGGGTAAACCTTTTCAGAGAAAGATTTTTGACAATCCGGCACACATACGCTTTGAAAAACTTCGGCCACTGCGGCGGCAGCGTATTCCATACTGCCAGCCAGCTGTCATTGATGACCTCCTCGCTGTCCCGCCTGTCGTCCACGATTCCCATGGACAGGCTGCGGCACAACTTTCCATACTTGATATCCGTTTCCTCGATTGCTCTCTCTGACCGCTCCCAGTATAAAGCGATGATCTCTTTATCCTCCATCTCCTCACCTCCGTGATGTCTGAATGTGCACTTTAAACCTATGGAATTCGATAAATCAAAACTGAAAATTATACATTTACTGTCATAAATGAATTTTATTTCACTCCAACTCGCTCACATCCACAATATACGCTTCCGTTTCATTGGCCAGCAGAAGTTTTTTCTCTGCACCTGCCAGATACATTTCCACATCAAAATGCATTTCCTGTGGCACATCAATTTTCATAAAAGTTTTCTTTGCCAGATTTACCAGAAAATATGGCGAATTGTTTTCCTCCTTATCACCATACATCGCATAATCTCCTGCGTTTCCCAGAAAATCTGTTTCTTTGTCAGCTCCTTCAATAGAAAATGTTTCTCCCGTGACAATATTGGTGAGCTCCAGGGTATTCTTTTTCACAGAACTGTTCCACTCCATATCTGCTTCCCCATATCCCGGATAGGTTTCCAGTACCTGACCGGTGCGAAGATCCACTTTGCAGGTCTGCGCCTGTGTCCGGATTCCGTCATCCGTTTTTTCCACCAAATCTTCACCAAAAGTAAGAATCGTGGTATCATCAAGAAATTCTATTTCGTCACCTCGGGCATAAGCATTGATTGCTTCTATCTTTTTCTCCGTTTTTTCTTTAAGATCAAAAACGGTCCAGTATCCATCTGCCCGGTAATTACATAAGATTACTTTTCCTCCGGGTGACATCGTACAGTCCGCATATACGTTATCACCGGACAGCTTCTCCATTTCTCCGGTTTCCAGATTCAGTTTTGCGATACATTCTTTATAATCTTCTCCATCATCCGACAGTTGTAGATAAACGGATTTTCCATCGAAGTAAGAAAAAACCTCATTTATGGCTCCTTCCAGATTAAAGCCATGGATTTCCTGATGACAAATCGCATATTCAAAGGAAAAAGGCACGCCATCATATTCACCCTGGAAGGAATGCACCGGCAGTTCTTTCAAACCATTTCCCTGCACCCCATATATGCGGCCAATCCTCACATTTTCTGTCTTATCGTCGTAATAGGTTTCTGCTACAACCGTTTCCTTATCTCCGAACACAAGCATATTATCTTTCAGCGAAATTCTGTGGTTCTCATCCGCCGGGATATCCGGCTGGCTGGTCTCGCCGCTGCTTTTCTTTGAACTATCTTGTCCGCTGTCTGTCGCATTCGTTCTGTATCCGTCTGTGCCGTCTGTATCACCTGGCTCTTTCGTACCATCTGCTCCACCGATATTTAGCTCCGTCACCTCATGGCCGGAAAACATATCAAACAGCCATTCCCGGAAGGCATCCGACGTCGTTGCCAGGACCGATATACTCATTCCCAATATCACAATACACAGCAGGACAGCGGCCGCTGTCCGGAAGGCGGCGCTGTGTCTCCACAGGCGGGGGATCCATCCGTTCGGGGAAAGATCCCTTTTCTCCAGATTTTTTTCTATCCTTTCCGCTGTTTTTTCAATGCATTCGTCGTCACATTGATGGATAGCCTCATATAAATCTTTTCCCGTCATATGTCATAGCCCTCCTTCCTAAGATATTTTCTCAGCTGTTCCCGGATTCTTGAAAGCCGCATGGATGCGG
>NZ_NFLV01000068.1 GCF_002161065.1 Eubacterium sp. An11 | reverse complement strand
TTCTTGTCCATGTCAAACGCCTCAAAGAGAAATTTCATCTTTCTTCGCTGAAATTCCTCCAACACCGGGCGCAGGCTCCGGTACATATTCACGCCTGCCAGACAGATAAACGTATGACCGGACAGGTAATGAGCAATCGAGCCTTTCAGCCCGCCCTCTGTCAGATAGACGTTTTCCACATCCAGATCTCCGATCACATGAACCGGGCTTCCGGAGGAAACACCGTGTGGATAGCCCGCACTGGAAAACCAGAGATATTTGTTGTTATCCCTGGGATGGTCCAGACGAATCTGACACGCCTGGATCTTTCCGTCCATGGACTCCACAGGAACCAGGAATCCGGAGTTCTTCGTTTTAAAATTCAGCGTCCAGCGTTCTTCCGTATCCCGGTAAAATCCCGGTACGCCTTCTAGCACGCAGCCGCTCTCCTGAAGTGTCTCTGCAATCTTATGCAGCCCGTACATCGGAACACTACGGTAGCGCCGCTCTTTTATCTGTTCGATTGTAAGGCCCCGGGATCTCAGGTTTTCTCTATGTACACTGTAAAGGGGAAGCCGGTCCAGTAATTCCGTATAGGTACGGTGCCGTTCATCCAGTGGCGCCAGCTTCGACTGCACAGGCTCTTCCTTTTCTTCCTGTACCTTTGCCTGGCGCACCTGCCGGTATTCCCCTTTATTCAAAGCCTCCCGGATTTCCTCATTTGCTTCCCGGTAGGTCAGGTTATGCAAGTCCGCATAAAGCTGCAGCATCCCGCCGGATTTGTCACAGCGGTTACAGCGAAAGACGTTTTTTGCCGGATTGATATTCAGCCGCCCTTTGGTGTCGCCACAGAACGGACAGTCGTAGTAATTTCCACGGCGCTTATGCAGCCGCAGAAGGTTGGCAACATCGGTGATGTCATAATCAAACCCGGTCATATCATACATCCAGATCCGACCTCCTTTCTTCCGCAGCCTAAAGAAGACTGCGGAAAGTTGTATTTAATGATTAACCGGCCTTTGGAAGTGCCTGGCTCAAAAGAACCCTGGCTGCCGCCGGGATCAGATTGTTATGCCCCCGGTAGCTGGAAGCGAAATAATCCAGGCTGGAAGGGCTTTCCACCGCCACTTCACCCATAGATTTCCCGCCGAATTTCCCTTTTCCGCCGATGACCACGGCTTTCGCCTGTTCATAGGTCATGCGCTTCACCAGCTCCTCCACAGGAAGGTTTCCATCCAGAGGAGTGTTCTTCACAGGTGCAGGCTGTCGCATCGGCTGTACAGACGCTCCCATCATATTTCCCTGCGCCTGTGCCTGATGATAGAATTGGTTCATCATGCTCTGGCTGGGGCTGGATTCTGCCGTACTTCCCGGATACACCATATTTCCTGCAGGCGTATTCCCTGCATAGTGATTCTGGCTATTGTAGCCAGGCTGTCCGGTAGAAACCGGCTCTCCTCCATATGGAGAGATCCCTGCTTCCGGATACTGCATTGGTACGGGAATCCCCGCATCCACCTGCGCCGGATCATTGCTTTCTCCTACGTCCGCAAACTGGACACCAAAGCCCGCATCGGAGAGTGCCCTTCCCACGGCGGCAGTCTCTGCCATCTCTAGGAACTTGTCTCCAAACTTCGGATCCTCTGAGCGGAATTTCATAGAAAAAGCATTGGCAATATAGTTCTCCGGTGCATCTTCATGGTTCAGATAGATCCTTGCCTCTGCCAGCGCCATATTTTCGTTAAACCGAACAATGGTACTGGCGATCCGCCCCAGAGGATAGGCCAGACGGAACCAGAGTTTCCGGTACTTCACATCAAGGTAAAGCTGGTCTTCCTGATCCTCCTGTTTGATTGTGCGGGCAAATTCCAGAGGCTCAAATCCCTCTACCCGGTTCAAAGCCGCCACTGCCTGATTTTTCTGATACAGTAATTCGTTCATAAATCTGCTCCTTTCGCAAACAGGGCAGGATATCCCTCTACATAAGGAATAGCCTGCCTTTCTTTATAAGTGGAAATTATTTTTTATACTGCAAGCCGAAGCTGTTCCGGCTCACGCTCCTGAAGATACTGATAATAGTAACGGGTGATCCGCTCTCCAAGTGCTGTATTGCGCCTGCCGGCATCATCCGTGTGGATTGCCTGGCAGACTGCGTTCCATTGCCCCACCAGATACACCTTTTTCTTTGCACGGGTAATGCCTGTGTACAGGATATTCCGCTTCAGCATCATATAAAAGGCTCTCACCCAGGGGATGA
>NZ_NFLV01000067.1 GCF_002161065.1 Eubacterium sp. An11 | reverse complement strand
TTTGCTTTTTCTTCTTTTTTCTGCAATCTGAGATTAGCAACAGCCCACATTATCCCAATCAAAGCCGATACTAAAGACATAACAAGGCCAGAATACATATAAAGAGACGAAGTTCCTCCTTCTACCGATGATGCATATATCATCATCATACAACCCAAGAGCATTGGCAACGCCATAGTTGCAGAGGGTCCTATTGCCATAACTAAAGATGGTTGCTTTTCCGTATTTTTTTCTGGCGGATCTTCTATTTCTATAGAACCACTATCCAGTTTCTCGTAATTTCTTGGAGCACGATGATAAAGTAATTTGCCTGTTGATATAGCATTATTTTTTAATAATACTGTCCCATCCATATCAGGTATATAAGAACCCAATTTGTTACTATTGATTTGAATATCTTTTCCTTCTCTATCTATAGCAAGAACATCTCCTAAATAAATCAAATGCAATCCCATAATATTAATATAGTCACCAAATAACAATTGTGTTTCTGTTTCAATTTTTACAGAATTGACATATGTTCCGTTAAGGCTTTTATTTACAATATAAAAGCCCCCATTTTTTTTCATAATAATAGTATGTTCCTTTGATACTGTTTTTAAAAAATCATAAACAATATCATTTTCTATACTTTTCCCAATAGTTATTTTATCCAAATTTTTAATAGATAACTTATCAAACGAATGAAAAATAGAATCCGCTTCTTTAACAATAATGGATATTTTTTCATTATAATTATTTTCAATCGTTAAAATATCCTTATTCTTTAAAATTTCTCCCGAATATATAATTTTATTCTTGTAAATAAAATAATTTTTATCCGTTTTTATATGCCATTTTTCATCCAAAACTTCCAATTGCAAAACAAGATCAGTTTGAAGATCAAAATATCTTTTTTCTAAAAAAACAGAATAATCTGCATTATTCAATATTGGCAATATTACCTCTTTAAAAGCTTTTTGAGAATAAATGGATAATACAATACTCATATTTTATCTCCTTTTATCATTCGTCAATTTTCTATCTAATATCTCATCTCTTTTTTGCAAATTCCTTTCCATTTCCAAAAGTTTATTTTGTTTTTCTTCTTTAAAAAATTTTCGAACAAAAAAGGACTCAGTAATAATTATTATCAATTCATAACAAATAATGGCTATATCCGAATAAAAAATTTGAAAATTCACTTATACTTCCTCCCCAATACTCCTCACTGACTTTTTATTAATTCACTAAATCCCAAGAGCTAATGTCATTTGATTTACTTGAAGATTTCTTTTTTGTAGACGAACCAGATGACTTACTACTGCTTCCACTGTTAGAAGGACTTGATGATCCCGAACCAGATGAACTAGATGAACTACTTGACGAATCCGAATCCCTATCATAAGATGGTGTATATACTGGTTCCGGTTCTTTGCCAAGGCTAACTACAAGTTTAACTACTGTATTTTTATCGACCGTCCTACCTTCATCTAAATTCTGGCTTACAATATTTCCTTCGTTTACAGTATCGCTATAATCTTCTGTTATAGTGTAACGCAATTTATTCTTTTCCAAAATTTTTTTTGCCTTTTCTTCACTTTTTCCAATCACATCTGGTACTGTAACCTGCTCTATTCCTTTACTAACTATGACTGAAATTATTTTCTGTTCTTCTACTTTACTCCCCGCTTCCAAATCCTGCGATATAATTTTTCCTTTTTTTATATCATCAGAATACTGTTCTTCTGCCACTTTATAAATCAATTTTGTGGATGAAACAGTTTTTTCAGCTTTTTTACTTTTCATTCCTACAAGATTTGGAACCTCAACCAAAGCTCCTTTGCTGACGATAACTCCAATCTCATCTCCTTTTTTTAAAACCGTTCCTTCCTTAACATTTTGAGATATAACACATCCTTTTGCTACAGTATCTGAATATTCTTCACCCTTTTTTACGACAAGTAACGCTCCATCTTCTCCTGCTGCCTTTTCCTCAGCTACAGCAAACGTCACATTTGTAATATCTGGCACTGTCCTTTCCAAAGATTTTATATAAATCTGATATCCTCCAACACTCCCTACCGCAATTACACATACTGTCGCTGCTATTGCCGCTTTTTTTCGAAAAGTCCAAAATTCTCTCCTCTCTTCATCTTTCTCTTTCTCCTTTTGTCTGGCCTTTTCTTCCTCTTTTTTCTTCCTGTCTTCTTCCTTTTTCTGTCTGGCTATTTCTGTCTCTTTTTTTTTCTTTTCTTCTTCCTCTTTCTGCCTGGCTATTTCTGCCTCTTTTTTCTTCTTTTCTTCTTCCTCTTTCTGCCTGGCTATTTCTGCCTCTTTTTTCTTCTTTTTTTCTTCCTCTTTCTGCC
>NZ_NFLV01000066.1 GCF_002161065.1 Eubacterium sp. An11 | reverse complement strand
CTGGAGCTTCGTATCCAGGACCTGAAGGAGAAGGCAGAAACACTGGATCTTCCCATTGACGGAATGGTACTGATCTTCGATGACCTGGCGTATTCCGCAAGCTGCGGAAGAACCGGACACCACTACAAGGACGGACTTGCTTTCAAATTTGAGGACGAAACCTATGAAACCGTTCTCCAGAGTATTGAATGGACGCCCTCCCGTTTCGGGGAACTGGCACCTGTGGCAGTCTTTGACACCGTGGAAATAGACGGATGCTCGGTATCCAGAGCCACGCTTCATAACCTCACCTTTATCCGGGAACTGGAGCTGGTGCCGGGATGCCGTATCCTGGTATCCAAACGGAACATGATCATTCCCCATGTAGAGGAGAACCTGGACCGTGGACATTACCGGGATGCAGCCCCTGCTATCTGCCCGTGCTGCGGCGCTTCGACAGAACTCCATCGAAAAAAAGGAGAAAAAGGACGGATCATTGAAACCGTACACTGCAGCAATCCCTCCTGTGAAAGCCAGCAGTTGAAAAAATTCGTCCATTTCGTATGCCGGAAAGCCATGAATATTGAAGGGTTAAGTGAGGCTACCCTGGAGAAATTCCTGAATCTGGGATACCTTCAGACCTTCCATGACATCTACCATCTGGATCAGCACCGGGAAGAAATCATCCGGCTGGAAGGGTTCGGGGAGAAATCCTTTGACCGGCTCTGGAACGCAATCCAGGCCAGCCGCAGCACCACCTTTGTCCGCTATCTGATCAGCATGGATATTCCCATGGTAGGCCGTACAAAAAGCCGGGTATTGGATACCGTATTCTCCGGCAGTCTGGATGCCTTCCGGGCGGCTGCCACCGATGACTATGATTTCACACAGTTAGAGGATTTTGGCGCCACACTGGACCAGAACATTCACGACTGGTTTGCGGATGAAGAAAATCTGATGCTCTGGGACACGTTACAGAAAGAATTTATATTTGAAGAAAGAAAGGAAGAAACCACTATGGCAAAAAATACTGAATTTGCAGGAAAGACTATCGTAGCAACCGGAAAGCTGGAAAACTTTACCCGCTCAGAGATCAACGACCAGATCCTGGCGCTTGGCGCAAAGCCGGGCAGCTCGGTATCCAAAAAGACCGACTACCTGATCTGCGGGGAAAAAGCTGGCAGTAAGCTGGCCAAAGCCCAGGCTCTTGGCGTCACGATCCTGTCAGAAGCAGAGTTTTTAGCAATGATTGCATAAGATTGTACATGATCCACTTGGGGAAGCTGCCTGACAAGCAGCTTCTCCAAAAATTACCTGTCTGGCAGTATGGAAAGGGCAGATACGCTTGTTTTTTTGCGTTGAACATCCCGTTTCCTTTGGGTATAATAGAGGCAAATGGAGGCAATGATGAGTATGAGTATTCAATCCGATGTGGAAATCTTATCTGTACAAGCAGTCGAGTATTACGCACAAAAATATCATCTGTCTGAAGGGGACGTCTTTGATCTCTTCTGTAAGCATCAGGTTTTTGAAAAAATCCTGATACAGCACGAAACGCTTCATCAGTTAGATATGGAAGAGACTTTTCAATATGTGGAGGAAATCATCAAAGAAAATGCTCTGGAACTGGTGCTTTACCACGGTTCCAACATCGCATTTGATGAGATTGACCTGGGAAAATCCCATAATCGCCGTGACTTTGGCCGGGGATTTTACTGTACCGTCTTGGAAAGCCAGGCGGAGGAATGGGCCAGACGTCTTTATCTGCGCTCCCACAAAGGCGGCAGATATGTTTACCGTTACTTGTTCCGCCAGACAGAGGACCTGAAGATCAAGCACTTTGCTGCTCTGGATCAGGAGTGGCTGGAGTTTATCAAAGAAAATCGCACGAAAGGCGGCATCCAGCACGCTTATGATGTGGTCGTAGGGCCTGTTGCAGACGACAATACAATGGAGACTGTGCAGTTATACCTGTCAGGTATTTTAAAAGCCGAGGAAGCAGTGGAAAGGCTTCGCTATAATAAAGTCAACAACCAGGTGTCTTTCCATACGCCCCTTGCCCTGGAGCACCTGACGCTGGAATCCCGAAGGGAGGTTTCGTAAACTATGGAAGGAAAATATTTTTTCAATAACAAAGATATCACGATGAACCTGTGTATCCAGATCCGGGATGTGATCGACATCATCAAGGAACGGAGCCATCTTTCTTTCCAAGATGCCGCCGGAGCCTTTTACCATTCTAAGACGTATCAGGCTCTGCAGAATACCGAGAATACGCTTTGGGCGGAGTCGGCAGGGTACATCGCAGACCGGTTCTATGAAGAGCAGGAGCAAAAAGAATTACAGACAAACTGAAGATTTAAGCACTATGTTTAAGAAGGGAACTACCTATAGGATAGGCGGTTCCTTTTTTTGTGCGGAAAGGAATGTGCATGAAATCCAATGATCAACCAAAAGAAACTATCCATAAACAAACTCACAGGAATGT
>NZ_NFLV01000065.1 GCF_002161065.1 Eubacterium sp. An11 | reverse complement strand
TCCAGGATGCGATGAGCCGACATCGAGGTGCCAAACCACTCCGTCGATGTGAACTCTTGGGAGTGATAAGCCTGTTATCCCCAGGGTAGCTTTTATCCGTTGAGCGATGGCAATCCCACGTTATGCCACCGGATCACTAAGTCCTACTTTCGTACCTGCTCCACCCGTCGGTGTCGCAGTCAAGCCTCCTTCTGCCTTTGCACTCTCTGGATGGTTTCCAACCATCCTGAGGAGACCTTCGAGCGCCTCCGATACCCTTTCGGAGGCGACCGCCCCAGTCAAACTCCCCGCCTGACATTGTCCCATGGCCGGGTCACGGCTCATGGTTAGAAACCCAGTACTGCAAGGGTGGTATCCCAACAGCGGCTCCATGGCGACTGGCGTCGCCATTTCCCTGCCTCCCACCTATCCTGTACATGCAATACCGAATCCCAGTATCAGGCTGGAGTAAAGCTCCATGGGGTCTTTCCGTCCTGGCGCGGGTAACCAGCATCTTCACTGGTATTTCAATTTCACCGGGTGTGTTGTTGAGACAGTGCCCAAATCATTACGCCTTTCGTGCGGGTCGGAACTTACCCGACAAGGAATTTCGCTACCTTAGGACCGTTATAGTTACGGCCGCCGTTTACTGGGGCTTAAGTTCAGGCCTTCGCTTGCGCTAAGCCCTCCCCTTAACCTTCCAGCACCGGGCAGGCGTCAGCCCATATACCTCACCTTGCGGTTTCGCATAGACCTGTGTTTTTGCTAAACAGTTGCTTGGGCCGTTTCTCTGCGGCTGCTCTCGCAGCACTCCTTCTCCCGAAGTTACGGAGTCATTTTGCCGAGTTCCTTAACAACACTTCTCCCGCCGGCCTTAGGATTCTCTCCTCATCCACCTGTGTCGGTTTACGGTACGGGCCCTTATGGAACAATAGCGGCTTTTCTCGACAGCAAGGGGCCGCGGCTTCGCTACTTCGTTTCGCTCCGCATCACGCCTTCGTCTTATATGGGACGGTTTTTCCAATCCCAAAACTACTTCGCTTGCACCGGGCTTTCCATTCCCGGCTCCGCTTCCCTTCCCGTGTCCCCGCAGTTCTGTCCATAAGGGGTGCAGGAATCTGAACCTGCTGTCCATCGGATACGCATTTCTGCCTCTCCTTAGGCCCCGACTTACCCAGGGCAGATCAGCTTTACCCTGGAAACCTTGGATATTCGGCCTGAAGGATTCCCACCTTCATCTCGCTACTCATTCCGGCATTCTCTCTCCTTAAAGGTCCACGCCCCCTTCCGGTAACGCTTCGCCCCCTTAAGGATGCTCCTCTACCAATCTATCTAGATTCCGCGGCTTCGGTGTGGTGTTTCAGCCCCGGACATTTTCGGCGCAGGACCTCTCGACCAGTGAGCTGTTACGCACTCTTTCAATGGATGGCTGCTTCTGAGCCAACATCCTGGTTGTCTTCGAAATCCCACATCCTTTCCCACTTAACACCCACTTTGGGACCTTAGCCGGCGGTCTGGGCTCTTTCCCTTTCGACTGTCCAACTTATCTCGTACAGTCTGACTCCCGCACACCATCTGTCCGGCATTCGGAGTTTGATATCCCTTGGTAGGCTTTGACGCCCCCGCAGGAATTCAGTGCTCTACCTCCGGCAGACTTGTGCGAGGCTAGCCCTAAAGCTATTTCGAGGAGAACCAGCTATCTCCGGGTTCGATTGGAATTTCTCCGCTATCCACACCTCATCCCCACCCTTTTCAACGGATGTGGGTTCGGTCCTCCATCGCCTTTTACGGCGGCTTCAACCTGGACATGGATAGGTCACCCGGTTTCGGGCCTGCACATGCTGACTATACGCCCTGTTAAGACTTGGTTTCCCTCCGGCTCCGCACCTGAAGTGCTTAACCTTGCCAGCATCCGCAGCTCGCCGGACCGTTCTACAAAAAGTACGCGGTCGCGCCACTGATGCGCTCCCACAGCTTGTAGACACAGGGTTTCAGGTTCTCTTTCACTCCCCTCCCGGGGTTCTTTTCACCTTTCCTTCACAGTACTATGCGCTATCGGTCACTGAGTAGTATTTAGCCTTACGGAGTGGTCTCCGCTCCTTCCCACAGGGTTTCCCGTGTCCCGTGGTACTCTGGATCCTGCCGGGCTGCTCACGACTTCGGATACGGGGCTCTCACCCTCTCTGGCCGGCTGTTCCAATGCCGTTCTCCTGTCCTTCGCAGATCCCTTTATGCAGTCCGAACCCCGCGATGCACGCATCACGGTTTGGGCTCTTCCGCTTTCGCTCGCCGCTACTGACGGAATCGATGTTTCTTTCTCTTCCTCCGGGTACTTAGATGTTTCAGTTCCCCGGGTTCCCTTCCGCACGCTATGGATTCACGTACGGATGACTGAGGGTTGCTCAGCCGGGTTTCCCCATTCAGAAATCTCCGGATCACAGGATATGTGCTCCTCCCCGAAGCTTTTCGCAGCTTATCACGTCTTTCATCGGCTCTCAGTGCCAAGGCATCCGCCCTGCGCCCTTCTTCGCTTGACCTTTTCCTCGCCCGTATCTTTCGATACGGCTGCTTCCTGCCTGCCCTAGCGTAGGCGGCAGTCCGCTCCATGAGACATACGCCTCATGCT
>NZ_NFLV01000064.1 GCF_002161065.1 Eubacterium sp. An11 | reverse complement strand
GTAAACGGTAAATACTCCGTACCTCGAAAATCATAGTCATATGTGAGACAATAGACTCGATTCTTATCAATCCGTGCTAATAGTTCAGTACTCAACTTTTAGTACTGTTATAGAAATGAGGTGAGTCTACACTATGAGATCAGAAACATCTGTTGTAGCAACGCAGTACCGGCTCCAGGAATGGGCCGCACAGATCAAGGACTGCCAGAACCGTCCGGAAGGCATGAAGGTATCGGATTGGTGCGAGATCCATGGGATTTCAAGATCCAATTATTATTACCGCCTCCGTCAGGTAAGACGGGCATGTCTGGCGGCCTTTCCCGAGGAGCAGCTCCCCGGTCAGGTCGTCCCGGTAGATCAGGGGCTGCCCGCAAAGCTCCCATCCGCCACAACTCCCATGGAGCCCGGGCTGGATATCTGTCTCCGGGATTATAAGATCCGTGTGACAGAAGCGACACCGCCTGGCCTCCTGTCCACAGTACTCCGGGTGATCCGGGATGCTGAATGACGCCACCTGTTTCCAGGCCGTCTATATCGTCTGTGGCTATACAGACTTACGTTTTGGTATGGACCGTCTGGCGGCAGTGATCGAAACAAAGACAGGGAATAGTCCCTATGTCCCCGGGACCCTGTACCTGTTTTGCGGGAGACGATCGGACCGCATCAAGGGATTGGTCTGGGAAGGGGATGGATGGCTCCTGCTATATAAAAGATTATCGGAAAGCCAGTTCCAGTGGCCGAGGAATGCGGAAGAAGTGCGGAAGCTGACAAAGCAGCAGTTCCGCTGGCTGATGGAGGGGCTGACGATCACACCGAAGAGGTCCGTCCGGATGGTGGAACCCCCGGAATATATCGGATGACTTTGTGCAAAACAGAGAAATCCCAGACAGCTGTTATCTCAGCGGAAAGAGCCCCTGTCCCCGGCAGCAGGGACAGGCACAGGCGCGTCCATCCGACCGCATATGCCGCAGGATCCCCTGTTTCTTTTTAGAAAAAGAGGAACGGGGACAACGGCTCTGTCGCTGGCCCCGTACATTTGCGGCCATAGGCATTATGACGGACAGCTTCCCATGCAGGGTTCGCAAAAATGGCCATTTTCTGTTATACTGGGACCAGTGGGACTACCGGGAGGAAATGGTTATGGGATATACAGAAGAAAAACTGAACAGCCTGGACAAAGAGACGATCATCCAGCTGTTCCTGGCACAACAGGAGCAGCTCAGACAGATCGACCAAAACCTCCAGCTTGTACTGGAGCAGCTGGCAGACCAGAAAAGACGCCGTTTCGGCAGGTCATCGGAGAAACATGAGACCGAGGGACAGATTGCTTTTATGGAAGTGGATGGGACGATCGTTTTTTTTAATGAAGCGGAGGCGGTCGCTGCAGAAAGCGCTGATGACAGCCTGGAAGAGGTTCCCCGGCAGAGGCCGAAAAAGAAGCGTGGGAAACGGGAAGAAGACCTGAAGGGGCTCCCGGTCGTTGTGGTCGAACATTCCATGGAGGAAAAGGAACTGGAGCAACGGTTCGGGCAGGGCGGATGGAAGCAGCTGCCCGATGAGATATACCGCAGGTACCGTTTTACCCCGGCAAAGGTGGAGGTAGAAGAACATCATGTGAAGGTATATGCCGGGAAAAAGACAGAAGAAGTCGTAAAGGCCCCGCACCCGGGCTGCCTTTTAAAAGGGAGCCTCGTATCCCCGTCCCTGGAGGCGGCAGTGATGAACGCCAAATACGTCAATGCCGTCCCGCTTTACCGGCAGGAGCAGGAGTTCGCGCGGTACGGCCTGCATATCTCCAGGCAGAACATGGCGAACTGGACGATCCAGTGCGCGGAGAGGTATCTTGCAGTCCTTTATGACCACCTGCATGAGGCTATGTACCATTACCATGTGCTGCAGGCAGACGAGACCCCTGTACTGGTGAACAAGGACGGACGTCCGGCCGGGGCGAAAAGTTACATGTGGGTGTACCGCACGGGACAGATGTATGAAGGCCGGCAGATCATCTTGTATGAGTACCAGAAGACACGCAACGCCAGCCATCCCAGGGGATTCCTGAGAGGTTTCAGCGGCATCTGCGTCACGGATGGGTATCAGGTCTACCACACGGTCGAAAAGGAACGGGAAGACCTGAAGACCGCGGGATGCTGGTCCCACGCCAGACGCCGGTATGACGAAGCGGTCAAAGCCCTGCCAAAAGCAAAGCAGAAAGACAGCCGCGCGTACCTGGCGCTGACTATGATACAGGCTATCTATCGGGAGGAAAAGCAGTTAAAGGGTCTCCCGGCAGAAGAGCGCAGGGACCGCCGCCAGTGGAGCGTCCGCCCATTGGTGGAGGCCTATTTCGCGTGGATAAAAGAAAATCTCCCAAAAGTGCCGCAGAAGAGCAAGACCTGGGAAGGCTTCCAATACTCCATCCACCAGGAAAGATACCTGAAAGTGTTCCTCGATGACGGAGAAGTCCCGATGGACAATAATGCTGCGGAGCAGTCGATCCGGGGATTCTGCATCGGTAAGAAGAATTGGGTGATGATCGATACGGTCGCAGGGGCAAAGGCCAGTGCCATAATCTATAGCATTGCAGAAACAGCGAAAGCCAACGGACTGAAACCATATGATTATTTTGAGCATCTTCTCACAGAGATCCCGAAACATCTGGATGACACGGACCGTGGATTTCTGGAAGACCTGCTCCCGTGGTCACCGAACCTGCCGGCGAACTGCCGGAAATCCGGAAAAG
>NZ_NFLV01000063.1 GCF_002161065.1 Eubacterium sp. An11 | reverse complement strand
CCTAAGATCCCCTCCTTCGTGCGCGGCACGATCTCCATGAAATTTTCCACCTGATACTGCAGGCCGTGGCTGGACTTTTCCCACTGTCCTTCCATCTCAATCTCGATCTGGTCAGACTGGGGCAGGTCAAAGCCTATGGCGGTAAACCCGATCACTTTCTGGCCCTGTAAGTATTTGTCTCTGGCAGCAAGCGGTACAGAAGCATCCTTCGTCGTAAACACCGCAATGGTGTATCCATTCTCCTCATTCAGAAATATGGTTTTCCGGTATCTGCACCGCATATTCGATCTCCTTCCAATTTTTTATCTTCCGTAACTGAAACGGATCCCGGCCTCCTTCGAGCCAGTACACCTCCTTCCCGGTATCATGGGCATAACGGATTTCTCCTTCCATGCCGGAAGAAATCCTGCCGCCACAGATAATCAGCACATCACAAAAGTCTAAAAGCTGTTTTCCAATGGAAAGCGCCAGCTTCCGTTCCTCTGGTATGGTGTCATCCAGCATCAGCGGCAGATAGGCATGGGAGGCATACGTGCGGCAGTGGAATACCTCTCTGACCGTATCCAGATACGCCTTCGCAAGCCCCATGTTAAACATTCGTTCTTCCCGGGTTTTTGCAGACAACGGAGAGCAGATATACGCTCTTTTTCCTTTTAACATCACGCCGCCTCCTTCTTTAACCGGAAGATCCGGTTTTCTGTTTCTGTAGCATACTCTTTGAAAATATCCGGATGCTGCATTTTCAGCTTTTCAAGATTTTCTTTCCCGATCATCGTCCTGCGTGTCGGGTTAAAGGTAATCTTGTAACGGTTGGTTCCGTCTTCCAGAAAGGCCTTGCATCCCTGTCCCATCAGCTCCACAAAGGGAACACTGATCGCACGCTGTTCTGCGTCAATTTCCTTCTTGCGCTTCTCCAAACGAGATTTTTCATCTGATAAAGCAAGATACTTTTCCAGGCTTCTGGAATCCAGCGTTGTGATCGGGATTTCCGGGATCGACTTATCAGCATAGCCGCTGTAACGGCGGATGCTGGCAAGCACCAGATCCGGTTTCCCCACCAACGGCGGTTCCACCTTCTTCTCCACAAATTCACGCCAGAAATATCCTTCCTGCTCGATGATATCCTGCTCTTCCATGAGATCACGCTCCAGAGAACGGTATACAAAGTCGTTCTCGTTATTTCCCCACAGACACGCAATAAATGCATGACTGATGTTCACCACCGACATATAGTGCCGCACCTGATAGACATAGTGCTCCGGGATTTTCCCGTCATCCCACTTCTCTTTGGCGTTATAATTACAGGTTTTGCACTCCAGTATGGCAAAGCTGCCATCCGGCATACGCACAAAAAAATCAATATCGGCAAGCATAAACGGGTAAAGCGGATGCCGGAACATAATCCGCACGGGAAACACCTCCAGGCCGGTTTTCTTAGAGAAAATCTCCGCTACCAGATCCTCCAGTCTGTGTCCAAATTCCTTGGCAACCCAGTTGGCTTCAGGTTCCTCAATCACCGGGGTAACGCCGATCTTGTCATAGTAAAGATCACGGCTGGTAACAAAAGGCGAGATTCCCATGATAGCGGCCACATCACTGCCTCCGATACCCAAACGGCGGAATGCGAGCCATTGCTCTCTGGAGAGGGTACTGATATCCACGACCTGTTCCGGTTCATAATCCATTTGTAACGTCTGTTTCATAAGCTCCTCCTTAACACTTAACGGCGCCATATACATCAAATTCCTTCCAGTCCATGGCAAGGGCCCTGGTCAGGTTTTCCTCCATCCGCAAAAGCTGGCTGCCGGTAAATCCCTGGCAAGCGGCATAGAAGGGTGCCTCGTTCATGGCATAGTAAAGGTCATGGGCCGTGCAGGCCTGTTCCCCGTTCTGTGCCACATACATCTCCACCACTTCATTACGGATCGCCGCCTTGATTTTCAGCTTTTTCATCAGTAACCTTAAGCAGTTCACCGGGTTATGGATCTCAATTTCCAGAAGCGCTGCCAGACGCTCTGTGGCATCCTTGTATCTTGCATACACTTCTTTCAAATTGTTGCGGTAATCCAGGATCGTGCTGTGGTTCCTGTGCGCCAGAGTGATCGGGCTTCCCAGGCTGAGCGTACGGTTGTTCCCGTCTGTCAGCAGCATAGGATACAGATTGACACCGCTGGCTGCAACATCAGAAGTGGTCAGGCGCAGCGCCGGCGTAAGATTCTTTCTGCTTACTCCGTACCGGTCCAACGCATCCCTGTAGGTATCCAGAAGCTCCTGGTTCCCGGAAAGCGTCCACATGGCACTCATGACGGAATGGTCATAGGTTCCGGAGCCTTCCAGATAAGCGCTTCCCTTGAAATTCGTGTGCAGATATTCACTGGTCATCTCAAAGATTGCTTTCATGTCCAGTACGCTGTAATCATGGGCGTCTCCCCCGTGGACTGCAGAGACTTTTCCATCTGCAATCTTGATGAGGCATTCCCCTTTCGCTGCTTTCAAGCAGCAATTCACAACCTTTGCATAGGTTGCCAGATCCAGCTTTCGCAGGCCGTCCCCGCCGATACCGGCACGTCCTAAGATCGTCTGGATCGCACAGTTCCGGACCGGATATGCCTCGCCTCGTACCTTCAGTACAAGCCGGGTGTGCTTTTCCGTATCCTTCAGGATCTCCTCCATCTCTGCGTCTCCGTTCTCCAGGTTTCCCGCCTCTTTTTCGAGCGGCACCAGCCGGAGGGCACGGATGGGCTTGCGGATCCACTCTGAGGCTTTCCCTCTTCTTGAAAGAAAATCAAGCATCTCCTCCGCCGTGGCAAATGTCTTTTCAAAACCATCTGCGTAAACCATTGTTTCATTCATTGTTTCTTCCACCTTTCTTTAAAATAATTATCCATAAACAGCCGAAGCTGATTGTGGCAGGCCACATACATACACAAAAATCCGGCAGAAACATTTTCTTCCGGATAAACGGCAACAAAAAAGGATGAGCAGAGAAACCTCTTGTTTTCTCCATTCATCCTTTTCCAATCTGGTTCTTCACCGATAAAACAAAAAAAGTGCCACACAGCCATTTCAGGCATACGGTGACACTTCACTACAAACATAAACAACTTATGCCGGGAAAAGCTCCTGCTTTTCCTCTTCATGTACGGGATTTCTCAAAATCCCAAAACATGATCCCCCGCCGGG
>NZ_NFLV01000062.1 GCF_002161065.1 Eubacterium sp. An11 | reverse complement strand
CATGATAATTATTTTAGGATAACATCTGATGAAGGAAGAACACCTTCTTCTGTTATCTAATCATAGAAACTTATTAACCGAGTAGTCTTATTGACTACACCATTATTATACTAGGGGGATGTAAAGGAATGAATATTCCAAAACAGATTGATGAAATAGTCTTACATCGACAAGAAAAGTTACCTCAAATACAACAAATGATAGAACGCTTGGAAAATGTAAATAATGTAATTCAGAAATTGGAGAAAGTATGTCAAGATGCATCTTTTGAAAAACCTCAAATATATGAATCATTATTTAACCAATGTTCGGAAATAGCTGAAAATTTACGCCTAATAAATACAAAATCTTTTCGTCAAAGATATGAAAAAGTTCAGGAAACTTTAAATCAACTATATAATCGTTTTTCAAGAAAACAGATTCACATTAGTTTTGTTGGACGCGCTGGACAGGGCAAAAGTCTCGTTATGCAAAAAATAAGTGGCCTCTCGGGAGATATTATTCCTTCTTCTAATGGTTCTGATTGTACAGGAACAAAATCAATTATAACAAATCAAGATACTACTGGGGTCCATGCTGAAATTATATTTTATAGCAAAAATGAATATAAAGATATCGTAAATAAATATATACAAGAGATTTTTGAAAATGGCATATATGAAATTAATTCCGTAGAAGAAATCTCTGTTTTGAAGCAATACAGCCTTGAAACTAAAGTAGAAAGTAATGCTCAAAAACAATCGCTCTTCCTACAACTTAATAAATATATAGAACATAGCGATGTTGTGCTTCCTCTATTAGGGACAACACAAACTATTCCAGCTGAAGAAATCGAAAGTTATGTGGCTCAATATAGTCATCTTGATAAATCACATAAATATTACAAATATCTTGGGGTAAAGGTTGCCAATATTAAATGTCAATTTCCATTCAGTCAATGTGGAAAAATAGTATTAGTAGATACAATTGGATTGGGGGATACGGCTCTTGATATTCGTGAAAAGATGTTGTCAACAGTTAGTGAGGATAGCGATGCTATCGTCATGATGACACGTCCGGACCCTCAGCGTCCTAGTATTGTACAATATGATATTGATATAGTAAATGATATCGGTGCAAAGATGTCTTCAGACTATACAAATAAGATGTTATTTTGGATTATCAATCAAGTCAGTGAAGGTGAAGGAAAAAATATCGACGGCATATCAGAATTTTTATCCAGACTAAAAAGAATGCGTGATTTTCCTGTTGCGGATTATCTGGTGGTCGACTGCAATGATAAAAATGCAGTTGAACGCGACTTGCTAATTCCAATACTAGAAAAATTACCAAATAACTTACCACAGATGGATGAAATGCTTTTAAAGCAAGCCGAAGGGCAGTTGATTGAACTGTATTGGGAATATCATGAAATTTCATCCAAAGTCAATAAAGCCTTTAATGCATCAATTGATCAAGATGTAAAAAGAGAATTCGATTTAGTAATAAAAAAAACATATGAAAAAATGACAAATAATGTCCGTGAAGCATATGTAAATGAACCCTATGGAAAATTACGTGCTGAAAATTGTAAAGAATTTGAGGCTGCCGCTAAAGAAAAAATGAGGAATATACTGATAAATATTCCTACGAAACAAACAATTCTTGAATTTCTTGATAATGGTTCTATTAATCAACATAATGCATATGAACGATTGACAGATAAAATGAGAATATTGATTATTGATGATTTTCTAGAGTTAAATAAAACACTTGAAAAATTGGTAACACAAATGAAACAATGTATCGTAAATATTTTAGCAAATGAGAATAGTGGTAGATTAAAATACATTATTGTATCAAATCCGGAAAATGCAGACATGTGGTTGAAAGAATTTATTGAATTCACCCAAAATTATCCAAGATATAAACCAATTACAGATGCTATAAAAAAATTATCTGCTTTTAATATGAGTATGGAAAGTTTTTTGATTTATCGTGTTCGGGCACAGTTAGATGAAATAGATCTTAGTTTACAGGCACAAGGACCTGTGTTGCAAGGAAGTTTAGCAGAAAAAAGTACTTTAGCAGATGATATTCATTTCTGGCTAGAGCATTATTTAGAAATTGTATATCAAAAAATTCAAACAGAATTGGCTACATTATATGCATATCCTAATAGTACATTATGGGCAGTAATAAAAGATTTTTATGATCGTATTGTATATTCTCAGAATAAAGATATAGATGCAAAAACTGCTTGGAGATATTTATATGAGAATTCAATTCCTCAAATTTGGAGAGAGGATTACAAAAATTACCAAGCACAAAAAGGTATTGCTGAGGATTGGAATACTCTAATAGAAGAAATCCATAAATATGATAATAAAAATCTTTATCAATTTAATTAAATGGAGGGACTACATAAGATGGAAAAAAATGATTTTACAGCACATGTTTTAATGGTTGGAGGGCGTCGTTGTGGAAAAACCAGTATATTGGCAGCTATGAAGGATAACTTTGAGGAAATATTTAAACAAACAGGTATGACTATGTATATGGGAGATTTTGATACTTTAGACGCACTAATTCAAAAAAGTAATGAAATGAAAGATTATTTTATAGGAATAAATAACCGAATGTTTGTTCCGGATAGTAATCCAACCGAAGAAGAAAAGACATATTCATTTCGTATAAATCTTGTAGGTAAAAATAGTGATATTATCGTAAAATTTGTAGATTATCCAGGTGAATGGATGACAGCTAAAAACCATAGAGAAACTTTATTAAAACATATGAAATTAAGTCGAGCAATAATTGTAGCGATAGATACTCCTCACATGATGGAAGAAGAAGGGCGATTTAATGAATATAGAAATTTTTGCCGTCGGACAGGAGAAATGTTAAAAATGGCTTTAAGTGATAAAGGTATTTCTTGGCAAAAAAAACTAATTTTGTTTGTCCCATTAAAATGTGAAAGATATTTGGAAGAGAGAAAAATGGAAGAAGTTTGTGCGAAAACAAAAGAATCTTATAAGGAACTGATTTATTTTCTTCAAAATGCTAAAATGAAATATGAGGTGGCTATTACACCAATATTTACAATGGGAGGGGCTATGTTTAGTCATTTTGAAAGAGATAATCTGACAAAAGAAATTATTGTAAATCGCGAATTTCATACACCAGAAAAAGCAATTTATTATTTTCCTGATGTAACAATAAAGGAACCAACTCCTAAATATTGATATGCTCCCTTCTGGGTAGACAAGTGAAATAATAAAAACTTGTCACTTAGGAGGGAGTATATTTTATGCCTAAAAAGAAAATATCTGTTGAAGATAAGCTATATGCTGTAAATCTG
>NZ_NFLV01000061.1 GCF_002161065.1 Eubacterium sp. An11 | reverse complement strand
ATTTCTATAACAGTACTAAAAGTTGAGTACTGAACTATTAGCACGGATTGATAAGAATCGAGTCTATTGTCTCACATATGACTATGATTTTCGAGGTACGGAGTATTTACCGTTTACGTAGTGAATAATGCTTGGTTAACAGATTTTTTGGTGACAAGTGGTATCCATGATCAGCCTCTTCTTCCAGAAATGCTGAATAATATTTTAAGGGTATGGTATGGTTTGGGAAATAAATTTTTGCGAGAAGGTGTATGCTTTTGGATTATGTTAGGCAGCCTTCTTTTATCTATACTGAAGAATAAAACGTGGAAAATGATTTTAGTATATTCTCCAATATTTTTGTTATGGCTTACTCTTATGATATCAACCCCTGTTTCTTCCGCTATGCGTTATGTATTTGTTTTTGCCTACACATTACCATTCTTTTTGGGAGTTTTATTTATCAAGACGCGCTATCGAGATGTAGCAAACGAATAGCCTGAAATTAAACTTATTTTACATTTACCCACACCGACAACTGTATTGGTGTGGGTATTGTTTATCAAAAGATGTCATCAGTGCATTGCCTTATAATACTCTGAAATTTGAATCAGATTCATTTCAAAATCTTGCCGATCCTTCTGACGAAGTGTCTGCAAGATAATTCCTGTAAATAATGAGATGAGGGCGGCCATTTCAATGAAGCCACACACAATCAAAGTAGGGAAGTTCGGCACCAGTCCGGTCTCTGCAAAAGTAAATACAATTGGGACGAAAAATGCGGCGGCAATGATTGTCAGTAACAGGGCGATTATGCTGAAGAACTGGATTGGTTTATAGTTACGGTATAATCGGAAAATGGTAAACAAAACCTTTAATGAATATTACGGTGCGGCGGAGCCGCCAGTCCGGTGTGGCGAGAGCCACCTGTCCGGACTAACGGAGCCACCTATTGATAGTTACTCAGCCTGAGCAGGATCCAGACCATATACCTCTCTCATGGAAAGGTCTTTTGATGGATCGATGCTCTCGATGTTGATTTTATATGAATCGTATGAAATGCGATCCATGATGGCATCTGCAAGAGTGCTCTCACCGCTGCAGATCTGCTGGTACCACTCGCTTTCCCGGAACTGGGAGCAGAAGATGGTCGATGACTTCTTCCTGCGTTTGTGGATCAGTTCAAAAAGATTTCTGGCTTCGGACTCGGTCAGCTTGAGCAGGAGCCATTCATCAATAATTAACAGAACCGGTTTCGTGTACTTCTTGAGCACGTTGGTAAATGTACCGGCATCCCTAGCTGCCTGCAGATCCAGCAATAAATCCGGAAGGCGGACATATTTCACAGTGTAATAGTGTTTACATGCCTCCATACCGAAAGCACATGCCATATAGGTCTTACCGCTTCCGGTAGCACCGGTAATAAAAATGTTGCGGTACTCTGAGATGTATTCACAGGTTGCCAGACGGCTGATCAAGGCTTTGTTCAGCTTCCGGCCGGATTGATAGTCGATGGCTGCGATGCTGGCATCTGGCTGCTCCAGTTCTGCCTGACGGATCAGCCTTTTCAGGCGATTGTTTTTCCGGTTTGTATACTCAACATCAACCAGCATGCCGAAGCGGTCTTCAAACGGAACTTCCTTCATTGCAGAATCATTCATCTGGATCCGGAATGCATCTGCCATGGATGACAGGCGCATCTCGATCAGTTTATCAATGGTACTCTGATTGGTCATGATCTTTTACCTCCGTAGTATCTGGCACCTCTTGTAATGCCACGTGCCCGTGATTGCGTCTCAGATGAAATTGAATCCGGATTCTGGGAAACAGGATCGGAATCCTCTTTCATGGCAGCTAATAAATTTTTGATACTTTTATAACTGGGTGTTCTGGAATAAAGGAGCGCTCTTGAACAAGCTTCTTCCAGTTTGCTGGGAGAATGCTTCTCAGCCAGTTTCAGCAGCCCCATACAGCTTCTGTAAGTCTGCTGTTCCACCCTGCCGGAGGTCAGGATCGCATCAACCACCTTCCTTGTGTTGATTCCAATCGAATCTGCCCATCTGCGGAAACGGTCACCGTTCCATTCCAGATATTTCTGATGATCTGGCGGCATATGTTCCATTACCGTGGAGTATTGGCCGCTCCTGCCATGGAGACGGCGATGCGAGGCAATCCGGTTGTGATGATAAAATATTTCAATCGTTGTTTCTGTTATGCGCACATCGACCTTATCTTTGATATACTGATAAGGCACGGAGTAGTACATCTTGTCTACTGCGATGTGATAGTTGAACTGGACAGTGGCCTGTTTCCACTCCGCCAGTTCGAAGGGTGTGGCAGGCAACGGTGCCAGCAATGGCTTTTCTTCCCCAAGAAATAAACTGAGCCTGCTGCATTCTTTCTTTTGGAACTTTCTTGCATTGTAGGCATCCAGCTTTTCGCGGATCGCAGCGTTTAATTCTGCAAGAGAGAAAAACTGTTCATTGCGGAGGGCCGCAGTGATCCATGTGGAGATCTTACCAACGGAACCTTCCACATTTGGTTTATCCTTGGGCTTCCGGACTCTTGCCGGAATAATGGCGATATTATAATGTTCTGCCATCTCATGATAAATAGTATTCAGCGCGGTGGTATACCAGTCACTTTTCGAATGATCCACTGCCGTAGAACAGTTATCTGGAATAAGCATCGGTGTAACACCGCCGAAGAATTCAAACATCTGAATATGCGCTTTGATCCAGTTGTCTGTCTTCTGGTTCAGGTACGCCTTTACAAAGGTATACTGGCTGTAAGTAAGGACTCCTACAAATATCCATGCCTCCGTGATCTCACCGGTGTCTGGATCGATGAGCTGTGCCGGATCACCGGCCCAATCTACTTCTATCTGCTCACCCGGTTTCCGTGGGATATGCATGGTTGCCCTGCGTTTTTCTTCATCCTTCTGAATGTAGTAGCAGAACTGGGAATACATGAGAGGTTCTTCGCCATTCATACGGCATTCCTCACAGTATTCTACCCATAGGAGCTTCTTATTGACTCCATTACGCAGGAGTTCTCTGCGGATGTAGTCATAATCAGGCATCCGTTTATTGGTTGCTGATTTTGTCTTGGGGAAAAGCATTTCCTCAAGTGTGCTGTCGGTCATGTCATGATCCAGCGGCCAGGAAAGTTTTATTTCCGCAGCCTTTTTGACGACCTTGGCAACTGTGTTACGGGACACACCGCAACTATGCGCGATGTTCCGTTCACTGAATCCTAAGCTTTTCAGGCGAAGGATCTCTCGGTATTTGGTCATAATGGTGACCTCCTTTAACTGTATTCACATCAGACGATGTGTTCTTACAGTATAAAGGAAATCTATGTAATAGAGCCTAAAGTGGCTCTGAATTACCGGAATATGTGGCTCTCATTCTCCGGAATGGTGGCTCTCAAAGTCCGGACAGGTGGCTCAAAGAGCCCCGGAATAATCACCT
>NZ_NFLV01000060.1 GCF_002161065.1 Eubacterium sp. An11 | reverse complement strand
AGTAAGACCAAAACCGTCACCCTTCATTGCAGTGCTTCCGGTAAATTGTCATGATTGTTCCATATCTTGTTGCTATGTTTCTGTCAGCCCGGATGTGGTTCAGGTTGGGAATCTGCATTTCACCCGGAGAAAAATTATGGTATAGGAATTCTGGCGGGATTGCCTGTAATAAAAAAATATTGATTTTTCCCAAATTGATGCTATAAAGTAAAGGACGGAAGGGAAGAAAACATGGCAAATAAAAATTCATTTAAAAAAGGAACAATAGAATTATTACTATTATCGATTCTCCGCGTGGAAGACTGTTACGGGTATCAGATTACCCAGAAGATCAAGGAGCAGTCCGGCGGAGCCATCACTGTGACAGAAGGGGCGTTGTACCCGATTCTTTATAAACTGTCGGATAAGGGATATGTGAGCGATTATAAGAAGCCGGCCGGCAAGCGCCTGATGAGGGTCTACTATCATCTGGAGCCGGCGGGGGACGAGTATCTGGACTCACTTCTTAACGATTATTTTAAAGTGCAGGAAGGGGTACGGAAGGTTTTGTCTGCCAATCATGTGGAGGATGGCCGGGCGGCGGCTCATAAGTGAGCCGCCGAATTTTCGATATGTTTTTTATCAGTGCCGTCTGGCGGAGCGTCATATGACGGCGATTCCGTGCATTTCCATATATTCCCGATATTCTTCAGGAAAATGAGTGTCCACGATGAAGCCGCCCACATCGGAGAGGTCGATCATCTTGAAAGGGGCGTTCTGGTTCATCTTGCTGGAATCGGAGACGATGTAGCGCTGCCGGGAGGCGGTGACCATGGCCTTGTTGCCGGCGATTTCCTCGAAGTTCGGGTGGCAGATGCTTTTGCTCAAATTGACGGCGGAAACGCCGCAGAAACATTTGTCAATGGTGAAGGAGCGGATGAAGTCCGCCGCCTCGGCGCCGGTGACGGAACCGGATTTGGAGCGGAGTTTACCGCCGGGAATGTAAACGTCCACGCCGGGAAGAAGCAGCGCCTTGGAAGCGATATGTACATTTAAGGTAACGATATTTAAGGGCGCTTTGTCCTCAAGATAGTCAAGAATGTACTCGACAGTGCTGCCGGAGTTTAAGCCGATGGTCTCGCCGGGTTCGATGAGGGCGGCGGCTTTTTTGGCTACCAGCTGTTTTTCTTCGTAGTTTTTGCTGCGCTTGACCTGCATGTTGATCTCCGGCACTGCCGGAGTGGTGATCTGATGCTTCAGAACGGCGCCGCCGTAAACGATGTCGATATCCCATTTCTGAGCCAGAGCCTTTAAATCCCGGCGGATGGTCTCTTCATGGACGCCCAGTTCCCGGCTTAATTCAGATACTTTGACGGAACCCTTCTCATATAGCTGATCTAAAATAATTCTTTGTCTGTCTGCGCTTAACACAATTGACCTCCGTTCATTTTGTGATAATTATTCTGACTGTTTATCTCCTGTATCATCATATCATGAAAAACCGAAAATGTAGTACTATATAATAAACCATTTTAGACGGCAAAGTGTGACACATTTTCTGAAAAAATTTAAAAATATTTCTGAAAACAAAAAAACAGAGACAGGAGATGACTCCCCTCCCTGCGTACATATGCTTCTGTATCTTAAAACATCATAATAGAAAATATGGAAATTCCCGCGGTGTTGCGCTGCGGGAATATGCACGGGAAATTTATGCGAAATTAACATGAAGCGGAAGCTCTGGCCTTCCAGGTCAGACGTTTCAACCCTTTCATAGTAAATGTGACATCGATGCCGCCGGCTTCTTCGGCGGCGTCCATCTCATCGCCGCTGTAGAAAATATTGTAGCCGATGCGCTCTCCGTCCGGAAGCAAATCCTCTGAGTTCCAATACTCTTCATGTTGGGAAGTAGTGCCGGCATAAGGATAACTGATCTTCACCCGCCAGTCATCGGACAGTTCTTCTTCTGTGAGATCCTCTATAGCGGCAGCGCCGCTGGAAGAAGATGAAGTCCCGGCAACTTTTTCGATGGTGGTTGGGTAATTATCATCCGCATCAAGAGAAAGAAGAGTAAATGTGTTGGCATCTCCCTTGCCGGTGAAATCAAAATAGATTCGCCACTGGTCGTTATCCAAAGAGAGGTCGTCCACTGAGATCGTGCCATAATCATCTTCGTACAGAACCTTTCCCACTTCCAGGGATTCCGGTGCGATGTGCAGGGTAAAAGTGAGCTTCTTATCCCATGGGATACAGGTGACGTCATACTGTTCCCGGTGCTCCCGGATATGCTGCATGTAAGCCGGTTTTTCCGGACCGGCAGCAGCGGGAGCAGGCAGCTCATTCGGTGCTTTTTCCTGCTTCCCAAAATACTTTGATGTTAAAATGGTTTCACCCAGATTATCCACAGTAATATTGTCGTTTTGTTTGACCAAGATAACACTTATCCACTTCCAGTATATATTCCGTTCCAACTGTTGCTGATTCATCGACCTAGGCACCAGCAGAAGTCACGGTGGCTTTTACTATCAAGTCAGAATGATCTTTCAGTTTTTCAACGGTGCTGCAATGATATAGAAAATCTGCGGTTGACGGAATATCTAAAATAATATTTTTAGTTTTATTTTCAGATGATGTTTCTTCCTGTTGGCTTTGTGAATCAGAAACCGTATGGGAGAAATCGGTAGTGTCAGAACTCTCTTTGGAGCAGCCGCAAAGTAAATAAACACAAGGCAAACAATGGCGTAATTATTTTTTTCTTCATTAAAGCCTTCTTTTGCAAATGTAATTAATTACATTTTGATAGATGATTAAAATTTATTTTTTTAAAATCTTTTCTATGTACTATAATTTCGTATTTATTTGCTCCTTTTATATTTCCAACGATACTTTTCACGGTACTCCTGCCATCCCATCTGTTAGAAACATTATAAATTTTAATTTTATATTTTATTTTTTTAAAATCTAAATATTCCCTAATAAAATTAAATTTCTTTATATCATCTCCTAGATAGACTGTTTCCGAGTTAAAAAAAGTAATCATATGTTCTCCTTTCAAACTGGTAAATATAAGTAATATTTATTAGAAAGATAGTCTGGTTATGTTAAAATTATATCGCATGATATCAAAAAACATGAAGGTTCCCATAAGGGGGTTGTTGATGTAAGTTTAATTATGTGTGCCAGAGCAGGATGCAGTTAAGAATTCTGTATGGACTGGATATGACTATTTTGATGGAAATCTGCTCTGGCAGTGAAAAATGCATTATATACAAACAATCAGTATAGTGAATGTTATATTGATTAAATTATCTTTAGTTTTCAATATTCAATACAAAAAACTTATTACACAAATGGAATATTGACTTTTATTGTAACACCTCTTGTACAATATAATGTGTACTCTACTCCTGCCGTAACAGGATCAATTTTTTTGGTCGAAGGCATCAATGTAACATTACTAAAAGTTGGTTTTGAATAATTCGTAGTCTTTCCTAAAGTACCTCTTTTTCCGGCCACATTATTTGTGTAAATTGTTCCATCTGCGCGCCAATATAATTTACTCTTTTGAGGAACTACTCCTTCTCCTTGGATAATTTTTTTATAACTAGAGGTGGCGGAGATTAATCTTAAAAGTTCTTTATTTTTTATTGTAGTCCATGTATACTTTACTTTTAATTTTGCTTTTATATTTCCAGATTTATTCATTGCGGAATCAGATTTATTTAGTGCAGATTTAGAGGATGTTAACCGTTTAATTTCAGATAACTGTAATTTTTTTGATTCATATAATGTGACGTTAACATCAGCCTCTTTGTTATAAATATTACCTTCTGACTTTATAGTTTCTTCATTAGCCAGTTTGACCACCGTTTTTATAATCCTATCATTTAATAAATAATATGTACTTGCACCATCTTTTTGCAATAATTTGGCATTTTGCAAAAGCGTGGTATTGCTTATTTGCAAATTTGCAGTTGCCTTATTGATAGTTGCTGCATTCAGAGAATTAGAACAACAGGCGATGATAATTACCGACATAAATAGACTTATTATATTTTTCTTTATATTCATTATATTACCCCTTCTTACAATAAATAAAATATCTTTTAGTGCTAATAAAGAATAATTTTTGGATTAATATATTATAAATTTATTTCAATCATAGGCACCCCTCCCATTTGTTGATTTAGTGATAAAAAGTAACAAGCAAGTATTTGATACAATCATCATATATTATAATTATAAATATGTCAATATATATTTGAATCAAATATATTGAAATCTAATTTTAATTGGTTATAATAAACAAAAGAGGATAATATAATTGAAAATTTAAGTATGTTTTGCTTAGATGAAGCAGGAATGATTAGTAATTCTCAGATACTATATCCAAATTAGCTATAAATGAAAAAATTTGCGAAAGAGGAAGCAGTGTGAAAGATATTACCCAAAAATATTTAAAATCAGTAAAAAAGCTATTTCCTATCTATGGAAAAAAGGAGAGACAATATATCAAAAACCTGCAGACGCCATTGCAGGAGTA
>NZ_NFLV01000006.1 GCF_002161065.1 Eubacterium sp. An11 | reverse complement strand
TTTTGAGCATCTTCTCACAGAGATCCCGAAACATCTGGATGACACGGACCGTGGATTTCTGGAAGACCTGCTCCCGTGGTCACCGAACCTGCCGGCGAACTGCCGGAAATCCGGAAAAGGAGAAGTGAAATAGAGATTGGAGCAAATCTGTCCTTATCATACAGGTTTGCTCCAGATTTGTACAGGTACGAGATATCTACCGTTTACAATTTATGAGTCAGACCATTCTTGAAAACGATGGAGGAAACCTGCCCATCCACCATATAAACGGAATCCAGAATCGTGTCCATGTAGGCTTTAAGGATCTCCGGTGATACGTTGGCGGCAAGGTTTTTGAAATAAATATATTCTTTGTTCTGTAATTCTTTCTGGATGAGAAGGTGGCTTGCCTGTTTGATGAAATCTTCATCCGAGAGAATAGAATCTGAATTTCTTGTGATCATTCCAAGCTGGGCGTTAATATCGTCAAGGCGTTTGGAGATGTCTGCTTTTCTCAAAATAAAATCCTTTTCTGAGATGGCATTATCCGAATATAAATATAAATCTTGCAACCTCTGCATGGCACGTTCCTGTTTTTCTTTCTCCTTTCTGAGCGCGCTGAGTTCTGGATTTACGGCTGCACGTTTCTTTCGCGGTTTTTTGATGGAGAACACGAAAGAATTATCGGAACCGTATCTGGACAGGAGGTTGAAGAAATCGTTCAGTCCGTCCTGCTCAATATGGGAGATATCAGAGAATGTGCTGCCGTGGAGAAGGTGCCTTTCCAGTTCTTCCGGCGTGTAGATTTTGGAGAAAGTTTTCTTCGCATTGAGCATATTCAGGATATAGTTGATAACAAATTCCCCTATGATGAGATCATTGACCGCCGGGTTATCGCACTCGCTGGATTTCCTCTTCATCGGGCAGGAGTATACGGAAGTGCGGTAGCCGTCAGCATGTTTTCTCCCCGGGGTGGCCGTCAGCTTATTTCCGCATTTCCCACAGAATACAATGCCGGAAAAGATGTGGATGTTTGTGCGTTTGCATTGTTTCCCGACAGAATTTTTCTGTCTGCTGTTTTCTTCGAGGATGAAAAGCATCTTTTCATGCTCTTCAAGTGTGAAGATTGCCGGGTGGTGGTTTGGTATCATTACCCACTCATCTTCCGGGTTTATGGTTCTGTTTTCGGTACCCTTGTATCTGTTGTATCGGTAGATACCAGCATAGAAGGGACTGGATGCGATAATCCAAACAGTAGTGGGAGTCCATTCGGCACCTGCCCTGGTGAGATGTCCGGAGGTATTGAGCATCCTGGCTGTTCCGGTAAGTGATCTGTTCTGGATATAATCGTCTTTCAACATCCGGCATATAGAGGCTTCATCTTCCCGGATGGAGAACGTCATACTGTCCGGATCATAGTCATATCCAAAGGGGATTCTCCCGCCGTTCCACAATCCATTGTTTGCCCTGGAGATCATGGTTGCGGTGACACGCTCGGAAGTCATGTTACGTTCCAATTCTGCAAACACAAGGATGATTTTGAGCATAGCCTCACCGATTGCGGTTGAGGTGTCAAACTGCTCATTTTTGCTTACGAAGGTCACCCGGAGTGATTGGAGTTCCTCATACATTTCTGCGAAGTCAATGAGATTCCTTGAAATCCTGTCGATTTTCCATACCAGAACATGAGTAAATTCTCCATTGCGTATTCTTTTCATCATTTCTTGAAATGCCGGCCGGTCCGTATTCTTTCCTGAATATCCAGCGTCCTCAAAGACTTCGTAATTATCCGTGCCGAGGATGAGATTGCAGTATGCTATGAGGTCCTTTCTCTGCATAGGAAGAGAATCCTTATCAACCTGATAAGAGGTTGAGACACGGAGGTAAATTGCAACCTTTGTTTGCTTTGTGGAGGCGTTCTGGATGATTTTGAGATTGTTTTTTCTTGCCATGATAATTTCCTCACTTATATAAGAAAAGCCCCTGCACGGGGCTGTCCTTAAATGATATGCGGCACATATTTATTGAGTGCCGCCCATACGATTTGTCTGTCCTCTTTTGTGGCGAGCTGGTAACAGGCAAGGAGCCGTTGGAGCTCCAGGATAAAAGCGTCCTGCTCTGGGACGGCGGGTTCCTGTGGCGTGACGGTGACACGTTCAGACATCTGCATTCCCTCCATTTCTGTTTTTGAGACAATAATTAAAGTATTCCATTGATATTACGCTTTCTTGGAATCAGTATATTTTTCCGGGACAACCATATGGGTACGGAGAAAGTCTTTGCACATCTGCTGACGGTCAGCAGGAATGTGGGAGATAATCTCAATCCACTCATTATCAATAGGCAGCTCATTATTTTGAGTTTCTGAATATGGAGCCTGTCCTATTCCATAGATAAGTTCATCTGTACTGATATGGAGATACTCTGCAATTTCCATGACGATATCCAATTTTGGATATCGCCCCATTTTCCAGGTTCCAGTATTTCCGCTTGCGCGTCCCAATTCTTTTAGGACCGCAGTTATATTCGTTCCATGACGTTCACAAGCAGATTTGAAGTTATCGTAAAACATAATACCTCCTTAAAATAAACTCATAAAATTGAGTAAATGTATTGACTTACTCAATAAAATGAGTTAATATAACAAATGTAAGATGATTTTAAAGATTGATTTAAAGATGAAAATAAAGATTAAATCAATCTTCATTTTAAAGCAAAATCACCAATATGTAAAGAAAGGAGTGAGAAGATATGACAGAAAAATTGTCTCCTTGGTGTAAGCGGGCAAAAATTGCAATGATAGAAAATGATATTGCTGTAAAAGACCTCTCTGCTGAGCTGGAATACAACAGATCATATATATCGTCCGTGTTAAACGGAAGAGTAATAAGCCCTCCAGTCCGAAAACGTATCAGTGACTTTTTAAATATATCCGATGCGGATGATGATTATGATTGACCTTGATTCAATTATATGACAATGGATGGCAAAAAAACATGGAGTGTGACTATATGAATGGGATTGAAAATGTATATCTTGCCTGTAGAAAAGAAGCCGCAGAGCATAACGATAAACTGAAAAGTAGAGAAATGGCCGCAGAGATGCTGGGTGTTTCCACATCTACACTTGCCAATTATGAGTTGGGAGTTACAAAGAATGTTCCTCCGGATAGTGTTGTAATGATGAGCGATTTATACGGGAAGCCGGAATTAAAAAATTATTACTGCAAACACGAATGTCCGATAGGAAAGGATTTTCCTCTTGCCGTTCAAGAAAGCGGATTACAGGGCATTACGGTAAAAATCCTGAACAGCTTGGATGATGAGGATATAAGGGAGATGAAGAAAAACCTGCTTTCTATTGCGGCAGACGGGGAAATATCAGCGGATGAGCAGGAAGAGTTCAGCAAGATTGTAAAAACACTGGAAACACTGGAGAGTGCGATTTCAGAACTTCGGATACTTGCAGAGAAATATCAGAAGAGATAGGGGCGGATGTGGATGGAACTGAAAGAAAGACTGGCAAAAATATTGAAAAACAAATATGGAATTGAGACCGATGAGGATTTGACAAGGGAGCTGGAACACATGCCAGAAATTGATTTCGGAATATTCATAAATGCGGAGATAAAGGAGGAAATAAAAAGTGCGTAAAAAAGATGTGGTGAGAGCATTAAAGGTATATGCCGTTGATGCGGCCGTGATATTTCTGGCAGTCCAGATTATATCCATAATGAGGTAGATAAGGTGAAAAACGAGGGAGGAAAACAAAGATGTTGGAAAAATGGATTATAAGGCATTGGATTGCATTATGCGTGGGATGTGTATTAATGGGAATCGCATTACGAATCGCGTATGCAGAGCGGGGATACATGGCTTTTGGGGGTGAATGGTTGATTATCCCAGCGGTATTTGCGGTTGAGGGATATATCAAAAAAATGAGGAGGAGAAAAGGTGCAGGACTACAGAGAAATACGGGAGAGCATGGAAAAAGAGGGGTACAAACTGCAAGACGGAGAGTATGAGGATCTTCTGGAATACGCCAGAAGGAAAGCAAAAGCTGCAGGGAAAGATGAGAGCTACCTTCCGCTGCTGCTGCCAGATGTGATAAAGGAATATTTTTTCAGAGCATACATAAATCTGGCAGGAATGATGGCGGTGGAAGGCTCGAATATATAAAAATTTCAGAGAAAAAGGAGGTACAACACAATGAATGAAGTGACAAACGTAGATTTTACGAGACAGCCACAGGAGCAGGAAAAGGTACAGGTGCCAAGAACATCACAGACTGAAATGATGGTAGCACGGCAGGCTCAGGAAGTGCAGGTTGCGATGCTTGCCGCAAAGAAATTTCCAAGAGATCAGGTCGTTGCATTTAATAATATCATCAGGGCGTGTCAGAGAATGAAGCTGGCAGAAAGCTCCATGTATGAGTACCCAAGAGGAGGAGAAAAGATTACCGGTCCGTCTATCCGTCTTGCGGAAGCGATTGCGCAGAACTGGGGAAATATTGATTTTGGATTCATGGAGCTGGAGCAGAGGAACGGAGTCAGTCAGGTTATGGCATATGCGTGGGATTTGGAAACCAACGCAAGGCAAACAAAAATGTTCAGCGTTCCACATATTCGTCATACCAGGAGGGGGGATTACCCGTTGACAGATCCAAGAGATATTTATGAGATGGTGGCAAATCAGGCAGCAAGGAGAGTAAGGGCGTGTATCCTTGGCATTGTCCCTGGCGATGTTGTAGAAGCGGCGGTAGAGCAGTGCAATAAAACACTCCGGGAAGGATATGAGGAGCCGCTTGTTGACAGAGTAAGAACGATGGCCAGAGTGTTTGAAAAAGAGTTTTCTGTTACGCTTCCGATGATTGAAAAATATCTTGGATGCCGGAGTGATGCCTTTTCTGAAAATGATTTTGTCCGACTGAAAAAGGTATATGTTGCCTTGCGGGATGGGATGGCAAAACGTGAGGATTATTTTGAGATTGCCCTCCCGGCAGATGAAACTGAAATTAGCGATCCGTTTGACGGAGGAAAGAAAGAAACGGAGAAGAAAGGCACGGAGAAAGAGGCGGTGACGGATGCAGATTAACCAGGATAATTATTATAGCGAAGCTGCAAACAGGGAATTTTTCTCTGTGTCGCAATACAAATCATTCATTAGTTGCGAGGCAAGGGCAATGGCTGAGCTTTCCGGGGAGTATGAGAGGCCGGTGACGAAAGCCCTTTTGGTGGGAAGCTTTGTGGACCGTTACTTTGAAGGCACACTGGATGAGTTCATGAAAGAGAATCCTGGAATATACACCAGGCGCCGGGAACTGAGAGCGGATTTCAAAAGGGCAAACCAGATCATTGAAATCGTAAAAACGGACCCGAAGTTTATGGATTCAATGAGCGGGGAAAAGCAGAAGATTTTTACTTTTGAGATGTTTGGGGTACCGTGGAAAATTAAACTGGACAGCTATAATCCCGGAAAGGCTATTACTGATTTGAAGGTAGTGGCCAGAATGGACAGACTTCCTCAGTGGAGATATGACATCCAAGGGGCTGTATATCAGAAAGGCGTGGAGATATGCACTGGAGAAAAGCTTCCGTTTTACCTGGCTGTGGTGACAAAAGAAAAGGTGCTTGACCGGGATATTTGGCAGATTCCGCAGTCCACACTTGACTTTGCACTGAGGCAGGTGGAAGAAAACATCGGAAGATATGCGGATATAAAAGAAGGGTACATCGAGCCGGAACATTGTGGAAGGTGTGATTACTGTAAGAGTATCAAAAAAGCAAGGGTGCGGAATTACAATGAATTATTGGAGGCATAGGACATGAAATTGATAAGAATCTTAAGCGACAGGGTGCAGATCAGGTCTGATTATAAAGAGTTTGACGATGTGAGGATTAATGACTTGATATCTGTATCGGATGGAGATGTGGAACTGGTGACAATGGTGAATGCGCTGACTGATACGGACGCAGAAGATGAGCCTGAAATTGATGATAATGATTATATCATGGAACGTGGAAGTGTGAAGATGTTGGAATGTTCCATCATTGGAACAGTAAAGGATGGGAGTTTTGAAAAAGCCGTTGACCGATACCCGACTATGAGGGTGGAGGCGCACAGGATTGGCCGGGAGGAATTTGTATCCATGCTGAAAAAATATATGGACGGGTTCTATATCGGTGATTACACGGCATACGGGATTCCTGCATATGTAGATGGCAATAAGTTTTTTCAACGGCATTCCTGTGTGGTAGGAAACACTGGAGCCGGGAAGTCAGAGACTGTGGCAAAGATTTTAGAGCAGGTGAGCAAGCTGCCGGGCGCAAATGTGATTGTCTTTGATATTCACGGGGAATACCGGAATCTGTCTTATGCCAGAAATATTTCCGTTGGGAAGGAGAAGCCTTTCCCAATATGGATGTTCGGATTTTCGGATATGATTTCCAATATTCTGAAGATAAAAGAGGAATCAGCGACCGTGGCCATGACAGCACTGCGGAAATGCTATTACAAAGTTTGTCCGAACGGGAAGGAAAATAAACCAATATATTTCAGCTATGTGGAGTTTGTGAAGCTGATGAAGTTTCTGGACGAACAGATGATAGGCACGGGGGAGGTATATAAATCCGGAGAGAAGGCCGGCCAGGAAAAAGTGACGAAAGGGGATTATAACGGGAAGCTGACCAATGTGGTGAACCTGCTCGTGGATAAGATGGCAGATAGCAAGTACAGGTTTCTCTTTGAGGATATGCCGCAGAAATATCTCTATGATTTTGTAGCAGAGATTATGAACAATGATGTTCCCGTGAAGAATATCGACCTGTCAGAAATCCCGCACGATGTGGCAATCCCAATCATCGGGGTGATTACGAAGCTGGTGTATGAGATACAGCGTACATATCCTGTTTCAGAGGTCCATCCAGTTACACTGGTGTGCGATGAGGCCCATGTATATATTCCAAACGATTTCCAGCTTTCCGCATCACAGCGGCGCATGGTGGAAATATTCGAGGATATTGCGAAGGAGGGCAGGAAATTTGGTACCACGCTTTTTGTAGCAAGCCAGAGGCCGTCAGGACTGAATAAAACCATTATGGCTCAGTGTGCGAATTTCATTGTGGGGAAAATGAACAACGAGAACGACAAGGCTATGATTAAAGGAATGATGCCAGATGGGAGTGAAAGCGTGATCGATGAAACTGCGATGTTTCAGCCTGGGGATGTATTCGTGATAGGTGACGCCGTACCGATTCCGATGAAGATTCATGTTGGGCTGGCAAAGGAGAGGCCACAGTCCAGGACAATCGCTTTTTGGGATAGATGGAGAGATGAGAAATTTCTTGATTTTGCGAAGGCCACGACAAGGTATATCACGGGATGATGGAGGCGGAAGAGATGGCACAGAAACGGATGTTTACCATGAAAATTGTGGATAGTGATGCTTTCCTTGATATGCCGCTGTCAACACAGGCGTTATATTTCCATCTGAATATGCGGGCTGATGATGATGGATTCATAGGGAACCCGAAGAGGATAATGAGAACAGTCGGGTGTCACGATGACGATTTAAAAATGCTGATTTTGAAACGGTTTGTTCTAACCTTTGAAGATGGAGTGATCGTAATAAAACACTGGAGGATGCACAACTGTATTTCACAGAACCGTTATCATGAGACGCAATATACAGATGAGAAAAGCCAGCTTCTTCTCAAGGAAAATAAATCGTATTCCAGGACTCATGGAGTGCCGCTGGATGATAAAAAAATTATTGAAGCACAGAGTCCACCAACACCCGCTCTTCCGGATAAGAAGAAAGGGGAGGAGACAGGGAAAAGGAGAAACAACTATCCCACAGAATTTGAGGAATTTTGGGCCGAATATCCAAAGAAGGCTGATAAAGGACAGGGATATAAAAAATATCAGGCCCGTATCAATGATGGATTTTCTCCGGAAGAATTGCTGCTGGCGGCGCGTAATTACAGGACGGAGTGTGAGAGAGAACATACGCCATTGAAATTTATCAAACATGCCAAAACGTTTTTGGGAGATGCAACTCCATTTTTAGATTATATGCCAAAAGAGATTCCCAATGCATCTGCACCAGCAGAAAATGGAACGGCTGATTTTGAGCAATATTTGTAAATTTTAAGGAGGTGCGATATGGATGCGACACAGTTTTTGCCGAGCGGCCCAAAGCTTGGTGTAAATATACAAAATGGAGATTATCAGGACGAAAAGGGGATCTGGCATTGCGGAAAATGTGGAAAGCCTAAGCAGAAAAGAATAGACACAGAATTATTCCATAAAACCGTATGGTGCCTGTGCGATTGCGAATTTAGTGTGCTTGAAGAGAAAAAAAGACGGCAGGAACATGAAGAGGAGATACGGAGGATACAAAGATTGAAGGATGCTTCCATGATGGATAATAAATATCAAAAAGCCAGTTTTTCCTCATATGTGGTAAGGAACGAGAACAGAAAGGCATTCCAGATTGCAAAAGCGTATGTCAGGGATTTCCGGACGATGGTAAATGACGGCCATCCGAAAACCGGAGAGAAAAATATTGGTCTGGTTTTTTATGGGAAAGTAGGGACCGGAAAAAGTTACACGGCAGCCTGTATTGCCAACGCCTTGATTGATGAAAAAGTTTCTGTAATCATGACATCATTCGTAAAAATATTGCAGGACATACAGGGATGCGAGGATGAGGCAGAATATATTAATATCCTGAACGGGTGCAGCCTACTTATTATTGATGATCTGGGAGCAGAAAGGAACACGGACTATGCTTTGGAAAAAGTGTATAACGTGATTGATGGAAGAGCGCGGGCAGATAAACCGATGATATTAACCACAAATCTCTCTTTTGATGAAATGATGAGAAATCCTGATATCAGGTACCGTAGGATTTACGACAGGATATTTGAAACATGCATTCCTGTGGAGATATCTGGAAACTCTTTCCGGATTATGAGGGCAGCACAGCGGCAGAAGCGGCTGGAACATTATTTTGAAGTAGAGGAGTGAGAAAGATGAGAGCGACACAGAAAGTAGGGCAAGAGATACGGAGAGTACGAACTGCGATGGGGCTTTCGCAGAAAGAGCTTGGGGCACTGATAGGAAAGAGCGAGAGCCAAATCGGAGCGTATGAAACAGCAAAGACCAGTATTGCGATTGATGTTCTTTTTAAAATTGCAGAGGCGGCAAAAATCCGCCCGGAGGAATTGATTACGGGACCGGTAGCGAAGGAAGAAAATACCGGATGGGATGCGGAACTCCGTATTTACAATTTGGAGGACCGGAAACAGGTCATGACAATTCTTGCCGTGAATGGGTACGATGTAGGGCAGCACAAAAAGAAGGTTACGCCAACCGGAAAAACTGTTGCTTATTATGTCCACGCAACGGATAAAGAAGGGAATGCGGACACCTCCAAATAAGGGGGAACTATGAAATATCAAAGAAAGCCGGCAGTCGTTGAGGCATTCCGGTTTGATGCTGATGCGGAGATAATGGCTCCGGAATGGTTCATGAAAGAAGTGGACAGAGAAAATATATTCATTGATAGGTGTGTCAGGGATGGAGCAATACATGTTTATGGATGCACTGTCTATGCAAAGCCTGGAAAGATGAAAGCAAAAATCGGAGATTATATTATCCTGGAGCCGTCCGGAGAAATAAGGATATGCAAAGAAAAAGAATTCAGAAAGGAATATGAAAGGGTGCAGGGGGATGGAGCTTAAAATTACTATTCCGTTACAGCCAGTAACGAAAAAAAATTCACAGAGGATTGTGAGATGCGGGAGTTATAGCAAAATTATGCCAAGCAAGAGATATGTGCAGTATGAGAAGGACTGCAGGTATTATCTGACGAGGGTGGAGCCACCGATAGCAGAGCAGTGTGAAGTGACATGCCTGTTTTATATGAAGACGCGGAGAAAAGTTGACCTGACAAATCTTCTGGAAGCTGTGGACGATGTGCTGGTAAAGTATGGAATCCTGGAGGATGATAACAGTAAAATCATAACTTCCCATGATGGGAGCCGAGTGCTGTACGATCCGAAGTTCCCACGCACAGAGATTACGATAAAAACCATGAATTAAGAGGAGGAAATGGAGATGCAGATTCAAAACTGGAAAGAAATTACAATGGACAGTGATACGTTTGCAAAGGTCAGAGATGATTTTGATACGCTCTTGCAAAGATTGTTCCAAAAGATGCAGCAGAATAATTCCGATGAAGGAAGCATCAGCCTGAAAGTAGATGTTGAAATGGTAGAAGATTACATACCTGGAGAAAATGGCATTGCACGAAAAATAGAAAAACCAATATTAAAGCACAAGATAACAACAACAGTTCCAGTGAAAGATAGTTTCGATGGAAAAAATAACACGGAGATGGAACTCGTGTTTGATGAGGATTTACAGAGATATGTATTGAAATATGTTTCTGTCGGCCGGCAGAGAAGTATTTTTGACCCTGATTTTCAAGACGTTGTAGATTGCGAGGCAGAGGAAATCAAGAACACCCCGGAGGGAATCGCCGTCAACAATATGATGCTTGAGGATAAAGGACATACTTCAAGAGATTATTTCGATTCAGAAGAGGATGATGAAGAAAGAGAATAAGAAGTGCCGGAAGAAGAAAAAAGACGGCGCACGAGGCAATACGGGAGCCGCACAGGAGGTTTTATAGAATGAATAGAGGAAATACAAGATGTAAAAAATGCGGAAAAGAAATCAGGTTTATCCGCACCACGGCAGGAAAGAGTATGCCGTGTGATTCTGGTTTTATATATTACAAAGAAGAACTAGAAGGAAAAGACAGAATTGTTCTTCCAAATGGACAGGTAGTGGTCGGAACGATTGTAAATGGTCCGGAGCTTGCCGATGGATTTGGATTCATTTCACATTTTGCCACATGTGAATTTTCACAGGCGTTTAGGAGGAAAAAGAAGAAATGTGCGAATTGAAAGAAAAAAAGAGAATGAGATTAAATGATTTTGCTGAAGACGTCCATCAGATAGCAGTGGAACATGGGTGGTGGATAAAACCTCCTTCCTTTCCGGAGGTAATTGCTTTATGTCACTCTGAATTATCAGAGGCATTAGAGGAATACAGAAAAGGAAAAGGAGCAAATGAAACGTATGTAATAAATGGGGCGCCACAGGGCATTCCCTTTGAATTGGCAGATGTAATTCTGCGGATTTTAGATTACTGTGGTCACGAGGGTATTGACATTGAAAGATGCCTTGAAGAAAAGAACAATTTCAATCGGAACCGGACGTTTATGCACGGAGGAAAAGTAATATAAAAAAGTAAGCCCCTGCTGAATAATCACATCAGACAAAGGCTCACACGATGACGAGTATCCCTATTATAAGCGGGACAGAGATTTTTGTCAAATGATTGTTTAGGAGGGGCTGTTTTAATGGATGCGAAAGAATATTTAGGCCAGGTAAAAAGCAGAGAGGCGAGGATAAGGAATCTTCGCAGGGACAGAGAGGGAATTGTAAATATGCTTTATTCCCTGGGAGGGGCTAGAGAGGGGGAACGGGTACAGAGCAGTAGGAATAATGATAAATTCGGAACGTTATATGGACGGATTGATGAAATGGAGAGGGAAATTGACAGCCAGATTACGGATCTCATGCGCTTTCAACTGAAAGTGTCTATGGAAATAAATGAGCTGAAAACAGATAAGTATATGACCGTGCTGAATTGCAGATACATACACTTTATGTCGTGGGAGAAAATAGCGGAGAGTGCTTTTGATGTAAAGTATACTGTGAGGCATATCTTGAAGATGCACGGTTATGCACTGTTGGAGTTCCAGGAGATCCATGGGGAGATGCTTGCAGAAATGGATGCAGGAAAGAGTGCGGCAGTTTCGTGCAGTTCACATTAGTTCACCAAATGACACCTTTGTTCATGGAAAGTTCGCAAAAGTTCGCAAAATGACACTAAATGACATAAAATATCACTGGAATGACACTGGGGAAGGGTGATATAGTGTAAACTGCAACAGGAAGAAACAAAACATGCCCTTGTGGAAACCTGTTGTCGGCTGTGTTGTGCCGATTCTTTCTCATTCAGCCCTGCCCGACAGGGCGGGGCATTGAAAGAAGAAACAGCATAAAACGAATATGGAAAATGATAAGGATTGTACGGAGAGTGCAGTCCTTTATTTTTTGTCGTGAATGGGGAAAGGAGCTGGTGGCATGGGCGAATTGAAAATGGTTTATAAGAAGATCGAAGAGATCTTACCGTATGAAAACAATCCACGGAATAATGATGAGGCTGTGGATGCGGTAGCGGAGAGCATACAGGAATTTGGTTTCAAAATCCCTATTGTGATCTCAGGCGATAATGTAGTAGTGGCAGGGCATACGAGAATAAAGGCGGCAAAGAAACTGGGCATGAAAGAAGTGCCGTGTATTGTTGCCGATGATCTGAACGAAGAGCAGATTCGGGCGTTCCGTCTGGCAGACAATAAATCTGCCGAGATTGCTACGTGGGATGAGGAAAAGTTAGAGCAGGAGTTGGCTCAGATCATGAGCATTGATATGTCGCTGTTCGGATTTGATGGGGAGGAAAGTGATTTCGCAGATGAGATCACGGATGATAAGTATACCTTCAACACCAACATACCACAGTACGAGATCACAGGGGAGCAGCCTACCATAGATGAAATGCTCGATGAAGAGAAGTCGAAACAGTTGATTTCTGAGATTGAGAAGGCGGAAGGGATCACGGAAGAGGAAAGAAGATTTCTGATTCAGGCTGCCCGGAGGCATAACGTGTTTAATTACCGGAATATCGCAGAGTATTATGCACACGCCACACAGGAGATGCAGAGACTGATGGAGAAATCAGCTCTCGTCATTATTGATATGGACAATGCGATTGCGAATGGGTACGCAGCCCTGTTCTCCGATGTCCTGGATGTTATGGAGGGCGAGGAAGATGCGTAATGATTTTGCAGTATTCATATTAACTCATGGCCGTGCGGACAATGTGGTGACGATGAGAGCCTTACAGAGAGGCGGCTACACCGGAAGATGGTACATGATCATAGACAATGAGGACAGTGATACAGAAAAGTACCTGGAGAATTTCGGGAAAGATCATGTGATCATGTTTAATAAGCAGGAAGCATACGACCGGGCAGACACGATGGATAATTTCAATAATCACCGAGCCATTATCTATGCGAGAAATGAGTCTTTCCGGATCGCAAAGGATCTTGGGCTGACCTATTTCTTGATGATGGATGATGATTATAAAGAGATAGATTTCCGGTATGCAGAGGGGAAGAAACTTGCGGCGAAGCCTGCAAGGAACCTGGACAGAATATTTGAGGATATGCTGAAATTCTTGGATGTGTCCGGAGCGGCAACCGTGGCATTTGCACAGGGAGGAGATTTCGTCGGCGGTCTGGATGGAGGAAACTTTAAGAAAAGGCTCCTCAGGAAAGCAATGAACAGCCTGTTTTGCAGGACGGACAGGCCGATTGATTTCAGAGGCACGATGAATGAAGATGTTACGACCTATACCACATTGGGAAGTAGGGGAAGGTTATTCTTCACATTATGCGATATGTGCATTATTCAGTTGCCTACTCAATCTTTGGATGGAGGAATGACAGAGGCGTATCTGGAAACAGGAACATACGTGAAAACATTCTATTCCGTGATGGCGATGCCTAGCTGCATAAAGGTGGGGATGATGTACAGCAAGCACAAAAGGATTCACCACCGGATAGATTGGGAGTGCTGTGTTCCGAAAATACTGAATGAGAAATACAGGAAGGTGGTCTGAGAGGATGGAAAATATAGCAGGGGATAAGATGTTCAGCCATATTGGAAGAGTGCTGAACGACCAGAGACCGATCACGGCAGATATTTTCCTCACGAATTACTGTAATAACAAATGTCCGTATTGTACCTATGGACGCTGGGAGCTGGATGCACAGGCATATTCGATGAAGTATGAGGAATTTATCACCTATGCGGAAAGACTGCTGAGCCTGGGCGTAGAGGGATTTATTCTGACTGGAGGGGGAGAGCCTACCATCAATCCGGATATTATGAAGATTACAGCATGGATGGAAGGGAAGGGAATCCATTACGGAATAAACACGAACTTTAACAGATTGGTATATATAAAGCCGGATTATCTGAAAGTCTCCCTCGATGGATGGGATGAGGAAAGCTATGAAAAGCGCAGAGGCGTGAGAGCTTATGAAAAGGTAAGGGATAATATAGCACGCTATGCGTCATGGAAGAGGATAAACAGCCCTGAAACATCACTGGGGATTCAGATTGTCGTGCAGGACCATGAAGAGGTTTACCGTTTTTATGATGCGAATAGAGACCTTCCCGTGGATTACATATCCTTCCGTCCTGCAGAGTCTACCGCAGGAGATTTTTATAATCACGAGTATGCTGAGAAAGATATAAACCAGAGTATCGAGGCAATAAAGAAGCTGAAACAGGAAGATGAGAGAGTAACTCTTAATTTTAAATGGGAAATGCTGGACCGGCAGGAAGATAGATGCACGGCACAGTGGGCGCAGATCGCCGTGAATGAACACGGGGAAGTGATGTACTGCTGTCATAAACCGTACCAGATTGTGGGCCATGTGATGGATGAAGATATTCTGGAAAAGAAGAGAGCGGCGTATACAGATATGGGGCAGTGCGACATCCCGTGCAGAATGACAGCGCCGAATATGTTTGTTGCACAGATGGAAAAGGAGAGAAAGGATGCGTTTTTTATCTGAGTGCATGGAGAGATAGCAGGACAGAGAGGTGGTGAAGTTGGCGAATGAGGAAAACCTGAAAAAAGGGGCGCCGTATCGGTTCCGAACAGGAGAGCAACAGGTGGAGATAGCCAGGCGGGGAGGTATTGCATCAGGTGAGGCCAGGAGAAGAAAAAAGACTATGAAGGAGACAGCAAGGATGCTCCTGGACATGGAGATACCGGATGCAGCGAAGGAACTGAAAGCGAAACTGAAAATGATGGGAATATCCGAGGAGGACTTCACATACCAGTCTGCGGTTATGGTGGCAGTGCTGAATCAGGCCATGAAAGGGAATACAAAGGCGGCGACTTTCCTGCGGGATACGGTCGGTGAAAACCCTATGCTGATGGAAGAGGAAGGTTCGTCGCTTGCCGATGCAATTGAAGAAGCATACAGAAACAGGATGGAGGAGAGCGAAGATGCTGAGCAGTGAGGCAATAAGATATTACGCTGTCCATCCCGTGGAGTTTGTGCAAGACATTATCAGAGCCACACCGGATGATAAGCAGGCGGAGATATTAAATAGCCTTGTTGTGAACCCCATGACCAGTGTTCGTTCCGGCCACGGTATCGGTAAGAGCACAGTTGAGGCGTGGGCGGTTATATGGTTCCTTGTTACACATCCGTATCCGAAGATACCTTGCACAGCGCCAACACAACATCAGTTATACGACATCCTGTGGGCCGAAATTAGCAAATGGAAGCGCAACAATAAAGTTCTGGATAATGAATTGATTTGGACAAAAGAAAAGCTGTATATGAAGGGACATTCGGAAGAATGGTTCGCCGTGGCACGTACAGCCGGTACACCGGATGCATTGCAGGGATTCCATGCGGAACATATGCTTTATATCATAGATGAGGCAAGCGGTGTAGATGACAAAATATTTGAACCTGTTCTTGGTGCACTGTCAACACCAGGGGCAAGGCTTTTGATGTGCGGAAACCCGACGCAGTTGTCGGGATTTTTTTATGACAGCCATAATAAGCTTCGGCAGCAGTATAAAACATTTCATGTGGACGGCAGGGAAAGCAGCCGGGTGTCCGATGAGTTTGTGCAGACCATCGTCAATATGTATGGCGAGGACAGCGACGTGTTCCGAGTCCGTGTGGCCGGAGATTTTCCCCTGGCAGAAGATGATATATTCATACCGTTACCGCTGGTGGAGAAAAGCATCCAGACAGAATATTATCCGAGAAAGATACCAGATAATATTCACATAGGATGTGACGTTGCACGATTTGGAACAGATAAGACAGTAATCGGATTCCGAACAGATGAGAAAGTGCAATTTTTTAAAAAGCGTGTTGGCCAGGATACCATGAAAACAGCAGATGATATTGTGCTTCTTGGAACACTTCTCGTAAGCCAATACGGATTGAAGAAAAACAGGGATCTGCCCATTCCCATAAAGATTGACGATGGGGGCGTGGGAGGCGGAGTTGTGGATCGTCTCAGGCAGATGAAGAGGAATAATCCTGACCGTCTGTGGTGGATGGAGATTTATCCGGTAAAATTTGGACAGAAGATAAGGCACAAATTTTATGATGACAGCACAACATATATGATGGCGAATTTGAAAAAGTTGTTGCAGCCGTATGACGATGATGGAAAACCGAAAGATGTTGAGATTATACTTCCCGACGATGATGCGCTGGTAGCGCAGTTGTCCGGCAGGAAATACGGCATGACAGAAAACGGGAAAATCAGAGTTGAGAGTAAAAAAGTGATGAAGGCGAGGGGCGTTCCGTCACCGGATGAGGCAGATTGCGTTTTACTCGTATGTATGCCTGTAAAAAGACCGAAGGCAAAGAAAAAGAAAGAGGGATAATCAGGGATGGCAAAAGCAAATAGAAAAGGCGGAAGGGTGAGAGCAACCGTGATTAAGGAGCACAACCCAGCCGGGCACAATATCAAGAAAGCGGATGCCTCTACCCAGGTAACCACCGAGGCGGCCTTTAACGCCGGAGATTGGATAGAGCCGCCGGTGGAGCTTATGGGACTTAAACAGCTTGTGAACGGAAGTTCTATTCTTCCGCAGTGCATCCGTGCTTACAAGAACAATATAGCTGGATTTGGAATTGGCGTGCGGTATTGCGTGGACAACGAGGAAACGCCAGAAATGGCGGCTGAATACAAAAAGGCAGAAGAGATTATCGAGCTTCTGAATACAGAGCAGGACACAAAAGAAGTGTTTGAGGATGTGATTGAGGCAAGGGAGACATACGGTATTGCCTACATAGAAGTGATGCGGAATCTTGCGGGGGAGGTTTCTCAAATAGAATTTATCCGGGAGACGCCTACCATCCGGAAGACTCGGCCGTTACCTCCGTATATTGAGACTCCGTATTACCACCACGGGAAAGAAACTCCCCGCAGAAAGAAATACAGGAAATACAGACAGCAGATAGGCGCTGATATTGTGTATTTTAAAGAGTTCGGCGATCCGAGGGTTATGGATAACAGGAACGGTGAATACATAAAGGACGGCGAAGCGCTGGAAAGGTGGCATCAGGCCAATGAGATTATGGAGTTCACCATAGGAACTGAACCATACGGCGAGGTACGTTGGATAGGTCAGATTCTTGGAGTGGACGGTTCCCGGGCGGCAGAGAACTTGAATAATAATTATTTCAAGAACGGCAGGCATACGCCTTTGATGATTATGGTAAAGGGCGGCACGCTCACGGATGAGAGCTTTACCAAATTGCAGGAGTACATGAACGGCATTAAGGGAGAAGCCGGACAGCACTCTTTCCTGGTGCTTGAGGCAGAGAGCGTGGACGGACGTTCTGATTTTGAGGATGAGAAAAAGCCGGAAATCGAAGTGAAAGACCTTGCCAGTATTTTGCAGAAGGATGAGCTGTTTCAGGATTATCTTGAGAACAACCGTAAGCGGGTGCAGTCCGCTTTCCAGTTGCCGGATTTGTATGTGGGATACACCACGGATTTTAACCGGGCAACGGCACAGACGGCGCAGGAAGTGACCGAAGAACAGGTTTTCCAGCCGGAAAGGAAATCTCTGGCGTGGGCGATTAATAATAGGCTTTTGAATTGTTACCAGTTCAAGTATGTGGAAGTTTATTTCATGGCTCCTGATATTTCCAACCCGGATGATTTGTACCGGATGCTCACGGCGGCAAACAACGCAGGTGGAGTAACACCGAATTTTGCACACGAACTGATTTGTGAAATGACTGGAAAGCCATCGGAAGATTTCCAGGAAGAATGGGGAGAAATTCCGATGGCAGTTCTCAAAAATAATGGTACCAATATCAATTATTCCGATGTGGTACAGCAGTTATCCGGGCAGATTGCGAAGGCGCAAGAGAATCGAGAGCCGGATGAAATTGTGGCAGTGATGAAAGAAGTCCGCAAAGTACTGATGGATATTAAAAAGCAGGCGGGGTGATGGTATGGAAATCAATGTAAATCCGCTCGTGGACGCCATCGACAGATATATCGCAAAGGCAGATGACGAACTGGAAAAAACACTGACGGAAGAAGGCTATCCGGGAGCAAAAAGAGCCGTGGAACTGACATCTCTTTTGGAGGACGCTGTGGACGGGGCGCTTGAAACGGATTCTCTTGAATTTTTGGAGAGAGTGCAGGAAGCCACGGAAGTACCCGGATTCATAACAGATGTATGGCCTGGGATTAAAAATGCGGATAATCTGAGGGATGCCCTGTATCAGATATTCCGGGAGCAATTTGATGAGATGATGAAGGGATTCACGTATGATTGGATGCTCGCAGAGAATCCGGTGCTCGCCGGAATGGATGAAGCAGTTACCAGACCTGCCGAGGCGTTCATTGAAGGATGGTCCGGGGAACTGGCACGGATTATGAACCTGAACACAAAGGACACTATGGAACGGTTGCTGCTGAAAGCACAGGAAAAACAATGGTCCGTGGATAAACTGGCGGAGGAAATCGGAAACAGCGGCATCCGTAATCATGGGTACCGGAGCCGGAGGGTGGCTCTTACGGAAATGTTAAGAGTAGAAAGCTATGCACAGCAGGAAAACATGGTGCAGAATCCGTTGGCGTATAAAAAAAGATGGATTCATACATCATCTGCACACCCAAGAGAAAATCATATTGCGATGGATGGGCAGGAGGTATATAAGCGCGAGTTTTTTGAACTGACCGGGAAGGATGGAGGAACGTATCTTGTACTGTGTCCAAGAGACACGAGCCTTCCAGCGTCTGAAACCGTGAATTGCCACTGTCTTATGGAGACCATAGCGAATGAGAACGCTATGGGAATGAGCAAGGATGAGATGGCAGATCTCCGGAAACAGTATATGGATGAGGTTAATGCGGAATATGATGCATGGGAACAGAAATTCAAAGAGGATAACGGAATCGAGGAACCGAGGGATGACCCAAGCGTGACTTGGGAAGTATACAATTCCTATTATGAAGCATACAGAAAGGGAGAGATTGCATGAGATATATGAAACAGCACGGCACACGAGCGCCGTGTTTTTTATTTGCCTGAAAATGTAAAAAATGACACGGAAGGAGTGAGAGTGTTGCCGAATAAAATATCAAAATCTTATGCAATCAGTGATGCGAAAATTGCGTTTGTCTCCCTGGTTGATAAGGCTGCGAACAGGCGTGAGTTCCTGATTACAAAATCGGCAGGAAACAAAGCTGAGTTCCAGACATTTGGCCGGATACTCAAGACCGATGCTGAAAAGCATTATGTCACTGGAGTCGTATATGAACCGATGACAGAAGATACTGACGGAAATTATATGACGGAAGATGAGATAACAAAGGCCGCACATTGGTTTATGAAAAATGCCGGAGATGCCGACATCCAGCACTGCTTTGAAAAGGCAGATGGTGTGGAGGTTGTAGAATCTTATGTTGCGAAATGCGATATGGAGATTGAAGGCCAGTCGATTAAAAAGGGGACCTGGCTCATGACGATGGAAGTCTCTAACAATGATGTGTGGGATAAAATCGAAAAAGGTGAAATCACAGGACTCTCTATGGGAGGGACAGGTTCATACAGCAATGTGGATGTGGATATTTCAGATCCTGACAACCCTGTTGAGAAAGCAGGAGGCAAAAAGGGGATTCTGAAAGCACTTGCATCCATGTTTGGTATGGACGTAGTGGAAAAGGGTGCTGTCAAAGAAAATTATAAACAAAGAATCGTGAGAGATAATTTCTGGACGGCTTATTATTCTCTGTCTGATTACTTGCTGGAAACATACAACCCGGAAACCGGCAGATTTGAGCCGATACACGATGAAACCAAAATCCGTGAGGCATTGGAGGATTTCAATTCTATCATCACAGATTTGCTCACCAGCGATGATGGTGTTTTTAAATCCATTGAAAAGGCCGGGAAGAAGATGAGCACGAAAAACAAGGAAACACTGGAGGCAATCCATGAGAACCTCGGTGAATTCCTTTCCAGATTCAATGATGAAGAGGAGGAAGAGGAAGTGAATAAAAGCGAAGTAGAAAAGATTGTGCAGGACGCAATCGAAAAGGCCATGAAGGGTGGAGTGCAGAATACGTCCACAGGTGGTTCTAATAAAAAAGAGGAAGAGGAGAAAGACGGCGTTGCTAAAAACGATGCACGGGGCGGTAATGAAGCCTCAGAGGGGATTACAGTGAAAGCCATCGAGAAGATGGTGCAGGATGCTATCAAGAAGCAGATGGAGCCGGAAGAGGAGTCTCTGACTATGGAAGCTGTGGGTAGAATGATCGAAGATTCCGTTGCGAAAGCGATGGAGCCTGTGCTGAAAAGCGCCGGACTTCCTACAAACATGAATGACACTGTGCAGAAAGGCTCTGAGGAAGAGCATTATCTTCACGGCTTTATCTAAGATACAGGGAGGTAGAAGAGAATGAACACGAATAGACAGATCGTAAATAAAGCAGGCACCATTGAGACATCCGTTGTTACCAGTGGTCTGTTACAGCCGTACCAGGCAAAGAGATTTTTACAGCAGACGTTTGATGCAACGCCGCTGATGCAGGCTATCCGCCATGTGATGAGGACAGAGAAGTCCGGGGAGATTGATAAAATCGGAATCGGAAGAAGAAAGCTTCGTGCAAAGGTGGAAAACGTGGATGATGGGTACAGAGCAAAGCCGGAGTTCGGCTCTATCCATTACGAGACAAAGGCAGTGAGACTTCCGTGGGAGATCACAGAAGAGACCATCCGTCAGAATATTGAGGGTGAGAATTTTGAAAAGGTAGTTACAGATCTTATGACAAAGCAGACGGGTGTTGATACAGAGGATCTTCTCATCAATGGTGATGAAGACACCCCGAACACGGATCCGGATTATGATTTCCTGAAGCTCAATGATGGCATCAAGAAGATTATCACAAATGGAGGACATATTGTTGATGTGGACGGCGCCGATGACATGGACATGGAAATGTTCTATAAAGCAGTGGCCGCTATCCCGAACCGTTTCAACAATGGGCGTCTCCGCTGGCTTATGAGTCCGACCAGAGCACAGCAGTGGGAATTATTCCTGCTGAATAAGGTGATTAATAACGGCGGTGTAGTGCCGGAAGAACTGTATAAATCTCCTGTTGCTATTCCATCCATGCAGGTTCCTGGGCTGTCCAATGACGTGATTATTCTCTGTGAGCCGCTGAACATCATCAATGTGAATACATACGCTGTGAAAATCCGCAAAGATGCAACATCCAAGGATGCTATCATGCAGGATAAACGATTCTATGTAATCCACTTTGATTTTGATGCCCTGGTAGAAGAGCTGGATGCTACTGCAATTATCACCGGGCTTCCAGATTTTAAAATGGATTAATAGGGGGGTGAAGACAATGTATCATTTAAGATTGATAAAAGGGAAATCATATTGGGGAATTGTCAAGGCTTCCGAGAAGGAACCTGATGTGTTCGTCCCGGAGAAAGAGAAGGCAGACAGACTTGTAAAAACAGGATTTTTCACGCTGGTGGGAGAAGAGGCAGAACAGGAAGTCGAGCAGAAAAACCCTGATGATATGGAGAGTACAGAGTTATTTTCTGATGAGGCAGAAGATGAACCGCAGGAGAAACCTATTATCATGGAACTTCAGGGCATGACAAAGGCTGAACTGGCAGAATATGCAGATAAAAAGGGTATAGACATCACTGGATGTAAAACAAAAGATGATATTTTCCAGAGAGTAATTGACGCAATTGCGCGCGCCGATGAAGCGAGGGCGGCTATCAGGGAATAGGAGGTAAAAACAGCATGAATCTTAAACCAATGGACTTAGGCGTATGCGGAGTAGAGCAGTTACTCCATGCCGGGAAGGTATCTTTTGACACAAAGGATATCGCAAACGGAGTGGAACTGATTGAACTTCCGGCAAACATGATAATTACAAAAGCTGTGGCAGTGGTAGGAAAAGCCTTCAATGCAGCCACGACAAATGTGCTTACGGTAGGAACAAATGACTCGGTGGATGATTTGCTGGGCGCCGATGACGTCACGGAGGGGACGGCAGGAACATATATGAAGAACATTTTTGAAATCCGTAAAGGTGCGCCGATAAAAGTAAAAGCAAAATACACCTCCACGGGAACTGCCGCAACGGCAGGAGAAGCAAATATTTATCTTGGAGTGGTACGCATTCCGGAATAGAACAAGAATCATGGAGGAAAATAATCGTGGCAGTTACAAGACCGTGGATCGCCCCGGAAGATGTAAAGAATTACACCAGTCATAAGGACGTATCAGAGAGGCCAGACGAAAAGTTGGCCTTTGATATTTCCAGGGCGGAATTGAAAATCATTCATCTCACCAATAATAAATTTGAGGATTATGAGGAGCTGCCGGAGCCTGTAAAGATTGCCACAATCCTTGTGGCGGAGGCATATGCCAAAAACGATATTGAGGCCGCAAAGAAGAAAATCAAGAGTGAGACCTTTGATGATTATTCTTATACGGTGGAGTCCTCAGTCATTGATCTGGACAGTCTTGATCTGGATGAATTACTGTCAGACTATGTGGTGGAGAAGGGCATCGGCAAAGTGAAGATGGTCCTCCGAAGCCTCTGAACGGCGAATGGAAATGGAGGTGTAAGCGTGTTCGATGATTTCATGAACCATACCTGCAATATTTACCATCTGGATGACGAGGCTGTAAGCGTGGGATATGGCATTCATGCGTCAGACGTTAAAACAGCACACAGAGAACCGGATGAGGCCGGGGTGAAATGCCATTTCCACATCAAGAGCACTGCCGGCACATTGGCGGTCGTGCAGAACGAGCCATACAGCAGTGTGGAGGGGCAATCGAAATTGTCTCTCCCCATTGGCACGGACATCCGTATGAATGACATTGTGGAAGATTGCAGAAACGGTCTGAAATACCGGGCAGATGTTCCCAAAGAAGTGTATGGAGGACATCACATCATTGTGAACATAAGGCGGCAGGAAGGGGTGAAATCGGCAATATGATAGACGTCAGCGAACTGGAGAATTTTGCAAAGAACTGTGAAGCGGCTGCGGCAGATTTGAAGCCGTATGCCGGAAAGATTTTGGAAGAGGCCGGGGAGGAATTTCTCGATATTGTTCAGTCATACATTGAGAGCCTCGGCAATGTGGACACGGGAAAGTTACTTGCTTTGTTCACGAAAGGAGCGTCCGGGAATATATGGGAGCTGAACCTTGGCGGGCTTACCCTGACGATAGGAACAAATGTAAAGTATGCAAAATGGGTAAATGACGGACATAGGCAGAAACCAGGGAGATTTATTCCTGGATTTTGGGAGGGAAACCACTTTCGATACAGTCCTGGGGCAAAAAGCGGCATGGTGCTGAAAGCATCATTCGTAGCAGGTTCTCATTATTTTGACAAATCTGTGCAGGTGCTTGAAAGAATGTTTCCGGATATGGCGGACAAGGCGTTTGAGCAGTTCTTCCGGCGATATTTTCCATAGGAGGGCAGAGATGTATGGAAATCACATTAGAGCAGAGCCTTGCGGCGGCTGTACGGTATATACAGGATAATTCAGAAACAAACACGAAGTTGTATTTTGATGAAATACCAGAAGATTTTTACGTTCCTTCCATATATTTTCAGGTTCCGACAACTTCCGGAAGGAAAGCGACGCTTCGGTCATATTGCACAACAATCACAATGAACGTATGGTTTATGGCATCCGATGACTGGAGCGCATATGCAAATGCGGCGGAAATGCGAGACAAAATTATGTTGGATAATTGCGAGATGCCAGTATATGCTGCGGACGGAAAAAACACGGAGAGATATATCAGAGTTAATAAACCTGATACCAGAAGAATCGATGAGGGTATTAATCAATTATCATTTTCAATTGATGTATATTTCCATCCTGAATACCAGAAAACAAAAATACAGACCTTACATACTGCATGGAACAAGATTAGAAATGTAACGAATAGTTAGGAGGAGAAAAGAAGGGATGGCAAGGAAATCAACAACAGAATCTGCTCCGAATACTGCGGCTGACATAGTATCAAACCAGAATACGGAAAAAGCAGAGGTAAAAGAGCAGAAATACACAAAGAGTAAGCTCAGAGAAAAAAGTATAATCCTGTTTGATGTGTCCCAAAGTACATTTGATGGAGCTATGTATGGACACGATGAAAAGGAATATACAATCACAGAGGCCAGACGCATTATTGACGAATGGCTTTACGGAAAAGGAGGGAAAAAATAAATGGCAGGAGGCACGTTTAAGTTATCACAGTCAAAAGTACGGCCTGGCACATATGTGAATGTAAAAAATGGAAGACAGCCGACGGCGGCGTCGTCCACAAGAGGTACGGCGATTATCCCGCTGATTGACTATGACTGGGGACCGAGAGGAAAATGGATTGTGGTATCCGTTGACTCTCCAGATGAGCACCAGGCGGAGTTTGGCCGCAGTATTTATGATGACACAAATTCAGCTATGTTAATGATACAGCTTATGCTCATCGGTGCCACCACGGTATACGTTTATATCCCGGATGGAGGAACCGCGGCATCGGCAGATATTACAGTTGGTTCCGGATCCATGAACGTGACTGCAAAATATAAAGGCTCCCTTGGGAATAAAATAAAAATTGTTTCGGTGGCAAATCCGGTGGACGGGTTTGATGTATCTGTCATTTTGGATGGCTCTGAGGTGGAACTGTTTGAGGGAATAACAACAATTGGAGAGCTTGCAGGGAAATCAGAATATGTGGATTTCTCAGGAACCGGAACCATGGCGGCGTTTGCATCCGCCTCACTGGAAGATGGTGATGATACGGTATCGGGAAATTCAGGATTGTCTGATTTCTTGGATAAGTCTGAGAAAATCAGATTTAATTGCATGTGCTTCCCGTCCACAGAAACATCTTTGCAAACAGCGCTCCTCACTAAAATTAAATACATCCGGGAGAGTATCGGATGGAAATGTCAGGCTGTGGCGCCGAATTATGCTGCCGATTATGAGGGCATTATTAATTTGGTAAATTCGTTTTCTTATGGAGGAAAAGACTTAACAATCTCAGAGGCTTGTGCTTGGCTGGCAGGAATGACCGCCGGGGCCGATTATGTTACATCCCTCACATATACCGTGGTAACAAATGCGACCGGTGTTGTCGGGGAGATGAACAATGAGGCGTCCATTGCGGCAATCCAGGCTGGTAAAACATTTTTCAGTGTAGATGAATCTGGAAATGTAATTCTTGAATATGATATCAACAGCCGGGTAAGCATTGATAGTGAAACTCCACAGGATATCTGCAAAAACCGGCCTCTTAGGGTGTACGATACCTTTGCCAATGATCTGCTCATCACCTTTGTACCAGGAAAATTCGATAACGATGAGGACGGATGGGGAGTTATGGAAGGCCTCGGCCGGAGCATGCTCCAGAATTATGAAGATGATGGCGCAATTACCAATGTTGAGCTGGATTCTGATTTCCTCATTGACCAGGGAAAATCCATTGGAGACAGCGTATACATTACGGTTGGATTACAGGCCGTGGACAGTGCGGACAAGTATTATTTTGATGTGATTGCACGGTAACGGCAGAAAGGAGAGATAAGATATGCCGAACGGAACAAGGGTAAACAGCAGCCCGCTTTCTGCCCGGGAAGGGAAGGTCTATATTGACGGCGTTCTCGTGGCGGATTCCTGCAAGTTCAAAGTCGTGTTCAAGCCGGACGTGTGGTCCGGAAAACAGCTTTCAGAACGCGGGACAAATCGGAGATGGATTGGATATGATATCGAGGTGCAGGTTTCACAATGGAAAACAAATAGAATGTACCGCACGATGATTGACAAATATTTGAAGGATGGCACAACTCCGGAAATGACGATTCAGGGAATTCAGGACGATAAGAATTCCGATTTCTACGCAACCAATAAAAGTGAGAAGGTCACCTGTGTTGGATGCGTACCAACAGGAGATATCAATCTGATTGATATGGACACAGAGGGTGATGTGGTTAAAGAAGAAATTACATTCGGAGCAAAGCGGATTGCATAAAAAAACTGAAAATAGATGATTTATTGATACGAGAGGTGTATTGCATGAAAGGTCGAATCCTGCATGTGATGCACCTTTTTTGTGCAGGAGGACCAAAAAGATGAATATGAAAGCGTTTATGAAGGAAGAATTGAAAAACCGTGGAACAATTGAGTTCCCTGGAATTGACAAATTTAAGGACGAAAAGGGAAAGCCAATCCCATTTATCCTTAAACGGTTATCCAGAAAAGAAATAAAAGACATTAGAGATATGTACAGAACAAAGAAAGTTTATCGGGATAAAAGAAACAGAGACAGACCTGTTATTGGAGCCAATGGGCAGGTTGCGGTCATCGAGGATTATGATGCTGATTCTGCCGGACTGGCAATTATGGTAGAGGCATTTGTGCAGCCGAAATTGGATGACCCTGAACTGATGGAATATTACGGAGTCGTAGACCGCCTGGATATGCCGCAAATCATTTTTTCAGACAAAGAAGATTTCATCTATGCGGATGATTGTGTTATGGCTGCTTGCGGCCTTAAAGAGCAGGAAGATGAGAACGAGGTCATTGAAGAGTTAAAAAACTGATGTCCGGTGACAGTGAGCTTGACGAGGCGGGCGAATGGATGTGGGCGCATATACTGTGGCAGAATAGAGGGCTGCGCATGGAAGATTTTACGGAAATGCCACGGAACGTCCAATTGGCATATATAGCGTCCGAACAACTCGCGAAGGAAGCGCCGGTTAATTCCATGGATAGATTGGCGAAAGTATATATCAAGACAAAGAGGTGAGAGGAAATTGAGCGGTATTAATGTACGGCTGAAACTTACAGAAGATGTCAGTCAGAAAATGAAAAAAGCGGCATCTGCCACCAAGGCCGCAACGCAACAAATCAGCGCGGCAGGAAAAGAAATTGATAAAGCTTTTAAGACCTCATCTCTTGATTCTTTTTCAAGTAAAGTTGGGAAAGTTGTATCGCAGGCCGGAAAAGAGGTTGAAGGCCTTGGGAATGCTATTGACGATGCACTCAAAACGTCCGGAAACGCAAAAATCGGAGTTGAAGTCAATAGCGCTGCAGCATCGGCGCTGGATGATATTGAAAATCGGGCCGCCGCACTTGACGGGACAAGCGTAGACGTAGGTGTTGCTGCCGATGATGGAGCCAGTCCAATCATAGATGGAGTAAAGGATAAAGTGTCTGATTTAGATGGACAATCCGGATCCCCTGAACTTGGTGTAGATGATAGCGCCAGCACACTTATAGATGGCGTCAGAGATAAAATATCTGGTCTTGATGGGATATCCGCATCTCCGCAAATCGGAGCCGAGGATAACGCCAGTCCTATTCTTGACAGCGTAAAGGATAAAGCCACAGAATGGGACGGCAGCGTTTGGGAAGCGACAGTAAGTATTGTAGACGGAGTAACAGCCCCTATGACTTCTCTCGTGAACCTTGCACGGAATCCAATAGCACAGGCCGGAACCATGCTTGGCGTGGGAGTAGGAGTCAACGATATTAAAGATACATATGCTGATTTTGAATCCACGATGTCCAGAGTGCAGGCGCTGGCAAATGCGAGTGGATCTGAAATGGATGCTCTCACGGAAAAAGCGAAAGAGATGGGAGCCGTCACAAAATATTCCGGCACAGAATCGGCAGAAGCCTTTACATACATGGCACAGGCCGGATGGGATACACAGTCCATGATTGATGGTATCGGCGGTATTATGAGCCTGGCGGCCAGTGACGGTATTGCACTTGCTGATGCCACGGATATTGTGGCAAATGCCCTTACATCGTTTGGGCTGACAGCGAGCGATACATCAAGATTTGCTGATGTGCTGGCGGTGGCATCATCGGCAACCAACACAGACGTCGCTCAGTTAGGTGAGGCGTTTAAGTATGTAGCTCCTGTCGCCGGAGCAATGGGATACGCCATTGAGGATGTATCAACAGCGTTAGGGCTGATGAGTAATAACGGTATTAAGGGTAGCATGGCCGGCACATCATTAAAAAGTTCCCTGGCCAATCTTGCGGCCCCTACCGATAAAATGAGACAGGTCATGGACAAATACGGAATCAGTCTGACGGATAATGAAGGAAATATGAAATCTCTCAGTGAGGTTTTGGACAATCTCCGCGAAGGAATGGGAGGTCTCAGCGAATCGGAGCAGACAGCAGCAGCGTCCATGCTATTTGGCAAAGAGGCCATGGCTGGAATGTTGTCAATTATCAATACATCCGAAGAGGATTATCGGTCATTACAAGAACAGATTGATAATTCAACTGGCGCCGCCGACCGAATGGCGGAAACCATGCAAGATAATATGGCCGGCACACTGGAACAGCTAGGTGGTGCAATAGAGACGGTAGAGCTTAGCTGGGGAGAACGTATGGAGCCATACATTACGGATGGAGCAAATGCCCTGGCGAATGCCATGCCTGCTATTGAACGTATGGGCCTGGATGTATTTGATACACTGGACAAAGCGTATGGAGGTCTCAAAAACAACATCACTGAGATGATGGATTCGGAAGAATGGCAAAGCGCAGACCTGATTGGAAAAGTGAATATTGCATGGGATAAAATCATAGCTGAGCCATTCAAGGAATGGGCCGGGACCACTGGAAAGAGCATGATTTCTGACGGTTTGGCAACTTTGTTTTCGGAATCGGTAAAAATACTTCCTGGCGGGCAAGAAGCAGGGTTGACCTCGTGGCTGAGTACAGGGCTGATTGCCAAAGGCGGAACCACGCTGATAAGTGGCGCCGGAAGCCTTGCAAAAACATTGAAGCCGATAGCGTCCGGGATACGGGAAATAGGGACTGCGGCAAAAGCAGCCCCAACAGTCGGAGCCTTTTTTAGCAGCCTTTTATCAATGATTCCGGTAGCCGGGCAAATAGGTCTTGTTGTTGGAGGCATTGCGGCGGCTGTTGCCGGAGTAGCCGTGGCGATTGACCAGTATAATAAAAAACAGATCAAAGGAAGTTTGGGAGAACGGTTTGGAGACCTCGAGCTGACATCGGAACAGATAGAGCAGGCAGCGAGTCATATACTCAACGCAGATTATCTGGTCAATGTTAATGGGGCGTTAAATGAATTTGAAAATGCCGATGAACTTGCGGCGCAGGCAGAGGAAGCCCTTGCCGCCAATGATGCGTTGGAGTGGAAGGCCAGTATCGGCGCCGAATGGGACGAGGGCGATGTCAATGATTATGTGGATAATATAAACACCTATATCGAGAGCAGTGTGTCAGAGCTGGAAAGCCGCACCTATGCCGCTACGATTACCGTACAGACAATGCTCGGCGGTACAAACGAAGGGCAATTATTTACGGAGCAGTTAGAGCAGTGGGCCGGGGAGGACCAGCTTGAGATGAATGCGCTCTCCGAGCAATTGTCTACCGCAGTAGAGAAAGCTATGACAGACGGAGTTCTCGATGCAAACGAGCAGGCGGCAATATCCATTCTTCAGACAAAAATGAATAATATCCTCAGTAGTTGGAAAGAGGCGGACACAGAGGCGTCCATGGACCTTATGGCTCAAAAGTACGGAAGTATGAGTGGTGAAGATTTGACGTCTGATACATTCACAGATTTGATAGATGAGCTTGGAAAACAACGTGAAGAGGCCATGAAAGCCGTGGATGAGGCGTCGACGGAAGCATACGGGGTCATCAACAGCCAGGTGAATAAAGGCAGACTGTCAGAGACGGAAGGGGACCGGTATAAAGGTCTGGTGGCTGAGGCCGCCAGAAATATGGAAGCGGATACTATCCAGAATAGTGTGGATTTTGAAAGAGATACACTTCAGGATACTTACGGAGATGTACTGGACAGAAACTATTTTGACACAAAGACAGATATAGCGGCTGCTATGCCTGATATCCGAGAAACTTTTGCATCTGGGGATACTATGCAGACGGCGCGGCAGTTAGAGTATGCCGGGAATATTGCAGAAAGTTATTCAGGGATGTTCAGTTCCAGTGACCAGAAAGCATTATCTGATATTTACAGTAATATGCAGCCTGATGTTGAAGCGATGTCCGGCATAATGGAGGAATACAAAAAAGCCGGACAAGCAGTGCCGCAAGAGTTTATGGATTCTTTTAATGAGGCCATGAAACTTGGGGCGGCAGCCGGAGACGCCGATGCAGCATGGCAGATGTATGCTAGCCAAATGGTGGCAGACCCGGCCAATAACGCATTGATACAGGCGATCCAGGACGGAACGCAGAATGCCCCGGAGGAATTGAGAAATGCGTTAGACATTGCCACAATGGAAACGACTTCGGAACCGGTTGAGATGGAAGGTTTATCAGTAGCACTTTCCGGATTGGATTTAGATGCCGGCCAGGTAGCTGAGTTAACCGGAATGACAGAAGAAGAAGTGCAGTCATATTTGAACCAATACGGAGTGAATGTGGAAACCAGTGCCAAAGTTGATGCAAAAACAGAGGCCGGGGAAGTAGATGCATCCGGGGCATCCCAGGTTGGCCAGGAGGCCGAAGCAATGGCACAGGAACAGACTGGCCAGGACATACAAACCACACAAGATGTAGATGTCACGCAAGAATATAAAGTGGGAGAAAAAGACACGTCACAGCTCGGAGAGGAGAGTGAGAAACTTCCGTCAAAAACAGCGGAACAGGATGTATACGTTACTGAAAATGTTATTTCAGATGGGACATCTCAGTCGGCGGAAAGCCAGACATATGAGACCACTGCCACAGTAAATGTAAATTCTCAAATGGGTACAGATAATTTTACCCCGACTGCCAGTAGCTTTGCGTCAAAATTTCAGTCCGCATTGTCGGCGGCATTCGCAAAGACTTTTACGACAACCACAAATGCAAGGATTCATGTAAATTATAGCATTGCAAACCCAACGAAGACCATTACGTTTTCGGGTGGAGGAACAGGAACGGCAACAGTGACCGCCCATGCCAGCGGTGGTATATTCGATGAGCCTCACTACGGTTTGGTGGCTGAGGCCGGACCAGAAGCGATTATTCCTTTGGATGGTTCTGACAATGCTATGAGTCTTTGGGCGCAAGCCGGAGAGCATCTTGGGATGATCGGAGGAGATGCTCCGATAACCACTATGCCAAACATGCCGCATGAGTCCGGTACAGGCTCAGGCGACGGTGAAAAAAGCACCAGCAGAGATATTAACATCAACATTAATGGAAGCGGTAATTTGCGGGTAAGCGGCGGAATGTCGAAAGATGATGTTGTGGCAATCCTGATGGAAAAAGCGCGGGATATCATCTCGGATATTGTAGAGCAGGATATTTTGATGGAAGGGGACGGAGTATATGAGTACTAATCAGGTTAGCGCAAAATATAGGATGTATTTTAATTATGATAATGACCAGAAGGTATATGTAATTCCTGTGCTTCCAGAAAAGATTAAAGTATCTGCAAAGGGCCAGACCACATCCATTGATATTGAAAAATTTGGAGAAGTTTTATGCAAAGGAAAACGGGATGCGATTACCATCTCGTTTTCATCATTTTTTCCGGCAGCGTGGGGAGCAAGTTACTGTGCCTGCCTGCAAAAAGATTTTCGCAGTCCGGCAGATTGGCATAATTGGATGATTTCCCTGGAAAACGCAGCGAACCCGTGTCATTTTGTTCTGGAAGGTTCCCCGTTTGCTATCAATATGTACGCAGATATAACGTCATATTCTGGTGAAGAAGAGGGCGGAGATGTCGGGACAATAACCTACACCGTTGAATTGAAGGAACATCGGGTACCCGTGGTGGAAAAATATAAAGTAAAAAATAAAAAAGGAAAGACCAAAAAGAAAAAAACATCCAGTGGGAAAAGGGGGAATAATAAATCAAAAATTAAATGCTATGTTACAAAATCGAATGACTGTCTCTACACTATCGCAAAAATGATGTATGGAAACGGCGCAGAGTATACCAAAATCCTTAATAAAAATAAAAGCGAACTCGATAAAGAAGCTAAGAAGCACGGATATGCAAACAGCAAAAACGGGAATCTCATTTTCGCGGGGACACAAATTATCATACCGTAGACTTTTGGAGGAATGGCCATGAATAAATTGAAATTGGAAATTGGGCGAGATGACACGCTTTATAATTACTCTCGGTTAATTACCAAGGTAACATTTAGCGGAAGAAAAGGGGCGGCGCCCCGGACGATAGATGTACAGATTGCAGATGTGGTGGATACCTCATATGTTAACAGCCGAAAAGGTCTTGATTGCTATTTGTATTTGGATGGCAAGGAGATTTTTCGGGGGCTGTTGATGACGGATGGAAGAAGTAATAAAAAGGCATTGGCCTTAAAAGCGTATGATGATTGTGTGCGGCTTTGCAATAATAAAGACAGTTTTTCCTACAAAAATAAGACAGCACAATATATTTTTAAAGACTGCGTAAAAAAGCTGGGCCTTAGCGTAGGCGGATCCGTGAAAACCGGACATAGTATTTCAGAGCTGGTCAAAAAGGGGACAACATACTGGGACGTGATCGAAGATGCCCTCAGTCAGACATACAAAGCGACTGGAGTCAGATATTATGTGTATGCAAAGAAGGGCAAAATTTACCTCAAGAAACGGCAGGCCAAGAAAACCATGCCGATATTGTCTCAGGAGACAAACATTATATCATATGATTTCAGCCGGTCGATTTATGATACCAGAACACGTTTGAAACTGACCACATCCAAAGGCAAAAAGAAAGGGAGCGTAGTTAAATCATCACTGGAAAAGAAGATAGGACGCTTTCAGGAAGTGGAGACCGTGGACGATGATATCAAGAAAAGTGAAATCAAAGAGAGAATCAGCGTTTTCAAAGAAGAGAAAGGGAAAGTGTCAAAAACCCTCAAAATTACTGCTATTGGAGATATATCATGCGTCTCTGGGGCGTGTGCGTATGTGAAGATACCGGAGTTAAATATCAGCCGAATGATGTACATAGATGAGGATACCCATACCTTTGAAGGCGGCAAACATACAATGTCTTTGACGTTAAGTTACGATGCTGTGGAAGTAAAGGAAAATTCCGGATCATCTTCCGGTAAATCTAAAGATTATAAAGTGGGAGATATTGTTCGCTTTAAGGGTGGATATCATTACTCCAGCAGTGATGCCAAAAATCCGGCCGGGTCGAAATGTGCTGCCGGAAAAGCAAAGATTACGAAAATCAGCAAAAATGCAAAACATCCGTATCATCTTATTCATACGGATAGTAGTTCCCGCGTATACGGGTGGGTTGATGAGGATACATTCAGTTAAGATTCTGGAGGAGGCGGTAATTATGGGGAGCATAAAAGAATTGATTCAGAAATGTGTACAGATAGAAATGCCAGGACTCGACATTGGAATCGTTACCAGTGCGGAGCCATTGCGTATTACACTGGAAGATGATGCCAAAATCAATATATCAGAATCATCACTTGTGATTCCGTCCGGAAAGCAGCCGCTGAAAGAAGGAGAAGAGCTGTATCTGCTTTCCATGAACAAAGGGAAAATTTATTATGTATTAGATAGGGTGTGAGTGCATGGACGAAGATGAATTATTTATGGATTTGGAAGAAACCGAAGATGAAGACGGGGACAGCGATGAAATCGAAGAAGAAATCATATATCGGACTTACCGGATGGATTTTAAAAATAAACGGATTATCGGCATGGTAGATGGGATAGATGCCGCTGTACAGGCGATATTCAAGGCATTGCAGACGCGGAGGTTTGCACATATCATTTATGACGACCAGTACGGATGCGATATATTCAATAAAATCGGAAATCTGAGCCTCACACAAAGCTATCTTGATACTGATATACCTGCCATGATTGAAGATACGTTTCAGAACGAAGATATGATACAAGGGTTCAGCGATATGGACTATGAAATTGTCGACGGGGACAGCGTGAGAATCCAACTGTTTGCTTCGACGATATTTGGAGATGTGAACCTGGAAGGGGTGATAAATGATGGCTGACGATATTCGCAATATCGAAGACTTGTCGCTTGATGATATTACGGAGGAATTTCTGCTTGAAGAATGTATTGATATGGGCGATGACCTTAATGTCGATACCCGGCAGGGGAGTATATACCGGGATGCAGCAGACGGACACATCATAAGAACAGCAAAGTTTTTCAGCGATTTGCGACAGGTGGCAGAAATTATATCCTTACAGACATGCACTGGGGACGTTCTGGATGAAAAGCTGATGGAAAGAGGTCTGACACGCAATCCGGCCGAAGCAACCCCGGCAAAATATTATGTGGATTTTGTTGGTGATACCATGCCGGATATCGGGGCGGTGATGAGCTGTGAAGATTATATGTTTACGCTGGATATGCTCGACGGTGAGTATGTGATCGTTTCTGATGACCTGGGGACAGAGATGAATAATCTGGTACCTGGGCTTGCCGTGATACCCGATATTGATATTCCCGGACTTGTCAGCGCAACCCTTGGGGAATTAGCAACCCCGGCCATAGATATCGAGGATGATGAATCGGCAAGAGAAAGGCTGATTAACAGAATTTCCGGCCCGGACGAAAACGGAAATAAAAGCCAGGTGAAAACGTGGTGTGAATCTGTGAAAGGAGTCGGATGTGCAAGGATTATTCCGCTTTGGAACGGTCCAAATACGGTAATGGCCGTCATCATTGATGGCAATGGAGATGTACCCACGGAGAAAATTGTGAGTGATGTACAGAACTATGTAGACCCTGGCGGTGAGGGAATGGGGGAGGGAGTTGCAAATATCGGGCAGTTTTTCACCGCCGTGGCTGCGGAGGCGGTAACGATTAATATAGCTGTATCTGTGTTGAAAAAGGCAGAGGCCACATATTCTGGAATACAGGAGGGATTCAAAGAACTTGTTGAAAATTATATAACTGGACTTGCACTGGAAGATTATTCCGATGCGATGTCTGTTCGTATTGCCCATGTCGGAGCGTTATTGGATGGTATGGAGGATGTGATTGATTATGATAATCTCAAACTGAACGGCCAAGATGAAAATGTCCCCTTTACTATTTATCAGATACCAGTTATAGGAGAGGTGACTGTGGATGGAAATATTTTATAACAATGTACGGCCAAATTATGAAGAAATAGTCAGCTATGGGCCGCGATGGTGGACAGAGTACAGGGAAATGGATGCAAATTACCGGTTCGCCGGATGGACTCTGGACCTCATGGCATATTTTCTTGAACAGACGATTAAGAACCAGTTTCCGATGCAGGCAGATGAAAATACCATAGCCATGTTTGAAAGGCTGCTGAGAATAGAATATGATGCGGAAATGTCCCTTGATGAGAGGAGGCGAACTGTCGCCGCATATTATTCCGGTACAGGACATCTGAGCAGGAGCGTTATTTTATCGTTAATAAAAACGTATACCGGACATGATGGAGAGGTTTACTGGGATGGTTTACGATTGTGCATTGCCTTTGATAACAGCAGTACACGCAAAATATCTATCGCATTGTTACAAAAAATTCTTGACCGACGTATGCCTGCCCATATTGATTACAGGACTATGTGTACATGTCGCGTCAAATTGGGGATAAAGGCAAGCAAAATACCGTGGAATGTGGTTTTCGTGTTGACAGGCACACTTCCAAAGACCAGCACCGGACTCTCCATAAGAGCCGCAGACATAGAGATTCAGAGCGAAGGAACCGGACACAGGGCGCGGTATCCCAAAGCTGGTGAATCTGGTCCGGCTGGGGTATATCCGATTCTCAGCACCGCTTTATCCATTCTCAAAAATGACGTTGAAGTGCTGCCGGATACAGAAGGTTATAAAGTGGAGTATATCCCGTCGGGCGAAGACACGGAAACTGGGATGGAGCCACGGACCAGCACCGGCCTTGCTGTTGCGCATGAAGGTGTTGAAGTTCAGCCTGGCGCCGAAAGCTACCTGGTGAGTAGCGCAGAGGCGGGTACGGAGCCGAAGACATCCACAGGATATGATGAATCGGAAGGAGGAGTGCTGCCGGAAGTGAAAACAGAAAGCTGGCAGGTAGATTTTACACTTTGCGGTGATGATTCCGGACTTTAGAACAGAGGGAGGTGGTAGAGATGGCATTACTTACGAGCGCTGCAATCAAAGGATATCGGGACTATACGATGCGCCGGATTGCTTATGCAAAATTTAAAGTCGGTTCCACGGAATACAAAACAAATATTGAGTCGGTGAAGGTCACGGATAGCGGGACGGTGGAGATTGCGTTCAAGATTGAGCTTGCTTCCGGATCCGGGACGGTATCCCAGATTAGTTTATATGACACCGACAATCAGCTTTGGCTTTCCAAGACGGAAAATTTACAGATGGATTCCGTGGCGGAGGGCTTTTATTATGTCGTGCAGCTCGATATTGCAGAAGTGACATCATAATGCAGAAAGGAGGTGACAGGCAAAATGAGAGACCTTGTAAACTGGAAAGACCATGTTGTGGAATATCCGAACCGTTTTACACAGAGTGAATCTGGTGGATATACCACTCTTGAGAAAGCACCAGGAACGATACAACAGCAGGGGACGCCGCAGAATGCGACCAATTTCAATACAATGGATCTGGCGGCGTTTGAGGCCATGTTGATGGCGTCGGAATGTACCCGGAATATAAATCATCTGGATGATTCGGTGACCGGGCTCCAGGGTGAAGTTATTGAGGCTACCCTGACCAATACGCAGGAGTATCCTTTCAATAATTCCCAGCAGACATTACAGATTACAACGCCCCGGAACACAAAAGATTATACCGTTGTGCCAGAGATCGTGAGCGTAAGCGGCGGAGCTGTTGGGGATTTTGAAATCAGCGATAAGTTGCTGAATGGATTCAAGATTCAATACACCGGTTCTGCCGACAGCGTTACGGTCCGGTGCTATGTGAGAGGAGGTATTTGACCATGGCGAATGTGATTATCCCAAATGCCGGAAGGAGGGAAACGGCGATGTATATTGCCAAAAAGTACGGCATCAATACAAAAGACCCGGCAATGCGTGAGGCTGCGGAAGTGGCGGCGGCCCGCACGGATGAGGCTGTGAAGGCGGCTGGGGAAAGAAGGAGGTATTATTGAGATGAATGTAGTTCATATGCCAGAGACCGGCACAAATTTTATCCCATATGAAGTCATGGGGAAAATCATCAGCTTTAACGACTCGGAGCTGATGTTTGATGCATCCAAGAAAGAAAGAGATTATGAGGTAATCATTGATATCTGCCAGGATTATACCGGCGGGCTGGTGATGGGAGCCGGCAACGGAGAAAAGTATATCGCTCAGCTGGTCATCCCGGCCAGAGAATATATTGAAACTGAATCAGATAATCCGAGATATGATGCGGATACAGCGGAAGGAACCGAATCCCCTACGACCACAACAAGGGAGCCGGTTCCTTTTGATATTGATAACTGCGAGCTGAGACTGTGGGAAATGGAGGTTTAAAGAGAAGATATGCCAAATTTTGATGATTTTAAACTGGCGATTGAAGCAATGTCTGGCGGTAAGAATACCATCCTTTTTGATGACCGGGGGATGCCGTCCGTGATGGTGCCTTTCCCGAAGATGAAAATGTCCGATCTGATCGAGGGAGGCAGCCAAAACATCCATCCGGCTTTTATGGTGGATAACGTGGAAAAAGATGTGATGTATGTTTCTAAATTCCAGAATATCGTTCTGGAAGACAGGGCGTATTCTCTTCCGATGCGTGACCCGAAAGTGAATCTCAATTTTGACCAGGCAGTCAATTACTGCCGGAACAAAGGGGAAGGCTGGGGGCTGATGCCATATTCTCTGTGGTGCGCGATTGCGTTGTGGTGCCGCAAGAACGAAACAATGCCACGGGGAAACAATAATTATGGCGCCGACCACGGATACCCGCACGAAAAGGGCGTCCCGTGTTCGTATGAGTCTGATGGAAGGACGGCGCGATGCCTGACCGGGTCCGGCCCGGCCACATGGTACCATAACTGGATGCCGGATGGTATTGCTGACCTGAACGGTAACGTGTGGGAGTGGTGCGCCGGGATGCGGCTGGACGATGGAGAAATCCAGATTATCCCATATGCGAACTGCATGTCCCCTGATGCAAGCGTGTCCGCCGAATCCACTCTCTGGAAGGCCATAAAGGCGGATGGCTCACTGGTTGAGCCGGGGACTGACGGAACATTGAAATGGGATTGGGTGTCCAGCAAGATTCAGTTGACGTCTGGCAGTTTAACCGTTACGACTGGAGAACACTATTGCCAGTATAAAGATATGACACTGAACTCCGGATTGAGTGCTGCTCCGGAGATTGCAGAAGCGTTGCTGCTGTATCCGGATGAACCTGGTGGTGATTATGGTGGTGACTATCATTATTTCAATTCGGAGGGTGAGCGTGTGCCGCTTTGTGGCGGCTACTGGTACAGCGCGTCCGCTGCGGGTGTGTTCTACGTGGACTTGCGCAGCTCTCGTACGAATTCCTACTCCAGCATCGGGTTCCGCTCCGCTTTCTGCGAACTGTAATACTGGCAACTGGCTTACTGACCGCCCTGCGGTAGCAGGGCATTTTGAAATGGAGGCTGCGAAAGACTATGGATGGAAGCCAGAATACATCTGAAATAACGGAAAATGATACATTTATCATTTTACAGAAAATACAGGATATGCGCCGGTATGCATACCCTATCATGATGCGATGGAGCATCGCAGAAAAATACGCTGTCGGCAATGATATGATGCACTGCATGAATGAATTGCTAGAGCTGGCGGTCGCCGTGCGATGGAAACATTTCAAGAAAACAACGCTCACAGACCTGGATATCAAGAACAAGACTTTGCAGGTGTATATCAAAGATGCATTTGAATTGAAAATCCTGAAAGGGATATCCAGCTACAAGGAGTGGACAAGGCGATCACAGGAGATAGGAAAGCTCATTGGAGGATATATCCAGACAGTAAATGGCACTGCTGCCGGGAATACGGCTAACCAGCAGCAGAAAGCATCCCGGTCTTCACGTGGCCGATATAGTAGATAAACTTTGGGAGTGGGTTGTAGCGTGTGCCGATTTGTGGCGGCAACTGGAACAACACGTCCAATGCGGGTGTGTTCTACGTGAACTTGAACAACTCTCGTACGAATTCCAACTCCAACATCGGGTTCCGCTCCGCTCTACCCTCAATGCCAGAACCGGCATGTTTACGAACCTGCCGGCAGCGCGAGGGATAAAGGAACCCACTTCCACTCCGCCGATAGTGTGGAGAAAAACGGAATCTTCCTGACGGTGGCCATGGCTGCGGGGAAGAGGACAGCTGCGGAGACCGGGAGTAATTTTTTTATGAAACACGTCAAACGCAGAAATAAAGAAACTAAAAAAGTAATATGAAAATCAAAAATCTTTTCGACCAAATTTTTTCGGATGAAAACCTTTATGGGGCGATACAGGATGCGTCCAGAGGACGGCGTTACCACAAAGACGTACTGGCGGCACAGTTTGACTGCTGGAATATCATCCGCAGGATACAGCAGGACGTTTATTCTGGCCATTATACTGTTGATCGGTATTACATTTTCTATGTGTATGAGCCGAAAAAGCGGATGATAATGTCCATCACGTTCTATCACCGGATTGTCCAATGGGCCATATACAGGGTGTTGAATCCTTTGCTGGTGAAAGGATATATCCGGGATTCTTACGGCTGCGTGCCCGGGAAAGGAGCCTTGTCTGCCATGGAGAGGTTGAAATACTGGGTAAACCTGACGAATAATAAGCCAGAGAAGTGGTATTACCTCAAATTGGACATCAGCAAATATTTTTACCGCATCTCTCATGAGGTGCTTAAAAAGATAATTGCCAAGAAGATAAAGGACCGGCGCCTGCTCAATGTGCTGTACAGCATTATTGACTGCAAACATACACCGTTTGGACTGCCGCCCGGGAAGTCTCCCGGGGAGGTGCCGGTTGAAGAAAGGTTGTATGACACCGGGATGCCGATAGGGAATCTGTTGTCACAGGTTTTTGCAAATATCTATCTGGATGCGTTGGACCAGTATTGTAAACGAACCTTACGCATCCATTTTTATATCCGGTATATGGATGATGTGATTATATTATCTGACAGCAAAGCGCAGTTGCACGAATGGAAGTCTCTTATTAACGATTTTCTTGAAAGGAAACTGAGACTGTCACTGAACCAGAAAACCTGCATCCGTCCGGTGTCGCAGGGGATAGAATTTGTCGGCTACCGGATATGGCCGCACTATGTAACGATCCGGAAGAGTACAACATTGCAGATGCGACGCAATCTCCGGCGGCGGCAGGAGGAGTATCGCCGGGGAAAGATATCTATGAAAGAAGCATTTACCACCTTGGAGTGCTATCTGGGGATGCTGAAACATTGTGATTGCAAAATGTTCCGGAAAAGGTTAATAGAAGATTTTGTGCTGACCCGCGATGGGGTCGAAAAAAGGATGGGAGGGAAGAAACATGGAAGCCATATTGAAAATCCTAGAAAAGCAGTCTGAGGTGATTAAGCTGCAAACAGATATTATTGATACCCTCGCCTTGGAACTTCTGCAGGGCGGAGTCGTGACGGAGAAAGATTTACTGAAAATCAAAGAAGCGGCCATGCTGCAAAAGGAATTGCAGTCATGAAGCCTCAGGCGCGGATTGACCGTCGGGCAGGACCAGAGGGGGACATCACATACATAAAAACGGGAGGGCAAAAAGAAGATGGAATATTTTTTACAATTATTTGGCGACCATAGCATAAGTTGGGCGGTCGCTGTTATTGGGGCGCTTATATTTTTGTATCTGTGTTACAAGAAAGTGGAAGCATATTTTTCCGACAAGGCTATCCGGGAAAAAAATAAGGATGAGCAGATACAAGACGTGATCGACCAGGCAAAGAAATATCCTGCCTGGCATCAACAGTCTGTAGATATCCAGAGGAGGTTTACAGGTGCCATTGAAGACCTGAGAGAATCCCAGAAGGAAACGATACAGCGTCTGCAAAGCCTGGAAGACGAGATACAGCGCAGGGAAAGAAACAAGCTCCGGGACCGGCTCCTACAGTCGTATCGGTATTACACTAGCATGGAAAAAAATCCGTTGAAGGCATGGTCAGAAATGGAGGCAGAGGCTTTTTGGAAGATTTTCAAAGACTACGAAGAGTTAAAAGGCAATGGTTATGTACATACCGAGGTGCAGCCTGCCATGAATGATCTGGAAGTGATACCGATGCACGAGACCGCTCGGATATCTGAATTGATGCAGAGCAGAAAATGATTTACTCATTAAGTTAAGTAAATGCTCGGAGATAGACTCATACAGATGTTTTGAAGTTAAAGGCATAGGATTTAAGGACAAAACCATTAGAAACGCCGCACGGGGCTATATGGCGGTCATAATCATTATTACGAAGGGAGATTATAAGAATGAGCGTAGATGTGTTTTTATTTTTAATGCTGGCGGTGTCTGTACTGACAGGGCTTTTCACGGAGGCCATTAAAAAAGTGCTGGACAGTGTAGGAATGAAATGCAATGCAAACCTGATGTCCGGAGCCGTGGCAACGGTATTGGCAGTATGCGTCGATGCCGGATATATTATCATGACAGATGCACTACTGAATTCCAAAATGGCAGTCATGCTGATTGCCCTGGTATTACTGTCATGGTTATGTGCCATGGTTGGCTATGATAAAGTGATGCAGGCTGTCACACAGATGAAATTGAATAAATCAAAATAATGTACATGGGCGGCGGGAATTTATCCTCGCCGCTTTTTTTGGAGGTGAGTCGGTGAAAAAATTATTTGAAATAAGACCAGTAAAAAATGAGAAGCGAAAGAAAATATACCCGTATAAGATCAAATTATCAGACGGGCTGGTAATCCCGTTGCCGTCCCAATATGATTTTGATAATAGTTACATCCGGTCAAAAGGATGTATCATTGCTGCGTTTTACATGGGCCTGCGCTTTGTGGGTGTTAAGAAATCTATGGCGCAGTGTTTAAAATACCTGCAAGTCAATTATGACAAAGGTAATCGCAAAAACTATAATTTGGAGATTATCTGCAAAGCAATCAATCGGCTGGCGCCGGACACCCCGGCAAAATTTTACAAAAAAATCACAAAGGAGAAAATGAAGAAAGCCCTGAAAGCCGGGCATATGACTTTGTTCACGGAGCGGAACCCGATCCACACGGCGGTATTAATGTGGAACGGAAAAAAGGTCGTCAGATTTTCCAACGGGAAATACAAGACGGTCACAGTAGCCCAGGAAATCCGAAAACGCTGCAGTGACTCATGGTACGGCGGCTGCGTAGTCGTGCGGAAGAAGTAGAGGGAGGCGAGAAGATTGAAATTTGACCAGGCATTACAGTTGATGAAAAAAGGGGACAAGATGAAGCTGCCTTCGTGGGGTGGATATTGGTGCTGGGACAATGAAAAGAAAACAGTCATGATGCATATGAGAGACGGAGAAGTCATGGACATAAGGGATACCCAGAGAGTGGAATACACCCTGAAAAATGTGGCATCTGATGAATGGATTCCAGCATACGAAGGTAATTGTACTGTGTTGGGTGGTACCCCCTCTTTCGGGTTTGATACAGCTCTCAAATATTTGAAGAGAGGATTCGGCCTCAGACGCAGATCATGGAATGGAAATATTTGCATCAAAGCTGCCGAGGCCCAGAGCTGGGAATTTTCTAATGTTTCCAGACCCGATCTTAATCTCATAGAGGTTGGGCCATTTATAGCACAAACGAATGGCGCCAGAAGCATTCCATGGAATGCATCGCAAGAAGATGTTTTCGCTACGGATTGGACGTTCGCAGAAGAGGAGGGAAACTATGGCAAAAATAAGTGACAAAGGAATTGACTTGATAAAAGAATTTGAAGGTTGTCGCCTGACAGCGTACCAAGATGAAGTGGGCGTCTGGACTATCGGATATGGCATCACCAATGCAGATAAATCTATCACTGGGACAACTATCAAACGTGGCTTAAAAATATCGCAGTCTACCGCAGAAAAGTGGCTGGAGGAATCTCTCAATCAGAAGTATCTGCCGCTGGTCATGAAGTACGATGATAAGTACGGCTGGAGTCAAAATGAGATTGATGCATTGACATCATTTGCATACAATATCGGGTCGATTGACCAGCTCACGGCAAATGGAGCCCGGAGCCGCGACACTATTGCCAACAAGATGTTGGAATACAACAAAGCCGGCGGAACCATATACCGCGGATTGACACGCCGCCGGGAAGCGGAACGGAAATTATTTTTAACACCTATGTCAGAAACGGAGGAAAAAGAAGTGAAAGATATCAAGAAAAAGGGATTTTTTAGCAACAATAAAAGTGCAAAAAACTTGAATGAATTTCTCCATAACAGAGGATTTGGAGCTGGTGAAAATAATTTGCGAAAGATTGCCGCAGAAAACTGGAAGGGACTTAAACCGGCGATGTTCGCACTGGCACAGACCGGCGACCTCAAAAAGCCGGATAATCTGAATGAGTGGGATGGAAAATAGCAGATGAGTATGTTATAATTCGCCTGTTACCTCCCCAAATCTGGTAACAGAAAGGGGGCGTACAGTATGGAGTTCCTCATATCTCTTATTATCGCTGTCGTGGCAGGTGTGATTAGCCATCTCATCTGCAGATGGTTGGACAACGACGAAAAGTAGGTAATCAGCCTATGGCATAAGCCACCATAAAAAACGGCATAGAAAACCCCAGTGCGGCAACACTGGGGTTTTTGTTGGTGTCCAGCATGGATACCTCATTTCTCTTAGCCTATCGGCATTATAGCATATGCAGATGAGGATTTCAATATACTGTCCAGTGTAAATTTGGTGTTTTCCTGCGATTAAGCCTGGAAAAGCCGGAGTAAATGAGCATATATATATAATACTAAATTTAATACTCTATCTCTAATACTCTATCTCGGAGAGCCGTTGTAAAGCCTCTTGTAAGCCAATTTGTCCCTGCTCATTTTTGGAGATAAATCTGATATACACCAGGAAGTTTGACCATATATTATTATCTAATACTTAATCTTAATCTAAACCTAAATCTGAGCCAGCCAATTGACAGCCAATGGCTGACAAATTTGCGCCACGGTACTGCAAAGCGATAAAGTGAGCTGTATGTGATATCAATTACCCAAAACACTTTCTAATCCTTCTTTGAATTTTTCATCACCTATCTCATATTCTCCCACATACCAAGAACCGTTATTATTTTTTTCAAGACTATATCTGCTATATGCATTATTGGACTCCCCATCAAAACAAATAATCAGTATTTTATCAAACGATAATAATTCCGATTTGCTTAAATAAGTTCTTAAATTTTTTGCAGCGTTGTTAATGTCATTTCCAACGGATTGACCATAAGAATAGGTATCCTCTGTATCGTATCTATAATTAATAACATATGTCGATTCCTGCAATTCATGGATGATGGAGCCATTGAATGATGAATAAAACCATAAATCATCCTCTGGTTGGCGTTCCGCAACAGAATCCCCGCCGTCAATCCCGTATTGTTTTGCGAGATCTCCTTGTGCAATTAACTGTTTGTTTTTTGTGTCATGGTTATAAAAAATTTTATCGTATAGAATATTAAATGCTGTTACGTGGTTTGCATCTTCCCCAGTGCAAAATAAAGTGGATGTAAAATCTGAAATACTTTTAAAATCCGTAATAGTCAATGCCATAAACACTTTGTCACAATTATACCCAAATGAAATATTTGAAAACTCGTTCTCAAATCCACTGGTTCCTAAAATATAAGCGCAAGCAGACAGAACTTCTTGCACATATTCAGTGGATGAGGAAGTATAACAATCGCTCAAATCAATATTCATACTATTTTCATCGGTAGTAATTTCGGCATTAGGAAAAACCGATGAGATGTATTGCGATATGTCTTTCAATTGCGTATTTGGAGAGGCGTTAGATTCCGATGAAGATATATTACCTTCTGGGGAAAGTTCCGTAGACGAAATTTCTGAAGAAGTATTATCTTCTGGAGATTGAGATGTGCGCCCACAAGCAGATAAAAAAAGACACAACGTTATAGAAGAATATATAATAACTTTTTTTATTGTTTTATTACAAAAAATATTGTGGGGGGGGGTAATAATAAAATTTAATTTTTTCATATACAAGAACTCCTTTTTTATAAAAAATAATATCATAATACATGATTATTTTAAACTACAATAAATTGAGTGTTACTTTTGAAAAAACTCAGAAAAAGTAAAAAAGGGTATTGACAGACTATCTACACGTGTTATATTAAACTCAATAAAACGAGTTACAAAACACAATAAAACGAGTCGAGGAAAGGGAGATAAGAATGACAAGAGAAGAAAAAATCAGAAATATCATGGATGCAACCGCAGAGGTTATCAAAAAGGAAACAGAGGCCGGGACAATGACCGCAGAGAAATTTGCTCATATCATGGAAAGCCAGAATAGTGCAATTTTAGCAATCGCATAAAGGAGGGTGTAAGAGAGTGAAACGGTTTGTAAAAGTTTATTAATCACATCCCGCTCCGGTCCGGGTGATGATCGGGAGAAAGGATACGTATGAATATCAATGAAATCACAATGGGAATGACTCCGCAGGAGAAGGAAATATATTTCAGGCATATGGAAAAGAGGCACGCCGAAGAGGCGGAGAAAGTGGAAGATGAAAAGAACAGATTAAAAAGCTACAAGGAAAGCTTGATTGAAGACATTCTGAAAATCCAGCCGGATTACTCATTAGATTATCTTAAAAAGCTCACAACTCGAAGTCTTGAGAGAATTTATGATTATATCTAAAACAGACGCGTAATAGAAACGCATAGTCCCGCCCCGGCCGGGTAAAGCCGGGAGAAAGGAAGAATATGTATACAGTATTTGAAGTCGATTATTATGGAAGGTGCCATAAGATCGGGCAAACACAAGACATGAAACAAGCTGAAAGGGTAGCAAGAAAAGGATTCAAAAAGAGAAAAAACGAATATCCCGTATTTATTGAAAATGGGAAACAGGTAGTTTTTAATTTAAAATGATGTCGGATACGTTTCGGCGCTGTAATGCACTGTATAGCGGTTCCAAGTCCGCAGGAAGAAGTCAGAGGACAGCGATTGGTATTGGTCAACAGGTTTTGCCGGTTTTTAATGAGAAAGCCGGAGGCGGTAAATATAGAGCAGAGAACGCCTGAAAATGCTCAATGATGGATAACAGGTTTGCTGGTTTTAAGGAGAAATCAGATAGGGAAAGGCAGGGCCAGAAAGAAACCCTCCGGCGGAGCGTGCGAGGCCGCTTGAACAGTACGCACCCAATCGCATATTCATCCACGGCAGGAAACGAAATCCTTCACGGAACTACAATCCGTGTCCCTGGAGGTACGGGAGTCTGCCAGAAGATAAGAAAACAGAGGAGGAATCAGGAAAATGCCAGTTGATGATATGAGAAAAGATGGCTGGCCGTTGAAGATTATAGGGAACGGCGGTTACCCGGCAACGCTGGTGGGGTGTCAGCCATTATTTGACGGGGATTATATGGGGATTTACAGATACCCAGGCGGAGATTGCTGCCATGATCTGGAAGAGATAAAAAAGTGCTTTGTGATTGTTGAGCAGTAGAGAGGAGAAAAGCCTATGAATAAAGAGTACAGAAAAAGATTGTTTGATATTCTGGAGCAGATTGACGAGTTGACGGAACCGGCGCAATTAAGTGCAGGAGAAGAAAGGCAGGAAGCAGGAGAAGAGGAAAAGAAAGAGATGTGGCCGGCTGGACACTGTGTAGAACCGAATCACGACCATAAGAAGAGATATAGTCCAGAATTCAAGAAAATGGTGGTCAAATTGAAAATGGAAGAAGGTTGGACTACTCCGCAGATTATTGCGCGTTACGGCGTATCAAAGGCGACCATCACAAAATGGTGCAGCGATGCGAGATATGAGAATCGGACAAAATTACAGGAAAAATCCAAGAAGCTTGAAAAGATTCAGCAGAAATATGAGCAAATAAAAGCAGAAAATGTATTCCTGAAACGAATCGTGATAATGATGCTCGGAAACGAAATGGAGGTAAGGCAGTGAAATTTTATCATGCAACGACTGAGGAAAATATGGAGAAAATCCTGGAAGACGGATGCATAAAGCATTCTGTCGGAAACGTGGTTTATCTTTGCAAAAAACCTTTGGACGCATGTAAGTTTTTGGTGATAAGAGGAATAAGGGAAATGTGCGTGATAGAGGTTAACATTAAAGAAAATCAAGTGGAGGAGTCCCTCGACCACAGTGAAGCGTTCTTCCGGTGTAAAGCATATACGCATAATGGAGACATTAAATTGTCCGGGGCGGAAGATGTGAGAACATACAGGTTTGACCTGTAAATATGCGAAAGGAGTCAGAAATGAACGCTTTAGAAAAAATCTTTCAGGGGTATTATGAGGAGCGGCTGGACGGCGGTAAGCCAGACTCGGCTGGGATGCAGGAGGTACATACAGGGCTGATTAAAGAATTGGAGCTTCAGAAGGTAAAGTATTCCGGTACTATTATGGAGATGGTCAGTGAATACGGTATGGAGGCGGAAAAAACCGGGTTTATGGCAGGCTTCCGGATGGCATGGGAATTATTGAAGAACATGCAGGAAGGTGAATAAACCAATGAAATGTGAGGACACTCAAAAAAATGAGCTGTCCTCTATTTTTTACTCAATTTTTGTAAAAAAGGGTATTGACACTATCTATCTACGTGGTATTATAAACTCAATAAAACGAGTTAAGGAAAGACAAAAACACATTAACATGAGCCAAAGGAGAATAAAGATGAAGAGATTTGAAAGTTACGAAGAATGCATGGAGGAGATTGAGAGAAGAAGAAATTCAGGATGGTATCAGAGCTGGGAGGGGTATGTGCTTGAACTCGATGGAGAGTATTATCCAGCGAAGGATGCTGAAGAGAGGCAGCATGCGATGGATTGTGGATGGAACTGGATTAAGAAGTAGACAGGAGGACTATTGATGGAACGGTACGAACTTGAGAATGGCAAGGTATTTGAGATCATACGGTGGCCAGATGGTTGCACAGTAGTGAAAGATGGAACAGTTGTTTATTCCGGTACATATTCCGGATGTCGTAGATATATAGAGAGCATGAAATAAAAGGAGGAGGGCATGACGATGGCAAAAATAATTCAATTTCCGGTTAAAAAGCAGGAGGTCAGTAATGGATATGATAACTTAGCGAGGTTGATTGCGGCCGCCACTACGCTTGACACGCTCAATTTTTATATTGAGAGTATCGGGGAACTGGAGGAACAGGGACGTCTCCTTGACGGGGAGGGAAAGAGGTTGACCGAACAGGGATGGGCAAAGCGGCTGGAAATTTCAGCTCCGGAGCCGAACGAGCCTGAGAAGGTGGAAGGAACCGGCGTGTATTCCTATACACCAGAGATGGGAGACCAGAAACCGGATTGTCAGATGGAAGCGCAGCTTTCTTATTACGGCAAGTACTATTTTGTGGACACACCGCTCAAACTGAAAGGCAGGGGAATCACCCTGATAAAGCAGTATGAGGAAAAGGATTTCTGTACTCCGGGAAATTATAGGGTAGGGTGGTACGAATACAGAGTAACGAAAAATGCTTTTGCAAAACTGAAAGAACAGTACAGTATCAGCATGGAAAGACTGCTGGATTAAACAAAAGGAGCCGGGCCGGAGCGGTTGTTCTCCGGCAGAAAGCGAGGGAAAGAATGAAAGGAGTAAAGCGAGAGACTGGATTATATCAGTACCATTGGCATACACGGTATGATTATATACCTTCCTCCAGAGAACAGGAGGAATTGTGATGCGGGAGATTCCAAACGAGGATACATACTGGGAGAGACGCCGGGAAGAATGGGAAAATCGAAATATATTCGGAAAATATCCTTGGGATGAGGTTGAGCCGGGATATGAGTCCGGCACTGTATATCTGGATGAGGAAATCGAGGAGATTGAAGCTCAAAAGGGGTATTTAATGGATGAGCTGACAGAAGGGGATCTGCTTGAAGTATTGGAAGATACAAAAGGAATTATAGCTGAAACGGCTGTCTGGAGGCCAGAGTTTGATGCTATTGACTATACCGTGATTGTGAAACAGGAGGAAAAAGAAAGTGCAGAATATTGTGGAATTCATAAAAAATGAGATGGCGGCAAGAGGAATGACCTATGACATTCTGTCAGAAAAATGCGGAATGAGCAGGCAGAACTTATGGGACAAACTGAACAAGAGAGTATATCCTAATTTTGGGAATGTAAGAAAAATACTGGCCGGTCTGGGATACGAATTATCTATCGAAAAGAAGATGGACGGCAGGGAGCCGGTGCAGGCAGATACGGAACAGTTTTTTGAGGTCGCAGAGTTGGAGCAGGTGAGCTATGACTGCATTGAGGAGCTGCTGGCGGCAATGGGATATGAATTAAAAATGAAAACTCAACAAAATGAGGAAAAAGTAAAAAAGGGTATTGACAGACTACCTACACGTGTTAAATTATAACCATAAACTCAATATAATGAGTTTTGGAAAGGCGAGTGAGAAAATGGAGGTTATAAAAGAAAACATGAACACCAAAGAAATGAGTTTAGCAGCAGAGTGGTTAAAGGTACACGGACATACCGATGCAGAGGTAATTGAATTCTTGGATTTTATAGCACAGAAGCCAGTAAAGGCAGAGAGACCACAAGAAAAAGAATAAGGCTCCGGGGCCTACCTGAGAAATAGAACCGGAGCCATAAATCCATAAGCCGGGGCGGTATCCACCTGCCGCCGCCTCGGCTTGATAGTATCACAGAGGCAGGAGAAAATCAAGAGGAAGGTGAAAACCGAAACGAAAGAAATCACAATGGAAGATATCAGAAGAGCAGATAGATATTGGGAAGACAGAGAACAGGATGTGTGGAGAGCAGCGCATGAAAACGGACTGAGTCACAAGTTAGAAGCTCTGATAAAAAGAACAGACTTCGATATGGGTAGTTTCCTGTTTGAATTATTCGATAATGGGGATGCAGACCTCAAGACAGTGGATATTTCGGCCGGATTAGTAGAGCTTTTTAATCATTGAAAACAATGTAAAAAGGAGGTTATGCAATGTCTGAAAAGATAGTTATTTGCAAATCCTGTGGAAAGCCTGAATACTGGGGCGAGATGATATGGCTTTCCGGAAAATGTATGTGCAGGGACTGTTACAAAACAGAGCTGGAATTAAGGATGGGAAGCGATTACATATGGGATGACCTGAACGGGAAAAGGCCAACCAGAGAAGAATACGAAGCACAGGAGGGCGTGGAAAATGCGTAAATATGAACTGAGTATAAGCGCGGATTATGTTCCGTCATGGGGAATCGTGGAAGGGGTGAGAGAGTTCTTCCAGAATGCGATTGACGAGGAAACAAGAGATAGCAGCAATAAAATGATGCTTTCGTATGATGCTGACAGGGAAGTCCTTCAGATTGGAAATAAGCACAGCGAGCTGGATATCAAATCCTTACTGTTCGGGAATACGACCAAGGATAAAGATGCGGAGATGATCGGAAACCACGGCGAGGGATATAAAATCGCCACAGTGGTTTTGCTGAGGAATAACAAGCAGGTGACATTTTATAATTACTGCCGCCGCGAGATATGGAGACCGAGACTGGTGAAATCGAAGAAATATGGCGGCGTTTTAGTTCCGACATTTTTCGTAGAAACATCAGCCATATGGGAAAAAGTGCCGGAGCACAGCCTGATTATTGAAATCGGAGGGATTACGTCAGAAGAATATGACCAGATAAAAGGGGCAAATCTCCATTTGCAAGAAGATTACGAAAGAGTACACACGATGTATGGAGACATCCTGAAGGATGAAAGATTCATTGGAAAAGTATTTGTCGGTGGATTGTATATCTGCGATGAACCGAGGCTCGAAATAGGGATTGATTTTAAACCTTGCTACGTCCGCCTGGAAAGAGACAGGAGTATGGTAAATTCCTTTGATGTTCAGTGGTATGCGTCAAGAATGATGGAGCAAGTAAAAGATGCGGAAATGCTGAAAAAATCCTTGTCCTCTTACAGTGGATATTACATTACACAGGAATGTGTACCAATGGATTTGAAAAACGAGATTGCTGAGGATTTTATTAATGAGTTTGGAGCAAAGGCGGTTCCTGTATCAAGCCAGTCTGATATGGAAGGAATGAAAAAACGGGGATATAAGCCAGTGATCGTGAGCGAATCAAAGAAAAAGGTTATTCTGGGTTCCGAATATTTCCAGGATGTAGAGGAGGAGAACAGAAAAATAAGAGAAATGCAGAGACCACTTACCGATAGATTGTGCGAGTTTATCGAGGAAATTGAGAGAAAGCTTGATGAAGATGAGGTCGTAGAGCTGTATGGATTTTTGGATGAGATTGCAGCATACGAGGCAAAAGAGGAGGGCTGATTATGGCGGAGAGAATTTATTATCCAATCAACGAAGAGCTGGCAAAACAGGCGCACGACATGATGTCATTCCGGGAATACAAAACCGGATCTCTGAAAGCGGAATACAAGGGATATGTAGACAGTGCATATAAAATTGCAGATAAGGCCGTAGAAGAAAGACCGGATGCGGAAGAGAGGATTTACGGTCTTGCGGCGAGGTATTCCAAGAAGATGGCCGATAATTTGAATGAACGGAGTAGGATTGGTTGCATGTGCCCGTCTGTAATGATTTCCGGAGCCGGGAACTTCTCTGTGAAGAAAAAGGAGCGGCAGAACGCCGCATCCGACAGAAATTATAAAGAATTTCAGGAAATCCAGAAAATTATTGATAAAATCCAGAGCATTGCCAACGGAAAAGATATTATTAAATCCGGGGACAAGGATGCCGTGGAGAAACTGGAGAAGAAGCTGGCTGGATTAAAAGAAAACCAGGAGAAAATGAAAGCGGCGAACAAGGCAATCCGCATGAAGGACACAGAGAAGGGGGATGCGGCATTGCGGGAATTGGGGTATACGGACAGGCAGATTGCTGAATTGCGAAAACCTGATTTTTGCGGAAGAGTAGGATATCCGTCTTACGCCCTGGCAAATAATAACCAGAATATCCACAGAGTGGAAGGACGCTTGAAAGCTCTGAAAGCGGCAAAAGAACGGGAAAACTCTGAAAGCGATAATAAGTATTTCCGCTCAGTAGAAAATACGGAAATCATGCGGTTACAGCTTTTCTTTGATGAAAAGCCAGATTCTGATATCAGGGATATTCTGAAAAAGAATGGTTTCCGCTGGTCGCCCCGCAACAAATGTTGGCAGAGACAGCTCACCAATAATGCCAGATATGCTATGAAACAGGTACTGAAATCTTTAGAGGAGGACGAAAAGTGAAGAAATATGTCACCACAAGAAAAGTGTATAAAGCAGTGAAAAAATACGACCATCAGCAGTTTGATGATTTCTGCACAAGGGTTTATATGAACGGGTACGAAGACGGGAAAAAAGCAGTCCCAGGAGTGGATGTAGAGGAAATTTTGAAAGCCGTATCCGATGTGAGAGGTGTAGGCCCGGCGCTGGCGGGGAAAATAAAAGCCGCAGTTAATGATCTGTTTCAAAAAAGTGAGGTGAAAGAGAATGAAAAATAAGCTTTCAGATTTGAACAATCATTTGTTTGCACAGTTGGAGAGGTTATCTGATGAGGATATAAAGGGAGAAGACTTGGACGAGGAAATCAGACGGGCGGAGGCAGTGTGCAATGTGGCAACACAGATTATTGACAATGGAAGCCTGGCTCTCAGAGCAGAGAAAATGAAACAGGAATATGGCCTTGGAACAGCCGCAGCTTTTGGATTTTTGGAGGATAAGAGTTGAAAATTCATTATTATTCCGACGAGGAACTGGATTTTCTCAGAAACTTTGCTTACGGGCATAGCTATAAAGAAGTCACGGATGCGATAAATGCAGAGTTTGGTCTTTCCTTGGGAGTGAACCAGATACGGTCATGCCTTAAAAACCATAAAATCACAACCGGGAGGACTGGGAAATTTGAAAAAGGCCATGTTCCGGCCAATAAGGGGAAACATCCTCCGACGAAGGGGAAAATGGCAGAGACACAATTTAAAAAAGGACATATCCCGAAAAACCGCAAGCCTATTGGAACAGTGAGTATCCGGCATAATTATAGGCGTGGCCAGAAATATGTGTATGAAAAAGTAGCCGAGCCGAATGTGTGGAGAATGAAGCATATTCTGGAATGGGAGAAGCATCACGGTCCGGTTCCGAAAGGGAAGGCAATCATATTTGTTGATGGGGATACGACTAACACTGATATAAGTAATCTGATTATGGTAGATCGTTCTCAACTTGTGGTGATGAACAGATGGAATTTAAAGGGAAGTAACAGAGAACTGATGGAGGCAGCCGCAAATACAGCGGCATTGAAAATCTCCATATCCAAAGCAAAGAAAAGTAGAAAAGAGAGGAGAAAAAGCAGAGATGATACAGGAGATTGAACTTAGCAAATTAAAAGTCCATCCGAGAAATGTGAGGAAAACCTATAAAGGGATTGATGAACTGGCGGAGAGCATCAAGGCTCAGGGGATCAGACAGAATTTAACCGTGGTGAAAAATCCAGAAGAAGACGATACATACTTGGTGGTGATCGGAAACAGGAGATTAAAGGCTGCAATTAAGGCCGGGATAGAGACAGCCCCATGCGAAGTGGCAGAGATGGATGAAAAAGAACAGTTGGAGACCATGCTGCTTGAGAATATGCAGAGGGATGATCTGACAATTTATGAGCAGGCACAAGGATTTCAAATGGTTCTTGATTTGGGAGAAACAGAGGAAGGGATTGCCAAGAAAACTGGGTTCAGTAAAACTACTGTGCGCCGCAGATTGAATATCGCAAAGCTTGACCAGAAGTTATTACAGGAGAAACAGGAGGAGGACGGATTTCAGATTTCCCTTACTGACTTATATGAGCTGGAAAAGATTAAAAGCTTGAAGAAACGGAATCAGATATTGAAAGACGCAAGAAATTCCAGGGAAATTACGAGCAGTGTTCAGAGAATTATCCAGGAAGAAAAGCAGAAGGCAAACGAAAAGAAAATCGTTGCCATGCTGAAAAAGAACGGTATTGAGGAGGCACCGGATAAAGCCAGGCAGGAAATCTATACAAGTAAGTGGGAGACAGTAAAGAGCTATTCTTTGAGGGAAGAACCGCCAAAGAAATTTGATGTAAAACCAGACGGAAAGGAAAAATTGTATTACCTAAAATACTGGAGTGAAGTCAGAATAATCCGTAAAGCAAAAAAGCAAAAACGGGAGCTGACGCCGGAGGAAAAACGCAGGTCTGAGAGGGACAGCCGGAGGAAAAAGATTAAGGCTATGGCAAAAGAGATGGCGACATGCCGGAGAGATTTCATCATGGATATTATCGCAGGGAAAATAAAGCCGTTGGAGAATACGGAGGGTGCAATGCTTTCTCTCTGGAAAGTGATAAGAAAAAGCGGCGCATATCTTACCGATGGAGATTTTATCGGATTTATTCTCGGGAAAAAATATTATAACGCTGAGGAGAACGAGATACAGGAAGCCAAGGAAACAGTGGAACGCCTTAATGCGATGGAGCAGACGCTGATTGCGGCATATATAGGTACAGCAGATATGGAACTGACAGAATGGCCTGTGAAGCACAATGAGAAAAACGGGAAGATTTTACAGGAATTTTACAATGTTTTGGCTCTTTATGGACATACATACAGTTCTGACAATGAGTTCAAACTGTTAAACGGAACACATGAACTTTACACGGAGGTAGAGATTGATTAAAGAGAGGGGCGATGGATATGGCAAAAGTAATCATGACAAAGAGGGATAACTGCGGAGATTATCAGGAAGAGATTATCTACAAAGCAGAAGGGGAGGAAGCCTTTGCACAGAAAATGTGTGAGAAATTCCTGAATGAATACGGGAACAAATCGGGCATCGCAATCCATGGAGCCACTGCGAAGGTAGCTGACATGCCGGAACCAGCACCGGGGTTAAAAGAGGACGTTGTTGCTATTTATGACGATGTGGGAATCCCGTCTTTTATGTATCGGATCACGAAAAAGAGAAATTGCGAACTTTTCCCTGGAGGAAGTGATAAAGTTCACCCAGCATTTATCATCGGAAATAAAGAATATGATGAAATATATATTTCTGTTTACGAGAACTGCAACATAAATGGAAAGCCGTACAGCCTGCCAATGCAGAAACCGTGGACAAACATCACCAATGATGAGGCGGCAAGGGTGTGCTTCTCAAAAGGAGAAGGATGGCATCTTATGACGAGGGCAGAATGGGGACTTGTTTCCGGGATTTGTGGGATGAGCGGCATTTTACCGCATGGGAATACAAATTATGGACAATATTACGCAGATGGAGATGAAGAAGGAATTATATATGAAGGTGGCGGAATTGTCCTGACGGGATCTGGACCGGAGACATGGACGCACAATCATAAAAAAGACGGCATCCATGACCTTTGCGGCAATGTCTGGGAGATGGTCAGAGGATTCCGTATTAAAAACAGCGTGTTGCAGGCGGCGAATAATAATGATGCAGCGTTGGACATTGATCTGACAGCAGAGGGCGATGATTGGCGGAATGTAGTAGATGATAGAGGGAAACCTATACATGTCAATGTGGCAGATGGAGAAATCACCTTTACAACGGATGATGATTTCTCACAGGGATATGCTGGTGTCAGATGGAGAAATGTCAGTATAGCTTGTGCATCCGAACAGCTGGGAGAGCTGGGGTTGTGGGATGGTGAAGAAAATGCTTACTTGTATGTTGACAGCACGGACGGAGAATATGTGCCGCTTTGTGGCGGCAGCTGCAACTACACGTCCAATGCGGGTGTGTTCTGCGTGAGCTTGGGCTACTCTCGTGCGTATTCCATCTCCTACATCGGGTTCCGCTCCGCTTATTACAGAAAACTGAATGACTGATAACTGTATATCTGAACTGGCGGCTGGAAAGTCGCCAGAAAGAGGTGATGGATATGGAAGAAAACAGGAAAGTAACATATAAGCATTTAAAAGTGGGACAGATGATAAAGGGAACAGAATATGGAAACTGCCATTCTGGATTTGTTGCGTATGTGAAAGATATAACCCCTGCGTTTGTGACCGTGGAAAAATGGAGAAAAGGAGGAGATGAGGAGAGGATTGATTCAAGAGCGCTCTTTCTGCTTCCCATGACAGAAGATGAAATCATTGAAAAATATAATAATGCAGCCGGGAAGATAATCGAAGCCATCCAGAATCCGATGCACCATGATGAAATCGGCGAAAAAGAAATGTGGAATGTGTGGCTTTCACCAAATCCGTGGGAAATGGCTCAGTTATGCAAAGCAAAGAAAGTCACTGTGATTGGACATTGCCGGGACATTGTGCCGAAGCACGCTATGTTCGGTGGAGATTTGTTAGACATTGGAGTATGCGCAGAGGATGAGGACGGATATAGGTTCTGGTGTCACTTTCGCAGTGAGTATATTACGGCTATGGCAAAGAGGTATCAAAGGTATCAGGAGTATAGAAAAAAGGGAAAGAAATTCCATTATGATGAACTGGTGCAGGCGTGCTTAGATGATATGGAAGGAGAATAGAAAATGGCGGCAGGAAAATGTAAGGCTGCTTATCATACCAATGAGCAGCACGGATATGGATGTGAAATAACTGGAGGCGCGTGCATGTTTTTGTTTCCCGACAGTAGGGCATGTGCAGAACGGTATGGAGAAGGACCGGACGCAGGAGAAAGCGAGGAGAACGAGAATGAAGATTGATATTGTAACGCCATACGGAAATAACCGATTTGATCTTGATGTAAACAAGGTTACTGCTCTTATCCAGATGGCATATAAATATTCCGAACTGGGAAGAGAAAATATGCTGGAAGAAAGCAAACCCGAGACGCTTCAGGACGCGGTTGCGGCAGCATGGGGTGTTGTTGCAGAGAAAGAAATGGAAAAGATTAAGGAAACACAGAAACCGTCTGAAATGGCGAATAGCGACGCCCATAGAGTACCGAAAAAAAGCCGGAATGACAGTCTGTTTGGCGAAGGGTGGAGAGATATAATTTCAAGAGGCTCTGAAGCGCGGAGTGATTACGAGCAAAGCGTAGATGGATACAAAGGATTTTTGTACATAAAATGCCCTGCTTGTGGGGAAATAAAAGGATTTTGCACAAAATCAGATATAACGGAGCACAGGTGCGAATGCGGCAATAAGGTTCCGCTGGAAGATTTAAAGCCGATGTACGTCCACTGTGAATGCGGGGAAGATTTTAAATACTACACAAATATGGACGAAGATAATTTTAATTATAAATGCATAAATTGTGGAGATATAGTGAAAATTCGGCTCAACACCAGGAAAACCGCATACGTTACCTCAAGGAAAAATCCTGCGGGGGGGGGATTGATATTTATAGAAAATATGGAATAAGGAAACCATCAAGAGCACGAAGAAGAGAAATAAGAATAGAATGACAGTGGAAGATCATTAGTAAAAGGGGAGGAATGATAGTGGAAAGATTAACACATAAAGCCAAATACGAAGCAGGATACAAACTAAATAAAGGCATAAAAGAATGGCAGGCAGTAGACCGTTTGGCAGGATATGAAAACACCGGATTGACGTCGGAACAGATTCTTGAGATGGACCGGTTGTATACAGAGAAATGCAGGGAAGTAGCGGAGCTACGGCAACGAGATACGCCGAAAACAGTGCAATCTATCAGGAAAGAAGATGACAGTAGGATGAAAGAAAAACCGCCAATGTTCAAGGAATACGAAAGCACACAGGCGATTGATTATGATGACGGATCCGGAGAGATAAAAAGAATCAGGTATGCAGACTGGATTTGTCCTACGTGCGGATGGTTTGTAGGAGAAAGATATATTCCAAGGATGCGCAGCCAACGGAAATCCAATTTTTGTTCCAGATGTGGACAAGCCATAGATTGGACAAAAATCAGCCAAGAAGAAAGAGAGGCGGCTAAAAAGCGAATGGAGGAATTAAGGATAAAGTTTTTCCCACAAATGGAAGAGTGGGACAATGAGTAGATGACAAATGAGCTTCTGGACGGAACATATCAGGAAAGAGGAGGCTGACGTGCAAGTGTTAGAGAAAATTCTGGAAGAGATACAAGATTTACATGGAAAAGTTGGAAGCGAATGCATATCTGAGGATTTTTATATGAAAAAATCTTGGGAGTATTGTCTCAAATGCGTAGAAGATATCATTTGCAAGTATGTGAATAACGATTGGATTTTGACGAAGGAATATCAGCCGGAAGAAGGCCAAGAAGTTTGGATCAGCACGAATGTGGGAAAGGTTGTCCGTGGGATGTATACAAATCGTTATGGTCCTACCAGGATAGAAGGATTTGTGTGTTCGGATGGGTTCAGGCGGTTAAGCGTTGTCTCTGCATGGCAACCATATTATGTGCCGGAGCCATATTGGCCAGAAAGGAGTGGAAAAAGTGTCAAAGAAAAAGAAAAGAGAAAAGAAAACATGTGAGAATTGCAGCAATGCAATATATTGCGGAGATGGAAGTCATGCATGTATGGAAAGCAAAGAGGGGCCTAAATGGGTAACAGAAGAGTGGGTACCGACAAAAGATTATTGCTGGTGCGGTGGAAGGAAATACAAAGAGTAGGAGGGTGGCGATGAATAAAGTAATTTTGATGGGAAGATTGACCAGAGATATTGAGATGAGATATACTGCCGGGGAGAATCCTATGGCTGTTGCGAGATACACTCTTGCTGTGCCGAGACGTTTCAAACGGGAGGGGGAACCGGATGCAGATTTTGTTTCATGCGTGGCATTTGGGAAGACGGCCGAGTTTGCGGGAAAATATTTCCGACAGGGAACAAAAATTGTAATTACCGGGAGAATACAGACTGGTTCGTATACAAATAGAGATGGGAGGAAGGTATATACAACGGATGTCGTGGTTGAAGATCAGGAGTTCGCGGAGAGTAAAAGCGCAAGTGAACTAAATTCCGGAAGACAATACGGTGATGAACAATATGGAGGCCAAAGTTCGGGAGGGTACCAACATAGCCAAAACCAGCAAAGGGAAGAACAACAATATCAGCAGCAATCATTTCCTACTTACAATGATGGGTTCATGAAAGTATCGGATGAGATAGATGAACAGCTTCCATTTCATTGATAAAAGATATGGAATATCTTCCTATTAAATAATAAACTAAACAAATGTTAGATTTCAGTTGTAACCCATTAACATGTGGGATGCGATGTTTATTTGTTGATATTGCTTTACAAAAAATTTGTTGATATTACTTTAGAAAAGATGTTGACTTTTTCGCCAGAATCGCATATTATAATATCAGCTAAGCAATAAAGAGAGTTAGCTTCCATGAAGAAACGAAATCCCTCAGAGTGGCACCTCTGAGGGATTTCTCGCTCTTTACGGTGAGCTATGCCGCTTAGGCTGTTTGCTGTCTATTTGTCACTGTCCAGCCATTTGCGTATGTAATAGCTAATTACATCCGCTGCGACAGTGACAAGCAATAATGAGAGAATATCTTCCATGCATCCACCCCCTTTCTGCTGGAGGTACGACAGCATGTTTATGATAACATATAAAAGGACAAAAATCTATCAATAAAATATAAAACATATTAAAACAATTAAAAATTAAGAAAGTTTCTCAACTACCCATTTTCCCCGGGTGTCAATATTGACACCCGGATTTTTTTGTGCTAATTTCATAACAGTGTTATGAAACGATGTTATGAATTGATGATGCGAAGACACAGACAATAAAATCATACAGACAGGAGAATCATATATGGCAAAACAGATCGAGGGCGTTTCGGAGAGGATTCTTCAATGCGCCAAAGAAGAATTTTTAAAAAACGGGTACAAGGATGCTTCCCTGCGGGTGATCGCTGCGGCGGCAGGTACCAGCACCAATTCCATCTATGTGCGGTTTAAAGATAAGCAGGGGCTGTTCCGGGCTATCGTGGAGCCGGCGGTGGACGGCATGATGAAGATGTTCATGGATATTCAGGAGACCTTTCATCAGTTTGATGAGCAGAAGCAGGTGGAAACCATGGGAAAGTACACTGCAGACGGGATGGAGAATATTATTGATTATATTTATGAGAATTTTGACGCTTTCCGGCTGGTGCTGGACGCTTCCTACGGAACGGAATTCCAGAATTTTGTGGATGATCTGACCCGCATTGAGGTGGAATACACTTATAAGTACATGGAGGTTATCGGATGTGAGAGTATTAGATCCGGACAGGTGACGGAGGAATTTCTGCATATTGTGACCAATGCCTATTTTGACAGCATATTTGAGATTGTGCGCCATCGGATGAAAAAGGAGGACGCCAAACGCTATGTGAAGATGCTGGAGCGATATCATATGGCGGGGTTCGATACCATTTTTTCGCCGGAAAAATATGAAGGGTGAGAGGTTTTATATTGAATTGTGCGTCAATGGGGCTGCCGGACCAAAACCGGCAGTCTTAAAATAAATCCTTTTGGTTAGCTTGAACTAATCAAAGAAAGGAAAAACTAATAAAAGGGAGGTATATGTATGCAAAGCAAAAGTCCGATGCTCCGGTTGTGGGAGCTGGGAAAAAGCGAGCACGGAGGTTTGGTACGGGCAATGATCTCGGCGGCGGCCGGAGTGCTTTTGGGGATGCTGCCCTATTTTGCGGCGGCGCAGATGATCATCGCCCTGCTGGGCGGAAACCGGGACTGGAATTTTTATGTCAGATGGTGTGTCATTGCTCTGGCGGGATATCTGATGCGCACGCTGCTCTATAATCTGGCGTTGTCCATGTCGCATCACGCAACGTTCTCCATCCTGAAAAATATCCGGGAGCGAGTGCTGGAAAAATTGCCGAAAATGCCTTTGGGGACGATCCTGGATACGTCCAGCGGCAAAATCAAACAGATTATCGTGGACCAGGTGGAGAGTATGGAAACGCCGCTGGCCCATCTGCTGCCGGAGATGATGTCGAATATTTTCGGGCCGGTGTGCATTTTTATCTATCTGTTTATCCTGGACTGGCGCATGGCACTGCTGTCTCTGGTATCCATTCCGGTGGGCATGGCATTTATGATGATGGTCATGGCCGGCTACGGGAAACAGTATGAGGGTTCCGTGCGGACCACCCAGGCCATGAATTCTGCCATTGTGGAGTACATCGGCGGCATTGAGGTGATTAAGGCGTTCAACCAGGGAAACAGTTCTTATGCGAAGTTTACAGATAAAATCATGGCAAACGCCGCATATTTTTATAATTGGATGAAGAGCTGTCAGTTTCCGGTATCCCTGTCCAAGGCGGTGGCGCCGGCCACTATGATTACCGTTCTTCCGGTGGGCTGGTTGTTGTATCAAAGCGGGAGTCTGCCGGTGGAGACATTTATTACCACGGTGGTGCTCTCTCTTGGAATTGCGGGACCACTGCTGGCGGCGATGAATTTTGTGGACAGTCTGGCCAGGGTAGGAACCATCGTCGGTTCGGTGGATGAGATTCTTGACGGAGAGGAGCAGGAGCACGGCACAGAAAATGTACGGTTTGACAACCGGAATATCGTGGTGGATCATGTGTCCTTCGGCTATCACGAGGACAAAGAGATTCTTCATGATGTGAGCCTGCGGATTCCGGAAGGAACCATGACAGCCTTTGTGGGGCCGTCCGGCGGCGGCAAATCCACCATCACGAGACTGATCGCAGGATTCTGGGATGTGAAGAAAGGCAGGATCACTATGGGGGACCATGATCTGCAGGAGATTCCCCTCACAGAACTTTATGACCAGATTGCCTTTGTGTCTCAGGATAATTATCTCTTCGATGATACCATACGGGAAAATATCCGTATGGGAAATGTGCGGGCCACCGACAGGAAGGTGGAGGAAGTGGCCAAAAGAGCTGGCTGCGACGGTTTCATCCGCCAGCTGGAAAATGGCTATGAGACCAGAGTCGGTGAGGGCGGCGCTCATCTGTCCGGCGGTGAGCGGCAGCGGATTGCTATTGCCAGAGCTCTCTTAAAAGACGCGCCGATAGTGATTTTTGATGAGGCGACCGCATACATCGATCCCGAGAATGAGGCTCTCATCCAGAGAGCAGTGGCAGAGCTTGTGCAGGGAAAGACCGTCATTGTCATTGCCCACCGGCTGTCCACCATCACCGACGCCGACCAGATCATCGTGGTGAAAGACGGGAGAATTGAGGCGGGCGGCACCCATGAGGAGCTTCTTTCCGGCTGCGCTTTGTACCGCTCCATGTGGCAGGCGCATCTGGGAGCAAAAGATAACCGGACGGAAGCAGACATCCGCCCGGCGACGGACGAAAACGCAGCCTGCGGCGAAGGAAAGGACGGTGGAAAAGCATGCTGAATATTTTAAAAAAGCTCTGGGACTTTGCCGGGGAGGAACGAAAAAATGTAAATGCATCCATTGGGATGGGATTTCTCTATGCGGTGTTCCATATGTTTCAGGTGGGGGCCATCTACTACGTGGTGCTGGCTCTGACAGAACATGAGCAGGGATATAGCGCAGCCTGGACAGCGCTTCTTCTGCTGGTCATCAGTATTGCGGGGAAGACGGTGACCAACTATTTTTCCCAGCTGCAGCAGACCCACGCCGGATATTTTATGGTGGCCAATAAGCGGGTGGCCATCGGCAATAAATTAAAAACTGTACCCATGGGATATTTTAACAGCAGTAATCTGGGAGAGATTACCGGCGTGGTCACCACGGTGCTGGAAGAATTGGAAAATACCGGGCCAGTGGTGCTGGTTAACATGCTGGGCGGATTGATGAATGCGCTGGTGTTTCTTGAGCTGGTGCTTATCTTTGACTGGCGCGTCGGTCTGCTGGCAGTGGCAGGAACAATCCTCTATCTGTTGATCACCTCTTCCATGGAAAGAAAGTCCGCAAAGATCGCGCCGAAAAGGCAGGCCTCCGAAGCCAGGATGGTCAGCGCTGTGCTGGAACAGATTCAGGGGATGAGCGTTATCAAATCTTTTAATCTGACAGGAAAAGGAGATAAAAAAGTGAGAGACGCCCTGGAAGAAAACCGCAGATACAATTTTGCCATGGAGAGGCTTTTTACCTCGTATACCATGGCTCAGGGATTTGTCCTGCAGGCATTCGGGGTACTGATCATGCTGGCGGCGGTATACTTTTATCTCCATGGCACCATGAGCCTTGCCAATACTCTGATGTCTATCATCATTTCATTTCTGGTATTCAGCCAGATTGAGTCGGCCGGAAGCGGCATGGCCATGCTCCGGCTGGTGGGAAGTTCCATTGACCACGCCAATCAGACTGACGTCATACCGCAGATGGATGAGGGCGGCAGTGCAATTCACCCGGAGAGTCATGATATCATGTTGGAAAATGTACATTTTTCTTATGGAAATAAAGAGATTCTCCGCGGCATCACCGTGCATCTGCCGGATAAGACCACTACGGCCATCGTCGGTCCCAGCGGCTCCGGCAAAACGACGATGTGTAATCTCATTGCCCGTTTCTGGGACGTAAATCAGGGAAGCATCCGCATTGACGGAAAAGATGTGAGGGAATATACCCTGGAATCGCTCATGGATCAGATCAGTATGGTATTTCAGAATGTGTATCTTTTTGCTGATACCATCGAGAACAATATCAAATTCGGAAAACCTGACGCCACTCACGAGGAAGTTGTGGCGGCGGCCCGGCAGGCCTGCTGCGATACATTTATTGAGGCGCTTCCGGATGGCTACCAGACTGTGATCGGTGAAGGCGGCGCCTCTCTGTCCGGAGGAGAAAAACAGAGGATCAGCATTGCCCGCGCCATGATCAAGGACGCACCCATCGTCATCCTTGACGAGGCCACGGCAAACATAGATCCCGAGAATGAGGACCGGCTGCAGAAAGCCATCGAGGCACTGACCCGGGACAAAACCATCATCATGATCGCCCACCGACTGAAAACGGTGCGCAATGCCGACCAGATCCTCGCCATTGATAAAGGAGAGCTGGTACAGAAAGGCCGGCATGAGGAGCTGATAAAACAAAAAGGCCTTTACGCCGATTTTGTCACGGGACGTCAGGAAGCCATCGGCTGGAAACTGCAAAAATAAGAGATGCAGTGTCCGCCGGAAGCTGCCCGGGGACGCACCTCAATGATAAAGTTTATTAAGAATCACTTATTGAATATTTTTCACCAATAGCGCTGCCGTCCACTCGTTGACTGGCAGCGTTTCCAATGCTATATTGATAATCAGATTATCGATAATCAAATTATCAAATAAATGTGCACAGGAGGAAGAAATTATGGCAAAGGCAGACCGCAGTATTGATCCGCGTATTCTGGTCAGTGCGAAAGAAGAATTTTTAGAGTTAGGTTTTGAAAAAGCATCTCTGAAAACCATCTGCGAGAAGGCCCGGGTGACCACGGGAGCGCTCTACAAACGCTATAAAGGAAAAGAGGATCTGTTCTGCGCTGTGGTGGCAGATACGGTGGCGGATCTCCAGGTGATTCTTCAGGAAAAGAAGGGAAGCGGTCCGGAGAAACTCTCCGATGAAGCCCTGATAAAGGCGTGGGATATGGATGTGAGTTATATGATGTGGTGGTTTGAGTATCTTTATGAGCGTCACGACGGATTCGTACTTTTGCTGAAATGCGCGGAGGGTACCTGTTATTCGCATTTCCAGCATGACTGGGTGGAAGAGATGACGGGAGCCACGTATGGGTATTATGAGGAGGCGTTCCGGAGGGGGCTTACCACGGTAAAAATGTCCCGTCAGGAAATGCACATCCTGCTTTCTGCATTCTGGGAGACTATTTATGAACCTTTCATTCATGATTATACCTGGGAACAGATAGAAGAACACTGCCTGATGGTATGCCGGCTCTTTGACTGGTACCGGGTGTTCGGTTTTCCTTTGCCGGAAAATAGCAATGGATAAGTGTTAAAAACTTATCCAGGCCGGAAGGGGGAGAAAATTTGTTCAAAAAAGTGATGGAATACGCAGGGGAATACCGCGCAAAAACGTGGCAGGCCATGGTGGTGATGCTGGCGGGGGTCGCCGTGAGCGTACTTCCCTATCTGTTTGTATTTCAGATCATCGCGCCACTGCTGTCCGGCGGCAGTCTGACGGTGGCGGCAGGCAGTTTTCGGGTGGCTGCCATTGCTCTTTGCATGGTGCTGTATGCACTTTTGTATGTAAAGGGACTGGATCTGTCCCACGAGTCCGCCTATCACACACTGATGAACCTGCGGATTTCTCTGCAGGGAAAGCTGGAAAAACAGCCTCTGGGCGCCATTCAGGAAAAAGGCGTCGGTTCACTGAAAAAAATGTTCATTGATGATATTGAATCCATAGAACTGCTGCTGGCCCATGCTCTGCCCGAGGGTGTGGCCAACATCGCTGTTCCGGTTTTTGTATTTATCGCCATGTTTTTTGTGGACTGGAAACTGGCGCTGTTGTCTTTGTGCTCTCTGCCCCTGGGGTTTGTGGCCATGATGTTCATGTATCGTGCAGGAACCAGCAAGATGGATGCTTATTACGGTGCGGCGAGAAAGATGAACAATACCATTGTGGAATACATTAACGGCATGGAAGTAGTAAAGGTGTTTAACCGGGACGGGGAGTCCTATCAGAGGTTTGAGACCGATGTGAAAAATTACCGGGACTTTACTCTGGACTGGTACAAAGTATGCTGGCCATGGATGGCCCTTTACAACAGTATCCTGCCCTGCGTGTCGCTGTTCGTTCTGCCTGTGGGCAGTTATCTGGTGCTGCGGGGGTATTCCACTCTGCCGGATCTGGTCCTGGTGCTGTGCATGTCTTTCGCGGTGGGCGCGCCTCTGCTGCGTTCTTTGAGTTTTCTGTCCACGCTGCCGCAGATCAATTATAAGATTGAGAGCCTGGAAACCATGATGAATACACCGCCGCTGCAGCAGTCAGAGGAGCCGTTTGCCGGCGCCGGATATGACATTTCTTTTGAAAATGTACGGTTTACTTATAAGGAAGAAGAGGTGCTCCACGGCATTTCTCTGAAGGTGCCGGAGGGCAGCCTGACGGCTCTGGTGGGGGAATCGGGCAGCGGGAAATCCACTCTGGCAAAGCTGCTGGTCCATTATTATGACGTGGACAGCGGTGCAGTGAGAATTGGCGGGCAGGACATCCGGGAAATGAGTCTGGAAGCCCTGAATGATCAGATCTCTTACGTATCCCAGGAACAGTTTCTGTTTAATATGAGCTTATTTGAAAATATCCGTCTGGGCAGGCTTGACGCCTCCGATGAGGAAGTGATGGAGGCGGCCGAAAAGGCCCAGTGTATGGAATTTCTCGGGCGTCTGGAGAAAGGGATTCACACCATGGCGGGAGACGGCGGCCGGCAGCTTTCCGGCGGAGAGCGGCAGCGCATTTCCCTGGCCCGGGCGATTTTAAAAGACGCGCCGATCATTATCCTTGACGAGGCGACCGCATTCATGGATCCCGAGAATGAGGAGAAAATGAACGAGGCTATCGCCGAGGTCATCCGCGGAAAAACAGTGATCGTCATCGCCCACCGGCTTCTTTCTATTATAAATGCGGATCAGATCTGTGTGCTGTCAAAAGGCAGAGTGGCGGATGCAGGCACCCATGAACAGCTCCTGGAGCGGTGTCCGGCCTACCAGAGTCTGTGGAAGGCAGCAGGGGAAAGCGCGGCCTGGAAAGTCAGCGCCAGAGAAAAAGGAGCAGGGGAGGAAAGCGAAGTTTGGAAGTGAACTTCCAAATCTACCATTATTGACGCAGCAAATGCGTCAGGAAAGAGGAAAATATGATTACATTAATAAGAAGAATTTTACATGTGTCCGGACAATATAAGGGACGGATTCAGGCGGCGTTTGTATTTTCCTTCCTGAAATCCGTTCTGGCAAAGGCGCCCATCGGCATTGCTTTTCTGGTGTTGTCGGCGTTCTACCGGGGAACTATGACGGCGGAAATGTGTCTGGCAGCCGGAGCCGGCATGATTGTCTGCGTTTTGCTGCAGGTGATCTTCCAGCATGCGGCGGACCGGCTGCAATCTGCCGCTGGTTTTATGGTACTGGCCGATAAACGTATGGAGCTGGGACGGCATCTCAGGAAGATGCCTATGGGGTATTTCACGGAAGGAAATATTGGTAAGATCAGCTCCGTTCTTTCCACCGACATGGTATTTATTGAGGAAAACAGCATGACGGCGCTGGCCGATATGATGAGTTACATTTTTGCGGAAGCCATCATGATCGTGTTTCTGCTGCTTTTCAATGTATGGCTGGGGCTTGCCGGCATTCTGATCATACTGCTCATCTTGCTGGTGGCGAAAAAAATGAACCGGGAGAGCATGGAAGATTCCAATATCCGTCAGGAGCAGAGCGAAAATCTCACAGAAGCGGTGCTGGATTTCGTGGAAGGCATCGGCATCGCCAAAAGCTATAATCTGCTGGGGGAGAAATCAAAAGAGCTGACGGCTAATTTCAGAAAAAGCTACCGGACCAACATGGATTTTGAAAAGAACCATGCGCCGTGGCAGCGGCGGCTGAATCTCATCTATGGGCTGGGCGCCGTGGCGATCATGGTTCTCGCTTTGTATCTGACCGCAATGGGACAGATGGACGTAACCTATCTCATTGGAATCATGCTGTTTGTTTTTGACCTGTTCGGGCCAGTGAAAGCACTCTACAGCCAGAGTACCAGGCTGACGGTCATGAACAGCTGTCTGGACCGGATGGAGGAAGTGTTTGGGGAAGCGGAACTGCCCGATGAGGGCAGTCAGAGGATACCGGAAGCCGTCGCCGGCGTTCCGGAGATTGAGTTTAGGCATGTACATTTTGCTTACGGGGAGAAAGAAGTTCTCCATGACATTTCTTTTTCTGTGAAACGGAATACCATGACAGCATTGGTGGGGCCGTCCGGCGGCGGCAAATCCACCATCGCCAGTCTTCTGACCCGTTTCTGGGATGTAAAGTCCGGGCAGGTGCTCGTGAGGGAAAAAGACATCCGGGATGTGCCCCTCCATGATCTGATGGATCACATATCCATGGTGTTTCAGAGGGTATACCTGTTCCAGGATACCGTTTACAATAATATCAGTATGGGACGGCCGGACGCATCCAGGGAGGAAGTCATCGAGGCGGCGAAAAGAGCGCGCTGCTATGACTTTATCATGAAACTGCCGGATGGCTTTGACACGGTGATCGGCGAGGGCGGCGCCACTCTCTCCGGCGGGGAGCAGCAGCGCATCTCCATCGCCCGGTGTATTCTGAAGGACGCCCCGATCATTATCCTTGACGAGGCCACAGCCAGCGTGGACGCTGATAATGAAAGTTACATCCAGGAGGCTATCAGCGAGCTCTGCCGGGGCAAAACTCTTCTGGTCATCGCCCACCGGCTGAACACCATCCGCCATGCCGACGAGATTCTGGTCATCGCCGACGGAAGGACCACAGAATGTGGAACTCACGAGAAGTTGATGAGACAACACGGCGTGTACGAAAGCTTTGTTACCGTCCGGGAACACAGCCGGGGCTGGAACCGCCGCCGGAAGAGGGCGTAATGAACTGACGCGAAAAAAGCATAAAGAACCGCCGCCGGAAGAGGGTATGACGGACCGCCGGCGAAGGAGAGCATGACGAACCGTCGTGGGGAAGGACATAAGAACTATCAGCGGAAAAGGGCGTACCTGGATGGCCCTCTGACCGGGACATGCAGCTGTGATCAGATATCATAAATTTGAATACCACATTTTTTGGCGAGGGCCACAGAAGCGGCATTCTCCGGGCGGATTCGGGCAATAAACTGTTCGAATCCGCCCTTTTTGCGTCCGTAGGCTATCAGGCCGCGAAGCACTTCTTCGGCAAATCCCCGATGCTGGTATTTGCTGAGCAGAGCATAACTGACTTCTGCGGAAAGTTGACGATGACTGGCGCTGGTATCGGCCGTGATAATGGTTGAGCTGTCTTCAACTCTATTCTGAGTGGCCGGGAATAAACGATCGCCGTCAGGGGCAGCCTCAGTAACTCCGGCGAACCCCGCGATTCCCATGAAATCCTCCGATTCTTTTTCCAGAACCGCATAGAGGCCGAAACCAAAAAACGGATACTGGTGTCGGATATAATCTGAGAGGAACTCTTCCGGATTGTGACAGCCAGAAGGAAAAAAGCAGCCGTCAGAATTCTGTACATTTTCCTGCTGCAGAAGGTCCAGCGGGTCGAAATCTTCCTGGCATAATTCCCGGAGCAGGCAGCGTTCCGTCCGAAGAATCCACATGGGCTGCCGGTAATAACGGCAGTACACTTCATAAAGAAACTCCGGCGTCAGCGCCTCGGGGGACAGGATCAGCCAGGGTGTTCCCATCAGATCCTCAGAAGAATTGCCCTCGTGGGAGACGGCGATGACCGGCAGTCCTTCAGTCTTGTAGCGCCCAATGGCCTCATCGGTGTCGCAGAGGATGATCGTGCCGCCGCCTGGATCTGTGGCCGTTGAATCCACCGACATGATCGTCGAATCCACCGACATAATGGAAGGGCATGACAAAACGTCCGCTGCGCGGCGGTAAGCCTGGTCATAGGGCGGCATCATATCGAATTTTAAAATAAAATGTAACGGTGCTTGCATGTCGGTTTCCTTTCCCGGTCTCTGCGGTGATATATGAGGCGAAATATTTTTTGATTCTTAATTGAAACGCCGGTGCATTTTTGTCGCCGCTTTTATGCGGCTGGCCGAAATATTTCAGCAAGAAAATGTACGGTATTTCTACAGGTTTTTATTACCATCAGTCTATAGCATTTCCAATTCCTGTGCAAGAGCCAAAACGGCCTTGTCGGACAGGGGGATATGTGGTAAGGTAAAAAAGAAACAACAGGCGGACATCGTGCCGCAGTGATGATAAAGAATAAACCTGCTGCCTGCAGGGAAAAGTAAATGCAGGCGCGTATGGAGGGATACATTTTGGAGATAAAGTTTAAACCGGAACCGGAAAAGAAAGATACTGGAGCTGGAACGCCGCCGGAAGAAAAGCCGTCGGCAGCAGAGGAAACCATCGGTGCAGCGGAAACAGGAGGAGCGGCGGAGCCAGAAGCAGAAAAGCCGGCAGAGCCGGAGGAAAATGTCACAGAGGAGACAGCTGATATCAGTCCTGTGGAAACCGGGACCGGCAGCACGGCGGAAGGTGCCGGAACGGAAGATGATCCGGAGGAATCCGCCGGCATGAAACGCCGCAGGCGTTCCCGGAAGCGCGTGGCTTTGTACAACGATGAAGAAGAGCCGGGAGGAGCAGACGGCGAAAGCCGGAAGGAGATGGAAACGCCGGAAGATTCCCGGGATGATGATATTTTAAAGACCGTCGGCGAAGCTGTGGAGAAGAAACCTCTGCGGCTGTGGCAGAAGATTCTGCTGGCGGCCGGCGTTGTGGTTCTGGCAGTGATACTCACTTTTGGGTTTTCCATCTGGCGGGAGTATTCCAGGACGGAGTCCACGGAAGGCAATCCGGTGGAAGTGACCATTGATCAGGGCAGCAGCACCAGACAGGTGGCGCAGGAGCTGAAAGACGCGGGCGTCATCCGTTATGAAACGGCATTTTTACTGAAAATATATTTTTCCGATGACAGAGGAAAGCTCCGTTATGGAACTTTTGAACTCAACGACGGCATGTGTCTGGATGATGTGATTGAGGCGCTGGTGACCGGCGGTGCTCAGAAGAAGGAAGACTCCTTCACCATTCCGGAGGGCTACTCCATTCCGATGATCGCGGAGAAGCTGGAAAACGAAGGCGTTATGAGCCAGGAGGAGTTCCTGACAGCGGTGGAAAACGCGGCGGCGGATTTTCAGTATAAGGATATCCTGCCGGCGGCGGATCAGGTATTTTATCAGCTGGAAGGATACATTTTCCCGGATACGTATTATCTGTCGGAGGATATGACCGGGGATGAGCTGGTGGCCAAGATCCTCGATGAATTCCTGCAGAAGTTTGATGAGCAGCGGCAGCAGGAGGCCGAGGCTATGGGTATGAGCGTGGAAGAGGTGCTCATCCGTGCGTCTCTGGTGCAGAAAGAGACCGAGCGTCCGGAAGAATACCCTATGGTAGCCGGCGTCATCAATAACCGGCTGGCACAGAATATGCGTCTGCAGTTTGATTCCACGGTGGTATATGCGATGACGAAAGGAATGTACGGGGTGGACCGGGTCCTGTATGCGGATCTGGAGATTGACTCCCCATATAATACTTACAAAAATGACGGACTTCCTGTGGGTCCGATCTGCAGTCCGAGTCTGGAGGCCATCGACGGCGTGCTGCATCCGGCGGAGCATAATTATCTGTATTTCCAGACAGATCAGGTGAAGAATGACGGCTCCAACTTGTATTTTGAGACCTACGAGGAGCATGCGGCAGCAGCAGCCACCACGGAAAATCCGTCGGCGTCTTCAGATCAGGACGGGGAGAACACGGAAGCGGCAGGTTCATCAGACGGCGCTGCAGCGACGTCTGATGCAGCAGGGCAGACCACGGCAGCATCGGACGAGACAGGAGAAACCACAGCGGCAGATCCGGCAGGGGAAACCGCCGCTGTACCGGACGGACAAGGCCGGTAATCATATAGAAGAATTTTTCTGACAGCGGGTTTCTGTATGCAAACGAGGCTTAATGGAAAAATATATAGTGAAAAAGTCATAAAGAACAATTGATTAATTTGACGATTATGATATAATAACGTCATGAAATTATTTTCTACATGAAGTACCCCTCACTTCAGAAAGACGGCTGTGCGTAAGTTGCACGGCCGTCTTTTTTTTAAAAAAGCGGAGCGGCTGTGTGAAGGATGCAGACCGGTATATGATAAGGAGGAGAGAAGAATCGCGGATATTTTGTGCTGGACGACCATTGCTGTATTTTGTGGACTGCTGCTCGTCATCGCCTGGACAGATTTTAAGACCATGCGGATTCCCAACCGGCTGAACGGAGCTGTTTTTGTGACGGGAATTTGTTCGGTCTTTACAGTACCGGGACCGGATATGGTGGAACGCATGCTGGGGATGCTGGTGATCAGCGTTCCCATGTTTCTGACCGCCGTGCTGGTACCGGGCGGTTTTGGCGGCGGCGATATCAAACTGATGGCGGCGGGAGGCCTGTTTCTCGGCTGGAAAGGAACGGTGCTGGCGGCGGTGCTGGGGATTTTTGCCGGTGGAATCTGGGGATTGTATCTGGTACTATTTAAAAGAGCGGGCCGCCGGGATGCATTTCCCTTCGGACCGTGTTTATGCGGCGGAATGCTGGCATCATTTGTAATATTTTGCATGCGGGAATCATATCTTATACTATGAATCAATTTTATGTAATCTGCCGGGGTATTGTGAAAGTCTTCACAGGAGTGATGTGGGGATTGCTTTTTGGCGTGTTTTTTCTGTCCGGACTGGCCTTTCTTGCCGGCCGGCAGATCTATTATGAGACCTCGGACAGCATGAGTCCGGTCATTGAAAAAGGAAGTCTTTTGTTTGTAAAAGAAGAGGAAGAGTATGAGACCGGGGATATTGTGGCTTTTTACGCCCCTTATGGTGGACAGCTCATCTGCGTGACCCACCGCATTGTGGATAAAGTACAGCCGGACGCCTATGTCACAAAGGGAGACGCCAATGCCCGGGAGGACCGTCTGGTCATCCGGAAGGAGCAGATTTACGGGGTGGTCACGGAGTACATTTCCTATTTTGGATACATTTGTTTTTTTATACAGAGAAACAGTACTTTTTTGTTGTTTTTTTTCATTTTTTCACTGTTGTGGAGGAAATGAGGCGGTGCCGGGGATTCCGGCACAGGAACCTGCTGTATACAGGGATTTTTATGTATCCGATAGCAGCGTAGGATGTCTGAAAATCGGCGCGGCATACGTTAAAAGTACTGTGTCAAGGGCAACATTTGGCAGATTGACATTTTTTAGGGTATAATCTTGTATTTGTATACAAACATGGGCGATTTCGCTTTACAGATTCTCAAAAAAATGTTAATATTATGTCGAATTATAAACCATATCTTTAACTTATTAAGGAGGAAATTTCAATGCCTAGAGCAAAACAGTCCATGGATGGAAATACCGCTGCTGCTCATGTTGCTTACGCTTATACTGAAGTTGCAGCTATCTATCCTATCACACCATCCAGTCCAATGGCTGACTCCATCGATCAGTGGGCAGCTGCCGGACAGGAGAACATTTTTGGTCATCAGGTAATAGTAAATGAAATGCAGTCCGAGGCAGGTGCAGCAGGTGCTGTACACGGTTCTCTGGCAGCAGGTGCTCTTACCACAACATTTACAGCATCTCAGGGTCTTCTGTTAATGATCCCTAATATGTACAAGATTGCTGCAGAACAGCTTCCATGTGTATTTGATGTTTCCGCACGTACTGTTTCCACACAGTCCCTGAACATCTTCGGCGACCACAGCGATGTTTACGCCTGCCGTCAGACCGGTTTCGCTATGCTGGCTGAGACAAACCCACAGGAAGTTATGGACTTAAGCCCGGTAGCACATCTTGCAGCCCTTGAAGGCAAAGTTCCGTTTATCAACTTCTTCGATGGTTTCCGTACTTCCCACGAGATTCAGAAGATTGAAAAATGGGATTACGAAGATCTGAAAGAAATGTGCAACATGGACGCTGTAAAAGCTTTCCGTGAGCATGCACTGAACCCTGAAAAACCTGCTATGCGCGGTTCTCACGAGAACGGCGACGTTTTCTTCCAGCATCGTGAGGCATGTAACTCCGTTTACGACGCTTTACCGGCTGTTGTAGAGAAATACATGGCAAAAATCAATGAAAAATTAGGCACAGACTACGACTTATTCAATTACTACGGCGCTCCGGATGCAGACCGTGTGATCATCGCTATGGGATCCATCTGTGACGTTGCAGAAGAAGTTATCGATTATCTGACAAAGGCCGGCGAAAAAGTTGGTTTAGTTAAAGTTCGTTTATATCGTCCATGGGTATCCTCCTCATTACTGAAGGTACTTCCTAAGACAGTGAAGAAGATTGCAGTTCTTGACCGTACAAAAGAGCCAGGTTCCTTAGGCGAGCCTCTGTACCTGGATGTTGCTGCTACTCTTCGTGAAGCTGGTCTTAACGATATCGTTCTTACAGGCGGACGTTATGGATTAGGTTCCAAAGATACCCCTCCATCATCTGTATTCGCTGTATATACAGAGCTTCAGAAAGATGATCCGAAGCCTCGTTTCACAATCGGTATCGTGGACGATGTTACAAATCTGTCCCTGCCGGAGGTTAAACCTGCTCCGATCACATCTGCTCCTGGTACAGTAGAATGTAAGTTCTGGGGTCTTGGCGGAGACGGTACTGTTGGTGCTAACAAGAACTCCACAAAGATCATCGGTGACCACACAGATAAATATATCCAGGCTTACTTCCAGTATGACTCCAAGAAGACAGGTGGTATCACAATTTCTCACCTTCGTTTTGGTGACAACCCGATCAAGAGCCCGTATTACATCAACCAGGCTGACTTCGTTGCCTGTCATAACCCATCTTACGTTGTAAAAGGCTACAAGATGGTTCAGGACGTAAAACCAGGCGGAATCTTCATGATCAACTGCCAGTGGAGCGACGAAGAATTAGACAAACATATGCCTGCAGAGTCCAAGAAATACATTGCAGACAACAACATTCAGTTATACACCATCAACGCTATCGACAAAGCGATTGAGATCGGTATGGGTAAACGTACCAACACAATCCTTCAGTCCGCGTTCTTCAAACTTGCGAACCTGATGCCGATCGAGGAAGCAGTTGAGTACATGAAAGCAGCTGCTAAGAAGTCCTACAGCAAGAAGGGTGACGCAGTAGTAGAGATGAACTACAAAGCAATCGACGCTGGTGTAGACGCTCTTCATAAAGTAGAGGTTCCAGCTTCCTGGTCCAATCCGGAACCGGATGCTCCGGCACCAGAACTGGAAGGTCGTCCTGCAACAGTGAAGATGGTAAAAGAGTTAATGGAACCTATCGGACTTATGGATGGCGACAACCTGCCAGTATCCGCATTCAAGGATATCGCAGACGGTCAGTTCGAGCTGGGTGCTTCCGCATACGAGAAACGTGGTACAGCCGTAACAGTTCCTGAATGGGATCCTGAGAAATGTATCCAGTGTAACCAGTGTGCGTTTGTATGTTCCCATGCTACAATCCGTCCGTTCATGGTAAGCGAGGATGAGATCAAAGCTGCACCTGATAACATGAAGGTTGCAGATACAAAACCGAAAGCAAGCGAATACAAATATACAATGAGCGTATCTCCGTTAGACTGTATGGGATGCGGCGAGTGTATCACAGTCTGCCCGACAGCAGCTATCCAGATGGTACCTCAGGAATCCCAGGCAGATCAGCAGCCAGTATTCGATTACCTGGTAGCAAGCGTTGGAAAGAAACCGGGCGCACCTGCAGATACAACTGTAAAAGGTTCCCAGTTCAACCAGCCGCTGCTTGAGTTCTCCGGATCCTGTGCAGGATGTGCAGAGACATCCTACGCTCGTCTGATCACTCAGTTATTTGGTGAGCAGATGTACATCAGTAACGCAACAGGATGTTCCTCCATCTGGGGCGGACCTGCTGCAACATGTCCATATACTGTAAACAAAGACTCCGGACAGGGTCCTGCCTGGGCGAACTCCTTATTCGAGGACAACGCTGAGCATGGTTTCGGTATGTACCTTGGACAGAAGACTTTACGTGAACAGGCTATCGCTAAATTACAGAAGATGGCTGCTTCCGATAAAGCAACAGACGAATTCAAGGCTGCATTCAACAAGTTCATGGAGACAAAAGAGAACACCAGAGAGAACATGGCTGATACAAAAGCCCTGATCGCAGAACTGGAAAAAGCTGCCGCTGCCGGATGCCCGGATGCTGCAGAAGTTCTTGAGAAGAAACAGTATCTCTCCAAGAAATCCATCTGGATCTTCGGTGGTGACGGATGGGCATACGATATCGGTTTCGGCGGACTTGACCATGTACTTGCTTCCGGCGAGAACGTAAACGTAATGGTATTCGATACAGAGATGTACTCCAACACAGGTGGACAGGCATCCAAAGCTTCCAACATCGGTGAAGTTTGTCAGTTCGCTGCAGCTGGTAAAGAAGTAAGCAAGAAGAGCCTTGCTGAGATCGCTATGAGCTATGGTTACGTATACGTAGCACAGATTGCTCTGGGCGCTAACCCTAACCAGGCTGTTAAATGTCTCGTAGAGGCAGAAGCTTACGACGGACCATCCCTGATCATCGGATACGCTCCATGTGAACTTCACGGAATCGCCAAAGGCGGAATGAACCACTGCCAGGATGAGATGAAGAAAGCCGTTAAGGCTGGTTACTGGAACCTCTTCTCCTTCGACCCAGCTAAGAAAGCAGAAGGAAAGAATCCATTCACTCTGACATCCAAAGAGGGCGACGGTTCTTATCAGGAATTCCTGAACAACGAGGCTCGTTATACTCGTCTGGTGAAACCATTCCCAGAAAGAGCAGAGAAACTCTTCAAAGAATCCGAAGAAGCTGCAAAGGCTCGTTACGAGAAACTGAAGAGAATGGTAGAACTCTACAAATAAAATATATCTGGAAGTGCCGCGTGCACGATTCTCAGATATGGACGGGACGGAAAGAGTATTCTCTTTCCGTCTCCCAATATAAAATGTACAGAGACTCCCGCGGGAAATCTTTTCCTGTGGGAGTTTTTTCTGAAATATAAGCTTTACGGGAAAAAACACTGTGGACCAATTGCGCCACGTAAAATGATGGTGCAATATAAAACAATGACACTATAACAATAGAAGGAAAACAAAGTAGAAAATGAACATAATATTTGACGTGGATGAAACCCTGTACGATATGGTTCAGCCTTTTGAACGGGCATTTAAAGAACTGTGGCAGGATAAATATGATATAGATATGTATGCACTGTATGCGGCTTCGCGCGTGCACAGCGACAAAGTTTTTGACCAGGTAATGGCGGGCACCATGACGGTGGACGGCGCCGGCGTTTACCGTATGACGCATGCGATGGAGGACTTTGGATTTGCGATCACGGAGGAAGAAGCCCTGGAATTCCAGCACGCTTACCGGAAACACCAGCAGCATCTGGATATCTCTGAAACAATGGAGAAGATTCTCGATCTGCTGAAAAATCGCAATGTTTCCCTGGCAATCCTCACCAACGGAGATACCGATCACCAGATGGAAAAGATCCGGGGGATGGGTCTGGAACGCTGGTTTTCTGACGACAAAATCTTTGTCTCCGACACCGTCGGATACTTCAAGCCGGATGTGCGCACCTTCCGGGCGGTAGAACAGGCCCTGGATCTCAACCGGGATGAAACCTGGTACATTGGTGATTCCATCGAAAACGATGTGGAAGGAGCCGGAGCGGCCGGCTGGCATATGATACTTTTAAACCGCCATCACAACGATACTTCAATTATCCGGCATCAGCCGGACTATATCGTGGAGAGCGAGGAGGAGCTGCTGGAAATATTGAAGAGGATTGTGGGAGATTTGTAAATATATTAATAAAAAATAAAATATTGAAAAAATATTTATTGTCATTGCATTTCTGGCTCTTTTAGATAAAAAAAGAAGTGAGAAATAAATTTGCCTATCCTGTCTGCACTCAGGATAGGCGAAGTCATTAAAGATGTTTTTATGTCAGGAAGGCTCCGCTTACAGAGCAGGTGCTTTCCTAACATCAATATAGCATAGTTTGTTTTGATTTACAAGAATATTTTTTGATATAAATATATTTATTGCAAAAGTGTATTTTCTGCTGAAATTATTTCCAATGGCTGTATATTTTGTGAAGGAACAAAATAATTCTCATTCGTTTTAAATTGTATTAATTGTATATATAAATGTGCTCTCAAAAGACTGTCACACTCTGCTGACAAAAAGAATTGCATTTTTTTGAATGCAATCAGCTGGATTTTTAGATGTAAATTGTGATAAATAAGAACAAAATAGGAGATATAGCTCAAAATAATCTGAAAATAATAAAGATTTAAAAATAAAAACTAATTATTAGACAATAGATTAAAATGTTTATATTTACAAATTCCCTGAAATACGGTAAGATGATAACTGCAAGACAGATGAGAAAGAATATCATGTTTGGATTATCTATAACTGTATAAGAGAAAGGGTGAGAGCATGTATCATCAGGAGAGAGTGCAGCAGGGCCTGTATGATTCCTCCTTTGAGCATGATAACTGCGGTATCGGAGCCGTGGTAAATATCAAGGGAATCAAGAGCCATGCGACAGTGTCCAATGCATTGAAAATTGTTGAAAATCTTGAACATAGAGCCGGCAAAGACGCCGAGGGTAAGACAGGTGATGGAGTAGGAATCTTAGTACAGATTTCCCATAAGTTCTTCAAGAAAGCCTGTGATTCCCTCGGCATTTTTATTGGTCAGGAAAGAGATTATGGTATTGGTATGTTCTTCATGCCGCAGGATGAATTGAAGAGAAACCGCGCCAAGAAAATGTTCGAAATTATCGTGGAGAAAGAGGGACTGAATTTCCTCGGATGGAGAGAGGTTCCGGTACAGCCGGAGATCCTCGGAAAGAAGGCCAAAGACTGCATGCCTTATATCATGCAGGGCTTTGTGAAACGTCCGTTTGATGTGCCGAGAGGTGTGGATTTTGACCGTCGTCTTTACATTGTAAGACGAGTATTTGAGCAGTCCAATGATTTCTCTTACGTGGTTTCTTTGAGCAGCCGGACCATCGTATATAAAGGAATGTTCCTGGTGGGACAGCTTCGTAACTTCTATGCGGATCTCCATGATCCGGATTATGAATCTGCCATTGCACTGGTACATTCCCGTTTCTCCACCAACACAGTGCCTAGCTGGGAGAAAGCGCATCCGTACCGTTATATTGTTCATAATGGTGAGATCAACACTATCCGGGGTAACGCCGACAAGATGCTCGCCCGGGAAGAGAAGATGGAGTCCGATTATCTGAAAGATGAAATGACAAAGCTGACTCCGGTTGTGGATCCGAATGGTTCTGACTCCGCAAGACTTGATAATACGCTGGAATTCCTGGTGATGAGCGGTATGCCTCTGCCTCTGGCAGTGATGATCCTCATTCCGGAGCCGTGGCAGAATGATGAGAGTATGAGCCGGGAAAAGAGAGACTTCTATCAGTATTATGCTACTATGATGGAGCCGTGGGACGGCCCGGCATCCATTCTGTTCTCTGACGGAGATATCATGGGAGCCGTTCTGGACAGAAATGGTTTGAGACCTTCCCGTTACTATATTACCGATGATGATCAGCTGATCCTTTCTTCTGAGGTGGGTGTGCTGGATTTTGACGTCACTCACATTGTGAAGAAAGAGAGACTGCATCCGGGCAAAATGCTTCTGGTCGACACTGTAAAAGGTGAGCTCATTGACGATGAAGTATTAAAAGATTCTTATGTTAAGAAACAGCCTTACGGTGAATGGCTGTCTGATAACCTGGTACAGCTTTCTGATCTGAAGATTCCGAATGTGGCTGTGGAAGAATATGACTATGTAGAAAATAACCGACTGATGAAGGCCTTTGGCTATACCTATGAGGATCTGAAATCGGCGATCCTTCCGATGGCCTTAAATGGAAATGAAGCCATCGGCGCCATGGGTATCGATTCCCCGCTGCCGGTGCTTTCCAAAATGCATCAGCCGCTGTTTAACTACTTTAAGCAGATGTTTGCCCAGGTAACCAACCCTCCGATTGACGCCCTGCGGGAGGAAATCGTCACCTCTACTTCTATTTATATTGGAGATGAGGGAAATATCCTCGAAGAAAAGGCGGAGAACTGCCGGGTATTAAAAGTAAATAATCCGATTCTTACCAACACGGACCTGTTAAAGATCCGTTACGCAAAGATTCATAATATCGTGACGAAGGATGTGCCGATTACTTATTATAAGGGCACCAATCTGGAAAAGGCCATCCAGCGTCTCTGCATCGAAGTGGACCAGGCCCACAAAAACGGTGCGACGGTTGTCATTCTGACTGACCGGGGTGTGGATGAAAATCATGTGGCGATCCCGTCTCTGCTGGCGGTATCCGCAGTGCATCAGCATCTGATTCAGACAAAGAAGAGTACATCGGTGAAGATTATTCTGGAAAGTGGAGAACCGAGAGAGGTGCATCATTTTGCCACACTGCTTGGTTACGGCGCTTGTGCCATCAATCCGTACATGGCGCAGTTTGGTATTAAGAAACTCATCCAGGACGGTCTGCTGAAAAAAGACTATTATGCGGCCGTGGATGATTACAATAACGCAGTGCTGCACGGTATCGTGAAGATTGCCTCCAAGATGGGTATTTCCACTCTGCAGTCCTATCAGGGTTCCCAGATCTTTGAGGCGGTGGGCATCAGCAAAGATGTCATTGACAAATACTTTACCAACACCGTCAGCCGGGTGGAAGGTATCACCCTTGATGATATCGCGGAAGATGTGGATGTGCACCATTCCAAAGCGTTCGATCTGCTGGGACTGACCAATGACCTGACTCTGGACAGCGAGGGAACACACCAGTACAGAAGCGGAAAGGAAGAACATCTCTATAATCCGCTGACCATTCATACTTTACAGACAGCCACATGGACGGGAAATTATGAACTGTTTAAACAGTATACGTCCATGATCAATAAAGAAAATGCACCGATCACCCTGCGGGGACTGATTGATTTTGAATATCCGGAAAAGGGAATTCCGATTGAGGAAGTGGAACCGGCTGAGTCCATTGTAAGGAGATTTAAGACAGGAGCCATGAGTTACGGTTCCATCTCCAAAGAAGCCCATGAGACTCTGGCCATCGCCATGAATAAGATCCATGGTAAATCCAATACCGGTGAAGGCGGCGAGGATCTGGAGAGACTGACCGTCGGACCGGACGGACTGAATAAATGTTCCGCCATCAAACAGGTGGCTTCCGGACGTTTCGGTGTGACCAGCCGTTATCTGGTCAGCGCGCAGGAGATTCAGATCAAGATGGCCCAGGGTGCAAAACCGGGCGAGGGCGGTCATCTGCCTGGAGCCAAGGTTTATCCGTGGGTGGCAAAGACCAGACACTCAACGCCGGGCGTGGGTCTGATTTCCCCGCCACCGCACCACGATATTTACAGTATCGAGGACCTGGCACAGTTAATTTATGATCTGAAAAATGCCAACAAAGATGCCCGGATTTCTGTCAAGCTGGTATCTGAAGCCGGCGTCGGTACGGTTGCTGCCGGTGTGGCAAAGGCCGGTGCGCAGGTCATCCTGATTTCCGGTTATGACGGAGGTACAGGAGCGGCGCCTAGAAACTCTATCTACAATGCGGGACTTCCATGGGAGCTGGGCCTGGCAGAAACACACCAGACGCTGATTCAGAATGATCTGCGTAACAAGGTTATCATCGAGACAGACGGAAAGCTCATGAGTGGAAGAGACGTGGCCATCGCGGCGGCTCTGGGAGCAGAGGAATTCGGTTTTGCCACCGGTCCGCTGATCACCATGGGATGCGTCATGATGCGTGTCTGCAATCTGGATACCTGTCCGGTTGGTGTGGCAACACAGAATCCGGAACTGAGAAAACGTTTCAAAGGAAAACCGGAATACGTCATCAATTACATGATGTTCATCGCCCAGGAACTGAGAGAGTACATGGCAAAACTTGGCGTGCGCACTGTGGATGAACTGGTGGGACGGACAGATTTATTGAAAGAGCGTCCGGAAGCACAGGAGAAATACCATCTGGATTTATCCAAAATTCTGGATAATCCGTATTTGGATAAGACTCATCCGATCTGCTACAACAAAAAGAATGAATATAATTTTGAGCTGGAAAAGACTGTGGATGCGAAGATTCTTCTCAATAAATTAAAGACAGCACTGGATAAAAAACAGAAGAGAAGCATTTCCATCGACGTGGGCAACACCAACAGAGCCCTCGGCACCATGTTTGGATCTGAGATTACCAAGAAATATCAGGATACGCTGGATGACGACACATTTACTGTGCAGTGTACCGGCGCCGGCGGACAGAGCTTCGGTGCATTTATTCCGAAGGGACTGACCCTGGAGCTGATCGGAGACAGCAACGATTACTTTGGCAAAGGCTTATCCGGCGGAAAACTGATCGTATATCCTCCGAAGGGAATCCGTTTCAAAGCGGATGACAATATCATCATCGGAAACGTGGCTCTTTACGGTGCGACCAGCGGCCAGGCCTACATCAACGGTGTGGCGGGAGAACGTTTCTGTGTTCGTAACTCCGGAGCTACAGCGGTCGTGGAAGGCGTCGGAGATCACGGCTGTGAATACATGACGGGAGGAAAGGTTCTGATCATCGGTAAAACCGGTAAGAACTTTGCGGCCGGCATGAGCGGCGGTGTGGCCTATGTTCTCGATGAGGACAGTGACCTGTACCTGCGGCTCAACAGAGAGATGGTTTCTTCCGAGCCGATCGTATCCAAATACGATGTTATGGAGATTAAGGACATGATCACAGATCATGTGGCGTATACCAATTCCGAAAAAGGAAAAGAAATTCTGAATAACTTCAGCGAATATCTGCCGAAATTTAAGAAGATCATTCCGCATGATTACAAGAAGGTTCTGCAGAAGATTTCCGAGCTGGAAGGCAAGGGCTTAAGTGCAGAACAGGCGCAGATTGAAGCATTTTATGAGATAAAAAGAGGATAGGAGGGGAGAATCGTGGGAAAGCCAACTGGATTTTTGGAATATGAAAGAAAAGAAAGCGTTGCGGAAGCGCCGTTAAAACGAATCAGACATTTCAATGAATTTCATACCCCTCTGTCCCGGAAAGAACAGGAAATACAGGGAGCCAGATGTATGAACTGCGGTGTGCCGTTCTGCCAGTCCGGTATTCTGATCAATGGAATGGTGACCGGATGCCCGTTGAATAATCTGATTCCTGAGTGGAATGATGCGACTTATACTGGAAACTGGGATGAAGCGTACCAGAGATTAAAAAAGACAAACCCGTTCCCGGAATTTACCGGGCGGGTCTGCCCGCATCCTTGCGAGGTAGGCTGTACCTGTAATTTGAACGGGGACCCGATCAATATTAAAGAAAAAGAGTTGAGCATCATCGAGCGGGCCTACGAGAGAGGTCTTGCCAAACCGGAACCGCCGGCTGTGCGGACCGGCAAAAAGGTAGCCGTCGTAGGTTCCGGACCATCAGGACTGACAGTGGCACATTATCTGAATATGCGTGGACATTCCGTGACAGTCTATGAGCGTTCTGACCGTCCGGGTGGACTGATGATGTACGGAATCCCGAATATGAAGCTGGAAAAGATTTATATCGAGCGAAAGATCGATATTATGAAAGAGGAAGGCGTCACCTTCAAGACCAGCGTCAACGTGGGTGTGGACATCAAGGCAGAGGAGCTGAAAGAAGAGTACGATGCCATCGTGCTGTGCTGCGGCGCTTCTGATCCGAGAGATCTGAAGGTGCCGGGAAGAAAGAGCAAAGGCATTTATTTCGCGGTGGATTATCTGACGGCCACCACAAAAAGCCTGCTGAATTCCAATTTTGCTGATAAGAAATATATCGACGCCAAAGATAAAAATGTCATGGTGATCGGCGGCGGTGACACAGGCAACGACTGTGTGGGAACATCCATCCGTCTGGGCTGCAAGAGTATGCTCCAGCTGGAGATGATGCCGAAACTGCCGGACGAGAGACAGCCAAATAACCCTTGGCCGGAGTGGCCGAGAGTCTGCAAGACTGACTACGGTCAGGAAGAATCCATCGCTGTCTTCGGTAAAGATCCGCGGGTATATCAGACCACGGTCAAAGAATTTATCGCCAATGAAAAGGGAGAGGTCTGCAAAGCAAAACTTGTTAAACTGGAAAGCAAGTTTGACAAAAAGGCTGGCCGGAACATCATGGCGGAAGTGGCTGGCAGTGAATACGAAGTTCCGGTGGATCTGGTTCTCATTGCGGCAGGATTCCTGGGAAGCCAGTCCTATGTGACTAAAGCTTTTGGCGTGGACACCAACGAGCGGAGTAACGTAAAAACAGAAGCAGGATCCTATAAGACAAATGTGGATAAAGTATTTGCAGCCGGAGATATGCACCGTGGACAGTCCCTGGTGGTATGGGCCATCCGCGAGGGCCGCGACTGCGCAAGAGAAGTAGATTTATCCCTTATGGGATATACAAACCTGTAACCACCAGGCCATCAAAACATGCATCTGCTCGTGCTTGCATGAAAGCAGATGCGTGTTTTAGAGGGCCGCCCCCACATGAGCAAGAAGCTCGATAGAGCGGAATGCGAATGAGGGGAGGATTGCGGGAGCGTGAAACGCGGAGCAATCCGGGTGGTTACAAAAGAAAGAGAACGAATGGCCGCCCCCACATGAGCAAGAAGCTCGATAGAGCGGAATGCGAATGAGGGGAGGATTGCGGGAGCGTGAAACGCGGAGCAATCCGGGTGGTTACAAAAACGGGTATTACAAATACCTGCATGACATCAGCCAATCAGTTTTATTTTGATCATATAATAACTTTCCTGAACCGGCGGACCGGGGCGGCATCTTGTGTGCCGCGCCGGTCCGCTGGCATATCCGGAGGGCGGATAATATTTATAAATAAAAAATAGAAGCATTTTTATTTTGTTTGTGCTAAAATAGGAGTGTTATTCTGTTGGTCTTTACAAACGATAATAAAAACGAGGAATTACCGTAGTTTTGGACATGCAGATATGAAACGTTTTGAAATTGTATGAAAAGAACAGGAGTGACAGTATGAATTTAGAGGCAAAAGCTTTAGTGACATTCTTACAGAAATTTGATGAGCATCCCTTCACAGTAAAAATCGGAGATGAAGAGGCGCAGATCGGAGAAGGTAAATCAGAATTTACCGTTGTTTTCAATAAGGTTCCTTCCATGAAGGATCTGCTGACAAGCACATCCATCGCCCTGGGCGAGGCGTATATGGACAGAGATATGGAGATCGAGGGAGACCTTTACCATGCCCTTAATATGTTTATGGGACAGATGGGTAAGTTTTCTACCGACCAGAAATCTCTGAAAAAATTGATTTTTTCATCTTTGAGCAAATCCAATCAGTCCAAGGAAGTATCTTCTCATTATGATATCGGAAATGATTTTTATAAGCTGTGGCTGGATGAAACTCTGAGCTATTCCTGCGGATATTTTAAGAATCCGGATGATACGCTGTACCAGGCACAGGTGAATAAGGTAGATCGTATTCTGGAAAAATTGTATCTGCAGAAAGATATGACCCTTCTGGATATCGGATGCGGATGGGGCTTCCTCCTCATTGAGGCGGCGAAAAAATATGGTATCAAAGGCGTCGGCATCACATTAAGCAAAGAGCAGAAGAAGAAATTCGAAGAAAGAATCGTGGAAGAAGGGCTGGAAGGCCAGCTGAAAGTGGAATTGATGGATTACCGTGATCTGCCAAAGAGTGGTATGAAGTTTGACCGTGTGGTCAGCGTCGGCATGCTGGAGCATGTGGGACGGGATAATTATGATCTGTTTATGCGCAGTGTCAAAGAGGTTATGGAGCCGGGCGGATTATTCCTTCTTCATTATATCAGCGCTCTTCAGGAACATCCGGGTGACGCCTGGATCAAGAAATATATTTTCCCGGGCGGAGTGATTCCGTCATTGAGAGAGATTATCAACATTGCCGGTGATCATCGTTTCTATACCCTCGATGTGGAAAGTCTGCGCCGTCATTACAATAAGACTCTTCTGTGCTGGAATAAGAACTTCCAGGAGCATAAAGATGAGGTCGTGGAGATGTTCGGAGACCGGTTTGCCCGTATGTGGGAGCTTTACTTATGCGCCTGCGCGGCAACTTTCATGAACGGTATCATCGATCTGCATCAGATTCTGTTTACCAACGATGTAAACAATGATCTGCCGATGACACGGTGGTACTAAAAAATTTATTGATTCTTTTTTGTTTATCGCTTATGATGATACAAGGACAAAATACGGCGCGATACCCGGTCCGGTTTCGCCTCAAAGCAAAATCGGCCGGTGAGCGGGGCGGTTTGTCCGGGTATCATCATAATTTTTTATTCTGTTTTTACGAGGAGAGTTTATTATAATGAAGATTATTCTGGCATCCGGCTCTCCCAGAAGGAAAGAACTTCTGGAGCAGGCCGGATATGATTTTATCATAGAGGTCAGCGATGCCGACGAAAATATACAGGCGCCCCATCCGGGAGAACTGGTGGAGGAACTGTCCCACCGGAAAGCGGAGGCTGTGGCAGGACCGCATCAGGATGCGGCGGACGCTGTCACAGTGATCGGCGCGGATACAGTGGTAGCCATTGATGGCAAGGTCCTGGGCAAACCAGATGGGGAGGAAGGCGCGGTAAAGATGCTTCGTTCTCTTTCCGGCAGGACTCATCAGGTTTACACTGGGGTGTCCCTGCTTCTTTTGTCGGATGGACATCTGATCGCGGAAGAAAAGTTTCATGTGTGTACGGATGTGACCATGCGGGAAATGACCGATGAGGAGATCCGCTGGTATGTGTCCACCGGAGAACCTATGGACAAGGCGGGCGCTTACGGAATCCAGGGAAGAGCCGCAGTGTTTATTTCCGGCATCTGCGGAGATTATTATAATGTGGTCGGACTGCCTCTCTGTGAGCTGGTAAGCCGCCTGCGCCGGTTATGGAAGGAAAACGGAATTGATGAGTGAGGGCGGAAAAGCATTGGAACGGGAGATTTTAAAGAGAAAGACAGTAGTGGCTGAAAGGAGACAGAAAGTAAAGCGGAACGGCTGTTCCGAAAAATGGAGGATGTCTCCGCTGAAGCTAAAAAATACTGTTCTGGCAGCGGCTCTTGTGTTTTGTCTTAGCGTCGGGATGCTGGCGGGGTGTCAAAAAGAAGGGGCGGCCGATGGCGGCAGTTCTTTCCGTATTGTCACGTCCTTCTATCCCCTCTATATCATGGTCATGAATCTCACCGATGGTGTAGATGGGGTGGAGATCGCGAATATGGCGGAACCACAGACCGGATGTCTCCATGATTATCAGCTCCGTCCGGGAGATCTGGTATCCCTGGAGGGGGCCGATGTGTTTCTGGCCAACGGCGGTGGTATGGAAGATTTTCTTTCGGATGTGCTCGATACGTATCCGTCTCTGAATATTTTATATGCTTTAGACGGAGTGGAAACCGGTGCGCTTCTCCCCGGGGAGGAACACGCCCATGAAGGACACGAACATGCCCATGAGGAGGAAGATCAGCCTGAAGATCAGTCTGTATCTGCGGCAGAGGAGGATTTTGCCCACCGGGATGAGGGATTCGGGGCAGAGGCTGTTTCTGCTGATCACACGGATGCGTCCGCCGGCGATCTGGAGTCCGGGGAAGTCAACCCGCATACCTGGCTGAACCCGGAACTTTATGAACAGGAACTTTCATATATTGCTTCCGCTCTGGGTGAGATGGACCCGGCTCACCGGGAAGAGTATGAGCAGAACTATCTGGAATATAAAGAGAAAATTGACACTCTGATGGCAGAAAATGAAGATTTAAAAACCATCACCCCGAAGAAGGGCTGTGTACTTCTCCATGAAAGTTTTGCCTATCTGGCAGATGCCTTTGGCTTTCCGGTTCTGGAAACAGTCGATGTGGAAAAGGACAGCGGTTTTTCGGCAAAAGAAATCCGCACGCTCATCGATCTGGTGGAAGAAGCCGGAGACGGGATCATTTTATCTGACAGTCAGTATTCAGGGCGGATATCCAATCTGCTGGCGGGAGAGACAGGGATGGAAGTGTATCAGCTGGATTCCTGCGTCAGCGGGGAGTATGACAGGGATGCCTGGCTGGACAGCATGAGAAAGAACCTGGAAGCATTGAAAACTGCGGCGCAGAATGCCGATAGTCTGGAGGAATAAAAATGCGGCGAATCAAACCGAAAATGTGCGGAAATCACTGCACAAAAATTGAACATGTGGATGTCACTCTGGATAATAATCATATTTTGGAAGATGTAAATTTTCATCTCTACTGCGGGGAGATGCTGACCATAATCGGAAAAAACGGCGCCGGCAAATCCACGCTCATGAAAGCGCTGCTGGGAGAAATTCCTTATAAAGGAAGAATCATTTTTGAGGATATGCGCAGTGGCCGGCGGAGCCGGATGAAAATCGGTTATGTACCGCAGCACCTGGCTTTTGATAAAAACACGCCCACCACGGTGTATGATTTCTTTGCATCCTGTATCAGCCGTCGTCCGGTGTGGCTTATGAAGGATAAAAGAACCTATGAAAAAGTAAAAGAGGAGCTGTCGCATTTTCAGGCGGAGGATCTCATCGACCAATGTCTGGGAGACCTGTCCGGGGGAGAACTGCAGCGGGTGCTTCTTTCTGTGGCTACCTGCCCGATGCCCAACCTGCTGCTTCTGGATGAGCCGATTTCCGGTATTGACAGGAACGGAACCACTCTTTTTTATGAGCTTCTGGATGAGTTGAAGGGGAAATATGACCTGTCTATTTTGATGATCAGCCATGATCTGGATTTTGTCTACGAGTATTCTGACCGGGTGATTTTACTGGATAAAACTGTGGAGGCCGAAGGAACGCCGGAGCAGGTATACCGGACCGATGTGTTCCGGAAAACGTTCGGATATGCGGAACATCCGCTGTTTGCACCATCTGCGGCGGCGCTGTCCGGTCGTAAAGCAGAGGAGGAATGACTATGTTTGAATATGAATTTATGAAAAATGCCCTGGCGGCAGTGCTGCTGATCACCCCTCTGTTCGGACTGCTGGGGACAATGATCGTCAATAACAAGATGGCGTTCTTTTCCGACGCCCTGGGACATTCGGCAATCACCGGCATTGCTCTGGGCGTGATCCTTGGCATGACTGATACGACCCTTTCCATGATTCTCTTCGGTATCCTGTTTGCCCTGCTCTTAAACTGGATTAAATACCGGGGCAAGGCCGGTGCCGAGACGGTCATTAGCGTGTTTGCCTCCTGCGGCCTCGCAGTGGGACTGGCAGTACTGTCTGTGGGAGGGAATTTTTCAAAATATAACTCTCTCCTGATCGGAGATATTTTAAGTATCACCCGTACAGAGCTTTGGGGGCTGCTCATCGCCTTCGCTTTGACGGTGGCATTCTGGCTGTTTTGTTTTAACCGTCTGCATTTCGTCAGCGTTAATCCGTCCCTGGCCCAGAGCAAGGGAATTTCGGTGCGTCTGTATGATAACCTGTTCGTGATTCTGCTGGCCATCATCGTCATGCTGTCCATCCAGTGGGTGGGACTTTTGATCATCAACGCCCTGCTGATTCTTCCGGCAGCGGCGGCGAGAAATCTGGCGAGAAATATGCGCAGTTATCATCTCTTCTCCGTCCTCATCGCCGTGGTCTGTGGCGTGGCCGGACTGATTCTTTCTTACTATACGGACATTGCCACCGGGCCGATGATCGTGTTGCTGGCCTCCGGTGTATTTTTCCTGACCTTCTTAAAAAGAGCATGAGAATGCTCTTTTTTTATGAAATTGGGATTTGTAAAGGTGATGACAGATTTCTCATATATCAGACGATGCCATTCGTTTTCATACAGTTCCTCCCGGCTCGACCCTCACTCGGACTGCTGATATTTTCTGATCAGCAGGTCTTAGACAGTCCTCCCTCACAGCTCACGGTCGGAATCTGTATGCACTCCGAATAGCATCTGTATATTGGAAAAATCTCTGTTCCACCTTTACAAAAATCCTGTGCTACGTTGACAAAACAGCAGGTTATGGCTACAGATGAATCAGCGGGTACCAAAATTTACGGTCGCGTCTGTCTGGCATGAACTTACAGAGCCAGCCACACAGGTAACGCTTCTGTCGGTTTGAATCAGGTATTTTTGTTATCATCGATGGGACCGTTTAATAATCAAAACTGCCACAATCTGTTGTTTCGCCAGAGTAGCCAGGATTCTTTGTAAATCTCTATGCACGCAGACTGCATTTGGAGAAGACGAGGTATTGATATGGTTTGACGACGACTGTGAGCGCAGGCGTCTGATTTATATTGACGAAATACAGTCAGGTACCAGTCTGCCGAAGTGGAGGAGGAGAACTTTTATCAATGCCTTGTCTTCGGTAAAGCAGCCTTCTGTGGGCTGCAAAGAGATTTACAAATCCCCAGCTGCTTTCGTATCTTCTCCAGTGTTTTAAAATAAACGCCATAGATAAAAATACCAATCATCAGCAGCACGCAGAAGCAGACGCCCAGTCCCACGATTTCCGGGCCGGAGAAGGTGTTGTCATTGGCGTACATGATCATAATGTAAAGGAGAAACATGACGGTCATGCCCACAGTGGCCGGAACGGTGAAGACTTTGCCGCACTGGTTTTTGACCTCCTGTGCCAGGAATTTTGGCGATGCGCCCAGCCGACGCAGATCATCAAAGACGTAACGGTTGTTGAGGGCGATGGTCTGGCAGCGGGTGTAGCAGATGATCAGAGCCGCTGTGAAACAGATGATGGCGATGAAGAGGAACATCATCAGGAAAACGGCGAAGTTCTGCATAAAGTCATTCTGATCCAGAAGGCGGATTTTCGGCATATAGCTCCAGTACATGCGGAAGTCCGTGGAGTCCGGGTTGTCATAGCTGACCTTAGTCATCTCGTCGGTGTCGCCCCAGTAGACTTGACCGTTTTGTTCAGCCACATATTTTGCCACCCGGTCGTAGGCGTTGATAACTTCGCAGCTGGAGTCAAAAGAATGAACAAAGTTTAGGTAAAGCTGTCTGGCAAATTCGTAATTATCTTCCCCGTCCACATTGAATAAGAATATATTTCCCTTCCAGTCATCGGTGAGATTTTGGGACAGAGCGGCAAAGTCGCTGTTGTCCACCACATAAAAGCTGCTGCTGGTACCCGACATGAGATCATACTGAAGAAATCCGGCAAACTTTGTGTCGAAGCTTTCCATGGTGCACATATTGGTGAACTTGGTCAGATCAGTGGTGATCCAGTAGGAATCTTCCTGGCTGGTGGAAGTGGTGCCATAGCAGACGCCTGCCGGAATGTCGATATCATCTCCGGTAATCTGATTGTAAGTGTCCTCGGAGATGATTTTACATTCGGAGAGCAGGGGAGCATATTCGTAATGAAATTGTCGTCCGTCTTCCACCCTGGTGTTGCCGTCTGTGGCCAGGCTCAGGTATTCATGATCCTGCCAGCCGGTCAGCTTCAGGTCGTAGCCGGCGGCCAGATCCTCGATTGCTGCCTGGTCCGGAACATTCTGATCGGCCCGGTTGTAAAAGAAATAATCATAGTCCCGGCTGCTGGTCTCCAGGATGGAGGAGGTGGAGAGGATCGGAATATAGAAAATACCGAAACATCCTCCGGCGATGAGTACCGTGCTGACCAGAAGATTATTTACCGTCTGCCTGCCCTGAAACTTCATCATACTGCGGGCAATGATATTTTTGTAAGGATGTTTTTTCCGGCGGCTCCATCCGTGGACGACGGTATGGAGCATGATCATGTAAAGTCCTATAAAGACCGGCGCGTATAAAATATTGATCCATTCCGGCGGATAGGCCGAAAAAACATTCATGTAAACGCCGGGAGCTCCGTAGCCGATGATGGCGCCGGCAAAGAGAATGATGATGCCCGCCGGGCCGCACCACCGTCCCGGTTCACGGACGGGTTCATTCTTGTGTTCTTCCTGTACGATATCGATGATGTTGGTTTTCCGGAGATATCTCCATGCGGTCAGGCAGGAAAAAGCAATGACGATGAGAAGAAACATCGCGGACACGACCAGACATGTAAAGTCAAAATGTAATGTCATCTCAGCACTGTCGACTACAAACAGCCGGAACCCGTTCCAGAGCAGCCATACAAATGGAAAACCGGCGATGATCCCCAGCACGGAAGAGCCGGCGCTCAGGGTAAAAACTTCACGGAATAATCCCGGCGCCAGGCGGTTCCGGGAGGCGCCCAGTGCCATCAGTATGCCCAGCTGGCGGGATTTTTTGCGGAAAAATAAACTGGACGCGTAGATGGTGAAAATCACGCAGCCGAAGAGAGAAAGTACAAAAATTGCGTACATCTGTTTTCGGCTGTCTCCGCCTTCCGGCAGAATACCAAGGATGGTTGGTGAAAACATCATGGCAGAATACGCGGAAATCAGCATCAGAGAGATAAAATTACAGAACAGGTACAGAGATGCCTGTTTCCGGTCGGCCTTCTGAAGTTTCCGCTCCATGGACTGCATGGTGTTGTTTGATTTTTCTGTTTTCATATGAAATCTCCTTCCTTTTTGATAGTGTTCGACCGCGGATGCGTGTTACTCGCTCATTTCTTTGATGGCGTCCAGAAGCTGGTCCTGGAAATCGCTGCGGCTGCCGGTTTTCTCCAGCTGCCGGTGGACGGTTCCGTCTTTCAGGAGGATAACCCGGTCGCAGAAGGAGGCGGCGAAGCTGTCATGGGTCACCATGAAAATGGTAGCATTCATTTGTTTCTTGGCGTGTTTGAAGGAATCAATGACGGTGCGGCTGGACTTACTGTCCAGATTTCCTGTGGGTTCGTCGGCAAGAATCACATAAGGGTCATTGATGAGACTGCGGGCCACAGCCGTCCGCTGTTTTTCACCGCCGGAAATCTCGGCCGGATATTTATTCCTGATGTGTTCAATGCCGAAAAGAGCGATCAGCCGGTCGGCAAAAGTTTCTGCCTCCTGATCCACCTTTCCCTGAATGATGCGGGGAACAAGAATGTTCTCGCGAACCGTGAGTCCGTCCAGCAGCATGAAATCCTGAAACACAAATCCCAGTTTTTCATTTCGCACCTTTGCCAGCTCTGTTTCGCTGAGATTGGTAAGCTGTGTGCCGCCCAGGGTAATTTCCCCCTTATCAAAAGGAATATAGCAGGAAATACAGTTTAAGAGGGTGCTCTTGCCGGAACCGGATGGCCCCATCACCGCCACGAATTCCCCCTTGGCAATCTGAAAACTGACGCCTTTCAGTACCGGGTACTCTTTGTTGCCTACTATGTAAGATTTGTGAAGATTTTTAACATATAACATATGGTATCCTTCCTTTCTGATCGTTGTATGCGCATCGCGCTCTGTTGATATTCCCAATATAGCACGATACAGATCCGGACGGATTTTGCCATGTCAAAAATGGGAAGAGTAATGAAAAGTTTGGGAAGGCGCTGCAGAAAATGTAAAGAATGGTACGATGGATGTAAAGTTTGGCGCTGATCTTTGCCGGGATGCTCCCGGCGGGGGTTGACACTGCCTGCGGGAGAAGATATTCTGATAAAAAAGAAGAAATCAGGAAGAAAAGGAGAGGATCGTGTGCTGAGAATAGGCATCTGCGATGACGAGACCGGCGCCCGGGATACCCTCTGGATGCAGCTTTCAAAGCTGCTCCGGGAAGGAAGCGAAGAGGTGGTCTATGATTTTTCGTCGGGGAAAAGTGCGGTGAACTGGCTGGAGAAACATCCGGGGGAGATTGACTTATTATTTCTGGATGTGGAGATGGAAGGATTCAATGGCATGGAGACGGCAAGGAAGATCCGGGAATTCAATGAGAATCTGCTCATTGTGTTCGTGACAGGATATGCCGATTACGTGTTTGACGGATATAGTGTGGGAGCCCTGGATTATCTGATGAAACCGGTGAAAGAGGATCGTCTGGCGGCGGTGCTTGAACGTGTCCGGGAAAAAATGTACAGAGCGGATGAGCAGAACTTTGTGGTGAGGAACACGGAGGGAACGTATCGTTTCTCTTATAAGGATATTTTGTATTTCTACAGCGAAAAGAGAAAGGTGACGCTGGTGACCGCCTCAGGAGAATACGCCTTTTATGATAAACTGGACGCCGTGGAAGAGAGGCTGGGGGAAGGCTTTGTACGGATCCATCAGAGATATCTTGTCAGCGCCAATGCGGTCAGCCGTATTGGGAAAACATTTGTGGAAGTGGGAGAATACACTTTACCGGTGAGCCGTTCCCTCCGGGAGAAGGCAGCAGGGAAACTGGCCAAGGCCATGCTGGAGGGGTGACGCAGGATGGAGATGATAGTGTCCCATATATATGATCTGGTTTTAATGCCAACATTCTGGCAGTGGACGGGAATGTTTGTAGTTGCTGTTTTTATTGCGGGTTCAATGTGGAATCTGTTTCGGATAAAGAAATGCTGGTGGAGTGTTGTGCTGCTGGTGGTTCTGGGATTTTTAGCCGGCGGCACGGTGGTTTACATTGGTGATCTGGCCAATCTGCCGCCGACTTTTCTTGTGATCCTTCTTATCATATGGGTCTGCTGTGAGGACAGCGGCTGGAAGAAGCTCTGTATGGGGCTGCTTTTTGGCAGCACTATGTTTGCCTGGAATGCCATTGTGGATAATTTTATCCGCAATCATCCGGAGTATTTTTTATTGCCAAGAGTGATATTTGCGTTTTTATTTTATGTGATAACACGGCTGGCGGCGCCGGAGAAGGATGAGGATCTGGCTCCGGGCATGTGGCGGCTGATCCTGCTTCTTACCATGGTTCCGGTGGGAAATGTGCTGAGCACGGTCCTGCTGTCTGATGAGCGGTGGGAACCGGGGCGGCTGGATCTGCGTCTGCATTTTGCGGTGCTCTGTCTGTCCCTTGTGGCGTTTGTGGGGCTGCTCTGGGCCATCCGTGTGCTGGTGCGCCAGCGGAAGCTTGAGCAGGAAGCCATGTATGCGCGGATGAATCAGAAATATTATGAATCCATGGAACAGCAGCATTTTGAGATCCGCAGGCTCCGGCACGATATGGCTAATCACCTGCAGACGCTTTCCGCTCTGCCGGAAGAGGAACGGCAGCGATACATTGAAGAACTTCTGGCAGGCAGCGCGGTGACGAAGACTTTAAATTATTGTGGGGATTCCACGGTCAATGCCGTATTGTCTGTCAAAGAGACATTTTTAAGGCAGCAGCACATTTCCTGGGAGATAAAGCTGGATATTCCGGAGGAACTGCCCTTTGAGAAGGCGGACATCTGTGCGATTTTTGCCAATGGGCTTGACAATGCGGCGGAAGCCTGCGTGAAGCTTCCGGAAAAAGAGCGAAAAATCACCCTGCAGGGCCGGGCGGGAAAAGGAATGCTGGCGTTGAAGATCATAAATCCATGTGAAGCCGGCCGGACAGGCAAAAAAACGGCAGTATCAGGGGGAGTGCGCATGGCAAAGGGAAAACAACCTGCGGAGAACAAAAACACTGCCGCAGCGAAGAACAGCGTACTGCCGGGAACCACAAAGGGAGACCGGAAGAAACATGGATATGGTCTCAGAAGTATTGAGGAAAGCGTTCTCAGATACGGCGGAAATATGGAGATCTATGAGGGGGAGGGAGACTTTGAATTGTTCTGTTATCTGCCGTTTCCACTTTCAAAATGAAGGCTGAACATAAAAAAGTTGAAAGAAAATCATGAAAAAATGCAAAAAACGTGAATAATCATTCAAATCTTGTGAAAAAACTGTGGAAAAATGAAAAATGCCTTGAATTATTATTCATAGTTATGTAATATAATAGTAACACCAATTGCGAGGAGTCCTGCAGAGCAGGATTCTTTCTTATTGAGTCAGGAGGGATAGATATGCCGAAACAGGAAAACATGAAGATGGAGGACATAGAGGAATTAAAGGTCGATATGGATATTCTGGAAGATGAGCTGATGCACAGCCACAGAATCGATCCGAATCTCTATCTGGAGTATGACGTGAAAAGAGGTCTGCGTGATGCCAACGGTAAAGGTGTGCTGACCGGCCTCACAGAGATTTCTGATGTCAGCGGATATGACCTGGTGGGCGGGCGGAAGATTCCTTCTGAAGGACATCTGTATTATCAGGGAATTGATATCTGTGATCTGGTGGCAGGTATGAAGGGACGCAGGTATGGTTTTGAGGAAGCCATCTATCTGCTGATGTTCGGAAAACTGCCGGATAAGAAAGAGATGGAACGTTTCCAGGACGTGATGTTTGAGCTGGAAAGTCTGAGCAACCGCTTTGTCCGTGATGTGATCATGAAGGCTTCCAATCAGAATATCATGAATGCCATGCAGCGATGTGTGCTGACGTTATATACATATGATGAAGATCCGGAGAACATTTCCCCGAGAAATGTACTGCGCCAGTCCATGGATTTGATCGCCAAGCTGCCGCTCATCGCGGTTTATTCTTATCATGCTTACCGCCATTTTCGTCTGGATGAGACTCTGTTCATCCGTAATCCGGAAAAGGGACTGTCTCTGGCGGAGAACATTCTTCTCATGCTCCGGCCGGACAGACAATATACGGAGCTGGAGGCCAGAGTTCTTGATATCGCCCTGATTCTCCATGCGGAACACGGCGGCGGAAACAATTCTTCTTTTACCACGAGGGTGGTATCTTCATCGGGAACGGATACCTATTCTTCCGTGGCGGCTTCCATCGGTTCCCTGAAGGGACCGCGGCACGGCGGCGCCAACCTGAAGGCACAGAGGATGTTTGATGACATCAAAGAAAATGTGAAGGACTGGAGCAATGAGGGAGAAGTGTCCGATTATCTGCAGAAGATTCTTGATAAGAAGGCTTTTGACCGTTCGGGTCTGATCTACGGCATGGGTCATGCGGTCTACACCCTGTCGGATCCCCGCGAGATTATTTTAAAGAAGTTTGCCCGCTCTCTGGCGGAAGAAAAGGGAAGGATGGAAGAGTTTGCTCTCTATGATCTGATCGAGAGAACTGCGAAAAAACTGATTCCGGCCCATAGAAATACCTTTAAGCCGGTCTGCGCCAATGTGGATTTCTACAGTGGGTTTGTGTATACCATGCTTGGAATCCCGCAGGAATTGTTTACACCGCTCTTTGCCATTGCCCGTATGCCTGGCTGGAGTGCGCATCGCCTGGAAGAGCTCATTAACGCCGGAAAGATCATCCGTCCGGCTTATAAATATGTGGGACATCATACGAAGTATGTGCCTCTGGAAGAACGATAAAGGATGGAGGCGGCTCTTTGGAAACAGCGGCAGCGGTTTCAGGCGGCCGGTGATTTCCCTGCCCGGAGCGAAGCGGTCTGGGAGATGATCATCGTCTGCCAGAACCGGCCGTTTTATACTGTGAGAAATTGTGAATTCTGCTATACGGTGAAGGGGCATGAAATAAAAATCAGCAGGAAGGAAAAGACCATTACCCGTGTGACTGTGGAAGTGGCTCTTCGGAAAGCCCTGGCGCTGAAAGTGGTGGACGGACCTAAAAAGCTGGGAGTATTCGGCGCTTCTTACCTGTATCCCTTGTTTCTTTATTTTGGGATCATAACCAAAAAAGAATAATAACAAAAAATGACATCCATGGGAAAATGTCCGGGAAACTGCCGGGTATCCATGGATGTCATTTTTTGTTTGGAAGGAGAATCCTGTTTGGAAGGATTTCCTTTTGAAAATGTGACGAGTCGTTGAGGAGGATCCTTTCAGAGCAGCCTACAGCCGGGCAGTGTTCCTGCTGCAAAAGGATGATTCTTTGGGACACTGCAGATGCTCTGTCTCCTGATGGTATAAAAGATATTCTCTCATAATGGCAATAAATTCTCCCACGGTTGGCTTCTTTTCCAGAGGATAACCGGCAATCTGGCTCAGCAGACCGGGATTCCTCTTCCAGATAGCGGTGATAACGGTGCGGATATCCCGTTCCACCGAGTATATGGTTGTGTGATATTTTTTTGCCACATCCGGGTACAGTTCTTTGGTCACAGAAAGCAGGTACTGACTGTTTTCCATAGAAAGATTGATCGCGTGGATCACATAGTCAAAGCCGATATACCGCGGCGTGGCGCCAAGATTCAGAAGAAGACGCCGGACTGCCGCAGGAGAATAGTTTATATCAGTGGATATCATTTTTGTTCCTCCCTTCCAATTGTTCGGGCATCTTTTAGAAAGCGCAGATCCTGTGGCCCGGAAAGACCCGGAAACAGCGCAGATGTTAGCGAAAAAATATATTGGCGGAAAAACCTCCTGCACTCGACATGATATATGAAAATTTTATCTTTGCTTCCGTTTTTTGACAAGGAAGTATACCTCAGGAACAGACGTGAATTTGGAGAAGGTGGTAAAAGCAGAGGGGAACAAATGTGCACATGACGGCGCTTTCCTTTTTTAAGCATTATGGAAAAAATTATAAGATAATAAACAGGTTACAAACAATACGGAATGTGCTATCATAAGGTGGAATTTGTCGATGCGAGCTGTGGTATACGGGCTTCCGTAAAAACGGCTCTTTTATGACTTTTCCCGGACAGACCTGCATATGAGACACCAGTGAACCAGGATTCCGTTTTCGGAGAATTCTGGGGGAAAGGAGTGGAGACACGAAGATGGAAGAATTAATTGATTTGCAGCTGATGATCTTTTCGTTGATTGCCATTGGACTGATTGTCAAAAAGATTGGGATGGTGGGAACTGCCGGACAGAAGAATCTTACAGATCTGGTAGTTAATCTGATTCTTCCCTGCAATATCATTGAGTCGTTTATGGTGAAGTTTTCCATGGATATCGCGACGGACTTTGCGGGTATTTTTATCATTTCCCTGATCATTCAGGCAGGATGCGTGCTTCTTGGACATCTGTTGTTCCGGAATACCACCGAAGGACGGCGGAAATGTCTGCGGTATGGGACCATCTGTTCCAATGCCGGTTTCATGGGTAATCCGCTGGCGGAGGGAGTGTTTGGTTCCATGGGACTGACTTTGGCGTCCGTGTATCTGATCCCTCAGCGGGTGATGATGTGGTCAGAGGGCATTACGGTATTTACGGAGGCACCCAGCAAAAAGGCGCTGATCAAGAAGGTGATGACACATCCCTGTATCCTGGCCTGTATCATCGGTCTGTTTTTGATGCTGACCGGGCTGCGGCCGCCGGCCTTTGCCAACGATGTGATTTCGGCGGTGGGAGACTGCAACACGGCAGTGTCCATGATGGTCATCGGAATGATTCTGGCTGATGCGGATCCAAAGACGCTGCTGGATAAGGATATCTTGTTTTACACAGTTTTGAGACTGGTGATCATTCCGTTTCTGGTATGGGTGCCATGCCGGCTGCTGCATCTGGACAGTCTGGTCATGGGAGTCAGCGTGCTGCTTGCCGCCATGCCGGCAGGAGCCACCACAACGATTCTTGCAGCGCAGTATGACGGGGATTCAGAATTTGCTGTAAAACTGGTTGTTTTTTCCACGGCAGCTTCTCTGATCACCACTCCGTTATGGAGTATTCTGCTTTTGTAGGAACCGGAAACGGTAAAAAGAGTGAAAGAAATGACAGAATTCCTGCTTTTTATGTCATATAACTTGTTTTTTACATTAAAAAATTGTAAAATAGATTAGCAATTTTGAAAATCTGTAATATATTTCAGCAGGATCCATGCTAAGATGTAATGGTATAGAACGGAATGGAGAAAGGACAGGATGTGCTGTGGCGGTAATTGATTTTCATTCCCATATTCTTCCGGGTATAGATGACGGAAGCAAAAATACAGAGATGTCGATGGAGATGTTAAGAATGGCATCAGAACAGGGAGTAGATGTCATGTTGGCAACGTCTCATTTTTATGCTTCCAGGCACAGAATCGAAGATTTTCTGGCCAGAAGGCAGAGAGCCTATGAGAGGCTGGCGGCTGTGAAAAAGGATTTTGGCCCGGAGCTGAGGCTGGGGGCAGAAGTAGCCTTTTTCTCAGGCATGAGCCGGGCGGATCGTTTGGATGATCTCACCATTGAGGGGAGCCGGGCACTTTTGCTGGAAATGCCTTTTGGTCCGTGGAACAGATCGGATATCCGGGAAGTGGAGACATTGATCAGAAAGAGAGAGTTTCAGGTGATCCTCGCTCATCTGGAGCGTTATATGGGGATGTCCGAGAATAAAAAATGGATAGAAGAGCTGCTGGAGATGCCCCTGTATGTGCAGATCAATGCGGAGAGCCTTCTTGGCTGGCGCAGGCGCCGTCCGCTGATCAAGCTGTTTGAAAAGGGACAGGCACATTTCCTGGGAAGTGACTGCCACAGAGTGGAGCGGCGGGAGCCGAATCTGGGAAAGGGCAGAGCAGTACTTGAGAAAAAGCTTGGAAAAGCGTTTATAAATGCTATGGATGACAGAGGCAGCAGGCTGCTTCGGATAGGAGGAGAGACAGATGTCTGAGAAGATTACATACATTGTATGTGCCGTTTTGTTTGTGGTCCTTGTGGCCCTGATGATTTGTGAGAGCATGTATCCGGAAGGCGGGGCAGCGCTTCTCCAGAGTATCATGCAGTAATGCGGGAGGAAAGCGGAAGCTATGAATGAGAATAAAAACGGAAGGACGACCATGGACAGGAGCCGGGCGCTGCGGAAGCTGATCCCGCTTTTCATTGCTGTTATCGTGGTGGCAGCGGCGGTGGGCATTGCCTCCCGGACCATTGATCATCAGGAAGTGCCGGCGGAGAGTACGCAGCAGGCGGCGGTGGAGCCGCAGCCGCAGGAAGAGACTGTGGATATCAACGGTGTACAGTGCACGCCTAAGAAGAATATTAAGACATATCTGTTTATGGGGCTGGATTCCCGGGGTGAGGCAGAAGCTGCGGAAGAGTACGACGGCACGGGACAGTGCGACACTCTGCAGCTGCTGGTGCTCAATGAGGATGACAATACTTATACCAGGCTGCCCATCAACCGGGATACCATGACCGATGTCAAGTCTCTGGATACGGACGGTACCTATCTGGCCACGACTTATATGCAGATCTCCCTGGCCCATGCCACCGGCGACGGTATGGAGACCAGCTGTGAGAATACGGTGGACGCCGTTTCCGGACTGCTGTACGGGCAGCCTGTGGATGGATACGCCTCACTGAATATGGATGCCATTGAGGTGCTCAATCATCTGGTCGGCGGAGTGACCGTCACGGTGGAGGATGATTTTTCAAAAGAAGATCCGACGTTAAAAATGGGTGAAACAGTGACCCTTACCGATGAGCAGGCCATGCATTATGTCCGGGGCAGGATGAATGTGGGTGACGGAAGCAATGAAGGGCGTATGCGCCGGCAGTCGCAGTATTTATCTGCCCTCAAGGCGGAGCTTGCGGAGAAATGCCAGGCGGACAGCGCTTTTGCCCTGGATATTTATGACGCCCTGGAACCGTATATGGTGACGGATCTTTCCCGCAATGATTTCATCAAGCTGGCAGCGTCTCTGGTCAATGCAGAGGAACAGGAACCTCTGGAGATCCAGGGAACCAACGGCGAGGGAAAGACGGGCTTTAATGAATTTACCGTGGACCAGAACAGTCTGGCGGATACAGTGATACAACTGTTTTATGACAGAGTTGAAGATCAAGAATAAAGTACAGGAGAGAGAAGATGGGACTTGCAAACAGAAAAATAACAGATACAGGAACGGAACTTGAGGTGGTGAAAGATTCACACACTCTGACGGCAGTTCCGCTGCCTGATGCGGAAGATGAAATGGAAATCGATTTACTGGATCTGGCGTATGTGCTGCTGGATAAGATACACTATATTATCCTCTGCCTGCTGGCAGGGGCGGTGCTGCTCAATGCATTCTCGTTTTTCTGCATCCGGCCGACTTATCAGGCAACGGCAAAGATGTATGTGGTATCTGCATCCAATGATTCCGTGGTGGATCTGACAGATTTGAATATCGGAACTTCACTGACATCTGATTACGAACAGCTGATGCTCAGCTATCCGGTGCTGGATCAGGTGATCGACGAGCTGGATCTTGATATGGAGACAGAGGATCTGGCGCAGATGGTTACTTTGGAGAATCCGCAGGATACCCGTATTTTAAATGTAACCGCCACCAGCACAGATCCGGTGGAGGCCATGAATATTGCCAACAAGCTGACGGAGGTTTCCGTGGAATATCTTCCGGAGACCATGAGTACCAATCCTCCGAATATCGCGCAGCAGGCGCAGCTGCCGGATGAGAAGGCGGCTCCGAGTTATGCACGATACACGCTGATCGGCGCGCTGCTGGGAGCGATCCTCTACTGTGCTTATCTGACGGTTCGTTATCTGCTGGATGATACGATCCGCACCTTGGAAGATATGGAGAAGTATTTCGGCGTGGTTCCGCTGACGTCCATTCCGGACAGCGATATTTTTGAAGAGCTGGAAAAACGCGAAGAGAAAGAGGACAGCGTAAAGAATAAAAAGAGAATCAGGAAGGAAAAACGGGCATGAAACAGATTGATATGAATATCCAGGCTTTACCTTATGCCGTAGAAGAGGCCATGAACCGTCTGCGTGTGAATATTAAGTTCTGTGGAAAGAATACAAAAAAGATACTGGTGATCAGCAGTGTTCCCAACGAGGGAAAGAGCACGGTGTCCGTACACCTGTGGAAGATGCTGGCGGAAGCAGGATTTCCTTCTGTGCTGGTGGATCTGGACCTGCGTAAGTCTGTGTTAAAAGACCGGCTGGAGTTTAAAAGTGAAGGGGAGATCCAGGGGCTGGATTATTACTTGTCAGGTCTTTCCGAATATCAGAATGTGGTATATGAAACCAATATCAGCAATGGTTACATTGTTCCGGTTTCCAATCTCCTGGAGAATCCGTCAGCGCTGCTGGAAGATCCGAGAATGGAAGAACTTCTGGACAGACTGGCAGAAGACTACCGGTATGTGATCATTGATTCCCCGCCGCTGGACAGTGTGGCGGATGGAGCGCTGATCGCCTCCTTCTGTGATGGCGCCATTTTAGTGGTGCGAAGCGGCATGACTTCCAGACGTCTGGTGAAACAGTCGATCCAGCAGCTGGAACGGGTAGGCTGCCGGCTCCTGGGCACGGTGTTGAATCGTGTGGAGACCAAGAGCAGAGCTTATCAGAAATACTACGGCAAATATGGCAATTATTACAGCGATTATTATGGCGGACATGGCGCAGAAAAGAAAGAAGGCTGAGCACTGTTCCGTCCCATGGATCAGAGTATGGTCATTGCCCTGAGGGATTTGTTGTATTTAAAATCACATTTTAATTATTTTCAGACGATTGTATTTTGGTAATTACATGCTCTGCCGGGATGAGAGGATTTCTCCTGCCGGCGGGGGATGCTAATTATATATAAGACAAATAATCATCCGGGGACGTGGCTGAGCCGGCTGTTTATTTGGTATAACAAGGAGGAACAAAGATATGCTTAACATGAAAAAAGCTATGGCTGTTGCTATGACTGTAGCTCTGATGGTTCCATCCACAGCATTTGCTGCAACATCTTCACCTGTGAAAACTACAATCAGCGGAAGTTATAACATTTCTTCCCAGTACACAGGCAAAGATGAAGTCCTGAAAATCACTGTCAACGGTAAAGAACTGGTTGAAGGTACAGACTTTGTCATCGACGGACAGCAGCCTACAGCAGCAGGAAGCTATAATTTAAAGATTAAAGGTATCGGTTTATATCAGGGTGATGCTACAATCGCTTATACGATCACAAAAGCAAGCAAACCGGTTTATAAACTGAACAAGAAAACAGAAAAGAAACTTGCAAAAGGCTTCAAGGCTAAAAAATTAAAAAATAAATCCAAAAAGATTAAACTGAAAGTTAAATCCGATGGAAAAGTTGTTTCTTACAAAGTTAAGGGCAAAAAAGCTAAAAAATGGGTTAAAGTAAGCAAAAAAGGTGTTGTTACTCTGATGAAGGGTATCAAGAAAGGTACTTACAAGATCCGCGTTAAGATTAAAGGTACAGATAACTTCAAGAAAGGTACAAGAACAATCAAGATTGTTGTTAAATAATTGAGGTTACTTTTACCATAAGAGGAAACAGGCATCCTGGCCACGCAGGGTGCCTGTTTTATTTTGGAGATCTGGCCGTGGCGGGTGGGTCCTTTTTTGGAATCTGCTGCCAGGGGATTTTGTTTTTGGGAAGACGGAAGCGCGCAGAGCCTTATTGATTGACAAATACCGCCAGGTTGTTTACAATGGGTAAAGATGTCTGAAAACGCCCGGCGGCGGGGAAACGGCCGGTTACCGTCAGGGCTGTGGAATGAATGAAGAGGACGCAGGAGAAGAGAGGTTATTATGTTTGAGAAGATGGAGAGAAAACTGGTAAATGTACTGCTTTTTTTTGACTTATTTAAAATGAAAACAAAGATTCCAAAAGATTTTACGGGAGTCATGAAAACCCAGGACAGACGGGTGCGCAAGCTCGTGCGAAAAGCGTATAAGATTCCTTTTTATAAGGAGCGTTTTGACAAGGCGGGGGTAAAACCGGAAGATATCCGGACGGGCGACGATTTGTCAAAGCTTCCGCTCCTTACTAAAGATGAGCTCCGGGCCTGGATGAACGAGGAGGCGAAGAATCCAAAGTATGCGGACTGGTTTCATGATACCACCAGCGGTTCTTCCGGCGTACCGCTGATGCTGCTGGTTTCTCCGAAGGAGAAGGCCTATAACATGGCGAACTGGTTCCGTGTCATGATGACGGCGGGATACAATCCGTTTTTTGGCAAGACCATGAGCCGCAAGAGCGCCCACAGCGTTACCGGAGGCAGCGATACGTTTCTGCAGCATTTTGGAATTCTCAGGAGAGGTTTTGTGGCCCAGTATGACCCGGAACCGGAGATCGTGAAACAGATCAACGCTTATCGACCGGATTTTCTCTATATGAACAAGAGTGAGTTCATGAGGATCTGCCTGTACTGCAAGAAGAACCATGTGGAACTGGCGAAACCGAAGTTTTACTGTCCGACCGGCGAGAAGATTGACGATACAGCCAGAAAGCTCTTCGCGGAGATTTTGGGACCGGGCATCATTGATTCCTACGGTACGGCGGAGACCGGAGCCGCCATGGTCCGTCTCTTTGACAGCAAGGAATATGTGGTGCATAATGATTCCTTTGTGGTGAACATTTATGATGAGAAGAACCGCCCGGCGAAGGAAGGAAATATTGTGGTGACGCCGCTTTATAAGACGGATCTGCCGCTGATCAATTACGCCATTGGAGACCGGGGAACCTGTGAGGTGAGAGACGGAGTCCGGTTCATCACCAGTGTACAGGGCCGGATGAATGATTTCTTCCGATATGAGACCGGGGAGGTTACCACATTTTTTGAGATTGCCCCGATTATCGCCCACTGCGAGGATATTTTTCAGATTCGTTTTATCCAGGAATCTTATTCAAAGATTCATATTCAGTGCGTACAGAATAAGGAGGTTTCCTCTCTGAGCGAAAAAGAAGTGGAGAAGCAGCTCACAGAGCAGCTCAATGCCCGGTTTAAGCATCCGTTTGAGATTGAATATGAATGGATGGATTCCATTCCGCCTGATGAAAATGGAAAGCTGCGGATGATCGTGTGCAAGGTAAAAGATGCCTGAGCCAGCATATATGACAGAAGAAGATGAAGCATCGGCTGCCGCGGGACGCAGAGAGGCGGCAGAAGCAGGCGACATATTGGAGGAAAACAAGAATGTCTGAACAAAGTGAAAAAAATACCCGGGGGCAGGAGATTCCCGCCTCCATGATTCAGCAGGGAAATAAAAGAAAACAGAATAAAAATGCGTCCTTAAATAAGATGGCCTTTACCTCTGGCTTCTTTTTTATTCTGGCGCAGCTGCTGGCCAGGGGATTTAACTTTATCGTGACGCCGATTTATTCCAGACTGTTGTCAGAGGCGCAGTACGGTATTGTGACCACCTATGAATCCTGGCTGCTCATTGCCTACACCATCATGTCCCTGTGTCTCTGGCGCAGTGTGGATGTGGCAAAACATGATTTCCCGGATGACTATAACGGATATGTATCCAGTGTTCATACCCTGTCGTATATTTCCATTGCCATTTTCTTTGGTATCTGCATGATTTTCAAAAAGCAGGTGCTGGCGTTCTGCGACATGGATGATCTGATGTTTTATATGATGTTCCTGTACGTGTTTACCTACACCAGTATGCTGTATATCCAGAGACGGGATAAGCAGGTGATGCGCTATAAATTCAGCACGGCGGCGACAGTGCTCACCATCATACCGGGCACCATTTTGTCCATTGTGCTTATCTATCAGGGCCGGGTGCAGGGATTCATCGATCAGCTGGTACACCGGCGGATCATTGGATATTATCTGCCGCAGATTATCGGCGGAGCGATCATCGCCATCATTCTCTGGTGGCAGGGAAAGAAGTTTGTCAATTTAAAGTATTGGAAATACGGCTTGAAATTCAGTCTTCCGCTGATTCCGGAGGCGTTATCGGTGCAGATCATGAACCAGTCGGACCGAATTCTCATCGGAAAGATCGTGGGAGCCACATCGGCCGGCATTTTTTCCATCGCTATGACGATTTCCTATGTGGTGTGGATTCTGGAGGATTCCGTCTGGAATGCCTGGATTCCGTGGCTTTACGAAAAGATTGCCAGGGAAGAGGCAGATGAGGTGGAAAAGCCATGGACCATTGTCATGCATATGTTCGGACTCCTGTCCTGGCTTCTTGTGGTGCTGGCCCCGGAAGAGATATTGATCCTGGGAGGAGCGCGGTATCAGGATGCAGTTTGGCTGGTGGCTCCGCTGGTGACGGGGACGCTGTTCCGTTTCTTCAGTTACAGCTATTCTGCGGTACAGAACTACTATAAACGGACCCAGTATGTGGCCATGGGAACCATTGGTTCCATGATATTCAACCTGATCATCAGCTATATTGGCATCACCCTTTTTGGATATATGGCGGCAGCTTACATGATGGCTATCAGCTATTTTGTCCTGCTCCTGATGCAGGGCATTCTGGAGCATAAGCTTACCGGTATGGTGATCGTGCCTCTGAAGAAAACGGTAAAGATCGCACTCATCTATCTGGCCGTGAACCTGGCAACCATGGGACTTTACAATGTGCCGTGGTTTATCCGCTATGTGGTGATCCTTGTGGTGGCTCTGGCAGCCTTTAAGATGTTCTATCCGGATATGAAAGCGGTGCTGAAGATGATCAAAAAGAAAAAATAAAGATAATGACAACAGATAGATGATCAGAAAGAAAAAATAAAAATCCTTCTCCGGTTTTGCGGATTACAGACAATGCTCTTTCCATTGCTCTGTTTTGCAAAAGGGAGAAGGATTTTTTTGAAGAAAAGGCCAGAACAGATATTCTGGCCTGAACGAACGACTATTCCACTTCTATTTTGATATTATCCATTGCTTTAAAAAGGAGATCCTGGGCTTCTTCCAAAGTCTCGCCTTTGGTGATAATGTGTCCGATACGGTCCGGTCCCACATGGAACTTGTGGACTTCATCGCCCGGTTTATAATCAAAGTGAACCTCACAAATATTGTCGTTATCTTCGTTGAGATTTTGAATGGATTTGATCACGCCGTCTTTCTGGCTCATGAGCAGATGGCTGGCGTTCGGTGTGTGCGGTTTCTTGAAAGTAAAGTCCGGATCTTCATCCAGGGCAGTCCGGAGAATCTTCTCATAATAGTCAAAACCATAATAGATGGAAACCAGTTCAGCCAGACAAGTGGCGCCGCAGCGGCCGCCGATTTCCAGAACATAGGTCTTTCCGTCTTTAAGGATGAAGTCCGCGTTGATGGCGCAGTTATCAAGGCCCATGGCTTTGACAGCCCGGCGCAGCTGGATCTTCGCATCTTCAATGACCTCTTCACTGAGGTTATATGGTGCGTAATGTCCGATAGGAACGCCGGTGTCTCCGTGGTAGACGTAATCTCCGTGAGGAAGAATAAAGGATACGTTGCCGTCGTAAGCGAAGGCCTGGGCGCCGAACTCCTCGCCCTCGATGAATTCTTCCACCAGGAAATAATCTTTTCTGGTATTTTCCTTCACATAAGCTACGGCGGAATCGAATTCCTCAAAAGAATCCACCCGGATGATTCCGCGGCTTCCTGAGGAGTCCACGGATTTAAAAATCAGAGGAAATGTAAGTTCTTTAACCGTCTTTTTGATATCGGTATCCGCAAAGGATACCTGTCGGAAACGGGCGGTTCGAACGCCGTACTCCTCATATCTGCTTTTCATCAGCATTTTGTCCACGGCAACCTTTGAAGCCTCATAGGAAAGGCCGTTGAGTCCCATGGCATCGCAAACCCTGCCGACAGTTTTCATGCAGACGTCGGTTCCTGCTGTGACAATTCCCTTGATGCGCTCCTTTTTGGCAATCTCAAGAATTTTATCCTCGTCTACAGTATTTTCATAATACACCTTGTCAGCCAGGGCGAACCCGGGGTAATTACCGGGGATGCTGACAACAATGGTATAAAGCCCCATTTTCTTAGCGGTTTCAATGAGGGGAACCTGGTAGATGCCAGCCCCCAGTATCATTATTTTTGTCACGGTTTTCCCTCCTGTAAAAGGTAGCATTGATTATATGTTTTTGTTTTCCGGATCATTTTCTTTGCCGGCAGGTATATCCGCCGGATTATCAGTTTTCTTTTCAGAGGCGGACATTTCCGCATGGTCGTAAACCTTTTTGACCACAAACTGCGGCTGTTTGTTCATTCCCAGGAACATCCGGCCCAGATATTCTCCGATCAGGCCCATGAACAGCATAATCACTCCGGAGAAAAAGCAGATGGCGCACATCATGGAAGGCCATCCGATCGCCATGGACGGAACTAAAAGCTTGCGGATCACCACAGCCACAGCACCGAGAATGCTGAGGAGCGAAAAGAAATATCCGCAGTAGGTCGCCATCCGAAGAGGGATGACAGAATAGCCCATGATATTGGACCATAATTGGATGAGCTTCTTGAAAGTGTAGCCGGATTCACCCACTTCCCTGTCAAAATGTTTGATGGGAATACAGCTGATGTTGCGGGTGGTCCGCAGGAACAGGCCCTGCAGATGTGTATAAGGGCTCTTGTACTGAATGACATAGTCTCTCACAAAACGCCGGATGACCCAGTAGCTGGAAGTCTTCATGTCCTTCGGTTTGCCAATGAGAATCCGGACGGTGAGGTAATTTACGAAGCTGCCGAAATTCCGGAAAAGGGAATGTTTCTTTTCCGGGTAGTAGCCATAGACGATGTCATATCCTTTATCGATCTCCGCCAGCAGATATTTCAGCTGGGACGGATGGGTCTGCATGTCGTCGTCCATGGCGATCAAAAGTTCGCCGGAAGCGTAATTCAAACCGGCCATCACGGCATTGTGCTGGCCGGAATTCTTTGCCAGCGAAATGACTTTTACAAAAGAATAATCCCGGGCGAGAGCTTTGAGCTCATCGAGGGTGGCTCCGCCATCAGGCGAATAATCATCCACGAGAACAAACTCATATTCGGAGATATTTAGATTCTCCAGCTCCGCTGCGGTCAGTTCCACCACTTTGCGGATGGTCTGTGATGATTTATAACAGGGAATAATAATCGAATGTAACACGGTGTTTCCTCCTGCTGCCGTCGGATCCGGGGAGCCTTTCTCCGAAAGAAGATCGCTGCTTTTCACAGAACGCAGTTCTTTTTCGGGAAAAGACCACCCTGGCGAAGAAATCTATTTGTCGTAGAATTCTTTGATCTTGCGGCAGACTGTCAATACTTTTTCTCTCTCAAGACCATAGTAGAGCGGCAGACGTACCAGACGTTCGCTCTCACTGGTCGTGTATCTGTCCTCTCCGTGGAAGCGGCCGTATTTTTTGCCGGCAGGAGCGTCGTGAAGAGGAATGTAATGGAAAACGGTTGAAATATCATTTTCCTTTAAGAATCGGATTAAGGCAGAGCGCTCGGCGAGGTCCTTTGCCTTGATATAGTACATGTGCGCATTGTGCACACAGCCTTCCGGAATAAACGGAAGTTCAATATACCCGGCTTCCTGCAGAGGAGCCAGTGTCTCATGGTAAAGGTTCCATGTGGCCATGCGGTCTTCATAAATCTCATCGGCGATCTCCAGCTGCGCCCAGAGATAAGCGGCGTTTAAGTCGCTTGGCAGATAAGAGGAGCCGGCTTCCACCCAGGTATATTTATCGATCTGGCCGCGGAAGAACTTGCTTCGGTTGGTACCCTTCTCACGGATGATCTCTGCCCGCTCAATATTCTCGTTATCTTTGATGAGGAGGCATCCGCCCTCTCCCATACTGTAATTTTTGGTCTCATGGAAACTGAAACAGCCATAGTCGCCGATGCTGCCCAAAGCTTTGCCCTTGTAACTTGCCATGACCCCCTGCGCAGCGTCCTCGATGACAAGGAGATTGTGGCGGGCGGCGATATCCATGATGGTATCCATCTCGCAGGCGACGCCGGCGTAATGGACTGGAACGATAGCTCTTGTCTTTTCGGTGATGGCGTCCTCGATTTTGGTCTCGTCGATATTCATGGTATCCGGGCGGATATCCACAAAAACGGCGGTGGCACCGCGCAGAACAAAGGCGTCGGCGGTGGATACAAAAGTATAGGAAGGCATGATCACTTCATCTCCCGGCTTAATATCTGCCAGAAGCGCGGCCATCTCCGTCGCATGGGTGCAGGAGGTGGTCAGGAGAGCCTTCGCTGTGCCGGTGTGTTCCTCGATCCATCGGCTGCAGAGGGCGGTATAAGCACCGTCTCCGCTGATTTTGTGATTCTTGATTGCCTGAGCCATATATTCAGGCGCTTTCGGCGCACAAGGCGGAATATTAAAATTAATCATATGCAATCCTTCTTTTCTTTATCAGATTCAGAAGCCGAGAGATGGTGCCGGATGACAAAGAAAAAACTGCCCCCGCATCTTCTGATCTTTCGTTCAAATGTTCTGTGAAAATGTATTTGTGTGCAGGCGCACCCGAAAAACGGGCGTGGAGCACGTTTTGCTGACGGATAGACAGCTGAGGGTATTATAGCAAATTTCAAGAAAATTGTATACCCTTGTTTCCTTGACGGAAAGTGCCTCTGATTATATAATAAGAAAATAGCCGGGCCTGTGGATGCATGCCGGAAAGTAAGAGAGATTCCGGACGGGCGCGGAACAAAAATAAGAATGAGGAGGTATCTAAACAGTGAAAAAGTTTATGAGTTTTGCCGCAGCTATAGCCGTGGTGTGCCTGTGCTTTTTGTTCATGGGAAATACGGCTTCCGCAGCAAGCGTCTCTGTGGATAAGATTGCTTATGTGAGCACAGAGAAGAAGAGTCTTGTTCTCAAGTTTGAGGATTTCTCGGACAGCGGGTATACGTATACGGTGACGAATACGGCTACGGGGAAACAAGTCGCAGCCGGAACCGTGGGAGCTAAGGTCAACAATCTCGACATCGGTCTGGGCGGCGCCTATGCAAATGGAACTAGATATACGCTGGATTTGGAAGGGAATAATGGAGATTCCCTCACTGTGGATTACTACACAGGGGAAGCGGTACAGGGATTGAATGCGGTGAAGAATTCCAACGATGCGCTTCAGGTATCCTGGAGAGTTTCCAACGGAAGCATCTATCAGGGGTACAGAGTGCAGGTGGCCAAGGACTCCAATACCGCAGCGACTGCTGTGGATACGGAAGTATCTTCCGGAACGGCATCTTCCAGGAGCATTGCTTCTTCCGCTCTGGATAGTGCACAGTACAGCATCTATTTAATTGGATACAAAAAGATAAATGGAACGGTCTGCTATGGACAGGGACTGACCACAAGTTATGATTATTTGAAAACACTGGGCAAGGTTACCGGAGTGAAGGCGAAACCGAAGGCCAACGCGGCCAAGATTTCCTGGAACGCGGTCAGCGGCGCTTCTTACTACACGATCTACAAGAGCAGGAAGTCCGGCAGCGGATACAAAGTGGCCGCCACCAATGTGACGGGAACTTCCGCGGTGGTGGAAGGACTTACCGCCGGAAGAACCTGGTATTTTAAGGTAGAAGCCGTGGGAGCGGCCGGAAGCAAAAAGACCACCGGCGCCCGTTCTGCCACAGTAAAAGCTAAGATTCCGGTGGTTGCGGGAAAGGTTCTTGGCGTTAAGCTGACCCTCAACGCCAAAGATAAGCTTTCCATCAAATGGGATAAGACGGCGAAAGCTACGGGCTATCAGATTTATTATAAGAAAAAGAGCGATCTTACATATAAAAAGCTCGGCACCACCAAGACGACAATGTTCACTCTCAAGAAGCTGGATCCTGACACCAAGTACAATATCCAGGTCCGCGCCTATACGAAAGTAAACGGCAAGAAGTATCTGAGCAGTCAGACTTCCAAGACTGTCACGGTGAAGCCAAGCAAATATATGAGCAAGAATTATGATAAGCTTCTGGCCAATACGGTCCGGACCATCGGTTATTCCGGAAATAAAGAGATTTATACCACAAAGAATTATTCCAAGGAAGTGAAGCTTGCTTTTGTAAACGGCAAGGGCTACAGCAGTAAAACGGACTATTTGATCTGGATCAGTCATTATACACAGCAGGTTACTATTTATAAAGGTTCCAAGAAAAACTGGAAGATTATCCGTACCTTTGACTGTGCGACAGGAACTGCCAGCAACCATTCTCCGATCGGAGTATATAAGATTACTTACAAAGAACCAGGCTGGTTCTACACAAGTACAAAAGAGTTGTATGTCACTCATTTTGCGGGAAGGAATTCCTTCCACACCCGTCCGCTCTGGAATTCCGGAGCCGTACAGAATCCGACCATCGGTAAGCCGGCATCCCATGGATGTATCCGGTGTTATAACGAAGATGCCAAGTACATCTACGATAACATGCCGGTCGGAACCACCGTGGTTTCCTACTAACAGGATGGGTAATGTGAGCTTTGCTCATAAGACAGGATGTTGACCGGTCTGCCGCAGACGGTATAAATTAAATAATAAAAGGATAATAAAAAGGCGTTGCCCGTGAAGGGCAACGCCTTTTGTCGCAGTGAAGATATTCTGCAAAGGATCTATTCTGCCATTTTCCTGCGGCGGCGTTTCCGAAAGAAATTAAAGAGGATGATCAGCACGAAGACTCCCGCGCCGCCTGCTGTGATGAGGAAGGCGTAGTGGAGTCCCGGCAGCTGATAGTGCAGCCGGATACTGTGGGTGCCCGGTGTCAGGTTCAGGCCCATGTACTGATAATTGACTTTCTGGATATCCGTCTTTTCTCCGTCCACCCAGGCGGTCCAGCCGCTCTGATATGGAAGGGAGATCACGAGCATCTGATCGGTATCGACGGTAATGTCGCCGGTGACAGTATTGGTATCCACCTTTACATTTTCCAGGGAATGTTCCCGGAGTGCTTCCGCCCGCTGCGGATAAGTATCCATGCTCTGGGAGTAGATGGCAAACTCATCAAAATGGATCGTGCCTTCGTCCTTGAATTTCAGCGTACACTGGCTGATGGAATCCTCATGATATCCCAGGTTGAAGAGATATTCCTCCTGGTTTGTACTGTAGGAATCAATACGGAACCGGTACTGGTAACTGATATCTTTGGCCTTGATCTGGGTAGGCAGGAAATGTTCTGCCGCATCTTTAGGGAAATATAAGTCGCCCTTCAAGGACAGATAAGTCTCGGAATTTGGCTCTCCGTCGAAGGTAAAGCGGATGGTACCGCCGCCCTCCGGAATGGTGATGACTCCGTCTTTGACGGTGACACCATCGCTGGCCTTGATCTTCCTGATCGGAAGTTTCCGGGCGGTGAGCGGCAGAGAGCTGCTGTCAGCTTCGGTGAGATTCTGGTTGTCAGCCATGGCGTCGTCTTCCACGATGGCGGAGAGCATGGTCAGTTCCTGTTTTTCCGCGGCGGAAAGATTCCCGGCGTCGGATTCGCTGGTCACGGTGTCATAGGTGTAGCCCAGCGGCAGGGTGTACTGATTCTCGTAGATGGAGTAAGTTCTCTTCTTGGTTTCTTTATCATAAACCTTCTTATAGCCGTAAGGCAGTGGAAGCTTCACATCATCGGAGGTTCCCAGATAGCGGACGCTGGCCAATTCATGCATGTAGGTCCGGGCGTTGTAACTGTAAATGCTTACAATATTCCAGTCACAGTTGCCCATGGCGCGGTTGTAGTCCACGATACCGCCGTTTAAGGTGCTGGTGAAAGTGGAAATATCATTATAACCGTAGATCAGGCTGGAAGACCGGGTGTCTCCGTAGGTCTTCAGGTTGGTGCTGCGGTAGAAACCGTCGTCTGCGCCGGAGGTATCGTTCTCTGTGCCATTTTTGGTATCGGCGGAATCATCGCCGGCGTCACCGGATGTTTCCACCTGGTCCAGATATTTTAAGGCCGTCATGGACATATCCGTCATGGACTTGCCGGATTCCACATAGGTATCCAGATGCGTGCCGTCTTCCGAGGCGGAGGTAATGAACATATTGGCGTTCAGTACCACGGCCAGCATGGTGACAGCGAAGACGGTGGACCGGGCAGTACGCTTTGGTATAGTGAGCCGGTCATGGTTGATGGCGAGGATCAGAGCGGTGGTCAGAGCCAGAAGCCCGAATACGCCGAAAACCTTGTCTGTGCGGTATTTGGTGGAAAAGAAAATGATGCCCGCATAGAGACATACAATGCCCAGCATGATTTTAATCTCTTTTGCCGTCAGTCTGGTGAGGTGTTCCAGATTTTCCGCCAGAATAAAGGCGATGATGGCGGCGTAAATGTAACACCAGCGGTTTGTGACACTGCTGAATCCGCTGAAAATGTAGCCGAAGATCGGAAACAGGCAGAAAAACGTAAAGATGATAAAAATCGGCTTCAGTTCCTTTTTATTTTTTCTCGTGAACAGCAGAACGAGGGCCAGGAACGCCAGCGGCGCGAAGCCCAGTTTCAGCCACATGCCCGGGGTGAAGGAATCGGAGATAAAAGAAATAAAGAAGTCCGAAATCCATTCTTTCCGGTAGAAAAGCGGCGTTGTACTCAGAAAATCGGAGAGAGCGCTGCCTCCGGTACGGCTGGAACCCATGTAGCTGCCAAAGGAAGTAAAGATGGAGATGATTCCCATGGCGGCGCCCAGAACGTAGCTGCCCACGATGATCAGTCCCCGGGTAAAAAATGTCCTGAAGTTCCGGTATTCTTTGGTACACAGGATTCTGGTGACAAAGTAGATACCCAGAGCGATGGTGTTCATATATAAGAAGTAATAGGAACACAGCAGGGACAGGGCGGTAAATACTGTCAGCAGATACCATTTCTTTTTGGAAATCAGCTGTTCCATGGCGATGACCAGAATCGGAAGCAGGATCAGCGGTGTGAGGAACTGCCCGTGTCTGGTTCCCGCGTAGATGGCGTAACCCGAAAAAGCGTAAACCATGCTGGCGGTGTACGCAGCATAATGGGAACGCTTAAAGTAAAGCACCAGGGCGGACATGCTGGCTCCGGCCAGGAAATAGCGGAGCACGATCAGCAGGCTGTAAGCGGTCTCCACCTGTGACGGATGAAACAGCAGATACAGCCAGTAGATCGGGTCGTAACTGATGGCCACGGTGGCGCCCAGTCCGCTGGTGAAATCATATTGCTGAAAGTCAAAATTCCCCTGTAAAATGTCCTGAAAAATGAAAGGAATATAGGACAGGAAACGGTGTACTTTCGGTACATACTGTCCCAGTCCGTCCACGGACCAGATGAGTGTCCGTCCGGCTTCCGAGTATGGCACAAATATCAGGTAGGCCATGATCAGGAACAGGACGCAGTATCCCACATAATACAGGAAAATATCAAGGGGCCGGCTTGATTCCCGGCGGCGTCTCACCGACAGCCGGAAACGGTCGGCTCTCCGGAGCAGTCCGAAAAAGAAGTCTTCCAGAATCCGGTAAACCGGGAGTAAAACTGCGCTGATAAAGAGGCAGATATAAGCACAGCCGGATCCCAGCAGCAGGGCAGCCGGATGTTTCAGGTGCAGAACGGCAAGAACAGCGCCTGCAGCCAGAGCAATGGCCGTGACCGGGATCAGAGGTTTACAGACGGTAAAGATCTCTGGCAAAGATGCGTGTCGTCCATTCCGGTTCATTCCGGCAGCGTCTGTTTCCGGTATTCTCATGTCAGAAAAATTCCGGGCAGTCAATATTCCCGCAAAAAATACAAAAAGATACGGAAAGAGCGGAACCGCTCCCAGGCGGTCGCTGCCCGTAAAAACGCCAATAACGCCGTAGCCCAGCAGTCCTTCCGGGAGGAAGGAGAATAAAAATCCTGCCAGACAGACCGCTGCGAGGAGCAGCGGCGCTTTCAGGCATTTCTCAATCCATGGCCAGCAGAAAGCGCAAAGCAGGAACAGCACGCAAAGGGTGAGAAAAATGGCAGCGGTATCCGGAATCCGCAGAACGGCCAGCAGATCTTTTACCGTGGCAAAAACAGCCCGGTGGTTGATGATGATCTCATTGAGAAATCCGATACCGTAAAAAAGAAGAATGGCGTACAGGGCCTTACGCAGTGTACGTTTTCTGAAATCTTCACGGGCAGGATTCTCAGCGCCCATGAGGCAGCCGGCGGCAAAAATCATTCCGGGTGCATATATAAATTCAGCTCCCTTCATGAGAAGAAACGCGGCCTGTGAACCGGAAAAAAGCCGGTTTAAGACCGTGGCGGCCAGCATGCCGAAATAAAATAGAAGAAACAGCTCCCGGTACCATAGGTGGTCTCTTTCGGGAAAGGCCGGGAAGATGCCGAATATCTTTTGTTCCGGCGGATGATTTACATTTTCCATACTTATAATCCTCCTGTTGATTATCACATTTTATGAATGATCATTCGTACCATGTACGTATTCCTATCTCTGGAACATAACGGTATATTGCTCTTTGGACGGGTCGTAAGAATCACCGCCGGTGGAAGCCATGGTCGGGTCCATCATACTCCAGTTTTCTCCGTCAAACTGAATCAGGTTATCCACCCAGCCGATGGATTTTAAATAGACGCTGATCCAGGCATGATAAATATCATTGGCGTAGCCGATATTTAATTTGCAGGGGATCCCCTGGGTGCGGAGCATGGTGCACATGAGGGCAGAATAATCAAAACAGATGCCCTTTCCGCTATCCATGGTCTCATCCACATCGGGGTAATAAGGAGAGGTGACCGTGGCCGCTTTTTCGTAATCGTATTCGGTGCTGCTGACGACAAAATGATAGACTGCCGTGGTCACGTCCAGATCGGTGTCACACCCCTGAGCCAGCTCATTTCCTTTTTGGATGGCCCGGGTGTCCTCTGTAAAGTATACAAACTGATTGGAGTACAAAAATGGCATAAATTCATTTTCCAGTGTCACATCGATGACATCGGACATGAGATTGCTGTATATGTCCCCGTCCATCTGTTCATATATGTCAATAAGGTAGGAGCCGTCTCCGGAAGAAAGAGGCATGGCGGTGTACGTATCTTTTTCACTGATGAAGTAGAGATACGTTACGCCGTCCGGCCCTGTGAGCTGCACGTTGACCTGGGCGGCGGCGCCGTGATAGGCAGCCATGATATAGCCCTTCTCTATGTTGGAAATATCCACGGTGACGGCATCATTTCCAATCTCCGCTGTGCCGTCGGCGGTGGGAATCCTCACGGCCGGCGTGAGCACATCGGTATCTTCGGCTGTCTCTGCGCCTGTGCCGCCGTTCTTTGGAGCGCCGGAACTGCATCCTGCCAGAAAAAGAATGCACATAAAAAACAGGAAAAAAATTCCTGCCTGCCGGTTCCCCGTCCGAAAAAATGCAGAAGCAGCCTGTGGTACTTTTTTTAGATGCTGCATACAATAACCTCTGTGAAAACAGATGCGCGTCCGCGCGCCGTGAACCAATGTCCCGGTGCAAAAACTTATAATGCAAAAACTTATAAAAATTAAACCGCGCATCCTGATCGGAATGTCTTTCAGCTGTTATTGTAAGGGATAGTACAAAAATTTGCAAGATGCTGCGAAACCATTGACTTTAAAGAAAAATGTAAGATAGAATGAAAAAAGAGCGGACATGGGAGAGGTGATTTTTGATAAGATCGATGTCTGCTGTCAGACGGAGAATTACCGCCCGATACAAGATGTATTAAAAAGATAAAAGGAGATAGAATGATATGTTGCTGTACATTATTCGTCACGGAGAAACCGATTGGAATACTGCCGGTCGTCTGCAGGGAGGCGCGGATATTCCCTTAAATGAGAATGGAAGGAATCTTGCCCGCGTTACAGGAGAAGCGCTGAGGAGAGTGCCGTTTGATTTGATGATCACCAGTCCTCTGAAGAGAGCGAGAGAGACAGGAGAACTGGTGATCGCACCTTCAGAAAAACATTTTGGAAGAAAGATTCCGGTGACAGAAGATGAGAGGCTCAAAGAACTGAGCTGGGGAAGCTGGGAAGGGCTTGGCTGTCTTGAGGAGAATTTTGCTATACCGGATAAAAATTTTAATTTATTTTACACCGATGCGCTTCATTTTGAAGGAGCTCCGGACGGGGAGAGTGTGGCGGATCTTTGTGACAGAACAGCAGAATTTTGGCAGGAGTTGATACATAAACCGGAATATCAGGACAAGATCATTCTGATTTCCACCCATGGCTGCGCCATGCGGGCGCTGATGAATCCGTTGTACGATGATCCTGCGGATTTCTGGCAGGGACATGTGCCTTTTAACTGTACGGTAAATGTGGTGGAGGTTAAAGACGGATCGGCACAGATTGTTTTGGGTGATAAGATTTATTATGATAGATCGTTATGTGTGGATAACTATAAGGCAGTACAGCCGGATAAGAAAGCCTGAGAGCAGAAGATAAAGCAGGTGCATCCTGCGAATGTGTTCTGACTGAAATCTTTTAGTATAAAATACCTGCATCGGCTCATACTATTTCTGGTGAAAGCTATACAAAATCAGAACCAGAGCATACCCGAACTGGCATTTTACAGCAGATAAGAAGCCGGATTTGGGAAGAATAGACAACGATGGAGGTAAATGCATTATGAAAGCGACAGGGATTGTGCGCAGAATCGATGATTTAGGCAGAATTGTGATCCCAAAGGAGATAAGAAAGACTCTGAAGGTGAAGGAAGGGATGCCCCTGGAAATTTATACAGATCAGGAAGGGGGCATTATCTTAAAAAAGTATCTCCCTTTTTCCGAGTTTTCCTCCCTGGCTGAAGAATACGCTGAGTGCATGGTCCAGCAGACGGGAGCCTGCGCCATTATCACCGACAGGGAAAAAGTGATCGCCGCAGCCGGCGGAGCGGGAAAGGGATTAAAAGGACAGGGAATCAGCGGACGTCTGGAAAGAATTCTGGACGACAGAGATGAACAGCTGCCGGCCTCGGAGAGGAAACGTTTTATTCCGGTGACGGAAGGAATGGAAGCCGGCGGTGATCAGATTTTTTCGGTGATCCGCAGCGGCGGTGAGATCCTCGGAGCCGTATTTCTTCAGGCGAAGGAACCGGGACGGAAGCTGGGTGAGCTGGAACGAAAGGTGGCTGCCATTGCGGCGGAATTTCTGGGCCGCCAGGTCAATGTGTAAAGAGATACAGAGCATGAAAAGAAGGAAAGTAAAAAACACAAATTAAAAAAATGAGACGATAAAAACAAAAGGACAGTGCGCTGTACGGATGTTCCGCTACAGTGCACTGTCCTTTTAGCAACTTTATAAATATCGAAACAGCTCTTTGGCTTCCTCTTTTTTAGCGGTATCTTTGACATCCAGGATCTCGGCCTTTACACTTTTGTTGCCGAACTGGATCTCCAGGATATCGCCGCTTTTTACATTGAGGCTGGCCTTGGCAGCTTTGCCGTTGACCAGTACCCGTCCTGCGTCGCAGGCCTCGTTGGCCACGGTGCGCCGTTTGATCAGGCGGGAAACTTTCAGAAATTTATCCAGTCTCATTAATTATTCACTTTCTCCTTTAATGCCTTCATGGCTTTGAATTTCGGAGATTTGGATGCAGGGATCGTGATGGTCTCTTTTGTTCTTGGATTGATACCTTCACGTTCTGCACGCTCAGCCACTTCAAATGTACCAAAGCCGGCAAGCTGTACTTTTTCACCCTTGCTCAGTTCATCTCCAACAACATCGATAAATGCCTTTAAAGCGTTATCAGCATCTTTTTTTGTCAGTTCTGTTCTCTCAGCGATGGCTGTAACCAATTCAGTTTTATTCATAATAATTCCTCCTGATATTCACACCCGAAACCGACACTTTGGATAATAAAAAAAGTGTAGAATTCAGGCGGTATATTTGTTGTAAAATCCGCATAGAGTCTACTTACTTCCATAGTTATAACGGTTTCCGCTTTATTTGTCAAGGAGATATATTTAAAACTTTCTGACGCTTTGTTTAAAGTTTTCGCCTCCATGCATGTCAGTCCGCCGGAGCGCATAAGAATGAAAGAAAGGGGACATAAGCCGGAGGCGTTTTGATGCAGTTTCAGGAGAATGGAGGATACATGGAAGAACGTATCATGAAAAATCACAAAATATCATTGTTTAACCGAAACAGCGGTATCATCAACGGAGTGCGGGAAGTGATTTCTTTTGATCCCGGGGAGATCATTCTGGATACAGAACAGGGGATGCTGATGATCCACGGAGAAGATCTGCATGTGACCAAACTCATGGTCGAAAAGGGAGAAGTGGAAATAGAGGGGATCGTGGACAGTTTTATATATTCGGACAGCGGGCCTGCCAAAGGAGAAAAGGGCGGGATCATGAGGAGATTGTTCCGGTGAGGCGGCCGTTTGTGCCGGCGTCAAAACTGTGCGGGGAGGGAGTGCTGTGGCGGAAATCATCGTGCAGCAGTCATCGCTTTTTTTGATCAGTGTCCTTTACGGCGTGATACTGGGGCTGTGGTATGATTTCTTCCGGGCGGTCCGGAGAAAAATCTCACACCGGAACCGGACCGTGCATATGGAAGATATCGTGTTCTGTCTCAGCGCTGCGGCGGGGCTTTTTCTGCTGTTCCAGATATATAATCAGGGGAGTATCCGCTTTTATGTACTGCTGGGGTTGTTTGCCGGAGCCATGGGATATTTTTTCCTTTTGAGCGCACTGATGGAAAAAGGGATGGAACTGCTGGTGGGCGCGGCGGTATTTTTTCTGAAAAAAGCTGCTGCCGCTTTGTTTTTTCCCGGAAAAATAATTGTGAATTCTCTTTTAAAGACATTGAAAAAAGTAAGGAGAACCGTTAAAATAGTGAGAAGCAGAAAGTAAACCAATCATGCGGGAACAGGTGAGCAGATGAAGAAGAAAAGAAAGAACAGCAAACAATTCAACCAAAGGTTTCGCAAGAGATTTTTTACGAAAAAATCTGTGACGGTGATCATTTGCGTTGTGATCATTCTGGTTGCCGTGGCCTTTGGATGTCAGGATCTGAGAAAAAGAGCGGAACGCTATGAGAATACTATTGACGAGCTGAGCACGGAGATCAGGGATATTAAGGATACCAATCAGACACTGGAAGACGAGAGGAACAATATGGATTCCGCGGAGTTCAAGGAGAAAATGGCCAGAGAGAAGCTGGGGATGATCGGAGAAGATGAGTACTCCCTGCAGCAATCGGAGAATGGAGATTCCGGGGAGACTGCCGGTGCTGATTCCGGAAAGAGCGTTGAAGAAAAAGATAAGCAGACTGATGCAGCAGATGACAGCAGCGCTGCGGATGATGAGGAAGATGACGGCGTAGCCGATGATCCCGGTGAGGATGGCGCCGATTCCGGAGAACAGTGATCTCAGCTTTGGCGCAGCGTTGTTTTGGAAGAGACTGCATGGCGGGCGATACTTCCTCAAAATCAGGATGTCAGGCGCCGCACAGGAACGTTTCGCAACGGGAAATCACTTTTTTCAAAAAATATAAAAGAAAACATGTAAAAAATGGTTGACACAGCTTTTTTTTCATGGTATTATATCGCTCGTTGAGTGCGGCGGGATAGCTCAGTTGGCTAGAGCACACGGTTCATACCCGTGGTGTCGCTGGTTCAAATCCAGTTCCCGCTACTATTTTTTTGAGAGGCCCGAAAGGGCCTTTTTTCATTTTGTAGGAAATTCTTGTTTTTATAAATCTGTGACAGATTTTGACAAACGAATCCGCTGCCGCTCTATATAATATCATAGAAGATGTGGGGGTGGATTATGAAAGAGAAGAAAAGAGAGCTTTCCCTGGAAGGCGAGGTGTACCACCGGCTGCAGATGTTTGAGGATTCTCTGAAAGAGCTGCTGAGGCTCTCGGAATCTGCGGAGGAACGGCCGGAAGTACTGTCCGGAAAGGGAACAGAATTTATATATACGACACTGACGGAAGATGTCTGCCGGAGATGCCCGAAATACAGGGAATGTTTCGGCCGGAAAAAAGAGAAGACGCTGGGGGAGATTTCGGCTATTCTGGAAAAAGCAGCCAGCGAAAGCCGTGTGGACGGCAGAATGGCTTCGGGGGACTTCAGAAAACAATGCGTCTATTTTCAGCCTTTTATGGAAGAAATGGCCTGGCTGTTCCGGATGCTCTATCAGAACCGCTGCTGGGAGAGAAGGATGAGTGGACTTCGCCGGGTCATGCAGAAACAGATACTGTCCCAGTATATGCTGATGCAGGAATGCCGGAGACTGCTGTCCGATGGGAATGTGATAGAGGGGGAGAGAAAAAGGAGGCTCCGCCTGTCACTTCTCCGGAGAGGATTCCATTTGCTTGGCGGAAGAGAATATGTGGATGAAAGCGGTCTTCTGAACGTGAGTCTCAGTCTGCGTCCCATAGCCGGCTCGAGAAAGATCACAGGAGTGCTGCAGGCGCTTGCCGCTGCCTACGGAAAGGAATTCCGCGCGGCGGGTACCGATACCTGGGTCCGTTCCGGAAGAAACAGGATGGAGTTTACGGAAGAGGGCGGTTTTCAGGTATTGTTTGGGATCCGGCGCTGCAATAAAAAAGGGGAGGAAGTCTGCGGAGATTCCTTCTCTTTTGCAAATTATAATAAGAAGAGGGCGGTGATGCTGCTCTCCGACGGCATGGGCGTGGGGGAGAGCGCCAGTCATGACAGTCAGGAACTCATTGAAGCCTTTGAGGCGATGCTGGAGGCGGGAATCCATGAGGAGTATGCCCTGGAAATCCTGCACAGCACGTTGCTGACGCGCAAAAAGGCGGAGTATGCCACCCTGGATGCCGCTGTGATCTCTCTGCAGACCGGAACCCTCAAAACCTTAAAGGCGGGGGGAACAGCAGCCTTTATCCGCCACAAAAAGTCTGTGGAGCGTATTCTTCCTTCCAGTCTGCCGCCGGGATGTCTGACAGAACAACGGTTTGATATTTCTCACAGAAAGCTGTATGATGGGGATATGGTTATCCTGCTTTCCGATGGGATGCTGGACTTTGAGGCCATGCCTGGCAGCACGCTCCGGATGGAGACGATTTTACAGAATATAAAGACGACCAGCGCCCAGCGTTTTGCCGATGAGTTGATGAAGGCGGTGCCGGTGCCTCCGGAAGGGCATGATGATGACCGGACGGTAATGGTGGCGGCTCTGTGGGAGACGGGCCGGCCGGGCAGGCGGAAAATATAAAGACCGGCAAAACTGCCGGGAGGCAGAACATACAGGGGACGGCATGTCCGCCGTCCGGACAGATGCAGGAGAAACAGACAAAAGGAATAGATGATAAGGATGAAATCATGTGGAAAAAGGTTGACACATTTGTGAGAGAACATCATATGCTGCAGGAGGGAGACTCCGTGCTGGTGGGATTATCGGGCGGAGCGGATTCCGTGTGCCTGCTGCGGTATCTGTTGTCCGTTCGGGAGAAAATACATATTAAGGTATATGCATTGCATGTCAATCACCTGCTGCGGGGAGAGGAGGCGGAAAGGGATGAACAGTTCGCCGCCGGTCTGTGCAGAGACTGGGAGGTTCCCTTTGCCGCGGTAAGGAGAAATGTATGGGAAGAAAAGAAGAACCGGGGCTGTTCCGTCGAGGAGGCCGGACGGCTGGTGCGTTATGCCTGTTTTGAGGAGTTTGCGAAGAAATGGAATTGTAATAAGACGGCGGTGGCCCATCACAAAAATGATCTGGCGGAGACAATGCTTTTCCGCATGGCGAGAGGAACCGGACTCAGAGGGCTGGCGGCCATCCGCCCGGTGACAGGGACGATCATCCGTCCGCTGCTCTGCCTGGAAAGAAAAGAGATCAGGGGAATTCTCCGGGACCTCGGGCAGGATTTTGTGGAGGACACCAGCAATCAGGACGACGGATACAGCAGGAATTATATCCGTCTGCGCCTTCTGCCGGAGATGGAACATCTGAATGCCGGGGCGGTGGAACACCTGGGGCAGATTTCCCGGCAGGCAGCGGCGTTCATGGATTATCTGGAGCCGGTCTTTCAGAATATTTATGAGAAAAATGTGATCCGGCAGAAAGACACCTGCTTTCTGCCGGTGGAAAAAGCCCGGAACATGCATCCGGTGGAACGACACGAGACGCTGCGCAGAATGCTGACGGACATGGCCGGACATCAAAAGGATCTGACGGCAACGCATGTGGAGCAGATGGCGTCGCTGGTGGATAAGAAAGCCGGCAGGCGCCGGGAGCTTCCCTACGGACTGGTGGCAGAGAGAACCAGAGAGGGGATTCTTCTTCTTCGCCGGGAGGCCTGTCAGGAGGCCGGGAGAAAGAAAAATGAGAAAAAGCCGGCGGTCCGGTGGGTGGATATGGAGGCGCTTGAGAAGAACAATGCCTGGGAGACGGATATTGACCATAAGAGGAAGATCTGTTTTTGCCTGAAGCAATTTCATGGCGGTGATATCGAAAAAAATGATTGTGTTAAATACTTTGATTATGATAGAATAAAAAGTACTCTTTGTATAAGAAGCCGGCAGACCGGCGATTATTTTGTTGTGGACAAAGAGGGGCGGCATAAATCTCTGCGGCGCTATTTTATCGATGAGAAGATCCCGGCTGAAGAGCGGGACGAGAGGCTGCTCCTGACGGAAGGTTCCCATGTACTGTGGGTGCTTGGCGGAAGGATCAGTGAGGCGTACAAAGTGAGATCTGATACCGGTCGGATCCTTGTCGTCCGTGCAGAAGATAAAAGTATTCAAAAGTAACATTGTGGAGTGAGAAATGGAGGAAATACAATGGCTGATAAGATCAGTGTGCTGATACCGGAAGAAGAAGTAAATGAAAAGATTAAAGAACTGGGAGCGAGAATCAGTGAAGAGTATGCAGGAAAGGAAGTGCATATGATCTGTATTCTGAAAGGAGGCGTGTTCTTTGCCTGTGAGCTGGCAAAACACATCACCGTACCGGTTTCGCTGGACTTCATGCAGGTGTCCAGTTATGGCAATGCCACCAGCAGTTCGGGTATTGTCCGGATTAAAAAAGACCTGGATGATTCCATGGAAGGCAGAGAGGTCCTCATTGTGGAGGATATCATTGATTCCGGACGCACGCTGCATTATCTGATTCCTGTTTTAAAACAGAGGAATCCGGCCAGCATTCGTCTGTGCGCGCTGTTAAATAAGCCGGATCGCCGGGAAGTTGAGGTGCAGATCGATTATCTGGGATTCGATATTCCGGATGAGTTTGTGGTGGGTTACGGACTTGACTATGCGCAGAAATACAGAAATCTTCCATTTATCGGAGTTGTAGAGCCGGAGGCTTCCGCCGGCGACGGGGAAGCAGAACCGGATAAGAAAGGAGAAATCGTTGAGTAAGAACTTTAAAAATATTCTCGTTTTTTTGGTCGTGATGCTGCTGATTTATTCCTTTGTGAGCTACTACATGCACAGGAATTTCACCTCGGGAGATGAGGTGTATACTTATACGCAGTTTGAGCAGGACCTGTCACAGGGTGAGATTGCATCCATTGAGATCATGCAGAATGAAGAAGTTCCTACCGGAACGGTCAATGTGAAGTTCGTTGACGGAGAAGAGGACTCCCTGTATGTTACGGATGTCAATGATGCCATTGAAGATGCGCAGCAATACAAAGTGACCTATGTGGTTTCCAATGTGAGCCACGCCGGCGGAATTCTTGTGGGAGTGCTTCCGTATCTTCTTATCTTTATTGTGATGTTCGTGTTTATGTTCATGATGCTGGGAAGAGCGGCCGGAGGCGGCAGCAACGGCAAAATGATGAATTTCGGTAAAAGCCGGGCCAAGATGCAGGACCCGCATGTGAAAAAGGTACAGTTTAATCAGGTGGCCGGACTCCAGGAGGAAAAGGAAGAACTCAAAGAGATTGTAGACTTCCTGAAGAATCCCGGAAAGTTCATCGAAGTGGGCGCCAGAATTCCAAAAGGCGTCCTTTTAGTGGGCCCTCCGGGAACCGGTAAGACGCTTCTTGCCAAAGCGGTGGCAGGAGAGGCGGATGTGCCGTTCTTCAGTATCTCCGGTTCTGACTTTGTGGAAATGTTTGTCGGCGTCGGAGCGTCCAGAGTCCGGGATCTTTTTGAGGAAGCAAAGAGAAATTCACCGTGTATCATCTTTATCGATGAAATCGACGCCGTGGCAAGACGGAGAGGAACCGGTCTTGGCGGCGGACACGATGAGAGAGAACAGACATTAAACCAGCTGCTGGTAGAGATGGACGGTTTTGGCGTCAACGAGGGAATCATTGTCATGGCGGCCACCAACCGTGTGGATATTCTGGATCCGGCTATCCTGCGTCCGGGACGTTTTGACCGGAAAGTGGCGGTGGGCAGACCGGATGTAAAAGGAAGAGAAGAGATTCTCAGAGTGCACATTCAGGGCAAACCGCTGGCACAGGACGTGGATCTGCATCAGATCGCCAGGACGACACCGGGATTTTCCGGCGCGGATCTGGAGAACCTGATGAACGAGGCGGCGATCCTTGCGGCGAGAAATGACCGCCGGTTTATCAAAATGGAAGATGTGCGGAAGGCATTTATCAAAGTGGGAATCGGTACGGAGAAAAAGAGCCGCCTGGTTCCGGAACTGGAGAAAAAGATTACGGCTTATCATGAGTCCGGCCATGCGATCTTGTTCCATGTGCTGCCGGATGTGGGGCCGGTCTACACGGTTTCCATTATTCCGACCGGCGTTGGAGCGGCAGGTTATACCATGCCGCTGCCGGAGAATGACAATGTCTTCAACACGAAGAGTAAGATGATTCAGGATATCAAGGTGGGCATGGGCGGAAGAATTGCCGAAGAGCTGATTTTCGGGGATGTGACCACCGGAGCGGCACAGGATATCAAGAGCGTGACATCCACGGCGAGAGCTATGATCACCCAGTACGGTATGTCTGAGAAGCTTGGGTTCATCAATTACGAGGAGAACACAGATGAAGTATTCCTGGGCAGAGATCTGGGACATTCCAGAAGCTTCAGTGAAGAAGTGGCCAGCGAGATTGACAAAGAAGTCAAGAAACTGGTGGATGAATGTTATGCGGACGCTAAACGGATCATCCTGGAGCATATGGATGTGCTGCATGCCTGTGCGGCCCTTCTGATCGAGAAAGAGAGAATCAACCGCGACGAATTTGAAGCCTTATTTGAAAACCGCGAGCATCCCACAGAACAGAATGCAGAAGCCTGAAAAGGATTTCTCATCGGCGGCGGGAAGGAAGATGTCGCTTTCGCGACCCGCCGCAGGCGGGGAATCCTGCTTTGCAGAATTCTTTTTTTGTTAATTATAAGTCATACAATATATAAAAAGATACTTTTTTATACTAAAACGGAGTAGTATTATTGTTGTAAAGCAAGGTAAAAAATTGGTAAAATCGACTCAATTACGGAAAAATAGTAAAAAGGAAGGCGGAAAATTCTAGAATTTCAGACAATATGACCAAAACTTGTCGAAACGAGTCTATCCTGCACAAAATTTTTTGTTAAAAAAATGTTTTTTTGTGCACACTTTAGCGAAGGGGGATGCTATTATAATAGCGTAACCCCCCCAATACATTATATAGTTTTTGCTACACCCAATAAGTAACAAAAATACCTTCTCCAAAAAAGGATGGCGTTCGGAATTGCCATCCTTTTTTCGTGCACAAAAATATTTTGTCGAATCGTTTGTGGAGCGTTTGAGAAAGAGGCGGTTTGGTGCTGCCGGCTTTCTCACAAGTCTGTAAACCGCGATTATAAAGAGACCGGGAAGTCAACATATAGTAATCATTCTTATTGTCAGATAGTTTGGAAAACTTTTACATGTATTTTGACAAAATGCATAAAAAAATAAGGAGAAAAAAATAAAGTTTATGCACACTTCAGAAGAAACAGATGCTATTATAATAGGCGTAACCCCCCCCAATACATTATAGATTTTGTTGCTAATAACGTAACAAAATACCTTCTCCAAATTGAGAGCGGCATCGGGGCCGCTCTCGCAAATACATGTATAAAGCCAGAAAAACAGGCAGCCGTTTACCGGCTGCCTGTTTTTCGTATGTCTTGTTGATCATTTATTGTTTCTCGTCCTCCAGCAGCCGGCGCTTCAGATCGAAGAGCGGCTGGGACAGATCGACGTATACCGTCTGTGGATTCATCAGTCTGCGGTTCTCGTCCCAGAGAGTGTCTAATTCCTGCTGACAGACCGCTTTGATGCTCATGGTGTCCGGAGATTCATAGACACACTGTCCGTTGAGGAAAACCGGAACCAGAAGTTCACGCATGTGATAGGTGCCTCCCGGTATCGTTGATTTTTTCCAGGTGGAAATCGGATCGAAAATCTTAAGATCTTCGGAAATATCATAATGTTCGCCCACCAGACAGATTAAGTCAGCCTTGATCTTCTTCGTCTCGTTATCATAGATGCGGAAGATGGTCTTGTTACCCGGATTTGTGATCTTCTCCGGATTCTCGGAGATCTTGATCTTGGCGGTGAACTCTGTCTCATCAGCTTTTTTGATGGCGGCCAGCTTGTATACTCCGCCGAAGGCAGGATTGTCCGCCGAGGTGATCAGATTGGTGCCAACACCCCAGGAGGTGATGGCTGCGCCCTGCGTCCGCAGACTGTCGATCAGGTATTCATCCAGATCGCTGGAAGCGGAGATGACCGCATCGGTAAATCCGGCCTCATCCAGCATGGCCCGGGCCTTTTTGGAGAGATAAGCCAGGTCGCCGCTGTCTAAGCGGATGCCATATAACTTAGGGTGGATGTCTCTGGCACGCATTTCCTCAAATACGCGGATGGCGTTGGGAACGCCGGATTTCAGTGTGTCATAGGTATCCACCAGAAGGATGCAGGCATCCGGATACATGTCGGCGTAAGTCTTGAAAGCCGTATATTCATCCGGGAAGCTCATGATCCAGGAGTGGGCGTGAGTGCCCTGCACCGGAATGCCGAAGAGCTCTCCTGCCAGTACATTGGAGGTGCCGGTGCAGCCGCCGATGACAGCCGCTCTGGCTCCCAGTGTTCCGGCGTCCGGTCCCTGGGCACGGCGGAGGCCGAACTCCATGACGCCGCCGCCGGCGGCGTAGTCTACCCGGGATGCCTTGGTGGCGATGAGACTCTGGTGGTTGACGATGTTTAAAATCGCTGTCTCCACCAGCTGCGCCTCCATGATCGGAGCGATCACTTTGATCAGCGGTTCTTTCGGAAAGACAACGGTGCCTTCCGGAATCGCGTAGATGTCGCCGCTGAAATGGAAGCCTGCCAGATAGGAAAGAAAATCTTCCCGGAAAATGTGGAGGCTTCTCAGATAATCAATATCGTCATAAGAAAAACTTAAATTCTTTACATAGTCAATGACCTGAGCCAGGCCGCAGGTAATGGCGTAGGCGCTTCCGCTGGGATTGGTGCGGTAAAACATATCGAACACGACAGTGTCGTTGTTGCCGTTCAAAAAATATCCCTGCATCATGGTCAGCTCGTATAAATCAGTCATCATGGTCAGGTTGCTGGAAAACATAATCTTACTCCTCTGTTCCTACACGAATCGTCGATTCCCCCAACGGGGTGATGTATTCGCTGTTTACATATCCTCTGTAGCTTTCGTATTGACCGGTCTGTACTTCCACTAAAGCGTAATCGGTATTCTCTACGGATTCGATCAGCCGTAAATGTGTCATGGGCGTCAGACTGGCAATTTCATCAGAATCGCTGCTCGGTCCGTTGCGGAGGGTCAGCGACTGATGTACATCGGCCACGTAAATGTCCTCGCTGTTTTCTTCCTCCTCGGTGGAGGCGCTCTCCGTCTCTTCTGAATCCTCCACAGTGGAAGGCAGACTGATAGAGTTCATTGCCTGTTTGCTTGGAATGGCAAAGTAGAGAAACGAAATACCGGAGAAAATAACTCCTGCGATAAACACAACGCAAAGAAAAGATACAATGAATTTTTTTATCATGTGGACTCCTTTCGATCATTGTATTGAAAAAGAAGAAATCAGTCAGTTTCTTTCTATAAATATAGGTAGTATTCCCCTGCGGCAGATGCGGCTATACATTTGACACAAGGTTTATCTGATATTTTACCATAATATTATGGAAAATGCCATAGAATTATAATTGACATTTTTCCGCAGGTAGTATATGATTGTTGTGTTAAAAACGAAGACGGAGACAGTAGGAATTTCTGAACGCTCCAGTGAGGCGGAGACAGTGGGAACCCGCCGCCAGTAGGGAATCTCTGAACATCACTCCTGAGTTGCGCTGCTGAAAGCATACAGTAAGCGGCGACGGAATCTCACCGTTACAAGAGAGGCATATGATAGTATGTAAAAGGTGGTATAATGAACGCTTGGGCTTTCATCCTGTTACGGATGGAAGCTTTTTTTATTTCAACAGGCCATAGGAGGGAAAAATGTACAAAAAAGTTTCGACAAACCTGAATTTTGTGGAAAGAGAAAAGGAAACTGCAAAGTTCTGGAAGGACAATGACATTTTTAAGAAAAGCATGGAACAAAGAGAAGGATGTCCGACTTATACTTTTTATGACGGACCGCCTACTGCCAACGGCAAGCCGCATATCGGTCACGTGCTGACCCGTGTCATCAAGGATATGATTCCGCGGTACAGAACCATGAAAGGATACATGGTGCCAAGAAAGGCCGGATGGGATACCCACGGTCTTCCGGTGGAGCTGGAAGTGGAAAAAGAACTGGGGCTTGACGGAAAGGAGCAGATCGAAGAGTACGGTCTGGATCCTTTCATCAGAAAATGTAAAGAATCTGTCTGGAAATACAAAGGCATGTGGGAAGATTTCTCCAACACCGTCGGTTTCTGGGCTGATATGGATAATCCATACGTCACTTATCACGATGATTTCATTGAGTCCGAATGGTGGGCGTTAAAGACCATCTGGAACAAGGGACTTTTATACAAAGGATTTAAGATCGTGCCTTACTGCCCGCGGTGTGGAACTCCTCTTTCCTCCCACGAGGTGGCGCAGGGCTACAAAGCGGTAAAAGAGCGTTCTGCCGTGGTACGTTTTAAAGTGGTAGGTGAGGACGCATATTTCCTGGCATGGACCACGACTCCGTGGACACTGCCATCCAACGTAGCGCTCTGTGTGAATCCGGACGAGACTTACTGCAAGGTAAAGGCTGTGGATGGATACACTTATTATATGGCGGAGGCTCTGCTGGATAAAGTCCTCGGCAAACTGGCCGGGGAAGGAGAAAAGGCCTACGAAGTCCTTGAGACCATGAAGGGCTCCGATATGGAATATAAAGAGTACGAGCCTCTGTTTGCCGCAGCGGGAGCAGCTGCCGAAAAACAGCACAAGAAAGGATTCTTCGTGACCTGCGACGGATATGTAACCATGTCCGACGGTACCGGTATCGTTCATATCGCTCCGGCGTTTGGTGAGGATGACTCCAATGTGGGAAGAAAATATGACCTGCCGTTCGTACAGTTCGTCAACGCCAAAGGTGAGATGACAGAAGAGACCGACTATGCCGGAACTTTCGTAAAAGATGCAGACCCGCAGATTCTCAAAGATCTGGATGCCAAAGGACTGCTCTTTGATGCGCCGAAGTTCGAGCATGACTATCCGTTCTGCTGGAGATGTGACACTCCGCTGATCTACTATGCGAGAGAATCCTGGTTCATCAAAATGACAGCAGTGAAAGAGGATATGATCCGCAACAATAACACCATCAACTGGATTCCGGAATCCATCGGAAAAGGACGTTTCGGCGACTGGCTCAACAATCTGCAGGACTGGGGCGTTTCCAGAAACCGTTACTGGGGTACTCCGTTAAATGTATGGGAGTGCGAAGGCTGCGGCCATATGGAATCCATCGGAAGCCGTGAAGAACTGGCAGAGAGAAGCGGCAATCCGGATGCCAGAACAGTGGAACTGCATCGCCCGTATATTGATGAGATCACATTTACCTGTCCGGATTGTGGAAAGACCATGCGCCGTGTGCCTGAGGTCATTGACTGCTGGTTTGACTCCGGAGCGATGCCGTTTGCGCAGCATCACTATCCATTTGAAAATCAGGAGACCTTTAAGGAACAGTTCCCGGCACAGTTTATTTCTGAGGCTGTGGATCAGACCCGTGGATGGTTCTATTCCCTGCTGGCGGAATCCACCCTGCTGTTTAACCGGGCACCGTATGAGAACGTCATCGTTCTTGGCCATGTGCAGGATGAGAACGGACAGAAGATGAGTAAGAGTAAAGGAAATGCGGTGGATCCGTTCGATGCGCTGGAACGCCATGGTGCTGACGCCATCCGCTGGTATTTCTACTCCAACAGCGCGCCGTGGCTGCCGAACCGGTTCCACGATGATGCGGTGACAGAAGGACAGAGAAAATTCATGGGAACTCTCTGGAACACCTACGCATTCTTTGTATTGTATGCGGATATCGATTCCTTTGACCCGACACAGTATACTCTGGATTACGACAAGCTTTCCGTTATGGATAAATGGCTTCTGTCCCGTCTGTACTCCACAGTGAAAGCCGTAGATGATAATCTCAACAATTACAAGATCACAGAGACGGCCAAGGTGCTGCAGAGCTTTGTGGATGAGATGAGCAACTGGTACGTGCGCCGCTCCAGAAGCCGTTTCTGGGCAAAAGGCATGGAGCAGGACAAGATCAACGCATATATGACTTTATATACAGCCCTTGTGACCATCGCCAAGGCAGCGGCTCCGATGATCCCGTTCATGACAGAGGACATTTATCAGAATCTGGTGAGAACCGTGGACAAAGACGCGCCGGAGAGTATCCATCTGTGCGACTTCCCGGAAGTAAAAGAAGAGATGATCGATGCTCAGCTGGAGAAAGACATGGCGGAAGTGCTGGATATCGTTGTTCTCGGCCGTGCCGCAAGAAATGCGTCCGGTATCAAGAACCGTCAGCCGATCGGCGAGATGTTTGTGAAAGCGGACAGCGAGCTTAACGTCTTCTATAAAGAGATCATTGAGGAAGAGCTCAATGTCAAGAATGTGGAGTTTAAAGATGATGTTTCCGAGTTTGCCGGATACATTTTCAAACCGCAGCTTCGTCTTCTGGGACCGAAATACGGCAAGCAGCTGGGACAGATCAGCAAGGCCCTGGCAGAGGTCGACGGCAGCGCCGCCAAGAAGCAGCTGGATACGGAAGGTGTTTTGACAATTACTGTGAATGATGGTAAGATTGATTTAACTCCGGAGGAACTGCTTATCACAACGACACAGAAGGAAGGATTTGTATCTCAGGAAGATCGTGGGGTTACAGTTGTGCTGGATACGAATCTGACACCGGAGCTGATCGAAGAAGGATTTGTGAGAGAAATAATCAGCAAGATTCAGACCATGCGGAAAGAAGCCGGCTTTGAGGTGACAGATCACATTACAGTCTGCGAGAACGGCAATGATAAAATCAGGGCAATTATGACCGATAACGCAGATGTGATCAAACGGGATGTATTGGCAGAGGAGATTGTATTTGACGCAGAGCGCGGATATTCCAAAGAGTGGAATATCAACGGTGAGAAAGTGCAGCTTTCCGTGGAAAAAAGATAATGTAGGAGGATTTCCCAATTGATTAAGAAAATAACCTTTAACAAGAAGAAGTTCAAGAAAGAAGTAGAGGCAAATACCCGTATTTTGTTCCGCCGGACTCTGGAAGAGGCGACTCCGCAGCAGATTTATCAGGCGGTGGCCTATTCCATCAAAGATGATATTATCGATAACTGGATTGAGACTCACAAGGCATACGCTGCTCAGGACAAGAAGACAGTATATTACATGTCCATGGAGTTCCTGATGGGCCGTGCCCTTGGTAATAATATGATTAACCTTACCTGCTACGATGACGTTCGCGAAGCCCTGGAAGAGATGGGACTGGATCTGAATGTGATCGAAGATCAGGAGCCGGATGCAGCATTGGGCAACGGCGGCCTCGGCCGTCTGGCTGCCTGCTTCCTGGATTCCCTGGCTACTCTGGGATATCCGGCATATGGCTGCGGTATCCGCTACCATTATGGTATGTTCAAACAGAAGATTGAGAACGGATACCAGATTGAGACTCCGGATGACTGGTTAAAGAATGGCAACCCGTTCGAGATCAAGAGAGACGAGTACGCTGTCGAGGTTAAATTCGGCGGTTATGTGGATGTGGAGAACCACAACGGCCATACAAAGTTTGTGCAGAAGGGCTATCAGAGCGTCCGTGCCGTGCCGTATGACATGCCGGTGGTAGGCTACGGCAACCACATCGTAAATACTCTCCGTATCTGGGATGCGGAAGCGATCAATACCTTTAACCTGGACTCCTTTGATAAAGGTGAATATCAGAAGGCTGTAGAGCAGGAGAACCTGGCAAGAACGATCTGTGAGGTGCTCTACCCGAATGACAACCATATGGCAGGTAAAGAGCTTCGTTTAAAACAGCAGTATTTCTTTATCTCCGCGTCCGTGCAGAGAGCTGTGCAGAAATATAAAGAGACCCATGATGATATCCGTAAGTTCCATGAGAAGGTTGTCTTCCAGCTGAACGATACCCATCCGACAGTGGCCGTTGCCGAGCTGATGCGTATCCTGGTGGATGAAGAAGGACTGACATGGGAAGAGGCATGGGATGTGACCACAAAGACATGTGCGTACACCAACCATACCATCATGGCAGAGGCTCTGGAGAAATGGCCGATCGAGCTGTTCTCCCGTCTGCTTCCTCGTGTATATCAGATCGTGGAAGAGATCAACCGCCGTTTCGTTATGGAGATTCAGGCAAGATATCCGGGCGATCACGAGAAGGTGCGCAAGATGGCTATTCTCTATGATGGACAGGTGCGCATGGCACACCTTGCCATCGCGGGCAGCTTTTCCGTCAACGGTGTGGCTCGTCTTCACACAGAGATTCTTGAGAAGAGAGAGCTCAAGGACTTCTATGAGATGATGCCGGAGAAGTTCAACAACAAGACTAACGGTATCACACAGAGAAGATTCCTGCTTCACGGCAATCCTCTGCTGGCTTCCTGGGTGACCAGCAAGATCGGAGACGACTGGATCACAGATCTGTCTCATATCAGCAAGCTGGGCGTTTATGTGGATGATGAGAAATGTCAGCAGGAATTTATGAATATCAAATATCAGAATAAGGTTCGTCTGGCTAAATATATCAAAGAGCATAACGGTATCGATGTGGATCCTCGTTCCATCTTTGACTGCCAGGTAAAGAGACTTCATGAGTACAAACGTCAGCTGATGAATATCATGCATGTCATGCATCTTTACAATATGCTGAAAGAGCATCCGGAGATGGATATCGTGCCTCGTACTTTTATTTTCGGCGCCAAAGCGGCGGCCGGCTACGATACAGCCAAGCTGACCATCAAGCTGATCAACTCCGTGGCAGACCGTGTCAACAACGACCCGGCCATCAACGGCAGAGTGAAAGTTGTCTTCATCGAGGATTACCGCGTATCCAACGCAGAGCTGATCTTTGCGGCGGCCGATGTCAGTGAGCAGATTTCCACTGCCTCAAAAGAAGCTTCCGGAACCGGTAACATGAAGTTCATGCTGAACGGCGCTGTGACCATCGGGACCATGGACGGAGCCAATGTGGAGATTGTGGAAGAAGTCGGCAAAGAGAATGCTTTCATCTTTGGCCTGTCCGCAGAGCAGGTAATGGAATATGAAAAGAACAAAAACTATCATCCGGCTGATCTCTATAACAGCAACGATGATATCCGCCGTGTGATGACTCAGATGATCAACGGCTATTACTGTCCGGAAAATCCGGATTTATTCCGTCCGCTCTATGATACACTGATGCAGAAAGATATGTACTTCATTCTGGCAGATTTTGAGTCCTACAAAGAGGCTCAGAAGAGAGTGGAAGCAGCTTACCGCGATGAAAAAGCATGGTCCCGCATGGCGATGATGCAGACCGCTCACTGCGGCAAGTTCTCCTCTGACAGAACCATCGAAGAGTATGTGAGAGATATCTGGCATCTGGAAAAAGTGAAACTGTAATACAGGCAGTGACACCCGGGTACAGACAGGACTGTGATAAAACTGTCCGTTTTGTAAAAAATACAATACAATAAAATATAACAGTTGAGGCGGAGAAACCGTTGTAAATGGGCTTTGCTGGTAAATTATTACCCTAAGACCTGTTTGCAGCGGTTTCTTTGCTTTTTTTGTCCGGATATATGTGTTGTTGAATAAAATATATAAGGCTTTTATGATAAAAGTTGTGTAATATTTTGGAAAAATAAAAAACATTGTAAAACTTACGATAAAAATTTGCTTTTTCATGCAAAAAAGTATAGAATAAGAACAAATGAGTCCTTTGATGTGTGGAGGGAGAAAAATGAGCGCAATTATTGATGAGATTATTGATTCCCTGAAAAAAGGACAGGGCAAGCGGGTGACAGATCTGGTGAAGATGGCGCTGGAAGAAGGAATTTCCGCCCAGACGATCCTGGAAGATGGTTTCCTTGCAGGCATGGGACAGGTGGCGGACAAGTTCCGCCAGGAAGAAGTGGGGGTTCCGGAGATATTAAGCGTCACAAGGGCGCTGGATAAAGGAGTGCAGTCGCTCAGAAGCTACACCGGCAGCAGCAACTCCAAAGAAGTGGGGACGGTTGTTCTCGGTACAGTGAAAGGCGATATGCATGATATAGGGAAAAATCTGGTAAAAATGATGATGGAAAGCAAGAACATTCATGTGGTGGACCTGGGGGTTGATGTTTCGCCCAGAAGATTTCTGGATGAGGCCATTGCCAGCCGGGCACAGATTGTCTGCATGAGTGGGATTTTATCCAGATCAGGAGAAGACATGCGCGCGGTGGTGGAAGCCTTTGAAGACAGGGGGATCCGAAACCGGGTGTACTTTATGGTGGGCGGATATTTTATGGATGCGGAACAGGCCAGAAAGATTGGCGCCGACTGTTACACGGAGGACGCCTGCGCCTGCGCGGAGAAGGCATACCAGTATTTGATGAAAAAGGGGAGAAGAAAACGATACCAGTAAAAGATTACCGGGTATTCTGAAGGGATTAGGGTACAGCCTCATTCATTATGCGAATTGTGGATGATACAGTACACCAGAGTAGATGGAGGACGAATCATTGGCAGATAAAAATAATATTCATATTGAAGATGTCATAGATGTGAAAGAACTACAGAATCTGCAGGATAACTGGGCGAAGGCGACAAACCTTGCGTTTGTCAGCGTGGATTGCAACGGGACACCGATCACTAATTACAGTAATTTTACTCCTTTTTGCGAAAAACTTCGGGAGTTTGATGAATTTCGGGAGAAATGCCATTATTGTGATGCCTGCGGAGGACGAAAGGCGAAGAGGATCGGAAAGGCCTATACCTATATCTGCCATGCCGGCCTGATCGATTTTGCAATTCCGATCATGATCAAGGGCCAGTATGTGGGAGCCATCCTTGCCGGCCAGGTGACCAGCGCGGATTTTCAGGATTTAAGGCAGATCGCCCCGATCAGTGAGGGGTGGCAGGATAACGAGGAATTGATGGAGCTTTATAAGCAGGTGACTGTTATGCCTGTGGAGAAGATTCTGGCGGTGGCACAGATCCTCTGTGACAGTTACAATTATTCCGTGGAGAAACAGTACGCCAACAAGGTGGATGCGGAGCTGCGGGAAAAGGATCTGAAGCTCATCAAAGAGGAGAAGCTCCGGATTGAGATGGAAAAGGCGCTGCGGGAGATCGAGCTTAAGGCTCTCCACTATCAGATCAATCCGCATTTCCTTTTCAATGTATTGAATACCATCGGGCGTCTTGCGTTTTTTGAAAATGCAAAGATGACGGAAGATGTGGTCTACGCATTTTCCGACATGATGCGGTACATTTTGCGAAAAAGCAGTCAGCCGCTGAGCTCTCTCGGAGACGAGATCGCCTACGTGGTCAATTATCTGAAGATACAGAAGATCCGTCTGGGCAGCCGGATGCAGTATACCATCGATGTGCCGGAAGAGTTTTACGCGGTGAAGCTGCCGTTTCTGTCCGTGACGACCATTGTGGAGAATTCCATCAAACACGCGGTGGAAAACAGAGCGTCCGGAGGAACCATTCAGGTGCGGGCTCACCGGGAGGGTAAGGATCTGTATGTGGATGTCATTGATGACGGAGACGGGATCGCTCCGGAAAAGATTACCAGGATCCTTCGAGGAGATGCCTATAAGAATGAGAAGGAGGGGGCTGTCGGCATTTATAACATCAACAGCCGCCTGACCCATTATTTCGGGCATGAGTATGCGCTCATGATCGAGAGTGAGAACAAGCCGTCCATGGGGACGAAGGTGACCATTAAAGTGCCGTTAAAAATTCAATAGAAAGGCGGTGTCATTTTGTACCGTATTTTAATTGTAGAGGATGAAGAGCTGGAGAGAACCTCGATGAAGATCTTTCTGGAAGAAAATCTTCCGGATGTGGAGATTGTCGGAGAGGCCAAGAGCGGGTATGAGGCAGTGGAACTGATTGGAAACTGCGATATCAATCTGATTCTGGTGGATATCAACATACCCGGCATAGACGGCATGGAGGTTATCAAATATGCCAGAAAGAAGCTGCCTCAGGCGGTGATCATCATCACCACAGCCTATGATGACTTCAATATCGCCCACAAGGCGATCAAACTGAAAGTGGATGATTTTCTTCTGAAACCCATCCGGAAAGAGGTGCTTCTGGAGTCCGTGAAGGCCTTTGCCGGGAGGCTTGGCGAGGGTCCTCAGACAGATAAGAGTAATAAATTGTTGTCAAAATTGGAAGTGGAACTAAGAAAATGCTCTTACAAAGCTACTGTAGACCTTTTAAGAGAGTACATTGACCAGTTATATTTAGAACATCACGATGTAAATGTGATTTCCAAGCGGCTGCAGGATCTGGCAAAGATGATCGTGCGGACCGCGGAGGAGCTCAACATCAGTGATACCAATGAGCTTGTTATGCAGATGGAGAAGTTAAAGATCAAATATCTGCTTTATAACAATAAACATGATGCCTACAATGAAGTTGTGAAGATGGTTGATATTCTCTTTGATAAGATGAACATCAAAGGGAAGCTGTCTGACGGCGGCATGAAGTCCGTCGTGGACTACATAGAGAGAAACTTAAAGCGGGGCATCAGCCTGGAGGACGTGGCCAACCACGTCAACATCAGTACCTACTATCTCAGTAAGATTTTCAAGAAAGAGATGGGGGTCAATTTCATCACCTATGTCACGGACCGCAAGATGGACCTGGCAAAGGAGATGCTTGTGAACACCGACATACCGGTGCTTAATATTGCCTTGGATCTGGCGTACAATGAAGCGAACTACTTCAGTAAGGCTTTCAAGAAGAAAACCGGATTGACGCCGTCTGAGTATAGAGAAAAGTACAGAGTAAGAAAGGAGGAGGAAAATGAAACGGTTTAAGCTTTCCACTGAGGTGCTTTTCAGTGAGGATGCCATCGACGCTCTGCTTGAAGAAAAGGATGAGAACGCTGTCCTTATTACGGACAAGTTCATGGTGGATTCAGGGATGGCTGACATGATTCTTAAAAAGTTGTCAAACTGTAATTCAGTTTCCGTATTTGACGAGGTAATTCCTGACCCGCCGATGGATTTGATCGAGAGAGGAATTGATTTTCTTCAGGACAAGGAGTGTGACGTTGTTGTCGCGCTGGGTGGAGGTTCTTCCATCGACGCGGCGAAGGCGATCGTTTTCATGGCAAGAAAGATTGAACTTGCACAGAATCCGGAGAGCACAAAGAAGATCAAGCTGATTGCCCTTCCGACCACCAGCGGCACTGGTTCTGAGGTGACGCAGTTTGCGGTGGTTACCGATTCAAAGACTGGTGTCAAGATTCCTCTGATTGATGAGAGCCTGATGCCGGATATCGCGATTCTGGATCCGGAACTGGTGAAATCAGCGCCGCCATTTATCACGGCGGATACTGGTATGGACGTAATCACTCACGCCATTGAGGCATATGTGGCTGAGACAGCCAGCGACTGTTCCGACTGTCTGGCAGAAAAAGCTATGGAACTGGCTTTTGAATATCTGCCAAAGGCATACCGCAACGGCTATGACATTAAGGCAAGGGATAAAATGCACCGGGCATCCTGTCTGGCAGGTATGGCGTTCAGCCTTGTTAATCTCGGACTGAACCATGGTATCGCTCACGCCCTGGGCGCTATTTTCCACATCCCGCACGGCCGTGCCAACGCGCTTGTGCTGCCGCATGTTATTTATTTCAATGCGGATATGGACAGAGAAGCAGCAAAACACAGCAACGACGCAGCAAAAAAATATCAGAAGCTTGCCCGCGTTGTCGGTCTGCCGGCTCCGACCACAAAAGTTGGTGTATCCAATCTGATCGCTGAGATCAATCGTCTTCTGAAGTACATGGACCGCCCGATGTGCATTACAGAGTGCGGCGTGACACTGGAAGAGTTTGAGGCAAACAGAGATGAGATCATCCGCAGAGCGCTCGCTGACGCCTGCACACAGGCTAACCCGAGAAAAGTTACAGCGGAGGATATCAGTAAGATCCTGGATCACATCGCAAAATAATAGACATGCCGGATAGAATTGTTTTGTTGTCCGGCAAAAAAGATGTCAACAAAGTATCATGTCGAAGAATGGCTTTTGGCAGTTCCTGTGTATTTAAAAGCTAAAAATTATAGGAAAAAGCCAAGTAATTTTGTGAAAGTTGCTATATAATGATACTATCCTGTAAATCAACCAAAGGTAGTCTGTCCTATCCAGACAGACAAGAATTTTTATAAGGAGGTCAATTATGCAGAAAGAAGCTTTAGGAATGATTGAGACCAAAGGTTTGGTTGGCGCAATCGAAGCAGCCGATTCCATGGTTAAATCAGCAAACGTAACACTGGTGGGATATGAGAAAATCGGATCTGGTTTAGTTACTGTTATGGTCAGAGGTGATGTAGGAGCTGTTAAGGCATCTGTTGATGCAGGTACAGTTGCTGCTGACAAGGTAGGTACAGTTGTGTCCAGCCATGTAATCCCAAGACCACATACAGACGTAGAAAAAATCTTACCACAATAAGTTTAGTCCTAGTCTGATCAATTATTAATGGAGGTATAATTCAATGAAAGATGAAATGATGGCTAAAATCATGGACGAAGTGATGAAAAAAATGGGTGGCACTCAGGCTGAAAGTGCTTTCGCTAATGATACAACTATCGCAGCTCCAACTCCTAAGGGAATCAACGAAGACCTTTGCGGATTAACAGAGTACGTTGGAACAGCTTTAGGACATACAATCGGTCTGGTAATCGCTAACCTTGACTACAGCGTTCATGAATTACTGAAAATCGATCCTAAATACCGTTCTATCGGTATTATTTCCGACCGTGTTGGTGCAGGCCCACAGATTTTTGCATGTGACGAAGCTGTTAAAGCTACAAATACTGAAATCGTTCTTTGCGAGTGCCCAAGAGATACAGAAGGCGGCGCTGGTCATGGTTCCTTAACAATCTTTGGTGCTGAGGACGTATCCGATGCAAGAAGAGCTGTTGAAGTTGCATTAAGCTTTGTTGAGAAACAGATGGGTGATGTATACGGTAACTCCGCAGGACATCTGGAGTTCCAGTACACAGCACGTGCATCCTACTGCTTAGAGAAAGCATTCGGCGCTGTTGTTGGTAAAGCATTTGGTATCACTGTAGGTGCTCCTGCAGGTATCGGTGTTGTATTAGCGGATACAGCTGCTAAGACTGCTACAATTGATCCTATCGCTATCGCTACACCAGGTAACGGCGGAACATCCTTCTCCAACGAGGTTAACTTCTTCTTTACTGGAGATTCAGGTGCAGTTAGACAGGCTATTATCGGCGCAAGAGAAGTTGGAAAACAGTTACTGAAAGCCTTAGAGCCGAACGAACCACTGGAATCCACAACTGTTCCTTATATCTAAGATAACGCTTTGATTTTTAGCATACCTTATGTACGTTGAGAGAACATAAGGGAACTGGTAAATGGGATATCTGCTTACATAATGTGAACGGAAAGGCAGATATCGGAGCTTCTGTAAGATAGTATAGAAGAAAGTTTAATTGAGAAATTGAGAGGTGTTGAGACCGTGAGAAGTAAACGTTTTGAATATTTAGATCAAAGACCTGTTAATCAGGACGGCTACGCTTTAGAGTGGCCAGAAGTTGGATTTATTGCGATGAACAGCCCATATGACCCTACTCCTTCCATCAAGATCGTGAACGGCGAAGTAGTAGAGATGGACGGCAAGACAAAAGACGAGTTCGATATGCTCGATGCTTTCATCGCTAAATACGCTATTAACCTTGATTTCGCAGAGGAAGCTATGGCTAAAGATTCTCTGGAGATCGCACGTATGCTCGTTGATATCAACGTTAACAGAGCTGAGTGTCTGAAATATACAACAGCAGTTACACCTGCTAAGTTGGTTGAGATCGTTGGTAACCTGAATGTTCTTGAGACCATGATGGGTATCACCAAGATGAGATGTAGATTAAAACCAGCTAACCAGTGTCACGTTACTAACGTAAAAGATAACATGATCCAGATCGCAGCAGACGCAGCTGAGGCAGCTGTTCGTGGTTTCGCTGAGATGGAGACAACTGTTGGTATCGTTCGTTACGCTCCGTTTAACGCTATCGCTATCATGCTCGGTGCTAACGTAGGACGTCCTGGTATCCTTACACAGTGTGCTGTTGAAGAGGCTACAGAGCTTGACCTTGGTATGAGAGGTTACACAGCTTACGCTGAGACAGTTTCCGTATACGGAACAGAGGACGTATTCATGGATGGTGATGACACTCCATGGTCCAAAGCATTCCTTGCTTCCTGCTACGCTTCCCGTGGTGTTAAGATGAGATTTACATCCGGTACCGGTTCTGAAGTTCAGATGGGTATGGCAGAAGGAAAATCCATGCTTTACCTTGAGGCTAGATGTCTTGGTGTTACCCGTGGTGCTGGTGTTCAGGGAACTCAGAACGGTTCCGTATCCTGTATCGGTGTTCCTGCCGCTGTACCAGGTGGTATCCGCGCCGTTGCATGTGAGAACTTAATTGCCGCTATGCTTGACCTTGAGAACGCTTCCTCCAATGACCAGACATTTACACATTCTGATCTTCGTAGAGTTGCTCGTTCCATTCCTCAGTTTATCCCGGGAACTGACTACATCTGTTCCGGATATTCTGCAACACCTAACTATGATAACATGTTCGCTGGATCCAACTGGGATGCAGACGATTATGATGACTGGGTAGTAATCCAGCGTGACTTAAAAGTTGACGCAGGTCTTGTTCCTGCTACAGAAGATGAAGTTGTTGCTGCTCGTAACAAAGCTGCAAGAGCTATTCAGGCTCTCTTCCGTGAATTAGGATTACCTGAAATCACAGACGAAGAAGTTGAAGCTGCTACATACGCACGTGGATCTCAGGATATGCCTGACCGTGACGTTGTTGCTGACCTTAAAGCTGCTACAGATATGCTTGATCGCGGCGTAACAGGTATCGACTTTGTTAAAGCTCTTTACAAAGGTGGATTTGAAGACGTTGCAGAGTCTATCTTCAATATTCAGAAAGCGAAAGTTGTTGGTGACTACTTACATACAGCGTCCATGCTTGATAACAAGTTCCACGTAATTTCCGCTGTTAACAGCCCGAACTGCTACGAAGGACCTATGACTGGTTACCAGATCAGCCCAGAGCTGTGGACAAAACTCAGCAACATTCGTACAGCTGTTGACCCGTCAAAGATTTGATAAGATAGTCTATTTTAAGGAAGGTGAACTATAATGGCAATTGATGAAAGATTATTAAAAAGCGTTATCGCTGAAGTTCTCAAAGAAATGAACACTACTTCCGCAGCAGCAGCTGAAGAGGCTTGTTCCGAAGGCATGACCATCACAGAAGTTGGCGATGCTCAGAAAGGTACAAACCCTAACGAAGTTGTTTTAGGCGTTGCACCGGCTTTCGGCGTATCCCAGACAAAGAATATCGTTGGTGTTCCTCACGCAGCCATCATCAAAGAAATCATGGCTGGTCTTGAGGAAGAAGGCGTTGCCTGCAGAATCGTTAAAGTATACAGAACATCTGACGTATCCTTTATCGCTCATGATGCAGCAGAATTATCTGGATCAGGCATTGGTATTGGTATCCAGTCCAAAGGTACTACTGTAATCCATCAGAAAGACCTCCCACCACTGTCTAACCTGGAGTTATTCCCTCAGTGCCCTCTGATTGACCTTGAAACATACAGAGCAATTGGTAAGAACGCTGCTAAATACGCAAAAGGCGAATCTCCAAACCCTGTACCAGTAAAGAATGACCAGATGGCAAGACCGAAATACCAGGCTTTATCCGCTGTTCTTCACATCAAAGAGACAGAACATGCCGACAGAAATAAAGCTCCTAAAGCTCTTAAAGTTGAATTTAAATAAACGGAGGTGTCAATCGTGGATCAGGAATTATTAGTAAGACAGATTATGCAGGAAGTGCTTAAAAATATGCAGGGCTCTGCAGCAGCTTGTGAATGCGAAGGCAAAGTAACAGCCGCTGATTATCCTATTGGAGAAAAAAGACCTGAGTTAATTAAGAGTGCATCAGGTAAATCTCTGGATGAGTTAACATTACAGGGTGTTATCGATGGTACTTTAGACGCCAAAGATTTCCGTATCACAAAAGAAACTCTGGAATTACAGGCTCAGGTTGCTGAATCCGCAGGACGTGGATTCTTCGCTGTAAACTTAAGAAGAGCTGGTGAGTTAATCCCTGTACCAGACGCAAGACTTCTTGAGATTTACAATGCATTAAGACCTTATCGTTCCACAAAAGCTGAATTATACGCTATCGCTGATGAGTTAATCAACCAGTACGGCGCAACTGTTTGTGGTAACTTCGTAAAAGAAGCAGCTGATATTTACGAAAAACGTGGACGTTTAAAAAAATAGTCAGCACGCTTCCGTGACGGATCAAGGGGGCAGAACCTGGACAGCGCTGGATTGCTGTACCAGGTGAAGCACCCCTGATTACCGCATATAAACTGGAACGAAACAGACAACGGAGGTATATAAAGTGAAATTAGTTGCGGGCGTTGATATTGGCAATGCGACGACAGAGACAGCCGTTGCCAGGATCGACGGAAAGCATGTGACGTTTCTTTCCAGTGGTATCACAGGTACCACCGGAATTAAAGGAACAAAACAGAATATTCACGGCGTTTTCCAGTCCCTGAAGAGAGCTTTGGACAAGGTTGGGCTCGACATCGGTGATCTGGATGAAGTTCGCGTGAATGAGGCAGCTCCCGTAATCGGTGATGTTGCCATGGAAACGATTACCGAAACTATTATCACTGAATCTACCATGATTGGACACAATCCCAATACCCCAGGTGGTATTGGGATTGGTGTTGGAACATCCCAGATGATTACAAAGCTGGATAAGGTGGAATCTGGTACAGATGTGATAGTGGTTATCCCGTCAAGTATTTCCTTTGAAGCCGCTGCAAAGATTATTAACCAGTATAATAAAATATTAAATATTACAGGTGCCATTGTCCAGCGCGATGATGGCGTTTTAATTAACAACCGTCTTGAGAAAAAGATTCCGATTGTTGATGAAGTGGGAATGGTCGATAAAGTCCCGCTGGGCATGAAATGTGCCGTGGAGGTTGCGGCTGTGGGCGGAGTTGTGGAAGTTCTCTCCAACCCGTACGGTATCGCGACTCTCTTTAAGCTGACACCGGAAGAGACAAAGCAGGTGGTTCCGATTGCCCGTGCATTGATCGGAAACCGTTCTGCTGTTGTAATTAAGACACCTGAGGGAGATGTAAAGGAAAGACGGATCCCTGCTGGTTCAATTGAAATTATTGGTAAAAAGAAGAAAGTAACGGTTGGCGTTGACGAAGGCGCTGAGAAGATGATGGATGCCGTAAAGAGCATTGATGTCATCGAAGATATTAAAGGCGAACCGGGAACGAATGCCGGCGGAATGCTTGAAAAAGTTCGTCAGGTTATGTCAAATCTTACCAACCAGCATCCGAGAGATATCAAGATTCAGGATTTACTGGCAGTGGATACCTATAATCCACAGCAGGTAAAGGGCGGACTGGCCAATGAGTACTCACTGGAAAGCGCCGTTGGTATCGCGGCTATGGTTAAGGCGGACCGTCTGCAGATGCAGATGATCGCCGAAGAATTGACTGACAGATTGAAAATACCTGTATATGTCGGCGGCGTGGAAGCCGATATGGCTATCAAAGGTGCTCTGACGACACCGGGTACGAACGTGCCGATTGCAATTGTTGATATGGGCGCAGGTTCGACAGACGCATCCATTAAGAATAAAGACGGAGATGTAAAGCTCGTGCATCTGGCTGGTGCCGGCAATATGGTTACTCTCCTGATTCAATCTGAGTTGGGTCTTGAAGACTTTAACACAGCGGAAGACATTAAAAAATATCCTCTGGCAAAGGTGGAAAGCCTTTTCCACATCCGCCATGAAGACGGAACAGTGCAGTTCTTTGAGGAACCGCTGGATCCGGGTGTTTTCGCAAAGGTTGTATTGGTAAAGGAAGGTGGAGAATTAGTACCGCTTGAGGGATTTTCCTCCCTGGAGAAGATTAAGCTGGTACGGACTAATGCAAAGCGAAAAGTATTTGTTACAAATGCAATCCGTTCGCTGGCCAAGGTCAGCCCGACGGGAAATGTAAGAGATATTGAATTTGTAGTATTAGTCGGCGGTTCTGCACTGGACTTTGAGGTGCCGACTCTCGTAACTGATGCATTATCACAATATAATATAGTAGCTGGCCGGGGTAACATTCGCGGATGCGAGGGACCTCGAAATGCGGTGGCAACAGGACTGGCAATGTCTTGTTCTGAAATAGGAGATTGAGTATGGAAGGAAGTAATACAGGAATAAATACAAGACCTTCAATAAAAGTTTTTTATGACTGTGACCATCTTTCTTTGGCTGATTTTTCCGGTGTTCTTCTTGGAATCGAAGAAGAAGGAATCCCCTATGACCTTCAGGCAGAGCATTGTGCGGACGTTCTGGAACTTGCCCATAATGCCAGCTTGGAATCAAGATTAGGGGTGGGCGTTGGAATCAGCAAAGAAGGCGTTGTTCTTCAGTATGAAAAGCTAGATAAAGCGGCCCCTCTTTTTAGAATTAAGTTTTATCAGACAGATCAGTTCAGAAATATCGGATCCAATGCGGCAAGACTCGTAAAGAAGATGCCGTTCCGCAGTCTGGACTAGTCATAGAAGTTTTAATCTGAAAAGTAAGGAGGTGTAAAGGTGGCTGACAAGAGTATTGGTTTTATTGAGACCTTTGGCCTGGCTGCCTGTGTGGCAGCGGCTGACGCGGCAGTGAAATCTGCCAATGTCAAACTGCTCGGTTTCGAATATGCAAAGGGCGGCGGTATGTGTACCGTAAAGGTAGAAGGCAATGTGGGAGCCTGCAAAGCGGCGGTGGAAGCTGGCAAAAAGGCGGCGGAATCCGTACAGGGCTCTTTAAGCGGTACAAAGAGTGTACTGCTGAAAGCAAGACCGGCTCCAAGCATGAGAAAGCTTATGGTAGACAACAGAGAAACTGTTGGCGGTGAGATCGCAATGGCAGAAGGCTATCGCCCGAAAGGTGAGTCGAAACAGCCGGTTCTTGTTAAGAACTGGAAGCCGAAAGCAGAGCCAAAGGCTGAAACGCCAATGGAAGAAGCACCTGAACCGCCTGTAGTTGAAGAGCCGGAGAAAAACACATCTGATGAAAATACAGTAACAGATTCAGTGAAGGATCAGCCGGAAGAGGCTCCAAAGACTGAAGAAGTACAGTCTGAGGAAGTTTCAAAAGAGGAAGACTCCGTGGAAGAGATTCCGAAAGAAACAGAGAGCCAGCCGGAAGAAGCTCCGAAAGAGGAAGAAGCCAAACCGGAGGAAACGGAACCGGTCGCAGCTCCTGAGGCAGAAAAAGCCCCGGTTGCAGCTCCTGAGGAAGAGCCAAAGGAAGAGGCGCCTGCGGAGGAGAAAAAAGCTGAAACTGTAACGAATACAGATGCTCCTGCCAAAAAACCATCAACAGGAAATAGAAGAAGCGGAAGATCTAGAAAGAAAAAGAACACAGACAAAAACACAGATAAATAATCTGACATAGAGGATATTTCAAAAGATCCGGGCCTGTGTTTCAATAAAATCAGATCGTAATACTGAGGTATGATCAGGTGCGGTATCGCATCGCACCTGATCTGATCTCATGATACTGTAGATACGTGAGGCAAATGCATGATGCCTTGACAATGATGATACAGAAATGGTCATTAGATAGTAAGGGGAATGCATGAATAATTATAATGATGTTTTGGTCGGCTTTTCAGAGCTGATTAAAAATGAAGAATTTCGACCATATGAAGGAGAGCTGAGACTGGGAGTGGACCTGGGAACCGCCAATATCGTGGTTTCAGTGGTGGACTCCAACAATACCCCGATTGCAGGGGCTTCTTATCCTTCTACAGTGGTCCGGGATGGAATCGTTGTTGATTTCCTCGGGGCGTCCAGAGCGGTTCAGAATATGAAGAACCGGCTGGAACAGATGATGGGCGTGGAGTTCCGCGAAGCGGCCACAGCCATTCCTCCGGGAATCATATCCGGTAATGTAAAAGTCATTTCCAACGTTGTGGAATCTGTGGGTCTGGACGTGGTCAATGTGATCGATGAGCCAACGGCTGCTGCCTCCGTTCTTGGAATTACAGACGGAGCGGTTGTGGATGTCGGTGGCGGAACAACCGGTATCAGTATTCTCAAAGATGGAAAAGTGGTTTTTACGGCCGATGAGCCCACAGGTGGTACTCATATGACTCTGGTTCTTGCCGGAAGTCTTGGATGCACCTTTGAGGAAGCCGAGAGAATCAAAAAAGATCCGAAACAGGAGGTACTGGTATTTCCAGTCGTGAAGCCGGTAATCGAGAAGATGGCGGCGATTGTCTCCCGTTTCATCCAGGGATACGATGTGGACGTGATTTATGTGGTAGGCGGTGCCTGCAGCTTTAAGAAGTTCGAGAGTGTCTTTGAGAAGGAAACCGGGATCAAGACGATCAAGCCAAAGGAACCGCTGCTGGTGACACCCCTTGGAATTGCCATGAATTGTAACAGACAATAGGTGGCATAAATGAATAGAAACGAATTTGAGAATGCGCTTATGTCAACCATTGTGGAATATATTTCTGACCAGATTGTTCTGAGATATATGAATGCCTGCAAAAAGGCTGCCGTTCTTTTCTCAGGAGCTCTTATTGGATATGCAGATGCGGTGAAATCTCTGAAAGAGCTGAAAAATGATGGCTGGGAGCTGACAGTCGTAATGTCAAAAGCTGCCGATGAAGTTCTGACAAAAGAGCGTATTCAGAATGATATTGGTCCGGATGCCATTTATGTTGAGGGCGCTCCGGTAAATGGAAGACAGATTATTGATGATAATCAGTTCGTGATCGTACCTGCGCTGACCATTAATACGGCGGCAAAGGTGGCAAACTGTATCAGTGACAACCTGCTCACGAACATGATTTCCAGGGCGATGGCCACCGGAAAGCCGGTAGTGGCTGCTGTCGACGGCTGCTGTCCGGATAATGAGGTCAGAGCAAAGATGGGATTCAAGGTGACGGACGCTTACAAGGCCCGGATGCGGAGCAATCTTGAAGCGCTGCAGTCCTACGGAATCCATCTCACTGTTGACAATAATCTGTTTGAGAAAGTAAATAAAGTCTATACTGCCAGCTTTGATTTTCCGTCACCGGATTCCAACGCAAAACCGGCGAAGGTAAAAGCGGAGCAGACAGCACAGCCATCCTGCAGCGGCAGTGCGGCGGCGGAGGAAGCATCCAGCATCAAGCTGAATAAGAATGTTATCGGCCGTGTGGACATTGCCAGAAATGCAAGATATAAAACCATTATTGTGGGAGCTGGCGCAGTTGTGACAGGTCTCGCAAGTGACGAAGCATACAATCGTGGCATCACGATTGTGAGAGAGTAAAGTAGGTGAAGACATGTATTTAGGTAAAGTAATTGGCACAGTGGTATCTACTGTAAAATGCCCGAGTCTGACCGGATGCAAGTTTCTGATCGTCGAGAAGATCAACCAGGATCTTACCGCCAAAAAGCAGACTGAAATTGCCGTCGATACTGTTGGAGCCGGTGATGGCGAAACCGTAATTGTCGTTGGCGGCAGTTCGGCTCGTATGTCAGGTGATGGTGAAAAGAAAAACAGTCTTCCTGTCGATGCCGCAATTGTTGGGATTGTGGATACCGTGGAAGTGTCACAGTGTTAAAGGTGTGAATGTATGGCTAATATTTATACAAAAACGGGTGACAAAGGGACGACAGGATTATATGGTGGTTCCAGAGTAGATAAGGACAGCATGAATGTGGATGTCTACGGAACCATCGACGAGGCGATTTCCGCACTGGGAGTTGCCTACGCTCAGACTGAGTCACCGGATATCAGAGAATATATCAATCATATTCAGAAAAGAATGTTCCAGGCAGGAGCAGAATTCGCGTCTGATGAAAAAGGCTTGGAGATGCTTAAGGACAAAATTGGAGAGGCAGACATCAAATACCTGGAAGATATTGTCGATCAATCAACAAAAGTCAATGGGCTGATGCGCGAGTTCGTAGTGCCTGGAGTGAATCCATCTTCCGCAGCCTTGCATGTGGCAAGGACAGTCGTAAGACGGGCGGAAAGAAAAATAACAACCCTTGCCAGGGAGATTCCTGTTCGCGATGAATTACGAAAATATATCAATCGTCTTTCGGATGCATGCTTTGCCATGGCCCGTCTGGAGGAGTCCAGAGCACAGCAGCAGGAAATCGAGGAGCTCAAAGAGGTAGTGCGTAAAGTGGTGAAAGAAACCATGGGAGGCGCCGGCAATAAAGGAGAATGCAAGATGGACATGTCTTTAAAGAGCCTGAAAAAGATGGCTGAATTTGTAGAAGAGAAAGCAAATGAAATTGGTGTGCCGATGGTATTTTCCGCAGTGGATGAGGGAGGCAATCTTCTCTATTTCCAGAGAATGGAAGGTTCTCTTCTGATCAGCGTGAAAGTATCACAGGACAAAGCATATACTGCATGTGCTCTTAAGTGTCCAACCTCAGCTCTTGCCGATGTCACCAAGCCGGGTGACAGCTTATGGAGTCTTCATAACTCCGGAGATGGCAGGATTGTATGTTTTGGTGGTGGATATCCGATTGAAGTTGATGGCAAGATTATCGGTGCCATCGGCGTCAGCGGAGGTACTGCCGAAGAAGATATGGCAGTTGCTATATATGCATTAGAAAAAATGCAAGGAGGAAATGCATAATGAATATTGATGTTCAATTAATTGAAAAAGTTGTGAAAAAGGTTTTGACAGATGTTGAATCCGCTTGCCCTGCTGACGATTATACCTATGGTATTTTTGAGACAATGGATGACGCGATCGAAGCATCTGCAAAAGCGCAGAAAGAATATATGAACTATTCCATGGCAGACAGAGAAAGATTTGTCAATGGAATCAGAGAGGTAGTTTGCCAGAAAGAAAATCTGGAATACATGAGCAAACTGGCCGTAGAAGAAAGCGGTATGGGAGCTTATGAATATAAACTGATCAAAAACAGACTGGCAGCAGAGAAATCTCCTGGAATCGAAGATCTGACCACAGAAGCTTTATCCGGAGATGACGGACTCACACTGGTTGAGTACTGCCCATTTGGTGTTATCGGAGCAATCGCACCGACAACGAACCCTACAGAGACAGTAATCTGTAACTCCATCGGAATGCTGGCCGGCGGCAATACTGTAGTATTCAGCCCGCATCCACGTTCCAAAGGTGTTTCCATCTGGCTGATCAAAAAGATCAACGCAAAACTGGAAGAACTGGGAGCTCCGAGAAACCTGGTTGTTACTGTAAAAGAACCATCCATCGAGAACACCAATATCATGATGAATCATCCAAAGGTTCGTATGCTGGTTGCTACCGGCGGTCCTGGAATCGTTAAGGCCGTTATGTCCACCGGTAAGAAAGCAATCGGAGCCGGAGCAGGTAACCCTCCTGTTGTTGTTGATGAGACAGCTGATATCGAGAAAGCTGCCGTTGATATCGTAAACGGATGCTCCTTCGATAACAACCTTCCTTGTATCGCAGAGAAAGAAGTTATCGCTGTTGATCAGATCGCAGATTATCTGATTTTCAACATGAAGAACAACGGCGCTTATGAAGTAAAAGATCCTGCTATCATCGAGCAGATGGTTGACATGGTTACAAACGACAGAAAGAAACCGAACGTAAACTTTGTTGGTAAGAGTGCACAGTATATCCTTGACAAGGTAGGTATTAAAGTTGGTCCGGAAGTAAAATGTATCATCATGGAAGCTCCGAAGGATCATCCATTTGTTCAGATCGAGCTGATGATGCCGATTCTTCCTATCGTTCGTGTGGCAAACGTTGATGAAGCAATCGAATTTGCCGTAGAAGTTGAACACGGAAACAGACATACAGCAATGATGCATTCCAGAAATGTAGATAAGCTTACCAAGATGGCAAAAGAAATCGAAACAACTATTTTCGTTAAGAACGGCCCATCTTATGCTGGTATCGGCGTTGGCGGAATGGGATACACCACATTTACCATCGCAGGTCCTACAGGTGAAGGTCTGACATCTGCGAAATCATTCTGCCGTAAGAGAAGATGTGTATTAAAGGATGGTCTCCATATCAGAATGAAATAATTAAGAGGTGAGTAAAATGGAAAAAAACCTTATTGATGTTATCGCTCAGTCCGGTATTGTAGGTGCCGGTGGTGCAGGTTTTCCTACTCATGTAAAAGTAAATGCCAAGGCTGAATATGTCATCCTCAACGGCGCGGAATGTGAACCGCTGCTGAGAGTGGATCAGCAGCTGATGGCAGTCGAGACAAGAAAAATCCTTGAAGGCTTAAAGCTCATCAAAGAAACCGTAGGCGCAGATAAAGTCGTTATTGCATTAAAAGAACATTACACAGCAGCAATCAACAGCTTTAATGAGCTTATTGGGGAGTATGAAGGCTTTAGCCTTCATCTTCTCGAAAACTTTTACCCAGCGGGTGATGAACAGGTTACGGTATACGAAGTGACGGGAAGAATCGTTCCTGAAGGCGGTATTCCATTGAACGTAGGCGTTATCGTTTCTAATGTTGAGACAGTCCTTAACATTTATAACGCTTATTACGAGGACAAACCGGTTACGGATTCCTACGTAACCTTTGCCGGAGAAGTGAAGAACCATGTGACCATGAAGCTTCCTCTCGGTATGACAGTGAAAGAAGCCCTGGATCTGGCGGGCGGCGTCACTGTGGATGGTCCGTATGTTGTCATTAATGGCGGTCCTATGATGGGCAAACATGTTCCTCTGGATTCCAAGATTACCAAGACCACAAAGGGCCTGATCGTATTACCGGAAAGTCATCCGTTGATTCAGGATGTGAAGATGGACATTTCCAAGATGCTTCATATCGCAAAAGCTGCGTGCTGCCACTGCAGCCTTTGTACAGAAGTATGTCCTCGTAATTTGATAGGACATAGAATTGCTCCGCATAAGACTATCAGATTTGCTAGTTATGGCCATTTGTGTGACGGATCCGATACTCCTATGATCGCATTCTTATGTTCAGAATGTCGTCTTTGCCAGTACGCTTGTATCATGAACCTCCAGCCATGGAAGGTAAATCATGAATTAAAAGGCATCATGGCAAAGCAGGGTATCAAAAATACATTGCATAATGCGCCTGAATCAGCACATCCAATGAGAGAATACAAAAAATATCCGATTAAAAAGCTTATCGCAAATCTCGGTCTCTCAAAATACAATGTGGCTGCGCCACTGACAGAGATTCCAAAAGAGATAGATCACGTTTCTATCCCGTGCGGACAGCACATCGGTGCTCCGGCAGTCCCATGTGTAAATGTCGGTGATACAGTTACAAAAGGCGATGTGATCGCTAAACCTGCAGAAGGTAAATTAGGTGCTTGTATTCATGCTAGTATCAGCGGTACAATTAAGGAAATCGCTGACGGTTGTATTTCAATCGAAAAATAAAGGATGGTGTTTACGCAGTGAGAAAAGCAGTTGGATTTGTAGAAATTAAAAGCATTCCTGTTGGTATCCAGACGGCTGATGAGATGGTAAAAGCAGGAAATGTAGAATTATTATTAGCTACACCAATCTGCCCTGGCAAGTATGTGATTATCATCGGCGGACATGTTGGTCCGGTAAAGGCAGCCATGAGCAAAGCAGAGCTCGTGAGCGGCATCTATCTGATCGATACACACATTCTTGATAATGTTCGTGAAGAAGTTCTTCCGGCAATTTCCGGATTTACCAATACAGAGAATATTCAGGCAGTTGGTGCAATTGAGACAATCTCCGCTTTGACAGCAGTTATCGCAGCCGATGTTGCAGTAAAGGCTTCCAAAGTAAGTATTGTTGATTTAAGAATCGCCAGAGGTTTAGGTGGAAAAGGATACCTGGTTATCACCGGCGAAGTATCTTCCGTAAGATCCGCAGTGAATGCCTGTCTTGCGAAGCTGAGCATCAGCGGTGAAGTGACTTCCACATCCATCATTCCACGTCCACATCCGTCAATTGTGGAAAACCTGCTGAAATAACAAGCCATGCACAGATTTCAGGAACTGGGCTGCTCAAGCTTGCTTGAAAGCAGAACTGTTCCTGTAAATCTGTATACGGCGACAAAACACATCGAGATGAAGCGGAACGAAGTGAAGCGGAATCGAGATGCGGATTTGTCGCCGAGCCATCGCGAAGCGAGGGCGGCATGGCGTGAGAAACCATGCATAGGCGAAGCGGAATCGAGATGCGGATTTGTCGCCGAGCCATCGCGAAGCGAGGGCGATATGGCGTGGGAAACCGTGCGAGGTATAATAATAAAAATAAAAAAGGCTGCTCATATGGGCAGCCTTTTTGAAATGAAAAGGAGAGTACTATGGCAGAGACATATATACCAATCGGTGAGAATAACAAAAAAGCAATTTTGAATTTCATCGGAATGTGCCGGATGAACGGCCTGGAAGAAAACGGTGAACCGTCTTTTACCTTTAAAGATCCGAGAGAAGGCATCGGCGTTGTCATGTTTGACCTCTTCTACAGAAGTACAAACGTGCTGGAACCGTGCTGGAGCATGACAGTGAAAGTGGATTCCCAGAAACGTTTCCACGATAACGAGCCGGAAGAAGAGGGAGCAACCTACTGCTACCTGGATTCCTACAAAATTGCCAAAGATTCCCTGGAACTGGAACACAAGACATCAAAGTTTAATGTGTTCTCCTGGCGATAAAAAGAAGACAGCCCTGCGGGAAAAAACGGGATTCATAAATCCCGGAACCTGCAGGGCTGTTTTGTCGGTAACAGGGAACAGACCCATAAATTCCGCTGTCACCTCTTTCAAAAAATTTGAAAGGAGAGATACTTTCGAATCTCTGATGAAGGCTTAGTTAATAATTATTTTAAATCGTTACTCTGCTTTACACAATCTCTCTGCGCTTCTTTAATAATGCGATCATATCGTTGAGCGGTTCATCAATCGTGTTGTAGGTAAACCATTTGCGGAACAGAAGCTCGTCAATCTCCACGGAGAGGAACTTCGCCTGTGTACGCAGATGATTGTCCTTGATGTGGTCAAAGTCCGCGGTCTGCATGGTTCCGCATACCCGGCAGAGATTAGCACAGGCGGCAAAACCAAAGCACTCGCGCAGGATATCAAGGGAAAGAGACTCCTTATACCCCTTGGCCAGCTTGTATTCCAGCTTGGCGTCTTTCTCCCAGTACTCAAAGAAATAAGAAATGTAATCTGTATAAAGCAGATGCATGATTGTGATCAGGTATGACAGGCAGACCTTTCTCTCGCTCTCCTCATCAAACGGACGGAAGGCGGCGGAGCAGAACTGGCTGATGATATTGGCCAGAATGAAACCTAAATCATAAGAAAACGGCGCTCCGAAGGTATATTCCATGTCGATAACCTTCAAATGTGTATCATCCGCAAACATATTGGATGTATGGAAATCACCATGGATCAGAGTCTCTGATTTGCTCATGAACAAATGACGCAGCTTAAAACGCTGGAATGTGATCTCCGTATCCTTGTAAATATTGCAGCAGTATTCTTCAAATTCCGGACCGCAGGCATGATCAAACTCATCGGAGCCGAAGATGCCGAGGAAGATACCGTCCTCCATCACATGCCGGATCTCGGCATTCATAAAATAAGAGAGAAGACTGCGGTATTCTTCGGAATCCAGATAAAACTCTGAAGTATAAAAATGTGTGGCGGCAAGATACTGGGCAGCCTGGCTGGCCAGCTCCGGCAGCCGGTGATTCTCGTTCATCTGATAACGAACCAGCTTCAGATTTGAGACATCTTCCATGATAAAAATATTATTCTCAAAATCACCGTGATAAAGAGACGGTACATACTGAGGAACGATCTTGGAACGAAGCTGCATGATCTCATACTCATACCGGTTCCTCTTTGGTGTGATCGGCTGTCCCCGACGACGCAGATGGCTGGTGGACTGTTTTACGATGTAAGAAGAATGAGCGTCTGCGACACGAAATACAAAGTTACAGTAGCCGTCTCCTTCCACGTCCTCGCTGAGATCCCCTTCGCCGATAACATTTACCGTTACCGGTTCTTCCAGATGAATAGAAGGGACATTATCATTAATATAAGAAACGATATTTTCCTTGGTCAAAATAATCATAACCGACTCTCCCTCCTACTTTCCAGCCAAATTCTTCTGTGCCTGCTGTTCATCGTACTCTCTTGCGTACCGGCAGTAAATATCCTCCACAGTCCGCATATCGTTGATAAACTCGTCAATCGTGTTGTACTGTTCCCATTTAACCAGCATCTGCCGGTTCAGGATGATAGAATAGCACTTGGCGTTGTGCCGTGCCACATAATCGTCAATGTCGTCATAATCCGGATAAGGAATATCTCCGGCAATCCGTCCCAGCATGGCGGAAGCCGCAAAACCAATGAACTCTCTGAGCGTGGTCAGGCGGAAATCCTGCTGCAGTCCCGGAACATGCTGATACACCGGTTTGGCGTCCTCGTCCCAGTAACGGCAGAAATAATCGCAGAACTTGCAGTACGTTTCTTTGATCATAAACAGGCAGTAATCCTTAAATACCGTGCGGGCCTGTTCTGTCTTGTACGGACGGAACAATGCGGCTGCATACTGAGCGATAAAGTTCGCCAGGAAATAACCCATATCATAAGAAAACGGTCCGCAGAACGTATATTCCATATCAATGATCTTTGCCTCCGTCTGGCTGGCAAAAATATTAGATGTATGTAAGTCGCCGTGGATCAGACATTCTCCCTTGGTCATAAAAAGATGACGAAGCTTCTGTCTGGAGAGAAGCACCGCCGGATCAGCGCAGATCCTCTTGGAAAATGTGACAAAATCCGGATCCAGCGGCCGTCCCACTGTATCTTCCGGGGAAACGCTGGTAAGGAACATGCCCACGTCCATAATCTCTCTCATGGTGGAATTCATGAAATGTACGGACAGATCGCGGAAGGTCTTTCCGTCCAGATAAAATTCCGATGTGTAGAAATTATTGGCAGCCATATAGCGGGCAACCTGTTCGCCCAGAAGCGGATATGTGACACCCTTCAATAATTGAAAACGGGAAATCCGCAGCCGGGATACATCTTCTGTGATAAAAATCCGGTTCTCATCGTCACAATCATATAAATCCGGAATCAGATCCGGAACAATTGCCTTGCGAATATGCATGGATTCGTATTCCAGTTTGAAACGATTCACATCCAGAACAAAATCCCCCTTGCAGCGGGGCTCGGCGGTGGACTGTTTGACAATCAAATGATACTTTCCGTCAGACACACGAAAAACCATATTGATAAAGCCGTCGCCGTCTTCCTCAACGGAACCTTCCCCGATGGCGGAGACCGTCACCGGACCGCCGTCTGTATTAAAAAAATCAAGCCTTGATTTTACATAATCAGTCACATTCTCTTTAGTCAGTATAATCAAGGTTTCACCTCCTCCTTTTCCATGTCATCCGGCAAAATACGCTGTCCGGGAATCATTAATCAAAATAATCTGCCTCATAGCGCCGGGCATTCTCTTCTTTGTACTTCTCAACCATTTTGTGAAGACTGTCTGAAAGCTCGTCCACACCCTCGCCGGTGTAAGAGCTTACCGCGAAAATATCTCTGCAGCCAGCCAGTTCCAGATAAGAACGGGCCTGCTTCTGATTGGAATCCTCCCGGTCAATCTTCGTGAGAATGCCGACAACCGGCTTTTCAAACTTTGTGGTGAGACCGCCGGAGAACCAGCAGTCTTCACTGGTGGAATCCTGCACGAGACCAATGATATCCGCATCATGGGAAGTGATGGTCAAAGAGCCCCAGTAACCGCGCTGCTGCATGTACTCACCGGGCGTATCTATAAAATTCCCCACATATTCCACCGTCTGTGTCTTGTCGTATTTGATCTCCTTATCGATAAGACGCTGAATCAACGTTGTCTTTCCGGCGGCCGAAGGGCCGATTAGCATAATTCTCATAATTAAGATCCCCTGTCACGTCTTGGTGATAGCGACCGTATCAAATCCCAGCTTGTTATAAAAAGTAGTGATGACACTGTTCAGCGCGGACTCCACATTCGCGGTGGAACCCACAATGATCACAGAACCGGAAAAACGGTCTACAAATCCCAGCTTGATAGAAGCGGCCTTGGTACAGATATCCGCTGCTATGATCGTCGCCTCCGATGGAGTGATCGTCATGATACCGATGGCATCATGGTAATCGTCCGGCAGACCCAGCTTCTTATAGACAGAGGCCTTCGGGCGGGTAACCATATGGGCGAGAGTTATCTGTTTGCCGGGAACGTATTCCTGTATCATACGGGATTTGTCTTCTGAGTTGATCCCGTTGTTTATCATATCTTTTGCCATACTCGCTCCTTTCCACAAAAGCGCATACGTATCCAAATTTTAAACTCTATTGCATATATTATATAAATAAAGAAGGGGAAAGTAAATGCAAATTAGCCATAAAGTACAAGTATTCTTTTGCGATTTTACAGACAGGGAAGGAAAATCTTTTGAAGCGCCGTGCACAGGAGGGAATCTTATGTCAAAAGCGTCAGGGCGGATGGAAGAACGGGATCCGGAAGGCATAAAGCCGGCCGGGCGGCCATATAATGTAAGATGAAAAAAATAATACAGGCAATTCTGATTTTGAGTCTCAGTATTTTACTGCCGGGCATCTGCACGATGCTCATCACCGGCAGAACCAGCGGAAATCAGAAAAAGATGGGAGTGACAGTGACCCTGGAAAACGGGGAACAGATTGACGGAGAAGACTTTGTCGTCGGCATGGCTGCCTCAGAATTATCTTACGCCAGGGAGGAGGAAGCATTAAAAGCGTGGATGATCGTGTGCAGAACAAATTTTGTGAAGGCAGTGGGAGACAAAAAGGAAGTCAAAGAGGGAGACCTGTCGCTGGATTACATTTCCAGAGAAGAACTGGAACAGAATAATGGAAGAAAGGCCTGGCTGGAAATCAACAGTCGTCTGGAGGAAGCTTCTGAGGAGACCTTCGGTCAGGTGATCTGTTACGGGAATGATCTTATTGATGCCCTGTACCATCCGGTCAGTATAGGAAAGACAGTTTCCGCCAGCGAGATTTATGAGGTGGATGTACCTTACCTGATCAGTGTGGACAGCAGTCAGGACGTGGAATCTTCCGATTACATGGATGTAAAAATCATGTCCTATAAAGACTGTGCCGCGAGACTATCGGACGCCGGGTACGAGGAAACTGAGGATGACTGCAAGAATAATCTTAAGATTGCGAAGCAGACGGAAAACGGATTCGTGCAGAAGGTAAAGACCAAGGATAACGAGTGGACAGGAGAAGAATGGAAAGATATCTTTGATCTGAATTCCACTAATTTTTATCTGGAAAACTACGGGGACCGGCTCCGCATCGTGACCATAGGGAAAGGGCATAGTATGGGAATGAGCCTTTACGGAGCAAATGCACTGGCGGAAAAGGATTTATCCGCTGCAACGATTCTTTCCTATTATTATCCGGGTACGGAAATCCGCGATATGAATTCTGATATGGCGGCAGAGAAGAAAACGGATTCGGAGAAAAAATAAGAAAAAATGTATAAATTTTCATCCGCTGGCAAAGCTATAGCCAGAGGTGATGATATGAAAAAACCAAATAAATTCTTAAACAAGAAATCCATTTCAAGTTTGGTGATTGCAGCATTTTTGATCTTATCTGTTCTGACTGCCTATAATATACGGTTTGGAAATAACGGGCCGGATACGGCGGAGACGGAAGTGGAAGAGACCATCGGAAATAACGATGATGTCATCAGCTCCGGAGATGCCCGCACGGGGGATGAACAGGATGTCCGTGACAGGAATGTCGCAGGAGAAAACAATGAGGAGAACGACGGAGACGACACGGAAAGTGAAGGAAAAACAGAAGAGGATGAAAGTAAGGACAGGAGCGGCCGGGATGCCGCCGATCAGGAAGACGAGGGCCGCAGTTCCGACGATACATCAGAGGAGGAAGACGAGCAGAAAGCTGACCTCAGTCATTTCAGTTACGATGGAAGCACCAGGATGCCATGGCCGGTAATGGGAAATATCATTCTTCCATACAGCATGGATACCACAGTGTATTACACCACGCTCGACCAGTATGCCTGCAACGATGGGATTTTGATCGGAGCAAAAAAGGGACAGGAAGTGACCGCTGTTGCCGATGGAAGAATCGTCAATATCGCGGAATCCGATCGTTACGGAACGACGGTGACCATAGTGATCGGGGAATATTATGAGGTTTCCTATTCGCAGGTGGAAAATGTAAACTTTGAAATCGGTGATGAAGTGGAAGAAGGAGATGTGATCGCCACCGTGGCGGAGCCGACTAGATCCTTCACCCTGGAAGGGCCTCATCTTTTCTTTAAAATGACCTACAAAGGCGAACCGGTGAATCCGACAGACTATCTGGAAGCGTGAAGATGTGCGTAAAGTTCAGGTACGTTACCGGGATGAACCCATGGAACTGCCGGATGTTTCCGCGGAACCTCCGGATAATTTCTGCATAAAATAAATAAGGCGTAAAAACCTGTGAAAAATACAGCCGGATTTATGATACAATTGCAGAAACGCTTTTTTGAATGATTCCTCAGATAATATACAAGAAATCTCCGGCTGATAAGATAGGGAGGACCGGCAGCGGTTCTCCCGGAAAGAAAACGATGGAGAAACGCGGAAAGGAATACAAATGCAGTATACTTACATAGTAGAATGTCGTGACGGCACCCTTTATACCGGGTGGACGACAGATCTCGAGAAAAGAATAAAGGCACATAACACGGGAAAAGGTGCGAAATACACCAGAAACAGGGCCCCTGTACGTCTTGTATACTATGAGGAATACGAGACAAAGCAGGAGGCCCTGAAACGAGAATATGCCATCAAGCAGCTGTCGAGACAACAGAAACTGGAACTGATCCACAGCAGGCAGAGAGAAACCGGCTCCGCTTCAGGACAACATTCCTGAAAAATCGGAGCCGGTTCCGGCAATAAATGACTAAGGATGTAAATGTATTTACAACTGCTGGCACAGATATGAATGCGTCTGCACTCACATCTGTGCGCAGGGAGTAAGCTTACAGCATGTAAACATACATGAAAATGAAATGACAGAAACTGCCGCCCATCACAAACAGATGGAAAATCTCATGGCTGCCGAAATTTGCAGGCAGCTTATCAAATACAGGCAGCTTCAGTCCGTAAAGGACGCCGCCGATGGTGTAAATGATGCCTCCTGCGAGAAGCCATCCAAAGGCTGCGGTAGGAAGAGCAGCGACCAGCGGCTTGAATACCAGCACACAGGTCCAGCCCATGGCAATATAAATGACGGAACTAACCCAGTGCGGGCAGTTAATGATAAATATCTTAAGTCCGATGCCGATCACCGCGGTGGCCCATACCAGAATCAAAAGAGGGATTCCGGAGCTCTTCGGAAGAGCCAGCAGGCATACCGGCGTGTAGGAGCCGGCGATCAGGACAAATATCATAGCGTGGTCAATTCGGCGGAACAGCAGATTCACCTTGGTGGAAATATCCAGAGAGTGATACAGGCTGCTGGCTCCGTAAAGAAGGATCATGCTTCCGATGAAAACTGCCATGGACAATACGGCGGTGCCGCTGTTGCTCTGGGCAGCCTTGAAAATCAGCGGGAAGGAGCAGATCACGGCGCCTCCCATAGCGATCAGATGTGTAATTGCGCTTCCAGGATCTTTTAAACGTGTATTCATAAAAAATACCTCCTTTAAAAAAAGATACTATTGTTTTCTTCCCGGCTGTGTTATGATGGATATCAGTAAACAGCCAACGCACCGCGCTCCTGATCAACAGATGCTGTCGGGAAGTATATCTGATGCGGGAAGATATAATAACATGCAAATATTATATGATGTAGTTTTAAAAACTATGTATCAAGTGTTTAAATACTATCACATTAAAAACAAAAATGCAACCCCTGGTTTTACGTATATTTTCGGAAAGAGAGCCGTCGATTCGTACATAAATGACAGCAAGGGCACCGGCGGCGGAAGAATAAGGAGAATTTTATGAGAATTGGATTGGCACAGATGGATATTCTCTGGGAAAATGTACAGAAGAATATGGAAAAGGCGGAGAATTTTATAGAAAAAGCAAAAGAACATGAGGTGGAACTGTTGATTTTTCCGGAGATGAGTCTCACGGGGTTTTCCATGAATGTGGAGAAAACCACGGCTGACTGGCAGGAGCAGGTGCGCTTTTTCCGGGAGAAGAGCCGGGACAGCGGAATCACCCTGGTATTCGGGTATCCGGTGCCGGTGAAAGAAGAAGAGCTGCAGCGGCATCCCCAGTGGAAACGATACCAGAACCGGCTGGCGGTGGCGGAGAATGGGGAGATCCGTATGAGTTACGCAAAGATCCATCCGTTCACCTTCGGACAGGAAGGAGACTATTTCCAGGGCGGAGAAGAGATTGTGTGCATGAACTGGAAAGATACCGTTCTTGGCGGGTTCATCTGCTATGATCTCCGGTTTCCGGAAATCTTTCAGATCAGCTCAGCCCAGAGCGAAGTCCTTGTGATCATCGCCAACTGGCCGACTGCCAGAATTGATGACTGGGACTGCCTGCTGAAAGCCAGAGCCATCGAGAACCAGGCCTTTGTGGCGGGAGTCAACCGGGTGGGAGAAGGCGGAGGCATCGCCTACAACGGTCATTCCGTGCTGTACAGCCCGCGGGGCAGGCGGCTGACACATTTTTCTGAGGAAGAGAGCCTTTTGATCGGGGACATTGATCCCCTGCAGGTACAGAAATGCCGGGAGGTATTCCCTCTTAAGAAGGATCGCCGGGATGATATATATCGGAAAGAATCCCTCTTTACTGTTTGACTTTCCGGGAAGCCTGTGGTATCTTGTATCAGGTAGAATTTACATATGAACGGATTATGGAGTCCGGAGTGTCCGGGCTCTATTTTTGTGCTATTAGAAAGAGAGACAGATATGGAATCATTACAATTTATGGATTTGAACATTAAACCGCAGATTTTAAAGGCCATTACCCATATGGGTTTTGAGGAGATGACGCCGATTCAGGCAAGAGCCATTCCGGTGGAGCTTTCCGGGGCGGACGTGATCGGCCAGGCCCAGACCGGTACAGGAAAAACCGCGGCGTTTGCCATTCCGATTCTGGAAAAGATCAACCCGAAGCTGAAAAAACCGCAGGCTATGGTCATCTGTCCCACCAGAGAGCTTGCCATTCAGGTGGCGGATGAGATTCGAAAACTGGCAAAATATATGCCGTCCGTAAAAGTGCTCCCTATCTATGGCGGTCAGGAGATATCCAAGCAGATCCGCTCCCTGAAAACAGGCGTGCAGGTCATCATCGGAACCCCGGGCCGGATCATGGATCATATGCGCAGAAAGACTGTAAAGTTTGATGAGATCTGCACGGTGGTCCTGGATGAGGCCGATGAGATGCTGGATATGGGATTCCGTGAAGACATTGAGACCATATTGAGTGAAATCCGCGAAGACAGACAGACATTGCTGTTTTCTGCCACCATGCCGCGGCCGATCCTGGAGCTCACCAGAAAATATCAGCGGCATCCTCAGGCGATCAAAGTGGTAAGAAAGGAACTGACAGTTCCGAATATCACCCAGTATTATTATGAAGTTCGTCCGAAGAATAAGAGCGAGGTCCTCTCCCGTCTGCTGGACATTTATGATCCAAAGCTTTCCGTGGTATTCTGTAATACCAAAAAGGGAGTTGACGAGCTGGTGCAGGATCTGCAGGGCAGAGGATATTTCGCGGAAGGTCTCCACGGTGATATGAAACAGACCATGCGTGACAGAGTCATGCGCAGCTTCCGGAACGGAAAGACGGAGATCCTTGTGGCCACAGACGTGGCAGCCCGGGGTATTGACGTGGACGACGTGGATGCGGTATTTAATTATGACCTGCCGCAGGACGATGAATATTATGTACACCGGATCGGACGAACCGGGCGCGCCGGCAAAGCGGGCATGGCGTTCAGCTTCGTGGTGGGCCGTGAAGTATACAAACTGCGGGAGATCAAGAAGTACTGCCGGGCCAAGATCAAGGCGCAGCCGATCCCTTCTTTAAATGATGTGACCGAGACCCGGGTGGAAAAAATCTTTGAAAGACTGGATTCTTATATTGAAGACCAGGACTTAAAGCGTTATATTAATATGATAGAGGCTTTCGTTAATGAGAAAGATTATACAGCAATGGACGTGGCAGCTGCATTTCTTGCAGAGATTCTGGGAAATGCCGAGGCGAGAAGCACACAGGAGAATGAAGATTTCGGAGATACCGGGGCAGAAGAAGGCATGGTGCGTCTCTTCATCAATATTGGAAAGAAACAGGGAATCCGGCCGGGCGATATTCTCGGAGCCATTGCAGGCGAATCGGGAATTCCGGGTAATCTGGTGGGCACCATTGATCTGTATGACAAGTATACCTTTGTGGAGGTGCCGAGGGAGGTTGCTTCCGACGTACTGGATGCCATGAAAAATGTAAAGATCAAAGGGAAGTCCATTAATGTGGAGCCGGCAAACCGAAAATAGTGTTGTGCGACTCAGCAAAAAGAAAGATGAATTGAGGGGACGATCATGGGAATGTTTCAGAATCTGTCATTATCAGAGAAGGTCCAGTTACACATCCAGAGAACGAAGCCGATTTTGAATCAGCAGGCGCTCTTTACGGATGGAGGGCCTAACTTTGTGGAGCCGATGGAACCAGAGGCAGGAGATACGGTGAGAATTCGTTTCCGGACTGCAAGAGATAATGTGGAGCATGTGTATTTCTGCACCGAAAAAGAACGGACGGAAATGCAGATTGCTTCTCACGACAGGCTTTTTGATTTCTATGAGATAGAGATCACCATGGGAGAAGAAGTGCTCGTGTACTATTTTGAGATACACGCGGGCGGTAAAACCTGTTTTTTCAATAAAAAGGGACCGACAAAGGAACTGGAGCCGTTTTTTAATTACAGGGTGACGCCGGGATTCTCCACACCGGACTGGGCGAAAGGAGCCATTTTCTATCAGATTTACGTGGATCGTTTTGCCAACGGGGATCCGACCAATGATGTGCTGGACAGAGAGTACATTTATATCGGAGAACCGGTGACCCGGGTGAGAGACTGGAATAAGTATCCGGCGCAGATGGGTGTCCGGGAGTTTTACGGCGGCGATCTGCAGGGAGTCCTTGATCATTTGGATTATCTGCAGGATCTGGGAGTGGATGTGCTGTATCTGAATCCGATCTTTGTATCTCCGTCCAATCATAAATATGATATCCAGGATTATGATTATGTGGATCCTCATTTTACAAAAATCGTGGTGGACGAGGGCGAGGTCCTGCCGGAAGGAGCCTTTAACAATATTCAGGCTGCCAAATATATTTCCAGAGTGACGGACAAGAGGAATCTGGAGGCCAGCAACGCGTTTTTTGCGAAGTTTGTGGAAGAGGTTCATAAAAGAGGCATGAAGGTGATCCTTGACGGCGTGTTTAACCATTGTGGATCTTTCAATAAATGGATGGATGCGGAGAGGCTCTATGAGAACCAGTACGGTTATGAGAAGGGCGCTTACGTGGATAAGAACAGCCCGTATCACAATTACTTTAAGTTCTATAATGAAGATGAATGGCCGTACAATGAGGAGTACGACGGCTGGTGGGGACACCGGACACTGCCCAAGTTAAATTATGAAGGCTCCCGTCAGCTGTATGATTACATTTTAAATATCGGACGAAAATGGGTCTCTCCGCCATATAATGCAGACGGATGGCGCCTGGACGTTGCTGCCGATCTGGGGTACAGCGAGGAAATGAACCACCAGTTCTGGAGAGATTTCCGTAAGGCGGTCAAGGAGGCCAATCCGAACGCCATTATTCTGGCGGAACAGTATGCGGATCCCGGCGACTGGCTGGAAGGCGACCAGTGGGATACGGTGATGAATTATAATGCCTTTATGGAACCGGTTACCTGGTTTTTTACGGGGATGGAGAAGCACAGCGACGAGAAGAGGAGCGACCTTCTTGGCAATACACAGGCGTTCCTGGATTCGATGATCTATCATATGTCCCGGTTCCAGTATCCATCGGTGCTGGTGGCCATGAATGAGCTGTCCAACCATGATCATTCCCGTTTTCTCACAAGGACCAATCAGACGGTGGGAAGAACAGAATCCCTGGGCCCGGAGGCTGCCGACCACAATGTCAATAAGGCTGTCATGCGTGCGGCGGTGATGCTGCAGATGACCTGGCCGGGAGCGCCGACTCTGTATTACGGGGATGAAGCCGGAGTGACCGGATGGACGGACCCGGATAACCGGAGAACCTATCCGTGGGGACGGGAAGATCAGGCGCTCATCGAGTATCACCGGCAGATGATACGGATTCATAAAGAGCATCAGGCATTGATCACCGGTTCTCTCAAATATCTGCAGGGAGCCTATAAAGTGATCTGCTACGGACGGTTTACAGAGCAGGAGAAAATGGTCATCCTCATCAACGGAGGTTTTGACGAGGCGAAGGTCCGGGTGCCTGTATGGGAAGTGGGCATCACGGAACAGGAGGATCTGCAGCGGCTGATCATGAGCAGCGAGTCGGGCTTCACACTGGAGCCGGAAGTCTGTCCGGTACGGGGCGGCGTTCTGGAAATTACCCTCCCTGCCACATCAGCGATTCTTCTCAAAGCGATTTTCAGAAAAACTGCTTGATTTTTGTGTGCATATCCGTTATAATAAAGAACTGTCAGATATGTTAATTGCATATTGAATGGGTGGATTCCCGAGTGGCCAAAGGGGACAGACTGTAAATCTGCTGCAAATTGCTTCGGTGGTTCGAATCCACCTCCGCCCATTGCCTGAAAGACACGGTATTTATTGCCGTGTCTTTTTTCGTGCACTGAATATAGTGTGTTATAACGCCAATTATTGATAAAGTTTTTCAATAAGAGAAAAAATATGGAAATACTCAGAATATAGAGTTAAAATAAGAAGAAAATTAGAAAACAGGGAGGATTGTCAAATGGAAAAACATAAATTCTGGGCGTGGGCTCTTATTTTTTGTTTGTTTATGACAATGTATACCGGGTATAAGCACAAATAGGAGGAACTTGCATGTTAAATTGTTTAAAATGTTTATCAAAAATTGACGGAAAGAAAACGGGAATTTTCGCGGCGGGCGTGTTGTTTGGAACTGCCGGAATCAAGATTTTGTCCAGCAGGGAAGCAAAGAAAGTATACACGAACTGTACTGCGGCGGCGCTCCGCGCGAAAGAATGTATTATGAATACCGCATCCACCATTCAGGAAAATGCGGAAGACATTTATGCGGAAGCCCAGCAGATGAATGAAGAGCGGGCTGCCGGGGAAGAAGAAGAGGTAGTGGAGACCGCTGAGGAAGAAGATTCCCATGAAGTTTAAGATCAAACATGAAATCCGGGGAAGGATCCGTCTGCAGAGTTGTCAGAAAAAGCTGTCCTGCGAACAGGCGGATGCGCTTCAGTATTATTTGAGTCTGAAAGAACCCGTGGAGTCTGTGGATGTGCAGGAACGCACCGGCAATATCGTGATCCGGTATACGGGAGAGCGGGACAACATCCTCCGGATGCTCAGAGAGTTCCGCCCGGCCGATGTGAAAGTGCCGGAAGAATGCCGTCAAAGCAGCAGCCGCAGACTGAATCAGGAGTACTGGGATAAATTGATTAACCGGATCGTTCTCTATTACGGAAGCCGGCTGTTTATTCCTTATCCTCTGCGGGCGATTCTCACGGCGGTGAAATCCATAAAATATATCAAACACGGCCTTGGGACCCTGGCAAAGGGGAAGATAGAAGTGCCTGTGCTGGACGGCACGGCCATCGCCATCTCCATGGTCCGTGGCAATATCAATACGGCCTCTTCCATTATGTTTCTGCTGGGAGTCGGAGAGATCCTCGAGGAATGGACTCATAAGAAATCGGTGGATGATCTGGCCAGCAGTATGTCCTTAAACATCAGCAAAGTATGGCTGGTGCGCGATGGACAGGAGGTGCTGGTGCCGGTGCATGAGATTCAGGAAGGAGATCTGGTCCGGGTACATATGGGAAATGTGATCCCTTTTGACGGTACGGTGACAGAGGGCGAAGCCATGGTCAATCAGGCCTCCCTCACCGGTGAAGCACTACCGGTCCACAAATGCGGGGACGGCTACGTCTACGCCGGCACGGTGGTGGAAGAAGGGGAAATCACGCTGCGGGTAAAAGAAATCAACGGTTCCAGCCGTTTTGAAAAAATCGTCACCATGATTGAAGAATCCGAGCGGCTGAAGTCCACGCTGGAAAGTAAGGCAGAACATCTGGCGGACAAACTGGTGCCATACACTCTGCTGGGAACCGGACTGACGTACTTGCTGACCAGAAATACCACAAAAGCACTTTCCGTGCTTATGGTGGACTTCTCCTGTGCGCTGAAACTGGCCATGCCGATTTCTGTGCTGTCCGCCATCCGGGAGGCCAGCGGCTACAAGATCACAGTCAAGGGAGGCAAATCCATGGAAGCTGTGGCGGAAGCGAATACCATCGTCTTTGATAAGACCGGAACCCTTACCAAGGCGCGGCCGACGGTGGTGGACGTGGTATCCTTCAACGGCGAGGAGGAGGACGAGCTGCTCCGGACAGCCGCCTGTCTGGAGGAACATTTTCCACATTCCATGGCGAAAGCCGTGGTACAGGCGGCCATGGACAAGGGCCTTGTCCATGAGGAACTTCATTCCAAAGTGGAATATATCATTGCCCATGGCATTTCCTCAAAGATTGATGATAAGAAAGTGATCATCGGCAGTTATCATTTTGTTTTTGAGGATGAAAAATGTATGATACCGGAGGGGATGGAAGAAACATTCCGGCAGCTGCCGGATGAGTATTCTCATCTTTATATGGCCATGGAAGGAAAACTGGCCGCTGTCATCTGCATTGAAGATCCTCTGCGGGAGGAAGCGGCGGATGTCATAAGACAGTTAAAAGAAATCGGAATCGAAAAGGTGGTCATGATGACCGGAGACAGTGAGAGGACCGCCAGATCCATCGCTGCCCGGGTGGGCGTGGACGAGTACTATTCTGAAGTGCTGCCGGAAGACAAGGCCGGATTCATTGAGAAAGAGAAAAAGGCCGGCCGGAAAGTCATCATGATCGGTGACGGCATCAATGATTCGCCGGCGCTCTCAGCTGCAGATGTGGGCATTGCCATCAGCGACGGTGCGGAGATTGCCAGAGAGATTGCCGATATCACCATCGGAGAAGATGATCTGCAGGAGATCGTCACATTAAAAGCCATCAGCAACTGTCTGATGAGGAGGATCCAGAATAACTACAGGGCTATCATGGGCTTCAATGCCGGGCTTATTGTTCTGGGGGTTCTGGGAGTTCTGCCGCCGACGGTATCTGCGCTTCTTCATAATACGTCGACTCTGTGCATCAGCCTGAATGGTATGAGAAATCTTCTGCCGGAAGAGAAAACAGAGGCGTGACAGGGGGCCGGCTGGTATGACAAGAGATCAGACAGAATCGCTTGCCGCCAGCCTGGCGTCCTTTTTTAGCGTAAAAATAAAAAAACATAATTCGTCATATTTTGGAATGTTTCGCTTTTCTTTTTCGGGGAAATATACTACAATAGTCCAAAAGCAAACGGAGAATTATAATAAAGAAGGTATGATGAATTATGGGCAGAAGACAGGAAAGAAAGCAGGAGAAAAAAAGACAGAGAAAAAAACGGGGACTGCTGGGAATATCCGTTCTGGCAGTACTCTGCGCAGGTTATCTGCTGACCTGTTCCATGACAGAAAAAAATACGATTCTGGACGGAGTGCAGATAAACGGGACGGAAGTCGGAGGCCTGACAGTGGAGCAGGCGGCGGACCGGGTACAGACCGCCTTTGAAGAAGAGTACGGGGAAGCGGTTCTCACGGTGAACGCCAGCGGAGCGGACTATCAGGTGGGGATGTATCCCTGCCTTTCCATAGATGCGGAAGGAGCCGCCGGGAAGGCGATGGATTACGGCCATGGCAGTTTCCTGACGAGAGGAGCGGCGCTCCTGAAAAGTAAAGTGTTTGGTCAGGATTTTGTACAGAATCCACAGGTAGGCGATGAAGCTGCGCTGTCGGACAGCATCGATGCCTCTGGTTTGTCTTCTATCAATACGACGGTGCAGACCACTTATGAGGTGACGGGAGATTCACTGGTGCTTCACAAAGGAAAGACCGGTGTCTCCGTGGATAAGGAGAAGCTGACGGAGGAGATCAGGGATGCCGTGGCGAAGGCGGATTTTGACACGGTGATCGAGAGCCCGATGCTTACGGGGCAGGTGGAAGGCACAGATATTCAGGCTATTTATGATGAGATCCACACAAAGAAGTCCAACGCCACTTTGGACCCGGACCACGATTATAAGATCGTGAAATCTGTCAAGGGTATCAGTTTTGATGTGGACAGCGCCAGGGCATCTTTTGACGCGGCTGCGGAAGGCGAAGACGTAGTTGTGCCGCTAAAAGTAAAGAAGCCGAAGATCACAACCAGGAAGCTGAAGAAGCATTTATTTAAAGATAAGCTGGGAAGCTGTACCACCAGCGTGGGAGGCTCCGGCGCCAGGATATCCAATGTGAAGCTGGCGGCAGAGACGCTGAACGGCATCATCCTGCTGCCGGGCGAGACATTTTCTTATAATGACGCCCTGGGAGAGAGAACCACCGAGCGGGGATATCAGGCGGCGCCGGCCTATTCCAACGGAGAATCGGTGCAGGAGATCGGCGGAGGTATCTGCCAGGTATCTTCGACGCTTTATAAGGCAACTTTATTGTCCAATCTGAAGATCGTGGAGCATCACAACCATTCCTACGTGTCGTCCTATATCGGTATCGGCATGGACGCCACTGTGTCCTGGGGAGGACCGGATTATCAGTTTAAAAATGATACCGATTATCCGATTAAGATTAAGGCGTCTTATTCGGACGGCGAAGTGACATGTGCCATCTATGGCGCCAAGCTGGATGACACCCATGTGGAGATGACGGCGGAGACCCTCCAGGTAAATTCCTGCGGCACAGTATATCAGGATGATCCGGACATGGACGCGGGCACCAGCACAGTGGTTTCCTCCGGTCATGACGGATATGTGGTTCAGACCTACCGGAATATTTACGATGGCAGCGGTAAAAAGATTTCCACTAAGAAAGAGGCTTACTGCGTATACCGCAAAAAGGACCGGGTAGTCCGGGTCGGAACAAAGGAGGCTGCTCCGGCGGAAGATACAGCTGCGGCTGATGAAACCACCGGCAGTGCTCCGGCGGCCGGGGACGCCACGGGAATTACAGAATAATTGTTGAAACGCCGCTGTGCGGAAGCCGACGGTACAACGGATGTATCAGAGTGATAAAAGCGGCCGTGCCTCACAGGCTCCATTTTGCACGATACGTGCTGATTGGAAGGGAAAGAAACTCCCCATATCCGATGGTCATAGGGGAAAATGTTGCTGTCCCCTGTGGCGATTTGCACAAATGCGTTTGACTGAAAAACATTTTCTTATGTATTTCCGGCAAAAATTTATCGCAACCGTCTGTTGAAAAAAAGGGACAGGGAGTTTACAATAAAAGAAGGATAAATTACACTGGGTTGATTTACATTTCATTTATAGTAAATGAAAAAACGGGATGCAACATACTTTTGGAGGTTCAGAGAATGTTAACCAAAATGATTGAAACATTGAAGAAGAATCCTCGTACGATTGTCTTTACAGAGGGAACTGACAACAGAATCCTTGATGCGGCTGACAAGCTGACTGCAGAGGGCATTCTGGGCGTCATCCTCCTCGGAACAGAGGAAGAGGTGAAGGCAGCAGCCAAGGCAGGCAATTATAACATTGAGAAGTGTTCTATTATTGATCCGGCCGGCTATCCGGAGATGGATGCCATGGTTGCTGAGATGGTCAAGCTTCGTAAAGGCAAGATGACAGAGGAACAGTGCCGGAAAGCATTGTCCCAGAGCAATTACTTTGGAACGATGCTGGTGAAGATGGGTAAGGCTGACTGTCTTCTGGGCGGAGCAACTTACTCCACCGCAGATACTGTACGTCCGGCTCTGCAGCTGATTAAGACGAAACCAGGCAACAAGATTGTGAGCTCCTGCTTTATTCTCGTTCGTGGAGACGAGAAGATCGCCATGGGAGACTGTGCGATTAACATTGATCCTTCTGAAGATGATCTGGTTGAAATCGCAATCGAATCTGCAAAGACCGCAAAGGTCTTCGGTATTGACCCTAAAGTGGCTATGCTGTCTTACTCCACACTGGGTTCCGGCAAGGGACCTTCTGTGACAAAGGTAGCCAACGCAACAAAGAAGATTAAAGAAGCTGCACCTGATCTGGCAGTGGAAGGCGAGATTCAGTTTGATGCCTCCGTATCACCGGATGTGGCAAGCATCAAGTGCCCGGGTTCACCGGTTGCCGGACAGGCGAATACCTTTATTTTCCCTGATATTAACGCAGGAAATATCGGTTACAAGATCGCCTCCCGTCTGGGCGGCTATACAGCAGTCGGCCCTGTACTGCAGGGACTGAATGCTCCGATCAATGATCTGAGCCGTGGATGTACCGCTGAGGAAGTATACAGCATGTCCATCGTTACGGCTGCGCTCAGTGTTCCGGAGGAACAGGAAGAGGTTAACGAGGCGGATCTGGAAGCCATCGTCCGCACAGTTGTTGCCACTTTCATTGCAGCGAAAAAGTTAAAGAAATAATCACATATCGAAGTATGTGGACAGGGAAACCAGAATGGGCGGCGTATGATGTTGTGTCATGCGCCGCTTTTTTTATTTCATAGGAATTGCATGCCTATGAAATAAAAAACGTTCCGCGAGGATCGCACTGCGGGATTCTTTCTTGTTTACGATTTACAGGCAGGGGAAATAGGAAATCATGAAGAAAATATTATTGATCAATGCCTGTGCCAGACCGGAATCAAGGACGTACCGGCTGGCGCAGTATGTACTGGAACAATTGAAACTGGCCGGTGGAAAAGAAGGCCCGGAAACAGGAGAAGGAATACAGCCGGGAGCTGAAAAGACATGGCCGGAAGCAGAAGCCGAAAAGATAGAGGTAGAAGAAGTGAAGCTGTATGAGGAGAAACAGCTTCTGCCTCTGGATAAGGAAAGACTGGAGGAGAGGAACAGCTGTATTGCCGCGGGAGATTTCTCGCCGGATCTGTTCCGTTACGCCAGGCAGTTTGCGGAGGCCGATGAGATCATCATAGCGGCACCATACTGGGATCTGCTCTTCCCGGCGGTGCTCCGGACATATTTTGAGATGGTCACTGTCACCGGAGTCACCTTTTATTACACGCCGGAAGGCATACCAAAAGGCCTTTGCAAGGCATCCAGAATCCTCTATGTCATGACTGCCGGCGGACCGGTGGGAGATTATAATTTCGGTTTTGATTATGTGAAAGCGCTGGCCCATACTTTCTATGGCATACCGGAGACTATCTGCGTCAAAGCGGAGAATCTGGATATCGTGGGAGCTGACCCGGAAAAGATTTTGCAGGAAACCATGGATACAGTTACGCTGGGATAATTACACCGGGATAATTGTGCCGGAATATTATATCAAAATGATTACGCCGGGATAAAATTGTACTGTGATGAAAATAAATCTCCAGGGGGGATGATTATGAGGGATTTCAGGAAAGAATATATGGAGAAACTCAGGACGCCGGAGGAAGCTGTGCAGGTGATCAAGAGCGGAGACTGGGTGGATTACACCAGTTCTCTGGGCAAGCCGGTGCTTTTGGACCGGGCGCTGGCAAAGAGAAGGGATGAGCTTTATGATGTGAAGATCCGGGGCAATCTGATCTCCGGACCCATCGAGGTGGCCGAATGTGACGAGAGCCAGGAACATTTCATCTATCATACATGGCACTGTTCTGCTTACGAAAGAAAGCTCTGCGACCGGGGACTCTGTTATTTTATCCCCATGGTGTTTCATAATAATGCGGCTTATTATAAATATTTTCTCAATGTCAATGTGGTCATGGTCAGTGTGGCGCCCATGGACCGTCACGGGTATTTCAATTATTCAGTAAACACGGGAGTGGCTGCGCCCATTGCGCAGAATGCGGATATCGTGATCGTAGAAGTGAATGAGTACATGCCGAAAATCCACGGAGGCTATGATGAGTGTGTGCATATCTCCGAGGTGGACTACATTGTGGAGGGAAAACACGAGCCCTTTCCGGCAAGTCCCCGGTATGAACCGACGGAGGTGGACCGGCAGATCGCATCCAACTTGCTGCCGTATATCTGCGACGGCGCCACGCTGCAGCTGGGGGTGGGCAGTATGCCAAATGCCCTGGGAGAGATTCTTGCCGAATCGGATCTGAAGGATCTCGGCATGCATACAGAGCTTTGTACCGATGCGTTTCTTCATCTGTACCGTGCGGGAAAACTCACCAACAAACGAAAGACCATTGACAAGGGAAAAGGTGTCTTCGGCGTCGCCATCGGCGGCCCGGATCTGTATGAATGGCTGGACGACAATCCCGGTGTGGCGGCGTATCCGCTGGAGTATGTCAACCGTCCCGATGTCATTGCGCAAATTGACAATATGGTATCCATCAATAGTTGTGTAGCGGTGGACATTTACGGACAGGTATCTTCGGAGAGCTTTGGTTCCAGGCAGATCAGCGGGACCGGCGGACAGCTGGATTTCCTCATCGGAGCCTCTTCCGCCAAAGGCGGCAAAGCTTTTATATGCATGAGCTCCACTTACAAAGACAAAAACGGCGGCCTGCATTCCCGGGTGCTGCCTCAGTTTAACGGCGATATCATTACTTCCCCGAGAAGTCAGGTGTATTTTCTGGCCACGGAATTCGGCGTCATCAACATGGAGGGACTCTCCACCTGGGAGCGGGCGGAGGGACTCATTTCCATCGCTCATCCGGATTTTCGGGATGGTCTTATCAAGGAAGCGGAAAAGAGAAAAATCTGGCGCCGGTCCAATCGGAGAGGCTGAGAGGAAGAGCCGGAAGAAGAAATTTGTGTACAAAAAAGACGGCTGGCCGGATCCTTTGAACATTGGAAAAAATCATAGATAAAATTAATTCTTCTCCCATATTGAAAATATTAGATGGGAGATATCTGCGGGAATCGGAGGATCTCCCCGGGGATTCCGGCAGATATTTTCTCAAAGTTTCATAAATGGATAAAAAAACTAAAAAAGGATAAAATAGAAACGGGCGGCTGTATCGGGCAGCTGGAAGACATTTCTCAGAAGAAAAAGCAGGAAAATCATTCAGAAAAGAAAAATGGAAAGCGGGCACTGGGTATACAGTGTCCGCATTTGGCAAAAGAGATGTCAAAAATAAAGCCCAAAGTGCAATAACTAAAAATGAAAATAAACATCTGCTATGGTATAATTTAATAGAATAAAGTACTTCCCTGACTGAAAGATTTATTATTTTGAATGTGATCTTTTAACAATAAGATGGAGGTTAATATTAGTGGGAGGGATGCGTTATGAACATTGGTATTTTGGAATATGACAAGGAGATAGCGTATCAACTGACAGAAGTTATTAACGAGAATTGCCCCCATATACAGGTTAAGGTTTGGGAGCAGGGCAGCAGTTTAAAAGAGGATATCAGCAGCGGAGGGTTGTACAAGATTCTGTTCCTGTCTCTGGAGAAGAATCCCATGGAGATTATCGAGTACTCCAGAAGACTTCAGGATCTTCATCCTGATGTGAAGATTATCTATATCACTGAGCTTAATGACACTGTTTTTGAAGTATTTCATTCCACTCCGACATATATACTGTCAAGGCCTCTGAATATTGGACATGTAAAAAAAGCACTGGATAAGGCGCTGCATGAGCTGAGCCTTTCCAAAGAGAAGAATTTTACAATTATCAATAAGCAGGGAATATACACCATACCGTATACGAAGATATATTATGTGGAGAGTGACAAAAGAAAGCTGAATATTTATGGAGAGGAAGGTCTCGTAAAGACCATCAATCTCAAGATATCGGATTTCCTCAAGTATGAGCACGGGGTTTATTTTCTTCAGTGCCATAAAAGCTATGCAGTGAATCTGATGCACATATCGCAGCTGGAAAAGTATGAGATTGTCCTCGAAAATGGAATGAAGCTTCCAATCAGTCAATCCAGATATATGGATACCAAGTCGCAGTACATGGATTATCTGGAGAACGAATAAAAGAGACAGCCGTCCCGGCAGCAATCGGGGCGGCTGTTTCTTTATTTCATAGGAAATTGCATTCCTATGAAATAAAAAACGCTCTGCGAGGATCGCACTGCGGCGGATAGGAAGATGTCGCTTTCGCGACCCGCCGCAGGCGGAGAATCCTGCTTTGCAGGATTCTTTCTTATGACAAAATGCTTCCTGCGACGGCAGGCAGGATAGATGTATGGACTATAAAAATTTCTTGAACAAATAATTGGCATGTGCTATATTTTATGGCAGTGAGGCGTTCGGAAAGTTACCCCTGGGGTACGGCAGAGCCGTATGGTAGCTTTCGGGACGCATTTTTTGTGTAAGAAAAGAATTCTGCCGGAATCTTGACTGTATAAAAATCTTCAGAAAAAATCATTACAAGACCGGCTGACAGAGAGGAGAGGCACATGAAAAATAAAGGAGCAACAGAAAATGTAATGAAAAGTCTGCTGGCGTTTACACTGCCCCTGATCATGAGCGGAATGTTCCAGCAGCTCTTTAACTGGGTGGACGCCTTCATCGTGGGAAATGTGGAGGGAGAGCTGGCTCTGGCCGGTATCGGAGCGACCACCTCTCTTTACAATTTATTCGTGACGGTGATCACAGGATTTACTTCCGGACTGGCGGTTCTCGCCGCCCAATATTACGGCAGGAAAGAAAAGAGAAAAATCACCGGAATTCTTGCTGCCTATGCCGTACTGCTGGGGGTGCTGTTTGCCCTTATCGCTCTGGGAGGAATTCTCTTCAGCAAGAACATCCTGCTTCTACTCAACACACCGGAAAACATTTTTGCCAGCGCGGAAGGATACCTCCGCATCCTGCTCATAGGCATCCCCTTTCTGGCCATCTATAACACCTACTCCGCCGTTCTGCGGGGAATCGGCAACAGCCGGGCGCCTTTCCTGGCGGTGCTGGTCTCCTCCGGCGTCAATGTGATCCTGGACCTGCTCTTTGTGGCCGACCTGCGTATGGGAGCGCCGGGCGCCGCCGCAGCCACCGTAATATCTCAGGCCGCCATGATGATTTTTGTCATCTTCTATGTCGTGAAAAATTACCCGTTGCTGCGGTTTCGCCTCTTTTCATCCGTGACGGAAAATGGAAAGCACCGGCACAAAGGACTCATAGGGCAGGGAGCCAAATTCGGCTGTCCTCCGGCCATCCAGTCCGGTGTCAGCTCTGTGGGCAGCGTATTCCTCCAGCACTTTATGAATGGCTTCGGAGAGCAGACGGTGGCAGCCATCACCACCGCTTACCGGGTGGATACGGTTATCTTCCTCCCTATCATAAACCTGGGCTCCGGCATCGCCACCCTGGTGGCGCAAAACATCGGCGCCGGCGACAGAACACGCGCCGGAAAGGTATTTCGGATGGGTCTTATTATAATGACAGTGGTCTCCCTGGGCCTGACTCTGGTGGTTCTTCTGGCCGGCAGTCATCTCATCGCCCTGTTCGGCCTGACCGATGACTCCGTATCCATCGGCAAAAACTTCTTTTATTCCATCGCCGGCTTCTACGTCATCTACGGACTCAGCATGGCCGTCCGCGGCTTCCTGGAAGGAACCGGCGACATGCTTTTCTCCGGTGTGGCCGGCATCCTGGCCCTGCTGGTCCGGATTCTCGGTTCCTATGCTCTGAAACCGGTATTTGGCAACATGGTCGTGGCTTATGCGGAAGCCTTCTCCTGGATATTCCTGCTGGCAATCCTTCTGCTGCGATACTTATGGAAACGCAAATCCGGAAATCCAGACTGCAGAAGCACTTGTTAATTGCTTTATCAGGAAAAACATACCTTCTGTCGGAAAATGACAAAAAAGGAAGAAATATGTGATACAATGCGGAATAAGAGACAATGGTCTCTGAAGAAGCAGCAAAATATTGCAAAATGCTGTTCCAAACCAGGAATAGCTGAGGAGGCGAAAAATGGACGAAACAAGACATTCCGACATTTACGCCAGAGAAACCGACAGCCGCATCCGGCATCGGGAATTTTTACTGCAGGGAGTGGAAGACCTCACCCTGCTCGACGACACATTTATGAGGATTGCCCTCAACGACATCGAGGCCTGCCAGCATGTCATTCGAATCCTAATGGATGATCCATCCATTGAGATCGTGGAAGTGAGGAGCCAGTACCGGATATCAAAACTGGTGTCCAAAGATGCCGTGCTGGACATCCTGGCAGAAGATACGCAGGGACGGGTCTACAACCTGGAGATCCAGAGAAAGACAACCCTCGACCACGCCCGGCGCACCCGGCGGTACAACGCCATGGTGGACGCCGAGTATCTGGAGAAAGGAAAAGAATACAACGAGATGCCGGAGGTGTATGTGATCTACATCAGTGAAACAGACATCTGGAAGACCCGGCAGACAGAATCCCCGGTGGAGAAACATTTCAAAGGACAGATGACAGAATATGACGATGGCCAGCATACCATATATATCAATGCAGCCATCAACGACGGCTCACCAAAAGCCGCCTTAATGCAGTACTTTAAAACCTGTGACCCGGACGACATGAGCCAGGGAGCCCTGTCCCGCCGGGTACGCTACCTGAAACGAGAAAAAGGAGGAATCGAGGAAATGTGTGAATATTCAGAGAGAATCTTTAATGGTGGAAGAGAAGAAGGATTGCGCGAGGGCCGTCGGGAAGGTCGATGGGAAGAACGCCAGGCGATGATACATTTAATGAGAGCACAGGGAATTGATGAAGAGACGATAGAGAAGATACTGGAGAATTTGAAGGAAGAAGAAGCAGTTTCGGTATAAAGATTCGACGTGAATATATCTGGCGGTACGTGAGCTAAGAGTCAGGGAGCCCTGCCCCGCTGGGTACACTATCTGAAACGGGAAAAGGAGGAATTGAGGAAATGTGTGAATATTCAGAGAGAATCTTTAATGCTGGAAAAGAGGAGGGACGCCGGGAAGAACGCCAGGCGATGATAGATGTAATGAAAGTACAAGGGATTGATAAAGAGGCGATAGAGAAAATACTGGAGAATTTGAAGGAAGAAGAGACAGTTTAGGTATAACTGTCTGAAAAGAAAAAATTGTGCTGGAGTGCTTTAGAAAAAAATTTCTTCAAAGCAGTCAAGATTTCAAAAATGCTGTTTCAAAGGAGGAACAGCTAAGGAGGCGAAAAATGGACGAAACAAGATATTCAGACATTTACGCCAGAGAAACCGACAGCCGCATCCGGCATCGGGAATTTTTACTGCAGGGAGTGGAAAAATTGACCCTGCTCAATGACACATTTATGAAGATAGCCCTCAACGATATTGAGGCCTGCCAGTACGTCATCCGTATCTTGATGGATGATCCCGCCATTGAGATAGTGGAAGTGAGGAGCCAGTACCGGATATCAAAACTGGTGTCAAAAGATGCCGTGCTGGACATCCTGGCAGAAGATACGCAAGGACGGGTCTACAACCTGGAAATCCAGAGAAAGACAACCCTCGACCATGCCCGGCGCACCCGGCGGTACAACGCTATGGTGGACGCCGAGTATCTGGAGAAAGGAAAAGAATACAGCGAGATGCCAGAGGTGTACGTCATCTATATCAGCGAAACGGACATCTGGAAGACGTGGATGACGGAATCCCCGGTGGAAAAATATTTAAAAGGACAACTGACAGAATATAACGATGGCCAGCATACTATATACATCAACGCGGCCATCAACGACGGCTCACCAAAGGCCGCTTTAATGCAATATTTTAAGACCTGTGACCCGGATGACATGAGCCAGGGAGCCCTGTCTCGCCGGGTACATTACCTGAAACGGGAAGAAGGAGGAATCGAGGAAATGTGTGAATATTCAGAGAGAATCTTTAATGGTGGAAGAGAAGAAGAACGTCGTGCTATGATACGTTCAATGAAAAAACAGGGGATTGATGAGGAGACTATAAAGAAGATACTGGAGAATTTGCAGGAAGAAGAGATAGTTTCGGTATAAAATAAAAAAGAAATAATACATAATATGTGACACAGGACGTCCTGAAAGTAATCCATAAGATATGGAAATGCTTTCAGGGCGTTTTTTTATTTCATAGGAAATTGTATTCCTATGAAATAAAAAACGCTCCGCGAGGATCGCACTGCGGCAGATAGGAAGATGCCGCTTTCGCGACCCGCCGCAGGCGGAAAATCCTGCTTTGCAGGATTCTTTCTTATGTCCGCAAACAGTAATTTTCTCCCTTCCAGTCATCTCTGCAAGTGTGAGTTTATAATTATAAAGAAAATTAAGAAAAATTTAAGAAAAAAATTCTGAAAATAGAGTAGTTGTAATGCTTTTTGTCACGGGGGGGGTTAAAATTTCATTAATAATTCTGAAAATATCATAAATGGAAAGGGGTTTTGAGATGTGAAGGCAGGAGGATATAAAGAACAGACTTTTCTCATCAAAGTGCTGAACGATCAGCACGGCAC
>NZ_NFLV01000059.1 GCF_002161065.1 Eubacterium sp. An11 | reverse complement strand
TTGACGAAATACAGCCAGGTACCAGTCTGCCGAAGTGGAGGAGGAGAACTTTTATCAATGCCTTGTCTTCGGTAAAGCAGCCTTCTGTGGGCTGCAAAGAGATTTACAAATCCCAATTTACTTTAAGAAGAAAGGACAATACATCATGATAAAGTTAATTGTTTCCGACGTGGACGATACCTTATTGCCGGAAAGCACTATGGATCTGAATCCGGAATATTTTGAAGTGATAAAAAAACTGCAGGAGAAGGGAGTTATTTTTGTGGCTGCCAGCGGTCGCCAGAAGGTCAGCATCAAAAAAGTATTTGCGCCGATTCAGGGCAGCATTGCTTATCTGGCGGATAACGGAACAGATATCTCGGCGGGAGATTTCGTGGAGTCCATGAAGTTTGAAGAGGAAGATTATGTGAAGCTGGCACAGGATCTGGAATCTTTGAACAGCCGGGGTTTTACTTACATGCCGAGCATGCCCGACTGGAACTTTGTGGATGAGGCGAGAGAGGATTTCTATCAGGTTGTTCTCGGATACGGCTGCCAGGTAAAAAAGGTACCGGATTTGAAAGCTCTGCCAAATATCAGCAAGGTGTCACTGTATGATCCGGATGGAATCCCTTCAGATGTGGAGGAGGCCATGAAAGAGCGCTGGTCCGACAAGATGGATGTCTGCATTGCCGGAAGCTGTTACCTGGATTTTACAAAAAAAGGATGTAATAAAGGGAAGGGACTGGAGATCCTGCAGAAACACTATGGTATTACATATGAGGAGACAGCAGCATTTGGAAATGCCGACAACGACATTTCTCTCATTGAGAAGGCCAAATACGGCTACGCTGTGGGAAATGCCAGTGATGCTCTGAAAAAAGCAGCCTATGAAGTGATCGCTCCCATGCAGGAAGACGCGGTGCTTGGCAAGCTGAAAGAGATTCTGGCGGAAATGGAAGGAAAATGTGAATAAACCAGAAAGGACAGACCCATGAATGTGACTATAAAAGGATATAGTGAGGGAGGAAACTGGTATAAGGGAAACCTTCACTGCCACACAACGGATTCTGACGGAAAGCTGACTCCGTCAGAAGTGGCAGAATTGTATCGTTCCGCAGGATATGATTTCCTGGCCATCAGCGATCATAACATTTTCTCTGATTACAGAAAACAGTTTGATGATGAAACTTTTATTATTCTGCCGGCCATGGAAGCATCAGCAGCTCTGTTTGAAGATGAAAGCCGGAAAAATCTGCGGAAAGTACATCACATCCATGGAATTCTTGGCAGTGAAGAGATGCAAAAACAGGCGGAAAAGGAACTCTTTTCCCATTTGCAGAGATATCCGGAACGGGAATATTTTGGAAACTGGGACGGGGCCGCGGTCGCCCAGAGACTTCAGGATGATTTAAAAGCCCATGGATGTCTGACCATTTACAATCATCCGGTCTGGTCAAGAGTTCGGGAAGAAGAATTTATTTATACAAAGGGACTCACCGCACTGGAAATATATAATTACGGAACCGTTAACGAAAGTGCCACAGGTTTTGACTCCCTGCGATGGGATGTGATGCTTCGTGACGGAGTCCGCATTTTTGCCACGGCGTCTGATGACAATCATAATAGAGAAGTTCCGGACAGCTTTGGCGGGTTTATCATGGTAAAAGCGGAAAAGCTCAGCCATGAGAATATTATTCAGGCGATTTTGGCTGGAAATTATTACTCTTCATCGGGACCGGAAATTTACGACTGGGGTATGGAAGACGGAACGGCTTATGTGGAATGCAGTCCGGTGAGCAGAGTGAATTTCATAGCCGGCAATGCGGTTAATGCGGGAGCCTCTGTCTTGTCGGACACCGGGAAGGATGCTATCGCCCGGGCAGAGTTTTCTCTTCGCGGTGATGAGACATATATCAGGGCAGAATGTGTGGACAGCCATGGAAAAACAGCCTGGTCTAATCCGATTTTTCTTTAAAGTTCACGGTACAGATGATATGGAGGAAAAGACATGGAAAACTTTGAGAAACTGATACCAAAGCTTCCCCTGATAAAGCAAATGCAGCGTCGGGAAGAGGTATTCTGGGTAAATCCCCGGAAAACCTCTTTCGCAGAAAGTATGGAAGGCTGCGAACTTAATGCCGGCGATGTGGAGGATGCACAGCAAAGATTGCTGCGGTTTGCACCTCTCATCGAGAAATATTTTCCGGAGACAAAACCCCTGCATGGACTGATCGAATCTCCTCTGGTGGAAATAAATGCCATGAAAGACTGCCTCAATGAGAAATATGGGGCGGATCTGGATGGACGGCTCTTTTTGAAAGAGGACAGCCATCTGGCTATCGCCGGTTCCGTAAAAGCCCGGGGCGGCATCTACGAGGTTCTCAACTATACAGAGAAACTGGCCAGAGAGCACGGATTTCTCGGAGAGGGTGAGAGCTACGAGAAACTGGGTGATGAAGAAGTGCGGCGCTTCCTGAACGGTTATACTATTCAGGTGGGTTCCACCGGCAACCTGGGCCTGAGCATCGGCATCATCAGCGCCGTGCTGGGATATCAGGTGATCGTCCACATGTCCGCCGATGCAAAGCAGTGGAAAAAGGAATTACTCCGGAGCCATGGCGTTGTGGTGAAAGAATATGAGGGAGACTACGGGGAAGCGGTGAAAAAAGGAAGAGAACTTTCTGACGCGGACCCTTACAGCTATTTCATCGACGATGAGAACTCCAGAACGCTCTTTCTGGGCTATGCCACAGCGGGAGAGCGGATAAAGAAACAGTTCCATGACAGGCAGATTGTCATCGATGAAGAACACCCGCTTTTTGTCTACATCCCCTGCGGGGTGGGCGGTGCACCCGGCGGCATCAGTTTCGGCCTGAAACAGGTATTTAGAGACGCCATACACTGCTTTTTTGTGGAACCAGTGCAGGCCCCGTGCATGCTGCTGGGCATGGCCACCGGCCTCAATCATGAGATATCCGTTCAGGACATCGGACTCAGCGGCAAAACCCACGCCGACGGTCTGGCCGTGGGACGACCTTCCGGTTTCGTGGGAACCATCATGAAAAAAATGTTCAGCGGCGGTATGACTGTTCAGGATTATAAATTATATGAATATATGAGAGACCTGCTGGCACAGGAAGACGTCTTTCTGGAACCCAGCGCCTGCGCTGCTTTCCAGGGACCGGTATTCCTGAACCAGAACCCGGAACTACAGGACTACATCCGAAAAAATGGTCTGGAGAGTAAAATGCAAAATGCGGTTCATGTGGTGTGGGCCACAGGCGGAAGCCTGGTGCCGGAGGACATCAGAGAAGAATATATACACACGGAGCTGCAAGAGTAAAAGGACGGTCAGATCGGATTAAATTTCCAAAAGGGAGAGCACCCTTCTATCTTTTCCAACGCAGAAGAAACCGCATCGCTGATAAAAAAATTCATAAGTCAACATATAACTGAATAATCGCTGACGTAATGGCAGCAGCTACCAGGCAGGAAATCTCAAAAGGACTTCCTGCTTTTTCTTTTGTCTCTGATGTTAAATCTATCGAATTCGATAGATGCAGAGTGCAGCTGGCAGTTCGAAATTTTCCAAAATATATTTGAAATTTTTCAAAATACTATGTGGATTCCTCTGCCGGAGTGGTACTTATAGAATAGATGGATATCTGTTCTGCGGAAATAGATAGATATTCATTCAGTGAAAATAGATGGACATCTGCCTGAGGTTTTCATACAATATATTTATTAGACGTACTACATATATGTCGTAAAATATATGGGAAACAGAGGAAAAACAGAAACGTACGTGGAAAAGTTTGGAAGTAAACTTCCAAATCTGTCATTATTGACGCAGCAAGTGCATCAGAAAGAGGAAAATATGAAAAAAATCTAGTGCATTGTCTCATTCATTCTGCGTCATTCTGCGAATTGTGAATGATACAGTACACTAGTCTGAAAGTACACATTCAGACATCATGGAGGTGAGGAGATGGAGGATAAAGATATCATCGCTTTGTACTGGGAGCGGTCAGAAAGAGCAATCGAGGAGACGGATATCAAGTATGGAAAGTTATGCCGCAGCCTGTCCATGGGAATCGTGGACGACAGGCGGGACAGCGAGGAGGTCATCAATGACAGCTGGCTGGCGGTGTGGAACACACTGCCGCCGCAGTGGCCGAAGTTTTTCAAAGCGTATGTATGCCGGATCGTCAAAAATCTTTCCCTGAAAAGGTTTACCCATAACCATGCATTGAAAAGAAAATGCATGTACGAGCAGTCGCTGGAAGAGCTAAACGACTGCGCGGGCCGTGGAGCGGCCATTGACGATGCGGTGATGAAGGAAGATCTGGTAAAAGTGGTCAATCGGTTCCTGGGAGAGCTTTCGGACAATAACCGGGATATCTTTCTGGAAAGGTACTGGTTTGCCGGGTCTCTGGAAGAAATCGGAGAGCGGCACGGCATTTCAAAGAAAACCGCATCCATGCGGCTTTCAAGAATCCGGGAACAGCTGAGAAAATATCTTAGGAAGGAGGGCTATGACATATGACGGGA
>NZ_NFLV01000058.1 GCF_002161065.1 Eubacterium sp. An11 | reverse complement strand
TGCAGTTATATCGTACATTATGGTCTTTTAGGAACAAATAGGTAAAGTCAATACACCATTTTTGATTCATAGCATCTGCCGTAAAGTTCTGTTGAATTTTGTTTTCGAATATTTTATGTGGTTTTCCCCTCTCATATTTCGGCTTCCTGGGGCGCACAATCGATTTCAATCCAAGCATGGAATTCATATATTTATGAATGGTCGTTTTACTGTACAGGAATCCCTCGTGTTCTAAGTATATCTGCATTTAGCGGTAACCATCTACGCCATGATGGTTATGATAAATATCTGTAATTTTTGACAAAACATTCTTGCGTTGCGCATAGTAATCCGCTTTCCGATGTTTTCGGTAGTTGTAATAAGCATTTGGGTAAATATGAAAACGTCGCAGGAGCCAACGCAAGCCAAATTCAACATGGTGTTGTTCTATAGATCGATAAACCTCTAATCGATTTCCTTCGCAAAGAATGCCGCCGCTTTTTTTTAATTCATTTTTCTTTTGGAGTTCTGCAAGTTGTTTCTTAAGTTATAGCTTCTTCTTCATATAATCATACTCGGCTTTGTCTTCTTCGTTTGTCTGGCATTCTACACGAAATTGTTCTGTCCAAACAGAAATGCTTGCTTTAGGTATACCGTATTCTGATGCAAGGCCTTTGAGGGATCTGCTCTCCTCAAGATGAAGGCAGATAATTTCCTTCTTGAATTCTGGTTCGTAGTTTTGACTTATTTATAACACACCTCGTTTCCTCCTAAGATTATATCTTATTAGGTTGAGCCGTTACAACTATGTTATATCACAACATAATACAAAGTGGATTAAAACATCTCTATACAATATGAGTCCATGGGGCATCGTCAAAGTCTCAGTTTAGTTACATAACCAGTCCAAGAAAATGTGCACCCCCATCCGAAATATATTCCCACTATATGTCTATTTCCAGAATTGCTCCCGTATCTGACGTCGTCATCTACTCTGAATACGGAGATTTATCGAATTTTTCTACACCCACTCAGATGCTTGCCTTTGCTGGTATTGAACCTAACACAAACAACATAGGAACAAGATTACACAGAGTAGCTATCATTTATATTGCTAATAAGCTTGTTAAAAACATTTATACATTGGAGAGAAAAATAGGAAACAGACTTTAATACCCAGAAAATCAGATGATTGTTTACATCAATAAACCTCATCCCATCTGAAATATGGTGTAATCAGATAATTTATTAACGTTACTTTTTTCAAAACAAAAAATCCTTAACTATTTATAGTTTCTCATTTCTTAATACTATGCTCTTGATTACATACAAGATTCTCACTTTCTACTAACTGCAACACTTGACATTGTTGGTATATTTATGAAAGTATTGGCAGGAACTTTAGCCAGATTATCACCAAAACATTCTATTGCATCTTTCACTCTCATTTCGACATATAATTTTTGATCATCATTTATATTTTGTATCTCTTCTAATATTATTCGTATTGTCTGATTTTTTTCTTTCTTCCGACTCAATTCTGATAATTGCCAGTATAACCTATTGGAATTCACCAATATTTTACTATTATATTCTAATTGTTTTAAATTATTACCTGGAACCAAATTTGATTTTAAATAACCTATAAACTGCATATTTATAACTCCTCTTTAACTATAATGAACGTACATAGTAAAAAATGTTAATAGGAAAATAATACAAAAAATCTTTTATAGCATTTCCTATTACTTCATCAATCCTTAAATAGTCTAAAATATATAGAATCCTCCTGTCTTCTTCATGGTAAACTGTCACTCCAAAAGTAAGTAATGGTCTGTTAATTTTAATTTCTTCTGTTAAGTTATCTCTCTTAATCCAATAATTTTTTTGAAATTTAGGAATAGCAGTTATAAAATCTTTCCATTGATTATCACTTTTTTTCTCATTTCTTTCAAAACTTTCTCCACAATATTTTTCATTTACAGAAGCAATAAGAGGTTGTTTTACTTCATATGCTTTTTCTAATAATTCTCCCCAATCTAACTCCTCCATTATATAATTTTCAAAATCCTTTCCATATAAACAGAGTTGAAAATATTTATCTTCCTTGCAATATCTAAAATGAACCCGTAATTTTAATTTTGGCCATCTCATATAAAAAACATCGTGTAAAGTTCTGCATATCTGCTGCAAATAAGTAGAGAACTGCATATACATTAATGGCTCTTTATTTTTCAAAACTTTTTTAAATTGTTTGTTTACCTTTCCCCCTCTAAATAAAAATTCTTCCCACTGCAATAGAAGTTCCTCATTCACCATTGTATTACGCCTTTTGATACCCTTGTTTGACATCCAATCAAAAACCACATTATCATACACATCCATTTTTAATTTTTCCAGATGATGAGTCATAGAACTTCTTATTTCTCCAAGCAATATTGCATATTCCCTCAAATCATGTACGATATCATCTGTAATGTAGCAGGCCTTTGGCGAACGATTCATTACTGTTCCTAGATTAAAATATGCTTGTGTTTTACAACTGTTAATTGGCATAATAATTTTATTATATTCCTTATTTCTTTTTTCCGTATAAATTCGAAAATCAGGCTCAAACACGAAATTATCATCCGAACTTCTGACATATACATCTATAGAATTTACATCCAAATTAAAAACATAACTTGCATATGTATGCGCATATGGATGGTCTGTATTTCCATCTGGCCATCCTAACCCTGACACCAATGTAGTCATTGAATGTCTGTTATTCTGCCAGTTAATCACATCCCTATTATGTGTATGTCCGCAGATATATATATTGGCATTCAAGCTATTATTACACAATATATCTGCCTTCATCATATTCTCTTCTTTTCCATCCAACCAATCTATTGGATGATGTGCCAATGCAACCGTCAGATCAAAAGGTTTATCTAATTTATTATACTCTATGTCATATTGACGTTTAATTTCCTCCATTTGAAACTCTCCCAACAAAAGATGACGTTCATCATCCTCTCCCAAGCAGCTCCATGCTGTATTAAATAACAGAAAACAAAGATTTTTTCCGTTAATTTGGATTGTTTCCACACCATAAGTATTCCTCTCTATATTTTTAGGATATATTATATCAGGAAATTCTTGATATATATCCTTTAACAATTCAAAATATTCATAAAAAGCCATTTTCAAATAATTCCAATATTGTTGGTAAAATTCCTGCTTTTTTCTTTGTCTTTGGAGAACATTATACTCTAAAATTAAAAATTCATCCATAACATTTCGTATTTTATCATGGTTACCCGGCACAATATATAATCCTTTTATTTTATGGCCCAATATTTGATATAATTTGCGAAAAAATACAATTGCATTATCTTTGTATTTATATTTTGCTTTATCTAGAATATCCCCAGTAACTACCAATATAATATTGTCCGATACCTTCATCTCTACCTCAATATCACGAATCAAATTTTCATGTAAAATGGATAATTTATTACCCTCTTTATTAAAATGTAAATCTGACAAATGTAATATAGTAAAATCATTCATACTTCTCCCTCCAAAAATAAAATTCTTTTCAATATCAATATTCTTCTCCCGATACACGGAAAGAAGAATATACTGTCTTTTTCCAATATATCTATTTTTATTTATTATATATAATAATAATAAATAATAATTTGTGTTTGTTGTTTTAGAATATCACAAAAAATATAAGTATTCAATCAAAATGTACTCTAAATACATATTTTTGCATATGCTATAATGCCATCAGACGTAAACGTAAAATAGGTTCTTTCCATAATTAGCTGATTTTATCTTGATAGAGTATTATAATAGGCATATATTTTAAGACTTTTGTTTTAAAATATATGCTAATCTAAAAGTATAAATGCGAGGGTGCGGACAAAAACCTGGACTAGAGGGAGGGATTTGTTCATATGTACTCACTGGAAGTAACCGCCTAATCTTAGGGCGCATTCCCGACTTTGCAAGTCTTGAAGTGATATACTAGAGTTGTAACAGTAATGGCTAATAAGTTATAATCAATTTATCAAAGGGAGAAGGAATTATTATGCCACAAAGTTACACATCTGAATTTAAAAAGAAGATTGTCCGTCTTCATCTAGAAGAAGGACGCACTTACAATAGTATCACTGCTGAATATGGCATATCGAAAGCCAGTATCTCCAAGTGGTGCAGAGAATTCAGCGAAGAATGCCAGGAAAAAGTCATCAAAAACCCAGATACTCCAAATGAATTGGATCTTATGAAAGAAAATCTCCGGTTACGAAAAGAATTGGAAGAGGCAAAAAAGGGAAATCTCTTCTTAAAAAAAGCCGCGGCATTCTTTGCAAAGGAAATCGATTAGAGGCTTATCGATTTATAGAATAACACCATGTTGAATTTGGCTTGCGTTGGCTCCTGCGACGTTTTCATATTTACCCAAATGCTTCTTACAACTACCGAAAACATCGGAACGCGGATTACTATGCGCAACGCAAGAATGTTTTGTCAAAAATTACAGATATTTATCATAACCATCATGGCGTAGATGGTTACCGCCAAATGCAGGTATACTTAGAACGCGAGGGATTCCTGTACAGTAAAACGACCATTCATAAATATATGAATTCCATGCTTGGATTGAAATCGATTGTGCGCCCCAGGAAACCGAAATATGAGAAGGGAAAACTACATAAAATATTCGAAAACAAAATTCAACAGAACTTTACGGCAGATGCTATGAATCAAAAATGGTGTATTGACTTTACCTATTTGTTCCTAAAAGACCATAATGTACGATATAACTGCA
>NZ_NFLV01000057.1 GCF_002161065.1 Eubacterium sp. An11 | reverse complement strand
AAGATCTTGCCCTTTTCGATGAAGTTTGGCGGGATAAAGGAGGTCCGCTGCTCATCCGGATTGCTCATGGCAGCACCTCCTCTCCGTCCTGGGTGTTCTGTGCGGGATCCGCAGCATTTGCGGAAGTTCCGCTTTGCGTAGTTCCCGTTTCTTCTGTCCCGGTATCCGGTGCAGGCTCTTCTGGTGCGGTCACATCCGCATAGCCGCCTTCCTGGCGCTGCTCCACTTCACTGCTGGAGACAGAAGGGAGGGTATCCACTACCGGTTTTTCATAAGTTTTTCCAGATGTCCCCAGCACCGTCCGCTCCTCTCCAAAAGAAAAAGCACCCGTCATGGTGTCATAGAACACTGGAAGGGTGCTGTCATCGGACAGGAGAAAATGCAGTTCAACTGTGGTGGTATCCGGATACCCGGTTTCATCCGGCAGATATTCTGCCGATGTAATGTCTGTCCGCCCGATAAGAGTAAGATATAGCGGAAACTGCTCCTTTAGGGATGCAGTCTGGGCGGAGGAGAAGAACTGGCTCAGTTCTTCAAAGGATAAAAAGTCCATCTCGGTCAGCTCCTCTGGCTGTGTTGTCTCTTCCTGGGTGGCGGCCTCTTCCTGTGCCTCTGGATCCGGTGTTTCCTTTTGTTCCCGGAGCTTGGAGGGAAGAAAGATGGCGACCAATAGGAGAAAGAGCATCAGGAGGATGGACAAGATCAGTTTTAATCTGCTCATAAGCACTCCTCTATTTCTTCTCGAAAATCCAATACTGCGAGGAAGTCGCATGGATTTCCGTCATCATGTCAAATGCACGGCTCACGTAGTTCTTGGAGTCGCTATCATTGGGATCGTTTACCAGCACCTTCCCGTCCGCAGTCAGCCCCCGCAGGACGATAAAATGCCCCCCGGACGTGAATAATCCGGGACTCTGGGAGGAGATGACCGGACGGCCTTCTGATAACGCCTGCAGCACCGCATTGGCATCCGTGGTCTGGGTGACGCTTCCGCATCCGAAATGAGAAGCCGCCGCCTGGAAATAGGACCAGTAGGTGCCTTCCCCCGCCTTATAATAGGAATTGCCGCACCAGGCGACTGCATCCACCGGAGTAATGGTGCTGCCAGTCAGGTAGCTTGCTACCATGGCAAAGGCGGTAGGCCCGCAGCCGCAGTCCGCAATGGAGCCGGTGCCGTAAGGGATGTTTCCGTATTCCGTCTGGATGTAGAGGGGGATCTGCATCCCGTTCGCCGGGTAAGTGCCGCCGGTATTCAGTACCTGGTAATAGCGCAGGACATGATCCACGTACTCCTTGTCCCCGTAGATGGAATAGTTCCAGCCGGGCCGGGCGCACATCATGTCGGAGTAGGCAATGGCGTTTTCCTTTGTGTAGCCGCCATCCCGTTCCATCGCCCAGTCGATGTAAGCGGAACCGTAATTATAGCCCTGGAGGGCCAGCTTGATCCGGTCCAGGTCCGTCGGCCCGGTGCATCCGGCTTTCTGCAGGACGTCCCGGAGTGCCTGGATGCCGCACTCAATGGAGTATTCCGGATCAGTGATCGTGCCGGGGCCTCTGGGGAACCGGGTATTGTATCCGCTTTCCGATGCCTGCATGGGATCGCTTCCCCGTCCGCCGGATTCCTGCATCATGACGGCCAGGATCAGCTCCACATAATCGCTCATCCCATACCGGGCGGCAATCTCGGATACCAGTGGCCGGTAGGCAAGCACCTCATCACTTAAGTTGATCGCCATAGCCGTGCCGGAGGCAGCGCCAAAGAAGAGTGTCAGGTTACTGGCGTAGTTTTCCGCCAGTTCCTTTTGTTCCTCGCTCAAGTAAAATACATGGTCAGCAAAATAGGCGTCACCGGCAAAGGAAACGGTATAGGTATAGCGGGTAAATGTAACGGTTTCCGTCTGAGGAGTTTCCCCTTCTGCGGCTTCCGTCTCCACTTCCACAGAAACGGTTTCTTCCGCTACATCATAAGAAAAAAGCCCGTCCTTGTTTTCCCGGATCAGGCTTTGGAGTTTGTCGATATTGATATTTTCATAATCATCCTGGCTGGCACAGAACTGGGAGATCAGCAGGTGGGCATTGACCGCTATGGTCGTCTCATAGGGATCTACGATCTGTACGGTGGAGCCCTCCGGAAGCGCTGCAATGGCAGTGTTGATCTCTTCTAAAAGATCCGCATGGCTTTCTTCCAGGACTTCCACAATCGCCTGCCTGGCGTTCTGGATATTCTCATTGATCAGGGCATTGCTGTTTAAAGCCCCGGTGTTTTCTGTCAGAGATCCGAAGATCAGCCCCGGCAGCATCAGGATGAACAGCACGGGAAGCAGTAAAAACCCCAGGATAACGGCTCCGGCTTTCAAAAGAGTATGCCGGTTTGCGATGGCAGCACTGATGGCTGCTGTAAAGGGACCGGCTGCCGCACCCGCCACGGTCTTGGACAGATGGGCGGCGGTCTTCATGGCCTGTAAGTGGGAGGCTGCACTGGTGCCTACATCGACAGCTTCCCCAAGGCCGGAGCTTTGCTCCGCCATTTACATCCGGCCCTTTCGCTGCGGGGCAGGCGGCAGCTTCTGGACAATGGATTCGTTGTAGGCGACTTTTCCATTGCCAGCGTCATACGGCGTTTTCTCCACCGTATCCTGTGCGTACTGCTTATACCAGGCAGCACCGTCCACGGATTGGACTGTCTCAAAGCTGCCATGGGTAGGGGCTGCGTACTGGTCAGCACTGTAAAGGGCAAATTCCCGGCTGCCGGCATCCGTTTTTTCCACGCCGGTCATCCGTCCGCCGCCGATCTCCATGTTCGAGTAGGTGGCAGCGTCCGGAGCAGAGGTGTCGATTCCCATGTAGGAGGCATAGGCTTTTGCCGCATCCTCCCCTTTGATAGAGCCGACCTGCCCGTAATTGCCCTGGGCGATATTGCTGATCACGTTATTGGCAAAGTCTCCGCCTTTCTTGAGCGAGGACTGATAGAGCATATTCCCGACGCTGGGGCCTTCCGAATAATGGGTAGCAGCATTGACGGCTTCCCGCTGTACCTGGCGTCCCACCGCCCCGGCAAGGCCGCCGGAGAGAAAGCTGCCGCCAACGGCTGCGCTTCCAGGAGAGGATGCCCTGCGGTATCCGCCGCCACCGCCATGTCCGTGGAAGGCTCCGGCAAGGCCCCGGCCTGCAATGAGCAGCTCCGCCATCATGTTCCCGCCAGTGTTTCCTACATTGATCCCCAGGGATGCCATAAAGCTGTCGATCTTCTGGGAAACCTTGAGGAAAGCAATAGCACAGAGGAACCAGATGAACACATTTCCGGTCACGGCTTCCTTTCCCTGTTCTGCTACGGCTTCCTCCACCTGGGCTTCTGTCAGCTCTGCCGCAAAGACCGGCATGGAGCAGAACAACACCAGGCAGGAAACCAGTACCAGGGCAGTGAGGATTGGTTTCTTGTATTTCATGGACTCCTCCTTTCATCAGAGTGATAACGGGTTTGCGAGGAAAGTGCCGACCATGCTGGTAAACAGCCGCAGGCACCAGGCGTTCATCAGTAGCAGGAAGAACTGCCCGCCCAGCATCCGGCACCAGGATTTGAAGATGTTCCCGGTGGATTGGGAGGCACCTGTGGCAAAGGCAACCGGCGCCGTATAGACCAGCACTCCCAAAAGGATGTAGCGCTCCGCTGCTTCAAAAAGCAGCTTGATGTAATTCCACGCCAAAATCAAAACTAAAATCAGGGCGATAATCGCCACGGCTCCATTGGCGCATACACCCAGGATGACGGTGATGACTGAATTGAAGCTGGCAAAATCCAGGGAGGGAAGCTCCTCCGTTAAGATCCAGTCATAAGGCGTCCCGGCGATACCAAGGAGCAGGTTCACGATGTCTTCCGCATAAAAGGCCAGGAAGATAAAAATAAATGAACGGATGGAAAGTTTCAGGGGATCCTCTGCTTCGATTCCGGCACCCATGAAGTAGTTCTTGAAAAGCTGCCACACCCAGTTTAAGAGGATGAGGCCAAGAGCCAAAGCAAGAAACACATCGTACATGGTTTCAGCTGCAGGAAAATAGCGCAGGAACGTGTCCATGGAGCAGCCGAGGGCGCCCAGGACTGAAGTGGTGATCAGATCCAGGATGTTCATGACCTGTTCTGCGATCCATTCCACGATTCCGTCCAGTATTCCCATGTGGTTTCCTCCTTTCCGGGCTTATCCGCTGTATGTGCCTCCGGCAAAGAACGGGGTAATGTATGCCATAATAAAACCAAGGCCGTTCAGAATCGCCCAGGTGATGATGATCCGCTTCAGCCAGGCACGGCTCTCATCCACGGTCTTGCCGGATTTCGAGAAATTCATCAAAAGCAGCGCCACGGATGCGGTCACTACGGCGGCAATGGTGGATATGAGGACGATCTGGTTGTAGACATCCTTCATGATCTCATTGGCCTTGTCCCACATATTGGAAGCAAGCACCGGCTGGACATTCGCTGCGATAAGCGTAAAGAGCAGGAAGGCTGCGTAGAGGTATTTCCCGTAGCAGACCGTCCGCTTTTTCTCCGGTGAAGAGTTTGCAGGTAACTGTTTCATGTATGACCTCCTTCATTGATCTTGAAAAAACGGACGGGATTGCTTTTCCCGCCCGTGCTTATAATTTCCTGCCTCAAAAAGCAAAAGCAGCCCGGTCAATGCGGACTACTTCTGCAAAGCCATATGAAGTTGTTGAAGGGAAACCTCCTTTCCCTGCACGAAAAAACGCAGCCAATCCGGGCGGGAGGCTGCCGCCTTTGGATGCGCTGCGTTTTCGCTGCATATAATTTTGACAGTACCTATTGTAACATGGGGAAATTTACGGCACAATCGCAAAACCGTGCCAGTTTCGTGCGAAACCGGGAAGAATGTGTGCCACGGTCAGAACGAAGAGAAAGCGGAAAAGTCTGGAAAGTAGAATTATTCTGAACCTGGAAGATGGACGTCCCGAAAGAAGGTATTATAGTCCACCTGAAAGATCTGGGCCAGGCCTGCAAGGACCGAGATGCGGATGCTGTAGGTACCGCCTTCGATCTGAGAGTAGATGCTCCGGGTGATGTCCAGATCCATAAGCTGCAGTTTGGAAACCACCTGGTCCTGCGTCAGTTTCCG
>NZ_NFLV01000056.1 GCF_002161065.1 Eubacterium sp. An11 | reverse complement strand
TCTTCCGGTACTTCCGGAGGATTTTCGGAGAGATGTACGGTCTGTCCCGCATCGTCAATATCCTTGTGAGAGCAGATCTCCCGCTGTGTCCCGTCTGCATCTACATAGTAGAGGGTTTCAAAGACAACCAGGGATTTTCCTGCAAGGGAGCTGCCGTCTAAGGTAAATACAACCTCTACGGAGCCGCTGCGCTCTTCCGGTGTAAATGCGGTTTCAGCCGTGACCGGATTGCCGTCAAGAAGCAGTTCTTCCCCGGTTTCCTGATCCATCAGCACGCCCTTTAAGAGATAGGATGCCCCGGGAATCAGGTTTTCATAGGAAACCGTATCCTTGATGGTTACCTCGCTGTCGGCCAGGATCTCCTGATCCCCGTCCTCCCCGTCTGTGGCAGAGGTGCCGATCTGCGGGAAGTAGATACTTTGCGGATCGGAAGAAATGTCCCTGTGGGACGCAACCACCTGATCTTTATAAAAGATTTCCTCGAAGACCACCAGTGTTTTTCCGGCCAGTGCCTCTGCGTTAAACGTAAAGGTCAGCTCGGTGGTTCCGGAAGTCTCCTCCGGGGTAAATTCTGCTTCAGCCGTTACGGGCTTGTCATCGATCAGCAGCTCTTCGCCGGTTTCCTGATCCATCAGCGTGCCGCGGATCGTGAAGGTTTCCCCGGCAATGAGGTTGGTATATTCGGCTGTATCCGTAATGGATGCTTCCGTTTTCGCAAGACCGGTCTGGTTCCCAAGTTCCGGATTTCTTGCAGTGGTGCTGACAGAAGGCAGGACCAGGGTCTGCTCCGGTGAATCGAGATCCTGGTGGGAAGCGATTTCTTCCTCCCCATAATATAGAGATTCAAAGACAACCAGTGTCTTGCCTGCCGCTTCCGTGGCGTTGAAAGTGAACTCCACATCCACGGTCCCTTCCGTGCTTTCCGGTGTAAAGGTCAGCTCAGAAGTCACGGTTTCCCCGTCAATCTCCAATGCTTCCCCGGTTTCTTTATCCATCAGGATTCCCTGCAGGGTAAGCTCTTCTCCGGCGGGTACGTTGGAATAGGATACGGTATCAATGAGTGTCACTTCCTCATCCGCGTGAGCCATCTGAAGGCCGGTTTCGGAATCTTTCACCTGAGTACCGATCTCCGGGAAGAAGATGGACTGGTCCTGATCCTCGATATCGGCGTGAACAGCCATTTTCAGGTCATCCTGCCACAGTTCCTCGAAGCAGACCACGGTAGTTCCGCCAAGGCCCGTAGCGTCAAAGGTAAATTCTACTTCCACGCTGCCGGTAGATTTTTTCGCCGTAAAGGTCGTCTCTGCTGTGACCGGTTTCCCATCAATTTCAAAAGGTTCCCCGGTTTCTTTGTTCATGAGCGTGCCGACCACCCGGTACTCCACGCCTTTTTTCAGCCCTTCATACTCAACCGTGTCCACAATCGTTACCTTGTCATCGGGCTTTGCCATATGGGAGCCGCTTTCTTTATCCAGTGCGGTTGTAGCAATCTCCACCTTGTCATTGGTCAGCGTTCCCAGGTCGATGGTAACAGAGTCCCGGTACACTTCTACATCAAAGGTAAGAAGGTTTCTGCCCTCATTGGCTTCGCAGCGCTGTTCTTCGATGGTGTAAGTATCATAGATCAGGGCACCTTTGGAGTCATCCGGCTCGGAGGTTCCAAACCAGATGCCGTCTTCCGCAGTCTCACCCCGGTTGGTATTGGAGGTATGTTTGTTCCACTCTGCGGATGTGCTGGCATAACCGTTTTTATCGGTCACGATGGTATGGCTCTCGCCGGTTGTTTTGGAAGTAATAGTAAACGGTACGCCTGCGAGACGGGACAGATCCCCGTCGCTGACTTTAACAAGCTCCAGGTCCCCACGGATGACCTGGTTTTCAATGGATGAGCCGGTTTCGGTCAGTTCCACGATCTTGCCGTCTTCCGTGATGTCAAATTCCAGGGAGATACGGCCCTCGTTCAGATACCCTTCCGGTGCTTTTGTCTCATCCACCCGGTAATGGCCGTAAGGCAGGGCATCTTTCGCCGTGGAAGCCAGCCCCTTCTCATCCGTCACAAGCGTCAGGACGATTTCCCCGTTTTCGTAGGTTTCCCCGTCCACGATCACCGGATTGGCATTTAAGCTGGTGATGGTAAATTCTGCGCCTTCCAAGGTAGCACCGCCCTGAGCGGCAGCTTTCCCGGTTTCGATGTCACGTTTCTGCACTTTGACACCGCCCCGGATGATCTGGTTTGAGATGGAACTGTCTTCTCCAGTCAGGTCCACCATTTCCCCGTTCTTAGAGATGGTAAACTCAGCGGAGAGGGTGCCTTCCCCTAAATAACCGGTGGGAGGCGTCACTTCATCTACACGGTAACTGCCGTAAGGCAGAGCGTCCGCAGCAGTGGATGCCAGTCCAGAGGCATCGGTCTTGATGGTCAGGACGACTTCATCCTTCTGATAGGTCGTTCCATCGACGACTACCGGGTTCTCATTTAATGAGGTGATGGCAAACTCAGCGCCTTCCAGTGTAGCGCCGCCCTGGGGCGTGGTGCCGCCGGTTTCCAGATCTCGTTTCTGTACTTTGACACCGCCCCGGATGACAGCATCCGGTACATCCGGCGCCTGGTAAGCAGAGACAGTTTCTTCCGTACCGCTACTGGAAATCGGCAGAACGAACACCGTTTCATTGAGCTGGTAGCCTGCTGGCGCTTTGGTTTCCTGGATGGTCACGGTTCCAAGAGGCACGCACAGCGTTTTGCCGTCGCTTGCGTAGTAGAACGCACCTCCGCTGACCTTGTATTCCTCCGTAAAGGAAATCTCCCCGTCTTCTCCTGTACGGAATACCCAGGTGCGGGCAGGCTCACTGCCGCCTGCAGCCGGATCCGTATCGGAGATGGTGGTGTAGAACTTCACGGTAAACTCCGCATCCTTCAGGCTGGCAGCGCCCTGGGGAATGGCATCCTTTAAGTCTGCATCCAGCTTCTGAAGCACCAGGGAGAGGGGATTATTCTGGGGGATTTCCTTGACCTCTGCTTTTGCTGTTTCATTGGAAGAAACGGTCACATCATAGGCATTGGTATCCAGGGCGTATCCAGGAGACGGAGAAAGCTCTTTGATCGTGTAGCTGCCGACCTCAAGATCTCCGGATTTGGCATAGCCATTCTCATCGGTGGTCAATGTCTCTACCAGGTTGCTGCCCTGATAGATGCCATACTGAGCGCCTTTTAAGCTGTAATTGCCGTTCCCGTCAGAAACGGAGCTGTTTGCCGTGGATTTCTGGATCTCGATCCAGCCGTAGGGCTTTTCGTACCAGCATCCCGCTACGGTCTGGTTGCTGTCAGACGGAATGATAAAGGCACGGAAGGAGTCCGGCGGCGCAGGCAGTCCCTGGATCGCATTGGCGATCTCCACCGCCTTATCAATGTAGCTTTGGGGCGCGCCATAAAAGGCTCCGCTTCCGGCGTCGTAATTGCTGTACACATAGGAAGCCACCAGATGACCGATTACGTAGCGGTCATTTTCAGACCAGCCGCTTAAATAGGTGCCGGCGATGTTCTGCTCTTCATAGCCGTAACCGCCGGGCAGGTAGTAGAGCGCTTTGCGGAGCGCAGAGTCTTTTCCCAGCAGGTCGTACTGATAGCTGCCCGCCGCCGGCGTTTTCTTCATGGGCTGGACACAGTAGGCCGTGCCGTTGTTATCCACAGACATCTTTGTGGTGTAGTAATCGCCATAAGAGATTAATTCACCGGTCTGGAAATTAAGGGTTCCATCCGCCGCATGGGCTGTCATGGGGCTTGTGATGGCTGTCCCCGCAAGGACGATGGCTGCCATCAGGAAAGCGAAACAGCGGCGGAGGATGTGGGTTTTGATTCGTTTCATAAGTCTCCTCCTTTTCAAAAGGTACAGGGGAATGAAAAAAGGAAGTGCCTGCCCTGCATCAGACACTCCCCATGGGTTGCTTTGGCATCGTTACCCGGCTGCTTTTTGTCTGTGCCGTTCCAGGATCTCCAGAAGTTCCTGCCGGTCCGTAGTGATCAGCTCTTTTTCCAGGGCGGATGCCTTAAATTCCACAGTAATGTTATTGTTATTCGTGGATATCAGGCCATTGCCCCGCTGGAAGTGCGTAATGTTAAGAAGCTCCGTTTCGGAAAGATGTAGGATTTGTTTGACCCGCTGCGCCTCTTCGTCTTCCAGGTTCAGGACAAGTTTAGTCTTGCAGTTGTTTATGATTCCCTTTCCGTACTTGCCGTCGTCCAGGGCAAAAAAGTCGTTTAAATCCTGCGTTGCAAAGACGGCAGAACCGCCGTATCCCCGGATGATCTTGGCGATCTCCAGGACAAATTCTGCAGCCAGGCGGTTGCTGGACGCACCGATGAGCTGCCAGACCTCATCCACGAAGATGGCTTTTTCCTCCGTTCGGTTCTCCTTTGCGATATCCCAGACATAATCCAAGACGGTAAACATGCCCACTGTCAATAGATCCCCGGTCAGCTCGGAGATATCGAGAACCGTATACTTATTGGTCAGATCCACGTTGGTTTCCTGGTTAAAAGAGGAAGCAGAGCCGTGGACCAGCCGGTTTAAGATGTGGGCCATGCGTTTCGTGTCATCGCTTTCCATCAGGATATCGTAGACATCTTCCAGGATCGGCATGGGTTTATACCGGTCCGGATGAGCCGGATCGATCAGGGACTCGTTTTTGTGGGTGATCCCCTTTTTGGCATAGGTCTTGATCAGCGCCTCATCGAGAAGCTGCCGCTCCTCATGGGTCATGTCCGGGATGAGCAGGCTGAAGAAGATATGCAGCTTCTGGATCTTCCCGGCCAGTGCCGAGTTGTCCATGGAAGGACCGTCCAGCAGCTCATTGACGGAGTTATCCGTTTTCCGGATCTCCATGATGTTGATGCAGTTCCGGCTGGCGGGGGAAATCTGGATGAACTCCCCGCCGATATTCTTGCAGGCCCGGTAGAACTCATGCCCTTTCAGCGGCGCTATGATGAAGACTTTGATGTTCTTGCGCCGCATCCGGGTGGCAAAAAGCTGCATGGTAAAGGTTTTCCCTGCACCGGAGCAGCCCAGGATCGCCACGTTGGCATTTTTGTACTGCCTGGAATCAAAGATATCCGCAATGACAAGGCTGTTGTTGTGCTTGTTGACACCAAATAAAATCCCGTTGTCATCACAGATGGAGTAGCTGACAAAAGGATAGCAGCTTGCCGCCCCGCTGGTTAAAACGTTCCGCCTGGAAAGCTGATACAGCTTCTTATCCAGAGATGCCAGGGGCAGCGTGGATAAAAAGCCCTGCTCCTGCAGAAAGTAGCAGGTTCTCAGGTCCATGTCCTGGGAGATCAGGAGCTTTTTCATCTCCTGTACCCGCCACTGCAGTTCCTCGAAAGTAGAGGCTGTGACGGTAATGAGAAGGCTCATGTAATAAAAGTCTTCATTATTCGCCAGCCCCTGTTTTAAGAAATAACCGGAGCGGATGGCGGAATCCAGGTCATCATAGTCGGTATTGGTATCCGAGGCGTCCTTGATCTTGGAACGGTTGATCCGGATCTGCTGTCCCAGCCGCTGCTGGATCTTATCCTTTGGCTGCCGGTGGAGGTAAAAATCCACGTCAATGCCTTCCCCGGCGTTTACCAAAAGGGAGAGCCACCCCGGCACCACCCGGCTTTTGTAGCCGGATGACGGTACGTACAGATAGGAGTGGTAGACCCCGTTGATCAGCACATAGCTGGAGTGCCGGAAATCCAGGGTTTCCGGGGAGAGAAATTCACTGATGCGGATGTCCTCGTCGGGCCGGTTCTCCTTGGCGTACCGTGCTAGTACGGAAGCAATGCGCTCCTGCAAGGGATGGGTGGCGCAAAGGGAGCGGTTTAAGAGGGTGTACAAAACATCCGTGGTAAACTCATCCGGATTTTCATGTTCTGTCACCTCATTGCCGCACTGGTACAGAAAGGTCTTGGCTGTCTGCGCCGTCGTTTCAAGAGACTCTAAGATCTCCCGTTCCGTCACCTTCCGGTTGACGTTAAAAGGTTCATATTCCATAACAAGGAAAAACCGCCGGGAAACGGCCTCCCTGGAACTTAGGTTCCGGACAAACTTCAGGTAATCCTCCTGCAGCTCCCGGCACCGGGGATCCGTTTCATTTTCCAGCTCCTGTCTGGATTTCTCCAGATGCTGGTTGATGTCCGCCCGTTTGGAGATCATCTTGATCTGCAGCTTTACCGGGCTGATCTTCAGGTAGCTGATAAAGCTGTAGATGATCCCCATCTGCTCCCTGGCACTTCGGAGCAGGAAGTTGATGGGCTCGACTTCCAGGATCTTTACATACCGTCCATCCGTTGTGTAAATGACACCGTGGGCAATCTTTTCAATCGGAAGGTAGTCCTCTATGGTCTGAAACTTCCGTTTCTTTTTCCTGGCGGAAGACTGGGATGCTGTCTGACGGGATTTTGAAGCACTTTTTTGTACAGCCTTATCATCTTGCGTCTCCCTTGCCTTTCGGTCCTCTGCCTTGCGGGCCGCTTTCGTCTGCCGTGCAGCAAGGCGGGCGTCCTGCGCAGCCTGTTTCTTTTTGGCACGGAGCTTTTCCTTCTCCGCCCGCTCTTCCCGGCGCTTTGCTATCTTTGCGCATTTCTGCTCATAGGCTAACTGCCGGATATCTTCTCTGGCCTGCCTGCGGATGCCCCGCCGGGT
>NZ_NFLV01000055.1 GCF_002161065.1 Eubacterium sp. An11 | reverse complement strand
CAAATCCAACGAATCAATATCTTTTTAAAAATGATATTATCACCAAGGGGAAAGTCTGCCCTTTTTTCTGATGAAAAATATTTTTCATTTATCTATTGACATTTATTAGCTGGACTTTTTATGTAATTGGTGTCTATAAATAACAAGTTTATTATACTTGCTTATGTTTTCGCGGTCAACTAAATCAAAATATAATCAACCAATTAAATACAACTTATATAGTAAACTATTGCAAAGGAGGTTTACAATGGTTGATTTTGGCAACAATTTGAAAACTTTGCGGCTAAAGAAAAATTGGACTCAGGCTCAATTGGCACAAAAGCTGGGAATTACCAAATCTGTTATCAGTGCTTATGAAACTGGCATCCGTTTGCCTTCTTATGATATATTGATTCACATAGCTAAGATATTTAATGTATCTACGGATTATCTTTTGGGATTGGAAAAAAAGTACGAGATTGACTTATCTGGTTTAACTGAAGAAGAAATACAAGCTTTATTGGCTCTCATCGAAGCCATGAAAAAATAATGTTACTTTATATGACAGATTTATTTTTATTCCATGCCAACCCTACACATGAGTGAAATCATGTATAGGGTTGGCCTTTCCTTTTATCCTACTAACTTCATCGCTTTATCCACCAGCCGATTGCCATCCAGACTCCTCTCAAAAAGATTCTCTCGGTAGGTTGCTGTCTCCCGGAGCGGTCTGCTGTGTGTTTCAAAATCACTGACGGCATTAATGAAACGGTACGCATTGAATCCCACATGCTGTAAATCTGGAGCTTCATAAAATCTGGTCAGCATATCTTTTCTCTGTTTTCTGACATTCTGTTCCTGTAAAGCGGTTGCCTGCTCTGGCACAGGGAGCAGGAGATGGACATTCCGTTCCACAGCTTCTTTATCCATTGGGATATTTCCAAGCTTTTCAATCTGCATTCCCAGTTCTTCCATATAATCTACGCTTCGTTCCATGGTTTCCAGTGCATCGTGGACATTGTTTTCCACACTACGGCTGTGCTTAAAAGACCAAACCTGTCTGGCGTTTCCCAAAGCCAGGTTGAGCATGTTAGAGCAGAGTATCCGTATTGGTGTGATGGCGATTTTAAAAGAACTGCTGGCATCGTGAGAATTCAGGAACACCAAGTAACTGCAAATTCTTTCTCCGTTGATGATGTATTGGTCTGGTATCTGGATCAATACCCATGTTTTCCGTCCCTGCTGGAAGACGCCGGCATACTGATAACGGAACCCGTGCTTTAGCAGTTCCTCACTGAAAGCAAAAGCCGTCTGATTCTGAACGACTTTGTATTTATCACTGACAACACCAAGAGCATATTGGTCTGTCGCGCGGATATTTGCTCTGTATCCTGGTATTTTTATGCCATCTTCTGTGTAGATTGGTTTTTGTTCCACCTGCCAATTAAGGTCTGCCAATTCCAGAACTTCTTCCGCTGTACTGGCACCACGCACATCTTTTCCCAGGCCGTCCCAGACGGTACGGCGGTTTTCAAATATCGTTCCTGTCGTTGTTTTCATAAATAATTCCTCCTCGTCATAGTATGATTTTTGATTTTTTTAAACTGCGATGGACAGTTTTTTCATTTCTGCGTCATAATGATAAATGGAGTCAGACAACCATTCTTCTTTTACGGTGAGAGAGTGGTTTGTCTTCTCCAGCATTTGTTTTAATTCTTTCGGTTTCAATCCTTCCCCGTCCGGCAGGAGAAGAAGTTCGTGGACAGACGCGGGGATAATGTAGAAACTTTTTCTAAACACTTTTGCGGCATTTTCCAGTAAAGCAGGAAAGAGAAGGGCAGCAGCATTCAAGTATTGTTCTGTCGCATCTCGTATCAGCCACATTTCCGGTTCTGATAGATTCTCTTTACTGTCAGTCCCAATCTTTGCATCTGATACCTGCTCGTCTAACTTCTGTAAGACGAAATCTCCGTTTTTCTCCATGTTATGTATGGCATCCACTAATACTGTAAATGTAGATACGTCCCATTGCCGGAACTGTTCAGTGAGGACGGCAACCCCGGTCTGTTCTGCCAGCAGCTCTGTACCGGATAAATCCCGCATATCCATACAGAAAACGGCGGCCAGATCAAGGAAAGGAAGGTACATTTTATCTTTCAGATATTTTTTATTCCATTGCCGGTTGATGAGCCGCAAATAAAGCCGGTCTTTTATCCTGCTGTAGTCTGACAGCTCCTTTGGAGTTGGGAAGGAGAGGAGCTGCTCAAATCTGTCATGTTCTGTGAGGATATTTTCTATGATGTTTTCCATAGTCTGCCCGGCAAGATAATCGTTATAATATTTTCCAAGAGAATATGTTGAAGATATGGGTTCTCCTTCTTTCTGGACGAGAAACCCTTTTTCGGCCGTACTGTTATTTTGGCTGATTTCCTCCAGATGGATATGGTAGTTGCTTCCAAGTTCATTAGATAATCTTTCCAACAACTTGTCAGTAAATGTATAGTAATCCATGATCTTTCCCTCCCTCTATGCTGCTTTATCTTTGGTCTTTTTCAAGGCTTCCATAGCTCGCAGATAAATTTCCTCGTCCATCTCTGCCAGAGAATGGATATCGTACCGTTTTAAAATATCCCATTCTGAAACACCGGTCCGTTTCATTTCTTTTGATAATGCGGTAAGGCGGGTTTTTGATAAGCCTTTCTTTTTTGAGCCCCTAGCTGATGAATGTTCCGGCTGCCGGGATTCTTTTTCGACAGCATCAGGAATCTCCCCGATAGAATACACCACGGTACCCTTCTGGTTGCAGATAGACAGGGAAGAGATTAAGCGATGCTCTTGGTGATAGGAGATAGAAGATACATAAAAGCTGTCCCGTGTCCGGAGCTTCCCGTCTTTTTCTTCGATATCGGTTTTATCTGCTGGAATCCAGATAAAGGGAGCCGTATAAAGCTCCCTTCCGATACCGATATTAAAACAGGCCCGCTTAAAGGAATCAGAGGCGGCGCCTTTTTCTGATTCTGAATAAGACGGAGTACCAACATCCTCCTTGCTGACCCATTCCCCATCTGCACCCCTGATACTTACGGTACAGAATAACAGGCCATTGATGGAACGATGTTCCCGTTTCCATCCATAGATGCCGAAAGTCTCATCTAAAATGTTCTGGTCTACCCGCGCGTCTTTATATAATAACAGGGACAGGCCGTTCCTGCGGATGATACCGGCCCGGCATTCAATCTCGTCGGCACGGAGCAGGCGGATTTCCTTTGGTTTATTGATTGCATTTTTTGTTTCTGCCATCGTGACCCTTCTTTCTTTTATATTTATTGATCATAAGACATCTTTTTACAGAGAAATCGTATCATGCTACAGAGAATTTTCGATAGCTGCTTTCTTTCAGGCAGTCTTTATAGGCTTCTCCCAGATGCTCTTTTACTTTATCCACATCTGTTGTATGTTTGACTATGGTTTTCCACGAAACGATATGATGTTTTGTCCGCCCTGTTTCATGTTCACCCAGCATGGCTTTTAACTGATTGGATACGGTTTCCTTCTGTGTTTTCAGATGACGGATGGATTCTTCCAGTTTTCCGTAGGTTTCTACCAGCTGTTCCGCATCGTGCGGAAGGATGATCTCTGATTTTTGTCCTGCCTTATATTTCTCTCCCAGATAACTGGCAGTAGCAGCAGCGCCATCTGGTTTTGGCGGGATTCCGGTGAGGACACAGTCCCAAAAGTTTTTCTCCATATCAATTAACTTGGAAATGTAGGTTTCATCCCGTTGGATTTCATGACAGTAGAAAGAATTACCGCCCACCACAGCACAGATATACGCTTTCTGATACCCAGTCACCGCAAGATAATGTTGCAGCTGTGCCATGTATTCTTCCGGGATTTCTTTTTCCCAGACTGTCCGCTTAAACTCCGATGCTGTTTTAGCTTCCCAGATACAAAGATTTCCCTCATCATCTCTTGTGATACCGTCCAGGTCAGCCAGCATAAAAGGATACTCTGTACTTTGCAGGATAAAATTCGAGCGGCGTACTCGATAAGCTGTCCGCCGCTCAAATTCCCTCCTTATAATAGGCTCCATCACATGCCCGAAATGTGTGTATTCATTCTCTGTTTCTTCTACAGGATATCGTCCGGTCTTGTCTTCCCAGAGCCGGAGGATGCTGTTATAGGGATTGATTCCAAGGATGGTTGCAGCATCGCTCCCACCGATACCGAGCCTGCGGTAACGGAGCCATTCTTCTGTAGAAAGTCCTTTTGTGGATATCATTTTTTTCATCATCCAGCCATCCTCCTTCCTGCAGCGTTTTTCCATTCTGTCAGCAGTTGTTCCGCTATCGCTGTTAGTTCATCTTTCATAGATTCCTCTGTTTTTAACCATTGCTGATAAAAACAAAACAGGAGATTCTTCTCTGAGAGAAGTTCCCTGGCCTGTTCGTAATCTGTTTTGGGCACGATCTCAAGAAGATTCCCGTAAATCTCCTGAATCGTAGTGATTTCATATGCCCTTTCAAACACTTCTTCAGGAGCCATGCCGCAGATTCCTTTTTCATAAGACAGGTATTCTGTATGAATCTTTGCATACAATTTCCGTTTTAACTGTTCTATGACCACTTATTTTCCTCCTTCCCATGATAACGGAACATAGAATATGCTCCGTTATCTTTTGCACACTGTCAGTCTTTTTTGTTGCTTCGGTACTGCATCAGTTCAGTGATGACCTGTGCGATGCACACGCCGACAGTTTCCGCAATCTTTGACCAGATACTTCCAAGACCTCTTTGCATTGTTACACCTCTTTCTTTATGAATCTTATAAACTACTGGTTACCGGAAAGATGGTGTATCATTCAAAACAGTCAGAAAACGGGTGCAACAAAAAAACATCCTACATTTTTATATACAGGATGCTTTCTTCATTACACAAAATAATAAAATTATGTCATTCAGGGGATATTTATTCTATCGTTTCCCCGGTGGATAATTTTTTGATTTCTTCTATAGACAGTCCGGAGAGCTCCGCAATCTCTTCATCGCTAAAGTCTCCTTTTTTCACCATCCGAAAGGCTACGTCTATCTTTCCTTGTTTAATTCCTTCTTTTAGTGCCTGATTTCGCATATCTTCCATAGCTTTACACATAATAGCGATTCCCTCCTTGCTCTCTTTAAAATATCTTGCCCGGTCGGCCAGAACCTTGTAATGCATCTGGGATGGCTGTGTGCAGGAAAAATCATGCATTAATTTTCCAAGAGGAGTCTCACTGCGATAGACTCCATTCACAAAGAGAATGTGTGTGCCGTCTCCAAATGCTTCGCCGGTCTCATGTATCACCCTTTCCCCAGAGTACGAAGGCAGCCCTTTTTTCATTATACTAAAACATTCTGCTGTTGACAATTATTGTTGATTTGTCTAAGTACTCTGGTTTCTGATATGCTGAACTACTTTTAGTAGCTGCCATATCTCATTTATCTGTCTGTGCGGTCATTTGTTTCTTGATATAATCCAGCAGCGCTTCTTCGGGAATCCTCCATTTATATTTGCCAAGGCGAAATCCCCGGAGTTCCCCGGTATCTAGCAGTTCCCGGAGCCTTACTTTGCTGCATTTTAAGATTTCTCTTGCTTCTTCAAATGTATAGAGTGCAATATTTTTATTGCTCATTGTTCCACGCCACCTCTTTTCCTCTTGTATGTTTTTTGGCAAAGTTACTAAATGTATTTGTCTGTATTCCATAAAACATCTCCCGGAACGAAGGAATATAAGGACAGTCATCCGATAATGAGATAGGCGACAAATGGATTTCTTTATATGCTTTTCGTATATTGCGCAGCTTTTTTACACTTCCAGGAAAATCTGCTGGATTAAATTCTAAGCCCTTTTTCCGACATATATTGTAGATTCTGTTTAAATCCAGCATATTTGTTCTTTTTTTATTTCTGGTAGGAAATTCCTTTGCGATATATTTCTCAAGTAACGATTTGGAAAGCATGGAGCCATTATCAAATATTTCCAAAAAATAAGTATTGAATAAGGAAGAAGCCTGCTCCATCACCCGGAACAGAGACGTCTCCGAAGAACCGGGATCTAAAAGTCCTTGCTTTTTTAAACATTTTCTACTGAGAGAAATTTCAAAACGGAGAAGACCTTTGTGCTGTCTGGTTTCCACAGGATAATGTCCGAAATCTTGTAAGTTCTGGTTTTTATCATATATCTTTCCCTGAATTCCCTTGCTTTTATTTTTATATAAGCAGGCAACCTCTTCTTTCCAGTTATTTTCTATTTTCTGCTTTTCTGTCATAATCCAAAAATCATATCCGTAAGGTAGTTGTGTTGCCTTGCATACTGAGATAATCTCTCTACTGTAAATAGTGGACGGTGTAGGAATATCACGGGTCAAATCTATCCGTCGCATTTTTAGCTTTTTTGTAAAAAATGTATTGGTTTCTTTTTCAATCTGTTCAAATATCTGAGTCAGTTGAATTAAAACTTGCTTCATTTCTTCCAGTAAAGTAATTTCACCCATAGGTTGTCCTTCGTGGAGCACTTTATATGGAGTGACAATCCATTCGACTTTTACTTCTGCGTGCTCTTTATCATACTGGATTTCTTTCTCTGTTCGATATTTGAAATATATTCTCAAACCATTTTTAGCGAACTTCATGACACAAAATTCATCGTTGTTATTTTTGAGATTGTCCATGTTGTATGTTTGCCAAATCCTTTCGGCCTCTATAAATGTCAAAATTGTTTCCAGACTAAATGTGTGGATGAATGGTGTCTGATTGCTTTTAATATCATTCATGATAAATCTCCTTTCTTGGTTTTGTTAAAATCAATTTATTTTTTATCAAATTGTTATGGTTGGTTTATAAAATTATTTTGTGACTCAAATTTTTTACAAATTTGTTCCAGAGAGATATTTTTTTTACAGATTGTTATACAACTAAATAAATTTTAATTTATTATAATAGATTTATAAATAATTATTATAATATATATAATTTATAAATAATTATTGGGATAATCTACGTTTTATTTCTCATAAAAACGGGATACTAAAATCTATTCTATATATATCAAAAAAATATAAAAACAAAACTTAACCAACATAAACTGTAATGAACTGATAGAGACCAACTAAAGCTTATTTTTATGGTACACGCTCAATAGCGAGTACCTTGAAAAATTAAGAGCCGCCTCACGGCAGCCCTGGTTATCAGTTCTTTCGGATTCCGTCCGGTAGATTTGGTGACCATGGTAACAGATCATTCAGAAAGGACCGGTCGGTATCATCCATATGTTTCGGTATCTCTTCTAAGAGATATACGAAGTAATCATACGGTTTTAGGTTGTTTGCCTTTGCTGTTTCCGCAATGCTGTAGATGATTG
>NZ_NFLV01000054.1 GCF_002161065.1 Eubacterium sp. An11 | reverse complement strand
TTGTAAGTGCGTCCTTCTTCTAGATGAAGACGGACAATCTTCTTTTTAAATTCAGATGTGTAACTTTGTGGCATAATAATTCCTTCTCCCTTTGATAAATTGATTATAACTTATTAGCCTCTACTGTTACAACACTAGTATATCACTTCATGTCCAAGCGGATGCAGCAGGCGAAAGTATGTCCTTATCTGCTCCGTAATGCGGTCATAGATAAACCAAATCAGACCTGGTCAATCGATATTACTTATATTCCGATCCATCGTGGATATCTGTACCTGACAGCTGTCATTGATTGGTACAGCCGCTATATTGTAGGCTGGGAAGTGGATGATACCTTGGATACCAGAATGGTGATCACCGCTCTGGAAAAAGCATTCAAGGTCGCAAAACCCAGAATTTTGAATTCTGATCAGGGATGGCAATTTACCAGCCAGCGGTATATCGATTTCGTCAAAGAGAACGGAATCCGTCAGAGCATGGATGGAAAAAGCCGCTGGGCAGACAATATCATGATCGAGCGATGGTTCCGCAGTTTTAAATATGAAGAAGCCTATCTGACACAATACAATAATATCAAAGAAGCAAGGGCGGCAATTGGACGTTATATCCACAGCGGACGGGGGGTGCGGACATTTTCTTGGACTGGTTATGCAACCAAACCGAGACTTTGCCGATATTCCCATGGGCTCATATTTCCTAGAGATGTTTTAATCCGCTTTGTATTATACCACAGCAGATATTCATTTAGAAGGTCAATAAATTCTGATAATTTAATGCCTGTCCAATCTTGATTATAGAACATTTCATTTTTTAAACGTCCAAACAGCCCTTCACAGGCTGCATTGTCAGGAGAACAACCCTTTTTGGACATCGAACGTTCCAATTCTGCTTTGTTCATCCGTTCTATCCAGCCTGGCCATCGGTAATGGCAGCCCCTGTCTGAATGAATGAACGGATGAGCTCCTTCCGGTAAATGGGATATGGCATGATCAAGCATTGTGTTCACAAGTTTAGAATCTGGTGTTGTACTGATTGTCCAACTGGGAAGTAGGCCATCAAAACAGTCCACTAGTACAGAAAGATAAACTTTTCCTGCCGGAAGAGCGAACTCCGTAATATCTGTCAGCCACTTTTGGTTTGGTTTATCGGCCTGAAAATTCCTCTCTATCCTGTTTGGCACAGATGGAGAGATTTCCCCTTGATAGGAATTATATTTTCTGCGCCGTTTACAAATAACAATAAGTCCTTCTTCCCTCATAATCTGTCGAACCACTTTTTCTGAAACTGTGCGTTTTTCCCGTTTTAACAATCCATAGATGTGCCGATAACCATATCCCTGTTTATTTTCCTTGAAAAGCAGACGGATTCTGACACGTATATCATTGTATTTATCAGGTTTTTTCATAGAAGCTTCCTGATAATAGTAGCTGCTTTTTGATAGTTCAAGCCTTTTTAGTAGATCAGGCAGTGAGTATTTATTCTTCAGGGCATCGATGATCACTGCCTTCTCCCTGTTTTTGAGAGCCGTCTGATCGATGCCGGGGTCTTTTTTAGGACATTGATAGTTTCTTTCAGAATGTCAATCTCCATCTGCATGTTCCTGATCTGATCTTGTAATTGCATCAGTTCAGGAATAGATGATCTGGAAGAAGAACCTTCTGTAAGAGTGTTTGGTTTAATATTTTTACAATTCATCAATGCGGGAACACCTCCATGGAGATATTTTTTTCGCCAACTGTACATGCTGGCTCTGGTATAGCCGATATCTTCTGATACTGATTTTATACTTTCTCCAAGTTCAAAGCAACGATGAATGGCATCCATTTTTACTTGAACAGGTGGATTCCGGGGATGATCTGCCATATTTACCAGCTCCAAAGGTTTTCGTTTTGGTTTAATGATGCCTTCATTAGCTATCCATGTATACAGTGTCCGTCTGGTCGGATAACCAAGAAGTTGAATCGTGGTGGTTACTGATTGACACTGATGATAGACTTTTAAAGTGACAGCAATTTTGTCTTGCGAATACATTCTAATTTAACTCCTTTCGGAGTCCATGGGGAGTCCAACTTTTTGTCCGCACCCCCGGCTCTCCACAGCTATAACTTTGAGCGTTTCCATTCTGCTCTTGATTATAAGACACCAGCAGAATGGTATTATCCGGCAATGTTGCTCCCTTATGCAGCATAAAGCATACGTGGATCCGAGGAGAAACTTCCTCCTAATCTACTCCCTTATCAACTATATCAGTTCATTATAAAAATCTTGGATTTTTGTCTTGACAACTGAGCCACTATAGTATCTCTTTCTTTTATTGAATAAACCTTTAAATTTTTAATCTTATATAAATAGTATTATGTGTGATGTTATTTTTCCAGTTCTCTCTCTTTTAAATTATGTACTGTTTTTACTTTTCCTGTACGACTTAGCCATACATTTAAATCTTTAACTGTTTCTTCCTCTATTTTTTTACCTAAAGTTACTTCCAAGTCACTGATTTCTCTTTCTACATCAATGTATAATTTTGGTATTTCAAAATTTTCTTCGTCGATTTTAGGAAAACGTGAACTTCTAATCAAACGCAATTCCTTTTCGTATTCATAGGTCCAGTCTTTAAATAAAAATCGTATTTCATTTAGACGATCTGCAACAAAAGCTCTTATTTCTGTTTCAGCATTTTTGAACAGTTTCTTCCCTATACCGTTTTCTTGATCTATTTTTCCCTCAATCTCTTTAAGAGTTGTTTTTATTTGATTTATACAATTCCAAATGTTCAACATAGATTTTTTAAACTTGTTTTCTTTATCACTAACTGAAGAATCCTTTTTTAAATCGTAATATTGTACCCTGTATAATGCATATGCATTATTCCCCAAGTCTTCTATTGGGTCACTATATTCTTCTTTAATATCAAAAAAATCATTATTAAAGCGTATAGCACATCCCTTTTCTAAATCTGCATAAATATTCCACATTTGAAAATTATTTATCTCCTCAGAGAAACTGATAATATACACCATACTGTCTGCTACGTTTTGTGATGTACTTTCAAAGAAATATTGTAATGTATCCAGCACATTGTTCTCGGATTTCTCCAACATTTGATGTTTCGTATCCTGCACAACAAATTTATTTAACAAATCTCCAAAAACTTTTCCTTCATAGGAATCATTCATATAAGCAGTATTCCACAATCTTAATTTAGGTGTATCCTGATTCTCACCAGGTTCTTTTAAAAGGGATTTTAACGTACTTAGTTTTGTATAGTGCACAGGATATTCTTTTTTATTTGTATGACAACATTTGTTTTTTATATCCAAGATATTTTTATACATTATAACAATATCTGCCAATATTTGTGCTCGGTCTTTTCGTTCAATAAAATGTAGATTGGGACCTTCCATCAACTCTGTAAATGTTCCTTTTTTATGTTCTAGTTGTGTTATGTTTTGTGATTCCCTTTCTTCCATTAAATTCATATGACAAAAACATCGAAACAAAACATCTTTTTCTTTATTTTCCCAATTATTTTTTTCTAATACTTTTTTTAAAAATTTTGCCAAATAGTAAAAACTTTTTAATGTTATTTTTTCCGTTTGATATTTTAATTTTCTTATTATCTCTTCTTTAATTTTATTTTTATCATTTTCCATGTTTAATGCATCATATTTATCATACAATAAGCAGGCACTTATTACCCATCCTGACTGTTCAAGACTCTGTGCTGGAGATAATTGTGCAAGAACACTAAAATCTTTATAAACCTTTTCGAAAAGAGCTACATCCATATTTTTATTATCTATAATTTCATTAAGATTGATCACATTCCTCAAATAAAGAGCCCATCTGTTTCTTTTTTCAATTGTAGCTACTTGGTCCAAAGTCCTTATAGCTTTAGCAACGTCATTTGTACGAATATAACATTCCGCTAAATTATTTAAAATTCTCATCCAATTCCTCTGTCCGGTTTTTTCTGGATTTTTTTCATTATCTATCTTTGCTTTTTTATACACTTGTAACGCTTCTGTGTTATTGCCCTCTTGCATCAGACACCATCCATAATCAATCTCCACCATGGTATCGGGTTCATTCTTTTGTTTTTGCAAAACATCTCTAATATAGTTTAATATTTTTCTGGCCTGTGCAAAGTTATTTTGTTTTATAAAACATTGAGAAATATTATACAAAGCTTTGAAACCTATACATCCTCTTGCAATATAAGGGTTTGCATTATACACCTTTTGATACATTTCTATAGCTTTTTCATAATTTTCTTCTTTCTGATAATATGCCCCTAAAATCAAATATAGCTGCATGCTTTTTCCTTTTTTGCATTGTTCTTTTAATTCAGAAAAACAATTGTAATATTTATCATCTTTTCTCATAAGATAGCATTTGCACAAATTCACATAGGCAAACTTATTGCCTTTTTTATTCAATTCACCAAAAATCTCTTCCGCCTTTCCATGTTTTCCTTTTGTTTTTCGATAACAGACACCTAAATTATTTTTTGCATCGATATTATCTTTATCAATCTCAGTGACTAAATGAAATATTTGTTCTGCTTTATCATATTTTTTGTCTTTCCTTAAAATGATTCCTATATGGATCAATGCCTGTATTACATATTCTTTATAAAATATAATATTGCTATCAATTGAACTATCTTCACTAATAATTGTTTCCAACAGTGTTGCTTCACTATTCCCATTGTTATTAGCTATAATATTATTTAAAATCGTACTGTCATCCAAAGTTTTTTGAATATCTACATCAATATGTTTTTTTAAGACGTATATAATTGCACAAAATATTTTCGTTGATTCATCAAACTGATAGTAATATCGTTTTGCTCTCCCAATATTAATCAATGCATCCAAATAGATATGTATTTTTTTCTCTGGCGTTATTGACAAATTAAAAACAGTATTAGCAACATCTTCAAAAATTACGACCGTTTTTTCATACAAGCTTCTTTTCCCAATTCGTGCTGTATTTCTGAAATATTTTCCTTTATTCAATTTCAATAATAAATCTATATCATCGTTTGTATTATTCTCAGAATTAATTTGACAGTTGAAATAAGAGGCTGACTTTTTATACATTTTATTTGAACCTTTGAATATCTCCTCTTGACACCAGGCTAATCGAAAATAAGCATTACCCAAAGTTAATGCAGCCAGTTTTTGATGTTCCCCTTGATGATTATTTTCCTCTATTTTGTCTTCAATAACTTGTATTAAATTTTTTAATTGAATAACTTTTTTTGAAATTTTTCCTTTTCCTTTATTTTTTTCTGATATTTTATCAGTAGTTCCATCTGTATTTTTGTCGTTTTGATTTTCTCTCTCAGAAAAACGTCTGTCAAAAATCTCATCTGCTTTATCATATGCTACCTTTAAAAACAGTTCATAATTTGTAATAGTTCTTAGTTGCTTGATATCTTGGCCATCAATTTGTATTTTTTCCCAATAATCTTTTTTAAAATATTCTTTCATCTTTTGTTCTTCTCCTCATTTTTTGTTATAAATTGCTATATAATTATTATTTATTATTTATTTTTTTATAATATCACACATCAAAAAAATAATAAATAAATTTTATTATATATATTTGATTTTAAGCAAATAAATGATATTATATAAAAACAATATTATAATAAATTTATAATTTAAGCAAAATCAACATTAGGTAAATTAAAATATTAGTATATTAATTAAAGAGAAAAGAGATTAAAATGAGAAGTAAATGCAGAAGAAAAGACAAATGTATAGCATCAATGTTTGGCGTAGAAACAGGGGAAATTGCTGCAAAGGAAAAATTGAATGAAAAAAAAATTAATGCAATAATAAATGCAGCGAATCCTACTTTAATGGGCAGTGAAAAAGGGGTTGACGGAAATATCCACAAGGAAATAGACAGGCTGGAAAAACAAAACGGCTTTTTTAAAGAAAAGATTCGTGAAAAGGTGGATGGTCATGAAAAAAAGGCGTACAACACAATACGATGTCAACGCGGTCAAGCAGTTACAACAAGTGGTTATGGACTGTGTGATTATGTTATTCATGTGGTTGGAACAGAATTTGACGGAAAATCAAGAAAGGAATCAAAATGGAATTACAAAACTTGTAGCTTTTCCAGAGTGCAGGCTCTTGAATCGTGTTATTACGCAATTGTGGAACAGATAAAGAGCCATGGAGACATCGAGCGGATTGCTGTTCCAATAATCAGTGCAGGCACTTATGGATTTCCGTTTTGTTATGCAGCAAAGATTGCCGTTGCAAGCATGGGGAATGCGCTTATAGAGTGGAAGCAGAAAGATCCGGAGTTATTTGCTTTATCAGGAATAAAACAAATTTGGTTTTATATTCATAAGGAAAAAGGTGAAAGTGCGGAATCATTTCGTACCAGAATTGCATATATGCACCAGACCATACAAAAATACGGAGCAAAATTCAGGCAAGATAAAAAAGTATCATTCCAAAGTTCCTGGCAGTCTAATTTTCAGGTAATGCAAGATGTAAAGAAATATGATGAAAGAAGAGGATATTTTGCAATAGCTAGGAGTGTACGTTATATCCTGACGATGATCAGAATGATGTGTCTGCCATGGACGTCCATAAAAGACCTATTGGGAGGATGTGATTGGAAACGCAGAAGGCAGATTGTAGAATGGATGGCATTCGGAAAAATATTACTTCCGGTAATTGTATTTGGGTTGGTGCAAAAATGTGGGATTCACGGATTATGGCTGCAGGTTCTTCAGCTATTTATTATTTACAGCATGACAGATACACTTACATATTTGTTATCTCTCATTATTATGGCCGATGTACAAAGTCCTTCTGCAAATATTATCCGCTCGTGTATTTTATTGTTTGTAAACTACTTGGAAGTATCGGTTGATATGGCTTTTTTGTGTTTTACAATTTTTCAAAGTCAAAAGATTTCTGTACAAGATGCTCTGGCATTCGGAATTCTGGGAGAGCACATAAAAAATAATAATATTTTGCTCAGTTATGGTAATGCAGGAATAAAATTCTTTTTCCTGTCCTTAGTAGTAGGATATTTTGCCGGTCATATGAAACAGAGACGTTTCAGAAGTTAAAATGTCTTTGTTAGATTCTAGTCGGTACTGGCGGTCAGTTCCACCCTGACAATTTTTTACTTGAGGTCGCTGTATAAATATTTCTGTCTGCCGGAGATGTTTCACTCACTTATAAAAAGGCTCGACTTGATATCATGTTCCAGATACCGACTGTAATCAGAAAGCTCTCTCTGACGATATTCTAAAACCAGCTGATACCGCTTTTCCCTTGGAATAGGTTTTGCTTGCATAAGATACCCCCATAAACATAGTAAAACACTTACTCTCCAGCAAAGAATAGATCAAAATGCTTGCTTATAATTATGGCATAGACTTTCGAAATTAGGAATACGCTCTCAGATTAGATAATATGAAGTAACCCCACATTTATAACAATGTGGATTTACCTGTATACTGAAGTTTGATACGAGCAACGGTTGTTGTGGTCAAGCATGTTTGTAACATTTGTGGCTAAAAATATATTGGATTGCTGCTTGGATCATGCAGGAGTCTCCAGGGTATGTAAAAGCTGCTTTGCACTGCCTTTGGCAGCTACCTCCTTGACATACGTGAAAGGTTCCTGCCAAAGAGTAATTAAGCAACCTAATCCGGTTATCGCATTATGCAATCCTAGCCTGATAGGGCGTTAAATAACCATTGAAACTATGAGGACGTACATGATGTATTCCACATATGCAAATTCCTCTACCGCTTAATACAGGGATTTCTCGGTATCATATTCGTATAGGTAAATGCGTTCGTTTTTCAAAGTGTTGAAATATCGTTCCATAGGGGCATTATCATACGGATACCCCGCCTTGCTCATACTTTGTGTCACAGGAACAGATTCGCAGAATTCTACAAATGCTTTGGACGTAAATTGTGTTCCTTGATCTGAATGCAGAATCAATTCCCCTTTCAATGCCAGCTGTGATTCCAATGCTTTCTGCAAGGTACGGATGGCAAGATCACTTGTGATATGCCGGTCTGTTATACTGGCAACAACGCTTCTGTCGTGCAAATCTATGATTGTGCAGTTATATCGTACATTATGGTCTTTTAGGAA
>NZ_NFLV01000053.1 GCF_002161065.1 Eubacterium sp. An11 | reverse complement strand
TTCTTCCCGTCAATGGGGCATTTTCTTTTCTCGAGAGGATTTCCTGCCTCAAATACTGCCACTTTCAGCTCCGGCGCCTTCTGCATCAGCTCATACGCCGCAAATATCCCGCCAGGTCCTGCTCCGATCATAATTACGTCATATCTGTTCATAGTGACTCTTTCCTTCCTTATATTTTAGCAAATGTAACAAACTCTGAGAAAGATTTGTCATCTGCCTCTTTTGTTCCAAATGGGTTATCAACGATTCCTTCATAGAATCGGCTCGATGACTGCCCGGAAATATCGGTCTAATTCCTCTGGCGTTTGCTTCATCCGGCCTTTAATCCACCACAGTACCATTTCTACAAAGCTTCCGGATATATGGTTGACCAAAAAATCCTGCGGAATGTCCGTATTGTTTTTTCTGTTTTGATTGACAAACTGATCTTGTATCAATTCGTTTAAACTGTCTTTGAAATACCGCAGGAAGAGTTCGCTGCTTTCACAGGAAAGCAATGCGAGGATATTATTTTCATCTTCCTGCAGGTGTTGTAATAAGTGGCAGAATACAGATTCCGGCACGTTTCTGTCAGAATATAATCCGTGCGTGTGGGTGCAATCCAACGCGCTGCTGATAATGTGACTGAAAAGTTCTTCGCATAATGTTTTGAGCAGATCGTCTTTTGTTTCAAAATGCGCATAAAATGTTGTCCGGCCAACGTTAGCCGTATCGATGATTTCCTGTACCGTAATCTTGCCGTAACTCTTTTCTGCCAAGAGCTTGCTGAACGCGGCGAAAATAGCCACTCTTGTTTTCTGCTGCCGTCTGTCCATAATAACTCCTTCCGTACATTTTTTTAAAAATGTTCCGTACGAAACACAGGGGCAATTTTATCCGTTGTATTTCTTTCGGCTCTTATCTACAATAAAAAAGAACAAAGTGTTTGTTATCAAATTCATTGTACGGCAAGAACAAACAGGCGTCAAGGACGAAACTGTTAGAGATGCCGTGCGGATTGGAGGAACCATTATGTTAAAGAAATTAGAGTGTTTTCTGGCCGGACTTCCCATGACGATGGTAGCCGGCGCATTTCTGCTGCTGGATTTGATCCCGCACTTGACAGAGGAATTTGGTGGCACGACGGTACAGCTTTCGTTTCTTCCCTTTGACCCGGCGTGGGTAACTATCATTATCAGCGGCATTCCTCTCTTATATCTGGCAATATGGCGGATGATCCACAATCCCGGCATCAGCAAAATATCGTCTGCCCTTTTGATTTGTATTGCCATGTTCGCCGCTATTGCAATCGGGGATCTGTTTGCGGCGGGAGAAGTCGTGTTTATCATGGCAATCGGCGCACTTTTAGAGGAAGCTACCACAAACCGGGCGAAAAAGGGCTTAAAAAAACTGATCCGTCTTGCGCCGACAAAAGGACGCAGGCTAAAGGACGGGAAAGAAGAAATGATATCGGCAGAAGAAATCCGACAAGGAGATATTCTGCGTATTCTGCCCGGTGAAACGATCCCGGTTGACGGAACAATCATAAACGGCGAAACCTCGGTCGACCAGTCTGTTATGACAGGAGAATCCCTGCCGGTTGACAAGGGCGTGGGGGAAGAAGTTTTTTGCGGAACCATCAACCGCTTTGGTTCGATTGATATTTCAGCAACAAAAGTTGGCGAAAACAGTTCTCTGCAAAAGTTGATCCACATGGTGCAGGACGCAGAGAATAAACAGGCGCCCATGCAAAGAATCGCCGACCGGGTGGCAAGCTGGCTGGTTCCTGTCGCTCTGCTGATTGCCATTCTGTCCTATATATTCACCGGGAATATTGTTACCGCAGTCACCGTGTTGGTCGTATTCTGTCCTTGCGCTCTTGTACTGGCAACGCCTACCGCGATTATGGCGGCAATCGGGCAGGCGACAAAACATGGGGTAATCATCAAGTCCGGCGAAGCCCTTGAAAAAATGGGCAAAGTGGACATGATCGCGTTTGATAAAACCGGTACTCTAACCTATGGCCGCTTAGATGTCAGCGATACGATTTCATTTGATGAAACAATCAGCGAAACAGACTTGCTTTCTCTTACCGCTTCTGCCGAAGCCAGGAGCGAACACCCGCTGGGAAAGGCGATCGTGGCATATGCAAAGACAAAAGAAGTTCCATTGGTAGAATCGACAGCATTTAGAATGACTGCCGGCAAGGGAATTTTTGCGGAGGCAGGCAACCGCAGCCTGCTCTGCGGTAACGAGAAATTCCTTACTGAAAATGGCGTTTCGATCGATAACAAGGTGCACTCCGTTTTAGAACGGCTTCGCACACAGGGAAAAGCCTCTGTTCTTGTCGCGGAAGGTCAAAAATGTATCGGTGTAATCGCCCTTTCCGATGTGCTGCGTCCGGAAGCAAAAGACATGGTTGCCCGTCTTTCGGATATGAACACCCGTACCGTTTTACTTACCGGCGACCATCAAAAAACGGCAGACTATTTTGCACAGCAGGTCGGTATCTCCGAAGTCCGGGCTGAACTTCTGCCGGTAGAAAAAGTGCAGAATATTGAGAAATTACAGGCAGAAAATCACAAGGTCTGTATGATAGGCGATGGTGTCAACGACGCGCCGGCTTTAAAAACTGCCGATGTAAGCGTAGCAATGGGAAGCATGGGAAGCGATATCGCCGTTGACGCCGCGGAAGTCGCCCTGATGAGTGATGACATTTCAAAAATCCCGTATTTGAAACGGCTCTCCAATGCGACGGTCCAGACGATCAAGGCCAGCATTACCCTGTCTATGTGTATTAACTTTGCAGCAATCGTGCTGTCGCTCATGGAAGTACTGACACCCACCACCGGGGCACTGGTACACAATGCCGGTTCCTGTTTCGTCGTTCTGATTGCCGCGCTGCTTTATGACAGAAAATTCGAGTAACCTGTATCACAAGGTCATATGCAGGCAGCTACCCTGTCGCTCTCCACGCAAATGTCGCTCTTTTCACTAGCTTTGCGTGGAGCCATGCATCATTTTTTCGTTTTTTATTTCGGCACATTTTTATCACCTTTGTCTGTTAATTCTTTCTGGCAGATATTTTTTATCTTGCCCCGAGTATACCAAAAAACGCCCTCGAATTCAACGTAGCAACTGGTCTGTATCATCATACTGAAATCAAAAAGGACATCCCCAAAAACGTTTCCGATGATATTTCCGCACCATCAGTTAAGAATTGCTGCCCGAAAAAATAAGCACTATCCCTTTTCTCAACCTGCACTTTCGTAAATCAGTTTCCGGGATACTTCTCACTTTTCCGTCGTCGATTAATTTTAAATAGTTTTTTTGCGACAGATGAAGCTTTTTTCTTATGATGGAAGCAACTCTGATATTTATTGAATGTTTACTTTTAATTTCCAGCATCACTTCTTCATCGGGAGAAAATGTATCGCCGATTACATGATACACAGGTAAACCTGTTTCCACTTTGTTTCGCCTGAGAAAGTCCGGATCCACAGATATTTGCCTGGCGAGGGCTTCGTCATTTCCGTAAAAAGCTTCCAGCAGTTCCGGTTTTATGGCCTGTGGGGAACCCAACCGAATACTCTTTTACGAGAATACTTTTCAAAGACAGAAAATATTTATCGGCCAGCGCCTCCATTCTCTGTCCAGCAAGATATTCCGCATATATCTGCTCGTTTCGGTCATGCAGCTCCTGACGGGTTGTGGTGGTCTCTCCCCAGCCTTTTTTATTGTCCGAAGCCCTGGGAATATATATAAATTCCCCGTCCACATATTCCTGCACTTTCCGCAGCAGCTCTTCCGGCAGAACGTGTGCTGCTTTTTTGTAGCTCATCTTGCTCTCCTTCGTCATTTTTACGGGAACAGCAAGGCATATCGCAACACATATTTTATTTTCATTGCGCTTAGCCTTGCTCACGCAATCATAACGATAGGATTAAGCATAAAAACATTCCTCCTTTTCGTGGTTTCCCATGTGATTTCCTATTATATTGTAAAATAGCATAGAACAGGAGGAAACCTCAACTTTATTTACGAGATGAAATTGAGACTTCCTATAAAAATTGACACACGCTATTTTATCGGCAATAATTCTATTTTTGTATGTCGAAATCCACATCCTTTTTTGCTGTTACTGGAAATTTTATTTTTTCCTTATATACTCTATGTTTTGCAGAAGTCAGCGAAACTTAGCAGAACTTAAAATTTATTTTATTTTCAATTATTTAGTATAAAAATGGTGTTGAAAATCTGAAAAATTAACGCTTTTTCAGCGCTCTTAAATCTTTTTCTCTAAAATAATCTTGTATCCAAATACTCAAACAAAACTTAGCGAAACTTAAATCATGCCCAATAGGGGATATATTTTTTGTATCTAGGTGCTGTATCAGGATCCATTACTTTAATAAGGCCATTTTCAACAGTATTAGCAATAATCCTTGATGCTTTGGACTTTTCTTTTTCCTTTAAGCCAAAAATCTTACGTATATCGGCATTTGAAATTCCTTCAAAATTAACATATGCCAAACATGCCTGCATATAACATGTCCACATACGATCTTCCTTTGTAGTTAATTCAAAAGGTACTTTTGCAAACAGTACTGCTTTAGTAAATTGGTTATTCTGATTTTCAATTCTCGGAGCAAGCAATTCATTTTTACCTGTCGCTTCAATTATTTTATCGTAACCACTACCACGCTCTTCACATATGCCACATTTATGCATAAATCCAGCAATATTTTCGTTCCGTGATATAGGTACAGAATCTACAATACGATCAATTGCCACTAACGGTGCTCCAGCATTAGAAAACTCAATTCTATTCTTAAACACTTCAACCATTGGATTTGTTCCTCTCTGTTGAAAGTCCTGATGTATCATCGCATTCGCCAACATTTCACGAATCGCAATTTCAGGAAAACTGACAATAGATTTTCTGGTAGCCTCTACAATAACCTCTTCCTGAGGAATAATGGTCATAATATACTGAACTATTTCCTCATGTGAAAATGCATAACCAGCACAAAATTCCTTCTCCCTGATTGCATCCAGTCTTGAATTCTCCTTATACCATATGACTCGCACGGAGCGTCTATGCAAGGATTCAAATTTCTTCAAATCTTTTGCAATCATCAAAGCCCCTATATTTGTAATATCCCATGTACCTGCATCATTTCTTTGGATGAATTTTTCATGCTGTAAGTCTTCCAAGACTTTATCTCTGTTTCTTGGAATTGGCATTTCAAGCTTATCATAATATTTAGAATAATCCAGCAGTGATATCATCTCATCTTCTTCTAAACCTCCCATTGCAATCCGCAATTCATAAGGCGTACAATCAAATGTCCTCCACAGTTCCCGTTCTTTATCAGGATATTCTTTCAAATTCTTTTTATTTGTTCCAATCCGTATATATTCAACTCCTGAAAATCGAACTGGTTGCTTTTCGGCACACGGAATCTCCATCAGCACAACTATTCCTTCATCCATTGGAATCTCAAAAAAATGGAAATTAATCCTCGGTGAAAGCATTCTGGAAAGCCATGCTTCTAATTCCTCACTTCCCTTTTTCATTTTTCGATATTGAAATTCAGTTCCTACAATTTTATGAGTTTCATCATCTATTCCCCAAACCAAATATGCTTTGGGCCTTTCACATAATGCAGCCGAATTACTAAGAGCAGAAATATATTCACCAATCATCTGAGGCTGTTTGTTATTACATTTAAATTCAACCCACTCTGTCTCATCCGGCAGCTTAGCAAGCTCCCGTACAAGACTTTTTAAGTATTCTATTGATCTTGCTGCCATCAAATCACCCTTTCTCCGTATTACAATCTCCAGTCCGCGAACTTTTCTTATCTATTTATTATAATAAAAGGCTTTCTATGATTTATTATTTTATCACAGAAAACCTTTATTTTAATCAAAATTCATTATTTATAGCAATTTCATCTCCGCTTTTATACACCCTGTACTCCATCTGAAAATACGGCTCTTCCCCGTATACCGGCACCAGCACCTCGCTGCTGCTGTACTGAGCCTGGCGGAACTCGTAGCCACAGCATTGGAAAGCAGCCTCCACGGTGATTCCCGCTTCTGAAAATGTAAAGTTCTGAAATGTGTCGGCGCTTTCTTTGATTCGCCTGTAAAGCAGAGATGGCGGGGCAGCGGTCAGATTATAGCTATCCTGCGCGCAGATAAAAGACAGCGCTGTCAGCGCCATCAGATCTCCGTAAGATGCGATTTCTATATTTTCGTTCTTATATTCTGCAGAAAAGGAAACTCCGGTCAGCACGCCGTCCGTTTCCTCAAAATGAAGCTGCGGAAGGGCGGCATAGGTGTTGGCTGTATCGACAATATAGGTTCCTCCGTTCCTTTTCTCCCATGTTCCGCTGTCGGTCAGCCGCAGGCTGGAGTCACCGCCCGGTATCAAATAAAATTCCGGCAGGTTCAGCTGACGGTCTGTCTGATAAAATATCTGCATCTCGTTGAAGTTCTCAGCATACTGGGCCGCGGTTATGTTTCCTCTGTTTTGCGGGACCGCGCCTGCCTGCCATATGTAAAATGTCGCTCCGGTCAGCAGCAGCATGAGAAGGGCTGCGCCAATTGCCTTTGCCGGCGCATATCGCCGGTCCAGCCAGAGTACATTTTCTTCTTCCCATTCCAGACCCTCTCCCGCCTTGCAATCCCGGTAGGATTTATATTCCCGGATGAGCCGGTAAACCGGAATATGAAAACCGAAACCTTTGCCCAGCACTATCCACGTTCTTTGGAAAGCTTCTCTCCAGGTGAGGCGCGCGCCGCTTTCCGCTGATACCCTGAGACCGAACAATACTTTTCCCGGAGTTGTGCCGAAACACGAGAGCAGCGTGGGCTCAATCAACAACAGGATACAGGCGGTCATGATTAATTCCACAATCCAGCCCAGCCAGCTCATTTCCATAATATTAACATGAAAAAAACAAGCAAGAACTGCATCCCACAAAAGCCCATAAATACTTCCGTCAATCACGCGGGCAAAATACCGACGCCATGGCGCGGTTACCTTTGGCACCGAATCCTCTTTCAGTTCCGGCGGAACTTCCAATGAAGAATGGTTCAGCATATCAAGATAGTGCTGAGGGTCAAAACTGTGATAAGATTCCTGTGCACTGTACAACTGCTCACAGATAGAACCGGACTGTTCCAGATCCTGACTTTTTTCTTTTAATTTCATCAAATGTACCGGCAGCAGCTCAGTCAGCTGACAGACATTTTCATTTAACGCCTTGATATCCTCAAGGCTGATATGAATGGACCGGAGAAGCCGGATACGTTTTAACGTTTCCACATCTTCTTCCGTATAATCCCTGTATCCGTTAGAATTTCTCTGCGGAGAAAGAAGTCCCTCTTTCTCATAAAATCGGATATTGGCCCTTGTCATTCCTGACAATTCTTCCACCTCTTTGATCTTCATATGACATTTCCTCCTGTATATGATATCCGATTATAAAGGATAAAGGGACTTTACAGTCAAGTAACTATTGAAATTTCTACTTCCCGGCGATCTTCCTTGCCACATAGACGCCGCTGGCTGATGCATGGGACAGGGAGTGTGTCACGCCGCTTCCGTCTCCAATCACATAGAATCCTTTGTGCGTCGTCTCCAGGTTCTCATCAAGCTGTACTTCCATATTGTAGAACTTCACTTCCACACCATAGAGCAGCGTATCATCATTCGCCGTTCCCGGCGCGATCTTGTCGAGCGCATACACCATCTCAATGATACCGTCAAGGATACGTTTCGGCAGTACCAGACTCAGATCTCCGGGCTCCGCTGAAAGTGTAGGGCGCACAAATCCTTCTTCAATCCTCTTTGCCGTACTTCTCCTGCCGCGGATCAGATCGCCAAATCTCTGAACAAGCACTCCGCCGCCCAGCATATTGGAAAGCCGTGCAATGCTTTCACCGTATCCGTTACTGTCCTTAAAAGGCTCAGAGAAATGCTTTTCCACCAGAAGGGCGAAGTTTGTATTCTCCGTCTGCTTTGCAGGATCTTCATAGCTGTGCCCGTTTACAGTCACAATCCCGTTGGTATTCTCATTTACAACAATACCGTAAGGATTCATACAGAACGTCCTTACCTTGTCCTCAAACTTTTCCGTGCGGTACACGATCTTGCTCTCATAGAGCTCATCGGTCAGATGTGAGAAGATCACAGCAGGAAGTTCAACTCTCACGCCGAGATCCACCCGGTTTGACTTCGTCGAGATGTTCAGCCTTTCACAGATTTTCTCCATCCATTTGCTTCCGCTCCTGCCTACTGAGACGATACACTTGTCACACTCATAAACCGTATCTCCGCATATCACCCGGTAACCGTCGCTGCTGGCCTCCAGATCATCCACAGAGCTGTTAAAATGAAACTCAACCTTCTCTTTCAGTTCTGCGTACATATTTTCCAGCACGACATAATTGATGTCCGTACCCAGATGACGTACCGATGCATCCAGCAGTTTCAGTTTATTTTGCATACACAGCTTTTTGAACTTCGTACCCGCAGTGGAGTACATCTTTGTACCCTCTCCGCCGTAGCGCACATTGATCTCATCCACATAATGCATCAGATCGATGGCCGTGCTTTTTCCGATATATTCATAGAGCGTACCGCCAAAATCATTGGTAATATTATATTTTCCATCCGAAAAGGCACCTGCTCCGCCGAAACCGCTCATGATCGCACATGTATTACAATTGATACAGCTCTTTATTTTCTTCCCGTCAATGGGGCATTTTCTTTTCTCGAGAGGATTTCCTGCCTCAAATACTGCCACTTTCAGCTCCGGCGCCTTCTGCATCAGCTCATACGCCGCAAATATCCCGCCAGGTCC
>NZ_NFLV01000052.1 GCF_002161065.1 Eubacterium sp. An11 | reverse complement strand
TCGTCAATATAAATCAGACGCCTGCGCTCACAGTCGTCGTCAAACCATATCAATACCTCGTCTTCTCCAAATGCAGTCTGCGTGCATAGAGATTTACAAAGAATCCTGGCTACCCTGGCAAGACAACAGATTGTGGCAGTTTTTGACTGTTAAACGGTCCATCGATGATAACAAAAATACCTGATTCAAACCGACAGGAAAGCTATCTGTGTGGCTTGCCCTGCAGGTCCATGCATGCCAGACAGATACCACTGTAAATTTTGGTATCAGCTATTCGTCTGTAGCTATTGCCTGCGGATTTGTCAACGTAGCACAGGATGTTTGTAAAGGTGGAACAAAGGCTTTTCAACAGGCAAATGACGTTTTGGACACATACGGCTTTCGACCGCGAGCTGTGAGGGAGGACTGATATAATCATTTTACAATGAATATCTCTGGTCAGTCCGACTGAGGGCCGAGACGGGCGAATCCGTATGTGTCCTTGCGACATTGTCTGTTTAATAGAAAAACTGTTGCCACCTTTACAAATCCCAATTCACACAATCCTCTTAAATTTCTTCTCCAGCTCATGTTTGCTCATGGAGATGATGGTTGGCCGGCCGTGCGGACACTGATAAGGGTTTTCCAGCTCCAGGAGCTGATCCATCAGGCTGTCCATCTCCCGGAAACTCATTTTCTGGTTTCCTTTTACTGCCGCCTTGCAGGCCATGGATGCCAGTTTATCGGTGATCACATCGAGGTTCAGCTTACGGCTTCCCTCGTCCAGCCCGTCCAGAAGCTCGATGAACAGATCCTGCTGATTGATGCCGTAAAGGTTCGCCGGTACGGCCCGAATGCAGTAGGCGTCACTGCCAAATTCCTCAATCTGAAATCCAAGGGCTGCGAAGGCATCCTGAAACAGCAGGTATTTTTCCTTTTCTTTCATGGAGAACGAAAGGACAATGGGCGGAGCCACCATCTGCTGGTCAATGCTTTTCTCTTTCAGGTTCTTTCTCAGCCGCTCATACATCACCTTTTCGTGGGCGGCATGCTGGTCTACAAAGAATAACTGGTCTTCATATTCTACAATCCAGTAGGTTTTAAATACCTGTCCGATGAGCCTGTGTTTCGGCCGCGCTTCCCTGGAAAGAAGGGGCATGTCTGCCAGACTCATCTGCTGGCCGACGGTATAGCCGGAATCTTCTTTTACCGGAAGAACTGCATCTTTTTTCATCAAAGGATCCGTGTCTTCTTTCACCGGAAGAACTGCCGGATTCTGTTCCAAAGAAGCTGCCTCCCCTTTCCGTTCTTCCGGATTCTGTCCCTGGCGGCCGTGGATGGCCTGGTCGATTTCCTCTTTCACCTGCGGCATCTGATTTACGTTCATGCTGGCAATTCGCTGCTGCTCCGCCTGCTGCCAGGTTGTCCCGGACTGAACAGACGATCTCTTTTCCTGTCCGGCTTGTTCTTGTCCTGGCTGTCCTTCCCGTCGGATCTGTTCTTCCCTCTGCGCGAATGATTCGTCTTCTTTTTTCCGGCGGTTGATTTCCTCAATCCGCTCTTTAGAAAGACTGGAAAAATGGTTCTCAATCTCCCGGCGTTTTTTCTCGAAAGGTTCCGGCGTTTTTTGGCGCACAGGCAGCCCGCTATCCTGCTGCCGGGACAAAGAGACTTTCGGAATCAGGTCCTTTTTCACAAAACTGCTCCGGACAGCGCTCACAATGGCTGAATACAATTCTTCACCATTTTTAAAGCGCATCTCCATTTTGGCCGGATGTACATTTACATCAAACAGATGGGAATCCATCTCAATCATCAGAGCTGTAAAGGGAAACTTGTGCACCATGGAGTGTCCTTTGTATCCTTCCTCGATGCCTTTGGTAATAATATTATTTTTCAGATATCTTCCGTTGACAAAATAGTTCTCATAATTCCGGTTTCCCCGGGAAATCACCGGCTTTCCCACAAATCCGTCAATGGAGATGCCGCTCTCATTGAAGTGTACCTCCAGAAGATTCATGGCGATATCTCTGCCATAAAGATGATAGATGACATCTTTCAGATTGCCGTTTCCCGAGGTGGATATTTTATTTTTATTATCGCAGATAAATTTAAAGGAAATGTCCGGATGACTCAAAGCCAGCCGCTGCACAAAGGCTTCCACGTAACCGGACTCTGTCATGGCTGATTTTAAAAACTTTCTTCTGGCCGGCGTATTGTAAAACAGGTTACGCACCACAAAAGTGGTTCCTTCCGGACAGCCGATCTCCTCAAAAGAAATCTCTTCGCCGCCCTCGGTCACGTAGCGGGCGCCGGAGATCCCCTCATCGGTCTTGGTGATGACTTCCACCTTCGCCACTGCGGCGATGCTGGAAAGCGCCTCGCCCCGAAATCCCAGAGAGCCTACTGTCTCCAGATCTTCCGCTGTGGAAATCTTACTGGTGGCGTGGCGAAGAAAAGCTTTTTTTATCTGGTCCTTTTCTATGCCGCTGCCATTGTCAGTAATACGGATAAAATCAATGCCGCCGCCTTTGATCTCAATGGTCACTGCCGTAGAGCAGGCGTCCACAGCGTTTTCCACCAGCTCTTTTACAATAGAAGCCGGACGTTCCACCACTTCTCCTGCGGCGATCTGATTGATGGTATTCTGATCCAGAACGTTTATAACCGCCATGCTTTTTCTCCTTTCTGCATATTTCCTGACCGGCATCACCGCAGGGATGCGGGTGCTGCTGTCATTTTTTCTGTCATTTATATCTTTTGTTTTCCTGTCTCCATTGCTGCCGCAGTCCCTTCATGCCGTTGTTTAACGACACTTCTGCTGCAATTCATACAGTGTGTTCAGCGCCTGTATCGGCGTCATATTTCCTAAATCCATTTCTTTCAGTTCTTTTTCCACCGGGCTATCTTTCACTTCCACCGGCATGATACCCATGGTATCAAATAGAGAGAGCTGCACCGGTTCTTCTTCCTGTTCCAGAGTCCTTGCGATATTACCGGTGTTGGCGGCGATATCAGACCGCTCCAGCTCCTCGGCGATGGCCTTGGCACGCTCAATGACCGCGTCCGGCACGCCGGCCAGTTTTGCCACCTGGATACCGTAACTTTTATCGGCGCTGCCCTTAATGATCTTTCGCAGGAAAATGATGTTATCTCCCTTCTCCTGAACGGCGATACAATAATTATTGACGCCGGAAAGTTTGCCCTCCAATTCCGTCAGTTCATGGTAGTGGGTGGCAAAAAGAGTTTTCGCCCCCGCCAGACTGGAACCGGCAATGTATTCCACCACCGCCCAGGCAATGGACAGACCATCGTAGGTGCTGGTTCCCCGTCCGATCTCATCAAGAATCAGCAGACTGTCTTTGGTGGCATGTCTGAGAATATTGGCCACTTCACTCATTTCCACCATAAAAGTACTCTGTCCGGAAGCCAGATCATCGGATGCTCCCACCCTGGTAAAGATCCGGTCCACCAGACCGATGCTGGCTGATTTGGCCGGCACAAAGGAACCAATCTGAGCCATGAGAACGATGAGCGCCGTCTGACGCATGTAGGTGGACTTTCCTGCCATATTAGGTCCTGTGATGACATTTACGCGGTTCTTTTTATGGTCAAGAAGCGTATCATTGGCTACAAACAGCTCTCCGCGCATCATTTTCTCTACCACCGGATGGCGTCCGTCTTTGATGTCTATGACGCCTCTCTGATTGATGGACGGGCGCACGTAGCCGTTCTGCTCCGCCACCACTGCCAGAGATGCAAAAGCATCCAGCCAGGCGATGACATGTGCTGTTCTCTGAATCCGTTCCATCTGCGCTGCCAGATTTTCCCGGATGTCCACATAAAGTTCATACTCCAGCGCACAAAGCTTTTCTTCCGCCCCGAGAATGGTCCTGGCCAGTTCCGCCAGTTCTTCTGTGGTATACCGTTCCGCATTGGCAAGGGTCTGCCGACGGATATAATAATCCGGCACCAGATCCTTGTAGGAGTTGGTCACTTCAATATAATAGCCAAAGACTTTATTGTACCGGACCCGGAGATTCTTGATGCCGGTCTTCTCTCTTTCCCGCTCTTCAAGCTCTGCCAGCCAGGTCTTTCCTTCTGTCTTTGCTTTCTTTAAATGGTCAACCTCTTCATTATATCCTTCTTTCAGGATACCGCCTTCCTTGATGGGAATCGGCGGATCTTCCTCGATGGATCTCTCCAGAAGCTCATATAAATCTTCCAGGGTATCCAGATCGCCGCCCATTTTTTTGAGCACGCCTTTGCTGAACTGGCCCAGTATGTCTTTAATGTAAGGCAGATATTGAATCGAAGTCTTAAAAGAGATCAAATCCCTCGGATTGGCCGAACGATAGCTGACCTTCATGGTCAGTCTCTCCAGGTCATAAATGGAATTCATGTATTCCCGCAGTTCTTCTCTTGCCATCACATTTTCTTTGAGCATCTCCACCGCATCCAGACGATCCTGAATGGCCTGTTTGTGAATGAGCGGCTGTTCTACCATTTTCCGCAGCATCCGGGCGCCCATGGCTGTTTTAGTCTTATCAAGCACCCAGAGCAGACTTCCTTTCTTGCTCTTTTCCCGCAGTGTCTCGCACAGCTCCAGATTCCGCCGGGTGGCGCTGTCCAAAACCATATAATTCTGAGTGGAATAAGGAATCAGCTCCATCAGATGCGACAGGGATGTTTTCTGCGTCTCATGGAGATACTGGAGGAGACCGCCACTGGCCACAATTCCAAAAGGGTAATCCGCCAGTCCGATTCCCTCCAGATTTATCAGATGATACTGTTCTTTTATCATCTTCTCACAGTGCTCCGTCTCAAAATAGTAGCTGGCCACCGGAGAGATCACCGTTCCTATCTTTTCTTTTACATAGTCAAAATCTATGCCACAGATGCAAAAACCGTCATTGCAGATGATCTCCGATGGCTGAAATTTATTCATCTCATCCATCAGAGCATCCTGGTGTTCCACCTGGGTCGTCCGGAATTCTCCCGTGGACAGGTCGCAGACAGCGATACCGAACATTTCATTTTCACAGAAAATGCTCATGATATAATTATTTCTGCTCTCATCAAGACTCTGCAGAAGCGTGTTGGTTCCCGGCGTCACCACCCGGATCACATCACGTTTTACAATGCCCTTGGCCGCCTTCGGATCTTCCACCTGTTCACAAATGGCTACCCGATAGCCTTTCTCCACCAGTTTATTGATGTAAGGTTCGCAGGAATGAAAAGGAACGCCGCACATCGGCGCTCTCTCTTCCTGTCCGCAGTTTTTCCCCGTGAGGGTGATCTCCAGCTCTTTGGATGCCGTCAGCGCATCATCATAGAACATTTCGTAAAAATCACCCAGACGATAGAATAAAATGCAGTCCTTGTATTGATTTTTTATCTCAAAATATTGTTCCATCATGGGGGTCAGTTTAGCCATTGCTTAACCTCCCCAGATAATAAAATCCTTTCGCCTCTTCCAGTACCACCGGCACGATCTTTCCGATGACGGACGGATCCGCTGTGAAATGTACCACATTATTATTGGACAGACGCCCGGTGATCATAGACGGATCTTTCTCGTCAATGGCCTCCGCCAGCACCAGCTCCGTTCTTCCCTGGAGTCTCGCGTTTTTCTCTCTGGCCACCTCATTGACCACCTTCAGCAGACGGTCAAAACGCTCATGAACCACATCTTCCGGCACCTGATCTTCCATCTTCGCCGCCGGAGTTCCAGACCGTTTGGAATAAATAAAGGTAAATGCGCTGTCATACTGCGCTTTACGCACAATATCCAGAGTCTCCTGGAAGTCTTCCTCGGTCTCTCCCGGGAATCCCACGATAATATCCGTCGTCAGAGATAAATCCGGCATAGCTGCGCGAAGCTTTTCCACCAGGGCCAGATACTGCTCTTTTGTGTATTTTCGGTTCATAAGTTTTAAAATACGGCTGCTGCCGGACTGTACCGGCAGATGCAGATGCCGGCAGATCTTCTTTGAAGCCGCCATCACTTCAATCAGTTCGTCAGAAAGATCCTTTGGATGAGAAGTCATAAAACGGATTCTCTCAATGCCGTCCACCTTCTCCACCATCTGAAGCAGCTCGGCAAAACTTACTGGTTCTTCCAGAGTCTTGCCGTAAGAATTTACATTTTGCCCCAGAAGCATCACTTCCACGACGCCCTCTGCTGCCAGTTTCTCCACTTCCGCCACAATGTCTTCTGGTCTGCGGCTTCTCTCTCTTCCCCGCACATAAGGGACAATGCAGTAACTGCAGAAATTATTGCAGCCAAACATGATATTGACTCCGGCTTTGAAATTAAACTTCCGGTCGCTTGGCAGATCCTCAATGATAAGATCTGTCTTCTCCCATACGTCAAATACCCGGTGTCTGCTGCTCAGGCATTCATAAAGAAGTTCCGCCAGTTTGAAAATATTGTGGGTGCCGAAAACGATATCTACAAACTTATAGACATCTTTTACTTTCTGTACCTCTTCTTCTTCCTGCATCATGCAGCCGCACATGGCAATGACCATGTCCGGATTCTTCTTTTTGTAGGTCTTCAGAGTACCCAGACGTCCGTATACCCGGATATTGGCATTTTCCCGCACTGTGCAGGTGTTATAATACACAAAATCCGCATCTTCGCTCTCTGAAGGCACATATCCGATCTCTTCCAGGATCCCGTTGAGTTTTTCTGAATCTTTAAAATTCATCTGACAGCCAAAGGTCTGATCATGGAAGGTAAGTTTCCGGCCCAGCTCCTGTTCTCTCTGCCTGATGAGCTCCCGGCATTTTGCCATAAAATAGCGCTGCCGCTGAGGTTCCTGCACAGGAACAGATTCATTTATATCAATGTTACTATGATTTTCAGTCATGTTACACTCCTTAACTAAATCAGGGTCGTCCTCCTGATGGGATTTTTCTTTTGAAATGCTGCCTTGTATTCCTGTTTCACCGAAAGGGAACACAAGCAGAATAATTATAGGCTAACCATGTGTTTTTTTCAAGAAAAAGTCTCCGGTTTTTCCTTTTTCTTCATTTTTTAAGATTTTGAGGACTGGTCTTTTCCCCTCCGAAACAGAGGTTCTGCCCGGCCAATGGATTTCTCTCCATACTTGGTCCGTATTTTGTCCATGGCCGCATCCAGCTGTTCCATTTTGCGATGGCGCTCCCTTTTTTGATGTTTTATATCAGATTCTTCTGTCTTTGCCCCGGCTTCATGTTGTCCGGCAGAATCCTGCAGCAGAAAATCCATGGTAATCTGGCCGGACTGTTCATTTTCTACCAAAAAAGGAGCGGGGGCTTTTTCTTCTTCTTTCGGTTCTATTTTTTCTTCTGTCAGTTTGGTGCATCGTACCCCCAACAGGCGGATTGGAGTGCCGTCCCACAATTCTTTAAAGAGCAGGCAGCTGATCTGATACAGATCGTCCGTAGTATTGGTGGAATAGTCCAGAACCTTTTGATGAGAACGCTTATGAAACTGATAATCCTTGATCTCCACCTCAATGGTCCGGGCATAAATCAAATCTTTTCGAAGTCTCCTTGCCACCGTCTCACTAAGTTCGCGCAGTATTCTGGCCGCTTCCTCGTATTCTGTGACATCTCTGCTGAGAGTTGTGGAATTACCATATCCCTTTGCCTGCTCACGTTCTTCTCTTACCGGCGAATCATCCATCCCGTTGGCATATCTCCAGAGTACTTCCCCGTGACTTTTCAGGTGGGATTTCAGAAATGTCACATCACTGTTAGCCAAATCACCGATGGTCTGAATCCCCAGACTATTCAGTTTCGCGGCCGCAGCCGCACCGGTAAAAAATAATTCCCGAACGGGAAGCGGCCACATTTTCTCCGGAATCTCCGCTGGAAAAAGGGTATGAATTTTATCTGGCTTTTCAAAATCTGACGCCATCTTTGCCAGGACCTTACAGTTGGAGATACCAATATTGACGGTAAATCCCAGGGTCTCCCTGATTTCCGCCTGGATCAGCTTTGCCGCATCCTCCGGATTCTTATAGAAATAATGCAGACCGCTCATGTCCAGATACGCCTCATCAATGGACACCTGCTCCACTACCGGTGCATATTTTTTCAAAATCTGTATGAAGGCCTGAGAATATTTTTTGTAAAGTGTGAAATCAGGCGGAAAGCTTTTTAAATCCGGACATTTTTTCAGGGCATCGGTCACTGGCTCTCCCGTTCGTATCCCATATTTTTTGGCCGGAATAGACTTAGCCAGTACCACCCCTTTTCTCTTTGCCGTATCTCCCCCGATGATGGCAGGAATCTGTCGTATATCAATTTCAGCTCCATTCTTCAGCTGTTCCGTAGCCTCCCAGCTCAAATAAGCGCTGTTTACATCCACATGATAGATTAAGCGTTCCATTTTCTTCCTCCCTTTGGTCAGAGCTGCGATTATGTGCATTTTTAAAAAACTTACTTCTTATTTTGCTTCCATTTTTTCATTTTCATTTGAAAAAAGGGGTGCCCCAAGGCATCCCTTTTTAACATCAAAAGACTATTTATTCTTCTTCACACTCTTCCTGGCCCGTCTTGCCATCCCCGTCCGTATCAATGGTTTCTTCTTCTTTTAATTTAGCATCAAATGCGACTGCGGTACCGCATTTTGGACAATAATCATCGGAAGCGGATATTTCAGCTCCACATTCTGTACAGCGAATATGTTCATTCAGTCTTCGAAGTTCTTTTTCTTTCTCGGCAAGCGCCTCTTTGACAGCTTTTAATGAAGTGAAGTATTTCTCGTATTCTTCTTCATAATCGTTTTGGTGCAGCTTAATATACGTCTTTCCGATTCTGTAAGTGATATCCCGGATCTCTCTTTTATCCTGACGAATCTGCTCTCTTACCTTCAGAATATCCGCAGCCTTTTTTGCCTTATCTACTGCCGTCTGTCCTGCCTGTGTAACATTTCTTCTCAATTGTTCAAAAAAATCCATATTATTTCCCTCGATTTCCTATTGATATTCTGCTTGCAAATGCAAAAAACACTTAAAACTTTTTGAAAGCTTTAAGTGTCCTCAAAATAGTCCATAGGGGAATCGAACCCCTGTTTCCGCCGTGAGAGGGCGGCGTCTTAACCGCTTGACCAATGGACCATATATTTAATTGAAGGTTGTTCTTTGGTTGAACAGGGGATGAGAGAATCGAACTCCCACCAAAGGTTTTGGAGACCCCTATCATACCATTTGACCAATCCCCTGTATTGAAGATGTACCTTCAAAACTGCACACATTATATCAGATTTCTTATTCTTTTGCAAGTGTTTTTTTGATAATGGTCATCTCGGAAACTTCGTTTCCTCGATGTGGTTGCTCCGCAACCTCATCCACATCCATGAGCTATGCACCCTGCGAGAACCTCCGGCTCTCTCCGTGTGCCTGTCTCCTGTCTGTGATGACCTTTCTCCGCTTGTGGTCAAGCTTTCGACCGATTAGTAGCAGTCAGCTCCATACATCGCTGTACTTCCACCCCTGCCCTATCTACCTCATCGTCTCTAAGGGGTCTCTCACATTTCTGCTAGGAGATCTCATC
>NZ_NFLV01000051.1 GCF_002161065.1 Eubacterium sp. An11 | reverse complement strand
CAGGATTTTTTTGAAATTGTTTCAGATAGCGTCTGATCCATCCGGCTGTTCACACCTTATCTTCCGTAGATTCCCCCTCTTTATATGCGTTATATCGCCTGTTAACACGCAGGATAACGCATTTCATATACTGCTTGTCTGCGGTAAAATATATGCAGGAAATGAGGTGATTGGATGTATAGACAACGATTGGGGGATACTGTAAGAGAAGCCAGAATGAATTTGGATTTATCGCAGAATACGCTTGCGGAACGGTCCCACGTATCCCTTCGTACAATTTCAGATATCGAAACTTATAAGGCGAACCCTCGTTTTGACAGTCTCTGCTCCCTGGCGTCCTATCTGAACATTTCTATTGACGCGGTAATCAAAGACCGTAAGAACAATAGCGGCAGTACGACGATGCAGCAGATCCTGATAGAATTGGAGTCTTGCTCAGAAGAAGAGCAGGTAATTGTGCTGCAAACGCTGCGAGGCCTCTTGAAAGGACTACATACCCGGACAGAGAACCCCACATAACCACCTCTTCTGCCATTATAAGAGATACTTCTCGGAAATCTTTATAGAAGTTCTATGGATTTTCTATGGAAATTCTGAAAAAACGGTGAAAAGGGGGAGAACCGCTTACGAGTTCTCCCTAAAGACCTGTATCACATATTTCTAAATGCCGCCATGGCATCCGCAATATCCTGCATTGTTCGTTCATCAATCGGAGGACCTTCCTCATTCAGATCCTCGATCACGGCCTCGGCAGGTTTCTTTTCTGCCTCTGGCTGCAGCTGCTGGCTGCCTGAAGTTCCAAAGTCTGAAACAGGAGCCTCGCCAGCAATCCGTTCCATTTCCTGCCGTACCAGAAGACGCACCATCGCCTGGATGCTTTCCTGGGAGACTCCGGTATCTCCTCCGGACTTCTTCCCTGTATACTGCAGGATTGCTTCCGCAATCAGCGCCGCCTTTTTCTCTGTTCCGTTCAGGAGCTTTACGACTTCCAAATGCTCCGGATTTTTCTTGTCAAATCCTATTGTAAATACGTATGGATTCTTCTTTCCCACATCATCACTTCCCTGCTAAAGAACTGCGGTACAGGATGCCGTACCCTTTCGCATTTGCAAAAATATCATCAATGAACTGATACTTGCTCAGTCGCTTGGAACTTTCCAGGAACCGCCGGAGTAAGATGGCTCCGCCTCCGATGAATATGGTATAGGTAGTTTTCGTGTCGATGCTCCGTTCCCGGACACTGCTGAGCAGGTCGGTCACAAAATTCCGGGCCATTTCCTCCACCGTATGTACCACCATTTCCGGATAGTATTCCGTCTTTCCTTCCAGGATACTGTCAATGTCGGTTTCCTCCAGCAGCATATCGTGATCCCCGTTGACACTGGAAATGATGTCGTTATACATGGTGATGACACCCTTTTCCATGGAATCACAGTAGTCCAGGCATGGGCTTCCGCTCCGCATCAGCAGAAAATCTGAAGTAAATCCGCCAATATCAATCCCTACAGCCTTTGGGATCTGCCGGATTTTTTCTCCCTCAGTCATCATGGCGGCATACGCCTGGGGATATACAGCTACGTCCTGGATGCAGGTATGGTAGGTTCTTCCGTTATACACCAGTTCCTGTACCTTTCCGTCTCCCAGGAAATACTCCCGATACCGTTCTGCCAGTTCTGCGTAATGCTTGGGCGGTACACCGATAGGCAGCGATACCTGTACTACGTCTTCTTCCGATACCTGACCGGTGCGTTCCAATTCCTTCGCAATAGCAAATCTCGTCAGGATGGAAAAGCGTTCATCCTGAGTCTTGTCCCTCTGATACGGGATCCGCTTGCCACTCAAAACATAATACTTCCCGTCAGTCTGAAGGAAATCCTCCCGTCCCGCAGGCTTACGGTCTGTGGAAGAGAGCCCCGTGGTGAAAAGAAAATGGGTGGTCTTCATGTTCCGGTTCCCGTGATCCACGGGAATAGTCAATTTTTTTATCATAATGCGTCACTCCTTATATTGTTTTCTACTTATTCCATACGTAGGAGATATGTAGATAGCAACTCTGGAGAGAAATTTTTTGAGATTTTATATTTTGGATAGTATTCGGGAGGTGTCTTTGGTAGAATGAAGACAGCAACAAATTGAAATTTGAGGGGATATAGAGTTAATGGAATATAAAATCAATGATAAAGAACTTAAAGCAAATATTTTTATTTCATTTGTTAATAAGGTGTGGAAAGGTCAATATGATATTGAAAAAACGGAAGTGGCATTATCTAAGACCATTAATATTACAGCCTATGATGGTGGTATACTTGTAGGATGTCTTCGTATACTCACAGATGGTTATTTTTTTGGAACTATTACAGAGCTACTTGTTTTGCCGGAATATCAAAAACATGGTATTGGAAGTAAACTTCTCCATCTGGCAAAAGAAACTTCTCCAACTATGCTGTATTTTGGTGCACAGCCAGGAGTTGAATTATTTTATGAAAAAAATGGGTGTGAAAAAAGTCTACAGTCGTATATTATAGAAAAAATAAATCCTAATTGTTTAAATAAATGATATTTTTCAATAAAAAGAGTTAATTAGAGGAGGTATTTCTACGGAAAAAGTAAAACATCAACATTATGTACCAAGGATGTATTTAAAGAGATTTGGTTATGGAAGCAAAAAGGATAAGAAAATAACAGTACTGAAATTAGATGAAGGAACTATTTTAGAGAATAGCAGAGTCGAGAATTTTGCATCAGCTAATTTTTTTTATGATACAGATAAAGAACATCTTGTAGAAGCATTGCATGACGATTTGGTAATGATCCCGGAGTTATTTAATAGTGAGAAACTGTCAGATGAACAATTTGTTGAGCATGCATTAGCGAGAGAAGAAGTAGCCATTAGTAATTTGCTTGATGACTTACAGGAAAATCTGAGTAAAGTTCATAAGAGCACTAATACAAGTCTAATGATAATTTTTTTGCATTCTTTAGCTTATAGAACTAAAGCTTTTAGAGATCTGATGGATGATATAAATAATAAGACTGTGGAGTTCTTAAATACCATGTGCGATAATATTGGTCTGGATGAAGATACAAAGAGAAAAAGTATTAAGGAGAATTGTGCTACGGGAAAAGATACTCAACTTTATCAGATGATGGGATTACAACCCGTTTTTAAAACAATGAAAATGTTGTTAGATAATTATGATTTGTATGAAGCTATTAATAATACGGAGTTGGATTTTGTAATAAGTGATGATCCTGCGAAAGCTGTCAGATTAGCATTTAATGATATATGCATTCCTATTTCGCATAATAAGGGGATAATATTTAGAATAAAGGATAAAATGGCTCCTATCATTTCCCAAGATATGCCTGTAGATGGAGTTATTGACTTATCATTGAATAGTGTTGTCTCATATAATAGTTTCCAACTACAATCAGGACAGAAATTTTTGTTTGGTACATCTAAAGCTATTAAGTTTATGAAAAATATATGGCAATTAGAATATGCAATAAGGCAAAGAAATAATAATTTTTAACATATAAAACGGAACTTAATCAAAAAGAGCAATCCTGAGTTGTTGAAGTGAAAACAAAAATAATTATGAAAAGAGCCGTCCGTGTGGGCGGCTCGAAGTATTTCTGAATAATTATAGGGAAGAGGCAGAGGATTATGCCATCATAGCAGAGGAGATTAACGAATTAGAAACCTGGAGCTGGATGACAGGGCAACAGAATATATACTGCATAAACACCGATGCTGTTAAAGGCTCATGCTGAATATGAACAGATGAAACTGTTACAATGAGATTTGTGTAGTGATAATGGAAAACATCTGATATAATTTTAATTGTTCGTATGCCGGGAATGAAAACCATATGTTTTGTTCCGGCATTTTTATTCGTAAAAAATTCTATAATAAATGAACCGATTAAATACTCGCGACGAATATTAGATGAACAGGCAATGGAGGTGAGGCATTGGACGCAAGGGAAATAGAAAAATGTATCGACGTGTTCGGAACAGATATATATAGATTTTGTCTAAAACTCTGTATGGACAAAACAGATGCAGAGGATCTATATCAGCAGACCTTCTTAAAAGCATTAGAAATGGAGTGGACACTTGACTGGCAGCAAAATCCTAAAGCTCTTTTTTTCTCAGTGGCTAATAATCTTTGGAAAAGTGACAGACGAAAATGGGCCCGCAGAAATACTATTGCACCAAGCAGCAATATAGATGAAGAAACGGAAGCTGTGTTGCGGTCAGAAGAAAACGTTGAAGAAAATTATTTTCGGAAAGAGTTGATTGCCGAAGTGAATCGGATTATTCAGACTCTCCCTGAGAAAATCCGTATACCACTAACATTGTTTTACCTTTCTGACTGTTCAATAGAACAAATAGCAATAATTATAAAAAAGCCGCCTGGAACGGTTAAAAGTCGATTATCAAAAGGACGGAGTATCATTAAGAAAAGATTGGAGGAATATGGATATGAAAGATGATCAGCGTAGTACAAATATTGATGAAATCATCCGAGCTTCCATGGAGCTGACTGATGAACCATCCGTAGAACTAAATAATAAAATCAAAGCTGCGCTGTATCAGCAAGAAGCTGTTATGCGAAAACAGCCTGCTACAAGAACTGTATCGCTTTGGTATCTGCCGATGATTTTGAATTTAATCACTTTCAATATGCTGGCTTTGGTTTCTCTGTTGTTAATCGATAATACTTATTTATCTTACTTCGCCGCTGGTATCTGCTTTTACATTGGAATAGCCGGTGTGCTGCTTACCATAGTTGGTGTAAAAAGGACAAATATGAAAGAGGATATAACAATCCATGTTGAGAAAAGGAGCGTATTGGCATGAATCATACAAAAAAGAACAGACTGGCACTTTATATTGCTATCCCGGTTATTATCCTGCTGATTTTACTGCGGTTTGGCCTGTACTTCATAAGAAGCGATGGCTTTAGCGGCTTATCTATGCTGCTCCCTATTTTGCTTCTCTGTTTTATCCTTTTTGCATTGTGTACCTGCGGATTTTTCGCAGCATGGGTATATCAGGATTGTAAAAGGCGGGGAGATGATCCGGTATTATGGGCGATTGTAGTTTTCATAGCAACCCCATTTATTGGATTGCTGATTTACTTTCTGCGACGTTCAGAAATAAAGAAAACGTGTTTTGCCTGTGGACATCGAGTTTCACTAAAAGCGAAATACTGTGAAGAATGTGGAACATATTTGGAAAAAAAGGAGGACAATATAAATATGGAAAGGAAAGGAACCCACCACATAAAATTTATTGTTGCAGGCACAATCACTATGGTGCTTATGCTGATATGTTTAGCAGGGTTTATCGTCAGCGCTGCCACTGGTAATGGTGTGAATACGAATGTAACTTCCAGTGAAAGAGTCTGGAATTTAGGCACGATAAGAATGAATTATAACACCTATCTGAACGGAGTGTGGAAATTGGATTTTAAGAGTGCAAGTGACGGTTTTGTAGAAGAACAGAATATGAGAATAGACGATTCTGAAACACAGATACTTTATGCGGATATTACTTGTGATACAGTACCGGAAGGAGCAACACTTGTTTTATGGCTGGTGCAGGATGATGTGGTAAGATCTGTTGATGTTACAAACATTTCTGAACCACTTGAATATCCATTGGACGAGTTTGAAGATGGTAAAATTCATGTAAGGCTTCAAATTAATGGAGTAGAAAATGCAGTTTCGGAAATATATGTAAAATAACAAGTGGTGACTTGTGTAGAAAAGAATGAAAAAAACAAAAATCATAACATTTATAGGCGGCTTTTATATATTTGGAGGAATCGTTGTTCTTCTGTCTTTATTACTAAATGGCAGTCCAATGAATACAGTTTTTGATTTGCCTGACTCCTCGAATCATATTGTTAAGCTGTTGATCGGTATTATCTATGTACCATTGGGATATTTGTTTCTGAAAAGGATACGATTTTCTAATTGGATCGTATTAGTATTAGCAATTTTAACTTTCTGTATTAGTGCGGAATTGGCAACAAAATTTGATACACAACCATATATTGGCAATACGATATATGCGTTATTTGTTATAATTGCTACTATGATTAGAAGAAATGAGTTTGTAAATGACATTAATTCAGTAATATGAAAAGAGAGGAAAGAAAATGCGAAACAGTATAAAAAAATTTATTGTGTATTTAGTTGTGTATTTACTTATAAGCATAAGCTATTTTATATATTGCTATTTAAGAGACGGTGTTTTAAATGTGGATTATATGATGCTGTCCATTTTCATAATAGTAGTTTATTCCATAATGTATTATTTATTTAATAAATTTGGAGGTAATAATTGAACAAATCCTAATTTGGCAAGGAGTTTGGGCTATGGGAAAACAAATAAATTATTAGTTGTAGAATTAAAAGTCAATCCTAAATTGATAAAGAGGCGTGATTGTACTTTTTAACCAGTTGTGTTCTGAAATCAATCGACTACCGTATGTTCATTGAAACTATGTAGTTTAAAAAGCGAAAAGCCATTGTGATCAACAGTTGCGCTATTGTTAATCTGCATTGCTTGCCATACAATAGTCATCATGTTATTTTTGCCTTATCAACTCCAAGGAGGTAACACATAATGTTTAGTGAAAATCTAAAAGCCTTGAGAAAGCAAAAAGGCTTTTCGCAGGAAGAACTAGCAACCAGACTTCATGTCGCCAGACAGACAATCTCTAAATGGGAAAAAAATTTATCTGTTCCTGATGCGGATACTTTAATTCGTCTGGCTGAGATATTAGAGGTATCTGTCAGTGAATTGTTAGGGGAGAAAATTGAAAATGAAAATGCTACCAGCGATGTTGCAGAGCAGTTATCCAGAATAAATGAGCAGCTTGCAATTAAAAACCGTCGATCACGCCGTATCTGGAAAATCATTTCCATTATATTAGCGGTAATCGTTCTGGTAAACATTTTTATTGCTATCTTCTTTAGCATTCCAAACCTCTCGAACAGTACTCAGAATGACCCGCCGACAGTGACTGACGAAACAATAATCGTAGATGAATAAAGTTGCTAAAAAACATTCAGCTATGGATTATGGAATACGGTGTAACATTGGAAGTAGAAATTAACAGCAAGATAATAGAACTTTTACCGTAAAGGCACTAACAAATCCTAATTTTTCTCTATCAAAGCAGGCGCCGGTTTCCCGGTGCCTGCGCTTCATTTACCGTTCCACATAAGTCACGGTATTCTGCCTGAATCCATTCTCTTTACAAAAATCCCTGTATAATTCCTCCAGTTCCGTCAGGTTGAAACCATCCAGTTCCGTCTCATCTTCCTGTCCATCGGTATTGATAAAGCCGATCCGGTAAGTACCGCCTCCGGTTGTCACAATCTCTTTTCCAGCTTCTCTGATCGTCATACCCACTCTCCATTCTTCAGGCCGCTTTTGCCTGATTATTTTCATCAAACTCCAAACACATCTGGCCTACGGACTCCCAGGTTTCATAGGGTACGCCCAGATATTCCAGCACACTTCGCATCCCCAGGCCGCCTTTCTCCGTAGATTTCATACAGAACTCATACTGCTTTGGATAAGCTGTCTGCATCCGCTGGAACCGGTTCGGCTCTTTTTCTTCCGTCACTCCAAACCCGCAGAACATACAGCCGGTTCTTTGCTCCCCGCTCAGATGGTAAATTCCCTGCGCATCCTTTGTGATTTCTCCGTATACCGGGCAGATAGAGAACTCATAGGCTGATCCCTTTTCCGGGATGATCTTTTCTCCCATATGCTCATAAGCAAACCGGAGTACATCCTGTTTCGTCCAGGGACCCAGCGGCTGGCTTTTGATCATTCTGCCGTCATATACATTGCATCCGGTCTTCGCATACTGATGCGCCCGGCGGAAGGATTCATCCTGTGTTACTCCCACAAAAGGCTGTCTGCCAGTCTTTTTCACATACTGATTAAAGGGTTTCTCCTTCATGATCAGACAGCACTTTTCTGAAATATCATAGGGACCGTAAATGTATTTCTGCCACTTCTTTGGCAGCATACCGAATTTTCCTCTCTCGTCACCGTTCAGCAGGTAATTCCGATAACGGGGCGATAGCTTCCCATGCCGGAGTTTCCGGATCTTGCTTGCATTTTCCTTACTGATGAGCGGATACCCTTCCTTCAGGATCACCTGCCGGAAATTCGTGGCAGGCCGTATCTCCTCATAAGCGCCATAGGCTTGAAAAGAACGGGCAAACTGGATGATTTCGGGGAACTCCAATCCGGTATTGCAGAAAACGGCAGGGATTTCACTTCCCAGCGTCATCCTGACCAGCGCCAGCAGCACGGTGGAATCCATGCCACCGCTGAAGCTGACATATACCTGTCCGTCCCAGTAATCATACCATTCTATAATCCGCCTCTTAGCCAACATCAGTTTTCCCTCATAAGGAAGATATTTCCGCTGTATATAATATCCTTTGTTTAACTTTAAATCTTTTTCCTGTATATACATTTTCTTCTCCTTTACGCTGCAGTTTTTCATTTATTTTCCGGTAAAATGGGGCAGAGTAACTCCTCATACCGTTTATATCCCTGGTTGTTAAGCGGTCCCTGCAAAGAAGTAATGATTGTCTGGAGTGCTTGTATCAACTCCTCCTCACTCATGTCATCTTCTTTCCCTTCAATTTTCTCCCGTTCTTTCTCATATTCAGCTTCCAACATGATCTTTTCCTCCATAAAAATGACCGGCATGGTGTGTTCCTTTCCCATACCGGCGCAGCCTTCGGTTACGTTTCTTTGCTTCAATTTTCTATTTCCTCTAACAGTTTCCCGTGGACAATATACCGATGATCCCGTCTGGAGCTGACGCAGGTGGATAGTGTCACCACCCGGTCTGTTTCCCCGACTTCCACACCGGTATCATATCCCGCATAGGAACGGATCTTCCTCAGAAAATCCAGAAAGTCTGTCTCTTCCGGAAACGCATAGGTGTAAGCCTCGCTCCCCACATACCCGGCATAACAGGAGAAGATCTGATATTTCAGCACCTTTCCCGGCACATACAGGTAAAAGTAAGGAGATACTTCCCACAGAGCCTGATCCTGATAATGGGAGAGGGTTCCAAACATACTGCCGTTTTTCATATTGTGGCCGTATACAATGGTGTTCGGATCCGCAAAATCCGGCTGGTTATGCCAGTCCGCAAAGATACTGCCGCTGCTGTTGTACTCCCCGGTAAACAGATGATGCAGATAATAAGCATTATCGGTTCCCTGTACCACCGGATAACTGATGGATAGGCCGGGAATATCAATCCAGGCGATCACGTCCGGGTTCACAGCCTGGAGTCCTTCAAAATCAATCTGCAGATATCCGTCCGGTTCCGCATCGCTTTTGTCTGGTTTCGGTTTATCCTCCGGCTCCTCCACAAATGAAGCAAGCTCTTCGTAGGTATCCTTGCCCTCCTGGTATTCACCATAGATTCCTCTTAGTTTCCATGCGGAAAAAGCAAGAGCGCCGATGGCAAGCAGGATCCCTGCCAGAAACAGCAGCCTTTCTCCCTTTTTCATATGTCCACTCCCTTCTGTTCCTGCAAAGGGGCTGTCTGTGCAGCCCTCTTTGCGTAATAATAATCATCAATGCCTTTGAGTTTTCCATTCCAGTTTCCATCCGCATCCTGGTCCCAGACCATACGGCTGACCGGCAGGGACAGCTCCTGGCAGATCCCATAGACTTTTCCACAGGCGTTCTGGATGATCCGGCGCTTTTCCACCTTATACGGACAGTTTTCCGGCGTACCCTTTTCACTGCAGACCGAACATTTATGATAATGCTTATCACAGTCGGTTTTCAGTTTCTTGTCCATGTCAAACGCCTCAAAGAGAAATTTCATCTTTCTTCGCTGAAATTCCTCCAACACCGGGCGCAGGCTCCGGTACATATTCACGCCTGCCAGACAGATAAACGTATGACC
>NZ_NFLV01000050.1 GCF_002161065.1 Eubacterium sp. An11 | reverse complement strand
GATGATTGCTGACATAGAAATTCTCCTTTCTGCCTCTTTGGGCGTTAAAATAAATAATAGTGAAAATAAAAAAAGTGCCATTACAGTGCCGTAAAAAACGGCATTATAATGACACGATTTTCCAACTTAAACAGCATGTGTCCTGGGTGAATGGCCCAGACTCCCATTTCGGGATGACACAAAAACTCAAATACAAGATTATAGTAGCACAAGATATAGTGGGTGTCAAATGCAATCAAACAATATATGCAATCAAACATCAAACAATATATGCACTCAAACAATATATTGCTGAATTGAAACGGATAGTATTTTTGCAGAAAATATCGGGAAGGGCTAAAGAAGTGATTGCTGGGACCTTGAAAAAAATAGTCAACGTATTAGAATGGAATTGACTGAAATAGTCAAAGGAGGTCTGAAAATTGTCTGCGGAGAAGTTTGAGGAATTACCGTCCGAAAAGAAAATGCGGATTATAAACGCAGGACTGGAATGTTTCGGGCAATACGGATATAAAAAGGCAAACACTGATTTGATTGTTGAAAAAGCAGGAATATCTAAAGGACTGTTATTTTACTACTTCAAAAATAAAGAAACGTTTTATCTTTACCTGTGCGATTTTTGCAGCAAAGTTTCTTTGGAAGCAGTAGATGTAGCGGAAATGAGTGCCATAACTGATTTTTTCGATATGTTGGACTTCGGGATAAGAACCAAATTGAAAATATGGTCTGACTATCCTTATATGTATGATTTTTCGCTGCGGATGGTTCTTTTTCAAGACGAAAAAGTTTCGGCTTCGGTTAATGATTATCTCGCTGAAAATTTTGATACCACATTCGATGAATACTTCAAGAACATTGACTTTTCGCGATTCAAAGAGGACATTGATCCGAAGTACATTTACAAAATGTTTTCGTGGTTATCCGAGGGGTATCTGTCCGAAAAGCATCGAACTAATCAACCGATTGTGTTTGAGGAAGCTATTGCGGAATTTGAAAAATGGAAAGCAATGATTAAACAGATTAGTTATAAAGAGGAATACTTATGAAGATGATTGAAGTACACAATTTGACAAAAGACTATGGAAACTATAGAGGAATTTTTGATTTAAGTTTTACTGTTGACCAAGGAGAGGTTGTTGGATTTCTGGGATCAAACGGTGCGGGCAAAACAACGACCATAAGACATTTGATGGGATTTATCCATCCCCAGCAGGGTATATCTAAAATTTTTGATATGGATACGTTCTCTGCGGCAAAGCAAATACAATCAAAAGTTGGTTATTTACCGGGAGAAATATCATTCTTGAATGACCGAATGACTGGCAATGAGTTCATCCGATTTATGATGGAAACAAAAGAGAATGTTTCCACAGAACAGGTTCGTCACCTCGTAGATTATTTTGAATTAGATACTCGTATCAAGATCAAAAAAATGTCAAAGGGGACAAAACAGAAATTAGGGTTAGTCGTTGCATTTATGCACAATCCGTCTGTGTTAATCTTAGATGAACCGACCAGCGGATTAGACCCTATTATGCAAAATAAGTTTGTCGAGCTTATAAAATCAGAAAAAGACAAAGGGAAAACGATATTTATGTCGTCCCACATTTTTGAAGAAGTCGAAAACACTTGTGATAGAGTGCTGATGGTTAAAGACGGACACTTGATTGCCGATAAAGGTATCCAGAGTATTCGAGGTACGAACAAAAAGCACTACACGATTACCTTTGCAACCCCTGAACTTGCAAAGGCATTTACACGGGTTCATGCTGACAGTACATTTGATGGAAATTATAAGGTATCTTTTCTACTGGATAGCTCTGTCAATGATCTTGTGCATGAATTAGTACATTACGATGTGCAAGATATAGCAGTAAGAAACCAAACAATCGAAGAAGTATTTATGCAGCATTATGGAGGAACTAAAGCATGATCCGCTCATTGATGAAACAAGAAGTAAAAGCGAACTATAAATTATATGTTATTTTTTTAAGTATCATTGCAATGTATGCTGTCACACTGGTGGCAATGTATGATCCATCACTAAAGGACAGTCTGGAATCATTAGAGGAAAGTATGCCGGTTGTTCTTGCTGCATTCGGTATGCAGGATATGGGGACGACCTTGCTGGATTTCATCATTACATACCTGTATAAATTTGTTTTGATTGTTACACCGTTCATTTACAGTATCGTAATGTGCTATCGCCTACTTGCAAAGTATGTGGAAAATGGATCACTTGCCTATCTGCTAAATTCAAAGCATGGCAGAACGAAAATTGTTATAACACAATGGGTCAATCTGTTTTTGGGGGTGGTTGTGATGATCGCATTCAATACAGGATTGATGATTGTATGCTGTTCCATGATGTTCAAAGGCGCATTGGATATACCCCGGTTTTTATTACTAAATTTAGGCTTGCTCGCCCTGCAATTATTCATTGCGGCGTTTTGCTTTATGTTTGCTTGTCTATTCAATGATGTTAAATATTCAATCGGCTGTGGGGCCGGGGGAATTTCGTTGTTCATCATTATGCAGATGTTTTTTTCTGTATATGATAATGCCAAAATTCTTCTTTACTGCAATCCATTGAGTTTGTTCAATCCAAGGCAGCTTGTCAATGGAAATATTGTTTCGGTTATTAGCCTTGTGGTTTTGTTGGGATTAACTGCTATTTTTCTGACAATTGGATTGTTGGGATTTAGACGAAAGGATTTGCCACTTTAAGAAAATATAGCTATTTCCTGTCGGGCGACGGCAAAAGAAAAACTGTCGTGTAGCAGTCCTTTTGGATTTTTTAGGTTTTCTGGTCTCTACTTTAAAAAGTATTTTGAGGTTTATATAGCAACAGGGGGAACAGATGTTTTGCGATTACTGGAACATCAAAAAGTCGATGCAATCTGTTCTGATTACAATATGCAGAATGGCACAGGACTGGATTTACTCGTAGAAATTCGTCAAAAAGGAATCCCTGTCCCTTTCCTGCTTATGTCTGGCGATGATGATTGCCTGTTTAAAAAACAGACAAAATTTTATGGTGGCGTTTTCTGTTGCAAAACCGATTATGATTTGATCGGAAAAATAAAAGCTTTGATTAACACTGAAACGAAATAATGTCTTTCGACTTTTAAACAGGTGATGCGTAATGGAACAGATCGAAATCATCCTTCGCTCCACGGATCCAACTGGAAAGGTGACAGAGCAGATCCTGGCGAAATTTGATACAGAGAAACTAGCGACAGATCATGATAAGGTTCTTCAGTATTCCGGTCTTTGCATTGATCCAGTCAAGCACCAGATTTCTTACCAGGGGAAGGTGCTTCCTCTGACGGAAACGTATGAATTTCAAACTCTGGTGTACCTTGCCGGTCAGCCAGGGAGAGTATTTACAAAAGAACAGATCTTCCAGGCAGTCTGGAAGGAGGAACCGGTGGAGGTAAGTGGCGCTGTATTCTGTATCATTGCAAATATCCGACAGAAGCTGCGGAAGGTTACAAAAAAAGAATATATCCAGACCGTGCGGGGAGTTGGATACAAATTTGTGGATGTCCCAGGGGAGTGATCTCCTGGGATTTTTCTACAAAAAATAAAAAAATTGATTAAAAGTTGCTTTTTTCTTGTTTTCAAACGTTATACCTTATAAAAGGAAGTAAACGAGAACAAGATAGATGAAACTAGGAGAATTTTTGTGTTTGAAAAAAAGCTTGTGAAAAAACTTATCTTCGATGAGGGTGAGATAGAGACGCTGATACAAGAAAACTATAAATGTATATATAGATATTGTTTTTATCATGTGAGAAATAGGGAGGTGGCTCAAGATATTACTCAGGATGTGTTTTTAAAGTTCATAAAGGAAATAGATAGATATAAAGAATATGGTAGGCTGAAGAACTATTTATATGTTATCGCAAAAAATTCTATCAGGGATTACATCCGTAAAACCAAAAATGTGAATTTGAAATTAGTGGAAGAAGGATATGATGATGGCGGCATAGATAAAAAGTTAATGCAAATGAGCATTTGGGAAGCATTGGACTCTTTGGATGATTTAGACAAGGAAATAATTATTTTGAGATATTATCAGGAACTCAGAATTAAAGATATTTCCCAGATAATAGATATTCCTGCATCTACTGTTCGATATAAATTGAAAAATGCTGAAAAAACGCTGAAAAATAGATTGGAGTTATGAAATATGATAGATAAACGGTTAATGAAAGAACTGGGGAAAATAGAGGTGCCTTTGTACGACATCCGGAAATATGAAGAAACTATTATGAAGGCTAAGGCAGTAAAATTGTATCCAGAAAAACAACGGATGTGTAATAAAGAATTTTTTATAAACCAGTTACGATTTATTAATAAGAAAACATGGCTTCTAAAGTTTATTATTTCTATCATGATCTTATATGTAATCAGCACTGAACAAATTGATATTAGCGGTTGGACATGGACCTTGATCGCAGTATCTGGTCCTGCGCTATGTTTAATTAATGCGAATGAGATATGTAACATATTTCAGCCAGGAATGGTAGAAATACAAATGACAGCCAAAAACTCATTTGGCAAAGTGCTTATGGTTCGTTTGATAACATTCGGATTATTTGATTTGATTTTTTTCGTATGCATGGCGTTAGGAATGTCTATATTTAAGAAAACTATAATTTGGCAGGTAATATTATATGGAATAGTGCCTTATATCATTATGTGCTTTGGATGCTTGATGATTTTAAATAGGTGCAGGGAGGAGAATGTTTCGCTGTATTCTTTAACCTGGGGAGTATGTTTAAATTGTATAATTATAATTTCCAAAATATCGGATATAAGAATATACCAGGCATCTTACTTTAATATGTGGTTAGGCATAGGGCTAATAGCTTTGGGGGGCACGATAATAGAGTTACACAGACTTTTTAAAAAGACAGGAGGAAATCTGGATGAAATTAGCTATGGAACATCTGTCTAAACAATTTAAAAATAAAATTGCGGTAAAACAGATTGATACGGTATTAACAGAAGGAGTATATGGGTTTTTAGGTGCCAATGGCGCAGGAAAAACAACGCTTTTACAAATGATCTGCGGAATCATTGAACCTACATCTGGAGAAGTTAAAGTAAACGGTGAAAATAATTTACAGATGGGAGAGCGGTTTCGGGATTTATTGGGATATTTACCGCAGGAGTTTGGATATACGCCAGGTTTTACAGCGCAGGATTTTATGCTCTATATTGCTTCGATTAAAGGTTTGCAGCCGAAATATGCAAAGAGAAGAACAAGAGAACTATTAAAGCTGGTTAATTTAGAGAAAGAGGCAGATAGGAAAATCAGAACCTTTTCAGGAGGGATGAAGCGACGATTGGGTATTGCACAAGCTCTGTTAAATGATCCTAAAATTTTAATTTTAGATGAACCGACTGCAGGGTTAGATCCTAAAGAACGTGCGTATTTCCGAAATATCATATCTGAAATGTCAAAAGATAAAATTATCATTATATCGACACATATTGTATCGGATATAGAATATATTTCTGATCAGGTACTTGTGATGAAAAAAGGAAGCTTTATTTTGCAGGGAACACCAGAAGAGCTACTTGATAAAGTGAAAGGAGAGGTGTGGTCCTGCCATATTCCAAATAAAGACTGGACAAAATTTGAAGCGCAGTTTTGTATAGCAAATTCACATGCATTAGCGAATTATGTTGATGCCAGAATTGTGTCTTTAGAAGCTCCAATTGAGGGGGCTATTAATGTTGAACCAACTTTGGAGGATTTGTATTTGAAGTATTTTTCGGATGAGATGGAAGTAGGTGACAGAAATTAATGGGTGGAATGATTAAATATGAATGGAAAAAGATATGGAAAAGCAGACTGACACAAATATCAGTTATAGGATGTTGTTTATTTTTGGTTTTTTGTGTTTATTCAAGCATTATTCAAATTACTGCAACAGATCAAAATGGCCAGACTGTAAGTGGAATGCAAGCTGTTGAAGTTTTGAAAGATACTCAGCAGCGGCAAGAATTAACACAGGATAGAGTGAATGAAATTGTAAATCAGTATTTAGAGTACGCTAATAACCCTGATACTAATTCCAATAACGAAGCGTACCATTACTTGTCTGAAGAAAAATATAGAACTTTTTATCAGTCCAACAGAGAGTTACTGAGTTTAATTTCAAATGTATATAAGGAACCTGGCAGTAGTATGGACATAAAGGATGTTTTTGAGGAAAATGTCGGTAAAGATTTTATACAAGCACGTCTTGAGAGAGACCAGAAATATATTCAATTAAGAGAAGAGCGAGGCCAGCTTACGCCTGTTGAAGCAGATTATTGGGAGCGTGAAGTGGAAAAAATACCGGAATATCAATATGGTTATCACAAAGGCTGGGACATGATTTTAGATGCACTGACATGGCCTGTTCTGATTATGATGATTATTTGCATCGGGATTGCACCGATTTTTTCCGGGGAATATCAATCAAAATGTGACTCGCTAATACTATGTATGAAATATGGAAAAAGCAAATTGATATTTGCCAAAATCATTACAGTATGGCTATTTACGACTTGTGTATACTGGGGAATTACATTAATTTATTCAGCAGTATATCTTGGTCTTCTAGGAACTGATGGAGCAGACCTACCGATCCAATTAAAATATCCTGCAGTATCCGTGGGATATCATTTAACAATGGGAGAGGCAGTTATTTATGCATTGGTTTTAGCATATTTCTTTACTCTGGGGATAGTGGGAATAACGCTTTTAATGTCTGCATTACTAAAAAACACATATGGAGTTATTATTATTGCTTTTCTTTTAATAATCATCCCAACCTTTTTATCACCAGATACCGGAGGATATACCTGGAGTCGTATATTGTCTTTATTCCCATCTAAAATTGCAGATTTCTCTTTCCAGTCCTATACTGCCTACAGTATAGGAAATGTGGTAATAAGGTGGCCAGATATGGCAATGATAGTAAACGGTGCCGGAGCTGTTATATTTTCTGCAATTAGTTATTGGATTTTTAGAAAACACCAAGTTAATAAATAAGTTGTAGATGATGAATATAAGCCGATAACTGAAATAATATGTCGTTAATTTGTAGTCATTTGAAAGCTGGTGAGAGATGAGGCAAATTGAAATCATCCTCCGTACCACGGATCCAGCTGGAAAGGTGACAGAGCAGATCCTGGCGAAATTTGATACAAAGGAGCCAGCGATAGGGAGTGATAAGGTTCTTCAGTATTCCGGTCTTTGCATTGATCCAGTCAAGCACCAGATTTCTTACCAGGGGAAGGTGCTTCCTCTGACGGAAACGTATGAATTTCAGACGTTTGTTTATCTCGCCAGTCAGCCAGGAAGAGTCTACACAAAAGAACAGATATATCGGGCAGTCTGGAAAGAGGAGCCGGTGGATGTAAGCAGTGCGGTGTTCTGTATCATTAGTAATATCCGCAAGAAGCTGCGAGAGGTAACAACAAAAGAATATATCCAGACCGTGTGGGGAGTCGGATACAAATTTGTGGATGTCCCCGGAGAGTGATCTCCTGGGATGTTTTCAATGAAAATCGTAAAGAAGTCTAAGAGTGGTGTCTGTTTATCCACAGTGTACTTTTTCTTGGAATAAAAGCCTGGAGGCAGTCCGATGCAGTTCTTTTGCCCTCGTCATAGATTCTTCCGCCATTTCTTTGCTTACGTCTGGAAAGGCTTCTGAAGATCGATCATCCTGTACTTTGGAAGCGGGCCGTACTACGGATGGGATTCCGGCTGAGAAATCAGGAACATTTCTATGCAACCTATTCAAACCCGCATTTGTACCCTTTGTAATCATTTTCTGCAGATCTATAGCGGATATTGTGCGGAGCCCCTGGGATGCAGATGCGTTGAAATGAAGATACGCAGATTTATAGTCATGATGTTCCATCATTGTCATGGCTTTTGCTAATTCATTAGTAGCCTGCTCGTAGTGGCCAAATGCTAACATATAGTGAGCGCGAAACATGATGCACCTCCTATGTTCCTGTGAAAATAGTCTAAGTTACATTACATAAAATATTCTACTTTATTATCAGAAAACAATCAATGGATGGAAGCAAATTGTTAAAATTACTTTATTCTTCTGCAGATACTTCCACCAGTTCCTCGTAACCGATCAGCGCCGGATCGTGAAGTGCTTTTCCTGGATTTTCTTCCAGCGCGTATTCTCTTTTAAAATAAAGCCGATAACTGTGGCCAGCCAGAAGCCGGGTATTTTTTTCCAGGCTGAAGCGGTATTCTTTCCCTTCCGTAGTACGGAACAACACCTGCTGATTCCGGGTGAGGGGCGATTTCTCCCGCTTAACACAGGTGCCTTCCAGGATCAGGTAGTCTTCCGTCTTGATGGTACGATATAAAAGAAGGAAGCGGATGATGCAGCACACTCCAAGAAGCAGGCTCATGACCAGCAGGATGGTATCCTTCTGAGACAGGGCATAAACGCCTCCAAACAGGACACAGAAAAGGCCGACTGCACAGATGGCAGCCAGCCGGGTGAATAATGGTTTCGGCATAGGGTTCTCCTTTCGGATCAAATCTTCTGGAACAGGATCTTCTGGTTCAGGTACAGGTTGCTGACCGCTTGCAGGATGGGATACTGGGCGTGGGTGATCTGCACGGTATCCGTAAGGGTGCTGCAGGTGTCTTCCGGCGAGGTGTAGAGCTTTTCCAGGATATCCTCTTCCTTCCGGATCAGGACGCCCCGCTCCATACTGAGCAGCAGCTCTGCCGTGGACAGAGACGCTTTCCCGGCAAGAGCCAGGACTTCCCGCTCCGTGGGCGTACATTTTGTCTTACGCAGGAGCCGGGGAATGTCTTTTAAACGCACCTGCCCTTTGGTGTAGAGCAGGAACACACTGGCAAGCCGGGGAAGGAAACGGTCCTCGACGGGTGTGATGGTCAGCGTTCCCAGAAGCCGGTACAGGGCGTCCACAGCGCTTACTCCCATCCCTTTTACCAAGAGGCCCCGCAGGAGCAGCCGGTTCAGGTAATGGGACAGCGGCAGAGAGATGGACTGGCCGGAGTCCGCACAGTTCTTTTCAAACAGCCGCTCCAGTTCCGGATAGGTCAGGATCTGGAAGGCCAGGCAGCTCCACACCAGAAGCTCTTCTTTGGACATCCCGTATTCCTTCTGATTATTGATCACATGGGGGACCGGTTTCCCGTTCACATTTACAAACTGAAGACTGCCGACAGCGGTATAGAGCGTAAGCATAAAAGTTCCTCCTTTATCGTTCAGGATAACAGAGCGCACAGCGCTGCATCCTGCTGTAAAAATCTGCGGGCTTTGCTCTGCCAGGCCCGGATATGGTTGGAAGGCACCTGGTAGTGAGCGGACAGCTCCTTGGCCGAGTAACCCTCAAGCTGGAAGCAGAGGGCCTCAATGCCTTTTTGGATGGTGCTGCACTGGGAGGCTTTGAGTGTCTCCAGATAAGCACCTGCCGCCGTATCTTTCAGTGCCAGGGGCGCTGCATCCGGCATTGCTTCCTGCTCCTGGCCAATCTGCAGGGCCGGCATAGCATCCAGCAGATCTTCCTGCAGCGGGCAGAAAAGATCTTTTCCCCGGATTTCGTGACGCCAGGAGTCATAAATGGCATTGCGGATAGCAGCTGCAGCGTATGGAGTGAAGGGGAACCCTTCCCCGCAGGAGACGGCTGCCCGGCACAGGGCCAGGTATCCGATCTGGCAAAGTTCCTGCCGCTGCTCGCTGGTTAAAGGGCTTCCGTTTGTCATTGAGCGGATGATCTTTGGGACCAGATCCATATGATCTTCCGCCAGCTGCTTCTGGGCGGGTGTCATGGGCTTTACCATCGCATTTCCCTCCCTTCAGCCTGCCGCCTGAAGGCGGGGGCGCTGGTTTGCCAGAAGTTTTTTGGACTCCCGGATCACCTGGTCACACATATAGTTCCCGAACATCCCGATGTGTGCCTGCTCATCGGAGAGGCAGAACTTGTCCGCCATCCAGTGATAGGCGTCGGGGCGGCTTAAGATCCCCCTCAGCCAGATCTGGTCAAAGATCTGATGTGCCAGCATCCGTTTCTTCCGAAGTTCCTGGTCTGCCAGCGTGCCTTTGGGGATCCGGGTTCCGGGATGGACTCCTACATAGGCGTCGCACCTGGGATAGTTGCTGCATACATAAACCTTGCCGCCGTAGGACTTCTCCCCATAGACGAAGGAAGCGTCCCGGAGGATGGCAGTGCCGCCGCAGTATGGGCAGCGGATGGATTTCTTCTGT
>NZ_NFLV01000005.1 GCF_002161065.1 Eubacterium sp. An11 | reverse complement strand
ATTATTTTAGGATAACATCTGATGAAGGAAGAACACCTTCTTCTGTTATCTAATCATAGAAACTTATTAACCGAGTAGTCTTATTGACTACACCATTATTATACTAGGGGGGAAGGAAAAATGTATGTAGTAGATTCCAAAGATAAAGAATATCGCCATGGAGATCATGGACCAAAATATTTGATGAAAGGGCCCAGATCAAGTTTTGGACTTTGTCAGCTGAGACCGGGAGAAACGGCTGCTCCTCATGTACACCGCATCATGGAAGAGAATTTCTATGTGCTTAAAGGCAAGCTACAGGTGGAAATCAATGGTGTGACCACTATTGTGGAGGAAGGGCAGATGTTTCACATTGAGCCGGGCGAGTTTCATACGGTAACGAATCCGACGGATGAATATAATCAATACATTATTTCCTGTGCTCCGTTTACGGAAAACGATAAATATCTGGAAAAAGATTAATGTACCGGCATTTTTATTTTATATTTTTCAAAAAAAGATATTGGATTAAAGGTATCAGGCAAACAAAATTACCATAGGTTGAAAAAATTTTCATTGTTGTATTCGACAAAATCAGACGATAAGATAAGGTTATATCAGGGAGAATGTCAATATCAGAACATAGTGGGGTGGATATCGGAGAAGGGAGCAATCTAAAATGGCAGTCAACATGTATAACCAATCTACTTTTTTAGTAATCAAAATCGCCTATATGTATTATATAGAGAATTATTCTCAAAATGAAATTGCGAAAATTCTTAAAATTTCAATTACAACAGTGTCCAGATTGCTGAGAAAAGCAAAGGAAGACAAGATCATTGAATTCGTGATCCGCGACCCTTATGTGGGATGTATTTCATTGGAAAAGAAGCTAAAACAGATATTTGGATTAAAGGATGTCATCATCGCGCCGGGAGTTTCTTCGGAGATGGGGGAAGAAGAATGTCTGGAAGATGATGAAGAAGTAAAAAAACTGGTGGCGCTGGAAGGAGCCCGGTATCTGCAAAGAATTATTAAGGAGAATGATGTTCTTGGCATTACCTGGGGAAGCACCATTTATCAGTTGATCAATTTTTTAAATCCTGCTCAGAAGGTGGACGCTACTTTTGTCACTTTGCATGGCAGTATTGCGGGGTTCAGAAATGAACTGGATGTCCGTACGCTGGTTATGCGGATGGCCAAAGCGTTTTCTGGTAAACATTACTGTCTGTTTACAGATGCACTGATGAGCAGCAAACAGGTAGCGGATATTATCAAGCAGGAGAGGAATAATCATGTTGTTTTTCAAATGTTTGAAAATATAAATATTTCAATTAATGGAACCGGCTCACTCTATCCTGAACTGAATTCAATTCTGGCGAAGCCTGAATTTATGAGCAGGGAGGAACTGAGGTCGCTGCAGGAACAATCCGTTGTGGGGGATATAGCACTGCGTTTCTTTGACAAAGAAGGAAAGGAGTGCCAGACGGAACTTTCTGACAGAATTATCTCTATTGGTTTTGAGCAGTTTAAAAAGATAGACACTAAGATTACGATTGCTTCGGGGGTTTATAAAGCATATACGATTCTCAGTGCCTTGAAGGGGAAATTAATTGATGTATTGATCATTGACTATCAGCTTGGTATGGAGATCCTGCGTCTTCATAATGAGCTGGATCAAAGTGACTGAAGCAAAAACTAACACACGTATCATGTATTGGGAGGAGTTACAATGGAAGAGTATATCATGACGATCGATGAAGGTACGACCAGTGCGCGGGCCATATTGTTTAATAAGAACAGCGAGATTGTGGCCATGTGTTCTAAAGAATTCGCACAGTATTATCCGACGCCGGGATGGGTGGAGCAGGATCCAAAGGAAATCTGGCTGACCACAAAAGAAGTGATGAACCGGGTGGTTCAGCAGTCCGGTATCGATCCAAAGCAGATCAAGGCGGCCGGTATTACTAATCAGAGAGAGACGGTAGTCGTTTATGACAAGAACACGGGAGAACCGGTTTACAATGCTATCGGCTGGGCGGACAGAAGAACCGCTCCGTACTGTGATGAGCTGAAGGCTCAGGGAAAAGAGCAGATGCTGGTGGACAAGACAGGTTTGATCATTGACCCGTATTTTTCCGCTTCGGAGATTAAATGGATTCTTGACAATGTGCCGGGAGCAAGAGAAAAAGCAGAGGCCGGAGATCTCTATTTTTCTAATATCGACGGCTGGATCATGTATAAGCTGACGGAAAATGGCTGTCATCTGACGGACTATTCTAACGCTTCCCGCACCCAGCTTTTTAATATTCATACGCTGGAGTGGGATGATGAATTACTGGAACTTTTTAATATTCCGAAATCTATGTGTCCGGAAGTTCGTCCGAGCAGTGGCCATTTCTGTACCATCGAAAGACATGATTTCTTTGGTGGTGCGGCAATTCCGATTACCGGATGTATCGGTGATCAGCAGTCTGCCACCTTCGGACAGTGCTGTTTCAAACCGGGACAATGCAAGATGACATTCGGTACAGCCGGATGTATGCTTATGAACATTGGAGAGAAGCCGATTCCATCTAAGAATGATCTTCTTCTTACCATCGGATGGGGCTTAAATGGCAAAGTAGAGTACATCTATGAAGGAACAGTTTACAATGCAGGTTCATCTATTCAGTGGCTCAGAGATGAGATGGATCTCATCGATTCTACACCGGATTCTGAATTCTATGCAGCCAAATCAAAACTGCCGAGAGGCTATGTTTACGTGGTGCCGGCTTTTTCAGGCCTGGGTGCTCCGTGGTATGATTCTTATGCGCGGGCGACCATTTTCGGACTGCACCGTGGTGCCAATAAATATGATGTGATTAAAGCGACTCTGGATTCTTTAGGATATCAGACCAGAGATATCGCCAATGCCATGGCGAAAGATGCGGGAGCGCCGATTGAGCTGCTTCGTATTGACGGCGGTGCGGCGGATAATAATATCGTGGCACAGTTTGTGGCGGATATCCTCGGGGCGGATGCGGAACGTCCGGTGAGCGTTGAGACTACAGCGGCCGGAGCGGCATATCTGGCAGGTCTGGCAGTAGGTTACTGGAAAGATCAGGATGAGATTCTGGAATGCCGTCAGATTGACCGTGTATTCCATCCGGAGATGCCGGAAGAAGAGAGAGAAGAATTATATGCAGGATGGGTGAACTGTATAGAGTCTCTCATGCATTGGAGTAAAAAGGCAAAACATTAAAGGATGAACAGCCCTGGAAATTGCCAGAATTTATTGAAAATGTGATAAAGAAATAAGAGGCTGGCATAAGCGATGAGAGATCTTGTTTATGCCGGCCTTTAAAATTAAGCAACAATTTATAATGTATCAGAAAGGGGCGCAGATATGAAAACAGACGTTTTGATTATTGGCGGCGGAGTAGTAGGATGCGGAATTGCCCATCAGTTATGTAAGTATAACTTTGATGTTACGCTGGTGGAAAAGGAAGCTGATGTCTGTATGGGTACAAGCAAGGCGAATTCCTCCATGCTCCACGATGGTTACAATGTAGACAGGACAAAATTGAAAGGCCAGCTGGTTCTGAAAGCGACAAAGGAAAGATATGAACAGCTGGCGAAGGAACTGCATTTTGACTTAAACATCTGTGGATCTCTTCTTCCGGGTTTTGAGGAGAAGGACTGGGAGGCGATCCATCATCAGTTTGAGATGAGTGCAGAAAACGGCATACGGGGCGTCCGCATCGTGGGTCAGGAGGAGCTTCATGAACTGGAGCCACATATGAACCCGGATGCGAAATTTGCTCTGTTTAATCCGAACACAGGTGTCTTAAATCCATTTGAGTTGACCATTGCGCTGGGAGAACATGCGGTGATCAACGGGACAAAGGTACTGTTGAATACCGAGGTCACGGGAATCAATACAGAAGACGGACAAGTGGTTTCCGTCACGACCAGTCAGGGAACCATTGAAGCAAAAATCGTGATTAATGCTGCTGGTTTATATTCTGATAGGGTAGCAGGAATGGTAGAGCATATGGACTATTCTGTGAAACCGAGGAAGGGCGTGTATTTCCTGTATGACAAACAGTTTGGTGATTATATCAGGCGGCCGATTTATACGGCACCGACGGCTGTTTCCAAAGGACTGATCATGCTGCCGACCACCGAAGGGAATCTTTTATGTGGTTCCAACGCAATCCTGCACGATGATAAAGATGATGTGTCCACAGATCTGGAATCCTTAAATCACATTTATGCGGAAGCAATACATAAATATTATCCGGAACTGCCGCGGATGGGCGATGTAACTACTATCTTTGCCGGCAACAGAGCGGTGTCCAACACAGAAGATTTTATCATCGGTCATTCAAAATCTGTACGAGGTATGATCAATCTCATTGGAATCCAGTCTCCGGGTTTGTCATCGGTACCTGCCATTGCGGATATGGTAGAAGATCTTGTCCGTGAGGTGGGAGAGGAACTTAATTTTGAGATTAAAGATAACTATATTCCGACCAGAGAGAAACCAGTGATTTTAAGAGAACTTCCTTATGAGGAGAGGGCAAAAATTATTGCGGAAAATCCGAATTACGGCACTATTATCTGCCGGTGTGAGACTGTGAGCCGGGGTGAGATTCTTGATGCAATCCGGAGACCGATTCCGGCCACCAATCTGGATGCTATAAAGAGAAGAGTGCGGGCAGGTATGGGAAGATGTCAGGGGGGATTCTGCGGTCCGCGTATTGTTGGAATACTCGAAAAAGAATTGGGGATTTCTCCGCTGGAAGTGACTAAACGGGGAAGAACTTCTTATGTACTTTCCATGAAAGCAAAAGAGCTTGCACTGCAGGAAGGAGGCAGCAGTAATGAAAAGGTTATCTTATGATCTGGTAGTTGTAGGAGGCGGCCCTGCCGGTCTTGGCGCGGCATTAAAAGCAAAAGAATATGGTGTGGGGAAAATTCTTGTGTGCGAGCGTGGCTCCAAACTGGGGGGGATTCTGGAACAGTGTATTCACAATGGATTCGGACTGCAGTATTTTAAGGAGGAGCTGACCGGGCCGGAATATGCAGGAAGATTTGCAAAAAAAGTGCTGGAAAGCGATATTGATGTGAAGACAGATACCATGGTTCTTGATATCACCGATGATAAAAAAATTATCGCACAAAATGCACAGGATGGTCTCTTTGAGGTGGAGACTAAAGCTTGTATCCTGGCCATGGGATGTCGGGAAAGGACTCGTGAGGCCATTACCATTCCGGGCGATCGTCCATCCGGCGTCATGACGGCTGGGGCAGCCCAGAGATATGTCAATGTCAACGGATATCTCCCGGGAAAAGAAATTGTAATCCTGGGCTCCGGCGACATCGGTCTGATCATGGCCCGGCGTATGACTTTTGAGGGAGCCAATGTGAAGTGCGTGTGTGAGGTAGAACCGTTCTCATCTGGTCTTGTAAGAAATAAAGTACAGTGTCTGGACGATTTTGGAATTCCACTGTATTTAAGTCACACAGTCACAAAGATTCATGGAAGACAGAGGCTGGAAGGTGTTTCTATCGCTAGAGTTGATGAGAATAAAAATCCGATTCCGGAGACGGAAGTTTATGTTCCGTGTGACACCCTGCTGCTGTCGGTAGGTTTGATTCCGGAAAATGAGCTTTCCAAGAAGGCAGGTGTGAACCTTGACAGAGTGACCAAGGGGGCCGTAGTCAATGAAAAGCGGCAGACCAACGTGGAGTGGATCTTCTCCTGTGGAAATGTGCTGCAGGTCCATGATCTGGTGGATAATGTGACGGAGGAGGCCGAGACGGCAGGAAAAGCAGCGGCAGAATATATCAAAGGCAGTCTGAAAAAGAGCGGACATCCGATTACTGTGTGCGCCGGAGAGAATATTGGCTATGTGGTACCGCAGACTATTGACTATGCTGATTCGGATGAAAAAATAGTCAAACTGTTCATGCGGGTGCGAAAACCGGATGAGAATGTTCTGATGGTTGTAAAAGATGAGAAGGGAAACTTGATAGCGAAATTTAAAAAAGATACCATTGCGCCGGGATCTATGGTAGCATTAAGTATACCATTAATAAAATTGGCAGACGCTGCCTCTTCCCTCAGAGTATCGGTAGAAAGACAGGAGGGGTAAATTATGGCTCAGACAAAAATCATATGTATTGGATGCCCGAAAGGTTGTACGGTTACGGTCACCCATGAAGGAAAAACCATTGAAAAGATAGAAGGATTCGGCTGCGCCAACGGTAAAGTGTACGCAGAAAATGAATTTACAGCGCCGGTACGCATTTTCACTTCCACAGTGAAGGTGGAAGGTGGATCTTCTGCATTGGTTCCGGTGAAGACTGCCGGCTCAGTGCCGAAACACATGCTGATGGAGTGTGCCAGAGAGAGCTGCCGTATCACGGCAAAGGCACCGGTTCATGTGGGCGACGTCATAAACGGCGATTTCTGCGGAACCGGTGTGGCTTTGGTGGCCACCGGAGATGCAGTATAATTTGTGTATTTTTTTAGCGGTTCTATGAGAAAAAAGAAACCGGGCGTCTGCTGTAAGTTTATGAGAACAGGAGAATGCACAGAATGGAAAATAATAAAATTAAATTAATAGTTACTGATATTGACGGAACCCTGGGACCAGTAAATACGGACAAAATCAATGAGGAATACTATGAGGTGATCCGGAATCTGCAGGAAAAAGGAATCTTATTCGGAGGAGCCAGCGGCAGGAGTTATTATGCATTAAGTCAGCTGTTTGCTCCGGTGAAAGACGATATGATATTTCTGCCGGATAACGGCGCAAGGGGCGTTTATCAGGGGAAAGAGTTATTCTCCGTTCCCATGAAACTTTCCGAGTGTCGGGAGCTGGTGCAGGACGTCAGAAAGCTTTCCTGCTGCCAGAGTGTATGGCAGAGCTGTGAAAAGACATATTTTGAAAAAGGCGGCGAAGAAATTTATCATATAATGAAGGACTATATGCACTACGACTGTGCCATGGTGGATGATCTTCTGACTCTCACGATTCCGTCTATTAAGTATACTATTTACCATCCGGAAGATGCAGAAAGTGCCATTCAGGGGGAATTTCAGGAGAAATGGGGAAAGACCCATCAGTTGGTCTGCGCCGGCAATAATTATATGGATGTCATGGATCTGCATGCCAACAAAGGCACCGGCCTGAAAAAGATACAGGATTATCTGGGCATTACGAGAGAAGAAACTATGGCTTTCGGGGACAATATCAATGATATTGAGATGCTTGAAAATGCCGCGGAAAGTTATGCAGTGGGAGATGCCAGGGAAGAAGTGAAAAATGCCGCACGACATGTGGCCCCGCCAATGAAGGAAGATGGGGTATTACAGATACTCAAAACACTGCTGTAAGATACTTTTCCATGAAAATATTTTCGACGTATGGAAAATATTTTCATTCTTGTTTTGGGTTTGGGCGGCATATATAATGAACTTGTAATTAAGAGAAGGCATTACATAAATCTAAAATGTTTAGGAGGTAGCAGAATGATTCAGCAGGATAGAATGTACAGCCCGTTATTAAACCCTTTATATGAAGGATGCGACATGAATGATCTGTGTGTGGGGACTTATCTGATTGGCGCATCAAAAGAAGAAGAAGCCATTGTAAAGGCAGCCAGCATCGGTATTGAGCAGACCACAGGATCCTGGGTAGATGTACCGGAAGAGACGGATGAAATGAGAGCAAAATACTGCTCCAAGATTATCGGTATTTATGAAGTACCGGCTTTTGAAAATCAGACTAATGTAGACAGACAGGTACCGCCGGATGGTCTTCGTTTCTATGTAATCCGTATTGGATTCCCGGTAGCAAATATTGAAGATAATATTCCACTGCTCATCGCGTCTATCACTGGAAACATCATGTCCATGCCATACTTGAAATTACTGGATATTGATTTTCCGAAAAAGTTTGCAGATAAGTTCCAGGGACCAAAATTCGGTATTGACGGAATCAGAAAGATTCTCAATGCTTATGACAGACCGTTGTTAAATAATATGATCAAGCCTTGTACAGGATATACTCCGGATGTGGGAGCAAAATTATTCTTTGAGGCGGCTGCAGGCGGTGTTGACATTATTAAAGATGATGAGCTGATCGGCGGCGACCGCTCTTTTAATAAGCTGGCGGACAGAGTAAAAGCAAATATGGACGCTGCACACAGAGCGGATGAGATTAAAGGCGAGAAGACACTTTACGCATGTAATATCACGGATGAGGTATCCAGACTGAAGGATAATGCCATGACCGTTATTGAGAATGGCGGAAACTGTATCATGGTAGACGTTCACGGTATCGGATATTCCGCAGTGAGAATGCTGGCAGAAGATCCGGATATCAATGTTCCGATCCTTGGACACAGCTGTTTTAACGGAGCATTTACCTGTTCACCATATCAGGGCATGAGCTCCAAAGTTGTTGTGAAGCTGTGTCGCCTGGTTGGATGTGATATCTATCTGACTCAGCCTCCATATGGTAAGTTTGATAATACATTTGATAACTATATTATCAACATCATTACATCAAAGGCAAAATTCTACGACTTAAAACCGACTCTTCCATTCGTAGGCGGCGGCGTGGTAGCAGGTCTTGTGCCTAGATTCATGAAAGACTGCGGTAATGACGTTCTGCTGGGTGTTGGCGCAGGAATCCATGCTCACGGAATGGGTCCAAGAGCCGGAGCGAAGGCATTCAGAGTGGCCATCGATGCATGTATGAATGATATTCCGTTGAGAGAGGCGGCAAAGAACAGTCCGGAACTCACATGGGCTATTGAGAAATGGGGTATTTACGGAGAAGATCACAGTAAAGATTTGTACGCAATTTAATTTATAATGTCATACATAAAACCTGCCATGAAATGAAACCGGTAACAACTGCTGCATAAAAACGGAGCTGCCGTATATAGAATGCAGCGGACAATAAATTTTCTACGCATGGAAAAGCTATTCTTTTTTGAAAGAGTAGCTTTTCTTTTTTGTCATTCCCCGGCAAATATTTATAAACACAGGACACGAAAGAATGTTTGCCTTTTCGTTACTGAAATGATATGATAGATTCATACTTTTATGGCTATTTTATCTGATAATGATAACAATGAGAACAGAAAAAAGAGAGGAGGAACGCAGATGAAAAAAAGGTTTTGGACGTTATTTTTGATCGCGGTATGCTGTTTCTTCGGACTGTTCTTGTTTCACAGTCCTGTGGAGGCACGGGTGACATCAGAACAAAAGAAAGAATATGTCAATGCGCTCTCTCAGCTGATGAAAGATGGTGTGGAAAGTAAAAAGATGGATTTGTATTCCAGAATTGCCAGAGGAACGTCCGGAAAGAATGCTCTGCAGCAGGCGGCGATTCAGAACAGAGCGGCGCTGATGGCAGAGGGGATCGATTTCCTGGATGGCAGCTGGGTTAATTATTATTCCGTGGCGGTGTCGGGAGACCGCACGGTATTCAACAGTACCAAGATGATGAGCCGGAAGACGTTTCGCCGCCGGTATCAGAAGATTATGCAGGCGCTGGGAGAGGTGCTGTCTTGCGTGGAACCGGGGATGGCCGATGCTGATAAGGCCATGGCGGTCTATTATTATCTGGCGAAGAATACGGTTTATGAGGAGACGAAGGACTGCCACACGGGATATGATGTTTTGGTCAACCATACAGGAGTGTGTGACGGTTTTGCCAACGCTTATGCCCTGGCATTGAACACGCTGGGGATCCGGTGTGCGGTGGTGAGCAATTATTCCAGGGATCATTCCTGGAATCTTGTGTGTCTTGACGGAAAATGGTATTTCTGCGATCTGACCAACGGCATCGGCACCGGAGACCATGAGGGTATGGTGGTCAGTTATGCCAGCTGTCTGGTGGGAGTCAGCTCGTTTCTGAGCGCTCATCCCGGCTACACTTTAAAGGATATTTACGGAGAGGGGAATTCTGACGGGCTGAATATCCACCGGCTTGTTCTGGCACAGTCTGATTACATTCCTCTGCGCTCTGGTATACGGACCGGGATAGCGGAGAAAAGCTGTATGTTTTATCAGAAGGGATACTGGTATTGGATTTCCACAGGAAATATGCTGAAGAAGTCAAAACTGGACGGAAGCCATGAGACGACGGTGTATGCTCCGGCAGATGACAAACACATCGGCTGGGCGGAAGAGTTTAACGAGATGGTTTTTATTTCTCTGAATGATACCATTTACCGTATGGATTATAAGGGTAATCTCAAGGAGCAGGTACGCCAGGTTTCGCCGTTGGAATATAAGCATGGGGTGACTTCTTATTTCTGGCAGATTGCCTATGTGGGACGGTTTTACAGGAATTCAGATAATACTATCGGATACTATATCACAGACATGACCGGAGCCAAGAGGGGAACCGGCAGGATATCTGTGAACTATGCAGGAAAACAATATGGCAAGCCGAAGCTGTCATCCCGCAAGGTGAAGATCCGCGCCGGTTATCAGAAACAGCTCTATGTTGTGCGCACTACGCCGGCAGGAGCCCGCCGCATACAGTGGAGGAGTTCCAATTCCGGCGTGGCGGAAGTGGATGCCAATGGATGTGTTACCGCCAAAAAAAAGGGAACGGCGACAATCACTGCGGTCATTGGAAATAAAAAACTGAAATGTACTGTGAAGGTAAACGGTTATACCATCACCTACAAAAAGGCGGGAATGAATTCGGCGGATAATGTTGCCACCGCATCGGGAAAGAAAGAAATCACTCTGGAAGATCCTGTAAAAAAGGGATATGTTTTTGAGGGATGGTATACAGATAAGGCGTATAAGAATCAGATTACGGTGATCAAAAAAGGAAACAGCCGGAATTATACACTATATGCCAAGTGGAAAAAGGAAAAGTAAGGGAAGGGATCATTTCATTTTCCCGAAGCAGATTTCCCGGAGAGGGAAGAGGGGAGGACAGCATGGCAAAATGTGAGCGATGCGGAGCATCCTTTGATTATGATGAGCGACAGGGCGTTTGTCCAAGATGCTGTTTTTATAATCGTCCGCCTGGAGCTGCCAGGCAGGATACGGAATGGATGAAATATTATAACGTGGAAGATAACAGCTATCAGCTCCCAAAGAGCGAGGGGCTGGCAGATCTTTTTCCGGAGGAAAAATCGGGCTGGACGAAACGGCTTCACGCCGGCCATCGGGAGAAAACGGCCGCAGGAGGCGGCCGACGAGATTCCTCTGTCCGGTATCGGAAAGCAGACCGGCAGAAAGCGGCCCGTCGGGAGACGTCAAAGAGTCGCGGCACTGCGGCCGGGGCATACCGTGACGGGGAAGATTCCGGCCGGGCGTCTCTGCTTGGAAAAGTCATTGCTTTTGTGGTTATTATCTGTATTTTGATGGTGGTGATAACCGCTGTTTTGCAGGTGACTTCTGCACGGGGCTGGAGGTTCAATTCCGGTGAGAAGGAACAGGAAGATAAAAATATCCGGATCGAGACTATTTCTGCACAGGAGGCAGCGGAAGGCGTCACCGCAGGAGATCTTACCTATTATGTGGGAGAGGCGGAGACACTGTTTCAGGAAGGGGAACTTTCTGACCTGCCGGCAGGAGAGAAATGTATCGGTATCTGGCTGGAAGATAATGAATCTGTTCTTGATTATACCGGATATAGCTGGGAGAGACCGTATGTTTTTGATGGCACGAACTTCCGGGAGATGGTAGACGTGGGAGCTCTGGACGATCAGCATTATTTTACGGAAAAGGGCATAGAGACAGCTTCTGTTTATGGTGTAGGATACGAAGACATGTACGGATATGCGGTTTATTTTGTGGATGCCGCAGCGCAGTCGGTAACGCTCAGTCTGCCATGCCTGACGGTGGATGAAAATGATACCGATGTGGCCAGTTATTCGGAGGTTATCGATATTGCGATCCCGTTGAACCAGTGATGTGGGGGCAGGACAGTGCAGGGAGCAGTAATAGTAAGGATCCTTCGCATACGGATTTGGGAGGAGAGACGATGAAAAAAAGAAAAAGCGGTCTGGCTGTGGTCAAATATATTGTTGTTGTGGTGGTTTTGATCAATGTACTGGCTTCTGTTCTGCCGCTGTTTCTGGATACAGCGGGAGATTTGTTCGGGGACAGCGATAACGAGCGTTATTCTGACCTGCGGATCATCGATGTTCAGGGGCAGATGGTGCCTGATTATAAAGGAAGGACAGCGGGAGACGGTTATCAGATGTATCGTTTTGATCTGACTGTCAATAATCAGGGCAGTCATGTGGAGCAGCTGGCGTACACATCCTTTTATTTGTCCGGCAATGACGGGGAAGTCTACATGCAGTATGATGATACGGATTCCGCGTCGTCGGCCCACGTGGAGGACACGAGGATTCTTCCTGTGGGAAGAGATGCAACGGTGAGTATCTATGCGGAAATCAGCGATGGAACCACCAGCGTGGAAATCAGCAATTATAATACGCCGGACAATGAGGAGCAGACCTTTGTATATACCCTGGCGGAAGGGGAACTATAAACAGTAAACAGAAAGGCGGTATACAGATGGAAGAGATAAAAGCAGTTCCCAGAAGGGAAGAGTGTGATAAAAAATATCAGTGGCATATCGAGGATTTATATGCTTCTGATGATCTCTGGCAGAAAGATTACGAATTGCTGGAGAAAAGTATCCCGGAGCTTGCTTCCTATGAAGGAAGACTGGGAGAAGGGGTTCATACGTTTCTGGAATATATGAACAAAAAACAGGAAGTTATGAAACGTTTTGAGGCGGTTTACGTTTATGCCAATCAGAAATATCATGAGGATACCGGCAACGCTGTCTATCAGAAGCTCACTGCGCAGGCCCAGATGCTTTCTCTGAAGCTGAGCAGCGCCACGGTTTTTGAGGAGCCGGAGCTTTTATCCGTGGGAAAGGAAACCATCGACGGCTGGTTTGAGGAATCGGAAGATATGGAACTGTACCGGAGATTCTTCTATGAGTTGTTCCGGCAGCAGGAGCATGTGCTTTCCAAAGAAATGGAAGCGGTTCTTGCCGATGTCAGCGATATGTCAGAGGATATTTCCAACATTTTTTCCATGTTCAATAATGCTGACGTGAAGTTTCCAGCCATCAAGGGAAAGAACGGAGAGGAGATTCCGGTGTCCCACGGACGGTACAGCCTTCTCATGGAAAGCAGGGACAGAGAGATAAGAAAAGAGGCATTTGCGTCCATGTATTCCCAGTACGGCCAGTACAGGAATACACTGGCAGCCACCTACAGCGCCAATCTCAAGAGCAGTGCGTTTTTTGCCAAAGTGCGCAAATATGATTCTGCCCTGGCTATGGCGCTGGATGGCGGGGAGATTCCGGTGTCCGTGTACACCCAGCTGATTGATACGGTTCATGAAAATATGTCTTTGATGCACCGTTATGTGGGACTGCGCAAAAAGGCTCTCGGTGTGGAAGAACTGCACATGTATGATCTCTATGCGCCGATGGTGGATGAAGTGACCATGAAGATTCCTTTTGAGGAGGCCAAGAAGATTGTCAAAAAAGGACTGGAGCCTCTGGGAGAGGAATATATCAAGGTGCTTTCTGAGGGCATGGACGGGGGCTGGATCGATGTCTATGAGAATCAGGGCAAGCGCAGCGGCGCCTATTCCTGGGGCGCTTACGGCTGCCATCCGTTTGTTCTCATGAATTATCAGGACAATCTTAATAATGTGTTTACCCTGGCCCATGAGATGGGACATTCCATGCATTCTTATTATTCCGATCAGAATCAGCCGTATCTCTACGCCGGTTACCGCATTTTTGTGGCGGAGGTGGCATCCACCTGCAACGAGGCGCTTTTGATGGAATATCTCCTGAAACATACGGATGACAAAAAGGAAAAGGCCTATCTGATCAATTATTTTCTGGAGCAGTTCAAAGGAACTCTGTACCGCCAGACCATGTTTGCGGAGTTTGAGAAAATCACCCATGAGATGGCAGGAAAAGGAGAACCGCTGACCGCGGAGATTTTAAATGACATTTACTATAAGCTCAATGAACAGTATTTCGGAGACGGTATTGTGATCGATAAAGAAATTGCCCTGGAATGGTCAAGAATTCCACATTTCTATACTCCGTTTTATGTATACCAGTACGCTACGGGATATTCGGCGGCCATTGCCATCAGCAGGAAGATTTTAAGCGGCGATGAGGCAGCCAGAGAAGGCTATATGAAGTTTTTAAGCGGCGGCAGTTCCATGAATCCGATTGATCTGTTAAAGCTCTGCGGCGTGGATATGACTACTCCGGAGCCAGTGCAGTCAGCCCTCAGGCTTTTCGGTGAGCTGCTGGATGAGATGGAGGAGCTTCTGGAACAATAAAAAAGCCATAACGGCAATGCGCTGCCGGGAGGATTGAAAATGTCTGACCCATCAGACAACGGGAGAATATACAGCAGGAAAGGGGAAGAACAATGTTTGAGTTTTCGTTGCTGAAAAGTCTGTTTTTTGAGATGGACAAATATAAAATGGAGGGGATTACCCAGACAAAAAAGGGAAAGTCCACCTACCGGACCAAAGAGGTCCATTATGAAAACGTACCGGAAATCACGTCCATTACTTCCGAGGAGAGGATTCTCCCCTATGTGGACCGATATTATTTCTACGTTAATGAGGAGCGGCTGCCGGCAGATTTGAAACGGCCGGAAGTGAAGCAGGTTATTTATGAGTTCTATAAAGAACATTTTCCAAACTATCTGAAAGACGGGATTCCGGAGGATCTGACCGATGTGAACATTCTGGACTGTTTTGAAGTGTTCAACATGCCGGATTACCGGCCGAAACACGCGTTTCCGGGACTGGTGACTCTGGAAGATATCCGAAACGGCAATATCCATGACGAGGATAAACCGAGGTTTTCTTTTCCGGGACTGGAACTCTACGGAGGAAAGCGGCGGGAGGAGGGCAAGCCTTCGGTGGCAGATTACGAGGGCTATACCGCTTTTGACGGAGACCGGGAGAGCGCCCGCAATAAAATTGATGAGATGAAAAAGCAGTTCGCCTCCCAGCTGGACAGCCTGAATGTGGACGGAATGCTTGATGACATATTAAAAGAGGAGGACCCGGAACATGTATCGTGAAGTATCGAAGCTGATTTTATACCGGAATCTGGGAGAGGACAGTATTCTGCGGAGGCTCTCAGACATTTTCAAACGTTTTGACAGCTGCCATTACCGCAGCGAGGAACTGATCACGGATATTTACAGAGAAGTGAAAAAGCTGCTGGATCTGGCCACCACCTATGGTTTTGACAAGAACCTGTGGCATAATTATCTGACTTTTGTTCTCATCACCAATGAGAATTCTTTCAGTCTCACCTGTGAAAAAGTGGGCGCCAGCGAGGGAAGCACGGTGAATCATTTTGCGAAAAATGACTTTGAGGCATTTATTCATCTGTTCCACTATGATTTTCGCCCTATTGAGGAGACCCTTGGTATAGACTGCTTTTCAACCCTGCTCAGTTATAAGGCGGTGGCGAAGCAGGAAAGAATGTACAATAAAAATGTCAGCGAGAAAGTCCGTGCACTTTCTGATGTGCTGGCGGCAGCGGAAAATGCAGATCAGTTTTTTGACGCGGTGGTGAACTTCTATAAAGAGTACGGCGTGGGAATGTTTGGACTCAATAAAGCGTTTCGTATTGAGGAGAGAGACGAGATGCCGGAGCTCATACCGATCAATAATCTTGATAAAGTGGTGCTTGACGATCTGACTGGTTATGAAATTCAGAAAAAGAAGCTGGTAGATAATACGGAGGCTTTCGTCTGCGGAAGAGCGGCCAACAATTGTCTGCTGTTCGGCGATGCGGGAACAGGTAAATCCACAAGTATCAAGGCAATCTTAAATGAATATTATGACCGTGGACTGCGGATGATCGAGATTTATAAACATCAGTTTAAATATCTGTCTCAGATTATCAGTCATGTGAAAAACAGAAATTATCGCTTTATTATTTATATGGATGATTTATCCTTCGAAGAGTTTGAGATTGAATACAAGTATCTGAAGGCGGTCATCGAGGGAGGAATGGAGACCCGGCCGGACAACGTGCTCATTTACGCTACTTCCAACCGGCGCCATCTGATCCGGGAGACATGGAACGACCGTTCCGATATGGATGAGGAACTGCACCGCTCCGATACCATGCAGGAGAAATTATCTCTGGTGTACCGTTTTGGTATCACTATCAACTTCTCCAAGCCGTCTCAGAAAGAATATTTTGAGATTGTCCGCAATCTGGCGAAAAAATATCCTCAGATTACTTTATCTGATGAAGAACTTTGCGCTCAGGCAAATAAATGGGAGCTGTCCCATGGGGGAATTTCCGGCAGAACAGCACAGCAGTTTGTCAATTATCTGGCCGGACAGGTACAGAAATAACTGTTTTAAAAACTGCTGCAGGTAAATATCGGGAAGAATAGAAATTACATTTTCAGACCACATTTCCATGGTAAAATGTTACAGAAAAGTTACAAACTCATATCAGATTTAGTGGAAATAAGTCTGGAATAAAAAAAGGAGGAGGTATTATGATGCAGTTGCGATGGAAAAGCAGACTTTTTGTATTGCTGGCAGCGGGGGTCCTGGCCTGCGGCATGGCGGGTTACTCCGTGAAGGCAGCGGAGAATACCGGCGGTACAGACGGAACCGCGACGACCACGCCGGGAGAGACTACGGACAAGATTGATATTTCCGGGTTTGAGGTCGCTCTGGCAAACAGCGAGTATACATATTCCGGAAGCGCCATCACCCCGGAGGTTACTGTCAGGGGCAAGGTAAAAGAAGACGCGGCGGCAGATGACCAGACGGGAACCGGCGATAGTTCCGATGACAGCAGCTCGGGCAGCCAGACAGCTGATTCCAATACCGGCAATGACGGGCAGGATGTCGATACCGGCAGCGGCGGTGCCGGCGGACAGGAGGAAGTCAGCGGTTCCGGAGAAGAAACAGAAAAGACTTTGAAAAAAGATACCGACTATACGGTGACTTATAAAGACAACACGAATGCCGGGGAAGCCACGGTAACCGTAACGGGAACAGGAGAGTATACCGGGACGGTAACAAAAAAGTTCACCATCAACAAAAAAGATATCGCCGACTTACAGATGGAAGGCAAGGACAAGGTATACCGGGGCAGCCCGATCAACGCCGATGTGAATATGTATTATAATAACGTGAAGCTGGTGCGCGGTACGGATTACCGGATAAAGGATTATGTCAATAATGAAAACGTCGGAACGGCATCCGCCACGGTAAAGGGGAAAGGAAATTATACCGGGCAGAGGACTATGACCTTCGAGATTTCGGCAAAGAACATTTACGAACTTTCCTACACGCCGGATCTCTCCAAAAAGACCTATACTTATACAGGACAGGCCCTGAAACCGCAGGTGAATTTCACCTTTACAGTGACAGGCAAACAGAACGCGGTGCTTGGTCAGAAAACACTGGTGGAAGGCGTTGACTACACGATTACCTATGCAGATAACAAAAAAGTCGGCGTGGCAGGTGTCATGGTCATTGGAAAAGGAAATTTCAGCGGATCCCGGATTATGAGCTTTAAGATTCGGCCGCAGGACACCAAGTTGAAAAAGCTGGTGAAAGGCAAGAAAAAGCTGAAAGCAAAATGGGCCAAAAAGGATAAGCAGGTAACCGGATATGTGGTGATGTGTTCCACGAAAAAAGATTTTTCTTCTAACGTGAAGAAAGTGAAAGTAAAGAAAGGCACGACAAAATACACATTTAAGAATTTGAAATCGAAAAAGAAATACTATGTTCGGGTGCGTACCTATAAGAAAGTAATGGGAATTACCTATTATTCCAGCTGGTCCAATGTGATGAAGATTAAGACAAAATAAATAGTGGTCAGGCGGACCGGACATTCCAAAGAGAAAAAATAACCCCCGGTAAATGAGAAATTTACCGGGGGTTAGCACTTAAAAAAAGGAGGAAGCCCATATGCCTGAACTTATGGGCTTCAAAATATGAAAAAAATCTTTAGCCACAAGAAATAGAGGGATTTCTTTGTTGCTGACTGTAGTATAATAAAAAAGTATGTCCTGATTTTGAATTGTTTTTGAACAAACTGTGAAATAAATCGAAGAATATAGATATAAGGAGGATATTATGGGTGTTGTGATCGGAAGAATGGACAGCCAGGTGGAAAAAATCTTTCTGGGCAATAATTTAACAAGAAGTACAAAAAATTATGATACACTGCTGCAGGATGAGAATCTGCCGGAAGAAGAACGAAAACGGATACTGGCAGCACAGAAAAAGAAAGAAGAAGATGACATTATATTGTAAAGAAAATGCCGGCAGCAAAGATGTTTCCGGCAGATATTTATGGGAGGGTACCATGAAGATATCAGTGGCCATGGCATATTATAATGGTGGAGAATATATAGAAGAACAGCTTTCTTCCATCCTGGCGCAGCTGGGGGCGGAAGATGAAGTAGTCGTGTCGGTGGACGCGGCGTCGGACGGTTCCGGAGAGATTCTTGAGCAGAGAGCCCGGGAAGATTCCAGAATCCAGCTTTTGACGGGGCCGTCAAAGGGAGTGGTGAAGAATTTTGAGAATGCCATCACCTATTGTGCCGGCGATATTATCTTTCTGTCTGATCAGGATGATATCTGGAAAGATGGAAAGGTGGAGAAGGTGATAAAGGCTTTCCGCAGGTCCGGCGTCATGGCAGTGCTTCATAATGCGGAGATTATTAACGAAAAGGGACAGAAAACAGAAGAACTGACATTGTTTGAAATGCGGAACAGCCGCAGCGGACTATTGAAAAATTTTCTTAAAAACAGTTATATGGGATGCTGCATGGCGTTTCGAAGGGAATTGCTTCCGGTACTGATCCCTATACCGGAGCAGATGTATATGCATGATTACTGGATTGGAACGGCGGCAGAGCTCTGCGGCGGTGTCGGCCTTCTGAAAGAGCCGCTAATCGGATACCGGAGACACGGGGGAAATGTGACGGATCTGAGCCACGGGGGCATCTGGTTCATGTTGAAAAAGAGAATGAACATTCTGCGGTGTCTGGGCATTTTGAAAAAGAGGATAAAAAATATGGAGAGATTATAAAAAGAGAGTCAATAAATGACATCGTAAGGAGTAAGAGAACTACATCATAAGGAGAAGAAAATGGAAATCAAAAAGAAATATCTGTTATTGCTGTCTTTTTTCATTCCTCTGGCGGTGATGACTGCCTGCATGGCAATCTTTCAGGTGGGACCTTTTGGCAGTAATTCTTTTCTGATCATTGACGGTCTGCATCAGTACATGCCGTTTTTTTCAGTGTTATATGATAAATTAAAAGAAGGCGGAAGTCTGTTTTACAGTTTTCGGGCCGGGCTTGGAATTAATTTTTTGTCATTATTTTCTTATTATCTTTCCAGTCCGCTGAATCTGTTTATCCTGCTGTTTGACAAAACACAGCTGAATATGGCGGTCAGCCTTCTGGTGGTCCTGAAGATCGCGTTGTCCGGGCTGACGGCAGGTATTTATTTTACATCAAAAACAAAAAAGCCGGGTATCACAGTTTTAGTCTGTTCGGCAGCCTACGCTTTAAACAGCTACATGGTGGGCTACTGCTGGAATGTTATGTGGCTGGATGCGGTGATGATTTTTCCTATTGTAGTTATGGGAATTGAGCGGCTCATAGAAAAAAGAGACGGCAGATTATATGCGGCGGCGCTGTTTTATGCACTGTACTGCAATTACTATATTGCGTTTATGATCTGCATTTTTGCCGTGATCTGGTACCTCTTTTATTCTTTCCGGAATTTCAGGCAGTTCTTTTTCAGAGGAATCGCTTTTGCTTTTTATTCTGTGCTGGCGGCAGGAATGGCGGCTGTGCTGCTGATCCCGGCTTATATGGGGATTAAACAGACGGCGTCCGGCGCAGATATGGGGCTGCCGGAACATGGCTGGCAGACAGGATTTGCGGATCTGATCACCAGACAGTTTGACATGGCGTATCCGGTAAGCCATGATAATTTTGATGGCAATGCCAATCTGTATGTCGGGGTTTTTGTGGTTTTTGCGGTGGTATTGTATCTATTCAACCGGGAAATCCGGCTCCTGGACAAACTGAAAAAAGGATTGCTGCTGGTATTTTTTTATCTGAGTTTCAGTGAGGATATCCTGAATTTTATCTGGCACGGTTTTCATAATCAGTATGGGATTCCCAATCGATTTTCGTTTCTGTTTGGTTTTGTACTCACCGCCATGCTCTTTGAGGTGTTTGAACACAAAGACAGTATAAGAAACTGGCAGGTGGTGCTCAGTTGTCTGGTAGGCGTGAGTCTGCTTTTTGTCAGCAGAAACTGGGCGGAGTCCCCGCTGGATGACGGTATGTACGGCGCAGCGGGTATGCTGATGCTCCTTTATGCTCTGATCCTTTTTGTGATGAGCTTTGATCAGAAGCACCGGAAATGGCATGTGACTGCGTTCAGTGTGGTGGCAGTGGCTGAAATGTGTGTGACGGCGGTGCTGGGCTTTGATTATGTGGGACAGATCAGCGTGCCGAAGTTTTTCTCCGGCACGGAAGATATGGAAGAAGCAGTAAAAAGTCTGGATGACGGCACATTTTACAGGAGTGAGCTGGCGGACGCTAAAATGGTTGACGAGAATGCCTGGTATGACCTTAATGCGGTGGGGCTGTTTGGTTCCACGGCCACAGACGGTATGGTGCGGATGATGGATTCGCTGGGCTTTTATACGGGAGCCAATGAGTATCTGTATCAGGGTGCAACGCCGGTGACCAATCTGCTGCTGGATGTGCGGTACATTTACTATCATCCGGAGGATGAACTTTATACAGACTTTGTTTATAAAGATACCTTTGGGGATTTTGATGTATATGAAAATCCCACAGAGGGGATGTCCATTGGATATATGATTAACAACGATATCGACCAGTGGTTTTATGAGAGTGCCTACCCGTTTCGGGTGCAGAATGAATTTTGTGCTTTCGGTTATGGGATTTATGATATTTTCGACGGTCTGGATATTCCGGACCCGGCGGTCACCGGCTGCACGGCTGAGAGAACCAATGATGGAGAGTATTACTTTGAATATGAGGAGTCCTCGGAGGATAATATGGTGTTCTCTGTTCCTGTGGAGAAGGATATGGATGATCTTTACATTTTCTATGACGGTACCCAGGTGGAGAACGCAGAGATTTCTGTCAATGGCACTGTGGTCAGACAGGGAGATATTGACGGGTACATGCTGCCCATCGGACAGGTGGAAGAGGGAAGTGTGCTGACGGTGAAATTTGAGCTGAAAGGGGAGACTCCGACGGGATATGTCCGTCTTTCAGCGGCCGATTTTAATTCTTCCCTGTATGAAAGTCTTGCGAAGAACATGACTTCTCAGGCGTTCCGGATTGAAAAAATGACGGACCGGTACATTTCCGGTAATGTTGATGCGAAAGACAATCAGAAATTGCTTTTCTCCATTCCCTATGATAAAGGATGGAAGGTGCTGGTGGATGGCGAACCGGCGGAGACGGAGAAAATAGGCGATGCCTTCCTGGCTGTTGCTCTCGAACCGGGGGAACATCAGATATCTCTGACATTTACACCGTCCGGTTTTTCGGCAGGATGGAAGATATCGCTGCTCAGTTTTGGAGTCTTTATTCTGATATGCCTCAGTTCTCCCTGTATCCGCAGAAAACGGGAAGAATGGGAACTGCGAAAAAATACAGAAATACCGGCAGATGAAGAGCTGGCGAATCTGTGATACAATTCGGGAAAAGAAAGCGGAATTAAGTCAGGAGGTTTTAGGTATGAAAAGAAGAATAATTAAAGCATCAGCGCTGGCCTTGGCGGGAATCCTGCTGTGTCAGACACCGGTTTTTGCCGACGGAGTGGAACAGCCGTATCTGTCTCTGGGAGCAGATTTGAATAAGGAGGAAAAACAGACGGTGCTCCGTCTTCTGGGAGTGAATGAAGCGGATCTTGATGATTACAGAGTGGTGCAGATTACCAACGCCGATGAGCATGAGTATCTGGATAATTATCTCAGCGCTTCCGTTATCGGAAGCCGGGCACTTTCCTCTGTTCTCATTGAGAAGACCAGCAAGGGCAGTGGAATCAATGTTACCACTAAAAATATCACCTACTGTACAGAAGGGATGTATGAAAATGCGCTGACTACAGCGGGTATTGCCGATGCTGACGTGGTAGTGGCCGGGCCGTTTAATATTACGGGAACGGCGGCTCTGGTGGGTGCCATGACCGCTTATGAGGATATGACCGGGGAGACGATCACGGAAGAGAGTAAGGACGCAGCTACCAATGAGCTGGTGGTGACCAGTGATCTGGCGTCATCTCTGGATGATTCAGATAAAGCAGAGCAGTTCCTGGCCTTAGTAAAGGAAGAGGTCGTGGAATCAGATATCAGCAGCGTGGATGATATCACGAAGATTGTGGAAGATTGTGAGGATAAGCTGCAGATTGAACTGACAGAAGAACAGCGGCAGCAGATTGCGGAACTCATGGAAAAGATCAACAGCCTGGATCTCAACGTCAACGAGCTGAAAGAACAGGCGTCCAATATTTATGATGAGCTCAGCAAACTGAACCTCAACACGGAAGGTATCTGGCAGACCATTAAGGATTTCTTTTCAAAAATTCTCAGTTTCTTTGGGATCGGACAGGATACTTCCGCACCGGAGGCGACCACAGAGTGATGCCTGCGGGCAAAGCATCCCCCTGTGTCTGTCCATCGGTATTTTTCAGGCCGGATGGATGCGCAAAGGGATGATTTGGAATGGACAGCGGGCGGATATTATAGAAAACGCAGCAGATTGGCTGCGTAAGCCAGCAGAACGCCGGGAATGCCCAGAAAGAAGGAAAGGGCAAGGGTGATCAGGTTAACGCCCAGATGGGTGGCAACACCCCGGATGGCGCAAAAGGCGTTGAACAGATAGATGTAGGACAGACCTGCGGCGCCTCTCCCGAAAAAGGAGAGGAGCGCTGCGGGTCTTTTTTTTATGTAAGAGATGAGATAGATGGCCAGGGCGGCAGCAGAAAATAAAAAGATGATCTGATTCTGATTCATAAGAGATTCCCTGTCTTTACTTGGTACAGCCTATGCGGATTGCGGAAAAATATGCTGTGGAATCCGGGGAAAATGTATCGGGACAGAAAATGAAAGATCCTGGAAAAAATTAGAAAAAATGTAAAATACTAATAGACAAGAAATGATATTTATGGTATAGTGTCAGTGGGATAACAAAGGAGAATGGAGGACGGAAGAAGGAGGCAGTCTATGTTTACAATGATAATCGGAGAGGAAGGAGAATATGGACGCCGTCTGCGCAAATATCTGGAAACACACTGGACAGGTTCCCTCCGGCTGCACAGTTTTACGAAGCCGGAGACTCTCCGGGCATCGGAAGAGGAAGCAGACTGTTATCTGCTGGAGGAAGGATTCTTTCACAGTATGCAGGAAGAAGGAGAGCTGCCGCCGGATTTTCCGGCAAGATGTATCCTTATTTCCGGAGAGGAAAGAGAAGATTGTTTTTGCCGGTATCATCCGCCTGATGAACTGATTCGGATGATTGAAAAGAGGAGAGCTCTGCTGGAAGCTGCCGGAGGCAGAGGCGGAGGGATGGTGATCGCTCTGTATTCTCCAGTATTTGAGCCGGAGCTTGAGAGGATCGCGGCGGCAGGCATGAAGCCGGGAGATCTTTACCTTGGTATGGAAGACGTGGGGGATCCACGGAGTGAGAACAGGAATATGGGAGATTTGTGTTATTTTATCGGTTTAAGGAGCAAAGATATGGCTGCCATGGTGAAAGAAGCGGCCAGAGAGGAAGATGGTATCTGGCGCGTGGATTCGCCGGGGCTGTACCTTGATCTGCTGGAACTTATGCCGGAAGAGTATCAGTGGTTTTTCCAATGTCTGAAAGAGAGTGGAGAATATGGAGATATATATGTGGGACTCGGCAGTGGAATTTTTTCTCATCTCCCATTGAATATACTGTTTGACCGTCTGTTGATCATCGATTCCAGGAGTCACCGGCGTCAGCATTTCGCCTGCAGCTGTCTTGAGCGGGCGATGCAGTCAGAGAGCCGGCGGTTCCATGGTATTTGTGAGCGAAGATATCGGGAGGAGATTGTGGATGCGGCCGCTCAGTAAGCAGGAGCTCCGCGGAAAAGTGCTGGCAGGACTCCGCGGATACGACCGGATGACGGACGAGGATATCTACAGAGAGATTGACCGGGTCATTCTGGAAGCAGGGCACAGTAGTTATGGTACACTTTTTGAGAAAAAAGAACTCCGGGAGCAGCTGTTTCACTCCATACGAGGATTTGATGTACTGGAGGAATATCTGCGGGATGATACAGTGACAGAGATTATGGTCATTGGTGCATCCAAGATCTTTGTTGAGCAGAACGGTATTTTGAAAAAAACGGATCAGACATTTTTTTCTGAGGAGGAAGTATATCGGCTGATAGATCAGATTACAGCGCCGCTGAACCGGATTGTCAACGAATCGGTGCCCATTGTGGACGGGCGTCTGCCGGACGGTTCCCGGGTGCACGTTGTGCTGCCGCCGGTATCCCTGGAAGGACCGGTGATCACCATTCGGAAGTTTCAAAAAGGCGGCATGACCATGGAGCGACTGACAGCCTGCGGAGAGTTTCCGCCGGAGCTTGCGGCGGTGCTCGCCTGCCTGGTGAGGGGCAGATACAGCATCCTGATCAGTGGTGCCACCAACTCAGGAAAGTCTTCTCTGCTCAATGCACTGGCCGGTTATCTTCTGCCTGATGAGAGGATTATTACCATTGAGGATTCCGCGGAACTGCAGTTTTATCATGTGGATAATCTGGTCCGTCTGGAGACGCGCAACGCCAATGCTGAAGGAGCCAACGCCATTACCATGAACGATCTGATCAAGGCCAGTCTCCGCATGAGACCGACCCGGATTATTGTGGGAGAGGTCAGAGGAGAAGAGGCCGGTGCCCTTCTCAACGCTGCCTCCACTGGTCACAGCGGCTCCCTGTCTACGATTCACAGTAACTCGTGCAGGGATGCTCTCCGGCGTCTGGAGACAATGGTTCTCATGGGAATGGATATTCCTCTGCGGGCAGTGCAGGGGCTGATCGCATCGGCGATGGATATTCTGATTCATCTGGGACGGCTCTCCACAGGACAGAGAAAGATACTTGAGATCTATGAGCTGCTTGACTTTGACGGGCAGGAATATCAGATGAACCCTCTGTTTCTCTATGAGAGAGGGGAAGACGAGGAAAAAGAAGGGAGGCTTGCGGCCAGGGGCAGGCTGGCCCGGACCGAACGACTGCGGGATTATGGGCAGATGCATGCCTATGCACAGGCCATGGAGGTGTTTGATGCGAAATAAAACAGGCAGAGACCGGTGGAAGGATTGGGCTGTGACCATCCTGGCCGGCGAGGGAATCATCGCTCTGCTGGCTCTGGTCGGCTATGACAATCTGCTTTGGATGCTGCCATTACAGATTCTTCTTTTGCCGGTCCATAAAGTGTTAAAGGACAGGAGAGCGCAGCGCCGGAAGCAACAGCATATTCAGGGGTTCCGGGAAGTACTGCAGTCGCTGATGACTTCGCTGCAGGCAGGATATTCCCTGGAGAATGCCTGCCGGGTCTGCCTCCGGGAGATTTCCGGACTGTACCGTTCGGAACATCATCCGACGGTGCGTCAGCTGCAGAGAATCGTCCGGGGACTTGAACTTCACCGCACGGTGGAGCAGGTGTTTATGGAGTACGCACAGGAATCGCAGGCAGAAGAGATTTATGAGTTCGCTGTTGTACTGCACATAGCAAAAAGTACCGGGGGTAATGTGGTGGACATCCTGAAGAATTCCATGGAGCATCTTCAGAATAAGATGGAGGTGGCGGAGGAACTTCAGGTCAGTTTGAGCGGGCGTATTTTCGAGAAGAACATTATGTTGCTCATGCCTTTGGGCGTACTGCTTTATCTCCGTGCGGCCAATCCGGGGTATGTGGACAGTCTGTATACGATACCGGCGGGTAACCTGCTGATGACAGCGGTAATTGCCGGTACGGTGTTCTGTTTTTTCTGGACAGAAAAGATTATGGATATCCGCATGTGATACGTGGACTGGAAGAGAAAGGGCAGCCGGGCTGCATGGAACGGAAGTCACAGTACCGCAGTGTAAGCGGTTCCGGGAGATCTGCCCGGAGTGATATGACAACATTAAAAAAGAAAAGCAGGGATTTTTTGCGGATACCGGTGGTATTTTTGCTTGGAAAGCTTCCGGAGAGACTCCGGACGATGCTGACTGCCAATATCAAAAAGAGAATGGACGGGCAGTATGTAGAGACGGAAGAGCAGACGAAAAAGAGAGCAGAGGAATTTCTCATTGGAGAAGGAATCCTGATTTTCTGGGGGATGGCCCTGCTGGCAGTGATCATGGGAAGTATTGCAGCTTACCGCTTTTTGGAACCTGGAGATCTGATTTTTGAAAGGAATTCTTTCGGCGAGGGGGAGAAGGAAGTTTCTGTGGTGCTGGAAAAGGAGGATCAGAAACGGGAATATTCTCTTATCCTGAAAGAACAGGAACTGTCCGGGCGGGAGGAGAACTCTTTGCGCAAAGAGTTCTTTCACGAACTGGAAGAACAGATGGCAGGGGATAACACATCCCTGCAGAATGTCAGACAGGCATTGTGTTTTGAGGAGGAGCTGGATGGCTGGCCCTTTTATATCACTTATCAGCCGGCAGAACAGGGATATCTGCAGCTGGATGGAAGTCTGGGGGAGAAAAGTCTCTCCTTAAAGAAAGGTGACATCCTGCATACGAAGGTGTCTGTGACTGCGGAATACGGTTCTTATATTTGGAACAGAACTTTTGAGATACAGGTTATGAAGCCGGAAACAGAGAAGAAAAGCTCTCCTTTTACGAAAGCTGTGGATCGTCTGAAGGAGACAGAAAAGGAGACCCGGGGAGAGAAAACTTATACGGTGCCTGCTCTGGCCGGAGGAGTCCGTGCCGGAAAGAAACAGGATTTTTCTCCGCTTAGTGTATTGATGTTTGGTGCAGTTATTCTGGTGCTTTTATTGCTGCGCAATGTCTCGGAGTTAAAGAACGGGGAAAAGATGTGCAGGAAAGAGACCCTGAGGGATTTTCCAATGATTGTTCACCTGTTGGCCCTGTATATGGGAGCCGGACTTTCCTTTTCCTCCGCAGTGCACCGGATCAGCGTGGACTATATGTCCCGGCCGGACAGAAAGAAAACCTATGCTTTTGAAGAGATTCTGCGTATGGATACCTGTCTGAAGCTGGGAGAGGGACAGCAGGAAGCGTGTATGCAGTGGGGAAAGAGATTTAAAGAGCCGGTATATCAGAAGCTTTCGCTGACAATGCTTCAGGTAATGGCCAAAGGAACGAGAGAAGGAAGAGTGCTGATGAATCATATGGAACAGGAAGCTTTCCGCCAGAGAATTGATCAGGCCAAAAAAGAAGGCGAAGAAGCATCTACCAGGCTGTTGTTTCCGATGATCGTGCTGCTGGGCATGGTGATGCTGCTGGTGATGTTTCCGGCCATCGTCCGTTTCCAGGGATTTTGAGATAGGAGGAGAAGGCAGCAGAAGCATATGCTGTGGAGACCCGGATAATCTGGTGTACATCAATGCGGCGGATATTGGAACAAAGTGACAGACAACTGTAGCGTGAGGAGGGATAATGCTATGGCAGCTTTGAAGAATATATATACCTATTTCAGAAACCGGGTTTATATGGCGGCAGTTTCCGAAGACGGCATGGGTGTTGTAGAGGTGATCTTAATTATCGTGGTTCTGATCGGTCTTGTAATCATCTTCCAGACCAATATAAAAAGTGTAGTATCTACTATTTTTTCCACCATTGAAAACAATGCCGGAAAAATACGCTGATGCTCCGGCAGGAGGGCGGGCAGGTTACTGTTTTTCTGGCTCTGACTTTTTTTATACTGCTGGGAGCGGCGCTCTGTGTGCTGGAAGGTATGTACAGCTACATGGAATCTTCTTTGGCGGAAGACGCCGTGAAAGGTGCAGGAAATTATGTTCTTGCCAATTATGACCGAAATCTGTTTGAGCGGTATCATCTCTTTTTTCTTGATCCACGAGAGAGAGAACGCATGGAAACGGATGGAAAGGAATATCTGGCGAAATATCTTGATAAGAAGAGTTTCTTTCGGTTTTCCTGCCGCCGCCTGGACATCACAGATGAGAAAACGGCTGTGGATGAGGATGGGTTGTATCTGAAACATCAGATTCGTGAGTGGATGAAGTACTGGGAGGTGGCGAAAGCTGGAGAGAGCCTGAAGGAGCTTTTAGAATCTGCCAGAGATGCGCGTACAGCAAACTCTCTTGCCAAATCGGACATGGGAGAGGCGGAATCAGCCATCAGGGAGTCGGAAAATGATAATGGGCAGTCGGGACAAAACGGCGGAGAGCCGGATGCCGGAGGACAGAGCGGCAGTGCAGCAGACGGTGCCGGGGGGCAGAATGACGGTACGGCAGCAGGTCAGTCCGGCAACGAAAATAACGGGAGTGCCTCGGATCACGACAAGGAACAGACCGGAGGAAAGACGGGAATACAATGGAAGGATCTGAGGGAGCTTCTGACGAATATCACCCGTTCAGGAATTCTTGTGTATGTGACAGACGATGTGGGGGAAGTATCGACACTGTCTGTGGATACTGAAAATCTCCCCTCGGTTCAACGGGTATCGGAGAAAGAAGCGGCGGATTTCTTTTCCGGAGCGCTGTCTTTTTTAAAGGTCGACGAATGGAAGAAACTGCTCGGAGAGATTCGGACAGAAGAAGGCGGTAGTCGGGTGCTGGCGGATGAATTTTATCTTCTGGAATATATTGAGGATAATTTTGCCAGTTATGTTGATGAGAATGATAAAGTGGAACGTGCGCTTAAGTATGAGACGGAGTACCTGATCGCCGGCAAGGCGTCAGATATGGATAATCTGAAAGCGGTGGCTGACCGGATATTGTGTCTGCGTTTTTTGTCAAATTATATGTACCTCTCACAGAATAGTCAGTGGAAGGCCGCCTCAGGCAGTGCGGCGGCTGCTCTGACAGGAATCCTTGGATTCCCGCAGGCCAAAAAAGCGGTGCAGGTGCTTCTGACAGCAGCAGTCAGTTTCGGTGAATCTATGCTGGATGTTCATGCGCTGTTTACCGGGGAGGAGGTTCCTGTTATGAAAGATGCCTCTACCTGGAATCTGACATTGGAAAATGCGGTATCACTTCTCAAAAACAGAGGGCCGGTGAAAAAGGGAAATGTAAATGCGGATTATGAAGATTATCTGAAGCTGTTTCTGTTATCCAGGATGGAAAGAAGTGCGGCGTTGTTCCGGATGATGGATATTATGCAGCTGAATGTTGCGCTGGAGGAACCGGGCTTTTTAATGGAAAAAGCGTTATTTGCCTTTCGGTGGGAGGCAGAATTTTCCTGCGGCGGCTGGTTTACTGTTTTCCCTGGTACCGGGCAGAGCGGAACAGGCGGGTTTACGGTGGAACTGGATCGAATGAACAGTTATTGAGTGAAGAATAAGGTGTGTATGGGAGGATTTGCCGGAGGAAGGCAGATATTGCAGGAATCCGGCAGATTCCGCCCGGAAGGAGGAGGTGAAACCGAGTGCTCTTCATAAAATACAGAAAAGGAAATTCCTGTCATGCAATACGTGTTGTAGTAAAAATAATAATTTTTATGCGGTCTCTCCAGGCACGAGTCAAGGTATGGCTTCAAAAGAGAAAGGGAGCACTCCGTTTTGCTTCCTGTGAAGGTTCCGTCACAGTGGAAACGGTGCTGGTTCTTCCCATTTTTTTATGGGCGGCAGCCGGGCTGCTGATGCTTGGTAATCTTCTGATGACAGAGGCCAAGATCCAATATGCCTTGTCAAAGACGGCGGATGTGTATGCTGCCCGGAAAGCGATGGAAAGTTTCCGGAAAGATTCTTCTGACGGCCGGAAGACGGAAAGCGGACAGGCAGGGGGAAAGGTGGCAGGTACAGGAGATGTTTCCCGGAAAGTAAAAGATATGGCCCGTTCCATGCTGACAACAGCCGGACTGCAGGCGATTTTTTCATCGGTATATGAGGAATCGCCGGTGGACAGCAGTTGTCTGTCCGGCGGCCGGGCAGGCATTGTATTATCGGCTTCATTATCCGGAGATGAAAAGGAAATGGTGGAAATAAACGCAGTCTACTGTTTAAAGATAGATATCCCTTTTGTAGGGACGTATTCTTTCCCTAAAAAGGCGGCGGTAACACAGCGGATTTTCAGTGGCTATACGGAGGGAAAAGGAAGTGGGGATGGCTCCGGCAGAGGAGGTTCGGGTGTCGTGTATGTGACTGAACATGGAAGTGTATATCATACCAGTCTGTCCTGCAGTCATATCTGTCTGCGTATAAGCGGAGGTAATGTAGAACGGATACTGAAAGAAAAGAAATATCATGCCTGTGATAAATGTATTGATGACGAAGAGGCACCACCTGTTCTTTATGTGACCAGATATGGAGATAAATATCATTCCTCTCTGTCCTGCAGCGGCTTGAAGAGAACGGTCAGAACAATTCCGAAAGAAGAAGCGGAAGGAATGAAAATGTGCAGCCGGTGTGCAGCAAAACAGTGAGAAGGGAGGATGGCAGTATGCTGGACAAGATCGTAAAGGAAGAGAAAGGGATGATGACTGTGGAGGCGGCAGTGATCATTCCAGCCATATCTTTTATCTTGGTGGGAATTGTATTTTTGTTTCTCTTTTTTCTTGATATGTCAGCGGTGAAAAGTGAGGCAATGCGTGTTGCCGGGGAGGCGGCGTCCTCCTGGAAGACAGACGGCAGTCTTGTTACCGGAGAATATGATGAACATGCGCTGCTGACGAGAAATATTTATTTTCTGGTGACCGGCAGCCGGAAAGCACTGACGGCGGAAGCAGAGCAGAGGATGACGAAGAGAATAAATGAACGATTGCTGATCACCAGAGTGGATCAGAGTTCCGTGACGATCAATATGCAGAAAGTAAAGGCAGAAGCGGAACTGCATTTTCGCTGGCCTCTTCGAGGTGTGGAGAAAATGATGGGACAGCTGTTATCTTTTTCCTGTACAACAGCATCTCCGGTGGATTCCTGGGAAGAACAGCTGAGATTGGGGGCAAGTTTACGATGAAAATAGAAAAAGAAGGACTGCGCACTTACAGAGTGGCGGCATCCGTACAGAATGAATATTTTCTTGCTGTGGAATATCAGACCATTCGATATAATCATCTGGATACTCTTCTGCCTATGCTGATCCGGGAGCAGGATGGAACAGTAAAATTGCTGTATGATATATCTGAAGCCAGAAGTCTGGCAGAGTTATCTCAGGAGAATAGTTCTCATGGCAATAATTTTTCAAAAGAAGACTGCAGGTGTCTTCTGAAAAGTATACAGCAGTTGCTAAAAGAACTGGAAGAACTTATGCTGTCACCCGTCCACATTGACTTTTCGCCGGAATGTATTTACCGGACAGGAGAAGATGAATTCCGGTGGATGTACTGCCCCGATGAGGAATATGACATGGGACGGGAGATCCAGCAGTTTTTCTCCTGGATGTTGTCAGAAATCAATTACGGAGATTCGGAGACGGTGCGGTATATTTACCATGTCTACTGGCTCATGAGAAACCGGAGTTTTTCGGAGAAACTTATCCGGGAATGTCTGGATTATGAGGACGATGCCCCGGAGATTACTTCTTATGAAAGTTTCTTCGCTCAGGAGATTGCCCGGGAGAATTCTGCCGCGGAAGTTTCCACAGATGAGAGAAAGACGGACAGAAGCTCTGATGGACAAGGACAGGCAGTCGGAAAGGGGGAAAAGAAGCCGGCAGAACAATGGGATGGCCGGCAGAAAAGTAAACTGTTTCTGGCAATGGAGATTGTGCTGATAATTGCCATGGCTTTAGCGGGAGTGACAACTGTGATGATGGGTGTTTACCTGTTCGGGCAGGGGCAATTGCCTTTCAGGAATCGGTATTGGATTGGAACAATTATTATAGTTGTACTGCTGGCAGAGGGAGTCTTTCAGATACACCGGAGAAGAAATGGGAAGAAAGATCGGCATGGGGAGAAGCCTGACGGGAGGAAAAGGATATATGATACGATGGAGCCGTCATGGAATTCTTCGAATCCGCCATTATCCCGGGATGTGGCAGAAACGGAAGAGGGAACCGTCCGTCTGGATGCCGGACGGTTGAGAAGACAGGCGGTATTAAAAAGTGAGGAGTCAGGGGAATTGTTTCCTTTGCAAAGTTTTCCGTTTTATATCGGCAATGAAAAGGGGCTTAACCAGCTGACAATCTATGATGAGACGGTGAGTCGGAAACATGCGGTCATTGACAGAGGAGCGATACCCGGCATGTACCTGTTAAAAGATCTGCAGTCCACCAACGGAACCTGGGTCAATCATATCAGGGTAGAAGGGGATGCGGTGGAACTTAGGGAGGGGGATGTGGTGCAATTCGCGGTACATGCGTACCGATTTGAGATATCAGAGGATTTTGTGTCAGTGATGCAGCATTAGAAAAACAGGCTCCGGAAACAATATGGAATCAGAGAACGGATCAGTTTACAGATTTTTAATTTGCTTTTTTATAAAATCCGGCTATAATCATTTTCATGATACTGTGGTAATGCTTATATTGGAGGTAACATGGATTTTATAAATGAGCTGCAGCGGTTTCTTGCCGGACAGGGATTTAAGAGACTGCAGGTGGACGGCGGCCTGCTGTGGATAAAAGATAAAGAGAAGAGAATAGAATTGATTGAGATTATACCTGAGATGCTGCCGGGACAGAACCGGATGCCAGTAAGCCGTCAGGAAGAGAGAATTCAGAAGTTGGAGAATCAGTTGATGATACGGTTTGGAAAGAAGACGGAACGGCTGACATTGATGCTGTTTCGGGGACTGCCCGATGAACGCACGGTGGAGGAGATTACGCCGTATCCCAATATATGGTGTCTGGATCAGAGTGGCGCAAGGGTGCTGATTTATGAGAATCAGAGAGGTGATTTCTATGGAATGAAAGCCAGGCTGGAGCAGTTCATGGATGCATACCGGACGACGGAACAATCCATAGGAAGGAAAGAGCTGCGCCGGATGTTTCGCCCGGTAAATACAGCGCTGGTTGCCGCGAATATTATAGTATTTCTGATATTAAGTCTGATGGGCAATGTCACAGATGCGTCTTTCATGGCGGAGCATGGCGCTATGGTGTGGGCGGATGTGGTTGATAAGGGAGAGTTTTACCGACTGTTTACATCCACTTTTATGCATTTTGGCGTGGATCATCTGGCACAGAATATGCTTATTTTATTATTGATTGGCTCCAGACTGGAGAGAATTCTTGGCAGTGTCCGATATCTGGCAGTATATCTTGGCTCCGGTATTGCCGCTTCGGCAGCTTCCCTGTTTTTTACACTGGCAAGAGATCCTTACACGGTATCCGCAGGAGCGTCCGGTGCAATTTTTGGAGTCATGGGCGGTTTGCTGTTTTTGGTGCTTAAGGATATTTTTCAGAAGAAACGCCGGCGGATGGAAGAGATTGGCCTGAGCGGAATGATTTTCGTCATCGTATCGGCGCTGTCCTATGGGTTTACGACTACAGGAGTTGATAACGCAGCCCATGTGGGAGGCCTTGTATTCGGATTTATTCTGACAGGAATATTGTCGATTCGGAAATGATTTTGTCAGAACTTAGTAAGTTTTCAAACACACAACGTTCACAAGTTTTCTTTATACTATAACACGTAAGATTAATTCTTATAAAAATCCTCTCCCCTCATAATGGATTTTGGCAGGCTGCTTCGGCAGCCTGTCGTTCTTTTTGTGCGATAAATCCGAAGAAAGGAAAAGGAACTTTCTTTCTTCGACAAAAAATCCTGACAGAGAAATCTCCGCCAGGATTTTTTAATATTGCTATCCAAAACACTGGTCTGTGCCGGTGTCGAATCGGAAATATGCATGCCGACGGTATGCGGCGGCAGCTATTTTGCATAAATATCAGTCTCCGAAAGAAATACCAAGAATTTTGGCCTGTTTTACGATCTGGTCGTCCGGGGAAACGTATTTCAGTTTGCCGGCAGTCTCTTTCAGAGGGATGGAAGATATATCATAACCTTTCATGATAACCATCTTGCCGTAATCTTCATTGTGGATTAATTCAGCGGCAGCGGCACCCAGACGGCTGGAGATCACACGGTCAAAAGGAACCGGGCTTCCGCCTCTCTGCATGTGACCAGGGATGGTGACACGTACTTCCTGGCCGGTTGCTTCCTCAATCTGTGCGGCCAGTTCATAGCCCACGGTGGAATGCTGACGCTGTGCCAGTCTCTCTTTGTACTGTTTCTTTGATAATTTGGCATCTTCTTTGGAGATGGCGCCCTCTGCCACAGCCAGGATTGTGAAGCCTTTACCCTGTTCAGAACGGCGTTTGATGGCTTCGATGACGTGATTTAAGTTGTAAGGAATCTCAGGAATCAGGATAACGTCCGCACCACCTGCGATGCCGGCGTGCAAAGTTACCCATCCGACTTTATGGCCCATCAGTTCCACGATGAATACACGGTCGTGGGAAGCAGCGGTTGTGTGGATGCAGTCGATGGCGTTGGTTGCGATATCAACGGCACTCTGGAAACCGAAGGTCATATCTGTTCCCCAGAGATCATTATCAATAGTTTTTGGAAGGGATACCACATTTAAGCCCTCCTGGCTTAACATGTTGGCAGATTTCTGGCTTCCGTTTCCGCCCAGAACTACCAGACAGTCAAGATCCAGATATCTATAAGTGGATTTCATGGCTTCCACTTTGTCAACGCCGTTCTCATCAGGAACGCGCATTAATTTAAATGGCTGTCTGGAAGTTCCGAGAATGGTACCGCCCCGTGTCAGAATACCGGAAAAATCTTTAGGAGTCAGACGTTTGTAGTTACCATAGATCAGACCTTTGTAACCGTCTTCAAAACCGTAGAATTCCACATTGCCTTCCAGATGTGACAGGCCTTTTACAACGCCACGCATGGTGGCATTTAAGCTCTGACAGTCTCCCCCGCTTGTTAACATACCAATTCTCTTCATTGTACCATTTCCTTTCTTTTACGTGAGTAATCAGTAAAGTCCGGGATGTGGACAGGCCACGATCCCGTGGTTGATAAGTGAAATATTAAAGGTTAGTTATAGCTCAATTCGTCCATCCAGAGCCCGCGAGAGAGTCACTTCATCGATGTATTCCAGTTCGCCGCCGATTGGGACGCCGCTGGCGATTCGCGTAATCCGGATACCCCTTGGCTTGACCTTCTTTGTGATATACATGGCGGTTGCCTCGCCGTCCAGACTGGAGTTGGTTGCCAGGATCAATTCCTTGACCGGAGTCTTGTCCAGGCGCTCTTCAAGTTCTTTAAATCGGATGTCGTCCGGGCCTTTTCCGAGACTTGGAACAAGGGTGCCCTGCAGGACATGATAGACACCGTTATATTGTCCGGTTTTCTCATAGGCGGCCAGATCCTGAGTGTGTTCTACCACCATGATGGTGCTGTGATCCCGTTTGTCACTGGCGCAGATCGGACAGATCTCCCGGTCTGTCAGTGTGCAGCAGCATTTACAGTAGCGGATATTTTTCCTTGCGCTGACGAGAACCTCAGCCAAATGTTCCACATGCTCTTCCGGCATGTTGATAATATGAAATGCGAGACGCTGCGCGGATTTGCTGCCGATACCCGGCAGACGACGCAGTTCTTCGATCAGATTGGTAACCTGAGTTCCGTAATAATTCATCAGAAGCCAAGACCTCCGCCCAGGCCGCCAAGACCGCCGGTAAATTTGGCCATCTGATTCTGGGAATCTGTTTCCATGGCACGAAGAGCCTCATTGGTGGCGGCCATGATCAGATCTTCCAGCATCTCGATATCGTCAGGGTCAACGACTTCTTCTGCGATTTTGACAGCGGTGACTTCTCTTTTGCCGGAAACGGTGACGGAAACAACGCCGCCGCCGGCAGAAGCCTCATAGGTCTTCTCTTCCAGAGCCTGCTGGGTCTCTGCCATCTGTTTCTGCATCTTCTGTGCCTGTTTCATAAGATTATTCATGTTTCCCGGCATTCCGCCTGGAAAACCTCCTCGTCTTGCCATAATAAAAAACCTCCATAAATAATATAATAAAGTAGCAGCTGGTTGTAACAGCTGGTTATAAAATAAATCTGAGGTAATTATTCAAAAATTACCTGTTGATGGATTTTGCTCAAATCGATAAAATTAGATGGATGTCCGCCGGTATCATGACTGCGGACGGAACATTCAAATTTCACCCGTTTTCCGGTCTGTTCAGCGACAATATCGGACAAAATGCCCAGGTTATGCTGGTGATTTCTCTCGAAATAATTCTTTTCGATATCGTCACGCTCAAAAATCAGCTGAATGATACTGCTGTCTTCTGAAACAGCGATACGCGCTGCCTGAAGAAACTTCTGCATTGGCATAGCAGTTTGTCCCACAATGGTATTCCAGCTGGAAGCGATGGCCTTTAAATCAGCGGCCTCGGCCGGAGAAAAGCGCTCCTCCAGAGCTGCCGCGGCGTTCTCAGAAGCGACTGCAGAGCTGCCGCCCGGACCTCCCGGGGTGCCATCACCTAAACCAGCGGAACCTCCCGGGCCAAAAGCTGTGCCCATGCCGCCGGTTCCCGGAATGCCTGCCGCACCGTATCCTCCCGGACCGGCTGCCTGGACCGGAATACCCTCAGCCATTTTCTTTTCCAGCATGTGTACCCGTTCCAGAAGGCTTCCGGAATCTGTTTCCATCTGTGGAGTGCACAGGCGGATAAATCCCACTTCCAGAAGAATCCGCTTCTGGGTGGCATTCCGAAGCTGACCGGACAGATCAGACAGAACCCGGATAAAGCGGAGCAAAGTGCTGGTTTCGATCAGAGATGCTTCTTCCTGAAGGGCGGCGATGGATTCTGTGGACAGATCAAGAGTGTCTTCCATGCCGTTTTGATCTTTGATGATCAGAAGATTACGCAGATACCAGAGAAAATCTGCCAGGAATTGGGATAACTCCCTTCCTTCCGTGATCATCTGATCCACAGTATGCAGAACGGCAATGGTATCCTGCGCCAGAATGTTTCGGAGAAGCTGACTGAAAACTGCAGTGTCTACCGTGCCAAGCACTTCAAGAACATTATCATAGGTAAGAGTCTGATTCAAATAGAAGGCAATACACTGATCCAGCAGACTTAATGCGTCACGCATGGAGCCGTCAGCAGCCCGGGCAATGTATCGAAGCGCCTTTTCCTCCGCCGGAATCCCTTCCTTTTCCATCAGATGCACCAGATGATTGGTGATGGTATCGATGGAAATCCGCTTGAAATCATATTTCTGACACCGGGACAGGATCGTCACCGGAATCTTGTATTTCTCTGTGGTGGCGAGGATAAATATGACGTAGGACGGCGGTTCTTCCAGTGTCTTCAAAAGTGCGTTGAAAGCGCCGGAGGAAAGCATGTGTACCTCGTCGATGATATATACTTTATATTTACCCTCAACTGGAGAGTACTGTACCTGTTCCCGTATTTCCCGGATGTGATCCACGCCGTTGTTGGAGGCGGCGTCAATTTCCAGAACGTCCAGGGAACTTTGATTGTTAATGGCCTGGCAGGACGGACACTGGTTGCACGGATTGCCGTCCACCGGATGCTGGCAGTTCACCGCCTTGGCAAAAAGCTTCGCAATGGATGTCTTTCCGGTTCCCCTTGTGCCGCAGAAAAGGTATGCGTGACCGATTCTGTCGTAAATGATCTCATTGCGCAGGGTCTGCACGATGGCATCCTGACCCTGTACCTCATCAAAATCGTTCGGGCGCCATTTTCGATATAAAGCCATGTAAGCCATGAAAATCACTCTCCCTTGTAAATAGTATCTATACCCGAACATTTTAGCATATTTACATAAGAATGACAATTTTCATTTCAACAAATACCGGGAAAAATACTGTAAAAAATTCTTCCGTTCCTGATTCTGCTCAGGGATTTTCTCCAGTTTTTCCAGCATTTTTGGGGAGATCCAGCTTTTCCTTCGGTTGTAGTATTGATTGGAAATTTTCCAGAATTTCTCCGGATATAAAAAGAGAAGATAGAGAAAGCGCAGACTGCTGCCGTCCAGGGGAAGATATTCAGAATATCCGGCAATTCCCCGCTCAAAAAGCCTGCGGTCATAGTGATTTTTTTCCATGGTTTTCCGCAGGAACAGATAGAGATCCATAAGATAAGGCTGATAACAGATGGATTCAAAACCTACTGTTGCCACAGAACCGTCCGGGAGGATCAGGATATTATGATGATGATAGGCGCCGTGGCAGACGCCGCAGGCAGGAGAGTCATCCTGTATATCCATCTGCTGCAATGTATCAAGAGCGTGAACGGCTTCCTCATAAAAGGCATGGAAATATTTCATGTAGAGGAGCTCAAAAGACTTCTTCTTATTGAGCCGGCCAACATAACGCCGGATCGTCCGCAGTTCCTGATTCCGTCGGGCAAAAAGAACGGCGATGGACTCGGTGCGGGGGTTTTCAAAGGGAATGTCAGAGATGCCGGCAGAGATTTTGTGCAGCCGGGCCAGGTTCCGGCAGGCGGCGTATACATCCGACTCGCTGTGCAGATCGCATTCCCGTCCGGAAAAATAATGTTTTAAGACAAAAGGAGTATGGTAGCGGTCATAAACCACCAGACTGTCTTCTTTAGAAATAAAATACCGGTCTGTCAGCAGAAAACCGGCTTCGGCCAGCTTTTCTTTCCATTCGTATTCGATGGCCAGCTTTCGGAGGGAACTGTGATATTCCTTCAAAAGGGCAAGCCCCTGGTCTGTCTCGCACTGAAAAGTCCCCCGGCTCCGAAAGGTGGAAAGGACCTTCACATCATACTGCTCCAATAATTCACGGTACTTATCGTTCACAACAATCCCTCCAAACAAAAAAGCAGGTTTCCGGTAGCATGGTCTATCCTATGACCGGCACCGGAAGGTTATGACAGAAAGTAAGAAAGGAAAACAGCCCCGCGTTAGCGGAGCTGCTTATAAATCTTAAGGGCAAGTTCCTTAAGATACGAATATTCGTTTAATTCCGGGTGTTCCAGAACCATGGAAAGCAGGGTATTAAGAATAGCGCCGATGACCTTTCCCTCCCGGATACCCAGCGCCTTCAGCTGGTTGCCGTTGATTTTTAAATCCTTTAAGGAGAGGCAGTCCTTTTCTTCCAGAATCTCTTCATAGGCTTCCCAGGTCTCTTTCAGAATGGAAAGCTTTTCGGCCTGATAATACTCACTCTGCGAGCGGACATCTGCTTCCATAACTTTAAGAAGATAAGGAAACAAGGTCGGCCCGATGGAATGCATCACTTTGCGGACATGGCGGCGTCCGTTGGTTTTCGGATCTTTAAAACGGATATCATGGTGAGAGATGAGCTGGTAGACGATCTGAATGGTCTTATTGTCAAACTTGAGACGTTTCAGAATCTCCTTGCTCATGTCTGCCCCCACTTTGTAGTGATTATAAAAATGATCGATACCGTATTCATCGGTGGTCTTTGTGACCGGCTTGCCCACATCATGAAGAAGCATGGTCAGACGAAGCACAGGGTTCGGCTCGATGGTGCGCACGGCATGAAGAGTGTGTTCGCCCACCGAATAACAATGGTGGGGATTCTTCTGTTCTGTTTCCATCATCCGGTCAAACTCCGGAAAGAATATGCCGGTGAGACCAGTGGCATAGGCTTCTTTCAGAATCTCCGGATGATCGGAGATGAGAAGCTTCAGCAGTTCCATCTGAATTCGTTCGGCGCTCACGTCCCGGAGATTTTCATGGCATTCAGCAATGGCCTCCCGGGTGGAATGTTCGATACGGAAGTTCAGCTGCCCGGCAAAGCGGACGGCCCGCAGCATCCGCAGGGCGTCCTCCTCAAAGCGGTCTTTGGCCTGCCCCACACAACGGATCACCTTGTGCTCCAGATCTTCCATACCGCCGAAGAGATCAATGAGACCATCGGTGTCATTGTAAGCCATGGCATTGATGGTAAAGTCTCTGCGCATCAGATCTTCCCGGAGGCTGGTGGTGAAGGTCACATCATTGGGACGGCGGTGATCTTCGTATTCACCGTCGATGCGGTAGGTGGTCACCTCATAACCGGTCTTATCCATCATCACTGTGACCGTACCATGTTTGATTCCCGTATCGATGGTCTTGGAAAACAGCGCTTTCACCTGCTCCGGTCTGGCGGAGGTGGTGATGTCCCAGTCGGAAGGCGTTTTGCCGAGGATGGAATCCCGGACACAGCCTCCCACCACATACGCTTCATATCCGTGGGAAGAGAGGGTCTGTATGATGCTGGCAGCCTGTTTTGGAATATATAATTTCATATGGGAAAACCCTCCTTACATTATAAAATGATCAAAGAAATGTCAGCACTTTGACAACAATCATATCATATTTTCGCATATTTGCTAAGAGGGGATTTTAGATGGTTTCCGATAGATTCTGGCGGTATATTTCCGGAGAAATGTATGAAAACAAAAAATTTCATGAAGAAAACGGAAGATCAGCGCATATACATAAAGGAAGAATCTTATCTGTCAAAATCAATAGAAAACGGGAGGATTCCCATGATCCACAGAAAGTTGACGGAATCCGGGGCTGCACAGAGGGGGCCGGTATGTCGGGCGGTGCTTTTATGTCTGTTGGCCGTCTTCTGCCTGTCTGTGACAGGCTGCGTGAAGAATCTGAATTTCAGCGGGAAAAAAGAACCGGTGGAGTATGTGATCTGCAAAGATACCAGTCTTCCGGAACAATTGCAAACTCTTCTGAAAGAGAAAAAGAAAAAGCCCGTCACCTTCACGTACAGGAACTCTATGTACATTTATCTGGTCGTGTGTTACGGGAAAAAGGATTTCAGTGGGTACAGCGTAAGGATCGAGGAGTGCTGGCGCAGCGGGGAAACCCTCTTTCTGCGAACGCAGCTCATGGGACCGGCCGCCGGGGAAGACAGTATAGAGACGGAGACATATCCATATATTGTGGTACGCTGCCCGCAGATGGATGTGTTCTGTGTCATTGATTCCTGATGTATTCTGTACACATGAGATGGGCTGTGGTACGCTGGCGAAAGATAGCCATGCATATAATGAAAAGGAGGAGCATATAATGCATAGAAATCAGGAGAAATTGCCGTCTGGCAGTGTGTGCAGGGCAATGGTGTGAGGGAGGATTTTATGAAGGTTGAGAAGAAAACGGTGCAGTCCGGTATTTTAAAGCTGGAAAAAAATGTACAGATTACCATAGATCAGGATATGAATGTGCCGGATACAAAGCCGGACGTGGAAAAAATCGTGGAGAGCCGGGGCGAGGTTCATATCGATGAAATTGAAATTCTGACCGACCGCATCCGTATCCGCGGGATGTTTCTGGTACAGATTCTGTATCTGAGTGCGGAAAAAGAACAGAGAATTTCCTGTATGGAGCATGAATTTTCTCTGGAAGAGTTTATGAATGTGGAAGGAGCTCAGACTACGGATACAGCGAAAGTAACGGTAGATCTGGAGGATCTGACGGTTTCGGTCATCAATTCCAGAAAATGCGGCGTCCGCTCCGTTTTATTTTTCCACATACATATATCGGAAACGAAGTTTGTGGAATGCAGCGTCGGTGTGGAGAAAAAGGACAATGTACAGTGTCTGTATGAGTCCGCTCCCATGACAGAGATTATGCTCTACAAAAAAGATATCCAGAGGATTCGCGCCGATGTATCGCTGCCGGCCGGCAAGCCGAACATCCGGGAGATTTTGTGGAATTCCATGCAGCTCCGGGATGTGGATGTCCGGATGATGGAGGGAAAGCTTTCGATTCGTGGAGAACTGTTTTTGTTTATCTTATACCGCAGTGAGGAAGAACAGGAGCCGGTGCAGTATTATGACTGGGAGATTCCCTTTACCAACGAGCTGGAATGTTCCGACAGTCAGGAGAATCTCATCGGCAATATAGCGGTGGCTCTGGGCAGCCATCAGTCTGTTATTAAACCCGACGAAGACGGGGAACCGCGCAGTGTGGAAGTGGATGCCGTTTTGGAGCTGGATCTGAAGGCCTACCGGGAATTTCAGATGCCGGTGCTCAAAGATATGTATGCCAATAACCGGAAACTGAAATTGAAAACCCGGCCTGTGAAGTTTGAGAATCTGATTTTCCAGAATAATGCTAAAACAAAAATAAATTACCGGGTGAACTCTGAGGGAGATCCTCATCAGCTGCTGCAGGTATTAAATGTGGAAGGAACGGTAAAAATTGAAGATTTCAGACTGGAAGAGGAAGGGATTGCCACAGAAGGGCTGATTTTCTGTAAGGTACTTTATATTGCCGGGGACGATGGCGCGCCGATCCAGTCAAAGGAAGTGGTCATTCCCTTTGAATATCTGGTGGAGACCCAGTCGGTAAGTCCGTCTGACCGGTGTGAGATCCGGGGAGTTCTGGAACAGATCGGCGGTTATGTGGTGGACGGAAATCAGCTGGAAATCCGTGCGGTGGCAGGAATCTACGTGACCGGATTTGCCCAGGTAAAGATGGATATGATCGATGAAGTAGAAGATCTGCCGTTTGACGAGGAAGAGATTGCCAGGATACCTTCCATTACCGGTTATATTGTCAAAAAAGGTGATACTCTCTGGAACATCGCCAAGCGGTACGGAACGACCATCGATAAGATCAAACAATATAATGAAAATGTGGAGGAACCGTTGGAAAGCGGGCGGAAACTGTTTCTTATCAAAGCCATGGACGCGGTTATCGGAGAATGAATCTTGACGAAACCCTGGAACAGTGCTATGATAAAAATCAGAAAAATCTGTTTCAGGGCGAGGTGTAATTCCTCACTGGTGGTGACAGGCCAAGACCTTAAGTCCACGAGCCAGAAGGGTACAGATACATTTTCACGCAAATGGAATCAAAGAGAGTTCGAAATATATCGATGCTTTTGAATGCATTTCATGAAGATGCAGTGTACACGGAGGTTGAATGGGTTGGAATCCCATACCAACGGTATAGTCCGGATGAAAGAAACGATGGCTGATCAATGTTTTTTGTGGTCCTGAAATTTATATTTCAGGACTTTTTTATTTCGCAGGAAATGGCATTCCTGTGAAATAAAAAACGCTCCGCGAGGATCGCACTGCGGCGGATAGGAAGATGTCGCTTTTGCGACCCGCCGCAGGCGGAGAATCCTGCCTTGTAGGATTCTTTCCTGTTCCACAGACAATTTCGTGAATATCAGCTCAGCACAATACCTGGCAGATTCTTCGAAAATATTATTTTTGAGGAGGAATTTGCATGTCAGACGAAGTAATGCGCCGCCATCAGGCACGCGCGAAAGCAAAAGCACACCCGCAGACAGGAGCCGGTACACTGGAGGGGATCGGCAGGACCAAGAAGATGGTTACCATGGCCATGATGGTGGCAATTTCCGTTGCACTGGTCTATCTGATTCATTTTCCGATTATGCCGATGGTTCCGTTTCTGGAATATGACCCGGCAGATATCCCGATTCTTATCGGCACCTTTGCCTTCGGCCCGGCGGCTGGTTTGATGCTCACATTTGTGACTGCCATTGTACAGGGTGTGACAGTCAGTGCGGGAAGTGGATTTTACGGCATTCTGATGCACATCATCGCCACAAGCGCGCTGGTTCTGGTGGCAGGAACCGTTTATTACAGCAGAAAGACAAGACGTACCGCACTCATCGGACTTCTCGCGGGAATGGCGGTGATGGCGCTTGTCATGATACCGGCCAATATGATCATCACCCCGGCGTTCATGGGAGTTCCGACAGGAACTGTATGGAGCCTGATGCCGTTTATCATCGCATTCAACATTATCAAAGCGGGAATCAACGGTATCGTAACTTTTTATATTTACAAGAGAATTTCCAATTTCCTGCACAGTTTTCTGAGCAGATAATAGAAAAATGTATTTAAACCATAAAAAGGCATCCGTTATCCGGATATTTCAGAAAATGTATTCTGAACCTTCCGGAAACGGATGCCTTTTTGTCTTAAGGGACATTTCATGGAAATGCCTCCTGAGAGTTTGTATTGCTTGTCTTTTGTCGTATTGCTATTCTTTAATGGCCTGAATAACGCCCTCCTGCTGATTCTTCAGATGGGTCCGCATGATCTGTTTGGCCGTCTCACTGTCATGGTTAAATATGGCGTGGAGAAGATTTTCGTGTTCTGTGACCAGTACAGAATGCTGTTCGATATCCCGGACATATTCCATGCGGTAGCGGTAAAACTGTTCCCGCAGATTATTGATAATGGTAATCAGCTTATCGTTGCTGGTGGCCTGGAAGATGGCGTCGTGAAACTTTTCGTCTTTTTCCACGATATCGAGGATATCGCGGCTCTGCACGGCGTCCACAAACTGCTGATGCGCTTCTTTTAATTTCTCTTTTCCCTCTTCCGTGATCCGTTCGCAGGCCAGAGAAGCGGCGAACTCTTCCAGCACGCAGCGAATCTCAATAACGTCCCGGAGGCTTTTTTCGGTGATCTTTGCCACCTGCGCTCCCTTCCTTGGGATCATGATCACAAGGCCCTCCAGTTCCAGTTTCCGGATGGCTTCCCGCACGGGGGTACGACTGACGCCCAGACGGTTGGCCAGGGAAATCTCCATCAAACGCTCTCCGGGTGCAAATTCGCCGGTGATAATGGCGCGGCGAAGGGTATTGAAAACCACATCCCGGAGAGGAAGATATTCATTCATAGTATCTTTTAAATGGTCCTGATTCTGATTCATATGAAGTCTCCTGTCATTGTGTGATTTATCTGTTCGTGTGCACGGACGGTTTGGCGTGCAGCGATTTATTAAACGGCCGGACGACTGCGGTCTGCCGTACTGCCGGGTGCCGGCGGCATGCTCTCGCCGCATTTTCGGCCTTCTCCCGGGATGTGAAAATGCCGAAGACTGTCGGGCCGCTGCCACTCATCAGAGAATTTAACGCTCCGTTTTTATTCATGATAGTTTTCAGCTCATCGATGGCGGGATAGTGCTGCTTTGTCACCTGCTCCAGTACATTTCCCAGACGGCCGGCCACGCCGTCCAGATCGCGGCGCCCCAGGGCGTCCACCATTCCGTCAATGTCCGGATGCACGGTGTGTTCATCGAGCGTCAGATGTTCGTACACAAACTTTGTGGACATGGAAAAACCTGGTTTCACAATAAGAAACCAACAGCCGGGAACCGGAGGCAGGGGAGTGAGGATCTCTCCGATACCTTCTGAGAGCGCGGTACCCCGCATGATACAGTAAGGAATGTCGGCTCCCAGAGAGACGCCGTATTCCATAAGCTTTTCCTGAGTGATATTCAGAGAAAAAAGCTGGTTCATTCCCACAAAGGCGGCGGCGGCATCGGTGCTGCCTCCTGCCATGCCGGCAGCCACGGGAATCCGTTTTATAATATTTGCGCTGACCCCGTCTTTGATACCATACTCCCGCCGTATGATATCAATGGCGCGATAAACAAGATTCTTTTCATTGACAGGAAGATAAGGCAGATTCGTCCGCAGAGAAATTCTGCCGGAATGGTTCCGTTCCAGAATGATCCGGTCATAAAGCTTGACCGTCTGCATGATCATCCGCACTTCGTGATATCCATCTTCCCGTCTTCGGATAACGTCCAGCCCAAGATTCACCTTTCCATAGGCTTTCAAATGTAAGGGTTGTCCCATAAAATTGTTCCTCCCGTGTATCTTGTATACATGAATTATATCTTATTTCAGACAAAAATCAAGAAAAGAAGCATAAGAAGTACAAAAAATTACAGGCATAATTTTTCATTATTGCCGGATACTACAGGAAAACCATTTTTTGTGATAATTTTTGGCTTCGGACGCCGTCAAAAACGGCGGAGGGGACAGATAAAACAGGTGTGGATCAGAGAACGGGCCGGCAGGCGCCGCGCTGCCGGGGACAGGAGGGGACATGGACGCAATATACGGAAGGGATCAGAAAATCAAAGGAAAACTTTTAAACAATTTTGATCTGGACTATGCATTTTTTGAAAATGCCTTGAAAAACTGCGGGGATATGGTAAAAAACATGTTCTATGCAGGAGACGGAAAGACGCGGGCGGTGGTGATTTACGTGGATGGCCTGACAGATTCTCAGACCCTTCAGGATTTCGTCATCCGGCCGCTGCAGGAAAATGTGCTGGCGGACAAGGAAAATCGCTTGTCTTTCGTGGAAAACCATGTGCTGGAGACTGTGGACTGGAAAGCTGTGGAGACTTATGAAGATGCGCTGACGGATATTTTGTCGGGAAACTCTCTGCTGCTGGTGGAGGGATGCGAAAAAGCGGTGTCCCTGTCTACAAAAAATTTCCCCGGCCGGGGTGTGGGAGAAACCCAGCAGGAAATGGTCATGCGGGGGCCGAAGGACAGTTTCACGGAGAATTTCCGGACAAATACGGCGCTGATCCGCCGCCGTATCCGGGACCCCAGATTGAAAATGGAACATACAAAAGTGGGGGAGCGGTCCAAGACGGATCTCGCCATCTGTTATATGGAAGATCTGGTGGAGCCGGCGCTCCTTGATAAAGTCAGGAAAAAAGTGCAGGAAATCAGTCTGGACGGTATTTTTGACGGAGGAATGGTAGAGCAGCTCATGGAAAAAAATCCGTGGACGCCGTTTCCGCAGTTTCAGCACACCGAACGTCCGGACAAGGCGGCCAGCGGGCTGCTGGAAGGACGGATTGTCCTGGTAGTGGATAATTCGCCGGGAGTTTTGCTGCTGCCGGTCACTTATGGCATGTTTTTTCAGTCCGGAGATGATTATTATACCCGCTTTGAGGTGGCGTCCTTTGCCCGCCTTCTCCGGTTTGCGGCGGCAATATTTGCCATCGGATTTCCGGGACTCTACGTGGCTATTGCCGGCTTTCATACAGAAATGCTTCCCACAGCTTTTCTGTTATCGGTGGCACAGGCAAGAACAGGTATCGTTATCCCCGTGGTTTTGGAAGTGCTGTTGATGGAGTTTCAGTTTGAGCTGCTCCGGGAGGCCGGTATCCATATCCCCGGCCAGCTGGGCGGAACCATAGGGATCGTTGGCGGTCTCATCGTGGGACAGGCGGCGGTGGACGCCGGGCTTGTCAGCACCATCGTGGTCATCGTGGTGTCTTTTACGGCCATTGCCTCATTTATTGTGCCTAATGAATCCTTCGGCGCCGTATTCCGTCTGTTGAAGTTCCTCTTTATCTTTGCGGCGGCGCTGTGGGGGATTTACGGGTATCTGCTTTTGTTTGCGGCGCTTTTGTTCCACCTGGCGCAGCTGGAATCCTTCGGCGTTCCGTATATGCTGCCGTCCGTCTGCGGCGGACATCTTGGTTACGATGGAAGAAAGGACGAGTACGTGCGCTATCCTCTGCGCTGTATGAGAAAACGGCCTCTGTTCACGAGGGAGGGACGGAGAATCCGGAGAAAACGAAGCGAGGAGAATCAGAGATCGTAAATCTGCCGCCATGGCAGAGCGGCGGGTGAAGGACCCGGAGAAAGGAGAAGAGAACCATTGAACGAAAGTAAAATCTCACAGCGGCAGCTGACAAGAATGATTTATATCGAAGGCGTCGGGGCGTCAGGGCTCACCTTTCCGGCGGCAGCGGCGCTCTGCAGCCGCTCGGAGGGCCTTTTGCCCCTTGTGGCTTATGCAGGATTCCTGCTGTTATTTGCAGTGTGGCTGCTGTTTCTGATCCGGCGGCTGGAAAGAAGAAATCCCGCCGGAATGTCCGCCGGTTACGGATTTGTCCTGAGCAAGTGGATGGGAGTTTTGTACATGCTCCGCCTGTTTGTCAACGCCCTGGCGCTGTTTTATTTTTTTGGTTTGTCTATTCAGAAGATTTACATGCCGGATACGGGATTATTCATGATTCTCCTGCCCTTTGCCCTGCTGCTTTGGTACTGCACACAGACTACCCTGCAGAAGCGGGCCCGGTTCCTGGAACTTCTCTTTCCGTGGATAATGGCGCTCTTTGTGATTCTGGTATTCTTTGCCATTCTGGGACTGGAAGGAAAATTTCATCTGCCGGAACTGACAGATAACGTTGCCACAGTGTTTGGCAACGGATATCTTCTTCTGCTGTGCTCCACTCCGCTGGAATTTCTCCTGTTCCTGGTCCCTGCGGTGACCGGGAATCTCTGGAAAACTTCAAGCCCGCGGTCGACGCAGGAAGAGACGCAGGAAAAAATACAGGAAAAGCTGCAGAAAAAGACGCAGGAAAAAATACAGAAACAGTTTCAGGAAAAACAGCAGGGAAGTCCAGCGGCAGGTGGAAGCGCTGGGGCAGATGTCCATGTAGGGACAGATGTGCCAGAGGATGGAGATCCCGAACAAAAAGTTTCAGGGGCAAAAGATGTGGCGGATTCCGCTGATGCAGCCGATGCATGGTGGAAGAAAAGAAGAGCCCTTGTCTGGCGGGCTGTGGCAGGCGTCCTCGTCTGGAATGTTCTTCTCTGGTTTGTGACCATTGAAAATCTGGGTGGAGAAATCACGGCCTCCTCCCCGTGGCCGGTCATCAAAGTGATGCAGCTGATCCGGCTGCCGGGCGGTTTTCTGGAGCGTTTTGATATCCTGCTGGCGGTCTTCTGGATTCTCTGCCTGGTGGGGGTATTGAGCGGCTATCTGTATTATGGCAGAAAAATCGGCGAAGAAATCTTCGGCGGCAAAATCTTTGATGGCAGGACCCTGCGCTTTCGGGTATCTGTTATTACCGCCGGAGTGGCGGCACTTCTGCTTCTCATTTCCTGCCTTCTGGCGGGCCAGGAAGAGACGCTGCTTCTTCACTGGTTTGTCCTTTATAAGAAATGGGTGGATTTTCCGCTACTTGTGCTGCTGCCGTTGCGGGCATTGTTTCGAAAACCTTGCCGGCGTCTGCCCCGGCGAGCAGTGGCGGCAACCGCCGTGTTAGTGGTAATGTTTGCCCTGTCCGGCTGCGGCCGGCAGGCCGATGTGGAAGAAAAAAGTTATGTTCTTTCCCTCTATGTGGAGGACGGTGGAGAAAACTATGAATACTGGGTGTCCACCGCGGACCTGCCTTCCATGAAAGCCCAGGAGGACAGTATTCCCTGCATTACCATTCATTTTACCGCGGAAAACATGGAAGTGATGGAAGAAAAATTCGCCAAAACCCAGGCCGGCATCCTGGAATGGAACCATATCGACACCATTTTCCTGGGACCGAAACTGGCGGAGAACCCGGAGCGTCTCGACACATTTTTAAAAGAATGGGAAGCCTCCTGGCAGAAGTCGCCAAACGTTCTGCTCTCCGTCTGCCTCCAGACCCCGGAAGAACTCCTTGACATCAAAAATATTCCTGAAGGCGCCGCCGGCCAGGAAGTCAGCCGCCTCATGGAACAGACCGAGCAGGAAGGACGCCACATCTTTGGCTGGAACGACTCCGCCGAAGGAGGCATCTACTGCCGCACGCCCATCGAAGTCCTCAAAGCAAAATCCGAAGGCGAAAAAGACATTTACCTGTACCAGACCAAGATCCAGTGGAAACGGCTGGTGCTGAAGCGGGGATATCGGCTGCCGGAGTGAGAGGATACCCGACGGGCAACGGACAGCGAGCGGCTTCGGCATGAGCCGGGCGGATCGCGTTAATCGGAAGGGGAAGGAGCTTCTCCTGTCCGATTTAAAAATAGATATGCTGATGTGCATTTTATAAAAAAATGTGCGAGCCTCGAATATATACAATAATAAATATTTTTATAAAAAAAGTATTGATAAATATGATATTTATTATATAATAAAAATACAATTGCAATTGTAAATAGAAAATGCGGGGTGAAGTTTTGGATTATGCAGATTCATTTTTAAGCAAAAAGAAAAATAATCCACAAAGTACCGCATCGATAAATGATGATAATGACAAGATACCAAAGCGTAAAATAAAAGACAGTATATTCAGACACCTGTTCCTTGAGCCCGAATATGCGCTGCAGTTATACCGAATATTGCATCCGGAGGATACAACGGCAACAGAAGCGGATATTTCATATCTGACTATCACAAAAGAGATAACGAATGGCATCAGAAACGATCTGGGCATGTACATAGGCGGTAAGTTTCTTATTATGATAGAGGCACAGACGACGTGGAGCGAGAATATTGTAATTCGGATATTCATATACCTGGCGGAGATCTGGAAGAATTACATTGTTCAGAATGGTCTGGATGTGTTTTCGTCAAGGAATTTGAATTTGCCAATACCGGAGTTATATGTAGTTTATACAGGGGAGCACAAAAGCAGACCGGCGGTGCTAAAACTCTCTGAACACATATTCCACGGCGCTTGCAAAGATGTTGAACTGACCGTGCACATGATATATAATGGGAAAAAAGAAAAGGATATTTTAAGCCAGTATATTTCTTTTACAAAACAGGTAAAATATTTTTTTCAAAAGTATGGAAGAACAAGTAAGGCGGCAGAAGAATTATTCAGATACTGTATAGATCATAATATTTTAAAGGAGTATCTTCTCAGCAGACAGGAGGAGGTGACAAGTATGCTGGATGTGATTTTTGACGATACGATTCACAGAAGAAAACAGCAGGAGGAAGCCTTTGCGGCGGGTGAAGCAAGAGGCGAGGCCAGAGGCAGAAAGGCTGGAAGAGCAGAGGGTGAGATGCGTAAGGCCAGAGAGACTGCGGTGGAGATGGCCAGAATTGGAATAGAAGAAGACGTGATTGCCGGTGTGTTAAAAGTGGATGTCTCTCAGGTGAAAGAATGGCTTACCTGAATCCCTTGAGAGTGATACCCGGATAAAGAATATAGATTTTATTTTCCATGGTATGCGCGCAGTAAATGTATTGGATGAGTTTGTTCAGCAGTAAGTATAGCGGTGTGATTGCGCATTTTAATCAATATCATGTTAAAATCGGTGATTTCTCCAAAGAAACTTCTAAGATTATCCGCACAACGTCTGAAATGCGAGAACATGCGGATTACGAGGATTTTTTTTGCAGCGTCCCGCCAGGACGCAGAAGAACAAGTGAAGAAGAGATATTTCACCAGTATATTTTGGAATATCTGCGATTGAAAGGCGTATTGTGATATTAAAATATATGTCACAAGATAAAATGAAAAAATGTATTTATGATACCGTATGGGGTGAAGCCTGTACGGTATTTTTTGTTTTATGGGCTTTAGCCTGTTGAGCATGAAGCGAGTTTCTCATAAAGGAGAAATGAGCCATGCGAAACAAAAAACCACCTGCTATGCAAATACAAAGGAGTAGAAATCATAGAAGGGTATCTGAAGCCGGACCATGTACATATGTTGGTAAAGTATACTGCCAAAATACAGCGTGGCCCAATTTGTGGGATATTTGAAAGGAAAATCGGCGCTGATGATTTCCTGCCTTGCCGTTTTGTTCCGCTTTTCCACCCCGCGTTTAAATCCCCCGTTTTCTGTCTATCCTTTTCCTATGGATACAAAAACAAAATTCAATACAGAATCAAAATTAAATATAAAGACAAAATGGAATACAAAAATAAGACGGATCAAAGGAAAAACGAGCTGCGCAGACAGTGTCTGTCTGCGGGCGGCAGCGTCCTGCATGGCGGTCCGTGTAGCGGTGGCGGTTCTTTTGCTGCTCTCGGCAGGGCTGCTGTACCAGGTTTATATGGAGACGCATTTTCAGATTTATGACGCGGCGCTGCGGTTCCATGTGCGGGCCGCCTCGGATCTGCCGGCGGAGCAGCAGCTGAAGCTTAAGGTGAGGGACGAGATGCTGGCGGCTCTGAAGCCGGCCGCTGACCGGGCGGAGAGCGCCGGGGAGCTTAAGACGGAGGTGGAGGCGATGCTGCCGGATCTTGCCAGGACAGCTGCGGCAACCCTGCGGGAAAATGGCAGTGAGGACAGTGTGAGGGTATCGGTTTCCAGGGAGAGGTTTCCGGTGCGCCGGTATGGAAATATGATCTTTCCGGCGGGAGTTTACGAGGCTCTGCGGGTGGACATCGGCCCGGCGGAAGGGCATAACTGGTGGTGTGCAATTTACCCGGAACTATGCTATAATGCAGAGGAATCATCTTCCCTTTCAGAGAAGGGGAAAAAGGACGTGGAAAGGGACGTTTCCGGCGAAGAGAAGCAGGTGCTTTTCGGGGAGCGGGGACGTTTTCGGATAAAGATACTGGAGTGGTTTTCAGAACTGGATTTCTGACGGTGATCCGGACGGGACGTCGACTGGCGGCAGATAAACGCTCCGCGGGGAGGCACAAGGCCGCGGAATATCCTGTCGGACAGAGCGAGGATGTGTCAGCACAATTATGCGGTTTCGCCGCTTTGAGGATAAGTGATGGGGAAAGTATTATCAAATAATGAGAGGATTCTGTTCTGTGAGCAGATGGGAATGATTTTTAAATCGGGCATCTCCGCGGCGGAGGGCATTATGATCATGAAGGAAGACGCCGGAGAGGAGGAGAGTTCACTCCGGGAGCTTTATGGGGAGATACAGAGCAATCTGGAAGAGACCGGCATTTTCTATGATGCGCTGGAAGAGACTGGAGCCTTTCCGGATTATATGATTCAGATGACCCGTATCGGCGAACAGACGGGAAATCTGGACGAAGTCATGGAGGGGCTGGCGGCTTATTATGAGCGGGAGGAAAATATGGTGCAGGATATCAAAAACGCTGTGACCTATCCCCTGCTCATGCTGGGCATGATGGTGGTCATTTTTCTGGTGATGATCGTCAAGGTGCTGCCGGTGTTTGCGCAGGTTTACGAACAGCTGGGCGGACAGATGACCGGCATGGCGGCGGTGCTTCTGCGGGCGGGAGCAGGAATACGTCAGTATTATGGATGGATTCTGCTGGTGATCGCCCTTTTGGCGGCAGGAGGGATCTGGCTGTTTGGGACGGCAAAAGGAAAGGACTGTTTCCGGAACATGGCAGGCCGTTTCTTTGGGACCAGACAGATTATGACCAGAATGCAGACGGCAAGGTTCGCGTCGGGGATGTCCATGGCCCTTCGCAGCGGTATGGATTATGACGGGGCATTTCAGATGGTGGAATCCCTTCTGTCGGCGGATCAGTCGGTGAAGCGGAAGCTTGACTCCTGCCGGGAAAAGGTAGAAGACGGGGAATCTTTCTCCGCTGCCGCAGTGCAGGCGGGACTTCTGACGGGGCTTTACGGCAGGATGCTCTACATAGCGGAAAGGACGGGAGATACCGACGGAGCGTTGAAGAAGATTGCTCTGCAGGCGGACAGCGAGGTGACGGCGCGGATCCAGAATTTTATATCGGTGCTGGAACCGACCCTGGTGGCGGTGCTGTCCGTGCTGGTGGGAAGTATTCTGCTGTCAGTGATGGTGCCGCTCATGGGAATTTTGTCCAGCATAGGATAATAGTATGATCGACGTTAATGATCTAAAGTGGGTTATGTCAGGCCGCGCAGCAGGGTGACGGAACATAGAGGAGGCGCAGATGGAAAAGCATATTCGGAAGAACAGATACGGGCAGATTTTGCTGTCCCTGTGTATCTTTTTTATTTTTATGGCTGTATTCTGGTCGGGCATTCAGTCGGTCTCTTCTGTGACGCAAGAGACGGAGATGGAAAATATTGAAAATGCGGTGGTGCAGTCGGCGGTGCTCTGTTATGGCACCGAGGGAGCCTATCCGGAGAGCCTTGATTATCTCAAAGAGCATTATGGTCTGCGCTACAATGAAGAAAAATATATTGTGGATTACGAAATTGTCGCAAAAAATATCCGGCCTCAGGTCCGGGTGCTGCGGCTGTCCCGGGAGGAAGAATGAGAAAGAGCGGCGGAAACATACATACCATAGATATTTTATTTCCTTTACTTTTTATCCTGCTGTTCTGTTTCTGCGCTCTGCTGGTGGTGCTGCAGGGGGCGAGAATTTACGAGAGGACGGCGGAAGGACTGCAGGAGAATTATACAGTCCGGACGGCGGTATCTTATCTTCAGGAGAAAGTCCGGGAGTGCGGAGACGCCTCACAGATTGCCATAGAAGAGATTGGCGGCCGGCAGGTGCTGGTCATTGACAGCCGTGTGGAAGGAGAACTCTATGCCACCTATATTTATCAGGAAGAGGGGAGGCTGAAAGAGCTTTTCACCAGAAAAGAAGACTTCACCGGACTTGCGGGAGGGCAGGAACTGGTGGAGCTGGACACATTTGCAGTGGAAAGACCGGAGGAAAATCTGCTGCAGTTTGATGTGTCGGCGGACGGGCAGGAGGAAACGTTTTTTATCAGAATGGCAGTGGATGGAACAGCTGCCGGAGACGGAAATACAGAAAATGTTGATGAAAGCTACGACACATTGGCCGGAAGGACAGAAGGATGAGAACACGCAAACATTCCAGAGCAGGATTATTTTTAATTGAATTGATGATAGCCATCGCGTTTTTTGCTGTGACTGCGGCGGTGTTTCTGCAGGCCTTTGCCAGGGCAGATTCCATCAGCCGGCAGGCGGAAGATCTGTTTCAGGCGCAGAAGCAGGTCTCTTCCGTGGCGGAGATTCTGGAAGGTGCCGGGAGCGCGTCTGTTTTAACGACAGGCCAGGAAGAAAGCGGGACGGATGCCGGGACAGGCAGTCCGTCAGAAGGCAGGCATTTTTTTCAGAAGCTGCAGAAATATTTTCCTCAGATGGAAAGTACCGGGGACGGCGCGTGTATGTATTACGATGAGGACTGGGAAGTCTGCGGGAGTGCTGATGGGGTTTATGTGATGTCCGTTGTCTGGCAGCGGGACGGGCAGATGTGGGATGTGACCATCGCGGCGGATAAAAACGCCGGTCAGGGAGAAAATGCTGGCGAGAACGATGTGGATGGCCAGGAGAAAAATTCCGGCTGGACGGCGGTCGGCAGCCGGCAGCCGGATGCCGGATCAGCGGCTGGCGACAGTCCCATTTATCAGCTCACACTGAAGCTATATGATCCGGACGCGGAGGGAGGCAGTTTATGAGAAAAAAGGGAATGCCGGTGATGAATGTGGGTATATCACTGCTGATTCTGGTTTTTATGACACTGGCGCTTCTGACATTTTCTGTACTGGCACTGGAAAATGCGGTGGCGGACAAGCGGCTGTCCCAGAAGGCGGCGGATCACACGACGGCCTACTATGCGGCGGCAGACCGGATACAGGAGCAGATCGCGGACCGTATGCAGGAGGCAGAGGAGCAGGATCTGGCGGCGGGTACGCAGTTTTCTTTTGAGGAAGAAGTGGCCGATGGCCAGATGCTCACTGTTTCTGTGGTGCTGACGGAGGTGGACGGAGAGAAGGGTTTTGATGTGACCCGGTGGCAGCTCCGTTCTTCCGACGAATGGGAGGCAGACCGGTCTCTGGATGTATATCAGGGAGAATGACAGGAAAGAGAGGGAGAAGATATCGTGGAATTACGGGAGTATCTGGAAAAGGCGGTGGCGCAGGGGGCGTCGGATTTATTTATCGTTGCCGGACTTCCGCTGACCTGCAAAGTCAATGGAAAGATGGTACATATGAGTGAGGAAAGAGTCATGCCGGAGGAAACGGAACGGCTGATCCGGGATATTTATGCCCTTGTGCCCAATCATAGTATAGAGAAAATGGAAGAAAAGGGAGACGATGATTTTTCTTTTTCCATTGCCAACCTGGCCCGGTTCCGTGCCAGTATTTATAAGCAGAGAGGATCTCTGGCGGCGGTGATCCGACTCATCGCCTTTCAGCTTCCGGATCCGGGAGAACTGGAGATTCCGGATTCCATTCTCAATCTGGCAGAGTACAGAAAGGGGCTGGTGCTGGTGACAGGGCCGGCCGGAAGCGGCAAGTCCACCACTCTGGCGTGTCTTATCGACAGAATCAACAGTACCAGAGAGAGCCATATTATCACACTGGAAGATCCGCTGGAATTTCTGCACCGGCACAAGAAAAGCATTGTAAGTCAGCGGGAGGTCAGTTCCGACACGGAAAGTTATCAAACTGCACTGCGGGCGGCGCTGCGGCAGAGTCCCGATGTGATTCTTCTGGGGGAGATGCGGGATTATGAGACCATTCAGATCGCCATGACGGCGGCGGAGACCGGACATCTGGTATTTTCCACGCTTCACACAGTGGGAGCAGCCAATGCGGTAGATCGTATTATTGATGTTTTTCCTCCAAATCAGCAGAGACAGATCACTGTGCAGCTGGCTTCTGTACTCAATGCGGTGGTGTCCCAGCAGCTGGTGGGCGGAGCCGGCGGCAGACGGGTTCCGGCTTTTGAGCTGATGACGGTGAACACAGCTATCAAAAATATGATTCGGGACGGTAAGGTCCACCAGATTGATGGAATGATCTATTCTTCCGTTGCGGACAGCCTGTTTTCCCTGGATCATTATCTGGCAAAATTGTGTGCGGAGGGAAAGATAGACAAGGAGACGGCCCTGGCCAATGCGATGAATCCGGGAATGCTTAAGAAAAAGCTCGGTTAGATATTACATTTTCATGTTAAAAGGGTGTAAAAATTTGATAAAAATCGGAAAATGTAATGGGATTTATTGACAGAGCAGGTTGGCTGTGCTAGTATTTTTATTATCAAACAAACTCAGAATCTGTTACAATTTGCAGTTGATAATGATTTTGAGAAGACACATATAAGGGTTCAGGAAGAGGGATATCTGTGATTCAGAAGAACAGAGTACGGGAGGAAGCCAGGGATGGTTTTATGCCGGACAGCGGATATTCTGATCCGGAAGGGAGAGTTGAAAAATGTTACGTAAAAAATTAATGGCGCCTGCAATTTGTCTGGTAATGGCATTGGGTATCATCGGGGGTACTGTGGCAGCTACAGGAGTGAAGGCCACAGCGACAGCAAGTATTTTTGACAAGTTTTTTGAGACCTACTGGGATGAGCAGGGACCGGAAGACGGAAATATCGACATCGTGATGGACGAGGAAGTGCCGCTGTAGGATACGCGCACTGTGAATCGGGAAGCTGAAGAGACCGGATGAATCCGGAATCTTTGGCTTTTTTCTTTTTCACCGCAGACAGCCGGGATGTCCATGATCAAGCGAAAAGCCTTCCCGGTGGGGATGTTCCTTTCTGAAATTTCTCAGATACGAAAAGAGAAAGAATAATGTAAAGTGTTCAAATGCATAAGAATATGATATAGTATTGCAGAACAAGAAAAAGATAATATAATAAAAGGGGTTTTGTGCCGGTGAGTGCCTGCGGAGAACAGCAGGTTTGTATCCCGGGGCTGCCCGGGCAATACAGGAAAGGAATGAAAGAAATGGCGGAGAAAAACATCGTTGTGGTTATGGGAGGCAGATCTTCGGAACATGAGGTGTCCCTCATGTCTGCCGCTACAGTGATTGAGAATATTAATACAGATATTTATAACGTGATCATGGTTGGCATCACGAAAGAAGGCCAGTGGAAGCTGGTGGAGTCTGTGGATAAGATCAGAGACGGCTCCTGGGTGAAGGGGCATACACAGGCAATGATCTCACCGGAGACCGGCAGGAATGAACTGTGTCTGATCCAGGGAGACAAGGTGGAAAGACTTCATGTGGATGTGGTATTTCCGGTGCTTCACGGAATGAACGGGGAGGACGGCACCCTGCAGGGACTGCTGGAACTGGCGCAGATCCCATATGTGGGCTGCGGCGTGCTGGCGTCAGCCTGCTCCATGGATAAGTTCTACACGAAGATCATCGTGGATTCGATCGGTATTCGCCAGGCGAAGTTTGTGGGCGTACACCGTTCAGAATTAAAAGAGATGGATGCCGTGGTTTCCAGAGTGGAAAAAAGTCTTCCGTATCCGGTGTTTGTGAAGCCGTCCAAGGCGGGATCTTCCCAGGGAGTGGGAAAGGCAGAGTGCCGGGAAGAGCTGATTGCCGCATTGGAGCTGGCGGCGAAGCATGATACAAAGATCCTTGTGGAAGAGAATATCGTGGGAAGAGAACTGGAGTGCGCGGTGCTGGGCGGCGCGGACGCCAAGGCTTCCGGCGTGGGTGAGATTCTGGCGGCGGACACCTTCTATACTTACGAGGCCAAGTATAATAATGCCGAGTCAAAGACCGTTGTGGATCCGGAATTGCCGGAAGGTAAGGCGGAGGAGATCCGCAGAGATGCCGAGGCGATTTTTAAGGCTCTGGATTGTTATGGCTTATCCAGAGTGGATTTCTTCTTAAAAGAGGACACCAACGAAGTGGTGTTCAATGAGATCAACACCCTGCCGGGCTTTACAGCCATCAGCATGTACCCGATGCTCTGGGAAGCAAGAGGACTTGACAAGAAAGCACTGGTGCAGAAATTAATTGATCTGGCAATGGTCCGCTATGAGGGATAGAAGGATAGAGCATGGCAAACGATAAGAAAAAGAAGCTGCACCTGACGGTCAGAGGCGTGCAGCGGGGATTTGGTCAGGAAGAGACGTCGGAGATCGTCACTTTCGCTGATTATTTTACAAAAAATGGAAAGCATTATATTTTTTATTCAGAGACCACGGAGGAAGGACAGACGTTCAGGAACCGTCTGACAATCTCGCCGGATGTGGTGGAATTGAAAAAGAGTGGTGGAGGAGATTCGCTGCTGCGGTTTCGGGAAGGACATTCGGAAGCCTGTGTGTATCAGTCGCCGGCGGGACCGATGGAGATGGTATCCGATACCAAGAGAGTGAAGATACATGCAAAGGACGATCTGTTCAGGCTCACTCTGGAGTATGCGTTTTATATGTCCGGGATGCTGGTGTCTGAGTACCATCTGACGGTGGAAGTACGGCCCCTGCCCGAGGAATAAAAAATACCCCGTATTATCAAAGCTTTTTATGAAAAGCGGAGATAATACGGGGTTTTTGTGTAACGGCGGATCTTTCCGGTCAGAGCGCCGTCTTTATTTTTTCTTTCGGTCTTTTTTGGCCTTTTCCTGTTTTGCCTTGGCAGCGTCAATATTTTCCTGCGCCTTGTCGGCGTTCCTGCGGATCTTGGCGATGAAGCCTTTCTTTTCCGGAGCAGGCACCGGAGCCTTGCGGAAGTTATTGATGCTGGTGATATAGATGCCGCTGATCATAGCTTTGACTTCTGCTTTCACAGGAATCAGATCATATACGTCCTCGTCGGCAATGAGGGACATAACCCGGGGCCCGATCTTTGCCTTGACCACAGGAACCTTCGCCCGGCGAGCTCTCTTCGGAGTCTGGTCGAGAACGGCCTGCGGGAGTCCGGAATCAATCAGAGGCATTCTTTTTTTGTCAATTACAAGAATGGTAGCCTGCTGTGCTGCCTCAAAAAGTTTGGTTTTCTGCTCTGCCTGCTGTTTTTGCATTTTGGAGCCTTTGTAATAAAGGAATGCGAGAACGGCGATGGCGATGACCAGAATGACAGCCGTAATAATCCATGGATTCACATTCATGTCTCATCCTCCTAAGTTATATACGTCCAAACCGGCGGAAGCGGATCCGTCAGCCTGGGCAGTTCATCATTACAAACAGATATTGTAACATTTTTTTTTCATTATGAAAAGAACAATCCTGAAAAAATTAGCATGAATCTTCTTAGTCATCTGCCCAGATATTTTCTGAGTGATGATCCAGCATAACCTGGATTGCTGCTCTTGTATGATCACTGATGGTTTTCTTCTGCTCCTTTGTCAGATCTGAGAACTTGAACGGAGTTCCGAAGGAAACCTTGACATGGCCGGGGGTCACACGGAGCCCCTCGTTTTTTTCAAATATTTTACTGGAACCGGAAATGGCAACCGGAACAATGGGAGCGCCGGCTTTCTGTGCCATTTTCAGGCTTCCGCCCTTGAATTCGCCGATATGTCCGTCCCGGCTTCGGGTGCCTTCCGGGAAAATAAACATGGAATATCCCTCTTTCAGATAATCGGCGCCGGTCAGGATCATTTTCAGACCTTCCCGGACATCGGTTCTGTTTAAAAACAGACAATGAATAAGATTCATCCAGGAGGACAGTCCCGGAATCTTCTGCAGGCTGTCCTTGGAGACGAAGCCTGTACCTGAAGGAATGACAGTTTCCGTGACGAGGATATCAAAATAACTGTTGTGGTTTCCCACATACAGACAGGCCTCGTCAGGAATATTGTCCAGTCCACTCACTTCAATCTTCACTCCGGCAATCCGAAGGATCATGCGGAAGGCCTTTTTTACCGACAGATGAGAGAGGCGGGAGCTTTCCGCCGGGTCCGTCTCTGCCATCTCCCGCAGACGTCGTCTTTGCGGAGTGGTCACGATAATATAATAGATTACATAAACTAAAATGCAAAATGCCCGTAAATTCATAATATTCTCCTATCTGCCATAAAGTCGGGTGATGTCACGGAGACGCTTGGCGATATCGGAGGTCAGCAGGCCGTCCTTGATCCGGTAAGCCCAGTTGCCGTCGGCAACACCTGGTACGTTCATGCGGTATTCACTGCCCTGGCACAGCAGATCCTGAACCGGAACAATGGCGATTCTGGCAGGGGAACCGAAACAGGTGCGGATGAAATCCCAGCTGATCTGGGAACCGTCTGTGTTCATGTAACGGCGGACCTTATCCCGGATATGTTCCGGCGCGTGGTCATACCAGCCGGTGCTGGTGTCGTTATCATGGGTACCGGAATAACAGATACAGTTATACGGCTGGTTATACGGAAGATAGCTGCTGTTGTCATCCTCGAAAGCAAACTGCAGAATCTTCATGCCCGGCAGATGATAGCGGTCCCGAAGAGCCCGGACTTCATCGGTGATAACGCCCAGATCCTCTGCAATAATTGGTAAGTCAGTTCCGAAAATCTGTTCAATCTGTTCAAAGAAAGCATCCCGGGGACCTTCCGCCCATTTACCGGCCAGTGCGTTTTCCGCATCGGCGGGAACTTCCCAGTAGCTTTCCAGTCCGCGGAAATGGTCAATGCGGACGATATCGCTCATGGTCAGCTGTGTTTCAATTCGTTTCATCCACCATGCAAAATCGGTCTTTTTGTGATATTTCCAGTCGTAGAGAGGATTGCCCCACAGCTGACCGGTGGCGCTGAAATAATCCGGCGGCACGCCGGCGACCACTGTCGGAAATCCGTCTTTATCCAGCTGGAATAATTTAGGCTGAGCCCAAACGTCGGCGCTGTCTCCAGCCACAAAGATCGGGATGTCGCCGATCAAAAGAATCCCCTGTTCGTTGGCATATTGTTTCAGCGCTTCCCACTGGCGGAAAAACAGCCATTGGAGAAACTTCTCGTAAGTGATCTCCTCATGCAGTTCTCTTTCGATCACTGTTTTCTGTGATTTGGTCGGTTTTCTGTATTTTTTCTCCCAGTTCAGCCAGTGCGCGCCATTTTTACTCTTTTTGATGGCCATAAACATAGCATAATCAGGAAGCCAGTCTGTATTCAGGCAAAACTCTTCAAATTCTTTTTTCAGTTCAGGAAAGTCTTCCGCCTGAAATCGTTCGAAAGCTCTGTGAAATAAAGTGTCTTTGTATTCTTTTACCAGCTCATAATCCACCTTTTCTTCCGGAAACTCCGGTTTGTCCCTCAGATCTTCCCCGGATAAAAGACTGTCATCCCTGAGAAGTTCCGGGCTGATCAGCAGAGGCTGACCGGCGAAAGATGAATAGCACTGATACGGACAGTTTGTATCGCCAGTGGGACCGAGAGGCAGCGTTTGCCAGAGATGCTGGCCGGCGTCTCTGAGAAAATCTGCAAAACGGTACGCCTCCGGACCTAAATCTCCGATGCCATATTCCCCGGGAAGAGAAGTGGGGTGAACCAATATGCCCGAGAGACGGTATAAATGTTTTATCGTGTCTAATTGCTCACGCATACTTTCCTCCTTTTATTTTCTGATATTCCGTGATATCTGTTCTGAAAACGCTGGTCTGGATATCACATGCTCCGTTTATTATACAGAATTTTCTGAAAAATCGCAATCAAAAGCGTAACATAAAAAAATCACATAAAGAAGCCTGCAAAATATTTATATAAAATTTTATATGACAAAAACGACGTTTTTTAATAAAACATGGGAATCACAAGATATTTCACGTAAATATGCACAAAAAATAGATGAAAAAATATAAATATTTAACAGATTTGATTTTGAAATGGCGTTTTTGAAAAAAATTAATTGAAAAGATTATGTAAAAATTTTATAATTAACGTACAAAAAGGAGGGTAAGAAATGAAAGCCAGTATCAAACAGATCAGTGAAATAACAGGTTATTCACCGGCTACAATTTCCAACGCTCTGAATCATAAGAAGGGGGTTAACCGTAAAACTGCCAACACCATATTTCAGGTCGCAAAAGAGATTGGTTATATTTCCGAGAATAAGATTTCCAAAATCAAGCTTGTGATCTATAAGAGAAATGGCCTGATTATTGATGATTCTCCCTTCTTTTCTGTACTGCTGAAAGGTGTGGAAAATGAGTGCAGGGCTTCCGGCTATGAGATGGTCATGTGTAATCTGGACAGAACGGCTCCTGATTTTGAGGAGCAGGTAAATGCGATTTTAAATGACACATCCACAGCGGTGATCCTTCTGGGAACGGAGCTTCTGGATGACGAATTTCCACTTTTCATGAACGGGCACTGCCCGATTGTACTGCTGGACTGCTGGAGTTCTAATTTTCCGATGAATGCGGTTCTGATCAACAATGCAGATTCGGCGGTGAATGCGGTCCAGTACCTGATAAAGCGGGGACACCGGGAGATCGGATATCTCAGAGGAAGGTTTAGGATCAAGGCGTTCACATCCCGATCCGCGGGATACAGCAGAGCGCTTGCCAAGAATAATATTCCGCTGAATAACGAATACATTTTTACGGTGAGCACCACCATGGATGGCGCCTATAAGGATATGCGGGAATATCTGGAGAAAAGACCGAAGATGCCGACAGCGTTCTTTGCCGACAATGATATGATTGCTCTGGGGTGTATCAAGGCATTTGAAGAGTACGGCTACCGGGTTCCGGAAGATATTTCTGTCATCGGATTTGATGATCTGCCATTTTGTGAGATTTCGACGCCCCGGCTGACCACCATCAAGGTATATAAATATGAAATGGGACAGCTGGCAGTCCGGAGGCTTATTGAATTGATGAAAGATGGAAACAGTAAAATAAATACAAAAACACAGGTGTGCACGGAGTTTGTGGAACGGGACAGTGTTGCCGATTTACGCTTCGTCGTAAAAAAAGGAGGTAAATGATTATGGATAAGGTAGTACTTGGTTTTGCGCCGACAAGAAGAGCGATTTTTTCAGCGCCTGCCGCAGTGGAATACCGCGGACTGACCGCAAAGAGACTGAAAGAACTGAATGTGGATTTCGTGGATATCGATGATATCAATGAGGAAGGTCTGCTCTATGATGATGAAGGCATGGAGAAGATTTACAAGAAGTTTAAACATGCTCATGTGGACGGACTCTTTGTTCCGCACTGCAACTTCGGTACAGAATATGAAGTCTGCCGTCTGGCCAAAAAGCTCGATGTGCCGGTGCTGCTCTGGGGACCGAGGGATGAATGTCCGGATGAAAACGGTATGCGTCTTCGTGACAGCCAGTGTGGATTGTTTGCCACAGGAAAAGTACTCCGAAGATTCCGGATTCCGTTTACATATTTGAAGAACTGCAACCTGGAGGATGAGTGCTTCGCAGAAGGCATCGACCGGTTCTTAAGAGTCTGTAACGTGGTAAAGGCATTCAGAAATACGAGAGTGCTGCAGATTTCCACAAGACCATTTGATTTCTGGTCCACCATGTGCAACGAAGGAGAACTTTTAGAGAAATTTGGCATCCAGCTTTCTCCGATTCCGATGCCGGAACTGACGAAGACCATGAAAGAAGTCAAAGAAAATGAACCGGAAGCGATCAAAGAAGTGACCACATACTGCTGTGACAATATGTGCGTGAAGGTGACTCCGGAACAGCTGGAAAATGTGGCGGCTCTCAAAGTTGCCATGACGAAGCTTGGAAAGAAATATGGCTGCAACTGCGGCGCGATCCAGTGCTGGGATGCCCTGCAGGATGAGATCGGCATTATGCCTTGTGCAGCCAATGCGCTCTGTAATGATGAAGGATTCCCGATTGCCTGTGAGACAGACATCCACGGAACGATCACTTCGGTGATGGTGGAAGCAGCCGGAAGAGGACAGACACGTTCTTTCTTCGCAGACTGGACTGTGCGTCATCCGTTCAACGACAATGCCGAATTGCTGCAGCACTGCGGACCGTGGCCGGTATCCATCGCGGCCGAGAAGCCATCCATTGACACCCCGGTTGCCTTTGACCACTCCGGGTCTCTCATGGCACGGGCAAAGGACGGCGAACATCTCACTCTGGCCCGTTTTGACGGCGATAACGGCGAATATTCCATGCTGATGGGCAACGCAAAGACCGTGGACGGACCATATACCAAGGGAACCTACATGTGGGTGGAAGTGGATAATCTGGATCGTCTGGAAGATAAGATCGTCCAGGGACCGTACATTCACCACTGCGTGGGTATTCATATGGATATCGTGCCGGTGCTCTATGAGGCATGTAAATACCTGGGAATCAAACCGGATTTATATGACCCGGTGGAAGAGAGGGTAAAGGCGATTATCCGTGGAGAAAAAGTAGACTGATAAAAAAAAGAAGATAAATAATTGGCACAGGGGGATCCCGGCGGATTCCCCGCCAGAAAGTAAAACCATAAAATATACTGATAACATTTTTTAAATGATTTTAGGAGGCGCATAACGTGAACTTGAAAGCATTATCTTACGAGTGCAGGTTAAATGTCCTTGATATGATCAAGGGAGCGGGCACCGGACATATCGGCGGAGACTTCAGTGTCATGGACATTCTGATCACTCTTTATTTTAAACAGATGAACATCACTCCGGAAACGGCGGATGATCCGAATCGTGATCTGTTTGTCATGAGCAAGGGACATTCTGTGGAAGCCTACTACTCCGTTCTGGCAGCCAAAGGATTTCTGGATATCAAAGAGGTCATCGCGAAGTTTTCCAGATTTGGTTCTCCTTACATCGGACATCCGAATAACAAGCTTCCGGGTATTGAGATGAATTCCGGTTCCCTGGGTCACGGACTTCCGGTCTGTGTGGGTATGGCCCTGGCCTGCCGGATGGATGGTAAGAGCAATCGTGTTTACACCGTTATGGGAGACGGTGAACTGGCAGAAGGTTCCGTATGGGAAGGCGTTATGGCCGCATCCCAGTACAAGCTTGATAATCTCTGCGCTGTTGTGGACCGCAACCGCCTGCAGATTTCCGGCAATACAGAAGACGTGATGGGACAGGATGATCTGCAAACCCGTTTCGAAGCCTTCGGATGGAATGTGATCCAGGCGGAGGGCAATGATATTGACGCTCTCAATGAGGCTTTTGAGGAAGCGAAGAAATGCAAAGGTCGTCCGACGGTCATCATTGCCAACACCACCAAAGGTTTTGGCGGCGGCGAACTGATAGAGAACAAAGCCGGATGGCATCATAAAGTGCCGACCGATGAAGAGTATCAGATCATCAAGGCAGAGCTTGAAAAGAGGAGGGAAGCAGTCAATGAATAAGATTCCAAATCGTCAGGCAATCTGTGAGACCCTGATGGAAAAAGTAAAAGAAGACAAAAGTATTATCGCACTGTGCAGTGATTCCCGTGGTTCTGCATCCATGACTCCGTTTTTTGACGCATTTCCTGAAAATTGCGTGGAGACAGGAATTGCGGAGCAGGATCTGGTAAGTATTTCCGCCGGTATGGCAAAGTGCGGAAAGAAACCGTTCTGTTTCTCGCCGGCCAGCTTCGTTTCCACAAGAAGTTACGAGCAGGCGAAGGTGGATGTGGCCTACTCCAACACCAATGTGACCATCGTCGGTATCAGCGGCGGCATCAGCTACGGAGCTCTGGGAATGAGTCATCATTCTGCGCAGGATATCGCGGCTATGAGTGCGATCCCGAATATGAGAGTGTATCTTCCGAGCGATCGTTTCCAGACCAAATGCCTCATTGAAGCGCTTCTTGAGGATGAGAAACCGGCCTACATCCGGGTGGGAAGAAATGCCGTGGAAGATATCTATGAAGAAGGTAACTGCCCGTTTGAGATGGATAAGGCGACAGTTCTCTGCGAAGGTTCCGACGTTCTGCTGATTGGCTGCGGCGAGATGGTAAAACCATGTTATGACGCCGCAAAACTTCTGGAAAAAGAAGGCATCAGCGCAACTGTTCTTGATATGTACTGCGTAAAACCGCTGGATACAGAAGCTGTTTTGAAGTATGCGGCGCAGGCAAAGGCAGTCGTGACAGCAGAAGAGCACGCGCCGTTTGGAGGACTGGGCTCCATGGTCGCTCAGACAGTCAGCGCCAACTGCCCGAAGAAAGTCATCAACGTAGCTCTGCCGGATGCTCCTGTTATCACAGGAACGTCCAAAGAGGTCTATGACTACTACGGAATGACTGCGGAAGGCATTGCCGGGAAGGCAAAAGAAGCGCTGAAATAACAGCGGGAAATCATATCGTTTTCAGGCGGAGCCAGGGAAATATCTGCCGGGAACGAAAATATGGGGTTTATACAGGTATTTGATAATGAAAAAATATATGTTGGGAATTGATCAGAGCACGCAGGGCACCAAAGGCATCGTATTTGACGGGGACGGAAAAATCGTGGCCCGGACGGACCTGCCGCATGATCAGATTATAAATGAAAAAGGCTGGGTGGAACATAATCCTTCGCAGATTATGAAAAATGTTATCCAGGTTGTGAAAAATGCTGTGGAAAAGGCCGGGATCGACAAAAAAGATATCCTGGGTCTGGGCATCAGCAATCAGAGAGAGACAGCCGTCTGCTGGAATAAAAGAACAGGGGAGCCTGTTTATAACGCCATCGTCTGGCAGTGCGCCAGAGGGGAATCCATCTGTAAAGAGATTGCCGCGGGCGGCCATGCAGCCATGATACAGGAGCACACGGGAATTCCTCTGTCTCCTTATTATTCAGCCGCGAAGATCGCCTGGGTCCTTCGGAATGTGGAGGAAGCCGGCAGAGCGGCAGAGCAGGGTGAGCTGGCGGTGGGAACCATGGACAGCTACCTGTTGTATCATCTGACAAAAGAACATGTTTTTAAAACCGATTATTCCAATGCATCCCGGACGCAGATGTTTAATATCAGAACGCTGGACTGGGATGACGAGGTCAACGCTCTTTTCGGAATAAAGAGAGAGATGCTGGCTGAGATCTGTGATTCCGATGCGCTCTACGGCTATACGGATTTTGACGGATGGCTGGATGAACCGATTCCGATTCACGGAGTCATGGGAGATTCCCACGGAGCGCTGTACGGACAGGGCTGTGTGAAGCCGGGCATGATCAAAGCAACCTATGGAACCGGTTCTTCCATCATGATGAACGTGGGGGAAAAGCCGATCTACAGTGATAAAGGCGTGGTTTCTTCATTGGCGTGGTCCCTGAGGGGAAAGGTCAATTATGTTCTGGAAGGGAACATCAATTACACCGGTGCAGTCATCACCTGGCTGCAGAAAGATCTGGGACTCATCGCAAGCGCCGGGGAGACGCAGGAACTGGCGCAGTCCGCCAATCCGGGGGATACCACTTACCTGGTTCCGGCCTTTACCGGACTTGGCGCTCCGTATTGGGACAGTGAAGCAAAGGCCATTGTCTGCGGCATCACCCGGACAACGGGAAAAGCAGAGCTGGTGCGGGCGGCCCTTGACTGCATTGTGTATCAGATCAGCGATGTGGTCAATGTCATGGCTGAGGATTCTGGTATTCCTGTGGAGGAGCTTCGCGTGGACGGAGGACCGACCAAAAATAGTTATCTCATGCAGTTCCAGAGTGATATTTTAAATATCCCGGTGCAGGTACCGGACGCGGAGGAACTGTCCGCCATGGGACCTGCCTATGCGGCGGGGATCGCCATGGGCTTCTATGAGGAAGAGCGCCTGTTCGCAGGACTGAAACGCACGAAGTTCACGCCGGCTATGGGCGAAGAAGAACGTTGTGCAAAATACACAGGCTGGAAAGAAAGTGTACAAAAAGTTTTATCTAAATAAGCTCGATTACAGATAAAAAAAGAAAATTTAACTGTCGTTATTGACAAAAAAGATGTCAAAATCATCAAAAAAATATATTGATTTTACAAAGGATTTACAGTACACTTAATTAAATCCTGCGGAGTACTTTATTCATTAAAGTGCACCGGAATATCGGAAAAGATTAGGAATGTTTCGATGTGATCAGATATTCACACGAAAGGGCTAACAGCTTTCGTGATGTCTCATAAACAACATAAATTTTTCAAGATGAGGAGGAAAGAAAAATGAAATTCTACAAAAAATTGATGGCTGGCTTTATGACAGCAGCGATGGTGGCAGCAATGGCAGGATGTGGCAACTCCACAGAACCTGCAGCAGATGACGCAGCAGAACCTGCAGCAACAGAGGCTTCCACAGAAGCGGCAGCTTCCGATGAAGTTCTCAATGCCAATGCGGACAACAAGTTGATTTACTGTATCACACCATCTACATCCAATCCTTATTTCGGTGTTGTTCAGACAGCATGTCAGGAAGAAGGAGAAAAATTAGGTTACACAGTAAAATGTGTATCTCATGATGATGACGCAACCAAACAGTCCGAACTGTTTGATACAGCGATTTCCGAAGGCGCTTCCGCAATCGTCTGCGATAACGCCGGAGCTGATGCCTCCATCGAAGCTGTTCAGAAAGCAAGAGATGCCGGAATCCCTACATTCCTGGTAGACCGTGAAATTAACCAGGAAGGTATTGCAGTCGCTCAGATCGTAGCCAATAACAGCCAGGGTGCTACCGCAGCAGCACAGGCGCTCGTTGAGGCAACAGGCGGTGAAGGCCAGTACGCAGAGTTGCTTGGTCTTGAATCTGATACCAACTGCCAGGTACGTTCCGATGCGTTCCACGCAGTTATCGACCAGACCAACATGGAAATGGTTGCACAGCAGTCCGCTAACTGGGATCAGACAGAAGGTCAGCAGAAGGCAGAGACCATCTTACAGCAGTATCCGGACATCGTAGCTATCGTTTGTGGTAATGATACCATGGCCTGCGGCGCAGCAGCAGCAGTGGAATCCGCAAACCTTGACCATGAAGTATACATCATTGGTGTGGACGGTTCCAACGATATGAGAGATAACATCAAAGAAGGCAAATGTCTGGCAACAGGTCTTCAGCAGATCGATCTTATCACAAGAAACGCTGTAAATCAGGCTAACGATTATCTGACCACAGGTTCCACCGGCATGGAAGAAAAACAGCTGGTTGACTGTGTACTGATCAATGCAGACAACGCAGATAAGCTGGATAACTTTGTATACACAGAATAATCAGGGGGATAACTTTGTATACACTAATATAATCACAATCTAAGTGTGTTTATGTAGAGAACAAGGGTGTTCTGAAATGTTGTTTTATAATCTGTTAGGTCCGGATTTTTCCGGGTGTGGAGGGTGCCATCCGGCACCCTTCGCACATACTGGACAAAAGAAAGTAAAAAACAGGTAAATGATTCTTTAGGAAGAAAGGAAGTAAACCATGGTAAAACGTATTGTATGCGCGGCTGTAGCTGCAACGATGGCGGCCACGCTGTTTACCGGATGTGTGAAAGTGGTAAAGATCGGAGAAGAGGGCACACTGACGGGACAGGTGGAGTTCAACCCTGGTGACAGCGTAGAGAGTATCTGGGATTCACAGGTTATTCCGGAATGTGAGTCAAAGGCAGCGGATATCACTGAAGTCCTGAATAAGGCAGGCGGAGACCTGACCAGCCTTGGCGAGGAATTTGACGGTGTCAAGACGGCATCCGCTACCTATTATAATTACAGTGTAAAGGCAGAGGGAGCAACCATCACCGCGGTGGATAAGGATTCCTTCTACGGAACGATCACATTGTCTGTTCCGGGATATGAGGGAGATACGGTGATCACCTGCCAGATTGGTCAGTATAAGAACAGTTCCATTCGTGATGATATGTCCTTCATCAATTTCGCAGACTTTACCAACCAGACGGAATGGAACCAGATTAACACAAGTATGTTACAGAAGGTGGATGAAACCGTTGTTCAGCCGGTCTACGATCAGCTCACCGAGGGAGCGACCGTCGATCTGGTCGGATGCTTCACAGCGGATTCTGCAAAGGAAATGGTAATCACTCCTGTCGTTCTTACAGTTCAGTAGGAAGAACGGTTGTCATATTTTATAAAGGAGGATTCACGGATGGCAGAAAACAAAGATATTGTAATGAAATGTCGGCATATGGAAAAGGTGTATCCCGGAACAAAGGCTCTGGATGACGTTGATTTTGATGTGTACCGCGGCAAGGTCAATGTCCTGATCGGTGAGAACGGAGCCGGAAAGTCCACCCTTATGAAACAGATTGCCGGTATTGAACAGCCTTCTTCCGGAACCATGTATCTGGAAGGGGAAGAGGTAAGCTTCAAGAACACAACGGAAGCAAAAGCAAAGGGAATCGGCATTATCCATCAGGAATTAAGCCTCTTTCCGAACCTCAATGTATATCAGAATATTTTTATGAACAACGAGCAGAAAAAGGGCGTCGTTGTCAACAATGCAGAACATAAAAAGAAAACAGAGGAGATTCTGAATCGTCTGGAATATCCCATTGACCCGGAGGCGCTGGTCGGCAACCTGCGTGTAGGTCAGCAGCAGATGATCGAGATCGCCCGGAATCTTACCCAGGAGAATCTTAAGATACTGATTATGGACGAGCCGACTTCTTCCCTGTCCCAGTCAGAGGTACAGGTACTTTTCAAGATCATGAGAGAGCTCAACGCCCAGGGAATCTCCATCGTATACATTTCCCATCGTCTGGAAGAAATCATGGAAATCGGCGACCACGTAACCATCTTAAGAGATGGAAAATATGTGGATGACGCCGATGTCAAAGATATTGATGTGCCATGGATCGTGGAGAAAATGACCGGAAGCGACAAGTCCTATCCGAAGAAAGAGAGAAATATCGACTGGGAGAAACAGGAAACGGTTCTCGAAGTCAAAGACTTATGTCTTCCGAAGAAGGGCGGCGGATGGCTCCTTGATCATGTGAGCTTTAACCTGAAGAGAGGGGAAATCCTCGGTATCTACGGCCTGATGGGAGCCGGACGTACGGAGATTTTTGAATGTCTCATGGGACTTCATCCGGAACACACCGGAGAGGTCTACCTGGAAGGCAAAAAAATGAAGATCAAGAACATTTCCAAACAGATTGAGAACGGGTTTGCGCTGGTGCCGGAAGACCGGCAGGCGGAAGGTCTTGTCCAGACATTGGATATAGAGAAAAATATTTCCCTTTCCAGTCTGGGAACCTATGCGAAAGGCTTTATTCTTTCCAAAAAAGCGGAAGATGAATGTGTGGACGCACAGATTAAAGATATTCATATTAAAGTGGCAGATAAACACCTTCCGATTTTATCCCTGTCCGGCGGTAATCAGCAGAAATGTGTAATCGGCAAGGGCGTTCTGACAGACCCGAAGATTCTGCTGATGGATGAACCAAGCCGTGGTATTGATATCGGAGCCAAGACGGAGGTGTTCGATATCATCAATCAGTATGCGGACAGAGGACTTTCCATCATGTGCGTAAGTTCCGAGTTAAAAGAGATGCTGTCCATTGCCACGAGAGTGATCGTTCTTTCCAACGGAATCAAGACCGCAGAGTTTACCGGCGATGATATCACGGAAGACAACCTGGTTCTGGCATCCTATAAGGGTCATCATAAGAATTAGATATGGGAGAAAAGGAGAAATCAAGATGAATAAGAAAAAAGGTAATTCAAATCTTGCCATGACGCTCTTAAAGGGAAGAACACTTTTCGTACTTATTATATTGTTTATATTCTTCTCTGTGGTGGCAGATTCATTCTGTACAGTAAATTCACTGCTGCTGGTGTGCAAGCACGTGGCGCAGTATGGTATTCTTGGTATTGGTATGACCTACGTTATCATCACCGGCGGTATCGACCTTTCCGTTGGTTCTGTCGTCGGTCTGGTAGGTATGGTCGCCGGCGGCCTGATTCAGGAAGGTCTTACCCTGAAGTTCGCCGGAGTGACGCTGTATTTCAGTGTGCCGGTGATCACTGTGATCTGTATCCTTCTGGGTATTCTGGTGGGTGTTATCAATGGATGGCTGGTTGCCAAATGTAAGCTGGCGCCGTTCATCGTAACACTGGGTACCATGTATATCGGCCGTGGCCTTGCAAATATCCGTTCCGGCGGAAATACATTTTCCAATATCAGAGGAAATGAAGCCCTCGGAAATGTGGGTATCATGAACTTTGACAGCCGTATCTTTGCAGTGGGAGATTTCCCGGGCATTCCGATCGCGGCAGTTCTGTTCCTGATCCTGGCGGCCATCGCGGCATTTGTATTAAAGAAGACTCCGTTTGGATGGCATATCCTGGCCATCGGCGGTAACGAGAAGGCAGCCCGTCTTTCCGGTATCAAAGTTGAGAAAAATACCATTATGGTTTACGCTATTTCCGGTGCCTGCTCCGCATTGATCGGTCTTGTCACCATGGCGCAGATCGCGGCTTCTCATCCAAACACCGGTGATTCCTGGGAAATGAACGCCATCGCGGCGGTAGTTCTCGGCGGAACTTCCATGGCCGGCGGTGTCGGAACCATCGGCGGAACAGTCATCGGTGCCTTTGTCATCGGTATCATCAATGACGGTATGACCATGTGTGGTGTATCCGAGTTCTGGCAAAAGGTAATCCGTGGACTTGTTATTATCCTGGCGGTGCTGATCGACCAGTTCCAGAGAAATCTGCAGGCTAAGATGGCGCTGCAGGCCAGAAACGAAAGCAAATAATGAAATATTCTTCCTCTTAAAATTTATAATAAGGAGCCTTCCGCAGTGGACAGTTACAGCTGCTGCGGGAGGCTTCTTCGATTCTGAAGGAAGGGCCGGTTCCCGGGAGATTGGGAACAGTATCCGGGTTATTTTTTTCATTATCCCCTTTTTCAAAAAAGATTTCCTTTTAAAAACCAGGAAATAGTGCTATAATAACACAATATATTCGCAGGTTTTATGAAGTTTGGCTGAGAAGCCATATGTTTAATAATTTATCTGGTGAAGGAAATGAAACAAAATAAAAAAGTCTCAAAACAGATTAAGTTCAATTTATGGCTGTCTATTATTATGGTAGCAGCCTTTCTTATGGTCGGATTTTCTATCATGTCCATTCGTCCGGTTTACGGGTACCTGATCATAACGGGGGCTTTTATTTTTTTGGTGGTCGCAGTTGTTCATTATGAATATTTTGAAAAACTGGCGGCGGCGGAGCTTCTCTCTGCGGGATTTGAGCAGGGACAGATACAGAAGGATCTGTTAAAAGAACTGCCCATCCCCTATATTTTAACGGACGACGATGGAATGGTCATCTGGTTTAACAGCAGTTTCGCTGAGATGGCCGGAGAAAAGACGGGGAAGAAGAACATCACGCAGATGTTTGCTTCTCTTTACAAAAAGGTATTTCCGAAGCCCGGGAACACGAAAGAGTTCTGTATTACCCTGGATGAGAAAAAGTACCGGGTGGAGTGCAAGAGTGTCTGTCTGACAGAAGAAGAAAAGAGCGGCGAAGAGGCCAGTCCTGACAGCATACTGCTTGCCTTCTATTTTTTTGATGAGACTCAGCTCATGGAGTACCGGGAAGAGTCGCAGAGCAAGCGAATGGTCGCCGGTCTCATCTACATTGATAATTATGAGGAAGTCCTTGAGAACATGGAAGAGGTGCGGCAGTCCCTTCTGCTGGCATTGGTGGAGCGGAAGGTCATCCGTTACATGCAGGGGCTGGATGCCATTGTGAAGAAGTTCGAGAAGGATAAGTTCCTTTTTGTGTTCGAGGAAAAGAACCTGCAGAAGCTCATGGAGTCCAAGTTCTCCCTGCTGGATGAAGTCCGGATGATCAATATCGGTAATGAATTATCCATGACATTGAGTATCAGTGTGGGCGTCAATGCGCCGAGTTACGTGGAGACCTATGACAGCGCCCGTATCGCCATGGATCTGGCTCTGGGCCGGGGCGGTGATCAGGCGGTGGTCAAGGATGGAGATTCCATTTCCTATTACGGCGGCAAGACCCAGAAGGTGGAAAAGAGCACCAGGGTCAAGGCGAGGGTGAAGGCCCACGCCCTGAGAGAGATCATCATGACCCATGACAAGATTTTCATTATGGGACATAAGCTTCCGGATGCGGATGCCGTGGGAGCGGCTCTCGGTATTTACCGACTGGCGAGAACCTTTGACAAGAAGACCTATATTGTCATGGATAAGGACTGCGCGGCCATACGGCCGATCATAGAAGGAATGATCAATGACACCGGGGCGGAAGATTTTCCGTTTATCAGCAATGAGCAGGCGCTGTCATTGAAGGACGCCTCCTCCATGCTGGTGATCGTGGACGTCAATCTTCCGGCCATGACAGAGTGTCCGGAACTGATCAAACAGATTGAGACCATCGTGGTGCTGGATCATCACCGGCAGAATAACGAGACGATCAAAAATGCGGTGGTTTCCTATGTGGAACCTTACGCCTCCTCATCCTGTGAGATGGTGGCGGAGATTTTACAGTATATTCCGGATAAGCCGAAGCTGCGGGCCATCGAGGCCGATGCCCTGTACTCGGGTATTCTGGTGGACACGGATAATTTTGTTGTGAAAGCGGGAGTCCGGACATTTGAGGCGGCGGCTTATCTCCGCCGTGCCGGAGCGGATGTGACGAGAGTCCGGAAAATGTTCCGGGAAGATATGGAGAACTGCAAGATCCGCGCGGAGATCATCAACCGTGCAGAACTGTTTTACGATGAATTTGCGATTTCAACTTTTGACGGAAGAAATATTGACGGAGCGACGGTCATCGGAGCGAAGGCGGCCAATGCCCTGCTGGATGTTCAGGGAATCCGGGGAAGTTTTGTGATCACACAGCTTTCCAGCTGCATTTATGTGAGCGCCCGTTCTATCGATGACTTAAATGTACAGATTATAATGGAGAAATTTGGCGGCGGCGGCCATCTCACGGTGGCAGCAGCACAGCTTAAGGATAGAACCATGGGAGAAGTGGTCAATGATTTGAAGAATCTGCTGGCTTCGATGAAGAAGGAAGGAGATATCTGACGGATTCTTTTCAATGCCATGGAAGACAGCGAACAGGAAAAGAAAACAGATAAAACAGGAGGACAGATTATGAAAGTAATTTTATTAGAAGATGTAAAGGCTTTAGGTAAAAAAGGAGATATGGTGGAAGTCAACAACGGCTATGCAAGGAACTTTATCCTGCCAAAGAAGCTGGGTGTGGAGGCCACCGGCAAGAATATCAATGACCTGAAACTGCAGAAAGCGCATCAGGATAAGGTGGCTGCAGAGCAGCTGGCAGCGGCGCAGGCCCTGGCGGCAGACCTTTCCGAGAAGTCTGTGGAAGTAAAGATGAAAGTGGGCGAGGGCGGCAAGACCTTCGGCGCCATCTCCACCAAGGAGATCGCGGCAGCGGCCAAAGAACAGCTGGATATGGAACTGGATAAGAAGAAGATTTCCGTGGACGAACCGATCAGGAGTCTGGGTGTACACAATGTGAAGATCAAGCTTCATCCGAAGGTAACAGCGACTCTCAAGGTAAAAGTATCAGAAATGTAAACATACAGAGTTGTAATGAGATATATAGAGATGTGATGATATGCCGACAGTAGACGAGAATTTTATCAAACGAATACAGCCGCACAGCGAGGAGGCGGAAAAGTCGGTGCTGGGTTCCATGCTCATGGACAGAGACGCCATTGTGGAGGCGGAGGATATCCTTGTCAAGGAGGATTTCTATCAGCGTCAGTATGGAATCCTGTTTGAAGCCATGGTGGAGCTTTACCAGGAAGGAAAGCCGGTGGATCTTATCACTCTTCAGGATAAGCTGAAGGAGAAGGATGTGCCGGAAGCACTTTCCAGTCTGGATTTTTTCCGGGAACTGGTGGATATCGTTCCCACTTCCACCAATGTCCGGCAGTATGCTCAGATCGTTCATGACAAGGCAACGCTCCGGGCGCTCATCAAGGTGACCGAGGACATCGGTAATGCCTGTTATCTGGGCAAGGAGGAGACGCCGGCTATTCTGGAGAAAACCGAGAAAGAGATCTTCGGCCTGCTGCAGAACCGGAACCGGATGTCCGACTTTGTGCCGATTCAGGAGATTGTTCTGAATTCGCTGAACGCCATCGAGGAGGCGGCAAAGACAAGAGGAAGAGTCACCGGCATTGCCACCGGTTTTACCGAGCTTGATTATAAGCTTACGGGGCTTCACCCGGCGGAGCTTATTTTAGTGGCGGCAAGACCTGCCATGGGTAAGACGGCCTTTGTCCTGAATATTGCCCAGTATGCGGCGTTCAAAGATAACCATGCGGTGGCCATGTTCAGTCTGGAGATGTCGAAGGAACAGCTGGTTACCAGATTGATGGCGTCAGAGTCCATGGTGGATTCTCAGCAGATCCGTACCGGTGATCTGAGGGATTCCGACTGGGAGAAGCTTCTGGAAGGGGCGGCCCTCATCGGCAATTCCAAATTGATCATTGACGATACCGCATCTTCTCTGGCGGAGATCCGTTCCAAGTGCAGAAAATATAAACAGACGTATGACATCGAGATGGTTGTGATCGATTATCTGCAGCTGATGAGCGGCAGCAATACCCGCAGAAATGAATCAAGACAGCAGGAGATTTCAGAGATATCCCGTGCCCTGAAGGTTCTTGCCAGAGAGTTAAATATCCCGATCATTGCCCTGTCACAGCTCTCCCGTGCCGTGGAGGCAAGACAGGACCACCGGCCGATGCTCTCGGATCTTCGTGAATCCGGAGCCATCGAGCAGGACGCCGACGTGGTTATGTTCCTGTACAGGGATGAATATTATAATCCGGATACAGAGAAAAAGAATATAGCAGAGGTCATCGTGGCCAAGCAGAGAAACGGTGCCACCGGAAGCATTGAGCTTGTCTGGCTGGGACAGTACACGAAATTTGCCAACAAGGAGCGGATTCAGTAGAATTCCGCTCCTTTTGTCTGTTTTTAGAAGACGAATATCATTGAGAATGGAACCGGAATCTTGTTATACTATGAATATGCCGATATGCAGACAGGCATGACTGCTTATGCCGCCATTATCAGTTATGAAAGCCGGATGCGCTGGATTTTAGCTGCTGTCCGGGGCTTTCGCAGTAAAATATAGTATGACAGGAGCGAGAAAATATGAAGGAAAAAAGATATTCCATCTCAGAAGCTGCCCGGCTGCTGGAGGTGGAGAATCATGTGCTGCGGTACTGGGAAGAAGAGCTGGGGCTCACCATTCCGAGAAATGAACTGGGACACCGTTATTACAGAGAAGAGGAAATACAGCTGTTAAACTGTATCAAAGAATTAAAGAATAAAGGATTTCAGTTAAAGGCGGTAAAAGAGGTGCTGCCGGATCTGGAACAGAAGAAACTCATTGATGTACATAAATTGCTGGCTACGCAGGTGGAGCTGGAAAATATGGGGATCGAAGAGGAGGAGAGTTCCCGGGAGGAGGACAGGACCCGGGAAAGTGGTAAATCCGGAGAGGATGGAAGATTCCGGGAAGACGACAGCGAAGATATATACGCAGGTCATGAGAATCATGCTGAAACCGGCAGAGATACCGAACTGAGACCGGCAGAGGAAGAAGACGGGGAAGAGAGCGATTTCAGGGAAAACGGGCAGGGCGGAAAAGTAGTCACCCTGAGGAAAGGAGGAGGACATGCCGAGCGTCATCCGGCTCCGAGAGAAAACACAGCCCCGTCTCTTCGCAGCAATGAGGAAAAAATGCGGGAATTTGAATCTATCATGGGCCGTATCATAGGAAAAGCTCTGAGAGAACAGGCAGAAAATATGGGAGATGTCATGGGAGACCGGATCAGCAACAGAGTGATCAGGGAAATCGATGACGTCATGGAAGAAAGAGAAGAGCGGGAGGAAGCCCGGTATAAGAAACTGGATGAGGCCATCCGCAGCCATCAAAAGGCAAGACAGGAAATCGCCGTATCCAAAGAGGAAGGCGGCCGGAAGAAAAGCCGCTTTTTCCGGAAAAACAAGAGGAAAATATAGTGACTAGAAAAGCTTATCGCACAAAAAAAGAGTGTCTGCCGAGACAGACACTCTTTTTTGCGTAACGGAAATTCTTCTGAAAATCCGGATTATTCCTGGCTGATAGCGCCGGATGGGCATGCACCTGCGCATGTTCCGCAATCGATGCAGGAATCAGCGTCGATTTCGTATTTGCCGTCGCCTGCGCTGATAGCGCCTACTGGACATTCACCTTCACAAGTTCCACAGTTGATACATTCATCAGAAATTACGTATGCCATTAGTATATCCTCCTTTAGGTTTAGATTATTACAAAACTCTCTTGTTCTGTATTCCTTATTTTATACTAGATTTCCGCCAATATCAAGCGGAATTCCAAGAAAAATACTGGTAAAATTGTATTATTTTCAAACCAAAAACCATGTTTTTCGTTTCATATCGATATCTGTCTAAGTATCTGTTTCTTGTTGAGAATAATTATTAATTACATTTGTATTAAATTATAATGAACAATTATCATAAAGGGTTGATAGAACCAGTATTATCCATTATAATAAAAACAGGAGAAAAAATGTGTTATTAGACAATAAAACACATTTTTTATTTTTGTAAAGGGGGAGTTTGATGTGGAACCCTGAAGGCGACGGAAAAACAGGAAGAATGATGATCAGTGCCGTGATCATTGTCGCGCTGACGCTGACAGCGGTGATTCTCGGATTTTCTGTACTGCAGAAAAAGCATGAGGAGATCATCTCTGCGGCCACGGACACAGAAGGAAATACAGAGATTACCATTGCGATCGGACAGGCCAGGAAAGATGAAGATGCCGGTGAAGACACAGAGGACGGATACGGAGAAGGAAGTGAAGACAGCGAAGGGGAAAGCGAAAACGTGTATCTGGTCAAGGGAAACGATACCGGTTCCAATCCTTATGAGAAGGCGGATCATCTGGCCTACACAAACAGTGTGCGCTATACCTGGGATGAACTGTCCTGTCTGGATTCCTACGGTCTGTGTATCACAAGAAATGAAATTTACGCCCGCCATGGCAGAATGTTCACAGATCAGGATATCCAGAATTATTTTAACAAACAGGACTGGTATGTGGCGCAGACGGCGGCCGCGGCCTTTGACGATTCTGTTTTAAATGATGTGGAACAGTATAATGTGGAATTGATTCATTCTTATGAGCTGCAACAGGGATACTGACCAGAGGGTCTGGCTTAAAGCAGGAGGAAGAGAACATGGACAAAAAACTAGCGGTGATATTTCCGGGAGTCGGCTATCACACGGACAAGCCTCTTCTCTACTACGGGAAGAAGCTGGCGGCAGCCCGGGGCTATGAGATTCTTGAGGTAAGCTACGGAGAACTGCCATCCGGCATCAAGGGCAGCAGAGAGAAAATGCTGGAAGCCTTTGAGGCGGCCAGCGATTGTGTCGCCGGCCAGCTTTGCCAGGTGGACTTTGCCGGCTGTGAAGATGTGCTGTTTATTTCCAAGAGCATCGGAACCGCTGTGGCGGCAGCCTTTGCCCTGCACAATCACATCTCTGCGCGTCAGGTATATTATACGCCGGTGGAAGAATCTTTTATGGCCATCGGAGAAGAAGGAATCGTGTTTCACGGAACCAGTGACCCGTGGGCGAGGACGGAGATCATTGAGGAAGAATGCCGGAAGAGGCATCTGCCTCTTTATGAGACGGCCGGAGCCAACCATTCCCTGGAGACAGGAAATGTACAAAAAGACCTTAAGAATCTGGCAGAGATCATGAGGCAGACGGAAAGATATATCGCGGGGATATTATAAGCAGGCAGAAGAATGCCGCATGAAGGCTGCAAAACAAACCGAAGAAACACTGCGCAGTCAGCGCAGAAAAAGAACCCTCCCGGGAACAGAACGAGAAGATGTCCTGTACCGGGAGGGGATTTTTATGCCCATCGGGCGAAAATATTTCCGGGAGATGATGACCGTTCAGACGGAATTATTTCCGGGAAACGAAAGCCGGAAGGCCGTCCTCTCCGAGAGGTACGTCCACCCTGCCCTGGATCAGTGGGCGGGCGTAGGCGATGAATTCTTCCGTCACGTCGGTGCCGTCAGCGGAAATCCAGGACAGCGGCACCGTCTTTTCCTTGTTGCATACCTCGTTGACATCGGTGAGGCCGCAGTCCATCCGGTAGGAGCCGTCGGACGTAGTCTGGCGCTGGAAGGAAACCATCTTTCCGGTTTCTCCCTGCAGAGCGGCTTTTACGCCGAAAGATCCGGCAGCAGCAGCCTCCTGCTGGTCTGTGGCGGAAAGCATGGAAGCAGAGCAGCGCTGGCTGACGTTGAACTCCACAGAGCGGGCCTTCACGCCCAGACGGGAGCGGACAAGATTTTCCAGATATTTGCCGCAGCCCGCAAGCATCTTGTGACCGAAGGTATCTGTTCCGACGGAATTATCATATTCGCAGATAAAAGTGCCTTCTTTATCGTGAATGCCCTCAGATACGCAGACGATGACATTGCAGTTCTTTTTCAGACACTGGCTGATCTTTGCCAGGAAATCTTCAGTGTCAAAGGAGGTCTCTGGCAGGTAGATGAGCATCGGGTTATCTCCGGTATATTTCCGGGCCAGAGCAGAGGCGGCTGTGAGCCAGCCGGCATGACGGCCCATGATCTCGATGATGGTGACAGATTCTTTCTCGTAGACATTGGCATCCAGAACGATTTCCCGGACAGTGGACGCCACATATTTGGCGGCGCTGCCGTATCCTGGGGTGTGGTCGGTCTGCACCAGATCGTTGTCAATGGTCTTTGGCTGTCCGATGATGCGGATGTCACTGCCTGTGGAAGCGGCGTAGCGGGAGAGCTTGCTCACTGTATCCATGGAATCGTTTCCGCCGATGTACTGAAAATAACCGATATTCATTTCTTTAAACTTCTCAAAAAGCTTCGGATAAACCGGATCGTCCAGAGATTCCGGAAGCTTGTAACGGCAGGAACCAAGATAAGCGCCCGGTGTGTATAAAAGAGCGTCCAGCTTGTCTCCCGGAAGAGCCTCGTCGAAATCAAGGATGGTATCATTTAAAAAGCCTTCGATACCATTGACCATACCGTAAACATGGCTGATTTCTTCGGGATGACGGCGGGCTTCCGACACAACTCCGTAGAGACTGCTGTTGATAACCGCCGTGGGACCGCCGGACTGTCCGACAATAAGAATTTTTCCTGACATAGTATACCTCCTGTAATTATGAACTATTAAGCTGAGTTTATTATACAATACGAATAGAAAACTGTCCATTTTCTGGTTTTAAAATATTTTTTTTATAAATAAAAGCATTTATTTGCAAAATTTTTTCAAATTTTTTTCAATTTATCCACAGAGCCGACACAGTTTTTTTGTAAAATATTTTAGCTGAAAATCAATATTGGTTTCAGGAATGATAAATCAAGGTAAAAATACGAAAGAAAGGCGGGGAGAGAGCCCCTGATGATGACAAAATGAAACCTGCTTTTATGTGTATCGGATTCCAGAAATGTGGAACCACTTCTTTGTATGATATTTTACGGCAGCATAAAAAAATTTACCTGACAGAAGGGGTTAAGGAACCTATGTTTTACAGAGTTCCGCTGCTTCGGCCCTGCCTTGGCAAAAAATGGTATGAAAAGCGATATTTTGGACGTTTCCGCCCGGAAAGCGGACAGACGCCGGGAGAGATCAATGCCGGTCTGTCCTTTCGGGGATGCGCAGACAAGATCGGCCGGGATTTTCCGAAAGAGACCCGTCTCATTTTTCTCATGCGCGATCCGGCGGACCGGTGCTATTCGGCATATAAGTATTTCCTGCCGCTGGGATTCCTTCCCTGCCGGACGGTGAAGGATGATCAGAAGAGGGGGCATGCGGCGGCCTTTGACAGATATGTGCACCGTGTTCTGGAAAGTCCGGTGAAACGCAGACAGATCATGCGCCGGCGGCTGAAATATCTGTGCTTTTCCCAGGGCAATTATGCCCGCTGTATAGAAGAATACCTGCGGTATTTTCCGAAAGAAAACATGAAGTTTGTATTTTTTGAGGAGATGGTTCAGAACCAGCAGGAATCCGTGGAAGATATTCTGGAGTTTATCCGGGTGGAAAAAGACCCGGAAGTCAATTATAACGTCAAAAGCAATGAGAGCATTTTCTGCGCGGTATCTCCTCTGCGCAGCAAGATCATGTATGGTGCTCAGGGAATCTATCACTTGTTTATGGATTTCCTTCATCTGGGGCGCTGCCCTGCAGCTACGCGGGCGTTCCGCAGAGGATTCCGGCATATTCTCACCTTCTGCATTGCGCCGGAAACGGATAGATCAAAAATGTTTCCCCGCACCCGCCAGTTTCTGAACAGATACTATAAGGAGGAGACTGCACGGCTGGAAGAGCTGATCGGGCGAAAGGTTCCGGAGAGCTGGGGGCGGACGGCGTGAGAAGATGGGCTGCAGACAGCGTTTGTATAAATTCACAGAAAAACTCTTGAAAACACATGAATAAAGAGTTATAATAACCAAAGAAATGAAAACGGTCTTCAGGGCGGGGTGCAAGTCCCCACCGGCGGTAATCACAGAGCAGCACCATGTGCGGTGTCTGTGCGAGCCCGCGAGCCGAAAGGCAGGATTCCGGTGAGATTCCGGAGCCGACGGTATAGTCCGGATGGTAGAAGATGTTTCTATTTATTTATGCATGCAGATGTAATGATCTGTGTGTGCAGATGGCAGTGACAGGCCCTGAAATTAGTCGCGTGAAGCGATTGGTTTCAGGGCCTTTTTTATTTGTGCGACAGGGAAGGAGCATGTGACAATATGGAGCATAAGAACGATACGAGTCATAAAGAAGAACTGCATGCGGCCGGCCGGACCGATGAGCAGTATATGAGAAGAGCGATAGAACTGGCCATGCGGGGCAGCGGTCATGTGAATCCCAATCCCCTGGTGGGGGCGGTGATCGTCCGGGATGGAAAAGTTCTCGGGGAAGGCTGGCATGAGGAATATGGGAAGCTTCATGCAGAGAGAAATGCCATTGCCCACGCCAAAGAAGCCGGATACAGCCTGGAGGGGAGCACCATTTATGTGACCCTGGAGCCCTGCTGTCATTATGGAAAGACGCCGCCGTGTACGGAGGCCATCATCGGAGAGGGCATCACCAGAGTGGTGGTCGGTTCCGACGATCCGAATCCGCTGGTCTCGGGCAAAGGTTTTCAGATCTTAAGAGAGCATGGCATTTCGGTGGTCACTCATGTCCTCAAGGAAGAGTGTGACGCCATCAATCAAGTGTTTTTTCATTACATACGCACCGGGCGCCCTTTTGTGGCTATGAAATATGCCATGACTCTGGATGGAAAGATTGCCTGCCATACGGGAGATTCCCGGTGGGTGACCGGGGAAGAGGCCCGGGGACATGTGCAGATTCTGCGCAATCATTATAAAGGTATCATGGTCGGTATCGGAACGGTGCTGGCGGATGATCCCATGCTCAACTGCCGCATGGAAGGAGGGAGGAATCCGGTGAGGATTGTCTGCGACGACTATCTGCGGATCCCGGCCGCATCGAGACTGGTGCAGACGGCCAAAGATCAGCCGCTCATCACGGCCTGTCTGCCGGGGGCGGACCGGGAAACGATGAAGCTTCTGGAAGAAAAGGGAGTGATAATCTGGGAGATACCGGAGAAGAACGGCCGGATCGATTTGAGCTGTCTGATGGAGAAGCTGGGCGAGAATAAGATTGATGGCATTTTGCTGGAGGGTGGCGGAACCCTCAACGAGAGTGCGCTGCAGGCAGGAATTGTCTCCAGGGTATATTGTTATCTGGCGCCGAAGATATTCGGCGGGGCAGAGGCCAGGACGCCGGTGGAAGGCCGGGGCGTCAGTCTGGCGTCGGAAGCCTGGCAGCTGCAGGAGATCCATATGCGCCGGTTCGGCAAGGATATTCTTCTGGAATACGACATAACCGGAGAAGCATGAGTACATCAGAAAAAATGACGCAGTCAGAGAAATGTGACATGGCTGAAGCAGCACATGGAGAAAGGAGAGAGGACAGCGGTGTTTACAGGCATCATAGAGGAAGTCGGCGTGGTGAAAAGCATCAGAATGGGTGCGCAGTCGGCCGTCATCACTATTCAGGCAGAAAAAGTGATGGAAGATATTCATGTGGGAGACAGTATTGCCACCAACGGTGTGTGTCTCACGGTGACTTCCTTTGACAAAAACAGTTACAGCGTGGATGTCATGCATGAGACCCTGCGCCGGACTAATCTGGGAACGCTCAAAAGCGGCAGCCGGGTGAATCTGGAAAGAGCCATGGCGGCCGACGGCCGTTTCGGCGGTCATATCGTGGCGGGACATGTGGATGATCCGGGAACGATCACATCCATGGAAAAAGACGATAACGCCATCTGGATCACGATCCGGACGACACCGGCGGTACTGAAATATATTGTGGAGAAAGGTTCCATCGCCATCGACGGCATCAGCCTTACAGTGGCGCGGGTGGACGATAAGAGTTTTGCGGTCTCAGTGATCCCTCACACGGGAGCGAACACTACGCTGCTGGAGAAAAAACCGGGGGATACGGTCAATCTGGAGACAGATATGGTTGGCAAATATGTGGAAAAGCTCCTTCGGTATGAGGAAAGTAAGGAGAAACCACAGTCAGGTATTACCATGGATTTCCTGAAAAGCCATGGATTCTGATCAACTGCGGGAAAGGGCAAACCGCAGAACAGACAAAAACAGACGACAATAAGAGAAACAATAAAAACATAAGCAACAAGGAGGACAGACAAAATGGATACATTTCAATTCAATACCATAGAGGAGGCCCTGGAAGATTTCAAACAGGGGAAGATGATCATTGTGGTGGACGACGGCGACGTGGAAAATGACGGAGCCCTGATCATAGCCGGACAGTTTGCTGCGCCGGAAGCTGTGAACTTTATGCTCACCTACGGAAAAGGTATGATGACCATGCCGGTTTCCGAGGATGTGGCCAGAAAGATCGGCGTGGAGGAATTGATCTGGGAGAACCGGGAACTGTCCCGTTCCACATCCACGGTGACCATTGACAGCGTCGATGTGACCGATGGCGTGTCGGCGGCAGACCGCTCCCGGACAGTGATGGCGGCTGCGGCGGAAAACGCCGCCCCGGATAATTTTAAGAGGCCGGGAACTATGGTGCCTAAGGTGGCACTGCAGGGAGGCGTTTTGAAGCGGACCGGATTTACGGAAGCATCGGTGGATCTGGCGGTGATGGCGGGACTGCGGCCGGTGGGACTGCGCTGCGGCATTCTCGATGAGGAAGGATCGGTGGCGCGGGTGCCTGCGCTCATGAAGTTTGCGGCTGAGCATCATCTGAAAATCATTACCATTGCGGATCTGATCCAGTACCGCCGCCGCACGGAAAGTTTTGTAAGCTGCGAGGCACAGGCAGACTTTCCGACCCATTACGGACATTTTCGTATTTACGGCTATGTGAATAAGTTAAATGGCGAGCATCATGTCGCCATTGTAAAAGGAGATGTGGCAGACGGTGAGCCGGTATTGTGCCGGGTACATTCGGAATGCCTCACCGGCGATGCCCTGGGATCAAGGCGCTGTGACTGCGGTCAGCAGTATGCGGCGGCCATGCGGATGATAGAAAAAGAAGGCCGGGGCGTACTGCTTTATATGCGCCAGGAAGGCCGGGGAATCGGTCTCATTAACAAGCTGAAAGCCTATGAGCTGCAGGATCAGGGCATGGATACGGTGGAAGCCAACCTGGCTCTGGGATTTCCGGAAGATCTGCGGGATTACGGTATCGGCGCGCAGATTCTGGCGGATCTTGGAATCAAAAAATTGCGCCTGATGACCAACAATCCGGCCAAAGTGGTAGGATTGTCCGGATATGGCATCGAAATTGTGGAGCGGGTGCCGATCATCATCGAGGCCAACGAGGATGACTTTTTCTACCTGAAAACCAAACAGGAAAAGATGGGGCATTACACGAAATATTAAGAGAACAGAAAAGAACTTCAGGATCTTTTTGTGAAAAGAGAAATCATTTGAAAATTACCATAAGAATAACCATAAAAATATCAGGAGGAATGAATCATGGGAGTAAAAATATTTGAAGGAAAAGTAGTAGGCGGAGAAGAGAGAGTAGGTATCGTGTGTGCGAGATTTAACGAGTTCATTGTTTCCAAACTTCTGAGCGGAGCCATTGACGGCCTCGTTCGTCACGGAATGAAAGAGGAGAACATTGACGTGGCATGGGTTCCGGGAGCCTTTGAAATCCCGCTGATCTGTGAGAAGATGGCGCAGTCCGGAAAATATGACGCAGTCATCGCGCTGGGAACGGTGATCCGCGGAGCAACCAGCCATTATGATTATGTATGCAATGAAGTTTCCAAGGGAGTGGCTCAGGTTGGTCTGAAATCCGGCATTCCGGTATTGTTCGGTATTGTGACCACGGAGAACATTGAGCAGGCCATCGAGCGGGCCGGAACCAAAGCGGGAAACAAAGGATATGACTGTGCGCTGAGTGCCATTGAGATGATCAACCTCATCAAAGAAATTGAAAAATAAGCGGCTGGTTGACTTTTCATCTTTAAGTGTATTGTGTTATATAAAGAATATATTGCCAATATTTTCTGACTTTATTACATTATTTACAGATATGTAATAATAAAAATAGAAAGTTATCTGACTTTTTACTTGATTTTTACAGGTCCGAGATGTCGTTTTTTACATGAGAGCTCTATAATTCAGAACAAATAAAGATTTAAATACTTTATTGAGCAAAGAAAGACAAAAGGAGGATCATTCAAATGAAGAAACAGATGTTGGCAATTTGTATGGCAGTATTTATGGCTTCAGGACTTCTTGCAGGATGTGGAAGCGGAAACTCTGATACATCGACACAGGCTGCCGCTACCACAGAAGCCAGCTCAGAAACCGGAGGAAACGCAGCAGACCAGGATTTAAGCGGCACTATCACAGCAGCCGGTTCTTCCGCTTTAAAACCTCTTGTAGATGACGCAGCAAACTCTTTCAGTGAACAGTACCCGGATGTGGCGATCACAGTGGATGCCGGCGGTTCAGGTGAAGGTTTAAAACAGGTAGCTGAGGGAACAGTTGATATCGGAAACTCTGACGTAGCAGCGGATGAGAAACTGGATGCCACACAGGCAGGCGAACTGGTGGATCATCAGGTATGTGTTATCACCATGGCGCCAATCGTTAACAACGATGTAAAAGAAGGCGGCGTGACAAACCTGAGCAAAGATCAGTTAATTTCCATCTTTACAGGAAAGACCACCAACTGGAAAGATGTGGGCGGTCCAGATGAGGATATCGTATTAGTAACAAGACCGACTTCTTCCGGAACCCGTGCAACTTTTGAAAAATATGCCCTTGATGGAAATGAAGAGGCATCCAATGCATCTATGGAAACGGATGATTCCGGAGTACTTCTTCAGAATGTTAAAGATACAAAAGGTGCTATCGGTTATGTGGCACTGTCTTATCTGACTGGTGACCCGGGTGTATCCACTGTCTCCATCGATGGTGTAGAGCCGACACTGGAAAATACATATTCAGGTGCTTATCCGGTATGGACGTTTGAGCATATGTATACAAAAGGCGAGCCTAATGAGGTCTGCGATGCATTTATCAAATACATCATGTCTGATGAATACGGCACAAATATGGAACAGCTGGGATATGGCGTATCTTCTAAAATGACAGTAACCGAACATTAAAAATGATTATCCCGGAAAAGGATATCAAAGGGAGCGGGCTTATCGAGCGATGAGCCCGTTTCTCTTTTGGACGGGACAGGACATCCGGGTGGCAAAATCAGGAGGAAAGGGGATACATATGATTGAAAAGAAGAAGCAGGGGATGTTTTACAAAGAATATGTATGGCGGGGCGTTACAATTTTCTTTGGACTTTTTGTCATCGCGCTGACAATGATCATCGGTGCATTTCTGATCTATAAAGGTTCCGATACATTTCTCAAATTCGGACACACCATCTGGGGGTTCCTGGGTTCTGCCCAGTGGAATCCGGCGGACAGCGCGGAAGGCGGCGGACAGACCGGAGCGCTGATTTTTATTGTGGGTTCCGTGGTAACCTGCGGTCTGGCTCTGCTCATTGCGACCCCTTTTGCTCTGGGTTCCGCAATCTTTATGACAGAAATCGCGCCGGGGATCGGTGAGAAATTTTACCGTCCTATTGTGGAAATATTTGCCGGGATTCCGTCCGTGGTATACGGATGGGTGGGACTGACTGTTTTAGTCCCGGCCATCAAGACGGTATTTCACCGGCAGGTGGGACATTCTGTTCTTGCTGCCGGGCTGGTGCTGGCGGTCATGATCTTCCCTACGATCACCAGTGTATCCGCCGATGCCATGGCTGCGGTGCCGGACGAATGCAGAAATGCCGCCTATGGACTCGGCTCCACCCGGTGGCAGGCCATCTGGCGGGTGATGGTGCCGGCGGCATCCTCAGGCATTATAACGGGAGTGATCCTGGGACTGGCCAGGGCTTTCGGTGAGGCGCTGGCGGTGGCCATGGTCATCGGACAGACCACGGCGCTTCCAACCAGTATTTTTTCCACCACAAAGACATTAACGACTGAGATCGCGGCTCAGATGGGAAATGCCATGGAGGGAGGAGAACTGAAAGCGGCCCTGTGGACCATGGCGCTTCTGCTGTTTTTGATCTCTCTGATCTGCATCACATTGATCCATCGTTTATCCGGAAGCGGCAGGAAAGGAGAGAAGTAAGATGAAGGAACGAATGAGATGGGCGAAAAGAACAGACCGGATTATGACGGTTGTATTTTATGCGGTTGCCGTATTCTTTCTTGTATTGCTGGCAGCCTTTGCGGGAAAAGTCATCATCGGCGGATTTCTGGAGGCAAAGCCGGAGATGTTCGGTTTTGAGCGGCAGGGGACCATCGGAAATCAGCTGTTTAACACCATCTACCTGGTATTCATTTCTCTGCTGTGTTCGGTGCCGGTGGGAGTCTTCGCCGGTATCTATCTGGCCGTCTATGCCAAGGATGGTCCTCTGACTAAATTTTTAAGAATCTGTATTGAAACTTTATCCTCGCTTCCGTCCATCGTGGTGGGCCTGTTCGGATATCTGGTCTTCCTGGTATTCATCGGTATGGGAAAAAGCCTGCTGGCAGGAGCGCTGTCAGTGTCAATCCTTACCATCCCTCTGTTGACCACCACCACAGAGGATGCCATCCGCGGTCTGCCGGAGGGATATTTCCAGGGCAGTCTGGGACTGGGAGCGACCAAATGGCAGTCGGTGTTCCATGTGGTCCTTCCGGCCTGTATTCCGAGGATCATGACGGGAGTGATCCTGGCGGCAGGAAGAGGCTTTGGAGAGGCAGCGGCGCTCCTTTACACGACCGGATCGGGGAGCACCCTCCGGTGGGGAAACTGGGATATCACTTCACCAACCAGTCCGCTGAATCTTCTGCGGCCGGCGGAAACACTGTCCACACAGATCTGGAACCTGCAGATTAACGGGCAGGATCCGGCTCTGGCTGATCTGGCTGCGGCGATTCTGCTGCTTCTCGTACTCGTCTTCAACGTGGCGGCCAACGCCTGGAGCAGACGGATTGAAGTCCGCAACGCCGGAGAAAAAGTGTGATGGCGGCTGCTGGAAAATGGAAGAACAAATACCGGGAGAAAAGGAGACAGAAGAATGAGCGAAGGAAATGTAAAGTTTGACGTCCGGGACATTAATCTTCATTATGGAGCGTTTCATGCCCTGAAAGATGTCAATATGAAAATATATGAACATGAGATTACGGCGCTGATCGGGCCGTCCGGCTGCGGCAAATCCACATTTTTGAAGACGTTGAACCGGATGAATGATTTTGTAAATAATGTAAAGATCGACGGAGCCATTCACATGGATGGAAAAGATATTTACCGGGACATGGACGGTATCGAACTCCGCTATAAGGTGGGAATGGTATTTCAGCAGCCCAATCCGTTCCCAAAGAGCGTCTATGATAATGTGGCGTACGGGCCGAGGATATTTGGAATCCGGAAAAAAGCGCAGCTGGACGATATTGTGGAGAGGAGCCTCCGCCAGGCGGCGATCTGGGATGAACTGAAAGACAGACTGAAGAAAAGCGCGCTGGATCTGTCCGGCGGGCAGCAGCAGCGTCTCTGTATTGCGAGAACGCTGGCGGTGAATCCGGAAGTCATCCTGATGGATGAGCCCACCTCGGCGCTGGATCCCATTTCCACATCGAAGATCGAAGAGCTGGCCATGAATCTGAAAAAGGATTATACCATTGTGATCGTCACCCACAACATGCAGCAGGCCTCAAGAATCTCAGACCGCACGGCATTTTTCCTGCTGGGCGAGATGATTGAGTACGGGGAGACGCAGGAGCTGTTTGCCAGACCGAAAGATCCGAGGACCGAGAGTTATATTACCGGAAGATTCGGATGATGTCGGAATTATCATAGTAAAAATCTATGAATTTTTTCTGCCCTATTGAATTTTTCTGGCGGGTGTATTATACTGTGTAAAGTACCCCATAAACAAGCAGAATTTGCAAACAATAACAGGAGGAATAGATATGGCAGCTCAGGTTGTTACAAAGGATACATTGATCGGAGAAATGCTTCAGATGGATATGGGAATCGCCGCCATCTTAATGGCAGCAGGAATGCACTGCGTAGGATGCCCATCCTCCGCCATGGAGAGTCTGGAAGAAGCATGCATGGTTCACGGCATGGACGCAGACCAGGTGCTTGTCCGCATTAATGACTATCTGGCGAATAAAAATAAATAATATGATTTCTTTCATGGAAAGAACAGCGAAATAGCTGAGAGACGCTGCAGGAAGGCGGAATCGGTATAGCCGGTACCCGCCGGACGGCAGCTTTTTTATTTCATAGGAGATTGTATTCCTATGGAATTCCCATAAAAAACATGCACAGCCCTGTCTGAAACAAGACTGTGCATCCACGTATCTGAAAAATCTTTCTGAAAAGAATACATTTCTTTGAGAAAAATCCGTTCAAAACGGTATTTAATTGAGCTGATTCAATGTCTCCAGTGCATTTTCCCGGAACACCGGCTGAAAATGTTCATCGAAATATGAGAGTGTGGAGTAGGAGGCATTCATGGAGGTTCCGTAATCGGAAGCGATAATGCAGGCTCTCTTGAAAATCTCGCGCTCACACTGCTCTTTCATTAAAAGCAGATAATAGGTTTTGCCGGAAACATCTTTGTACAGGCGGCTTCCTCCGGTATAAAACGGAGTGAGGAAGGCGCTCAGCTGTGTGATGGTGTCCAGACTGGAAAACGTATAAATCTGCAGATTGTGTTTCTTTTTGGAGGCTTCCTGCTTCTTCCTGAGAACTTCTTTTTTAGCCTGGGCAATAGCCTGGGTGAACGGCGCGATCAGATCGAGGGCGTCGTCTGCTGCCTGCCTGCCGGTGTCCTTATCGGAAGAGCTGTCGAAAGTGAGATCCTCTTCCAGGCTGTCGCCAAAGGAGAGAGGTTCTTCATCGAAAGCATCGGCATCGGAAATCTCCGCGTCGATCACATCCGAAGAATAGTCATCATCCGCATCCTCATCGTCAAAAGGAGTGGAGAAGCGGGAGAATCGGGTATCCAGTTCGTCCGGGTCTTCCACTTTGGTGACAACGAGTACCAGACACTCATTGGAAATCGGAATGGCTTCGATCATCAGCGGAATGTTATCCGCCTCAAATCCCAGTTCGATGGAGGCCTGCTGAATCATGTCACGGAAGAGAGCCCGTGCCTTGGCGGAACCGTAAGCCAGCTCAGAGAGCCGCAGTTCCCGTTTATCTAAGTCAGATTTATTTAATGTACATCGTATCTGATTGTCATTTAATTTCTCTAATTTCATGAATTCACTTCCTTTTTGATAAAGTCATATCAGGATATCGTATATGGAGATTGTTGTCCCGTCCGGATGACAGGACAAGAATATGTGGTGTGTATAGTATAAACATTATTCTGAAAACTGTAAAGTGTTAAAATCACCCACATATCTGTAAATAAGTACGTTTTCACAAGGAATTCACAAAATATATTGTAAATCAATAATATATATAGTAATATAATATGTGAAGCCGGAAATCATGAACCAGAAGCAGATATCAGGCCGTCCCGTGGAGCGCCGTCCTCCGTAGAAAGATTTCGCCGGCGGACAGGAGAGCGCCGCGGGAAGGGAGATTATCAGGAATAAAGGTACTGCATGATCCCCATTGCAATCGCGAAGGCAGCCTTTTCCTGCATATTTTCATCCGTAATCATCTCGGCTTCGGAAGGATTAGAGAGAAAGCAGACCTCGGCGATGACCGTGGGGACTGCGTTGTCCCTGAGAAGGTAGTAATCAGAGTTGGGTTTGATTTCTCTCTTATTTTCCTCACCGGTCAGATATACGGTTTGTGCCTGGATGAGAGAGGCCAGCCGCTGGCTGTTTTCGTTGCCTGCCTGATAAAAGACCTGCGCACCGTGCTGGGAGCTGTCCGGAAAGCTGTTTTGATGGATGCTCACCGCACAGTTTGGCGCTGCCCCTGTGATGGAAGCTTTCCGGTTCCTTAAATCGCTGGCTTTTTTATTGGAGACGCCGGAATCTTCCAGACTGCAGTCGGTTTCCCGGGTCATCAGCACCCGGATGCCGTTTTGTTCCAGAACCGTGCGGCACTTGAGAGCGATCGCCAGATTGATTTCTTTTTCTTTGATTCCGGAGGCGCTGACCTTTCCGGGGTCATCCCCGCCGTGGGGCGGGTGTGGAAAGCGCCGGTCACCGCCGGAATGTGTATCACTGCCGGAAGGTGGACCGCTGTCCTGAATGTGCGTCTGTCTGTCATCTCCATACATAAAAAACGGGAGGCTTTGCGGCCTCCCGTCCTCACATTTATTATTCTGATTCCTGAATGGCGTCGTAGCCGGTTTCTTTTGTACGGATTTTTAATGCGGAGCGGATCTCATAAGTGAAGATCTTTCCGTCTCCGACTTCACCGGTGTAGGCGGCCTTCTGGATGGCGTCCACAGTCTTTTCCGCCCAGTCTTCCGATGACACGGCAATCTCGAACTTAACCTTCGGCTGCATCTGCATGTCCACTTCCATGCCTCGCACGATTTCTTTATATCCTCTCTGGATACCACAGCCCATGACCTGGTATACGGTCAGACCGTTGACGTTGAGGTCGTCCAGAGCTTTTTTTACATCTTCAAATTTTTCTTCTCTTACATATGCTTCGATTTTATACATCATATTCTTTCCCACCTTACTGATCTAATCCGTTGAAGCTTGGATATGCGCTTTCTCCATGCTGCGTAATATCAAGTCCAATCTGCTCTTCTTTGACAGTGACACGAAGAGGAGTAAATACTTTCACGATTGCCACGCAGATCAGTGTGCCCACAACGGCAACAGCGATGGTGACAATGATACCGATGATCTGAGCGGCAAAAAGATGGAAGTCACCAAACACCAGGCCGTTCCACTGAGCGACACTGTTGATGGAGGACTGGCCAAACAGACCTGTCGCGATACCTCCCCAGATACCGCCGATACCGTGGCATCCGAAGGCATCCAGAGCGTCATCGATTTTCAGTTTCTTCTTAACAAGAGCTACGCCAAAGTAGCAGATCGGGCTTACCAGGATACCAATGATGAGGGAAGCCCAGATCGGAACGAAACCGGCGCCAGGAGTGATGGCGACCAGACCGACAACCAGACCGGTGGAAGAACCGACCAGCGTAGGTTTTCCTGTCTTGATGACATCGATGGCCATCCAGGAAAGAAGAGCGGCTGCGGCGGAAATGGCGGAAGTCATAAATGCGTGAGCTGCCAGTCCGTCGGCTTTTAATGCGCTTCCTGCGTTGAAACCAAACCATCCGAACCAGAGGAGGGAAGCACCCAGTACAACAAAAGGTATATTATGAATCCGGTATGTGGTATGTTCATAGCCTCTTCTTCTGCCAAGGATAATGGCGAGAACAAGGGCGCTGACACCGGAACTGATATGTACTACGTTACCGCCTGCAAAGTCCACGGAACCGATGGAAGCCAGGAATCCGCCGGATCCCCATACCATATGAGCCATCGGATAGTAAACGATGATGGACCAAAGGGCGATAAAAATAAACAATGCTTTAAATTTCATACGGCCTACCAGAGAACCGGTAATAAGGGCCGGGGTGATCATGGCGAACATCATCTGGAACATACAAAATACCAGATGTGGAATAGAATCGGAATAAGGGCCCACATCCATTCCAACGCCGTTTAATCCGAACCAGCGGAAGTCTCCGATGATTCCGGCATGATTTCCGCCGAACGCCAGTGAGTAGCCAAAGAGCATCCACATGACGACGGACAGTCCCATGATGGCAACACAGGCCATCATTGTATTGACGACATTTTTTCTCCGTACCAGACCGCCGTAGAAAAACGCCAGCCCCGGAGTCATTAAAAATACAAAAGCTGCACAGATAATTACAAAAGCTGTATCTCCTGAATTCATATCTTATCTCATCCTTTCCTTTTCAACATGCCGGCTGTAAATGCTTGTTTCAGACTGATTTCATGAAAAAAGGCGCCTGCAGTATCAGCAATACTACAAACGCCTTTGTCTTGTAATGCAGTCTAACACAGTTTAATTATTTCGACAAGTAAAAAAATTGAATGATTTTTGAAAAAATTTCGCTGAATTAAACAAAGTTAACGGGATATTAAAAAAACATACTTAATTTATTATTGTATTTATAATAATTCCCTTAATTTTATACAGTATACTGACCGGGTAAACTGAAAAAGTGTTTCGGAGTCAGCCGGTAACAGATACAGATTTTCCGGTTTTCATATACGCTGATGTGCTCGATCATCTCCGAAAGGGGGAAAAAATCAAGAGAAGCCAGCTCTTTTTGCTCCGAGAGCGCAGTCAGAAAGGGAGACTGCCGGATCCTCCGGGAGAGAGCGGCGGAAGATTCAGAAAATAACCGGCATTTTTCTTTGTAAAGCTGTTCTTTCTGTCTGTATTCTTCCCGGCAGGAAAAGAATTCGTCCGCAGAGAGAATGCCCTCTTTATAATCGGAATAGGCGGACAGGAAGAATCGTCTGGCGCGGCCCCGCTCAGTTTCCGCCAGTTTCAGCTCCGGGCTTTTGCCGGTCTGTTCAGATAGAAAGGACTGCACCTGCTGCTGCACAAGGGAAGAAAGATTTGGCATGCAGTTTATGATGCGGTTGAAATCCTGAAGCAGAACCGATTCCAGATCTCTGGCGGCGATGGTATGGGGAGAACAGAATGATTTTCCGTGTCTTTTGCAGGTGCCGCAGGTGAAAGCGTACTCCGGGCGGCCGTTGGCATGATGCCAGCAGGTTTTGACCATGGTTTTGCCGCATCCGCCGCAGATCAGAAGACCGGAGAGAGGATGCCGTGCGGGGCGGGCGGGCGGCCGGTGATTTTCTGACGGGCGGCTGCGTATCTTCAGAAGCTCCTGGGTCCGGCGCCAGGTATCCCCGTCTATGATGGGTTCATGGGTGCCCGGCACGACGATCCATTTTTCCCGGCCGAGTGTCTGCTGGCGGCTGCGCATGTGCTGCTCCCTGGTACCTTGTACCATATTTCCCGCATATATTTCTTTATGTAAAATGTGATTAATGGTAGAATAAGACCAAAGGGAAGAATGGTTCCGCGATCCGGGATTGGTATAGCGCAGTCCGGAGACTTTTTTGTATTCCGAGGGACAGAGAGTTCCTTCCGCATTGAGCATCCGGGCAATCTGTTGTTTGCCAAAACCCTGCAGATACAGGGAGAAGATTCTGCGGATAATGGAGGCAGCGTAAGGGTCGATGATCAATCTGTTTTTATCGGACGGAGATTTCCGGTAGCCATAGCTGGCAAAGGCGCCGATGAATTCCCCGCGGTGTTGTTTGGTCCGCAGGGCGGCGCGGACTTTTCCAGAGATGTCCCGGGCGTATTGTTCATTGAATATATTTTTGATGGGGAGAAGCATGTCGTAAGACTGCCGTGTGCTGTCGATGTGATCGGAGACAGAGATAAAGCGGATGCCCCGCTGGGGGAAATACCGCTCCAGGAATCGTCCGGTCTCGATATAGTCTCTGCCGAAGCGGGATAAGTCTTTGACGATGACGCAGGAGATTTTTTTATTTTCAATATCAGCGATCATTTGCTGAAATCCCGGACGCTGAAAAGTGATACCCGAATATCCGTCGTCAACGTACATATTATATAGAAGAAGCTCTTTGTGTTTCTTTATGTAATCTGTCAGAAGTTTTTTCTGATTGGCAACACTGTCGCTCTCTTCCCGGTCGCCGTCCTCCCGGGACAGGCGGATATAAGCGCCAGTATAAAAATAATCCGGCATATTTTCACCTTCTTTTCCTTATATAACGGGGATACGGTGCCGCTGTTATGGCGGTCTGGAGGATACGTCCAGAAGATGTGCCCGGATGAGACGGCAGAGAAGCTCTTCCGCGGTGACGGAAGAGAGAAACTCTCTCTGGACAGCAAAGGTTTTTTCCGCCTTTTTTCTGCTGTTCGGAAGGCGGGATGTCTCAGAAGATAAAGAAGAGGTTTCTTTCATGGAAAAACTCCTTGTGGCGGGATGAACGCAGAACTATCAGACGCTGCGTTTCATGTATGTACTTAAATATACGCTTCCGGCCTGTCTTTTATGAACGGATACGCGCAGCAGATATCCGGCGTGCCCCGGGTCCAGGACGACGGTGAAGTTTCCGGAAGTATTAAAAATAGGAAATGTTCTGGTCATGTCGGAAAGGACCAGTGCGGCCAGAAACAGAAAAAGAGAGACCAGAGAGACGGCCCGGAGAGTGGGTCGGCGAAAATATGATTTTTTCATAAAAGAGAACCTGAAACGGGATACTTTTATTAGTATGCTTCTACAAAGAAAAGAAGAAGCATAAATGAAAAGATAAAAATAATCTAACAATTGTAACAAAAAATAGGACATGTTTTTTTGACTTTATGCATAAAGCATGTTACACTAGCAAAAGCTGATAGAAGGCTGAATGACAGAGGTGACTGCAATGAAAACGAAACTGGTAAAAATGGACGCATTGAAGGAAGCAGGTGAGATTATCCGTGCCGGAGGGCTGGTGGCTTTTCCCACAGAGACGGTGTACGGTCTCGGGGCGGACGCCATGAACAGCGAGGCGGCGGCAAAGATTTACGCAGCAAAGGGAAGACCGTCAGATAATCCGCTGATCGTTCATATTGCAGATATGGAACAGGTGGACCAGCTGGCTGAAAATGTACCGGAACAGGCAAGAAAGATCATGGAAGCCTTCTGGCCGGGGCCGCTGACGGTGATTCTCAATAAAAAGGAGACGGTGCCGGACGGCACCACCGGGGGACTGAAAACTGTGGCGGTGCGTATGCCATCTCATCCGGATGCCAGAGCGCTGATCCGGGAAAGCGGACGTATGATCGCGGCACCCAGCGCCAATACTTCCGGACGACCGAGTCCGACCACAGCGCTTCACGTGCTGGAGGACATGGACGGGAAGATTCCGATGATCCTGGACGGAGGTCCGGTGGGCATTGGCATTGAGTCCACGATTGTCGATATGACCGGCGAGGTGCCCATGATTCTGCGCCCTGGTTATATCACCAAAGCGATGCTTGAGTCGGTGGTCGGCACTGTGCAGGTGGATCCGGCGGTGGCCGGACGGCAGATGCCGAAAAATGTGGTGGCGAAGGCTCCGGGCATGAAGTACCGGCATTATGCGCCGAAGGGACAGCTGACTCTGGTGGAAGGCGACGCCGGAAAGGTGATAGAGAAGATCAATCAGCTGGCGCAGGAAAAAGAAAAAGACGGATTCCGCGTGGGGATCATCGGAACGGATGAGACCATCGGAGAGTACCATACGGGAATCCGGAGAAGTATCGGAAGCAGAGAACATCCTGACTCCGTGGCAGCCAATTTATACAGTATACTCCGGGAATGTGACGCACTGGGGCTGGATTACATTTATTCAGAAAGCTTTTTTGAGAAAGGGCTGGGTAATGCGATCATGAATCGGATGCTCAAAGCAGCTGGTTATCATCTGATTACAGTATAGGAGGTGCTGGTTTGGGATATCGTAAGATTGTAATTATAGGAGAAAATAATCTCTGCCGCAGCTTTATGGCGGAAGTGATTCTGCGGGGACTGATAAAGAGAAGAAATGTTTCGGATATCGAAGTGATATCCAGAGGACTGGTGGTACTGTTTTCCGAACCGGTTTCACCCATGGCGGTTTCCATTCTGAACCGGCATGGCTACGAGATTGCCGAGTTCCGTTCTTCTCAGCTGACGGAGGAGGATCTGGAATCTTCGGATCTGGCGCTGACCATGACGAAAGAGCAGGCGGAACAGGTGCGGACCAATTTTAAGGCACAGACCACCTGCATGTCCGTGGGGACTTTCATCGACATTGAGGAGGAAGTGCCGGAAGTGACCGAAGATACGCCGGAGGCCTTTGAGAAATGTTTTCAGTCCATTGAGTCCTGGATGGAGGCGGTGGCGGACCGGATCATCGGAGAACTGCTTCCATGAAAAGGCGAAAGAACCGCAGCGCCCTGCGGATGCTGGCGCTCATAAGTCAGCTGGGAATCTGTATGCTCACGTGTATTTTCATCTGTGTGTTTCTGGGCGACGTTCTTGTCCGGAAGTTCCACCAGGAGCTGCTCTTTCCCCTGATGCTGGTGATCGGTATTCTGGCGGGGATGCGTTCCTGTTACAAAATGATACAAGTATTTATGGGAGAAAAGGAATCAGATTATCATGAAACGGATAAAATGGATAAGGGAAACCAATGAGACGCTGCTGGATTTGATTTTTGGATGTCTGATCTGGAGTACGCTGGCGGAGATCATAGGACTGCTCATCGTCAGCGACCGCCTCAGCTATACCATAGGCATTGTGCTTGGGACCGTGGTCGCTGTGGGAATGAGTATCAGTATGGAGAAGGGACTGGAAAAATGTCTCCACATGAGCAGGGTCAAAGGACAGTGGGGCATGACAGTGAGGAGCATTTTCCGCTGGCTGATCATGCTGGCAGTGGTCTGGGCAGGGCTGCGTTTTGACGCCATCAGTTTCCCGGGAGTGCTTCTCGGTATTATCGGACTGAAGATCGCAGCGCTTCTGCATATGTACACAAACACATACGTGACAAAAAAGTTAAGAAAAGAAGGAAGGTGAATCAATGGGAGGTGCAGCAGCCGGCCTGCCGGCGGGAGCGATGCTCTTAAGCGGCGGCGCCGACGTGGATTTTTTTATCCACAGTTACTACGAGTTTGAGCTTTTTGGACAGACGCTCTCCATCAACACCACGATGATCTCCACGGTCATTGTCTGCCTGATATTGTTCGGGCTGATCCTCTTTGCGAGGCATGAGATCATGAAAGATTATGACGAGCCCAATGCCGTACAGAATGCGGTGGAAATGCTTGTGGAGACCATGGACGGCATGGTGGAGACCAGCATGGGTTCCCATGCGCCAAAGTACAGGAATTATATCATCACGCTCATGGCGTTTATTTTCCTGTCCAACATATCAGGCGTTTTTGGCCTGCGGGCGCCAACAGCAGACTTTGGTACAACCTTTGCCCTGGCGCTTATTACCTTTGTGATGATTGAATACGCCTGGATCAAGAGCAATGGCATTCGGTTCGTAAAGGATTTATTTGAACCGTTTCCGATCTTTTTCCCGGTGAATGTCATCAGTGAGTTTGCGACTCCGGTATCCATGTCCCTGCGTCTTTTTGGAAATGTGCTGGCCGGAACGATCATGATCAGTCTCTGGTACAGCCTTCTGCCGTGGTTCGTTAAACTGGGGATTCCGTCATTTCTGCATGTGTATTTTGATTTGTTTTCCGGAGCGATTCAGACTTATGTATTCGGAATGCTGACCATGACATTTATCACGGACAAATATGCGGACTGAGAGAGACGGGAGTTTTAAAGCAGCGAACCGGCTTTGAAAAAACGGCCGGATAGCAGGAAAGAAGCAGTACAGGTGGTACTGCGGTATGTGAAAGAATTTCAAAAGGAGGATTTTACTATGATGTCACAGATTACAAACGAAGGTTTAGTGTTAGCATGTTCTGCCATCGGAGCCGGTCTTGCGCTGATCGCCGGTATCGGACCAGGTATAGGACAGGGAATTGCCGCCGGATACGGAGCGTCCGCTGTAGGCCGCAATCCGGGCGCCAAGGGAGATATCATGTCCACCATGCTCCTGGGACAGGCAGTTGCCGAGACGACAGGTCTTTACGGTCTGGTCATCGGTCTCATCCTGCTGTACGCAAACCCGCTGATTGGCAAATTATAAAAATGCCTGGGGGAAACAGCGGAAAGGAGGCATGAGGTGCTATTATCATTGGATGACCGTATATTCGGCCTCGACGCGCAGCTGGTATTTCAGCTCCTCTTTATGGGCATAGCCATCTTTCTCTTATTCATGGCAGCCAGCTATCTGCTGCTGGACCCGGTGAGAAAGATTTTAAATGACCGGAAGGAAAGAGTGATGCGGGAGCAGAGAGAGGCCCTGGAAAACCGGGAGGCCGCTTTGCGCATGCGGGAAGAATACGACGGTAAATTAAAAGAGATTGATAAAGTTGCGGAGCAGATTCTGAGCGACTCACGAAAAAAGGCGATGCAGAGAGAGAATGAGATCATCATGAACGCCAAGGAGGAGGCCGGGAGAATTGTGGCCGGTGCCCGCCAGGAGGCGGAACTTGAGCAGAAGAGGGTCAATGACCAGGTCAAACAGGAAATTATTTCCGTGGCCGCTCTTTTGTCGGAAAAGCTGGTGGCATCGTCGCTGGATGAGGAGAAACAGAACGCGCTCATTGAGCAGACGCTGAAAGAGATAGGGGATGACACATGGCAAAACAGATAAGCAGCATTTACGGTGACGCGCTGTTTTCCCTGGCTCTGGAGGAAAACGCCGTGGACAGACTGGAGGAAGAGATCGGTCTGGCAAGAGAAGTTTTCCTTGCGAACGGTGAACTCATGAGTCTGCTGAATCATCCGGAGATCGTGAAGGAAGACAAGCAGGCGCTGGTGGAAGATTCGTTTCGTGGAAAAGTTTCCGATGAGGTGCTGGGATTTTTTCATGTGATCATAGAAAAGGACCGGCAGAAGGAGATGCTGCCGATTTTTGAGCATTTTCTTAAAAAAGTCAGACAATACAGAAAGATTGGTTCTGCCAGTGTGACTTCCGCGGTGGAACTTACGCAGGAGCAGAAGAAAGCAGTGGAGAAACGCCTTCTGGAGGTGACCGATTACCGTTCCCTGGAGATTGCGTACATTGTAAAGCCGGAGATTATCGGCGGCCTTATCATCCGCCTGGATAACCGGGTGGTGGACAGCAGCCTGAAAACACAGATTGATACTCTGAGCCGGCAGCTGTCGAAGATTCAGCTGTCATAAAACAGAAAGAAGGTGTGGGAAGTTTTGGTAAAAATCAGACCGGAGGAAATCAGTTCCGTCATCCGGGAGCAGATCAAAAATTATGTGACGAAACTGGAGACCGCCGATGTGGGAACCGTCATCCAGGTGGCCGACGGGGTGGCCCGTATTTACGGATTGGAAAAAGCCATGCAGGGTGAGCTGCTGGAATTCCCCGGGGAAGTATACGGAATGGTGATGAATCTGGAAGAAGATAATGTGGGAGCGGTTCTTCTGGGAGATAACAGAAATGTCAGCGAGGGAGATACCGTAAAAACCACCGGACGTGTCATCGAGGTGCCGGTGGGAGACGCCCTGACCGGCCGCGTGGTCAATGCGCTGGGACAGCCTATTGACGGCCGGGGACCGGTGGAGACGAAAACGTTCCGCCCGGTGGAAAGAGTGGCCCACGGCGTCATCGACCGTCAGCCGGTGGATACGCCGGTGCAGACCGGCATCAAGGCCATTGATTCCATGGTGCCCATCGGAAGGGGCCAGCGGGAACTGATCATCGGGGATCGTCAGACGGGAAAAACAGCGATCGCTGTGGATACGATCATTAACCAGAAGGGGCAGAATATGCACTGCATCTATGTGGCTGTCGGACAGAAAGCATCCACAGTGGCAGGCATCGTAAAGACTTTGGAAGAATATGGAGCCATGGACTACACTACGGTGGTGGCCTCCACTGCCAGCGAGCTGGCGCCCCTTCAGTATATCGCGCCTTACGCCGGCTGCGCCATGGGAGAAGAATGGATGGAGCGGGGCGAAGATGTGCTGGTCATTTATGATGATTTAAGTAAACATGCAGCAGCCTATCGTACCCTGTCTCTGCTTTTGCGGCGGCCGCCGGGAAGAGAGGCTTATCCGGGCGATGTGTTCTATCTGCATTCGCGTCTTCTGGAGAGAGCGTCAAGATTGTCCGAAGAGCTGGGCGGCGGGTCGCTCACAGCCATTCCGATCATTGAGACCCAGGCGGGGGATGTATCCGCCTATATTCCGACGAATGTGATTTCTATTACAGACGGACAGATTTATCTGGAGACGGAGATGTTTAACGCGGGATTCCGTCCGGCGATCAACGCCGGTCTCTCCGTATCCCGTGTGGGTGGAGCAGCGCAGATTAAAGCCATGAAAAAGATTGCCGGGCCGATTCGTACTGAGCTGGCCCAGTACCGGGAGCTGGCGGCTTTTGCCCAGTTCGGGTCTGAACTTGACGAGGATACCAGAGAACGTCTGGCCCAGGGCGAGCGCATCAGAGAAAGCCTGAAACAGCCGCAGTATAAAACGCTGCCGGTGGAACAGCAGGTTCTGATCATCTATGCGGTCACTCAGAAATATCTGCTGGATATTCCGGTGGAGCGGGTATTGGAGTTTGAAGAAGAACTTCTGGAATTTGTGGACACGAAATACCCGGAAATTTACAGGGCGATCCGGAAGACAAAAGATATGAGCAAAGAGACAGAACTGCTTATGCAGAAGGCGATTGCGGAATTTAAGGAGACATTTTAATAAACAGCGCTGAGCGCATGCGCTGTCAGACTGCCGCATGAATACGGAAATGCCGTGGAGATAAATCTATACGGTATAGCAGGATGCGGCAGAAATAAGGTGGTGATATAAGATGGCGTCCATGAGAGATATTAAGAGGCGCAAGGACAGCATACAGAGTACGCAGCAGATTACAAAAGCCATGAAGCTGGTATCCACCGTAAAGCTGCAGCGGGCGAGAGCCAGGGCAGATAACGCCCGGCCATATTTTGACAAAATGTATGAGACGATTCAATCCATTTTGTCCACATCGGAAAAGCTGGACCATCCGTACCTGTCTGCCGGAAATTCGGCGAGGAAGGCGGTCATCGTGGTTACTTCCAACCGGGGACTGGCCGGAGGTTATAATAATAATGTCACCCGCCTCATTACGGACAGCGGCTGGCGAAAGGAAGATGTGGATATCTACGGAGTCGGGCGGAAGGGAGTGGAAATCCTTTCCAGAAGAGGCTATTCTATCGTCGCGGACGACTCGGATATGATCAATGCTCCCTCTTTTGCCGACGCGGCGTCCCTGGGAGAGCGTGTGCTGGACGCCTTCGCGGCGGGAGAAATCGGAGAAATTTATCTGGCCTACACCAGATTTAAAAATACGGTGGTTCATGTGCCGGTGCTCATGAAGCTTCTCCCGGTGGATGTGGAGCCGGGGGCTGCGGACGGCCAGGTGAAAGACGGTAATTTTGCGGGCGAGGACGGGCAGACGTTATCCGGCAGCCATCCGGCAGCTCCGGCCGGTCAGCAGAGAAAACGACTGCTGATGAATTATGAGCCGGGGCCGGAAGAAGCTTTGAACCTGCTCATTCCGAAGTATATAAACAGCACGATTTTCGGGGCCTTCATCGAAGCCGCCGCCAGTGAGAACGGCGCGAGAATGCAGGCCATGGATGCGGCGACCAGTAACGCCGACGATATGATCGCCACTCTGTCCCTGGTTTATAACCGGGCAAGGCAGGGGGCCATCACACAGGAACTGACAGAAATTATTTCAGGCGCGGAAGCGCTCGATGGATAGGAGAAGGAGTAAAAAGATGACAGCACAAAACACAGGTACCATTACCCAGGTGATCGGCGCTGTCCTGGATATCAGATTCAGCAAAGGCGTTCTGCCGGAAATCAACGATGCAGTTACCATCGAAAAGAAAGACGGCGGCCGGCTGACAGCGGAGGTGGCGCAGCATCTTGGAGATGATGTGGTCAGGTGCATTGCCATGGGACCCACGGACGGACTGGTCCGGGGGATGGAAGCCGTCGCATCCGGAGGGCCGATTACCGTGCCGGTGGGCGAGATTACTCTGGGACGGATCTTCAATGTCCTGGGGGAACCCATTGATAACAAACCTCTGCCGGAGGATGTGAGACGGAGTCCCATTCACCGGAAAGCGCCGGCCTTTTCAGAGCAGTCGACAAAGACGGAAGTGCTGGAGACCGGCATCAAGGTGGTGGATTTGCTCTGCCCGTACCAGAAAGGCGGTAAGATCGGTCTGTTCGGCGGTGCCGGCGTGGGAAAAACGGTGCTCATTCAGGAGCTGATCCGCAATATTGCCACAGAGCACGGCGGTTATTCCGTTTTTACCGGCGTGGGAGAGCGGACCCGGGAAGGCAATGATCTCTACCGGGAGATGAGCGAGTCCGGCGTTATTGACAAGACGGCCATGGTGTTTGGACAGATGAACGAACCGCCGGGAGCCCGCATGCGGGTGGGGCTGAGCGGTCTTACCATCGCGGAGGATTTCCGGGACCGGGGCGGAAAGGATGTTTTATTATTCATTGATAACATTTTCCGTTTCACTCAGGCAGGTTCTGAGGTGTCCGCCCTTCTGGGCCGGGTGCCGAGTGCCGTAGGTTATCAGCCGACGCTGCAGACGGAGATGGGAGCGCTGCAGGAAAGGATCACTTCCACCAGGAACGGTTCTATCACCTCAGTGCAGGCGGTTTATGTGCCGGCCGATGACCTGACAGACCCGGCGCCGGCCACCACATTTGCCCATCTGGACGCTACCACGGTACTTTCCCGTGCCATTGTGGAGCAGGGAATTTACCCTGCGGTGGATCCTCTGGAATCCACTTCAAGAATCCTTGATCCGCGTATCGTGGGAGAGGAGCATTATCAGGTGGCCAGGGGCGTACAGGAGATCCTGCAAAGATATAAGGAGCTGCAGGATATTATCGCCATCCTCGGCATGGACGAATTATCAGAAGAAGATAAACTTCTGGTATCCCGTGCCCGGAAGATCCAGAGATTCCTGTCGCAGCCATTCTTTGTGGCCGAACAGTTTACCGGAACCAAAGGCCGTTATGTGCCGCTTTCTGATACTATTCAGGGATTTCAGGAACTGCTGGCAGGTAAATACGATGATATTCCGGAGGGTCTGTTCTTAAATGCGGGCAGTATGGATGATGTCCTGGCCAGGACGCGCAGGTAGGTGATGAAATGGCAGAGAAAAGCTTCAGACTGGAAATTATCTCACCGGACCGGATTTTCTATACCAATAATGTCACGATGGTCGAGTATAATACGGTGGACGGCGAGGTGGGAGTCTATGCGGAACATATTCCCATGACCCAGATCATCGCGCCAGGTCGTCTCACCATCACCGAGGAAAACGGACAGAAGACGGCCGCGCTGCTCTCGGGTTTCGTGGAGATCACCCCGGAGAAGGTGACCATCCTGGCGGAAGCGGTGGAATGGCCGCAGAATATCGATGTGGCCCGGGCCCGGAGAGCCCGCCAGCGGGCACAGCAGATTCTGGAACAAGAAACGGATGAGCGGGAGACCGCACTGGCGGAGGCAGCCCTTGCGAGAGCTCTGGTGCGGCTGGACACCGTGGAAATGAATGAGTAATGGGGAAAACGGCAGAAACCTTCCGGGTTGAGCCGTTTTCTCTTTTTATGTACAATACAGGAGAATTCCGGCTGCTTTGGTAAGGCTGCCGGAAACTCACCTGAATTTCCATAATATTTCTGGACAAAGTCGTCAGAATCCTTATAATTAAATATATACGCCTGCCATAGGAGCATCCGCTCCCGGGGCAGAAGACGGCGGCAGAGCATCCGCACGCTGTGCGGAGGGATAATCATGCATGAAACAAACAGCCGCTGTAAATGTAAAAAAAGGGGGAGCCAGAATGAAAGCACAGGAATTACTGACATACGTGGAAGAACTGGTTTTTAAAACATCCATGTTTGGCTATGACAAAGATGAGGTGGATGTCCAGCTGGATAAGATCTGTGATGAGATTGAGGCCATCGTAAAGGAAAAGGATAAGGAAATTGAAGCGCTGAAAAAAGGACAGACGATCATCATTTCTGATGATTCCGTCAGATTAAAAAAAGATGAGGAACCGTCCGCAGAAGCGCAGCCGGAGATGGATGAGGAAACAGAGGTTGGCGAATTAAAGAAACAGATAGAGACTCTGCGGAAGAGACTGCAGGAAGCGCAGGCCCAGGCGGAGGCGGCGGAGAAACAGGCGGAAGAAGCGGAAGAGCGTGCCGCCACAGCGGAAAAGAAAGCAGCCGCAGCCGAGGGACGTGCCGCTGTAGCAAGAACCAAAGCCATGGCCGAAGCGGCCGCAAAGGCAGAGACAGCACCATCAGCCGGACAGTCAGCGCCGGAAGAGACCAGACAACCGCAGGCTGAGGAGAGTACAGAGGCACAGAACGCGCCGAAGAACCGCGATGAAGCTTATGAGCAGTACATAAGAAATGCCGATCTGCTCTGCAGACAGCTTTCCGATATTCAGAGCAAGCAGGATTCCATCATAAAAGAAGCAGAAGAAAAAGCAGCGAAAAGCATAAAAGAAGCCGAGGAGAAAGCCGCGGAGAGTCTGAAAGAGGCAGAAGCAAAAGCGGCAAAGATCGTGGAGGAAGCTCAGGTGCAGGCCAACGAGATTCTGGCAGGCATACAGAGCCGGCGCGCAGAAGAGCAGAAGAAATACGATGAGCTCCTGGCTCAGAAACAGAAGATGCTTTCTTCCTTGAAAGAGATGGCAGAAGATGTCAGCGGTCTTCTGGAAAAGGTACAGGCATAACGAAACAGTTACGGCAAAAAGGCAGGGAGCGTATCGTTCCGGAAGGAACGGTGCGCTTTCTTCAACATAAGGGAACAGAAAAAAGGACATAAATAAAAATAGAAAAGACAGAGGAAAAATAATGATTAAACTGGTAATTTTTGATATGGACGGTCTGATGTTTGACACGGAGAGAGCAACTTGCCGTGCCTTCATGGAGAAGGCAGCGCAGTGGGGTTACGAGCCGACCGAAGCACAGTATCTGCAGCTGCTGGGACTCAACGCGCAGGCGATCCTGGCAAAATATCATGAGTTCTTTCATGATGAAGAGCTCGACGCTCCGGAATTATACAGACAGGTGGGAGAGCGCAAAGCGCAGATCCTCAGCACGGAAGGCATGCCGGTCAAAAAAGGTCTTGTGGGACTGCTGGACGTGCTGGATCAAAAAGGGATCAAAAAGGCAGTAGCCAGCGGCAGTTCCTTTGAATCTATCAAGCAGAATATCGCGGCCGCCGGGCTGACCGGCAGATTTGATCTGCTGATGACCACGGAATGGGTAAAAAGAGGCAAGCCATTTCCGGATGTATTCCTTGCCATCTGTGATAAACTGAACATAGAACCGTCCGACGCACTGGTGCTGGAAGACGCTGAGAATGGTGTCCGCGCCGCTCTGGCGGCCGGCATCCGGGTGATCAATGTGCCGGATATGCTGCCGCTGCCGGAGGAACTGGCCGGACAGTGCGTCTCTGTGGAAGAGTCACTCTGCGATGTGATTCCATACATCGAAAAGGAAGCGTAAGATTTTCTGTTCCCGTCTCAAAAGAAAACTGAAACGGGACAAACACACATACTTCGCACCCGGCATAAAGTAAAGAGAAGTCATGGGAAAGCAGGAATTGCTGTGAGTCGATTGGATGACAGATATGATTTTGACTGGCTGCCGGGATTCAGGGAAATGATGGCATGCCAGGAAAAGGAATCAGAGATGACAGAAAGAAAACGGATGGAAGGTGATACCATGGACGGCGCCGCAGAGCCGCAGCCGGACATTGGCGCTCCTGCCAGGGAAATGGCACAGCCGGACGCCGGCGTTCTCACCGGGGAGATGGCACAGCCGGATACCGGTGCTTTTGCCGGCAGAGCCGTGCCTCCGGATGGCCGCACTGTTTCTGAAGGAGCTGCACAGCCGCAGATGCTTCCGCCGGAAGAGCTGCAGCAGGAAGAACAAATCAACTGGAATGATTTTGAGTACATGATCCGGATGCTGCCGGCGGCGGCCAGGGAAGTCTGGGCCGTGGCAGACGCGCTTCTGGACAGATTTGAATTTGAGGGCAGCTCCATGTATGCGGAGTATCCCGACAAAAATGCGGTGTTAAAGATCGTCGACGCGATTTATGAGAAACTGAAATATTATGAGTCAGAGCAGACGGAAAATAAGGTGGACGGCACCCGCGGGAAGAACAGCTATTATCTGCCGCCGGAAGAGAGAGGCGTTCAGACGCCGTTCCGGCATCTGATACTGGTCATTGTCTGCTGGAATATGGCATACCGCCGGCAGCGCTATCGCCGGAGAAAAAAGATATTTCCGCTTTCTTAAAAAAATATAAAGATTTGACGACAGTTGTGGCCGGTTTGATGCGCCTGTGTTGCGTGGAGTGTGGAAACATGCTAAAATCGGTCACAGAAATTTTTATTTTAGAAGAAGGACTACCCTGATGGATCATTTGATAAAGAAACTGGAAGAATGTTTAAATGAGAAGCTCCTCAAGATCACTGTGAGTAATCCCCGCAGGGCAGAGGAGATAAAAAAATACAATATCCGCCCGGTGCTTCTCCGGAACCGCCTGGCTTTTCAGGTGGAAAGCCATACTAAAACGCAGGTTTTCCATGAGAATCTGGAAAAGAACGGAACGCTGGAGAAACTGAGAGAGATCCTGCCTTTGTATAAGCAGGTGCAGATACAGACCGTCGACGAGGAAGTGACTGCGCTTATCAACAAAAAAGGCAGGGCCTCCATTCGGACCGCTGCGAAGAAACCGGCGGCAAAAATTGTTCCCGGCGGCAAAAGGTCTGACCGGATCACTCCGGCGGCTTTCGCGGGAGAGCGTTCCGCGCCGGATTTGATCCGGCTGCTTCACAACCGTCCGAAGCATTACATTCTGGAGGAGGGAAAGCCGGTTCCGTTTCTTCAGGATCTCGGCGTCATGACGTCGGAAGGAAAGATTGTCAGGACCCGTTATGATAAGTTCCGGCAGATCAATCGCTTCCTTGAATTTATTGAAGATGTTCTGCCTCATCTTAAGAGAGACAGAGAAATCACTATTTTGGATTTTGGCTGTGGTAAATCCTACCTGACCTTTGCGGTCTACTATTATCTGAGAGAACTCAAAGGCTGTGATGTGCGCATTATCGGACTTGATCTGAAAAAGGATGTCATCAGAAAATGCAGCCGTCTGGCGGAAAAATACGGATATGAGAAATTGAAGTTTTATGAGGGCTCCATTGAAGAATTTGAAGGAGTCAGCCATGTGGATATGGTCATCACCCTCCACGCCTGTGATACGGCCACGGATTACGCCCTCTATAAGGCGGTGCACTGGGGCGCTGACGTGATTTTGTCCGTTCCATGCTGTCAGCATGAGCTGAATCAGCAGCTGTCCGGGGACAGCCTCCGGCCTGTGACTGATTACGGGATTTTAAAGGAGAGATTTGCTGCCATGGCCACCGATGCCATCCGGGGAGGACTCCTGGAAGGGATGGGCTATGAGACACAGATTCTTGAATTTATAGAAATGGAACACACGCCGAAGAATCTCCTCATCCGTGCGGTGAAGGGAAAACGTGCTTCGGCGGAGAAGTGGGAAAAGACTCTGGAATTTTGTGAATCGTTTGGATTTAAACCTACGTTGAAAACACTTCTGGAAGAAGAAAGAGGTCGGTGAAAATGAAAGAAACAATGAGAATGGTGATTATTCATTCCCTGATCGGCGTTCTGGTCTTTATCGGCGCCCTGCTGTTTTTTAATTACAGAATTTCGGCAGAGAAGGGAAACCCGGTAACAGAACTGCAGAATTCCACCTATCCGGTGATGGAGATCGGCAACAGCGTCTCAAACTATAATATCATGTCCGCATACCGGAGCGATATTGATCTGTCGCTGGTCCGCAATCAGATTACAGTGGTGGACTACTCAAAAACCCTGGAACTGAAACTGCACAATTATGATTACGACATTACCGCAATTCAATACATTTTATTTGAGAAGACCCCGGATGATCCTCTGGAACAGGGAACTGTGAACCAGCTTACGGATAATGAAGAAGAAAATGTACGGACAGGCACTTTGACTTTTGAGAATGATCTGACCCCGGGGAAAAATTACTATCTACAGCTGGCAGTCCGTCTGGACAACAGTACAAGAGTATATTTTTATACAAAGGTTCAGAATGGAGCCGGGTATAATCTTGATGAGTATTTTACATATGCTCTGAATTTCCACAATAATTTATTTGATAAAACTAAAATGGAAGACAATATCACCTATCTGGAACCGTCGGCCAATGCTTCCAGCTCATCTCTGGAATACGTAAATATAAATTCCAGCACCGATGCAGTTTCCTTTGGAAGTATGGAGGTAAAACAGGTGTCGGATCCCCGCATAAAGGTTCGGGAACTCAATGATACTTATGCAGTCCTGGAGCTGGACTCCGTGCTGTCCAGTGAGATCAGCGACGGGGTGATCCAGTACTATAATGTCAGCGAAACCTACCGCATGCGCTATACCGCGGAGCGGATGTATCTGCTGGATTATCAGAGGACCATGGACGCTTATTACAATGAAGAGATCATCGACGCCTCTAACAGCTATCTGAGCCTTGGAATCCAGAACGAGGATAATGTGGAGTACCGCTCCTCTGATGAGGGACATAAGCTGGCCTTCAGCGTGATGGGACAGCTCTGGTACTATAATTATGACGAGTCTGATGTGACGAAGGTCTACAGTTTCGCCTCGGAAAATCTGGCGGATCTCCACAATGACCAGGAAGAACACGGTCTCAAGATCCTGGACTTTGATGACGATGGAAACATTTTGTATCTGGTGTACGGATATATCAGCCGGGGCCGCCATGAGGGGGACAACGGCATACAGATCATGCGTTTTGACGCGGCAACCAGCTGCAATGAGGAACTGGCGTTTCTGGCGTCTTCCGTTCCTTACGGCAGTATGCAGGAAGATATCGAAAAGCTTGCCTATCTGAACTCTGACAATGTATTTTACTGTGTGCTGGACGGCGACCTGCACGAGGTAGATCTCGATGAGAAAAGCGACAATATTCTGGTGTCCGGCATGATCAACGAGAGTCTGACGGCTTCAGCGGATAAGAGTATCATTGCCATCGAGAAGAATAAAGATATCTGGGATAACACGGAAATCGAGATGATCGATCTGGAGAGCGGCCAGACCCAGACCTTTACCTGCGAGGGGAATGAAAGAATCCGTTCCGTGGGATTTTTATCCAACGATTTCATTTACGGTATTGCAGCCGCCTCGGATGTATCCAGAGAGGAAAGCGGCGCCGTCACATTTCCTATGAACGAGATACGGATCATGAATATCGATGGAAATGAAGTGAGAAATTACACGCAGAAAAATCGTTATATCATGGAGACCAGCATCAACGGAAGTGTCCTGGAGATGACTCTTGGAAAGAAAAATAATGGAAAGATCCGCTCCACCGGCAATAAAGATTATATCCGCTATAAAGAAGCGGAGAAGGAGGACGGAGTCTCTCTGGTAAGTAAATATTCGGGAACCTTTGGAGAACAACTTTACTTCAAATTTCCAGAGTATATTTATATACAGGTGGAACCGGATCTGATCCCGGCAAAGATTCTGTCCAGCGAGGATGACGCCTCTCTGACCCTCACCCGGAGCGGAGATGCGGCAGAGCAGTATTTTGTCTACGCGGACGGACAGACCCTGGCATCGTATACGAATCTGCCGGAAGCGGTCAAAGCCGCGTCGGAGGCCAGAGGAAGTGTCATTGACAGCTCAGAAAATGTAGTATGGGAATGTGCCTTTGTGGATTACGCCATGGTGGCGGGCATGGACGAGGTGACTAAAGTGTCCGGCGATGGAAAATCGCTGGCAGGATGTCTTTCCATGATCGCCCGCGTCAACGGAAAAAGCGTGGCGGCAAACAGCATTGATACAGATTCCGGTTCGGTGATGAAACTGCTGTCGGAATACAGCGGACAGGAGGCCCTGAATCTCATTGGCTGTTCTCTGGACGAAGTGCTGTACTACATCAGTAAGGGAAGTCCGGTGCTTGCACAGTATACAGGCGGAAGATATGTGGTGGTTATGAGCTATAACTCCACGAAGATCCGGTATCTTGATCCGGTAACTGGTATTTCCACCGTGGGAGACCGGACACAGATCACGGAGAATTTCCAGAAAGCGGGAAATGTGTTCTACAGTTATCTGGAACAGTAAAATGTATAAAATGTCTGCTTCAGGCAGATACTGGAAAAGATAAAGTACAAGAAGCATCATGGAGGTAGATATGAGCAGGAATCAACAGGGGGGTGGCATGCAGCCCCGAAGCAGGAAAAGGAAGAAGAACAGTATGACATGGAGAGTTTTAAAGATTCTCGCCATTTGTCTGCTTGTGGCTTTTGCCGCGCTGGCGGTGCTTGCCGTCGTGCGGGTGGGAATCCCTGTCGTATCCATGTACAGGAATGCCGTGGAAGTCGTGGCAGAAAGTGATGAGAATACATTTAAAGCAGAACAGACTTCCTTTGTCTATGACGTGGATGGAAATGAAATTAAAAAACTCAAAGGGGAGAAAGATGTCAATTATCTGGAATACGATGATATTCCGGATGCGGCAAAGCTGGCGTTCATTTCCATAGAAGATAAGAACTTTACTTCACACCGTGGAATCGATATGGAAGGTATCGCCCGGGCAGTGGTGGCCCTGATCCGGAACCGTGGAGAGATCACGCAGGGAGGAAGTACCATCACGCAGCAGCTGGCAAGAGGCGTTTTCCTGAGTTATGAGACGACTTACAGCCGGAAGATTCAGGAAATGTTCATTGCCGTTGCGCTGGAGCAGAAATATACCAAGGAGCAGATCCTGGAATTCTATATCAATAATGTATATTTTGCCAACGGTTATTACGGTATTGAAGCGGCGTCGGAGGCTTACTTTGGCAAGCAGGCAAAGGATCTCACCATATCCCAGATCGCTTTCCTCTGCGCTATTCCGAACAGTCCGAGCCGGTATGATCCGTATGATGATCCGGACGCCACCATGGAAAGAAGGGACCGTATCCTGGGCAGCATGTACGAGGAAGGATATATCAGTGAGTCCCAGTATGAGAAATCCATGGCGGAAAAGATCACCGTTCTCCCGAAAAAGGAGACACAGTCCAATGACTATGCGGAGACTTACATTATCAAATGCGCCGTGGAGAGTCTCATGAAGGAACAGGGATTTGAATTCCAGTATACCTTTGATGATGACGATGAGGAAGAGGCATACGACGAAGAATACGATGAACTGTACAATGCGTGCAGACAGAGCCTGTATACGGCCGGATATCGCATTTACACGTCCATTGACATGGATATGCAGAGTCAGCTGCAGGAATCCGTGTCTTCTCAGCTGGCCATGTTCACGGATAAAACAGATGACGGAATTTATGAAGTGCAGGGAGCGGCGGTCTGCATAGACAACAGCACCGGACGGGTGTCAGCCATTGTGGGAGGCCGGGAAGAAGATCAGGAAGGATACGGATTAAATCGTGCTTACCAGAGCTATCGTCAGCCGGGAAGCGCCATCAAACCGCTTCTGGTATACGCACCGGCTCTGGAGCAGGGCTACACTGCTTACAGTACCCTGGATGACAGCAGGATGACAGGCGAGGACGCCGTGTCCAACTCCGGATATTCCTATCTGGGACCGATTTCCCTTCGAAAGGCAGTGCAGAAGTCCAGTAACGTGGCCACATACCGGCTCTATGAGGAACTGGGACCGGAAAACTGCCTGAAATATCTGGAAAATATGAACTTTGCGGGACTGGAACCGGAAGATTACAAATATGATACCACCTGTCTGGGCGGATTTACCCGGGGAACCACCGCCGTGGAGATGGCGGCGGGCTATGCGACCCTTGCCAACGATGGAAAATACCGGACGCCGACCTGCATTGTGCGGGTTACCGATGCGGACGGCAATGTCATTGTGCCAAATGAGGAAGACAGCAAAGAAATCTACTCCAGCAATGCGGCCCGCAGCATGACGGACATTCTGGAAAGCTGCGTGACAGACAGCTCTGCCACAGCTTCCGGCTGTGCCCTTGATGTGGATACCGCAGTGGCCTGCAAGACGGGAACCACCTCCAACTATGTGGACGGATGGCTCTGCGGATATTCCCCATATTATACAACAGCCGTATGGGTAGGAATGGATGTCTACGAACCTGTGGAGGGATTGACAGGAAGCTCCTATCCGGAGGATATCTGGAAGAACTTTATGGACAAGGTACACCAGAATCTGCCGGAGAAGACTTTTGATTCTACTCTCAGTGATGATGATGACACGGGTGCCACCCGGACTACCCGGGCCACCACGGAAGAGGAATCCGAGCAGGATATCAAAATGGACGAGGGCAATCAGAATCTGGATGAAGTGCAGCCAGGGGATGACAGGAATAATAACCCGGCCGATGAAGGTAATCAGAACAGCGGAAATGATTCCGGCGGTAATCCGGGAAACAGCAGTAATTCCGGCAGCAGTAACAGTGGAAACAGTTCAGGAGGCAGCTCTTCGGGAAGCGGAAATAATTCCGGCAGCGGCAGTTCCGGAAGCGGAGGAAGCGGAAGCAGCTCCGGCGGAAGTTCTCAGGGAAGCAGCAATTCCGGAGGCGGCAGCGGTTCCGGCAGTGACAGCGGAAACAGCGGAAGCAGTTCGGGTGGCAGCTCCTCGGGAAGCGGAAATAATTCCGGCAGCGGCAGTTCCGGCAGTGGAGGAAGCGGAAGCAGCTCCGGCGGAAGTTCTCAGGGAAGCAGCGGTTCCGGCAGTGACAGCGGTTCCGGAAATGATTCCGGCAGCAGTAATAACGGCGGTTCCGGCGGCGGAGACAGCGCCCAGGGAGAAGCCGACGGGGCGGAATAAGCGCAGTCCATTCAACCACGCGATTGTTCAATCATCAATACGGATGTTTTGACGATACCGTTTTAAATATCAGATATCGAAAATTCAGACAGCAAAAAACCGGCACATGGTCTTATGTGCCGGTTTTCGTCTTTTATCCTGCTGAAACAGTGATGAATGAAAACAGTGATCAGTTGTTATCTTCTTTGATCGTGTGTGTCAGTTCGTACTCTGCAAGACGATTCTTGATACGGTCATGCGGATCAAGCAGAGCGCTGATGGAAGCCTCATGATTCAGAGAATCAATGAGCAGAGCGATATATTTGGCTACATCACAGCTTACGTACCATGGACGTTCCAGAAGTTCTGGTGTCTGATAGGTGCAGTTGGTGGTGATGACCTTATAAATCAGTCCCTCTTCGTAAGCTTTATCGAAGGATGCGAGACCGTTGGTGAACATACCAAAAGTAGAAATACAGAAAACTCTTCTTGCATTTCTTCGTTTCAGCTCCCGTGCCACGTCAAGCATACTCTCTCCGGATGAAATCATATCGTCAATGATCATCACGTCTTTGCCCTCCACGGAGTCTCCCAGATATTCGTGGGCGACGATCGGGTTCCGTCCGTCGATCACTACGGAATAATCACGACGTTTGTAGAACATACCGATATTAACTCCAAGCATGTTGGCGAAGTACATAGCTCTCTGCATAGCGCCTTCGTCCGGGCTGATGATCATCATGTGATCCGGATCGATTTCCAGGTCGTTGGTGGAGCGAAGAAGAGCTTTTATAAACTGATAAGTCGGCATGATATTATCAAAACCTTTTAATGGGATCGCGTTCTGCACTCTAGGGTCGTGAGCGTCGAAAGTAAGGACATTGTCCACGCCCATGCTTGCCAGCTCCTGCAGTGCAAAAGCGCAGTCCAGAGACTCTCTGGAGCTTCTCTTATGCTGACGGCTCTCATACAGGAAAGGAAGGATAACGGTGATGCTCTTCGGCTTGCCGGAAGCAGCGGCGATGAGACGCTTTACATCGGCATAAATGTCATCCGGGGACATATGATTCTTATGTCCGCAGACCGTGTATTCCAGACTGTAATTCAGCACATCGGCAATAATATATAAATCGGTGCCTCTGACAGAATCGGAAATCAGAGCTTTGGCCTCGCCTGTTCCGAAGCGGGCGCAGGTGGAAGGAATAATGAACGAATCTTTCTCATAATCTTTGAACACAACATTGCCTTTATGGTTATGGTTGCGCTCTCTGCGCCAATTCACAATGTACTGGTCAATCTTATCGCAAAGCTCTTTACAGCTTGGATGTACGATAATTCCGAGTCTTCCTACAGGGACAGTTGAAAACTTGCTATCATCTGGCTTCATAAATAGTCTCCTTTTTATCTTATCTTGGTAAATGCAATTAACAGCCATAACGTTTATAACATTATCCCGGCTGATTAGTCAAGAGAAGAAACAGCCTTTTTGATGCGAATATCCTCCCCGTAAATGTGAAAATATTCATAAGATTCAATAAATCGGGAAGAAATTCTCTCCGTGTAAGTTTGACTGAGCTGTTTCAGGGATAAATTTGTGCTGATTATGGTAGATTTTTTATGGAGAATCCGTTCATTGATACACAGAAAAAGCTGTGAATTAATGAACCCGTTATTGAGTTCCGTTCCCAGATCATCGATAATCAGCAGGTCACAGTGTAAAAGAAAAGACAGTGTGTCGGAATTGCCCTGGTTCCGGCGAAATGTATAGTCGGCCAGCTCAGAGAAGAACTGGTGGGCAGTCATATAAATGACGCTTCTGCCTTTTTTGAGGATCTCCGCCGCAATGCAGTTGGCAAGAAATGTCTTTCCGACACCGGTATTGCCGGAGATCAGAAGGTTATCTCCCGGCACGCTGTCAAAGGTGTCCGTGAACCGGCGGCACCGGGCGAGGATTTCCCGCATATTCTCCCGGGGTGACAGGCTGCTGCCCGTACCCGGACGATCGGAATAATAATCCAGCCGGAAATTGTCAAAATTCTCTGTGCGGATCAGTTCCCGGAGATTGGACTGGTCATAAAGAATATCCAGAATATGCTGCTGAAAGCAGTGACATTTTTCAGAACCCACATAGCCGGTGTCCTGACAGTCAGGACAGTCATAGATATCATCCAGATAGTCGGTGGGATAATGGTGCACTGCCAGCAGATTCACTTTTTCCATAGACAGCTCATAAATTTCAGACCGAAGAGAAGCACGTCCGTCCGTATCCGGATGAAAGAGCTGATATTTGGCCGCTGAGATGGAAATATGAGCAATCTTTTCATCAATCATGCGGATTTCCGGGACAGCATCGTAAATCTCTTCTTTGCGCCTCTGATGCTCCATCTGATTGGCGTGACGGATGCGTGCGTAGGAATCCATAATTTCCTGATACTGTGTCTGTGAAAGTGCCATGGTTTACCTCCTGTTTTTCTCCAGCAGGCGGGATTCCAGGTCATCGTAATCGTAGGTGCGCTGCTCGAAATTGTGAAAAGCGTTGGAAGAATTCCGGTTGTAGTTCTGCTGCGCCTGGCGGTTCTGGCGGCCGGAAGACTTCTCCGGAGCGCCGTCCGTCTGCGCAGCCGCATGGAACTTCTGATCCAGGGAGCGGATGTCGGCCACGTTGCGGACGCCCGCCTTCTTCCAGTCATCTAATATACGGTTGGCATATGGAAAACTCGCCTGATGGGTGGCAAGAAGAGTCCGGTTGCAGGCCTCAATGATAATATCAGTCTCAAATCCCAGCGCGTTCCACTTCTTTATATAATCAAGCTCCGCCGGTCCGGGATTCCGGTTGATACCGAAAGCCTTCATGACCGGGAAAACGTTCTGGGTATACTGACTGGACTCTTCCTTAGCCTTTTTGATGGTGTCAATGCCCTGCTGAAACCAATTGATGGCTACGCTTTCCATATAGCGCACACTCTTTTTTCCGCGGCTGATACAGTACTCGATGAGATACTCCAGCAGATCCGAGGAAAAGTGAAGGGAATCATTGATATAGCAGAAACTGTTGAGCTCAGACGCAGACAGCGGCCGCCCCAGATACGTCTCTGCCATATACAGAGTCTGCTCCAGATCCGTGCCCTTGATGGACTTCTCCATCTCCGACATATTGCGGCTCTTCTTTTCCGGCACCTGCGGCAGTGTGGGATAGGAAACACCGCCGCCCGCCATCGAATCCGTCTGTCCGGCCTGTCTGCCCTGACCTGCCTCTCCGGCCGTCTGCCCTGCCTGCTGCCCGGCCAGCATCTCTTGTCCTGCTGGCTGTTCATTCTGCGCTTTCGCCGCGGAAGAATCCTCCAGCTCCAGAAGCCCTTCTTTCTCCCAGTACTTTAACGCCCGGATAATATCCTTCTGTGTAAGTTCCAGCGTATCCGCCAGCTGATCGATCTGAACAGGCAGGTTCTGATTCATCAGCCGGAGAATCAGCAGATATATTTTTACATATTCACCGTCGGCTTTTATCATATAGTGGTCTATAAATTCGTTGGGAAGTATGGTAGTCGTGTGATGCAGTGTATTTTTCAGTATAATTTTATCCATGGTCTTCACCCTCTTTTATATGGTTGCACATTCATTTACTTCCTATGCGTCGTGGTTTACAGACTTGTTATGGATTATAATCATAGCATATTCGGGCGAAAAAATACAGGAGTTTTGTGTGAGCGGCTGTCTGGTCAGACACAGGAATAGGGGAATTGTAAAGATGGAAACAGTTTTCTGATTGAACAGACAATGACGTAAGAACACATACGGGTTCGTCCGTCTCGGCCTTCAGTCGGACTGACCAGGGGGAGTAGTAGTATCAGATTCTTCCGTCAGTCCTCCCTCACAGCTCGCGGCCGAAGTCCGTATGTGTCTAAAATGCCATTTGTCTATTAGAAAGCCACCCTGTTCCATCTTTGTAAAACCCTGTGCGCTTTGCCAGGCCAGAAGATAAAAACTGCCGCAAAACCCTATGGCTTTTTCAGAGTAGCCGGGATTCCTGCAAATCTCTATGCACATAGACTACATTTGGAGAAGATAAGCCATTGCTATAGTTTGACGACGACTGTGAGCGCAGGCATCTGATTGTTTTATTGAAAGATTACAACATACCAGCCTGCCGAAGTGGAGGAGGAAAACTTATATCAATGGTTTATCTTCTGTAAAGCAACAGTCTGTGTTCTGCGAAGAGATTTACAAATTCCCCATTTTGGTGGAAAAAACACGTGTTTTGTGGATAAAATTGTGGATAACCCGGGGATATCCTGTGAGTAAGTGAAGAAGTAGGAAATTGTGGATAATGTGGATAACTTTGTGGATAAATTGGGGGTTGACCAGCATTTAGGGGTGTTTACCGGGAAAAAACGGGTAAAAATTGCAAGATATAGGGGTAAAACTTAAGGAAATGAATGTGGACAAAATGTATACAGTGTGGGGATATGTTGAAAAAACACGAAAATTGTAAAATCCTTCCTGTGGATAATGTGGATAACTTTTTGAAAGCCAAAAAACAGTGGATAATTTTATATACAGAAAGAGACTGTACACAATAAAACCGTGGATAAAGTGTCAGATATTTTGGAATTATGAGAAATATTGTGGATAAAACGGGAGGTCAGAAATTGAGATTTGTAAAGGTGGTAACAGCTATCTGCTCAGACAGACAATGACGTAAGGGCACATACGGATTCGTCCGTCTCGGCCCTCAGTCGGACTGACCAGGGATATCCTTGTGAAATATCTTTCCCAGTCCTCCTTCACAGCTCGCGGTCGAAAGCCGTATGTGTCCAAAACGTCATTTACCTGTTGAAAGGCCTCTGTTCCACCTTTGCAAAAATCCTGTGCTACGTTGACAAAACAGCAGGTTATGGCTGCAGACGAATCAGCGGATATCAAAATTTACGGTCGTGTCTGTCTGGCATGCACCTGCAGAGCAAGCCATACAGGTAGATTTCCTGTCGGTTTGAATCAGATGCCTTTGTTTATAATCCGGGTGATGCAGGAGACAGGGATTTGCGGCATATGTGATAATGATAGAAAAACGAATCAGGGAAGATCGACGACGACTGTGAGTGCAGGCGTCGTTCGTTGTTATAAAAAGGTGTCCAGTTATCAGCCTGCCGAAGTGGAGGAGAAGACTTCCCTGATTCGCTTTTCTATAATAAATATAAAGCCGCAAATCTCGTCTGTTTATTTATACCCGGATAATTTTAAAGCCTGTAGATTCAAAGCGACAAATCCAAATTTAAAACCCCAGCTCCCCAAATTCCCCTTCCGGCATGGACAGGTTCATATCAAACCGGGTGTCTTCGCCGGCGACGACCTTGATGCGGTTTTCGCCTGGTTCCAGGGAGAAGGATACCGTATCGGATGCTGAATATGCGGAAGTGCCGGCGGAGGAATCCTGTGCAGAAGCGGAGAGGTATTCTGCATCTTTTTCGGAATCCAGTTCCACCAGGGTGGTCACCTTTTTATCCGGTGAGATCAGTGTTAGTTTCAGTTTTCCGCTGTATAAAGTGATGTCGTAGGAGAGTTCTGTGGATGTTTCATTTTCTGCGTCATAAATCCAGATGGTGTCCATCCCTTCCATATTCCCCACCTGTGCGGAAAAGGTACCGTCGTCGCTGGTCTGTGTAATATTGTTCAGATTATAGGAATTCATGTCGCTGGCGATGCTCCTTTCGTTATTGTAAGCATTGGCGCCGAGACCGCTGCAGCCGGCCAGGGAGAGGGCGGATGCGAACAGAGCTGTCAGTAAGAAATGTTTTTGCTTCATAAAAAAATACCTCCTGTTTTTGACAGTATATCATATATTGATTGTCAAAACAGGAGGAAATACATATTTCGGAATGTATTGTTGTCATGATAAATTTATATATTTCGTTGGCACTTTGTCTTTGCGGTCGGCCGCGGTCTTAGAATGCCACCAGCATGGTGGCGATGAAGTTCCCCGCGCCGTGGAGCAGAATCCCTGGGATGATGGAACCGTTGAAGATTTTTTCGTTGAGCCAGCCTAAAAGCAGGGCGCCCATGCCTGTGAATACGAAAGTCAGGGTGTGATACCACAGTCCCACGTTCAGTCCGGCGATCATGTATAAAATATTGTGCATCAGCCCGAAGAGGACTGCCTGCAGCAGGATGCCTCCGATAGTTCCCAGCTTTCCGCAGAGACGTTTGCACAGGAATCCCCGGTACAAGATTTCTTCCGCCACGCCGTTGGCGATGAAGTTCTCAATGAGAGCAGGGATGATGGCGGCGGCGCCGATGCCCGCGAAGGCGTTGGCGGATACTGCCGAGCTGTTCTCAATGTAAGCGAGGGTGTCCGGGTCCACCAGCCGGGTGAAATCAAAATTATAAAAGAAGTAGTATACCACGGCAAAGACGATCAGAACCCACCATTTGCTCCGTAAGTGCGGACGGATGAAGCCTGTCCACCGGAAGAAACCGGTTTCCTTCCGGTGGCGGAAAAACCACCAGAGGAAGGGAATCAGGGAGAATATGATGAGATTGGCAATAGATGTCGATATACTGGATAGAATCAGTTCCATGGTGAGAGCGCTCCTATTTATCTGCTGTTTTCTTCAGCAGTTCTTCCCCGATTTTTACTACGTCTCCGGCGCCCATGGTGATCAAAAGGTCATGGCCTTTCACATGGGAGAGCAGGTAGTCCTCGATTTCTCCGAAGGTCGGAAAATAATGTACATCGCAGCTGGTGTCTTTCATGAGATTGACGATGTCCATGGAAGATACTATTCCGGTGTCCGGTTCTCTGGCCGCGAAAATATCTGCCAGGATTACATGGTCCGCCTGGGAGAGAACCTCAGCGAATTTTGGAAGGAAAGCCTTGGTTCTGCTGTAAGTGTGCGGCTGGAAGACCACCCACAGTTCATCATGCGGATATTCCCGGGCTGCGTTCAGGGTCGCCTGGATTTCTGTTGGATGATGTGCGTAATCGTCGATGACGATAACGTCTCCGATGTTTCCTTTTATCTCAAAGCGGCGGTGTGTGCCGGAAAATGCCAGCAGTCCGCTGGTGATCTGTTCCATGGACAGTCCGATGGCCCGGGAGCAGGCGATGGCTGCCAGGGAATTCATAACATTGTGGGCTCCTTTTACTTTGAGGCTGATATGTCCCAGTTCCTCTCCGCGGACAACGAGGGTATAGGAACCATTTCCTTCTCGGTCATAGGAAATGTCCTTCGCGGTGTAGTCGTTTTCTGCGCCCATACCGAAGGTAATGACCTTCTGGGAAAGGCCTTTCACGATATCGCCGGTGTGTTCCATGTCGCCGTTGATGATGATCTGTCCGTCCGGCGCTGTCTGGGAAGCGAAAATGTGGAAGGAATGTTTGATGTCATCGATATCTTTGAAGAAATCCATGTGATCTTCTTCCACATTTAAAATGATGGAGTACAGAGGGTGGAATTCCAGGAAACTGTTGGTATACTCACAGGCCTCTGTAAGAAATACGTCGGACTGGCCCACCCGGATGTTGCCGCCAATCTGGTCGAGCATTCCGCCGACACTGACGGTAGGGTCCATACTTCCCTGAAGCAGAATATCTGCCAGCATGGAAGTGGTAGTTGTCTTACCGTGGGTGCCGGCCACGGCGATGGAGCGGGCATAGTTATCCATGATCTGTCCCAGAAGAGCGGCACGGGTCATCATCGGGATCCCCTTTGCTTTTGCTGCGGCAAATTCTTCGTTGTTTTCATGAATGGCGGCGGTGTATACTACCAGGTCAATGTCGTCGGTGATGTTTTCCGCCCGCTGACCGATGGCGATGCGCGCGCCGATATGTTTTAAGTGATCTGTGATCTCAGAAGATTTCATATCGGAACCGGAAACCGGGAAATGCCGGTCGATGAGGATCTCTGCGAGACCGCTCATGCTGATGCCTCCGATGCCGATAAAGTGGATGTGGATAGGTGTCTGAAAGTCTATTTTGTACATTTTTTTTACCTCTGTTTCTCTTGCTTGAAATTTATAGAATCATTTACATGGATTCCGCCCGGGCGCAGGCTCTGCCGGACGGTCCGGAAAAGCCGCGGATACAGCGGATATCTCTTCATTTTTCTACGTTAGTATACCGCAGCAAAAAGGCAGATTCAAGTCCTTCTTCGGACCTGGATTTTCCCTGGGAGGGGAAAATGCCGCCGGGGAGGCGCCTGGGGCCGGTGAGGATCTTTATCCGGAAGAAAGTTCGGCCCGGAAGCGGTGTCATGACGGGATGGAAGGGCGCGGCAAATGCGTTTGCCAGCCACATTTCGACAAAAGAGGAAAAGTGTAGATGAAAAAAACCAGCAATTTGCATACAAAAATGACATTTTGTCTATAAAAAATAAAATCCAAAGAGAATTATGGTACAAAATAGATAAAAAAAATTAGGAAATGATGAATTTTTTGTGCTAAAATACTTTTAATTTAGAAGGTTGAGTGCTATAATAAGCATATATGTGACAAAGGGGTGATTCTTTATGATAAAAAAAGAAATGATAGCTATGTTACTGGCTGGCGGACAAGGCAGCCGTCTCGGTGTTTTAACATCTAAATTGGCAAAACCGGCGGTTGCTTTCGGCGGCAAATACAAGATTATCGATTTCCCGCTGAGCAACTGTATCAATTCCGGTATTGATACAGTCGGAGTCCTGACCCAGTATCAGCCACTCAGATTGAATCAGCACATAGGAATCGGTATTCCGTGGGACCTGGACCGCAACATCGGCGGCGTGACCATTCTTCCTCCATATGAGAGAAGCGAGAATACAGACTGGTACACAGGAACAGCCAATGCGATTTATCAGAACATGGAGTTCATGGAGTATTATCATCCGGACTACGTGATTATCCTTGGCGGTGACCATATTTATAAGATGGATTATGAACTTATGCTGGAATTTCATAAAAAGAATGATGCCAAGATTACTCTGGCAACTTATGAAGTTCCGTGGGAAGATGCCAGCCGTTTCGGTCTGGTCATCACTGATGAGAATAATCAGGTCATTGAGTTTGAAGAGAAACCGGAGAAACCGAGAAGCAATAAGGCGTCCATGGGTATTTACATTTTTAACTGGGATGTTTTGAAAGATGCACTGGAGCGCCTGAAGAATCAGTCCGGCTGCGATTTTGGTATGCATGTCATCCCGTATTGTCATGAGAGAGGCGATAAGATCATGGCTTATAATTACCAGGGATACTGGAAGGATGTGGGAACTCTTTCCGCATACTGGGAAGCCAACATGGAGCTGATCGATATCATACCGGAGTTTAATCTGTATGAAGAATTCTGGAGGATCTACACGAAGAACACCGTACTCCCTCCGCAGTATTTCTCAGAAAATGCAAAGGTAAGCGGATGTATTGTCGGTGAAGGCACAGAGGTTTATGGAGAGATTTATAACTCTGTCATCGGTTCCGGCGTTACGGTGGAAGAGGGAGCGTTTATCACCAATTCCATCATCATGAACGGCACTGTGATAAAGGCCGGCGCGAGAATCGAGAAGGCTATCATTGCCGAGAATTCAGTGATCGGCGAGAACACGGAACTGGGAGCGTTCGAGGAAGTGCCGAATAAGTTCAAGCCGAACATTTATAACGGCGGACTGGTAACCATCGGGGAGGGTTCCGTTATCCCGGCAAATGTAAGGATTGGCAAGAATGTTGCCATCGTGGGAACAACCACCGCGGAAGATTATCCGGACGGTATTCTGGCAAGCGGTGAATCCATTATCAGACAGTAGGGGGCAGGTGACATAGATGAAGGCGATAGGTATTATTTTAGCAGGCGGTAATAATAAGAGAATTGGTAAATTGTCCGACAAGCGGGCCATTGCGGCGCTGCCGATCGCAGGCAGCTACCGGGCCATCGATTTTGCCCTGAGTAATATGACCAACTCCAAGGTAAATAAAGTGGCGGTATTTCCACAGTTCAATGCCCGTTCCCTCAACGAGCATTTAAGCTCAAGCAAGTGGTGGGATTTTGGAAGAAAGCAGGGCGGGCTTTACGTTTTCACACCGACTGTGACCAAAGACAATAACTTCTGGTATCAGGGCACGGCAGATGCGCTGTATCAGAACATCGACTATTTAAAGAAAAGTCATGAACCGTACGTGATCATTGCTGCCGGCGACGGCATTTATAAGCTGGATTACGGAAAGGTACTGGACAGACATATCGAAAAGAACGCGGATATCACGGTGGTGTACACTAAGATGTCCGATAAGGACGACGATCTGACCCGGTTTGGTATCCTCAAACTGGATGAGAACGAGCGTATCGTAGATTTCGAGGAGAAGCCGCTGGTTGCTGAATCCAACAACGTATCCATCGGCGTGTACATTATCCGGAGACGGCATCTGATCGAGATTCTGGAGCGCTGTGCGAAAGAAGACCGGCATGACTTTGTAAAAGATGTCCTTGTCCGCTATAAAAATGTTCGTAAGATCTACGGCTACAAGCTGGACACTTACTGGCGCAACATTGCCACCGTGGAGTCTTACTATAAGACAAATATGGATTTCCTGAAAAAGGACGTCCGGGATTACTTCTTTAAAGAATATCCGGATGTATATTCCAAGGTGGACGACCTGCCACCGGCAAAATATAATGCAGGTTCAGATATCAGAAACAGCATCATTTCTTCCGGCTGTATCATCAACGGCAAGGTGGAGAATTCCGTGCTGTTCAAGGACGTTTATATTGGAAATAACTGCACCATCAAGAATTCTATTATTTTAAATGATGTTTACATCGGTGATGATTCTTACATTGAGAATTGTATCGTGGAGAGCCGCGATACCCTTCGTCCTGGTACGAATTATATTGGAACCGATGGGGAGATTAAAATAGTAGTAGAAAAGAATGTGCGGTATATTTTATAATTTCAGAACATTCTTCAGGAGGATTACACATGCAGATTACAGACATACGCATTCGCAGAATATCAAAAGAGGGCAAAATGAAGGCGGTCGTATCCATCACATTTGACAACGCATTTGTGGTGCACGATATCAAGATCATTGAAGGAGAGAAGGGGCTGTTCATCGCTATGCCGAGCCGTAAGGCCGCTGATGGTGAATATCGCGACATTGCGCACCCGATCAACTCCGAGACCCGTGATATTGTCCAGACCATGGTTCTCAAAAAATATGAGGAACTCATGGAAGAAGTGGAGGAAGAGAGCGAAGAGCCGGCTGTGGAAGCGGTGATTTAAGTATATATCAGATAATCAAGGATGATGACCTTCCGTAAGACATATTTGCAGGAATTATGGAAGGTCATTTTTTTTATTTCATGGGAAATTGCATTCCTATGAAATAAAAAACGCTCCGCAAGGATCGCGCTGCGGCGGATAGGATGGCAGTACAACAACGCCAATACGGCCTGGGGTGCCCTCGTATACGGGGAAGCGCAGTGTTCCGGCTTTGCCAGAGGAATGAAAGCGCTGTGCGATGGAATACCAAAGGACTGCCTTCTGTCAGCAAAACAGATCATCCAAAAGGTGGATTTGCCGCCAGTGTGATGGCAGAATAATAATCATATTTTCACAGTCATTTTGTGCAGTCTGTGGTATAATCTTCTTAGTTGAAGGAAAATTTTTCTTGAAAATTATCTAAAATGACTAAGACAGGCATAGATATGACCAGAACGCTGGCGCAGGCAGGAGGAGCTATGAGCGGATTTGTGGAGTTAAGAAATGTAAAGAAAATATACCACATGGGCGAGGTGGACATCGAAGCCGCCGCAGGCATTGATTTTCAGATCGGAAAGGGAGAGTTTGCCGTCATTGTCGGTCCCAGCGGTGCGGGCAAGACCACGGTGCTCAATATTCTGGGCGGTATGGACACGGCCTCGGAGGGCGAGGTGCTGGTGGATGGGCAGGATATCGCCGGGTATTCCCGGAAAAAGCTGACCGCTTACCGCCGGGATGATATCGGATTTGTGTTCCAGTTTTATAACTTGATCCCGAATCTGACCGCCCTGGAAAATGTGGAGCTGGCGCTGCAGATCTGCAAGGACCCTATGGATGCCGCAGAGGTACTTCGGGAGGTGGGACTTGGTGACCGGATGGATAATTTCCCGGCACAGCTCTCCGGCGGTGAGCAGCAGCGGGTATCCATCGCCAGGGCTCTTGCCAAGAATCCGAAGCTTCTGCTCTGCGACGAGCCTACAGGTGCTCTGGATTACAACACCGGCAAAGCGATTTTGAAACTTCTTCAGGATACCTGCCGGGAAAAGGGAATGACAGTGGTGCTCATCACTCATAATTCAGCCATTGCGCCCATGGCGGACAGGGTCATAAAGATTAAGAACGGAAGGGTGTCGGATATGTCAGTAAATGAACATCCTGTTTCAGTGGAGACAATCGAGTGGTAGACGACAGGGAAACCGATCGCAGAGGTGGAAAGACGGATGCACGACAGGCGGGTGGATAGCAGCGACAGAGGGGGCAGAATCGGCCAATGAAAAAGAAAGCAATGTGGAAAGATTTTTATATGGAGATTCGCAAGAGCCCGGGGCGTTTTCTGTCCATTTTATTTATCGTGGCGCTGGGGGTGGCGTTTTTTTCCGGAATCCGGGCTTCGGAGCCGGATATGCGCATCACCGGCGACGCTTATTTTGATTCGGAAAATCTTATGGACATCAAGGCGCTCAGCACCTACGGCGTGACGGAGGATGACGTGGAAGCCTTTCAGAATATCGACGGCGTGGAGCTGGCGGAGGGCGCCTACAGCGCGGATTTTCTCCATAACACGGAAGACGATCAGCGGGTGCTCCATGTGATGGGTGCCCAGAAGGAGATGAACCAGATCACCGTCTCGGAGGGCAGGATGCCGGAAACCGTGGGCGAGTGTCTGGTGGATGACGCCTCCGATTATCAGATCGGCGATGAGATCGTGCTGACGTCGGGAACGGAAGACCCGGTATCTGACACTCTAAGCACAGACACCCTGACAGTGGTGGGCCGGGGCAATACGGCGGCCTATGTCTCCTTTGGCCGGGGCAGCGCCACCATCGGGACAGGTAATATTTATGCCTTTGTGGTGGTGCCAGAAGACACCTTTACCCTGGATACATTTACGGAGGTATACCTCAAGGTCGAGGGCGCAAAAACGCTTACGGCTTTTACTGACGCTTACGATGAGAAGATCGACCGTGTGCAGAATCTGGTGGAAGACGCAGCTGAAGAGAGAGGCGTCATCCGCAAAGATGAGATCGTGAAGGATGCCGAGGATGAGATTGCCGACGCGGAAAAGGAACTGGCGGATGGCAAAAAGAAAGCCAGGAAGGAACTGAAAAAAGCCAAAAAGGAGATTGAGGACGGCAGGAAAGAGCTGGCGGATGCCAAAAAGGAGATTGCGGACGGCAAGGAACAGATCGCCAACGCAAAGGATACTCTCAATGCTCAGCAGAAAAAGCTGGATCAGTCCCAAAAAGAGTATGAGGAGGGCAAGAAGGCTTTAGAAAAAGGCTGGAAGCAGTATGAGAAGGCGAAAAAGAAGTTTGAGAAGAAAAAGCCGGATGCTGAGGAGCAGATAGAGAGCGGAAAAGCCCAGCTGGATACACTGGAAGATCAGATCAGGGAAGATGAGGCCCTTTATCAGAAGCTGCAGTCGCAGATTGACGCGCTGGAGCAGGCAGCGAAGGCCGGTGCCGGAACAGGAGGTTCGGAGACACACACCGCTGAATCCGGTCAGGAAAAAGATTCCGCAGATGCCGGCAGCCAGAATGGAAGCAGTTTGCAAAAACAGCTGGAGCAGCTGAAGACGCAGGCCGGCGGCCTCAATCAGAAAATTGCGGCGGAGAAAAGCGCGTATTCCAAGGCGGAGAAACAGCTGACGGATGCCGAAAAAGAACTTTCTGACGGTGAGAAAGAGCTTGCCTCCACGGAAAAAACGCTGAATGCCACCGAGAAAAAACTGGCGTCGGCCAGGACGCAGATAGAATCCGGTCAGAAACAGATCGATGACGCCTGGGCAGAGCTTGAGGATAAAGAAAAAGAGATAGCCGACGGCGAAGAAGAAATCAAAAAGAACGAAAAAAAGCTGGAGGATGCCAGAAAAGAATATAAGCAGGGGAAAAAGGATGCCAAAAAGGAGATTGCTGATGGCGAAAAGGAAATCGAGGATGCCAGACAGGAGCTTGCGGATTTAAAAGACCCGGAGTGGTACGTGTATGACCGGAGCACCCTGATTGAAAACAGCAGTTTCGGAGAAAATGCAGAGAGGCTGGGCGCCATCGGCAAGGTCTTCCCGGTATTGTTTTTCCTGGTGGCGGCGCTGATCAGTCTGACCAGCATGACCCGGATGGTGGAAGAGCAGAGAACGGCCATCGGGACCATGAAAGCTCTGGGATACGGCCAGCTGGCCATCGCTTCCAAATACCTGGGGTACGCTTTCCTCGCCACTGTGGGAGGAAGTGTGATCGGCGTTCTGTTTGGGGAAAAAGTATTTCCGTATATCATCATCTACGCCTACAGCATTTTATATCCGCATCTTCCGCAGATTTTGGTGCCATATGACTGGAGCTACGGTTTTATGGCGTCAGGTATCGCCATTTTCTGCACCATGTTTGCCACCTTCTTCTCCTGCTGGCGGGAGCTGAATGCGCAGCCGTCGGTGCTGATGCGGCCGCCGGCGCCGAAAAATGGCCGCCGGGTACTTCTGGAATGGATTCCGGTTATCTGGAGACATCTGAATTTTACCTGGAAGTCCACCATCCGGAATCTCATGCGCTATAAGAAACGTTTTTTCATGACTATTTTTGGAATTGGCGGCTGTATGGCTCTCATGCTGGTGGGCTTCGGCCTGAAAGACTCCTGTTATGAGATCGCTGCCCTGCAGTACGACGAGATTCAGTTTTACGATGCCAGCGTCTATCTGGACGAGGATATCACAGAAGATGAGAGAAATAATCTCCATCAGATTCTCAGCGAAGAAAATGGTGTCGAACGGTACATGGATGTGGATATGCAGAGCCTGACGCTGGTCAATGAGAAAGGTACAGAACGGGAAGTGTACCAGTGCGTTTTCCCGGATGATAAAGAGGAAGTGGCCCGGTTCGTGGATTTCCATGACCGGAAAACGGGAGAGGAATACACTCTGTCAGATAACGGGGTGATCATCAATGAAAAGACGGCAAAGCTGCTGGATGTTGAGGTGGGTGACACCATTTATATCAAAGACCAGGAAGACGGCAACAAGCCGGTCTATATCGAACATATCTGTGAGAATTATCTGGGCCACTACATGTACATGACGCCGGCTTATTATGAGACCGTATACGGTGCGATGCCGGAAAATAATACCATTCTTTTCATCATGGATGATGGAGCGGACTCTTCTTCGGAAGACCAGCTGCAGGCAGTGGGCGAAAGCCTCCTGAAAGAAGACGGTGTCCTGAACGTAAGCTATATGAGCGACATGGAACAGCAGCTGGACGATATGCTTCGAAGCCTGAACCTGGTCATCATCGTTCTCATCATCTCCGCAGGCATGCTGGCCTTCGTGGTTCTTTATAACTTGAACACCGTCAATATCGCTGAGCGGAAACGGGAGCTGGCTACCCTGAAGGTGCTGGGGTTCTATGATATAGAAGTGGCCGAGTATGTATACAGGGAGAATATCCTCCTGACCTTCATTGGAGCCGCTCTGGGCTGCATTCTTGGCAAAGTCCTTCACCTGTTCATCATCCAGACGGTGGAAGTGGATTCTGTCATGTTCGGAAGAATCATCCACGGCACCAGTTACCTTTACAGCCTGCTGTTTACCATATTGTTCTCCCTCATCATCAACGGAATGATGTACTTCAAGCTCAGGAAGATCGATATGGTGGAATCACTAAAGAGCGTGGAGTGATACCGACGCCAAAGCAAAGACAGAATTTGCGCAGACGCGCACTGCGAAGAAAAATATTGTACATTTACAGAGGAGGTTTGACCATGGAAATCAGGAAACTGCCTGGTAATTTTTCTGTGTGTAAAGTTGAGGATTACTCACTTGTGGACCAACATACAGAGTTTTGTTTTACGGGCAAAACCGATGAGGAGAATTCGCTGGTGTGCCCGACAGACAAGGTGCCGGACAACACGACGAGCCGGGAAGACGGATGGAGGATGTTTCGGATTCAGGGCATGCTGGATTTTTCACTTATCGGAATACTGGCGGACATTTCCCGCATACTGGCAGAAAACAAGATTGGAATTTTTGCCATATCGACCTTTTGCACCGATTATATACTGACAAAAGAAGAAAATTATCAGAAGGCGCTGGATGCTCTCAGTCGGGCAGGTTATAAAATCATAGAATAGCTCCATAACGGCGGCACAGAGCAGACAGCCCTTGTTTAATGGCCGGAGCAGGCTGCGGCTTTAAGCCCTGCCGGTTTAAAATAGGAATAGAAAACTCCAGTGTTGCAGCACTGGGGTTTTTGTTGTAGTCAAATTTCGCAAAAATGTAACGGCAAAAAGTCGGCCCTGCGGTTTCTGAAACTTCTGAAAGCAGAAATTGCCAAGGCAAACGTTTTTATGGTATTCTATTCTAAATAAAGATGACCGAAATGTTGAAAAAATGCAAAATATTTACATTTATACATTAAGGAGAAAGAAGAGTATGGAACGTTTTAAAAAGATTTATCAGCAGGGAACCGTCGATGTGATTGAAATCTGGGTGGACACCGAAACCGGAGTGCAGTATGTATTCCATAGGAACGGAAATGCAGCAGGTTTTACTCCGCTGCTTGATAAAGATGGTAAGCCGGTAGTGACGCCGTAACGAAGAACGGCAAAATAATTAAGCCGTTACCTAGAGAGGTGAAACATAATGGTAAGGGAAGCAACGAAAAATGATTTGAACAATCTACTTCAGTTATATTTGCATCTACATGAAGATAAGATTCCGCAGGACTCGCAGAATCTGAGAGAAACATGGGAGACGATTCAGGGGGACAGGAATCATCATATTATTTTAAATGAGGTGGATGGAATTCTTGTATCCTCCTGTGTGTGCGTGATTATCCCCAATCTCACCAGAAATGTCCGGCCATATGCTTTTATAGAAAATGTAGTCACACATGAGAAGTACAGAGGGCGGGGGTATGCTACGGAATGTCTCAACCGTGCGAAAGAAATTGCCATAAAAAACAATTGTTATAAAATGATGCTGCTGACAGGTTCCAAAAAACAAAGTACGCTAAACTTTTATGTGAAGGCCGGATATAACAGCACAGACAAAACAGCGTTTATTCAATGGCTGGAGTAACAGATGTCTCAAACTATTGGAGAAATTATATGGATAATCAAGAGGTACAACTCATTGCAAAACAGACTATGGATTTTATCAGGAAGATGATTATGCCTGGAATGAAATTAACTCAGGCAAGGAAGTTATGTGAAGATAAAATGCTGGAACTGGGTGCAGATTCGTTCTGGTACTGGGATATCGGCGCATTTATTTTTTCAGGAGATGAGACAACAAAGTCTGTGTCAGGAAAAGAGTATAAGACTTCTGATAGATACATAGAAGAAAACGATATCGTAACCATTGATCTCAGCCCTCAGTGTAATCACATATGGGGCGATTTTGCCAGAACCATAATCATTGAAGAGGGTCATGTGGTTGATGATATAGATGATATTCAAAATGCGGAATGGAAAGCCGGTCTGCTGATGGAACAAAGACTTCATCAGGAATTATTGGATTTTGTGGATGCAAGAACAACTTTTGAAGAGCTGTTTTATCATATGAATGACAGAATTGTTTCGAAAGGTTTTATCAATTTGGATTTCCTGGGAAATTTAGGACATTCCATTGAGAAGAAAAGTGAAGACCGCATTTATATTGAAAAGGGGAATCAGAGAAAATTAAAAGATGTTTCGTATTTTACTTTTGAACCTCATATTTCCAGACCGGGTTCTGTATTTGGGTATAAATGGGAGAATATTTATTATTTCAAGAACGGCAAATTGAGAATGCTGTGAAAAAGATAGTATAAGCAATTAAGTTGAAAATGTGATTTGGGAGGTGCGAACATGAAGAGAGAACTTGGAATCGCCCGGTGCGGCCTGGCCTGCTGCCTGTGCTCAGAAAATGTGACCTGCTCGGGCTGCGATTCGGGGCAATGTCCGGACAAAGACTGGTGTGAGAACAGAAAATGTTCCATTGCAAAAAATATCGCACATTGCTATGAATGTGATGAAGCATGCAGAAAAGGCTTATTGAGTAAGATAAAACCCTATGCTTTTACGGAATTTGCCAGAAGATATGGCGAAGAGGAGCTTCTTGATTGCCTGGAAAGAAATGAGAAGAACGGAGTAGTCTATCACCGGGAAGGTATAAACGGTGACTATGATGACTTTGATGATGTAAAGGCACTGATCGAATTTATAAGAACAGGGATAAGGGGATAAAGATAAAAATGAAAATAAGACAAGCTGTTTTGGTAGATATAGACGCAATTAGATATATTTCGGAAAGAACAATCTCTGAGATTTATCCACACTATTATCCGGAAGGGGCGGTAAAATTTTTCCTGGAGCACCACAGCGAAGCGCATATTATAAATGATATCAAAAATAACCGCGTATTTCTCTGCCTGAATGATGCACAGCAGGCTATCGGAACTGTTACTATAAAAGGAAATGAAATCTGCCGTCTGTTTGTCCTGCCATCTTGTCAGGGAAAGGGATATGGCACGGAAATGCTCCGGTTTGCAGAACAGGAAATCTCCGCCAGATACTCAACCATCATACTGGACGCCTCCCTTCCGGCCAAAAAGATATATCTCAGGAGAGGATACAAAGATGTTTCCTTCCATATCATACCCACCGGCAACCACGACTTTTTGTGTTATGATGTCATGGAAAAGCAAGGAGAAAAAACAGAATCTTTCGGATGATTGTTAAATAACACTTGATGATATATCAAAATACAGATATAATTATATCAAATAAATGATATGAAAGGGTGACAACTATGATTATTAAGGCTTCCGCAGCTTTGAGAAATGATTACAGTGCAATTTCTAATCTTGCAAAAGAGACAAACGAACCTATTTATATTACAAAAAACGGAGAGGGTGATGGCGTCTTCATGAGCATGGAGGCTTACGAAAAGCGGGAACAGGCGCTAAATCTTCGTGCGAAAATTATACGGGCGGAAGAAGAACGCCTGAGCGGAGCAAAAACAAGAAGTATTGAAGAGGCGAGAAAGGAATTAAGAGAACGTGCAGCATCTGTATAGAGTTGAGATTCTTCCGACAGCATGGGAAGATTTAAAAAGGATTGAGGATTATTATTTGCTTCAATTTGATGTAGAATCAGCGATGAAAGTGACAGACCAGATTTTAAACAGTATTGAAAGACTGGAGAAATTTCCGGATTCGGGATCTTTGACCCCGGATAAATGGCTGAATGAACAGGGCTACCGAATGGTAATATGGCAGCGTTTTGTATCTATCTATCGTCAGATTAAGGATACGGTATATGTATATCATATCGCAGATACACAGACGGAGTATACGAAATTATTTAGTTAAGAAAATAATATGACACAGGACGGAAGGCAGCGGGAGGAAAAAGGTGTTTCAGGTACTCGTGATTATATTCGATTTATTCATGGCAGTATTGATGTTTTTTATGGGAAGGTACTTCTATCATTCCGAAGGAAAGGCAAGTAATCTTTTGACAGGATATAATATGCGTCCTGGAAATGAACGGAAACAGTCCGATGAAGATGGCATGTGCCGCATTTATGGAAAGAGAATAATGGGGATGGCGGTTCCTTTTGTATGTGGAGCAGCTATTGACTTTTTTAAACCAGGCATCGGATGCACGGCCGCGTGGATCGTGTGGACCGTCCTTTTTGTAATGCTGTGTATAAAAAGAACATCCATGGAGAAGAAGCAGAGCTCTGAAGGGTACAAAGATAAGTGAGTGGTTTATTGTTCTTACTTCACAAATCCTAATTTTTCATTGTGAGAATCTTCCGGGAAGTGTATAATAATGCAGATACCAACGTATAAGTAGAAAGAAAAGAGAAAATCATCATGAATACAAATAAAATATTCGCCCTGGCGTTTAATTTCTTCCGCCACTGGAAGGTGAGAGAAAACCGGGTGACCCTCATTGAGAAACTGGATACCGGCGGAGTCGGGAGCCTGTTTGATATACAGAAAGAATGTGAGAGACGGGGACTGCCCCTGTCTTTTCATGTGATACGCCATGGAGATTACGAGGTGAGCCTTCGGAATCTGCCGGGCCTTTTTGCGCTTTTTACCAAAAAGGCATACTACATGGCCACTTCCGCTCATATATTTTTAAATGATAATTTCATGCCCATGGCCTATATGGACATCGCACCGGAGACGACCGTGGTGCAGCTCTGGCACGGCATGGGTTCCTTTAAAAAGTTTGGCGGTTCCACGGATCTGGAGCCGGAGCTTCTTTCTGAATTAAAACAGGTCAATGAAAATGTAACCCATATCCTTGCCAGTTCCGAACACATCCGGAAGAACTATGCGGAAGCGTTCTGCGTGCCGGAAGGGAAAGTTCTTGCTATCGGCTGTCCGCAGGCGGATTATTATTTCAGAAACCATGATGTGCGGGAGGTCAGGAAACGGCTGGAGGAGCAGTTCCCGCAGATGAAAGGAAAGAAGCTTGCACTCTATGCGCCGACCTTCCGGGATGATGCGGAAAAAGACAGAGAACTGCTGTCGCATTTTGATTTTGAGAAGTTCAACCGGCAGTGTGGGGAAGAGTACTGCCTGGCAGTCCGGCTCCATCCGCAGATACAGTCCTCGAAGGTGCCGGAACAGGTGCCGGATCTCACCGGATATCCCGATGTGCGGGAACTTCTCCTGATGACAGATCTGCTGATCGCCGATTACTCCTCCATCGCTGTGGAGTATTCCCTGCTGGAACGCCCGATCCTCCTTTACGCCTTTGATAAAGAATGGTATCTTGATAAAGACCGGGGATTTTATTATGATTATGAAGATACGGCGCCGGGTCCGATCCTTACAACCATGGACGACCTGTGCGGCTGTATCCGGAGGCAGGGCTGGGAGATTGACAAGGTGAAAGCTTTTGCCCGGCTGCACAATGACTTTTTTGACAGCCAGTCTGCCCGCCGGGTGGCGGAGTTTTACTTCCCGCCGGGATGCCTGGGAACGGAAACAGCTCCGGAGAACGCCGGCACATTTGCCAATGAAAAATATCAACGAAAGGAAACGATTCAAAATATGAAGATTATTGCAGGTCTGGGGAACCCAACCGATCAGTATAAAGGAACAAGACACAACGTAGGATTTATGGCCATTGATCGCTTAAGCGAGGCGGAGGGAATCGCCGTAAATCAGCATAAGCACAAGGCCATGACCGGCAGCGGTTTTATCGGGGGGCAGCGGGTATTGCTGATGAAACCGCTGACTTATATGAATCTAAGCGGAGAGAGTATCCGCGCGGCGGCGGATTTTTATAAGGTGGAGCCGGAGGATATTCTTATTATTTATGACGATATCAGCCTGGAGCCGGGAATGCTCCGCATCCGGAAGAAGGGAAGTGCCGGCGGTCATAACGGTATCAAGAGCATTATCAAACATCTGGGATGTGATACATTTCCACGCATCCGTGTGGGTATCGGCGGAGAGAAACATCCGGGGCAGGATCTGGCAGATTATGTGCTGGGACATTTTTCCGGCGAAGAAAAAGAGCTGCTGGATGAGGCTCTGGACAAAGCGGTGAAAGCGGCACAGCTCATCGCTGCCGATGAGATTGACGAAGCCATGAACCGCTACAGTGTGGGTAAGAAAAAACGTGCAAAAGTAAATGAAGAGGTGTAATTCGTGGGGGTATTAGCAGAACCGCTCCGGCGGCTTAGTGAATATCTGGAAATAGAAACATATATAAAAGAGGGCCGGTATCCCATCGGCGTCACCGGTTGTGTGGATTCACAGAAGGGACATCTGGTTGCCAATCTGGGAGAGAAGGCCGGCTGCCGGCTGGTCATCACCTGGAAAGAGGAAAAGGCCAGGGAGATTTACGAGGATTTAAGCTTTTTTGACAGAAACACCATGCACTATCCGTCAAAGGACATTTTGTTTTACAGTGCGGACGTGCACAGCAATCATACGACTACAAAGCGTATGAAGGTATTAAAGCAGCTGGCATCGGGCCGGCCGCTGACCATTGTGCTCTGTCTGGATGTTCTCATGGAAAAGATGATTCCGCCGGAAAGTTTTCGGGAAAATATTCTGACCATCGGGCTGGACTCCATAGTGAAAACCGATGAACTTCGGAAAACTCTGGTGGAAATGGGATATCAGAGTAATGGTCTGGTGGAGGGACCGGGAGAATTCTCTGTGAGGGGAGACATTGTGGATGTGTTCCCGCTGACCGAGGAGAGCCCGGTCCGTATTGAACTCTGGGGCGATGAGATCGACTCCATGCGCTCTTTTGATGTGGAGAGCCAGAGAAGCATTGAAAATCTGGAAGAAATACGTATCTACCCGGCGTCGGAGATTATTCTCAAACAGGAGAAAATGCCGGAGGCCATCCGCCGGATGAAGGAAGAATATGTCCATCAGGCGGAAATATTCAAAAAAGAAAAGAAGCGACAGGAAAAGGAACGACTTCGGAAAATGGTTGAAGCGACAGAAGATGAACTCTCTTCCCTGGGCACCGCGGCCGGAAGTGAAACTCTGCTGTCGTATTTTTATGAGAAAACGGCTTCTCTCCTTGATTACCTGCCGGAGGATACGATGATTTTTATCGACGAGCCCCACCGGGTGGAGGAAAAAGGAAGAACCAGTGAGCAGGAATTCTCTCTGTCCATGCAGAGTCGTCTGGAAGGAGGGTATGTGCTGCCGTCCCAGGCAGATTTGCTGTACGGCTGCGAGGAGACGGTGTTTCATATCCTGAAGCGGCCGACGCTTCTGCTGTCCGGCATGATACAGCAGTATGAGCTTTTTAAACCGGCAGTTTCCGTGCATATCGAAGCCAGGTCTATTTATTCCTACAATAACAGTTTTGACCAGCTCATCAAGGATCTGCAGCATTGGTCCAGAGAAAAATATCAGATTATGCTCATGTCTTCTTCGGCCACCAGAGCCAGACGACTGGCGGAAGATATCCGGGACGAGGGGCTGCTGGCCTACTTTGCCGAGGACTACGGACGGGAAATCCATCCGGGTGAGGTGATGGTCACCTGCGGACGGTTAAACAGCGGATTTGAATATCCGACCATCAAGTTTGTGGTTTTGTCGGAAAAAGACATTTTCAAGGAGCGCAGACACAAAAGCCGCAAGAAAAAAAGTCAGTACAGCGGCCAGAAAATCCGCTCCCTGGCGGATATCTCCATCGGCGATTATGTGGTTCACGAGAAATACGGACTGGGTATTTACCGGGGAATGGAACAGATTGAGACCGACGGGGTGGCGAAAGATTATATTAACATCGAATATAAGGATTCCAGCAATTTATTTATCCCGGCGTCACAGCTGGATATCATACAGAAATACGCCGGAGCCGGGGCCAGGAAACCGAAGTTAAATAAACTGGGAGGAAATGAGTGGGAGAAGACCAAGTCCCGGGTCCGCTCCCAGGTGCAGATCGCAGCCAAAGATCTGGTGGAACTTTATGCCCAGCGGCAGGCCCGGGAAGGATACGCTTACGGTCCGGATACTGTCTGGCAGACGGAATTTGAGGAACTCTTCCCGTATGAGGAGACGGAAGATCAGCTTTCTGCCATTGAAGATACCAAACGGGATATGGAAAGTCACAAGATCATGGATCGCTTAATCTGCGGCGATGTGGGTTACGGCAAGACGGAGATTGCCATCCGGGCGGCCTTTAAGGCGGTGATGGAGAGTAAACAGGTGGTGTATCTGGTGCCGACCACCATTCTGGCTCAGCAGATTTATAATTCCTTCGTGGAGCGGATGAAACATTATCCGGTAAAAATCTGCATGCTTTCCCGCTTCTGCACACCCAAGGAGACGAAACAGATTCAGGAAGCACTGAAAAAAGGTACCATGGACATTGTCATCGGAACCCACAAGGTGCTTTCTAAGAGTATCCAGTACAAAGATCTGGGCCTGCTTATCATCGATGAGGAGCAGCGTTTCGGCGTGAAACAGAAAGAAAAAATCAAACAGATGAAGAAAAACGTAGATGTTCTGGCCCTGTCGGCGACACCGATTCCGCGAACATTGCACATGAGTCTGGCGGGCATCCGGGATATGAGCGTGCTGGAAATGCCTCCGGTGGACCGGCGCTCCATCCAGACCTACGTGCTGGAATACAATGAAGAACTGGTGCGGGAGGCCATCGAGAGAGAGCTTGCCCGGGGCGGACAGGTATTTTATGTCTACAACCGTGTCAATAATATTGACAGTGTGGCGGCGGACGTCCAGAAACTGGTGCCCGGAGCCGTGGTGGAATTCGCCCACGGACAGATGGGCGAGCGTCAGCTGGAACAGATTATGTTTGCCTTTGTCAACAAAGAGATTGATGTGCTGGTGTCCACCACCATTATCGAGACGGGACTGGACATTTCCAATGCCAACACCATCATCATCCATGACGCTCAAAACTTTGGACTGTCCCAGCTCTATCAGCTTCGGGGGCGGGTGGGCCGCTCCAACCGGACCGCCTATGCGTTTCTCATGTACCGGCGAAACTCCATCTTAAAAGAGGAAGCCGAGAAGCGTCTCAAGGCCATCCGGGAGTTTACAGATCTGGGCAGCGGCTTTAAAATCGCCATGCGCGATCTGGAAATCCGGGGCGCGGGTAATCTGCTGGGCGCCGAGCAGTCCGGACACATGGAGGCGGTGGGATATGATCTTTATTGTAAGATGCTCAACGATGCCGTCATGCAGATGAAAGGTGAGAAACAGGAGGAAGATACCTTCGAGACCACCGTGGATTTATCCATCGATGCCTACATTCCCGCTTCCTATGTGGGAAATGAAAGTCAGAAACTGGAGCTGTACAAGCGGATCGCGGTCATCGAAAATCAGGAAGAATACGAGGATCTCACCGAAGAACTCACCGACCGCTACGGCGATGTGCCGGCGCCGACGCTGCGTCTCATGGATGTGGCTCTGGTCAAACAGCAGGCCCATCAGGCGTGGATTCTCGCCATCGAGCAGAAAGGCACGGCGCTTTCCTTTGTCATGAACGCCCGGGCGAAAGTCAAGGTGGATGAAATCGACGATTTCTTAAAATCCTTCCGCGGCCGGATGCGGATCCGTCCGGAAACCAATCCGGTTTTCGTCTATGATCCGGGGGAGATTCCGAAAAAAGATCTTCTGACGAGAGTCAAAGAGATCATCGCCCGCATTGACGGATTGCTGGAACGGTGAGCGATGCGGTGCGGCCGGACAGAAAGTCCCATAGGACAAATATCTTTTGACCATATTATAGAAATATTGTACAATACAGGAGAAATAAAACGAACAGAGATATTCGTTTTATAAATACAGATTTTTGATTTCGTGTCAAAATAAAAGGAAATACAGGAGGTAAGCAATGAAACACGGTACAAAACGCCTGGCGGCTGCGGCCATGGGTCTTGTTCTTGCCATAGGCACCATGACCGGCTGCGGCAATTCCGGCGGAAAAGGGGAAGTTACACAGAATGGAAATGAGACGCTGTTCACCTATGACGGGGTGGATGTTCCCCTGAAAAAAGCGTGGATTTACGGAAAAATGACAGCGGCTCAGTACGAGGCTTCTTATTCTTCTTATTTCGGGGATAATTTCTGGACCATGGATATGGGGACCGACGATGAAGGAAATGCGCAGACTTTTGAAGACTACGCCAAAGAACAGATCATCGCCCGCATCAAACAGATTATCGTTCTGAATAATCACGCTGAGGAAGCGGGAGCTTCTTTGAGTGAGGATGAAGAAAAACAGTGTGAAGAATATGCGGAAGCCTTCGCCAAAGATGAATCCGGAGCGGAGATTCTGGCAGAGTGCGGCGCCGATAAAGATGATATGACAGAGATCTACGAGGAAAATGCGCTGGCGGCCAAGGTGCAGGAATATATGGTCAAGGATACCGACACGAACGTCAGTGACGATGAGGCAAGAGAGACTACCATCTCCCGTGTGGTATTTGCCACGACCACCACAGACGATGAGGGAAATACTGTGGACATGAGCGATGAAGAGAAGGCGCAGGTATTATCCACAGCCCAGGCGGCTCTGGCAAAACTGCAGTCCGGAACTGATATAGCAGATATTGCCAAAGAGCAGAACTACACCAATACTTCAGAAACTTTCGCAGCCGGAGAATCCGAGGAAGGCGAAGCCTTTGAGAAGCTGCTGGCCACCATGAAAGACGGCGACATCACCCAGGAAGTGCAGGAATGTGATAACGGCTATGTCATCGCAAGACTGGATGCGTACACCGACGCCGATGCCACCGAAAGCAACCGGCAGTCCATCATCTCTGAGCGTCAGCAGACGAAGTTCTCCGAAGTTTATGACGGATGGACCAAAGACCTGGAGGCAGAATGGAATTACGATGAAGACGTGAACCAGGAACTGTGGGCAGAGCTGGTGCTTCACACAGAAGAAAGCACAGCCACAGAAGCTGCCACAGAGACAGCTCCGGCACAGACAGCCACAGCGGCCGGAGCAGCCGATACCACAGCAGCGTCCACGGAAACTACGACAGCGGCCGGAGCAGCCGATACCACGGCAGCGTCCACGGAGACCACGACAGCAGCCGGTGCAGCGGATACAGCGGCATCTACAGAAGCGGCAGCGGCCACATCGGCAGCCGGGGAAGCACAGTAAGGGCTGACAGCCAGATATTATAAAAAAGAAAAAAGCGGTCGATTTTGACAGGTTTTCCTTGCTGCAGATTCATTCTGCACGAGACAGCTGTCACATTCGGCCGCTTTTTTTCAAAAAACAGAAATAACATTAAAACAGGAATACCATCGATTCCTGAGAACCAATGGTATCCCTGTGAGAAAGTTCATATGTACATTTTCTTATAAATCTATCAGTCTTCTGTATATTTTAAACCTTTATAGGAATGAATGCCATAAGGATCGGCTCCCGGCTCGGTACCAAATCTTCCGCCGGTAGTAGGATATCCGTAGATAGATCCGTCTTTGATTTCCATCTCGTCTTCCCACGGAAGGTGATACTTTCCGGCTGCCAGATCTTTAATATATGTTAAACCGGCATCGGATTCGCCGCCTGGTTTTGCCACATATCCTCTGTGTCCCAGATTGTAGATATTATTTTCCAGGCCCCATTCTCTTCGGGCGGCATCCGCATTTTCCGGGAAAATTTCTCCGGTGACGATCTCATAAGGATTTCTCTGTCCCTGTACCAGAACAGTACCATCATAGTTGGTAATCTGACCTTCACCAAAGTAATAAAATACACCGTCATAGCCAGCGAGGTTGACAGACACTGTGTACATCAGGTTATGCCATGCATTGGAACGATTGGTGAGAATCCACTGATCATTGACCTGAGTGCTGTAGCCGGAGATACGGATATAAACGTTGCAGCCTTTGTATGCAGCTTCTCTGGCCAGTTCAGGAATCATGCCGTCATGACAGATACAGACAGCCAGCTTGGATCCTCCAGGTCCGTCGCACACAGGCATGCCCAGATCTCCGGGATACCATGGTTCGATAGGATTCCATGGAAACAATTTTCTGTATTTCAGACAAATTTCTCCGTCAGGATTAATGATGATTGCAGTATTATAAGGATTCTTTGAAGGGTCCGGATTCCTTTCCATAATGGAGAATACGCCGTACACGCCTTCTTCTTTACATGCCTTGGCAAAAGCATCGGTTTCCTTTCCCGGGATATCGCAAAGGAATTCTTCCGTCAGCCATTTTGACGTATTTAATCCCTGGGTACTGTACTCAGGAAAGACAATCAGTTCGGCGCCGGGATATCCGGCCTTGGTGGCGTGCAGAGTACGGACGATCTCTTTGACCTGATTATCGATATCCTTTCTGGAATTAACAATTGGAACAGGCATCTGAACTGCTGCGACTAAAAAACCCTTACTCGGTTTGTTCATACTTCCAATACTTCCCATAATATATTCCTCCTGTCTATAACAATGTTTGGCCCAATTATTCCGGAATAAGAAAAGGCGTCCGGAAATGAAATCCGAACGCCTTTGTCTGGGACTGAGCACAATATAGCATGGGAAATGAAATCAGGCAAACAAAATATTTTTGTGAGATTTCAAAAGATTCTTACAATACCCTCTGGTATAATCCATGAAATCCGACACAGCCTCCGTCGTCAGGCAGTCTTTCGGCCGGATAAATCCCACGTTCCAGCGCAGACGTTCTTTAATGGGAATCGCCCGCAAAGAACTGTTTTTCATATCCTTAAAAATGTAATGCATAGAAAGGGTATTTCCGTGTCCCTCCCTGCATAATTTGTAGCTCAGGCTGAAACCGCTGGTAGTAAAAAATATATTTGGCTCAATGCCATACCGGCCGCAGGCTGTGAGAAAGAGATCATGGATCACAAAACGCTCATTTTCCAGAATCATGGGCTCCGTGGAAATGTCTTTCAGGGAAACCTCGCGGCTGTGGTAAAAACGACTCTGGGGTGACACGATAAGATAAAGATCCATGGAAAATAAGGGGTCAATGCGCACGCCCTCTGTGCCGTCGGTATATGGAGAGATGCCGATGTCATACTGGCCCGCACGAACCTGACTGATCACATCTTTATCCGGAAATTCCATATAATTGATCCGGGGATGATGTTTGCCGCTGTGCCGCCGGTTATAATCCAGAATATACTCTGGCGAAAAAAACCGGACAATGCCATACGCACAGGCCAGGCGGACGATGCCGTTTTCCCGTGCCTGTGTCAGATTGATCTCCCGTCTGGCTTTGTCAAAAGCCGATGTGATCGCCACGGCATATTTAAAAAATATATCTCCGTACACAGTGGGGGAGACACCTCCGCCGGTTCTCTCAAACAAAGGTACATTCAGTTCCTTTTCCATCTTGTGTATCATATAGCTGATACCCTGCGGGGAGGTATACATTTCCTCAGAAGCCTTTGAAAAACTCTGTTCTTCATATGTCTTGATAAATCCCTCGATGTCATTAATATTCACAGCCATCCCTCCTGTCTGTCAGCCCCTGTCAGCGATTGTAAAATGGCGGCAAAACGCTCCGGAAACGAAGAACCGGCAAAACCGCCGTCCTTTTCTCTTTACCGGGGATTCGTTCCTGTTTCCCGGGCCGTATCCTCTTCGGACGCTGCCGGCCCGTCGCCGTGCATGGAAGCATGCTCCTTTACCAGTTCATCATGCAGGGTGACCGAATCCCAAACCGCGTTGTGCTCCGTCAGCGAAGCTTTCAGGTCGATCTGCGGCACTCGTTTTTTCGCCATCTGCGATAAAAAAGCATTCAGCCTGCCGACAGAAAGACCGGCAAATACCAGCATGGCGTCTTCAAACTCCGCAGGAGCCTCCGTCAGATACTCCTTCTGATCTTCCTCTTTACCGAACGCCAGCAGTCCCAGCGGCATATGATATTGGGAAGGCGAAACGATCCGCACCCGTATCTTCATCTGAACAGCAGTCAACTGAATGACACTGCGGGTTTTCCTGTCATTGATATTATACAAAAGTAATGTCTCTCTCATAAAACGTACCCTTTCTTTCAATGAAAATGTGATGGGATCCAGCCACAAGACCCCGTATTGAAAAATTATAACATGGGATGGGGGAGGATACAAATTGGGATTTGTAAATCTTTTTGCAGCCCACAGAAGGCTGCTTTACCGAAGACAAGGTATTGATAAAAGTTCTCCTCCTCCACTTCGGCAGACTGGTACCTGGCTGTATTTCATCAATATAAATCAGACGCCTGCGCTCACAGTCGTCGTCAAACCATATCAATACCTCGTCTTCTCCAAATGTAGTCTGCGTGCATAGAGATTTACAAAGAATCCTGGCTACCCTGGCGAAACAACAGATTGTGGCAGTTTTTGACTGTTAAACGGTCCATCGATGATAACAAAAATACCTGATTCAAACCGACAGAAGCGGCCGTAAATTTTGGTATCCGCTGATTCATCTGTAGCCATAACTGGCTGTTTTGTCAGCGTAGCACAGGATGTTTGTAAAGGTGGAACAAAGGTTTCTCAACAGGCAGATGGCGTTTTGGACACATACGGCTTTCGGCCGCGAGCTGTGAAGGAGGACTGGGGAAGACAGCTTCATAAAGATATCCCTGGACCGTCCGACTGAGGGCCGAGACGGGCGAATCCGTATGTGCCCTTGCGACATTGTCTGTCTGAGCAGATAGATGTTACCACCTTTACAAATCCCAATTTTACAAAAATATGAAGATTTCATGAAGCTTCTGTATTTTTATATCTAAAACACCGCAGGTGTGGTATGATAAGGCAAGAGCATATGTACCGTAAATTTATTGGGATTATCACATACAGAGGATACGGCACATGAAATATAAAATCTTACTCCGCGAAGGGCGCGCTTCATGTGCGGTGCGGGTAGTGTGAGACGAAACAGGGAGGGTTATATGAATATTTCATTTTTTCTGCTTCCAAAAAGTGAAGTGACCTATATTGAGCATGAGGATACCGTCGGCCGGGCGCTGCGGGTCATACATAAGAATGGATTTCAGGCGGTGCCGGTCATTGACGAGGAAGGACACTATGTGGGAACAGTCACAGAGGGGGATTTCCTCTGGAATCTCATCGAGGATTACCACATGGACATGGAAGCCATGCGGAAGGTACGGGTTTCATCTTTAAGGAAAAAATGGGACTACAAAGCGGTGAGCATTGATGCCAATATGGCGGAGCTGGACCAGTATATTATGAATCAGAACTTCGTTCCCGTGGTGGATGGGAGAAATGTATTCATTGGAATTGTCACAAGAAAACAGATCATCAGTGAGATGATACGCAAAAAGAATCAATGTGGAGAAAATCAATGACGAAATTGCAGTTACCGGAAAGCTTCCAGAACATGATGCAGCAGCTTCTCGGGGAAGAATACGAAGCATTTTTAAGAGGCTTTGACGGAAAAAGACAATTTGGTCTGCGGGTAAATACTTCAAAGATAGAATTGGAGGAATTCGAAAGAATTGCTCCTTTTCATTTGAGAAAAATCCCGTGGATACCAGAGGGATATTTTTACGAGGAAGAAGACGCTCCGGCCAGACATCCATTTTATGCGGCGGGGCTTTACTATCTGCAGGAACCAAGCGCCATGACTCCGGCCTCCCGGTTGCCGGTGCAGCCCGGCGAACGGGTACTGGATCTGTGCGCGGCGCCCGGCGGCAAGGCGACCGCCCTGGGAGCAAAACTCCGGGGGAAAGGGCTTTTAGTGGCCAATGATATCAACAACGCCCGGGCGAAGGCCCTTCTGCGCAATCTGGAGCTGTTCGGGATATCCAACGCCTTTGTCACCAATGAGCCGCCCTATGTTCTGGCGGAGAAATATCCGGAGTACTTTGACAAAATCATGGTGGACGCACCCTGCTCCGGAGAGGGCATGTTCCGGAAGAATCCGGCGGTCATCGACGCCTGGCAGGAGAAGGGGCCGGAATATTTTTCCCGGCTTCAGAAGGAGATTATTCTGCATGGAGCGGATATGCTGCGGCCCGGCGGCAAGATGCTCTATTCTACCTGTACATTTTCACCGGCGGAAAACGAGAGGGTCATCACCCATCTGCTCCGGGAACGCCCGGAGATGGAAGTGATTCCCATGGAGGATTACGAAGGATTCTCCTGGGGACTTACTGCCTTTGCCGGTGAAGAATTCCATGAAAGCTGTCATCTCTGCCGGCGTATTTTTCCTCACAAGATGCCGGGAGAAGGACATTTCATGGCGCTGCTCCATAAAAAAGAAGAAGGCGCCGGTCAGCGTGGAGAGACAGAACGAGAGCAGATGGAAAACACACCGGCAGAACAAATTCTGCCAGAAAACATCCAGCCAGAACGAATCCGGATGACATACGCGCCGGCGGGCGATATAAAAGCCGGAAAACGTAAAAAAGATAAGAAAAAAAGAAGAAAAGATTCCGGGCAGGGCCGGCAGAATGGCCGGAACAAGCACTGGTGGGAAGTGTGCAAAGACCTCGGCAAAGAGCAGCAGCAGGCAGCCGCCGAGTTCTTTTCCCATGTACTGCTGGATCTGGAACCAGAACGCATGGATGTCCGGGGAGAGAAGCTCTACTACGTACCGGAAGAGACAAGGGAAGCAAAGGGCATTCATTTCCTTCGCAATGGCATTTACATGGGAGATTTCAAGAAAAAGCGTTTTGAGCCGTCTCAGCCGTTTGCGCTGATTCTCTCAAAAGATACGTTTGATCGCTGTTTGAATTTCTCGGGCCGGGACCCACGTCTGGAGAACTATCTTCGGGGAGAAAGTCTGTCCCTGGACTGGTCAGGAGAACAGGATGACAGCCTGGCAGCAGCGGGAGACGAAAGTGAAATGCGGGCAGAAGATATGCTGTCGAAAAGCAGAATGCAGGCGGGGGATTCACAGTCGAAAAGCAGAATGCAGGCAGAAGATATGCGATTGAAAAGCAGAATGCAGGCGGGAGATTCACAGTCGAAAAGCAGAAAAAAACAGTCGGGCAGAAATGGCTGGTATCTGGTTCTTGCCGACGGTTTCCCGCTGGGATTTGGCAAAGTGGCCGGCGCTACCTTAAAAAATAAATATCCGGCAGGGTGGAGAAAATGATAAATCTATAGTACAGGAAAGGTATTTATAATATTATGTTTGCTTTTTTGAAAACTTATTTTTATAAATGGGAAAAATAAGTTTGCTCAGGAATGCCAAAACCTGCCGGGGCAGAACATGGCTGTATGTCTGCCCCGGCAGATTTCCTATTTCATATCTTTTAACATCCGCTGTACGGTATCACGAATCTGCTTTTTCAGGAAAATTTCCTGGAAGGATTCTCCGTACGGCGGATAAGCAACGCCGAATTCTGTGACAATGCCCGTGATCAGATCATGGTCGGTCACATCAAAAGCTGGATTATAAACGTTTACGCTGGGAGCGGTCATTGGTTTTTCGTACCACATATCAGTGACTTCTTCCGGTTTTCTCTGTTCAATGATAATATCATCACCGGTGGCGGTGTTCATGTCAATGGTGGATGTCGGCGCGCACACATAAAATGGCACATGATAGCGTTTGGCGGCGAGAGCGGCCATGGAGGTGCCAATCTTGTTGGCGGTGTCCCCATTTCTGGCCACCCGGTCACAGCCCACAAATACAGCCTGGATCTTACCCTCGCGCATGAGGGAAGCAGACATGTTATCGCACAGCAGAGTGACGTCCAGACCGGCGCTCTTTAATTCAAAACTGGTCAGTCTGGCGCCCTGCAGGAGCGGACGGGTCTCATCACAGTATACTTTAAAATGATATCCCTTCTCCTGACCCAGATACATCGGAGCTGTGGCGGTGCCGTATTTGACTGTGGCAAGCTGACCGGCATTGCAGTGGGTCAGCAGGCCGTCGCCCGGTTTCACCAGGGAGAGGCCGTACTTTCCGATGGAGCGGCATACCAGAATATCTTCCTCGCGGATGGTAAGGGCCTCATCGTGAAGGGCAGTTACAATCTGCGGCACAGAATCCCCCTTGTGGTCCTGCACCACATTTTCCATGCGGCGCAGAGCCCAGGAAAGGTTCACAGCCGTCGGTCGGGAAGAATTCAGATAGGCAGAAGCTTCCCGGAAACGGCGAAGAAATTCATCATAATCCGAAGACGCCTGTCCGGCGGAATTGCCGTTCTGAGACGCCATGGAAAGAGCGATTTCTCTGGCGGCCAGATAAATACCGATGGCAGCGGTCACGCCGATGGCCGGAGCGCCCCGCACCTTGAGAAGGTAGATGGCGTCCCAGATATCTTCCTGCGCGGTAAGAGAAAGAATCTCAATGCGGGAAGGAAGCTTTGTCTGGTCAATGATCACCAGGGCGTGGTTCTCATCATCCAGAGCCACGGTATCGTAGTCAAGGATCGTTTTCTCCGGCCCGAGCAGAGGATTCTCCGGCTCGATGGCCCGGATAGCCTTTTCCATGGCCTGGAGGTAATCTCCGGAGGTCTGAAAGTCTTCCCGGTGAAGAATCAGATCTTTGGCAAACGTCAGAAGAATCTTCTCAGCGCAGGCGCGCTTTTCCATATCTTCGATGACGGTGATATCTTTATTATGAGCCATGCCCACGATCCGGCGGATGCATTCGGTTCCGGCATATCCTGCCGTGTCAGCGAGAATATCCCGCAGGTAAGACTTCTTAAATCCGGCGGATTTTGCCAGCGGTTCCGTCACCTGTTCATCGTAGAGACGCACAAACTTCTCTTTAAACAAATCCACCACTTCCAGAATGGCGCCCATGCACCAGCCGCAGAAATGCGCCTTTTCTTCCGGGTCTTTTATGGTGGCGTTGCCGTTGGCCCAGGCAAAGAAAAGATTGGCGATGACATTTCCGATGTCATAGCCCATAGGGCCGAAGAAGGCAAACTCCGGATCAAAGACAAAAGTGTGCTCCTGGTTGATAAATACCGAACCGGTGTGCAGATCACCGTGAATCAGGGATTGGGCGTAATTCATGAAACGAAACTTAAGTTTAGCCACTTCCGCCTTCAATTTTTCGTCCTGATAGATCTCCGTTTCCACAAAATCTTTCACCGGAGGAAACACGTCGTTTCTTCTATTATAATTAAGAATCGGTTCTCCGAAGACAAGATTTTCCGTGATATCACAGAGCTCCGGGTTGGAAAACTCCCGCACCAGTGCTTTCCTTTTCTGATGATCCATAACAATATCGGTGGTCATCAAAAGGCAGTTCACAAGAAATGTGGTGATCTGATCCGGAAACTTCGGATAAACTTCATGGTGAATGAGGCCGGTACGCATCATGGTGTGCCCCACCATGTCCTCCATGATCATGGCGCACATGACGCCGTCATAGAGGTATACCTCCGGCACCAGTCCCGGGCTCAGGATTCCCTGCAGTTTTAAGATACTGGCCTCGATGCGGCCACGGTCCGTGGTCAGTGTCATTTTATCGGAGATGCGCAGGTGCGTTCCGGCCTGTTTTACGATGACAGAACGGCCGGTTTTCTCATCTTTTACCCGGAAAACGTAATTTAGGTTGCCGTCTCCGATTTCCTTGCAGGAAAGAGCGGCTGCGTCGTTAAAATAATGCAGCTTAGCCTGAACGTAAGCGATCACATCGGATTCTTTCATCAAAAAATATGTATTGAAATCTGACAAAGTATATCCCCCCTCCTGGAATCAAATTTCCGTTGTCTCTATTAGTATTCATTATAGAATAGCGATAACGGAAAAACAATGAAAAAACCGGGAAATTATAGTATAATTACTTGCATATTCAGCCGTGACCGTCCGGTTTTTCAGAAATGTAAAGCGATTTATCCGGAAAAGAAACGGCGCGGCGGACAGAAGAAAGGAAAGGGACAATGAGAGTATTTGACATCATGACAGGGATATTGGCAGTATTGGTCATCGGCGCTTATGGCAGGGGATATATGATGTACACAGAAGCTAAGGGAGAAGAATGCGTTTTTTATACGATTCTCTGCGCGGTGGGACTGCTGCTTCTGTTTCGCCGCCTGATCAGCCGCCGGTATCTCGGTATGTCCATGCGAAAAGTAGATAAATTAAGCGGCAGAGCATTCGAGAAATATCTGCGGGCACAGTTTAAACATCTGGGCTACCGGGTGACGCTGACAGATTTCAGTCATGATTACGGGGCAGATCTCATTGTCCGGAAACATGGGGAAAAAATAGTGGTGCAGGCCAAACGTTATGAGAAAAATGTTGGTATTTCCGCGGTGCAGGAGGCTGTGGGCTCTGTGGCTTACTATGATGCCGACCGGGCCATGGTGGTGACCAACAGCGGTTTCACAAAAAGCGCCCGCAATCTGGCCAGACAGAACGATGTGGAACTGTGGGGGCGTTATGACATTCAGAAGAAGTTTAAAATAAGGAAATAGACGTCAGAATCTTGTGACGGACCGTTGTTTCTGTGCTGATTGTGTCAAAAGAATAAATTATCAGAAAAATATTTAATTATAGATGTAAAAACTAATATTTATCAGAATATTTAATCATTTTGAAAAAACAAAAATTTTTTTGAAAAATAGTATTGACAAAATCGGGCGTTAGAATTATAATACAGATACAAACAAAGACAGGACGGACAAAGTCCTTTATATAGATCTTGTAATTGTTAATTTTCAGTTTTTTGTAAAAGAAAAAGAGGTGAGACCACCAAGAAGGTTAATTTAATTTCAAGATTTAAATAAGTAACAGGAGGTACAGACCGCCAGAAAGAGTAATTTCAGACTCAAAACTATACTAAGCAAAGGAGGTACAGACCACCAAAAACTTTAATCTGACACTCAAACGATACTAAGGCAGGAGGTACAGACCACCGGAAGTAGTAAGATTGGAATTCAGGAGAAGCTGAAGGAAGAGGTACAAGAGGTAAGGGGTTGTCAGTGATTGAGCCCGATGAGTTGAGAAGCAGAAGATGTACAGGTCACCGTGCAGTTTATCTTAGGATTCATAGGATTGGCACTTTGAAATTGTGATCATAAGAAAGTTCGCTCGAGATTTTAAGGAAGCTTGAAGGTGGATGAAGATAACCGGTTATAGTGCAAGGGATAGGAAAAGAATTGGTGATATGAGATTCCCGGAAAGTTCTTCTTAAGGTTAAGAGGAAAAGTATTTGAGGTACGGTCCGACAAAAACATAAGTAATTAACCGAAACTATATTATGAACAGGAGGTATAGACCGTTGGACATAATAAGTGAACAGTGAAAGGGAGCATTTGAATTGGTAGTCAGATGCTCTCTTTTACTATGTCCGGAAAAGTTTGTATAGTGAGAGGAAAACTGTGACATGCCGTAAATTTGCTGTTAATGCAGGCAAACGGTTATGTCATATTTTTTTGAAAAAAATCCGTTGTTGACGATTTTCCACTTTTCATGTAAATTATTAATAGAATGTTACGATTCTTTTACAAAATAAAGAAGGAGAGACAACGGATGAAAAGTATTGTAAAAAGGCGGAAGATATGGCTGCTTTTGTTTCTGTTCGTGGGACTGGGACTATGGGCTGCCCATGGACAGAAAACGGAGGCGGCCATTGTATCAACAAATCACCAGAAATATACATATGCGGAGTATCGGAAAGATTTAAAACAGCTGAAAAAGAAATATCCGGATCGCTGCCAGGTCAATGTCATCGGACGGTCAGCGGATGACCGGAACCTTTACGAGGTGGTTTTGGGCAATACCCAGGCGAAAAAACATCTGGTGGTCATTGCGAATCTTCATGCGAGGGAATATATGACAACGCAGCTTTGTATGCGCCAGCTTGAGTATTATCTGAAGAAATATAATAAGAAGATCAGCGGCGCGAAAGTGGCGGATGTTCTTGACAAAGTTGCCATTCATTATGTGCCGTCCGCCAATCCTGACGGAACGGCCATCAGTCAGTTTGGATTTGGGGCCATACGGGATAAGAGTCTGCGGGCAGCCCTTCGTAAGATGCCGGGAAGTGCTCTGAGATGGAAGGCCAACGCCCGGGGCGTGGATCTGAACCGGAATTGGGCCGTGGCGTTCCGAAAGGGCGGTGTCCGCGGATACGCCGGTTTCCATGGCAGCAAGGCGGCCAGTGAGCCGGAAGTAAAAGCTCTGGTCAAAATGGTCAACCGGATTGAGAAAAATGGTCAGATTGCGGGTGTGGTCAGCTATCATTCCACTGGATCCATTTTATATGGAAGATGTGCCAGCAACGCGGAAACAAAGGTGGAGCAGGTGACTGACCGCATGTATAGGACGGCACAGAGTCTGACAGGCTATCGCCTGATGCCGACAGAAAGTCTCAGCTCAGCAGCAGGATGTTCCAGGGAATATTTCCTTTATAAGAGAGATATCCCGTGTATCACCCTGGAAGTGGGACGAGGCACCTGCCCGCTGAGTATCCGCGAATTCCCCTCCATCTGGAGAAAAAATAAAAATGTGGTCATCCGGGAAGCCATGCTGTTTGACTGATGGAAAGATTGATAGCATACAGCGGGAGAAGATAGGTCTTGTCAATACACTGCTGACTGAAGCGGTTGGAAAGAACAGATAAAAGGGGGCGCGCCCGATGTCGGTAAACTGAGACATCGGACGCGCCCTTCTTTTTCATAAAAAATGTTCCTCACAGCCGGTATACAGACAGTTCTCATAGAGAAGTCTGTCTGTATACCAGGAGGTATCCTGTGCAGAAAGATTTTTAGATATCATTGAACAAACAGCAGCGGTCTGCCTGTCCTGCGCCGGACAGGCAGGAGGCACCATCTGTTTAATAGCTCTTATAAGGCTTCTCCATTAACTTTACAAACTCGTATAAAGTCATGGCAGAAACACCGGTGCCGCCTTTGGAGTAGATCTCTGTGTCGGCATCGGAGTCGGAAGTTCCGGCAATATCCATATGAATCCACGGCTTTCTCTCCACAAATTCATTGAGGAATCTGGCGGCTGCGATGGCGCCGCACTGTGTACCGCAGTTGGCGATATCAGCCACGGAAGAAACGTTCAGATCCTTGTATTCATCGTCGCCCAGCGGCATACGCCAGATATTTTCTCCGGCGAGAATGGAAGCCTGCACCAGCTTTGCGATCAGATCATCGCTGTTACTGAATACACCGGTATAGCGGCTGCCCAGAGCAACCTCGCATGCGCCTGTCAGGGTGGCCACGTCTATGATGGAAGTGGCGCCACATTCCCGGATGGCGTAGGTAATGGCGTCCGCCAGAGCCATGCGGCCCTCGGCGTCAGTGTTGACAACTTCGATATATTTCCCGTTCATGGAAGCAACGATATCTCCCGGCTTCATTGCTTTGCCGGAAACCATATTTTCACAGGCCGGAATCACGGCGGTTACATTGATGCCAAGCTTCGCCTGAGCGATGGCGCTCATAGCGGCGATAACTGCGGCAGCTCCGCCCATATCTCCGTGCATTCCCTTCATGGAGGCGGAAGGCTTCAGATTATATCCGCCGGCATCAAAACAGATACCCTTGCCGACCAGAGCGATCTTTTCTTCATCGGTGACCCGTCCGTTGTACTCCATCACGATGAACTTCGGAGCCTGCTTGGAGCCTCTGGCCACAGCAAGAAAAGCGTTCATGCCCAGAGCTTCGCAGTCCTCCCGCTCGAGAATGGTACATTTGATGTTCTGCTTCTCGCAGACTTCCTTTGCCGCGTCGGCGAGGGCAGAAGGCGTCATTACATTTGCCGGCTCGTTGACAAGATCTCTGGCCAGAGCAACGGCAGATGCCATCATATGGGAATATTGTTCTTCTTTTTTGAAAGAAGCGGAATCCACGCCGGTGAGAATGCCCAGATTCAGTTCCGGGGAATCCTTTTTATCGGAATGGTATTTATCAAAAGAGTAATCTGCGAGAAGAATGCCTCTCATGGCGGAATTCAGCCAGTAGGCCACGTCGTCGCCGATGGCGGTCATCAGCAGATTATGTCCCTTTAACTTCTTTGCCTCTTTCAGAGCAGCGCCGAACTGAAGCTGATATCTTCTCGGTGAGGCGTGCTCCGGAATACCGATAAAGATCAGGTTATAATAAGGCTGTCCCTGGTAAGAGAAATCTTTGCCCCGAAGTCCATACACCTTGCTTCCGCCAACCAGGTCGTCGTCCTGGAGAGCTTTAAAAATCTCGCTGACCTTGCCAAGTTCAATGCTCAGACGGTTTTTGTGGTTATATGTAACGAGCAATGTATCAAATTCGTAATCCTCCAGATCTACGAGACGTTGTATTTGCATTTTGATACGCTCCTTTCTTAAAAATGACATCTGTTTTTCAATGACAGGGGAATCACGGCGGGCAGGTTCGTCTTCGGAAAATAAATATGCCGCCGCAGGCGCATACTATCCCCTTTATAAAAGATAGCTATAGTATAGCACAATTGGAATTTGAAAAACAGAAAAAACTTGTACATAATACATAAATTTTTAGTGATAAGAAAACGGTTTTTGCATAAACTTTTTATAAACAGGGTAATTTTTTGGCGGTTTTATCTAAGATTGACAAGAAGAATTTTTTTCAGTATAATAATTAACATAGTTAATTAACAAGAGCAACTATTTTTGTGAAAGATTGGCGGGCGATGATTTCTTACTGCCCGCAGATCAGACAGGGAAAACTGTTTATGTATGATTTGGTTTATAGAAAGGGGACTGACAGACATGAATGAATATTCTGCAATGACACCGGAGATTCAGAAGCTGGCCGCTATTTGCATGGAGCATGGTCAGATACCAGCGGGTTTATATGATACCTATCATGTTCTCCGGGGACTCAGAGATGTGAATGGAAAAGGCGTTCTGGCGGGACTGACAGACATTTCCACCATTACCTCTTCTAAGATCGTGGACGGAAAAAGCGTTCCCTGCGAAGGTGAGCTGAGATACCGGGGTTACGATATCAAGGATCTGGTTTCCGGATTTGCCAGGGAAGAACGATTCGGTTTCGAGGAAACCGCATTCCTGATCCTGTTCGGCCGCCTGCCGGCTGCGGAAGAGCTTGCTGATTTCCAGAAACTGCTGGGAAGTTACCGAACCCTTCCGACCAACTTTGTCCGGGACGTTATCATGAAGGCGCCGAGCAAAGACATGATGAATACCCTGCAGAGAAGTATTCTGACTCTCTACAGCTACGATGATATGGCGGATAATATTCAGATTGACAATGTACTGCGCCAGTGCCTGCAGCTGATCAGCACCATGCCGATGCTGGCAGTGTACGGCTATCAGGCGTATAACCACTATGTGGAAGGCAAGAGTTTTTATCTGCATTCCGCAAAGCCGGAGCTGTCCACAGCGGAAAATATTCTCCGCCTGCTGCGTCCGAATAAGAAATATACGAATCTGGAAGCGAGAATTCTTGACATCGCCCTTGTGCTTCATATGGATCACGGCGGCGGCAATAACTCCACCTTTACAGATCACGTGGTAACCTCTTCGGGAACCGATACGTATTCCGCCATCGCCGCGTCCCTGGCATCTCTGAAAGGACCGAAGCACGGCGGCGCGAACCTGAAGGTGGTCCGCATGTTTGATGAGATGAAAGAAGAAGTCAAAGACTGGAAGGATGAGGACGAGATTAAGAATTATCTGCTTCGCCTTCTCAATAAAGAAGCCTTTGACCACAGCGGCCTCATCTACGGTATGGGACATGCCGTTTACTCCATTTCTGACCCGAGAGCGCAGATATTTAAAGGATATCTGGGTAAACTGGCTATTGAGGAAGGCTACGAAGACGAGTTCCATTTCTATGAGACCGTGGAACGCCTGGCCACAGAACTTATCACCAGCCGCCGGAAGATTTACAAAGGCGTCAGCGCCAATATTGACTTTTACAGTGGATTCATGTATCGTATGCTCGGTCTGCCGGATCAGCTTTTCACACCGATGTTCGCTGTAGCCCGTGTGGTCGGCTGGAGCGCGCACCGTATCGAGGAGCTTATGAACTGCGATAAGATCATTCGTCCGGCATACCAGAGCATTGCCGCAGAGAAAACATACGTGCCTATGTCTGAGAGAAAGGCAGAAGAGTAGAGAGCAGATCTGGGAGGAAATATGGAATTCGAAGAAGCAGGGCCATCGGAACAAAACGTACAGCAAATGCAGAGTGAAGAAGATTATCACGAACAAGAACGTTGTCAGAGGAATTGTCAGGCAGAAGACAGCGACAGCCAGACTGAACATCAGACGATCTGTACCGACGATTATAAAGAGCTGATCGTGCAGATGCGTAAATCCAGCCTTCTGTTCCAGCAGATCAGCAGTGTCCCTCTGGGGGAGCTGACCATGCTGCTGGCCATCAGCCGACAGTCGGAAAGAGTTGGCTCCGTCCGGGTCTCCGGCCTCGGAACCGCCATGAAGCTGTCCCGTCCGGCCGTCTCGCGGATGCTCCATGTCCTCGAGAAAAAGGGATACATTCAGATGAAGAACGGCGAGGAAGACCAGAGATATGTCTTTGTCTCCCTCACTGAAAAAGGACAGGAGCTTCTGCACCAGGAACTGGCCTACGGTTATCAGGTGCTCGAAAAGGTAAGAGATCGTATGGGTGACCGGTGCCTGACTGACTATCTGCATTATTGTGGAAAGTTCCATGAGATTCTGTCAGAGGAAATAACAAAGTTGAATAAGAAATAAGGAAATGCAGATTTTCCGGTGTGAAAGATATTGTCAGCAAACGGCAGGATGAAATATCGGAAAATAATAAAAAGCAGCTGCAGAAACCAGTGAAATTCCGGTCTCTGCGGCTTTCCTTGTCTGAAAATGTTTTGATCTGAAAACAAGTTATCAGGGAACCATTATTCTCCAAATACCGCGATATAATCTTTCTTGAACTTCTCAATGCCGGCGTCGGTCAGCGGATGTTTCGTCATGGTTTCGAGAACGCTGTAAGGAACTGTCGCGATATCAGCTCCTGCAAGAGCGCAGTCTGTCACATGGATCGGGTTGCGGACGCTGGCAGCGATGATTTCTGTATCGATGTCGGAAACAGCAAAAATCTCTGCGATTTCCCGGATCAAATCCACGCCGCGCACGTTGATGTCATCCAGACGTCCCAGGAACGGAGATACATAAGTAGCGCCTGCTCTGGCAGCCAGAAGTGCCTGGTTGGCGCTGAAAATCAGAGTCACATTTGTCTTGATGCCCTCTGCGCTTAATACTTTGACAGCTTTCAGTCCTTCCACAGTCATCGGAATCTTCACAACCATATTCGGGTGAATGGCAGCGATTTCCCGGCCTTCCTTGATCATGCCTTCAGCGTCTGTGGTGGTCGCCTTTACCTCACCGCTGATCGGGCCGTCCACGATGGTGGTGATCTCTTTGATAACCTCGTTGAAATCCCGGCCTTCTTTCGCGATCAAAGACGGATTGGTGGTAACGCCGCAGATAACGCCCATATCATTAGCCTTGCGGATATCCTCTACTTTTGCCGTGTCAATAAAAAACTTCATAATACAGTCCTCCTCACACATGTATTGCCCTGATGTCTGCGTCTGATTATGTAAATGGCAGGCATCGTATGTAAAAGTATCTATTGCAACATTTTCTTAGAAAAGAAAAATGAAGTTGCCATATCGTTGTGGTATTTCAGAAAACAAAGGGTGCTTACAGTATTTTGGAATGTTTACAGCAAGTGCTGCAGCACTTGTTAGAAAGAGTTCCGTTACCGGCTGCTGGTTTAATCACCGGCGGTCTCGATAAATTTCTCCGTTTCCGCCGTCAGAGCCATCTCGCTGTGAATATTGTAGAGCGCCGCCAGTTTGCTGACTGCAAATAATGTTTCCCCCAGTTTTGCAGTGAGCTGGTCTTTGTTATCGGAACTGGCAGCGGCCTGCTGTAGATTCACCACGGATTCCAGTATTTCTTTAAAAATGTCCTCTTCCCGGAAAGAAATCAGATGATTCTTTTTTGCCTTTTTTAAAACCTTCTGGCTGCGGATCAGAGCCGGAAAAGATGCCGGAACACTGGCGAGTTCCGCCGCTGCTCCGGAATGCGCTGCCGCCTGTTTGGAATTCTCCGGCCCGGTTTGTGCCGCCTGCCTGGAACTTCCCGGTTTGGATTGTGCTGCCGCCTGGGCCTCCCGGTGCTCCTGCTCCTTAATGGCCTCCCAGGCTGCCCGCCGTTCCTCGTCATTTTTGTAAGTCTCTCCGGCAAACACATGGGGATGCCGGCGGATCATTTTCTTTGTGATGCCGTCAATGACATCCTCAAGGGTAAATTCGCCCATTTCTTCGGCAATCTGGCTGTGCAGCATCACCTGCAGGAGCAGATCCCCCAGTTCCTCACACAGGTTGGCCGGATTGCCGGTGGTGGTCAGATCACTCACCGCCTGATTGACTTCATAGGCTTCTTCTATGGTATTGCCCTTCATGCTCTCGTGGGTCTGCGCCCTGTCCCAGGGACAGCCGTTCTCGCTGCGGAGAGCGGCGACCACCGCATGAAGTTCTTCAAAAGTAAATTGTCTGTCCATCATACGCTCCGTTCTGTTACGGTTTCCTGCCACAATTGCGGAAAAATAATCATATCCATTCGGACTGCAATGACAGGAAAACGATTATCTCATAAATCTTTTATGCAATGCGCTTACATTATAATTATTATACCAATACAATTAGCAAAAATCCATATACTTTTCTTGTGTTTTAGCGGGAATCTATTATAATATTTATAGCAAAGGACAAATAAATTTGTCATTTACTATAACCCTCCGGGGGATGTGCGCGATTTTTGTGAGGAAGAGTCTGCGCTTACGCGCGGCAAAAACCGTACCGGCTGCCCCCGCTGCCGGGTTTCGGAATTTTGGGAGGACCATATGAAAAAATTTAACTACCGATTAACCGTCAATATCAGCCAGAATCTCATGCAGCTGGGATTCCGCTGTCAATTGCCGGACGAAATGCAGAATAAAAAAATCCGACTGCAGGCCGTATTTGCCCAGCGTCAGGTGGACCGGCGTTTTCCCATGGACGTGCGGATTGAGGACAGCGAATCCGGTCCACAGATCATGGCGGATGCCGAGATCGAGCTGCCTTATGTCTTCCGCCAGCCGCCAAGACACAAGGTCACAGTCACCTTTGCCCTCTGGTGCGGCGTCAAAGAGTGGATTCTCGACGACCAGCCGTTCCCGGTGCAGAGGGAGCTTTTCGCCCGCCCGGAACAGAACGGAAGAAGAAATATACTGAAATTCGGCTGCTGCACCATCGGCCTGCCGTTTCTCATTGCCCGTGCCTGGTTTCAGGAGAATAAGAACCTCGCCAGAGCAGTCAAAAAAGCCAACGACACCGTATACCGCCTGAGCGGCTGCAGCTACAGCCCGAGACAACGTCACACGGACTATTTCGCGTCAAAATACGAGCAGTACGTTTCCCAGAACAAGACACTGACCGGCAACAAAGTCCTGTTTTTATCTGAGCGTCTGCCGGAAGAGGGCGGAAACCTGCAGCTGATCCGCAAAAGATTCGAAAACGACCCGGATATTGAAGTGACAGAGTTCATCAATACCCACACCGTGGACGTCCTCAAGAAGAAAGAACTCCGCGAATGCGCCAGAAAATGTGCCGAAGCCCGGGTGATTATCCTGGAAGACTTTTACCCGCAGCTCCACCGGCTGAACATCCGCCGGGAAACCAAAGTGGTGCAGCTCTGGCATGCCTGCGGCGCCTTCAAGACCTTCGGTCTCACCCGCATGGGCAAACCCGGCGGCGCGCCGCAAAGTTCCATGAACCATAGAAACTATGACTTTGTCAGCGTCAGCAGTGAGACCATCCGCGACATTTACGCGGAAGCCTTTGCTATCCCGACCAGCAAAGTCAAAGCTCTCGGCGTGCCTCGCACAGACGTCCTTTTTGACTGGCAGCGGAAAATGAAAAAAAGAGAGGAACTCTACGAAAAGTATCCGTTCCTCCGGGACCAGAAAATCATCCTCTTTGCCCCGACCTTCCGGGGCGACGGCAACAAAGATGCCTACTATCCGCAGGATGCTTTTGATATCAACGCCTTTATGGAAAAAATGCCGGAAGATACTGCCTGTATTGTCAAACACCACCCGTTCGTCCACCAGCCCCTGGACATTCCGTCCAAATGGCAGAACCGGGTGCTGGACCTTACCGGCAGGGACCACATCAACGACCTGCTGCTGATCACGGACCTGCTCATCACCGACTACAGCTCCAGCATCTTCGAGGCGGCCCTTCTGGAAGTGCCGATGCTCTTCTATGCCTTCGACAAAGAAGAATACATGGCCAGCCGGGATTTCTACTTCGCCTACGAAGAGATGGTTCCGGGCCCGGTGGAACACACCTTCGCCGGCATGACAAGAACCGCCGCCCGCATGGCGGCCGGCCGGTGGAATCCGCTGGAAGAAGAAAAGTGGATGGAGATCAAATATGAAGCGGAACAGAAGAAAACTTTCCGGCCGGAAGAGTACAGATCAAACCAGCAGGAGACCGGGCCCGGTGCCGGAAGGGAGCAGACCCAGGCGGCGCTCTCTCTGTCACAGCGGATGAATCAGTTCCGGGAAGCCTTTTTAAGCGCCCTGGACGGTCACAGTACAGACCGCATCGCCGCATATATTAAGGAGAATTATCTGGAAAATGAGAAATAGAAGGAAAGAAGATGCCGGGCTTATGAAAACAATCATAGCAATCTTAACGGGTGCAACGCTAAGAGAAACAGCCGTGGCAAAGCCGGCGGGTATCACAAAAAAACGATCAGGTATTTCCCACAGGACAGTCATCTGGTTTGCGGTACTGATTTTGGTCGTAACTGCCCTGTGCCCTCTGGAAGCAGCGCCGCTTCAGACACAGGCCAAGGCCGTCACCACGGTAAAGAAAAAGCAAAACATAAACATGAAAAAGCTCACCAAAGCTCTGAAGAGAAAAATTGCAGCCACAACCCCGGCAGAAAAGGAAGGCAGCGACCTGACGCTCCGCCATCCTGCCGCCCGCCTTACCACGGCAAGACTGCCCCAGGGGTACACCCACGATGACACCTATTATTATTACATTTCCCAGCTGGCCAACACAGGAAAACACAAAAATGACCTGCGGCTGACCCGCATAAAATACAAAGGATTCGGGAAATATACCGTAGACTATATGACCCTGAAACAATTCGGCCACGGAACCAACCTGGACTGCGTTACCGTAAACGGCGTTACCTGGCTCTGGACCGGCAGCGACCCCTCCGGCAGCAGCCAGAACACCTCAACGATTACCTGCTTTACCTACCGGGCCGGCACGACCCTGCGCCGCCATGGACAGTATACCTACCGCATTCCAATCTCCGGTTCCGGCGGCAGCCGCTACGCGGCCAACTGCTATCCCGCCATCAGCGCAGACGGCAGCCAGCTGGCCGTCCGCTTCACCAACAACGGCGGACAGCAGTTCCAGATTTACGACCTGACCGACGGCACCGCCATACATCCAAAGAAAATCAAGAAAACCGTAAGAGTAAAAAGCACCCCCGGCGACTTCCAGGGGTTTGACATCTGCGGCACAACCATATATACTTTGGAAGGCACAAGAAGCAAGAGCGAGATGCGCCAGCTGGGCAAAGCTTCCAGCTTCGCGCCAATCCGCATCCGTGCCTATAACTACAAAACAAACAGTACATACACCCGCAAAATCAAAGGCGCCAAAACCCTGAGCCACCGCGAACCGGAAGGCATCCAGGTGGCAGCGGACGGAAGCATAGAGATCATGATCGCGTCCCACTATAAAGAACTATACACCTGCGCCAACATATACCAGGTAAAGGGCGGGATGAAATAGGCAGTTTTCCATTGTCTAAAAAGAAAGAATATGATATAGTATATGAAATAAATTTGCTAAAATATGACATTTTGAGGCATGCGATCTTAGTTTAGTTAAGCGCAAAGGCTTTTTGCTTTCAACTATACGCATGTGCGACAGTTAGAAATTGACAGCAAGACTATGAAGAAAAGCATCTAAAACATCTATAATACAGGAGGAAATGTAAACTATGAAAGGTATTATCCTGGCAGGTGGATCAGGAACCAGGCTGTACCCATTGACAAAGGTGACCAGTAAACAGCTGCTTCCGATTTACGACAAGCCAATGATTTATTATCCTATGAGTGTCATGATGATGGCGGGAATCCGCGATATTCTCATTATCTCCACACCAATGGATACCCCAAGATTTGAAGCGCTTTTGGGAGACGGACATCAGTTTGGCGTCAATTTAAGCTATGCGGTACAGCCAAGCCCGGACGGCCTTGCACAGGCATTTATCATTGGAGAAGAATTTATTGGCAGTGATTCCGTTGCTATGGTGCTGGGTGATAATATTTTTCATGGACATGGCCTAAAAAAGCGCCTTCGCGCTGCGGTAGAAAGAGCGGAAAAGGATTCTGGTGCTACAGTATTTGGTTATTATGTGGACGATCCGGAACGTTTTGGTATAGTGGAATTTGATAAAGAGGGCAAGGCAATATCTATTGAAGAGAAACCGGAACATCCGAAGAGCAATTACTGTGTGACAGGATTATACTTCTATGATAATCGTGTGGTTGAGTATGCCAAAAATCTGAAGCCATCAGCACGTGGTGAGTTGGAGATTACTGATCTGAACCGGATTTATCTTGACAATCAGGAATTGCATGTGGAACTTTTAGGACAAGGATTTACCTGGCTGGATACAGGAACCCATGAGAGTCTCGTAGATGCCACGAATTTTGTGAAAACTGTGGAGCAGCATTCTCACAGAAAGATCGCCTGTCTGGAAGAACTGAGCTATATCAATGGCTGGATTGGAAAAGACGAGGTCATGGAAACCTATGAGATTATGAAGAAAAACCAGTACGGTCAGTATCTGAAAGACGTATTAGACGGAAAGTACCTGGATTAAGATTAGTTTTTATATTTGCAAAAAATAAGAGAATTAAAAATTAAAGAGGAAAGAGTTATGACAATAATTGTAACTGGCGGAGCCGGATTTATCGGAGCAAACTTTGTATATCTGGAGTTAAAAGAACATCCGGAAGACCGGATTGTGTGTATTGACAAACTTACCTACGCAGGTAATTTGGAGACATTAAAAGACGCCATGGAAAATCCGAACTTCCGTTTTGTGAAGATGGATATCTGTGACAGGGAAGCAGTATTTAAACTGTTTGAAGAAGAAAAACCGGATATTGTGGTGAACTTTGCAGCAGAAAGCCACGTGGATCGTTCCATTGAAGATCCGGGCATCTTCCTGCAGACCAACATTATCGGAACTCAGGTGATGATGGACGCCAGCCGTAAATACGGTGTGAAACGCTACCATCAGGTGTCCACAGATGAGGTATATGGCGATCTTCCTCTGGATCGCCCGGATTTATTCTTTACAGAAGAAACTCCGCTGAAAACCAGCAGCCCATACAGCTCTTCCAAAGCAGGAGCAGACCTTTTAGTAAATGCATATCATCGTACTTTTGGATTGCCAACCACTATCTCCAGATGTTCCAACAATTATGGACCATACCAGTTCCCGGAAAAGTTAATCCCGCTGATGATTGCCAATGCATTGGCAGATAAACCACTTCCGGTATATGGAGAGGGATTGAACGTTCGCGACTGGCTCTATGTGGAAGATCATTGTAAAGCCATTGATCTGATCATCCGCAAAGGAAAAGTCGGAGAAGTATACAATATCGGCGGACACAATGAGATGAAAAACATTGATATCGTAAAGATTATCTGCGAGGCTCTGGGCAAACCGGAATCTTTGATCACCCATGTCACCGACCGGAAAGGTCATGACATGCGTTATGCTATTGACCCGGCCAAGATTCACAGAGAGCTGGGCTGGCTTCCGGAGACCATGTTCAAGGATGGAATCAAAAAGACAATCCAGTGGTATCTGGACAATAAAGAATGGTGGGAAAGAATTATTTCCGGTGAATATCAGAACTATTATGCATCCATGTACGGCGAACGCTTAAAAGACGCCGAATAGACAGAAAAAATGATCGCCCTATTTTATTAAAACTATTCAGCCATGCGACTTTCAACACAAAAGATGTTGCAAGTTTATCTGCAGACATCCTTTGTGTTGAAAGACATATGGCGTTTAGCCAAAACTGAGGATTTAGCTGCGTTAGCGGCGGAAAAGCAACGTAAGCTGCGAATCCGAAGTGTATGGCTGAATAGTTGATTTTTTAAGATAGGGCTTTCGCTGTGTTCAGAGATAATTCATAAAACATTTATAATTATAAAAAGACACAATTCGAACAGAATAGTAGTATATGTTGACAGATAACAGATGTTAATAGATACAGGAGGCAGAAATGAAAGTATTTGTTACGGGCGTCAGAGGACAGCTGGGGTACGATGTAGTCAATGAGTTGGAAAAACGCGGTCATACAGCTATCGGCGTTGATATCGAAGAACTGGATATCACAGATGCCGAGGCGGTAGATAAAATGATTACAGAAACTGCACCGGATGCTGTCATTCACTGTGCAGCCTGGACAGCGGTGGATGCTGCCGAGGATAACGAAGAAAAATGTCGTCAGGTAAATGCATATGGAACAGAAAATATTGCAAAAGTCTGTAAAAAACTGGATTGCAAAATGATGTACATTTCCACAGATTATATTTTTGACGGAAAAGGGACCCGTCCATGGGAACCAGATGACCCGGTCACCACACCACTCAATGTCTATGGACAGACAAAATACGAGGGAGAGCTGGCTGTCCGCAATAACGTGGAAAAATTCTTCATTGTCCGTATTGCCTGGGTATTTGGAAAGGGCAAAAACTTCATCAAAACGATGTTGAATCTGGCAAAAACTCATGATCAACTTACGGTGGTTAACGACCAGTATGGAACTCCGACCTACACCTACGATCTGTCCAGACTGCTGGTGGATATGATCGAGACAGATAAGTATGGCAACTATCATGCCACCAACGAAGGAGGATACATCACTTGGTATGACTTCGCCTGCGAAATCTTCCGCCAGGCCGGCGTCAACATCGAAGTGGAACCGGTGAGCAGCGCCCAGTACGCAGCCAAAGCCAAACGCCCGGAGAATAGCCGGATGAATAAGCAGAAACTGGTGGACAATGGCTTTCAGCCACTGCCGGATTGGAAAGATGCGCTGAGACGGTATTTGGAGACGGTGGAAGAGGAATAGAAGCGTTAAAGTGTCATATATGCATTATAATATGAGAACAAAAGGGAAAGATTGAGGAGATTTTATGACATCAAATCAAAAACAACATGTATTTATTGTGGGATCAAAGGGAATACCGGCGGCTTATGGTGGGTTCGAAACATTTGTTGAAAAATTAACAGAATATAGAAAACAGGAGAACATTCAATACCATGTAGCTGTATTATCTGATCATACAGAAGAATATGAACATAACGGAGCCCATTGTTTTTGCATTAAAGTTCCCAATGTAGGAAGTGCTAAAGCAATTTATTATGATTGTGCAGCATTGAATTATTGTCTGAAATATTGTAAAAAGCACCCGGAAATCAGCAAACCTATTTTTTACGTGCTGGCTTGTAGAATTGGACCTTTTATTTCGCATTTTAAAAGACAGATTCGGGCTTTGGGTGGCAAATTGTATGTGAATCCGGATGGACATGAATGGAAAAGAGCAAAGTGGAATAAGGCGATTCGCAAATATTGGAAATATTCTGAATCCAAAATGGTAAAACATGCAGATTTATTGATTTGTGATAGTGTAAACATTGAAAAATATATCAAAGAAGAATATGCCAGATACAATCCGAAGACAACGTTTATTGCGTATGGTTCTGAGACGAGCAGATCCGCTTTGAAAGATGATGACAAAAAATGGGCAAGTTGGTGTAAAGAACATCATGTTAAGCCCAAAGAATATTATCTGGTTGTAGGTCGATTTGTACCGGAAAATAATTATGAAACAATGATACGGGAGTTTATGAAGGCTAAAACGGAAAAGTCCTTTGTTTTAGTTACAAATGTTACAGATAAATTCCGGGATGAATTAAAAGAGAGAACGCATTTTCAAAATGATTCACGTATTAACTTTGTAGGTACAGTTTATGATCAGGAACTTCTAAAAAAGATACGTGAAAATGCTTATGGATATTTTCATGGACATGAGGTTGGTGGGACGAATCCCAGTTTGTTAGAGGCGCTTGGTTCAACGGATTTGAATTTGCTGCTAGGTGTTGGATTTAATCGCGAGGTAGCAGGGGATGCGGCGTTATATTGGTCAAAGAAAGCTGGAAGTCTCGCAAAAATGATTGAAAAAGCAGATGAAATGACGGATGAAGAAATTCTAAGCTATGGAAAAAAAGCTAAGAGAAGAATACAGAACGCATATACTTGGGATATCATTGTAGATAAATATGAAAAAATATTTATAAAAAACAGATAATGATATATAGATAGTATAGTTATTGGTAACATGGAGGTTTATTATGGGTCAGATTAAAGTGGAAAAATGTCCAATTGAAGGATTATATGTCATTGAACCAACTGTTCATGGAGATAACAGGGGTTATTTCATGGAAACCTATAATCAAAATGATATGCATGAGGCTGGTTTGGACATGGTTTTTGTACAGGATAATCAGTCTATGAGTAAAAAGGGTGTTTTACGTGGCCTTCATTTTCAAAAAAAATATCCTCAAGGAAAATTGGTCAGAGTAATAAAAGGTATAGTTTTTGATGTTGCTGTTGATTTGAGACCAGAAAGTGAAACGTATGGTAAATGGTATGGTGTAGAATTAAGTGAAAGAAATAAAAAACAATTTTACATCAGTGAAGGGTTTGCACACGGATTTTTAGTTCTTTCAGATGAAGCAGAATTTTGCTATAAATGTACAGATTTCTACCATCCAGGCGATGAAGGTGGCCTAGCGTGGAATGATCCGGATATTGGGATAGAATGGCCACAAATGCAAGGAGAGTATAGGGGAACTTCTCGGGGGGATGGATATTCGTTAGTGGATGGAACGCCTTTGAATCTTTCCGAAAAAGATCAGCAATGGGAAACGATTCGTAAGTTGGAACTATAATGTGATAATTAAATTTATTGGAATAATAATGTTAAATTTTGGATAGATAAGTGGAGAATTGGATTATGAAAAAAGAAAAGAAAATATATGTAAAACAGCTTTTTTATGAATTATTATTAAAATGGAAACAAATAGTAGTGTGTATGATTGTTTTCGCAGTTTTAGCTAATATATTTTTTTGTATCAAATATTATATGGCAATACAGAAAACTGTAGCGGAACAACAGGAAAATACGCAGGAAATTGATATATCCAGTTATAAAGATGCCCTCAGTGAAACTGATGCAAAATTAGTAGAAGATTATTTCCAAATGTATAAGAAACATCGGGAAACCTATGATAAAATTCTTGAATATTATGATGAATCAATAAAAATCAATTTAGATCCAGGTTGTATTCCGGCAGTGAACATAGAATATAAAATTGATAATTGTGAAGAATCGGAAGATTTTGTTGACACACTGATGTTCCAGGTGGAGAATAACGCAGTTGCAAAAAAAATCATTAACGAGTTGGAATTAGATACTCAGGAATCCTATATTTGGGAATTGGTAAAATTTGAAGACATGAGAGATGCTACATCGACAACTAATAGTAATGTAGTATTGCAGGAAGAAGAGGGAAGCTCTTTTGTATTATTAGTTCAAATTCTTGCTCCTGATACAAAAACTGCTGAAGGAATGGCAAAGATTCTTAATGAAGAAGTATTGGCAAGATCAAGTGATTTAAAAGATAAATATGGTAATTTTTCCATTGAGGCCATGAAACAAATCAGTACGAGCATCGTTGACAAAGATTTAATGACACAGCAACATGACTATAGTAGCAGATTAAATAATTTGAAAACTTATTTTGAAAATTTACGTTCCTCGATGACAGAAGGACAGGAAAGTTATTTTGATGCGCTGATTGAAAATTATGAAGCGGAAGATGAAGTTGTTCCTGATAGTGATATAGTGGAAGAGGTAACTGTTGGTGAAAAGCCGGAAATGCAATATATAAATATAAAATATATTATATTGGGATTAGCTGTTGGCTTTATTTTATCTGCTGCTTATGCTTGTCTTCCATATATTTTTGGAAATAAATTAGCTGTTTTAGAAGAAGTTTCTGACTATTATGGATTATCTTTATTGGGAACAATGGAAGATGACAGGAAAAAGAAAGAGAGCAAATTGACACAAAAAATCAATTTAGTTTTTGATAGAAACAGATATAATAACACGAAAGAAGAAAAAGCACAACTGATTTGTACACAAGTATTAATGGCTTTACGAAAAGTAAAAGCCGAAAAAGTTTATTTGGCAAGTACAATAGACACAGATGAGATCAATCGTGTTGAAAGGGAAATCGTAGAAAAGTTAGGAAAGTCAGGGATAAAAGCAACTATTGGAAATATGTTGTTATATCGTCAGGATGCGTTAGAAGGATTGATGGCAGAAGAATATATAGTTATTGTAGAGAAACTGGGCAGTTCTAATTTAGAAGATATATATAAAGAAATAGAGATTTGCAATAATTATAATGTGATGCCGATTGGTGTTGTAATTGTAGAGAAGTGAAAGGTATATTATGAGAATATTAATTATTCATAACTATCATAGAACTGGATCGGCCAGCGGAGATGATCAAGTATTTAGAAAAGAAGTTGAATTATTGAAGAAACATGGGCATCAAGTTTGTACGTATACAGTTTCTAATGATGAATTTGATAAACAAAATATTTTTGGAAAATTAAAATTGACATTAGGAATGTTATGGTCAATGAAACATTATAGAAATGTAAAACGTATCATTGAAAGAAAAAAACCAGATATAGTACACATTCATACTTTTTTTCCGTTGCTTTCACCGTCTATCTTATATGCTGCGCATCAAAAAAGAGTAAAAGTTGTTGCCACACTGCATGACACCAGATTTATCTGTCCATGTGCTACATCATTAAGAAATGGGGAGATATGTAATGAGTGTGGAGATGGCCATTATTTAAGGATGGCAAGGTATAAATGTTTTAAAGATTCTAAAATTCAAAGTTTTATTGTTGCGATTATCTTTAAAATTCATAGAATTTTAAAGAGCTTTTATAAAAAAATAGATAGCTATATATGTTTGAATGATAATCAAATTGAATTGTTAAAAAACATTGGATTTGATGAAAATAAGATTTATAAGAAATATAATTTTATTCCTGATGTTAATGAGGCCATGGAGCAAATTGACGATTGCAAATTACCGGAAAGATACGTTGTATATTTTGGAAGGATAGGAGAAGAAAAGGGAATACGAACGTTAATGAGAATATGGGATGCGTTGCCTCAGATTCCACTTGTAGTTATGGGAGGTGGTCCCTTGGAAGAAAATTTTGAAAAATGGGCCAAAAAACATAAGCAAGTATATTATTTGGGATATACACCTCATGATAAGTGTATGGGGATTGTAAAAAATGCAGAATTTGTAGTATTTCCATCTATTTGGTATGAAGGATGTTCTATGGTTCAAATTGAAGCAGAGAGTAGCGGGAAAGCAATTATTGCTACAGATTTAGGTTTTTCAACAGAATCTATTCAGAATGGATATAATGGATATAGAGTGAAGTTGGGAGATATTGAAGGTTTTGTGAACTGTATTCAAGCTATGTGGGATAATCCTGAGAACTGTCAGCAAATGGGGGAAAATGCAAGGGAGGATTATTTAAATAAATATCTTCCGGAAGATAACTATATTAGATTAATGTATATATATGATAAAACACTGAGTAGTCAATAATGAAGAGTGTAGGGAGAAACATGAAAAAAAAGATGGAACAGTCAGATATTGATTTTGTATTAATATGGGTGGATGACAGCGATGTAGCATGGCAAAAAAGTAAAGCAAAATACAAAGGGGAAGCGGAAAAATTCAATATTAATAATGTACGATATCGTGATTGGGGTACATTAAAATATTGGTTTCGTGCTGTGGAGAAATATGCTCCGTGGGTTAGGAAAATTCATTTTGTGACGTGCGGACATGTCCCTAAATGGTTGAATTTAAATCATCCAAGATTAAATTTTGTGAAGCATGAGGAGTACATTCCTAAACAATATTTACCTACTTTCAGTGCAAATCCTATAGAGTTAAATTTGCATAGAATTAAAGACTTAGCAGATAAATTTGTTTTTTTTAATGATGATTATTTTATTAATGCACCTGTTCAGCCGAATGATTTTTTTATCAATGGTTTACCCTGCGATGCTGCTATATTGAATCCGCAGAATATGGATCGCTTCGGTATTCCTAATATTGTAGTAAATGATTTAGGTGTTATTGAATATTATTTTGATTTTAAAGAACAATTTAAGAAAAATATTAGCAAATGGATAAATTTGAAATATGGTAAATTATTGGTAAGGACAATGTTGTTATTACCATGGATGAAATATGTTGGATTTTATGAACCTCATTTGCCAAACTCGTTTTTAAAACAAACATATTTTGAAGTTTGGAAAAATGAAAAAGAATTACTGGAAGAAACCAGCTCGCATAAGTTTAGAGATGATAGAGATGTGAATCAATGGTTGATGAGATATTGGCAATTGGCAAAAGGTGATTTTGTCCCTAGAAATCCTAAAATAGGAAGAATGTTTAGTGTTGCGGATGGTATAATGCCGATATGCAATGCTATAAATGAGCAAAAGTATAAACTAATTTGTATTAATGATTCCGAGAAGATACAAGATATTGAAGAAATGAAGAATAAAATATTAAAAAGTTTTGATAAAAAATTAAAGAATAAATCGAGGTTCGAGTTGTGAAAAAAGGGGAAAATTCATGGTAAGTATAATTATTCCTGTATATAATTGCGAAAAATATATAGAAAAATGTATTAGTAGTATTATAAATCAAACCTATAAGGATTTCGAAGTTATTATAGTAGATGATGGATCAATAGATAATAGTCTAGAAATATGTAATAAATTAATTAAGGGTGATAAAAGATTTAAAATAACGAGACAAATAAATCAGGGTGTTTCTTGTGCTAGAAATCAAGGATTAGAATTAGCAAAGGGAGAATTTATAACGTTTATTGATAGTGATGATTGGGTAGAAAATAATTTCATTGAATGTCTACTAAAAGGTATCTTGGAAGAGCAAGCTGATATGTCTGTTTGTGGTATTATTAGAGAGTCTTTGAAAAATATAATTATAGGAAAAGAAAAATATCCTCAAGAAGTTCTTGATCAAAAGGAAGCGTTGAGTTCAGCATTAAGGATGGATGGATTTCAAGGATATCTTTGCAATAAAATGTTTCGTAGAAGTTTAATAGAAGATAACAAATTGAGATTAGATAGCGAGATTACAATTTTGGAAGATTTGTTGTTTGTTGTACAATATTTGAATGAGGCTGATAAAGTTGTGACTGTTCCCCAGGCTACATATCATTATATTGTGCATGATGACAGTGCAAGACAAGCTTGTTCTAAAGGAGAGAGTTTTAATATAAAGTGGCTTACAGAAATTAAAGCATTATCAAAAATAATAAATTATGTTGAGTATGATGAGTTAAAAAATTATGCAAAAGCTAGGAAAGTTTTATCTTGTGGATTTTATTTAAAAAGAATGTATGAATGTGGATATCATAATAAAAAAGTAGAAAAAAGGTTAAAAAAATATATTCGACAACATTTGCACATTTTATGGAAAAATGATGCGGGAAATTTTAAATGGAAGTTGACAACGATGATATGTGGATTTTCACCTAAATGTGAAAATTGTATTAATAATATTGTAAAAGGTAGTAGATAAAATGAAAAAAATAGCTATTTTAAATTATTATATGGCCTGTGGAGGAACTGAAAAAGCTATGATAGCGTTACTTAATTCCTTGGATTATAGTAAGATACAAGTTACATTGTATTTATTGTTTAAAGAAGGACCTTTATTGAATGACATACCAAAGCAAGTGGATGTTCAAGAAATAAAATTTAAGAAGAATAAGTATCGAAATTATGTAAGTGGAATTAGAGGAGCTAATATTATACAAACAAGTTGTTTGAAACTTGAAAGGAAAATATTTAAAATATTAAATCAAGTGAATTATGAAGATGGAACAATCTTTGAAGCCGTGCTAGATCAAGTGATTGTGCCGGATATAGAATTTGATCTTGTGTGTGACTTTAGTGGATATGGCCTTTTCCCTACAGTTGTAGCTGCTAAGTTATTTCGAGCAAAACGAAAATGTACATGGATTCATGGTGAAAAATGTTCTTGGTTAAAAAGAACAGAAAGATCATTAGATTATTTTGACCGGATTTTTTGCGTATCTATTTCGGCAAGAAAAAACTTTTTGAAACTATATCCGCAATTTCAAGAAAAAACAGAAGTGTTTTATAATCTTATAAATGTGTCGGAAATAAGAGATGGTGCAGAGGCGTTTGTTGTTTCAGATGTAATGGAAGAAGATAATGTACTGTTGACAGTTGGGAGAATTGTAGAGGAAAAAGGATATGATATTGCAGTCAAAACGGCCTTAAAATTAAAAGAAAAGAAAATCCCGTTTACATGGTATTTTATTGGAGATGGAAATAAAAAGGAAGAATTGCAATCTTTGATAAATAAATTTAATCTCCAAAAAGATATAATTTTGTTAGGTAGAAAGGATAATCCATATCCATATATGAAAAAATGTACATTATATGTGCAACCATCTAGAAATGAAGGATATCCTGTTGTAATCGTTGAAGCTAGAGCGTTGGGATGTGTAATTGTTGCATCAGATATTCCAAGTATAGGAGAACAAATAATAGATGGAGTGAATGGGTATCTAGTACAATTAGATGAAAAGGCGTTTGCCAATAAGATAGAAGAGCTTCTGCGAGATGAAGAGAAAAGAGAAAAGGTAAAAAAAGAATTACAAAATGAGAAGATTGATTATTCTGATAATATAAAAAAATTGTATAATTTGTTATGATTCGAATCATAGGAGGCTGTAAATGAGACAGTATTTTTTACATGTTGATGAAAAAAAAGCAAATCATGCAGGAAGCAAAGCTGTTCAAGATTCTGAAACTATTTTAAATGATTTGGGATTTAAAAAGATAAAAGCATATAGTTGTTTTTCTAAAATACGTGTAATCAGAAAGATAATAAAAGGATTGCAATTAGCAAAAATGTACTTAATTTCAAAAGGCTCAATTGTGGTTATTCAGCATCCGTATTATATGGATAACAGATACTTGAATGATCTGGAAAAATTAAAGAAAAAAAAGAAATTATATTACATTTTTATTATTCATGATTTGGAATCGATAAGAAATTTATTTGAAAACAGAGAGCTTTATCAAGAAAAAGATAAAAAAATGTTTTCGATTGCGGATATTGTAATTGCTCATAATGAAAAAATGATAAAAAAAATACAAAAAGTTTTTGGATATCCTAAAGAAAAAATGGTTTCGTTAGAAATCTTTGATTATTTATTGGGAAAAGAAACGAATATAAAATTAAATAAAAAAGGGAAAAATTATGGCGTTATGGTTGTTGGGAATTTAAACAAAAGTAAGTCGGGATATCTCTATAATGATAATTTTAAGAATGTGTCGAAAAAATTTGCTTTATATGGTCCTCAATTTGATCAAGAAAGTTTAAAGGGTGCCAGATATTATGGACAGTTTCCTCCCGAAAAAGTCGTAGAACAGTTGCAAGGTTCTTTTGGTTTGGTTTGGGATGGAAATTCACCTGACTGTTGTGAGGGAAAAATAGGAAAATATTTAATGATTAATAATCCACATAAAACCTCAATGTATTTAGCTTCCGGGTTCCCTGTTATAATATGGAAGGAAGCGGCATTAGCAGAATTTGTTGAAAAAAACCATGTTGGAATTACAGTAGATTCTCTGTGGGAAATTCCGGATATACTTAATAAAATAAGCGAAGAAGAATATGAAAATATGTTAAATAATGTAGCTAATGTTTCAAAGAAGATTACTAAAGGATATTTTTTAAGAAAAGCATTAAATCAAGCTATGAGCAAATTGAACTAGTGAGGAATATTTATGAAAAAAAAATATATATTTCGAACCGAATTCCTTTTTTTTATTGCATTAGCGATATATATGGTAGCTAAAACCATTGAAATATCTACAATGTTTAATGATATTAATTGGATGCCACAATTAATGAAATTATTAAGATATATATCTTATGGAATAATTGCTGTAAAATTAATATATGATAGTATTTATACGGAAGTAGAAATAGTAAAAATTTTACTAATTTTTATTTTGTTGGGATTGGTTTCTCTTCATATTAATAGTAATATTCTTTTTTGTAGTTTTTTCTTTATTATTGCGGCAAGAAATATAGATATACGTAAGCTTTTGTTAGGAGCCTTTTGGATTCAGCTTATTTTAACTATAATGATTGCGGTTGCAAGTCAAATAGGATTGGTGTCTGATTGGATGTATAATATCGAAGGACGGAATAGACATTCTTTAGGATATATATATCCAAGCTATATTGCTTCAATATTTTTCTATATGATTTTAGCATATATATATATTCGAAAAGAAAAGTTACATCTACTGGAAACCATTATGATTGGAGTATTAAATTGCATCATTTTTGTACTTACAGATTCTAAAACAAGTTTTGTACTTACTTTTTTGGCTATTATAGTATTTTTTGTATTAAAATATTATAAAAAAGAATTAAAAAATAATTTGATTTCGAAATTATTGTACAGTTACTCGGTGTTTGGAATCGCAATAATCAGTATTTTTGCATGCGTTATATACAGTGATGAAAATAATTTTTTGGTTAAGATAAATAGTTTTATTAATAACAGATTAATTATGGGACATAATGCATTACTGGAACATGGAGTGACACTTTTTGGTGAAAAGATTCGATGGATAGGATTTGGAGGATTAGGATATACAACCAGTAGACTAAAAGAGGAATATAATTTTGTTGATTGTTCGTATGTAAAAGTGTTACTGGATTATGGAATCATTTTTTTTGTAATAATGTTGGTAGGATATGCCTTAGTAGCGTATAGAGCAATCGAACAAAAAGATAGATTTTTGTGTATGTGCATTATATTTATGTGTATATATAGTATTATTGAGCCGCGTATAATAGAATTTGGTTTTAATCCGTTTGTTTTGTCCCTATGCGTTTTATTTAGGAGTAAGATGTCAGAAGACGTGGGGCAGAAATTAAATGTGTTAAATGTAAATTCTGAGATTCCTGCGTTTGTTAGGAGGAACAATTGTGATAAGTTTTAACAAAAATTCTGTTAAAATAAATATGTTAATGAATGCGTTATTAACAATGTCATCATTTATATTCCCTCTGATAACGTTTCCATATGTGTCAAGAATATTGTTACCAGCAGGGACGGGAAAAGTAAATTTTGCGACTTCCGTTGTTAATTATTTTGCAATGTTTGCTCAATTGGGTATTCCAACTTATGGTATACGTGCGTGTGCGAAAGTCAGAGATAATAAGGAAAAATTATCAAAAACGGTACATGAGCTTTTATTTATCAACATTTTCATGTGTATTTTAGTATATATTGTATTTTTTATAGCATTATTTAGCGTACCTCGTCTGGCACAGGATAAACTATTATATTTCATTATTGGGATTTCTATTATATTAAATGCACTGGGTGTTGAGTGGTTATATAAAGCTTTAGAGAAGTATTCGTATATTACCATACGCTCTTTGATTTTTAAAATTATTGCTTTAGTCGCAATGTTTTTATTAGTTAAGAATCAAGAAGATTATATTTTTTATGGTGGGATTACAATTTTCGCTGCTTCTGCCTCAAATGTACTGAATTTTTGGAATTTGAGAAAATATATAATCTTAAAGCCACTTGGGAATTATAATTTTAAACAGCATATAAAAATGGTTATTACTTTTTTTTCCATGTCAATTGCGACAACCATTTACACTAATTTGGATAGTGTCATGTTAGGGTTTATGAAAGGTGATGTGGACGTTGGATATTATGGTGCGGCAGTTAAGATAAAAAATATTTTGGTTAGTTTAGTTACTTCTGCAAGTGCCGTATTATTGCCAAGAGCTTCTTTTTATGTAGATAGAAATATGCTGGAAGATTTTTACCAGTTGCTGAAAAAAACAATGCATTTTGTGGTGCTGATAGCTTGTCCTTTGGCTCTTTATTTTATGATTTTTGCGAAAGAGGGAATTTTCTTTTTATCGGGAGATGCATATGCAGGGTCAATCATTCCGATGCAGATTATTATGCCGACGTTGATTTTTATTGGGATGACAAATATTATTGGCATTCAAATGTTGGTTCCGCTGGGATTGGAAAAACAAGTATTATATTCTGAGATAGCCGGCGCAGTCGTTGATTTGATATTGAATACGATGTTGATACCAAGATTTGCTTCGGCCGGTGCTGCAGTAGGAACATTAGTAGCAGAAATTGTTGTGTTGATCTGGCAATTGGCAGTTATCAGAAACAGAAAAGTAAATTTGTATAGCGAGATTAAGACTTATAAAGTTATTATCGCTTTAGTTATTGCAACAGCAGCAAGTATTTGGGTGAAAGGTTTGTTTTCATCATATTTTGTAGTTCTGGTGATATCAGCAGTCTGTTTTTTTGTAAGTTATGGATTGATATTGCTTATCTTAAAAGAGCAGCTTGTGAAAGAGTTTATGAATATGACATTGAGCAAGTTTAAAAGATAAAAAAAGGGTGGATTAAAATGAAGAAGTATGATTATTTAATAGTAGGATCTGGGCTATTTGGAGCAGTTGTGGCTCAACGTGCACATGAACAAGGGAAAAAAGTTCTGATTCTTGAAAAACGTCCGCATATTGCCGGAAATGTCTACACAGAAGAGATAGAGGGGATAAATGTGCATAAATATGGAGCGCATATATTTCATACCAATAATAAAGAAGTATGGAAATATGTCAATCAATTTGCAGAGTTTAACCGCTTTACCAATTCGCCAGTTGCAAATTATAAAAATGAGTTGTATTCTCTTCCGTTCAATATGTATACATTTAATAAAATGTGGGGAGTAGTGACACCGGAAGAGGCAGCAGCAAAAATTGAAGAACAGAAAACAGCAGCAGGAATTACTGAACCGAAAAATTTGGAAGAACAGGCTATAAGTTTAGTTGGAACAGATATATATGAGAAATTAGTAAAAGGTTATACAGAAAAGCAATGGGGGCGTTCTTGTAAAGAACTTCCGGCTTTTATTATCAAACGTCTTCCGGTGCGATTTACTTTTGATAATAATTATTTTAATGCTTTGTATCAAGGTATCCCAATTGGCGGATATACGAAAATGGTTGAAAATATGTTAAGTGGCATTGAAATAATTGTAAACGAAGATTATTTGGAAAATAGAGAAAAATGGGATCATATTGCTGATAGAATAATATATACAGGAGCTATTGATGCGTTTTATGATTATCAACTAGGTGCTTTAGAATATCGTTCTGTTCGCTTCGAAACAGAGGTGTTGGATAAACCGAATTTCCAGGGAAATGCAGCAGTAAATTACACAGATAGGGAAACACCGTGGACACGTATTATTGAGCATAAATGGTTTGAATTTGGAACTCAGCCTAAGACAGTAATCAGTAGGGAATACAGTTCGGAATGGAAGTTAGGTGATGAACCTTATTATCCTGTTAATGATGAAAAAAATAATCAGTTGTATGAACAATATAAACGTATGGCGCAACAAGAGAAGAAGATTATTTTTGGTGGCCGCTTAGGTGAATATAAATATTATGATATGGACATGGTAATTGCCAGCGCATTAAAAATGAGTAAACAGATTTTAGAAAAAAATTAAAATAGATTAGAGTATTTTATAAGATAAAAGGAGAAAACACATGAAAGGTATTGTACTTGCAGCAGGAAGAGGAACCAGATTATATCCAATGACAAAGCCGGTATGCAAACCGCTGTTACCAGTGTATGATAAACCGTTAATTTATTATCCGATAGCGACATTGCTTCAGGCAGGTATTAAGGAGATTCTTGTCATTATACCACCGGGAGAAGAAAGAGAATTTACAAATTTGTTAGGCGATGGAAGTCATCTGGGGGTAAAAATTGAATATGCGATTCAAAAAGTGGCAAGAGGAATTGCAGATGCTCTTGTAATCGGGCATGATTTTATTGAAGATGACAGTGTGTGTCTGGTACTTGGGGATAATATTTTTCATTGCTATAATATGGAAGAAATTATGAAAAAGGCCATGGCTGAGGAAAGAGGAGCCAAAGTATTTGGATATTATGTGGATGATCCGCGCCCATTTGGAGTAGTCGAATTTGATGAAGAGGGAAGAGCGATTTCAATCGAAGAAAAACCTAAAAATCCTAAATCAAATTATATTATTCCAGGATTATATTTTTATGATAATCAGGTAGTTGAGATTGCGAGAGGACTGAAGCCATCTGCAAGAGGAGAGTTTGAGATTACGGATGTTAATCTTGAATATTTGCATAGAAATCAGCTTACGGTAATACCATTCGAGCGTGGTTTAACGTGGATGGATGCTGGAACAGCAGACAGTGTTCTTGATGCAGCAGAAACAATAAAATCTCTGCAGAAATCTGGATGCTATGTAGGATGTTTAGAGGAAATTGCCTGGAGGCAAGGATTTATTACGTTAGATCAGGTTCATAAATTAGGGGAAGCAATAAAAATGACGAATTATGGACAGTATTTATTAAAATTAAAGTAATTTCAAGATATCATGTATAGTAGACTTGCGTGATAATTTTTGTGTAATATAAAAGAAGCAGGTTATATAGTAGTATAATCTGCTTCTTTTGAGATTGTAGTTTTGCCTTGTTAAAAATATTGATTTTAGATGAGTTTTGTTGATGAAATGATGAAAGGATTTTGCTATAATAGCAAAAAGAATATATAAAATACGTAAAGCGGAGGAAAAAAATGTACAAGCAGAATCGAAAAGGCTGGAGTAAACATTTTGATTTCTTTTTTTTAGATGTAATATTACTCGAAGCGGCATTTTTCCTGAGTTATGGTATACGTCATGATTGGATATTTTATTTCAATATGAATTATTATAGGCGGGTAGGAGTTTTGCTCGCTTTAATCAGTATATGTATTGCAATGTTTCGTGAAGGGTATCATGGCGTATTGAAGAGAGATTTTGTAGAAGAGGTAAAAAGTGTTATTTTACATGTAAGTCTTGTGGAAGTAGCACTGATCGCGATTACCTTTTTTATGAAAGAATTGCAGTATTCCCGTGAAGTTTTTGTGTTATTCTGGATTATAGGTGTTTTATTATGTCTTTCAGGTAGATGCATATGGAAGGGAATCCTTCATCACAAAATGGTTCTGAACAGGGATAAACGACGGATTCTAGTGATTACTACTTCAAAAAGAGTGAAAAAAATAATAAAAAAATTAACATCGAATGAACTTTTTGATGGAGTGCTTGTTGGAATTGTACTCACCGATAAAGAGTTGAAAGGGGAAAACATAGAAGGAGTTACTGTGTTAGGAACATTGCAGGAAGACCCAGAATATTTTCATGATTATGTAGTTGATGAGATATTTGTCCATCTCAATCCGGGAGAGTTTCTTGAAAAAAAATATATTGATTTTTTCTTGCAGACAGGAAAAACAATCCACTTTGATTTAGACGGGCTGGCAGAATTAAATAGTCCTGCGTATGTAGAAGGTTTTTCAGGGTGTACAGTTATCACAACGAGTATGAAGGTTGTGACACCAGGACAGTTATTTATAAAACGTGTCATGGATATTTTAGGTGGCTTGGTAGGTATTGTAATAACCGGCTTGGCATGTATCTTTGTAGTGCCTGCTATTAAGATAGCTGATCCTGGTCCTGCATTTTTTTCTCAGGAGAGAATCGGAAAGAATGGTCGGCGTTTTAAAATATATAAATTCCGTAGTATGTATATGGATGCGGAAGAACGGAAAAAAGAACTTATGGATCAAAATGAGATGAATGGATTAATGTTCAAAATGGAAAATGATCCAAGAATCATAAAAGGAATCGGAAAGTTTATCCGTGATACCAGTATAGATGAACTCCCACAATTCTGGAATGTTCTGAAAGGCGATATGAGCCTTGTAGGAACTAGACCGCCGACTGTAGAAGAATATGAAATGTATGAGATGCATCACTTAAAACGTATTTCCATTAAGCCCGGTATAACGGGAATGTGGCAAACAAGCGGCAGGAGTGATATCACAGACTTTGAAGAAGTGGTGCGGTTAGATACAAAGTACATTAGAAATTGGGATATATCTTTGGATATAAAAATTCTTTTAAAAACAATTCTGGTTGTTTTAAAAAGAGAAGGATCAAAATAAGTAGTTTAATATAACAAAAATTATATTGTTCTAGGAGATGTAGAATAATATAAGGAATAGGAGAGTAATTATGTGTGGAATTGTTGGATATGTAGGTGATAATCAGGCGGCGCCGCTTCTCTTGCACGGACTTTCAAAGTTAGAGTACCGGGGCTATGACTCTGCCGGAATAGCTGTTAGAAATGAAGCAACAGGTGATATTCGGATTCTCAAGGCGAAAGGACGCCTCCATGCTTTATCGGAGAAGACTGATGACGGCCATGCGGTGACGGGTACCTGCGGGATCGGTCATACCCGATGGGCGACCCACGGGGAGCCGTCAGAGGTGAACGCGCATCCGCATTGTACCGATGATAAGTCCGTGGTGCTGGTACATAACGGCATTATTGAGAATTATCAGGAGTTAAAAGAGAAGCTGGTAAGGGAAGGATATGATTTTTATTCTGAGACAGATACCGAGATTGCCACGAAGCTGATCGACTATTATTATAAGAAGACAGGGGATCCGCTGGAGGCGCTCACCCGCGCGATGCTGCGATTCCGTGGTTCCTATGCGTTCGGTATCCTGTTTAAGGATTATCCGGGCAAGATCTTTGCGGCAAGGAAAGACAGCCCACTGATCATTGGAAAGAATGAGACTGGTCATTTCATCGCATCGGATGTGCCGGCGATCCTGGACAGCGTGCGGAATGTCTACTATATTGATAATCTGGAGATTGCGGAGCTGACCCGGGAGAAAGTCCATTTCTATGATATCGACCGCAATGAGATTAAGAAGGAAATGGTGGAGATCAAATGGAATGAAGAGGCAGCGGAGAAGGGTGGCTATGAGCACTTTATGCTCAAGGAGATCTTTGAGCAGCCGAAGGCAGTACGGGATACGATGAATGCCTATATCAAAGATGAACAGATTGATTTCTCCGCCGTGGGGCTGACCGATGAGATCATCGAGAACCTGGAGCGGGTTTACATCATTGCCTGTGGTTCTGCCTACCATGTGGGTATGGCGGCGAAATACATCATCGAGTCCATGAGCAATATTTCCGTGGAGGTGGATTTGGGTTCTGAGTTCCGTTACCGGGATCCGAAGCTGGCGAAGAATTCCATTGTGATCATCATTTCCCAGTCCGGAGAGACGGCCGACAGTATCGCAGCGCTGCGTCTTTCTAAGGAGAAGGGCGCGTCGGTCCTCGGTATTGTCAACGTGGTGGGCTCCAGTATCGCCAGAGAGAGCGATTATGTCCTTTATACTTATGCAGGACCGGAGATCGCCGTGGCGACCACAAAGGCGTACAGCACCCAGTTGATCGCTTCTTATCTGCTGGCTGTGCAGGGCGGCCATGTGCAGGGCGTGCTTTCTGATGAAGAGTATGCGGCATATCTGAAAGAGATGGCGACTCTGCCGGATAAGATCCAGAAGGTGCTGGATGACCGGGAGCGGATCCAGTGGTTTGCCAGCAAGTATGCCAACGCGAAGGATGTGTTCTTTATCGGCCGGGGCCTTGACTATGCCATCTGTCAGGAAGGAAGCCTGAAGATGAAGGAAGTCAGCTACGTACATTCGGAGGCATATGCGGCTGGAGAGCTGAAACACGGCACCATCAGCCTGATCGAGGACGGTACGCTTGTTGTCAGTGTGCTGACCCAGAGTGCGCTCTATGAGAAGACCATCAGCAACATGGTGGAAGTGGGCAGCCGTGGCGCGTACCTGATGGCGGTGACCACCTATGGCAACTACAGCATCGAGGGTACGGCGGACTTTACGATCTATGTGCCAAAGATTGATGAGCATTTTGCGACAACGCTGGCCATCATTCCGCTGCAGCTTTTAGGTTACTACGTGAGTGTGGCAAGAGGACTGGATGTAGATAAGCCGCGAAACCTGGCGAAGTCCGTGACGGTGGAATAAAATATGAGAAAAGATAGGAATTTGGGGCTTGATATAACTAGAATTATTGCATTTATTTCTGTCCCTTCTGTACATTTTTTCTTAAATTCTGGATTTTATGATACTCCGGTTTTGGGAGAAAAAATGTATGTAATGGTGATACTTCGAACGTTGTTTATGATATGTGTTCCGCTTTTTATGTTGCTAAGTGGATATTTAATGTCAGAACAGAGAATATTAATGAATAAGAAAAGTCTCTGGAAGCAATATAAAAAATTATCAAAAGTATTAATTACGTATATACTTGCTACGGCATTAATTTTGATATATAGAGGCGTTGGTTTACATGAACAATTGAGCCTAAAAAGCTGTATTTCAAACATATTAGGATTTAATCAATATTCTTGGTATGTAGAAATGTATATCGGCTTTTTTCTGTTAATTCCTTTTTTAAATTGTTTATGGCATAACATTCAAAAAGATGGAAGAGAAATCTTAGTTTTAGTGGTGATAGTTTTAACAACTATTCCAAGTATATTAAATATTTGGGATTTTGAAACACCGAAAGCTTTGATTTCACCATGGATATCAACAAACTATAAAACTATAGTTCCGGATTGGTGGGTGATATTATACCCGATTACTTATTATTATATTGGGGCATATATTAAATGTTATATTGATATAAAAAAATTAAGAACATGGAAGTTAGCTGTACTTTTAGTATTTGCGGTTAGTATTTTTGGCCTTTTTAATATTTGGAGGAGTTATTCGGTTAAATTTGTTTGGGGACCATGGTGTGGTTGGGGAGGATTTCAAAATGTTATAGATACCGTGTTGATCTTTTTGATAATTAATTCTATTGATTATCAAAAAGTCAATGAAAAAATTGCAAGTTTTTTGGCTGTTATATCCAATTTGACTTTTGGAGCATATATCTTGAGCTGGATTCCAGATACAAATAATTATCCTAAATTGAAAGAATTGGAACCAATTATGCAGTCACGGTTAAAATATTTTCCTATAATTGTGGGAAAAACAATTATCATAGCATTAATATTATCACTCATAATTTTTTTTTGTATAAAAATTATAAAAAAATTATTTTTGAATTTGAGAAAAAAAGTGTACAATAGTTGAAAAAGTTTTCAAACTGGGTAGGAATATTAGGATGGAGATGTTTGAATTTTTATGACTTTATGTTCCTTTATAATGTTGTTGTGATAATAATAAGAAAGTTAATGTTTGGTGATCTGGTAAATGTAAAGTAGCAGCAAACAATAATTGGGAGAGAAAAATGGAATTCAATTCATTAATTTTTATAACAATATTTTTTCCAATCTTGGTCATCAGTTATTTCTTTATAAAAGACAATTTGAAAAATTTATGGCTATTGATTTTTGGTTTTATATTCTATGCATGGGGAAGTTTAAGGGGGCTGTGCATAATAATTATCCTGGCTTTGATTAACTATACGTTAGGGTTATTGATTTTTCATAGAAAGAATAGTAAATGGTTATTAGTTTTAGGTGTAGTAATTAATGTATTGAGTCTGGGATATTTTAAATATACGAATTTTTTTATTGAAAATATTAATGCAGTATTTGATTCAAATATATCAGCTTTAAATATTCTTGTACCGCTTGGGATTTCTTTTTTTGTGTTTAAGGCAATCTCTTATCTTGTCGATGTTTATAAATGTAAAGTTAAACCGGAAAAAAATATAGTGGATTTTTTACTGTTTATGACATTTTTTTCGCAGATATTATCTGGCCCAATCGTGAGATATGTGGATATGCAGGAAGAGCTGAAGAATCGTTCTGTTGACGGTGATGATATTCGGTACGGATTAATGAGGTTTGTGATTGGACTTGCTAAGAAAGTCTTTATTGCAAATAATCTGGGTATTTTAGCGGATTCCATATGGGGGATTTCTACTCATGAGATGACAGTAGCCGTGGCATGGATTGGATCTCTGGCATATACGTTACAGATTTATTTTGATTTTTCAGGATATAGTGATATGGCAATCGGCCTGGCGCGGGTATTCGGATTCCACTTTAAAGAGAATTTTGACTATCCATACATATCGCGGTCGATAACGGAATTTTGGAGGAGATGGCACATTTCTTTGTCGTCTTGGTTCAGAGATTATATTTACATTCCATTAGGTGGAAGTCGAACAGGAAATGTATATTTTAATATTTTTGTCGTATTTCTGGTAACTGGAATATGGCACGGCAGTGCATGGAACTTTGTGATATGGGGACTGTGGAACGGATTTTTCAACATCATAGAGAAGTTTTTAGGCAGCAAAGGATATAAAGTTGGCACCGGAAATATCGTTCAAAAAGTGATATCCTATATCTATACAATGTTTGTAGTAAATATGGGCTGGGTGTTCTTCCGTGCTCCGGGATTAAAACATGCATGCAGTTACATTTTATCAATGTTCGGTTTGAATGATCTGAGTGCGGTCGGATATACGGCAGGTTGGTATCTGACAAAATTTAATATCGTATTACTGATTGTGGCTATTATTTTCAGCGTGCCGATTTTGAAGAATTTTTATAAGAAGTATGTGAAAGAAACAGCCGGTTCAATAGCAGTTGAAAATATTATTTTGGTTATTTTAATGGGAATATGCATTGTGGGAGTGGTTTCATCTTCTTATAATTCATTTATCTATTTTCAATTTTAGGAGGAAGTTATGCGGAAAGTATTAAATTATATTTTTATTGTATTGTTTTTAGCTGTATGCATCATTCCTCTGATTTTTTCTAATAAAAAAGCTGGGATGATTTCCAAAGTAGAAAATAGGGCGTTAGCTGAATTTCCGGAGGTATTCAACGATGATGGAGCAATAAATCCAGAATTGAAAACAGGATTTAATAGTTGGCTAAATGATAATATAGGATTTAGAGATACATTAATGGGATTCAATACAAAAATTCAGTATACTCTTTTTAATAAAATAAACAGTAGTGATGTGATTTTGGGAAAAAATGGATGGCTCTTTTATCAGGGTGAGGGTGGTATCTCCATTAATGACTACCAGGCTAAAACACTCTATACCGAAAAACAATTGAAGAAGATTCTGAATAATGTAACAGAATTACAAAAATGGTGTGACGATAATGGTATGGAATTTGTCCTTATGCTAATGCCGAACAAAGAACACATTTATCGTGAGTACATGCCAGACGGAATTAAAGAAGTCCACAAAGAAAAAAATATTGATTTAGTCGTAGATTACATTCGGGAAAATAGTGATATTAAAGTGGTGTATCCTAAAGAAGAGTTGTTAAAAGCAAAAGAAAAATACGACGTATATTATAAATATGATACTCACTGGAATGATTTGGGGGCTTATGAAGGATATAAGGCTTTAATGTCTGCGTTAAATATTACGCCGTTATCTTTTGAGAATATAGAGGCCAGAGAATATGATGGCGGCGATTTGGCGAATATGGCTATGTTATCTGGAATAATAGAGGCTTATGATGAAAATTTTATTTCCTATAGCGGAACGGTAGAGATATTGTACGATGATGAAAACGGAAACAATGCATATCAGAAGTATAGATATAATGATGGGCATGGAAAAATATTTTTTATGGGTGATTCTTTTAGAGATGCATTAAAACCTATGTTATCCAGAACATTTGAGTACTCTGATTTTGTTCATAGAGATACTGAAATTTTTAATGAAGTTCTTAAAGAAAAACCAGATATATTTGTATATCAAATGGTAGAAAGATATGTTTCTCGATTGGAGAATCCTGTTTTAAAATGATTTTCTGAAAAATTATTTATAAGAATCTTGGGTTGCTTTTTATAGAAAATAGTTTTTTATGTGGTTCAAATGAGGTGTTAGTATGTTGGCAATCATAGCTTTGTTTTTTCCAGCTTTGTTATTGCTGGGTGTAAGAAGTAAAATGTTGGGTTTTACAACAAGCTATAAAAAGAATATTATTTTATATGTTTTTTCTGTAATTACATTAAACTGGGTTATGGATTTGATTTTATTTTACGGATTTCAAAATGCAGGAAATATTATTTTGAAATTAAATAAATATAGGGATTTCGCTTGTAAATATATCTTATTGGCAGGTGTGATTGCTGTTATTATACCGTCAATAGAATATATAGTAAGACGATATTTCAATTTAGATAAGCGAAAAAATTTTTCAGAAGACAAAAATAAAGATAAACGGATAAATGTAGTTATAAAAAAACCATCATTGTCGGTATTAATTTTATACGGTCTTTTTCTGATTTTGATGATTGTGACAATCGGCAATAAAGAGACTTATCATGTAGACGAAACATACAGTTATGGATTGGCGAACCATCAAGGCGGGATTGCTATCAGTATTGAAGATGGAAAAAGATATTCTGAACCGGCGGAACCTTTTTTGAAATATTTAACAGTAAATAAAGAACATCGTTTTGATTATCAGAATGTATGGGAAAATCAAAGCAAAGATGTTCACCCGCCATTGTACTATGCTCTGCTTCATACCATATGTTCGTTTTTCCCAGGAACCATTAGTAAATGGTATGCTGGAAGTATAAATATATTATTTGCTTTGTTAACGTTGTTTGTTTTAAGAAAATTAATATTGCAGTTAACAAATAAAAATGAAAAAATTCGAGATATTATATCTATAATGTTTGTATTATCTTCTGGAATTTTGTCGGCCATATCTTTTTTTAGAATGTATATATTGGCAATGTTTCTAGTGACATTATTAATTTATTTGCTTGTAAAAGAAATTGGCATATGGGAGTTTAGTTTGAGTTTTTATGTAAAACTAGGTGTAGTGGCTCTTTTGGGTGCACTTACTCATTATTACTGTATTGTATTTACTGTTTTTATATGTGTGGTATTTTGTATGATACTCTTATTAAACAAAAGGGTGTTTCCGGTAGTAGGCGTTATTATTACTGGAATATTATCTGGTGCTTCTGCCTATAGAATATTTCCGTATATGTTATATCATATGTTTGGTGGATATCGTGGTACAGAAGCTGTAAATAATTTGAATCAATCTGCAAATGAATTTTGGGAGCGCATTAAAAACTTTTTTAATATTATTGATGCAGAAATATTTGGAAATATATTAGAATATATTGGTGTTACAGTACTCTTTATATTAATTTTGGTTTATGTATTTGAGAAGCAATTTCATTATCGTAATAGCATTAAACAATATATTTTTAATTCTTCTGAATCCAGGGCAAAGATTGTGTTAATGCGATATTCTTTGATTTTTATACCGATCGGTATGTATTTTTTTATTGTATCCAAGATGGCTGCATTTGTTACTGACAGATATATGATGCCCATTTATGCAGGAGCACTGGGAGGGATATTTTGTCTGGTTATCACTTGTTTACAAAAATTATTTAAGGACAAAATTTTATTAATAGTTACTGCATTGTTGATGACTGTTGTAGTGATAAATGAATGGGAGGATGTAAATTGGTCTTACCTATGCAAGGATTCAGCTAATCTTATTGAAATGTCTGAAAATAAGCAAAATGTAGATTGTCTGTATGTATATGATGAAAATTGGAAAACACAGCCTTCTTTTTCGGAAGTTCGTAATTATAATAGTGTAACCTTTGTTAATAATAGTGATCTGGAAATGTTATCATCTCTGGAAATTATTAATAATAAAGAGATGATGCTTTTAGTTACAGCTGATTCAGAGAAAATATTGAAAGAAATAATGAAAACTTGTCCTCAATTTAGTGCTTATTCGGAAATGGGTACGTATGCTTTTACTACTACGTATTATTTATATTCAGAGTAGATATAGGTAAATATTGATTAGCGTTTCTTTTAGAATGCATAAAAGGTGGTTTTTTGGATGAAACATTTATTAAAACAATTTTTAATCTCAGTGTTGATTAAAATGATATTTTGTGTGGCAATATATGGTTTGATAATGAATGATTTTTTGTTCAATCGTCAGGATGGTATATGGAATGGAACCTATTATGAAGCAGGAAATTGGGAACTATCCTTGGGAAGATGGGCGATTCCTTATTTGGATATCACCCATTTTGGGGTTTCAACCCATCCATGGTCGACTATTTTAACTTTGCTTGTATTAGGAACCTGTTTTTTGGTTAATTTATTTCAAATTAAAATAGGCTCAATTTTTGATTATCTGGTATCAGGTCTGTTCTTAGGCAATGTGGTGGTCTGTTCATCCATATCATATCTATATACGTCAAATATATATGGTTGTTCTTTTTTGTTAGCCATGTTGAGTATATGGCTTATTGTAAAAGGTGTGGAAAATCAATGTAACAATCAACAAAAATTAAGAATGCAAATATTGTACTATTTTTCGGGGGGTATTTGCATTGCTGTTGTACTAGGGCTGTATCAAGCTTATTTAGGATGTATTGCATTGGTAGCCTTGCTCTTTTTTGTATTTTTATTATATAGCAATAAGCCTTGGAAATATATAAGATCTTATATTGTTGGTGGATGCGCGACAGGTATAGGTGGATTTATTGTATTTGAAATAATATTGAAAATTGAACTGTTGAGACATAATGTGGAAATGAGTTCATATAATGGGGCTGATACCCTTTCAGCAAGCAACATTGTATTTAATTTAAGTACGTCAATACGACGTGCATATGAAATATGTTTTAATTATTTTTGTGGAGTGGATGAGACAAAATGGAATTTATTTGCTGGAAATAAGCTGTTCATATTGGTGGCAATACTGTGCCTTTTGATGATTATAATAATGATTTTGACACAAAAGAAATTTTTAAATACAGTGGTTGGTTTATTTGCCATTATACTTCTTCCCTTGGCAGCAAATATTGTTGTGATTTTAGTGCCAGGCTCCGCATATCAGACGTGGCAGACAGCACCTTGTGCATTAATTATTCCAGTTATTGCGTGTATCCTTTATAAACAGTTCTGTGAGATTGAATTTTTTAAATTAAAAAATATATTAAAATTGGGTCTTGCACTAATATCTATATTTATTATGTGGGGAAGTATATACCAGACTCAGATAGATCAGGAAGCTTTAAGGCAGGGAACGGTGGCAGCAAAGTCTATGGCGCAAAATATATTATCTGTCTTATATGAAAAAAATATGTATAGTGAGGAACAGCAATATGCAGTGATTGGTGCGCCGTGCAATAATACGAGTATTTATTTGAATAAATTATATGATGAGGCGAATAGCTATGCCAAGATTGCGGGGCCTTATTGGGAAAGTTCTTTAGATTTACGAACTTGGCACGGAATTTTTTCTAATTTGTGCGGGGTTAATCTTCCAACGTGTAGTGGTTCAGATTATGAGTATTTGTTAAAGGATTCAAGAGTAAAGGGAATGACAAATTTTCCGACAGATGGTTCGGTTCAGCAAATTGATGGTATAGTAGTGATACGTGTATCGTAGAGAGGAAAAAACAAATGAAAAAAGTATCTTTAATTATTCCGTGTTATAACGAAGAAGAGTCTTTGCCTTTTTTCTATAAAGAAGCAAAGGAAGTGTTGTCAAAAATAAACTATGATTATGAGTTGCTTTTTGTCAATGATGGTTCGAAAGATGAGACTTTGAGTATCTTGAAGAAGTATGCCTCAGAGGATGAACATGTGAAATATTTCTCCTTTTCCCGTAATTTTGGAAAGGAAGCGGCCATGTATGCGGGCTTTTGCAATGCGCAGGGAGATTACATAGCGGTAATGGATGCTGATTTACAGGATCCCCCGTCTCTGCTTCCGGAAATGCTCCAGATTCTTGAAACTGGTGAATACGATAGCGTCGCGACCAGAAGAGAGAATCGTGAAGGAGAGCCAAAGATACGTAGCTGGTTTGCGAGAAAATTTTATCAGATAATTAATAAAATTTCAGATGCTGATATCGTAGATGGGGCACGTGATTTTCGTTTGATGCGAAAAGAGATGGTGGACGCGATTGTGAGCATGAGCGAGTATAACCGGTTTTCAAAAGGTATTTTCGGATGGATTGGTTTTAAAACTTACTGGATGGCCTACGAAAATGTAGAAAGAGTTGCCGGGGAGACCAAATGGAATTTCTGGAAATTGTTTAAATATGCAATAGACGGTATCATTAATTTCTCTCTGGCGCCTATCAGCATTGCCTCCTGGTTTGGTATCTTTATGACATTGTGTTCTTTCATTGCGCTGTTAATAGTTATCATAAGACAGTTGATATTCGGAGACCCGGTAGCCGGATGGGCTTCTACTATCTGTGTCATCATTTTTATCGGTGGGATACAGTTATTTTGCCTGGGAGTCATAGGGCAGTATATTGCAAAAACGTATATGGAGACAAAACACCGGCCACATTTTATTGTGTCAGACACGAATAGCGAGGATGCGGTGAAGGTGAAGTAGGTAAAAATATGTAAAATGATTTTTTAATATTCAAAATAGAAGTTAAAGATCTGGTGGAAAGAGGTGAAATATCAAGAATAAATTTTGAATGATAATGCTGCATTTAAATAAAAAAATAATTTGATTTATCGGACTATAGCTAAAATATCTTCTTGCAGACCGGGGGGGGTATAGTGTATCATGTATTAGATAGTATGTTTTTGGTACCTATGCGTAGAATAGAGGAAGATTCTTTTAGATTATCAATGATATACGAGAACTAGTCAGCTAAATGGTCTTATAAATCTTGTTTTTTGTGAGCTGCTAGCAGCTCATTTTTTTGTTTTATTTTCAATTGCAGAGGAGATAGTGGAAAATGCAGCAATTTGATAAAATTATTATCGGTGCAGGTCTCTATGGCTTGTATTCGGCTTTGTTTTGTTGTAAAAGGGGGCAAAAAGTTCTTATATTAGAATGTGATTCCACTCCGTTTAAGCGGGCAACATATATCAATCAGGCCAGAGTGCATCAGGGTTATCATTATCCCAGATCTATATCTACGGCCATGAAATCAGCGGGTTATTTTGAAAGATTTAACAGAGATTATGCATTTTGTGTGAATAAAGAATTTGATCAGATTTATGCAACATCCAGTCAGTATTCGTGGACAGATGGTAAGCAGTTTAAAGAATTTTGCAGGGCGGCAAACATTCCCTGTGAGGAACTGCATCCCGGAAATTATTTTAAAAATGGGATGTGTGACGGGGTATTTCGTACTAGGGAATATACTTATGATGCCATGATATTAAAAGAATATTTTCTGGAACAATTGTCAGAATACCCATCTTTGATTGAAATAAAATATGGAGTGATAATTACAGAGATAGACACAGATACGGATAGTTATATTATTAGTACGAAAGATGGAGAAACATATAAAGCGGGTTTTGTTTTGAATGCAACTTATGCTGGAACAAATCAGATATTGGATATGGTAGGGTTTGAAAAGTTTGGAATTAAATATGAACTTTGTGAGATTATATTATGTGATGTGAATGATAATTTAAAGAATATCGGTTTTACAGTAATGGATGGACCATTTTTTTCAATCATGCCTTTTGGGAAAACGGGATACCATTCTCTCACATCGGTAACTTTTACACCGCATACGACAAGCTATGATGATGTTCCTACGTTTTCTTGTCAGGAAAAAAGTGGAGGTTTTTGTTCAACATTTCATTTGGGTAATTGTAATGATTGTCCGGCGAAGCCGGCAACGGCATTTCCTTATATGGCTAATCTGGCCAGAAAATATATGCTGGATGATTATCAATTTACGTATAATAAATCACTGTTTTCTATGAAACCGATACTTATGAGTTCTGAAATTGATGATTCCAGACCGACGGTGATAAGAAAATATTCGGAAAATCCAACTTTTGTTGGCGTGCTCTCCGGAAAAATCAATACAGTGTACGATTTAGATGAGGTGCTTTGCGATGAAGATTAAAGAAAAGAATTTTGTTTCGGCTGTAATATATGTTCATAATGCAGAAAATAGAATAGAAAAATTTTTACGAACGATCATTGAAGTGATGGAAGATAACTTTGAACATTCAGAAATTATTTGTGTCAATGATTGTTCAGAAGATTGTTCTTCAGATGTAATAAAGAAAGTCAGCGCGCTGGCTTCAACGACAAGTGTGTCTATTATTAATATGAGTTATTTTCATGGGGTAGAAAATGCGATGAACGCTGGAGTGGATCTTTCCATTGGTGATTTTGTTTTTGAATTTGACAACACATATCTCGATTTTGCTCCATCTGTGATTATGGATATTTATTATCGTTCATTGCAGGGGTATGATATCGTCAGCGCATCTTCAAATCGAAGAGAAAGAGTTAGTTCTAAGTTGTTTTATAAGGTGTTTGAGAAATATACTGATTTATCGTATGAGATGACTACAGAAAGTTTTCGGGTTTTGAGCCGTAGGGTAATAAATAGAATAAGTTCTATGAATAAGACGATTCCTTACAGAAAAGCAGTTTATGCTAATTGCGGTTTGATGACAGACAATATTAAATATAATAAGATTAATTCTATACAGGAGACTTTGGATAAAAGGGAGAAAAAATTCCGGTCTGGGCTTGCGGTGGATTCTCTTATATTATTTACAAATATGGGTTATAGCTTTGCAAAGACAATGACCGTATTAATGATGTTTATGTCAATGATTATGATTATTTATTCTGTCGTGATATATGCTACTTCAAATCCTGTTGCTGGGTGGACGACAACAGTTTTGTTTTTATCAATAGCATTTTTTGGACTGTTTGGTATATTGACTATTATTATAAAATATTTGCAGTTGTGTATTGATCTGGTATTTAAGAAAAAGCATTATAGTTTTGAAAATATAGAGAAACTGACAAAATAGGGAGAGAGTAATAATGAAGGCGTTAGTAGGATATACGGGATTTGTGGGTAGTAATTTATATACATCGGGTGATTTTGATGCTGCGTACAATTCTAAGAATATACAGGAAGCGTATGGAACATGCCCGGATTTACTTGTTTATGCGGGATTAAGAGCAGAAAAATATCTGGCAAATAATGCTCCTGAAAAAGATATGGAACAGATTATAGAAGCAGAACAGAATATTAAAAAAATAAGACCTAAAAAATTGGTCTTGATTTCAACAATAGATGTGTTTAAAGAACCAAGAAAGGTGGATGAAAGATCTAGAATAGATACGGAAAATCTACATCCATATGGGTATAACAGATATCAGTTGGAATTATGGGTACGTGAAAATTATCCGGATGCTCTGATTATAAGACTTCCTGGATTATTTGGAAAAAATATAAAGAAAAATTTTATCTATGATTATATAAATGTGATTCCTTTTATGTTAAATAAGGACAAGTTTGATGAATTAGTGAAAATAGATTCAGAACTGGATAAATATTATCAGTTACAAGACAATGGATTTTATAAAGTCAATGTTTCTGAACAGGAAAAAGAGAAATTAAAAAATAAATTTAGAAAGATTGGTTTTTCTGCGTTGAATTTTACTGACAGCAGGAGTGTCTATCAATTTTATAATTTAAATAGGTTATGGGATGATATTCGGATTGCTCTTAAAGAGGACATTTTATTATGGCATCCGGCGACAGAACCGGTTTCTGCTGGTGAAATATATCAATACCTGAATGGAAAACAGTTTACGAATGAATTAAATGGAGAACCGGCAGATTACGATTACAGAACAGTTTTTTCAGAAATTTTTGGTGGAAAAGGTGGATATATTTCAGAAAAAGAGGAAGTACTGAGGGAAATAAAAACATTTATTGAGTCTGGAGAATGTTAATATGACTAAGGTGAAAAAAATCATAAAATTGCTTAAGGAAACGAATAAACAAGTACTTTTTATTGCTTTTGTACTTACTCTGGCTATTGCATATTATATTAATCCTCTTTCCGGCGTGGATTTAGTGGAATGGGACCGTACCTTTAGTACGGCTACATTGTCGGGAATATCTATTGATGCAAGAATAGGAAATTTTTATAAGCTTTTTTTCTTATATTTGCCAGGAATAGCAATAGTTCTTATATGTTTGCTAAACTGGCTTTTTTATAATAGAAAAAAGTATATAAATATTTATTTTAAATTAAGTACAGTATTGGTGTTTGCTGTTTCCGCATCCTATATTTCAAGATATTTTTCAAAAAATACAGATATAGTGAGCAATCCATTAATGGAGTGTCTGTTAGCATTTTTTGCGATATTGACAATTATTTGCATTTTAGATAAAACGGAAAGATTTAAGTTTGCAGATATTTCTATGCTGTTAGTTATATTTGTAGTGTTGGTTTTGACCTTTAATATGATGTTCCGCATGCTTGGAATGACAACGTGTATTCTGATTTGCAGCGTTATTTTAATTGGATATATCAGCGTTGTTCTTTTCGTTCCGGTAGGACAGGAAGCGTATGAACAAAATAAAAAATATATATTCTTTTTGATGTGGTTGCCTGCTGTAATAAGGATTGTGTTAGAAGGAATATATTTTTTAACGGAAAAAGGATGGGGTGTTCAACGTTATTTTACGCTTATAGGAATAGCTTGTATTGCATTTTTAAGTGTAGCTCTGATTGCAGTTATTTTATTACGAAAACAGGAGAGAGGTTTCTCAACTTTTGGATATATTGGTGCTATAGTAAGCATTGCTGTGGTCAATAATTTTGCATATAATTATCAATATATTTGGTCATATGATACTTTTGCAAATGTTTATGAGAAGGGAAATAATGCAGTTACAGTAGATTCCATATTACATGGAAAGTTGCCGATTTTTGATTATTTTTCTGCACATGCTTTAAATGATGTATGGACAAGAATCATATACTGTTTAATACATGACGATATTAAAGGGATTTTTGCTGATCCGTATGGCGGATTGACTGCAATGATAGCATATATTATTTTATTTTTCATTGTAAAAAAATTATTTGATAAGAATATTGCAGTTTTATATGTGCTGTTGTTCCCAGGTATTCTTACGGGAATAAAATGGATGAGCTTGTGTGGTATATCAATAGCAGCTTTGTTGTATATATACAAAAACCCAACCGTAAAAAAATATGTTGTTTTTTGGTGTGCTGCACTTATTGGTGTTTTTATAACTTATGATGAGGGAATGTCTTTAGGTGTTGCCTGCATATTGGCACATGTGGTCTTTTTGTTAATTCAGAGGAAGATAAAGCTGCTGAAGAAATTTGTTTTTTGCGGAGCGGGCGTCGGCATCGGTGCACTTATTTTTTATGTTATATATGCGTGCGCAACTGGAATACCAGTCATGGGGAGAATCAAAGAATGGATGTCTGTGAGCTTGAGTTCCAGTTCAACCTGGGCAACTGCAGATTTTGGAGATCAAAGTTCTTTTGCGTTTTTGTTATCATATATTGTGGTTCCGATAACGGCTATTCTGCTGGTAGTTTTTACTTTATTTAAATATTATAAAACTCGTAAAAATGGTAGAGTGGCATTATTGACCACGGTATTTGCTTTTGCAGAGATTCTATATATAACTCGAACTATTGTTTATCATAATCTGGCTGTGTGTTCAGGGCGAACGGGTGTGCTTCTTAATTTTATCCACTGGACAGTGGCGCTTTATGTGCTATATACGATGTCTGTGAGGGGAAGAAAACAGAGAAACAAAGTGTTGGCCTGGATGGGAACAATGATGATAGTAATTCTTGTAGAAGGAACGGCAGTAACTCAAAGTTGGCCACAGGCAGATTCTATTTTGGTCTCCCGAAGTTTGAAAGCTTCGGAGAATTGGGATTTGCGAGATGATGTGACTGAGAATGTAGGACAGCCGAGAATAGTGTTTGATGAGAGTACTACATTGTTGGTGAAACAGTTTGAATTTGTCTTTGATACGTTATTAGAAGAAGATGAAACCTTCGTTGATTTTGCGAATGTGACCTCAATGTATGCATTAACAGGAAGGGAAAGGCCTTCTTATGTGGGACAGACGCCAAGTTTGTTGACGGATTTATATTCTCAGAAGTGTTATTTGAGAGAGATATCTGAATACAGTTGTCCGTTGGCTATATTGGGAACAACAGAGACATCTTATCTTCAGCAAATGGTAGGTGTTCCGCATAATATTAGATATTATAAGATTGCAGAATATATTTATAATAAGTATCGTCCATTAATCAGATTTGGAGAATTTGTGATATGGTGTGAAACTGATAAATATGATGAATATAAATTAATTCTTCAAAATAATAAATATGATGAAAATATTTATGAATTGGTTGATTATGGATATGATTTTACCACTTCTTTTGTAGATGAAAAGGGAAACGTTGGTTTTTTATTTAAGCCATATCATTCTTACAATTTAAATATGTTGCCATATATATGGGCAAATTATGATAAATATGCTGCGATTGATAATAAAAAGATAATTTCTGTTAATTCAACAGGTGATAACCAATTTAGATTTGAAGGATCTCAGACAACGACTGGTGAGCAAGGAAATTATCTGGCATTTGAAATCATGAATTCTTCGGAAGAAAATAAATCAGTCAATATTGTTTTGTACGATTCGCAAAAAGAAGGGGCTAAAATGCAATATTGCTTTGAAGCCGTTCCGGGAACAAACCAATATATGATCAGAGTAAGCGCAGATTATTTTTGGGATATATATAATATTGATACGATTTTGTTTAATGATGACGAACAACTTATTATAAAAGATGTAAGAGTATTGGAGGGAGATTGAAAAAAGTGAAGTTATCAATATCAAATATAGCATGGGACGGATCACAGGATGGCAAAGTGTACGAATTAATGATATGGTATGGGTACTCAGGTCTGGAAATTGCTCCGACCAGAATATTTCCAGAAGCACCGTATAGTAAAAATACAGAAGCAAAAATATGGAGTAAAAATTTGAAGGAACAATACGGTTTGGTGATTCCTTCTATGCAATCCATATGGTTTCGGCGAAAGGAAAATATATTTGGAACATCAGAAGAACGGAAAGGTTTGTTAGACTATACAAAAATGGCCATTAAATTTGCAGAAGCAATTGGTTGTACAAATCTTGTTTTTGGATGTCCCAGAAACAGAAATATTCCTGATGATGTCAGTTATGATATAGGAGTGCGATTTTTTAAAGAATTGGGTGATTATGCGGCTGAGCATAATACGGTTATAGGGATGGAAGCGAATCCGCCTCTATACAATACAAATTATATTAATGATACAGAGTCCGCATTTGAGTTGATTCGTATGGTAAATTCGAAAGGTTTTTTGTTAAATCTTGATGTCGGAACGATGATTCAAAATGAAGAAGATGTCAACGAGTTGGAGGGCAAAGTCGGATTGATTAATCATGTGCATATCAGTGAGCCAAATCTTAAACCGATAAAAGAAAGAAAGCTGCATAAGGATTTAAAAAAGGTTTTAGAAAATGAAAGTTATACAGGGTTCGTTTCCATTGAAATGGGTAAAACAGACGACCTGCAATTGATTGAGAGAAGATTGGATTATGTAAGGAGCATTTTTATATGATTTACGAAAAACAAAAAGGAGTACCTCGCTTTGAATGCAGAGAGTTCAAATCTAAAGAGAAAGATTATGTTGTTCTGATTCCTATTATTAATGAGAGTGACAGAATTATTAAAGAGTTAAAAAGAGCCTGTAAATATAATATCGAAGATTGTGCGGACATTGTCATCTGTGACGGAGGATCAACAGATGGCTGTACAGAAGAAAAACGGTTAAAAAAATTAAAAGTTAATACACTTCTGGTAAAAGATGATACGGGAAAACAGGGAGCTCAGCTTCGTATGGGTATGTGGTGGGCCTTGCAGCGTGGATACAAAGGAATTATTACTATTGATGGAAACAATAAAGACAGCATAGAGGATGTACCACATTTTATCAAAAAGCTGGAAGAAGGGTATGATTTTATTCAGGGATCGAGATTTGTAAAAGGAGGAAAAGCAATTAACACTCCTTTGATCAGAATGATTTCAGTGAAATGTATACACGCACCGGTAATATCCCTGACAGCACATCACAAATTTACGGATACGACAAATGCTTACAGAGCTTACTCTGCCAGATATCTGATAGATAAGAGAGTGCAGCCCTTACGTGATATTTTTATGACTTATGAATTATTGGCATACCTTTCGGTTCGCGCTACACAAATTGGGATGAAAGCATGTGAAATCCCTGTGACAAGAGCGTATCCGAAAAAAGGGAAGACTCCTACTAAAATAAGTTTTTTTAAAGGAAACAGTGAATTAATAAAGATTTTATTTAAAAATGCAGCGGGAGTATATACTCCAAAGTGAGTTTTTGTATGATACAGGATGTATTTGTACGAATAGAAAAGAAAAAAGAAGGTACAAGATATTGTTAGATTCAATTAAGAAAAATAAAACCGGTATCATTTTGATGCTTTTGTCTTCCATATTTGTCTGTATAGGACAATTATTATGGAAGCTATCAGCCGAACAGGGAATCTTCGTTCTCTTAATGGGATTTGCCAGTTATGGAATAGGGGCATTGCTGATGTTAGTTGCTTATCGCTTTGGAAAGCTGTCGGTACTGCAGCCGATGCTCAGTCTGAATTATGTACTTAGCATTATTCTGGCGGCCTTGGTTTTGAATGAACATATCTCTGTTATGAAAGGTGTCGGAGTGTTTATTATCATAACGGGAGTTATGTTAATTGCCGGGGGTGATGAAAAATGATTTATTTTGTTATTCTGGTTTTTATGACCGTATGTGGGGCAGTTGCTTCTTTATTTTTAAAAAGAGCCTCAGGAACAGAAGGTATTTTTAAAATGTTTTTGAATATCAATCTATACCTTGGTGGAGGATTATATCTGATATCTGCGGTATTAAACGTTTACATTCTGAGATATCTGGATTATTCAGTTGTATTGCCACTTACATCCATCACATATATCTGGACGATGGTTCTATCTTATATGATTTTGAAAGAAAAGATTACGATGAAAAAGATAATGGGTGTTGTATTAATTTTAGTTGGTGCGATATTTGTGTCAATGTGATTCAGTGTATGAGGAAAAGAGGATAAGTTTATGATTGACAATAAAGTATTTGGATATGATAAAGAGGGGGAGTATCAATATAGGAGGGAGACCATATATGATTGGGTGAGGTTAATTGCGACGATTTTTGTTGTGGTTGGACATAGTGCATATTTAACGATGCAGACTACATACGGTGGAGTAGAATATATATTGCCACAAAACTTAAGTATTGTTTATAATTTTAAAATTATGGATTTTTTCAGATATTTATCTGGCTGGGTATATACTTTTCATATGCCGTTATTTTTTATGCTTTCGGGAGCAGTACTGGCATTAAAACCTATGGCTGTATTCGATAAGTTTTTTAAATCAAAAGTGAAAAGATTATTGATTCCATATTTTGTGTACAGCTGGTTATTTATGTTGCCTGTTAAATGGTTAGGAAATTTTTATGATACAGATTCTCTGAAAGCTGCGATGAAAGGAGTTCTGTCAGGGCAGGATAGCGGACATCTTTGGTTTTTAACTGCGTTGTTTTGGTGTTTGATAATTTTTGTGGCTTTAAAAAAATTTTTAGATAGACTTAATATAACAAGTGTTTATGGATTGTTACTTTTGAGTGGCGTCATACAACTATGCGTTGGATATGCGCCGTTTGATATTTTGGGAATGAAAAAAGGTTTAGGATACATATTTTATTTTTCTTTGGGTTATATATTTCAAATTGAAAGACGTTCTCATAAAAAATGGAATATTAGAAAAACGATAACAGCCACTATTATTTTATTTGTGTTGGAATATATTAATAAAAGATATAGTATTATTAATTCATTTTTTCTGATTATTATTGGTTCATTTTTAACTTTTTTGCTGGCAGATATTTGTGATAGAATGTTTCCAAAAATATTGAAAAAGCGATTGGGCAAAATTGTGATAAGAAACTTATTTTATGTTTATATATTTCATGATCCGTTAGAGTATATTGTACTGAGAATCTTTTTTAATAATGCATTTCTTGAGAGTGGATTAGGATGTATTTTATATATAATATGTAGAACCGTGGGAATATTCATAGTCACAATTATTTTGGGAGAAGGAGTTCGCGTATTAAAGAAAATAATGAACGGTATATTATGTGATAGATGTCCCGTTAATTAAATTACAAGCAGTAGCGGGGAAAGATTAGGTATTAATGCGAAAATATATAATATTGAAATTGTTAAAAAATTAAGTGGTAGCAGATTGATAAAACAATATAATAATATAATGGTTGAATTTATATATTCAAGGAGAGAAAAATATGGAAGAGAAAACACATATTGTGAATATAAAAAGATGATTGTAAAACTCAGAAGTATGTGACAAATAATAATTTAGCTGAGTAACATTAAAGACATTAAAGATAATTTTGTTGGTATATATTGAAGGGGAAAACAGATTTGAAGAGGTAGTATTATCTGTTTCAAAGGTAGTATAATTTTTTCTGTATATATAATCAAAGCTTTTTATATGATAAAACGAAAACGTATAATTGATTTTGCAAAATCAATTTCATAAAAATAGATATGATCTATAGCCATTTGGTAAAATTAAGTTACCACAACAAAATATATCGGAGAAGGCTATAAACCTATGTCTAATAAGATTATACAGCTAAATGAGGTCTTAATAAAACATGATTTAAGATCTTGTTCATAACAGCGTTGAGAAACTTTAAGTGCCAGGCTCAATAAGGAAGCTGATGGGTTAATCAACGCTGAAAAGTATGAGTGTTCCTCTGACTGCCAGGGATATCGTTCTGGTCATTATAAGCGAAATCTTCATGCTACCGCAAGAGAAGTCTAACTGAAGGATTCTAAACGAAAAAAGGTTCCTGTTGAGACCGACATTATTGAAAGATATCGACGCAGGGATCCTCCGTATAAGAAGATTTGATTGAGATGTATCCGGCTGATGTTTCTGTATGCCATTTGGAGGATAACCTTGAAACCTTATGGGGAACGAAAGTATTCCCGGGAACCATCAGCAACCTGAATAAAAGGTTTATGAACATATCAAACCAGGTATTTTTTTCTTCATATGGTTAAAAGAAAGCGGGCTTACTGGTGCACGCTTAATCATCGGCGATAAGAATTTTGGCATGCTGGAAACCATTTCGGAAGGCTTTCCGGATACCAGATATCAGTGCTGTATAGTTCATGTTGTAAGAAAACGACACGGTTAGACTTGCGGCAGAGTTTTTCCCTGTTTCATTAAAATTTGCTTACCCAAAATTTACTTGTACAGATTCTGAATCTCAGCTCAGTTTTAGGTTTGCTTTCTTAGTTTGGATGGAAAGGCATTTTTTCATATAGTTGGATGATGTTGTAACTTTCGGTATAGCTATGTTCTTCCACAAGATGTTCATAGACTCCATGAAGTGGTATGATGCTGTTTTCTGCTAATGTTTCTTGGTTTTATCCAGCTATTCTTGGATGATAGGTTTGAAGGGATCCAACTTGGATGCCGTTTCTTGAATAATGGGTGTCGTGGTGAGAAGTCATCTTATGAAAGATTTTTGCGTATCGTTTTGGAATCAGCACCTGTTTTTTAGAAATTTCATTGACTTGGTATTCACAATTGCTTAAGTCTTTGATATGATTGAAACGGCACTGCAAGGGCTGTGCGAGAATAACTATGAGCTGGTGTAAAGGATCAGGAAGGGGAAAATTTTGTCCATCCGAGTGCTCTGTATTGGTCTTTGTCTGCTCAGCCACGACACCAAAGTTTCCAGAATGGGCTTTTTCTTCTCGAAACGCAGCCCCTTCCGCTTGTCGTGATTCAACTAAAAAAACGGCCGAATTCCAGAGGTAGATGATTGCTTTTTAAAAACAACTCGTGAGAGCAGTCTGGTGACAAGTCATGAAATCAACAATATATGGAGATCGATTGTTAATTAAATTTGTGATAATATTATATATTAAAAATAATTTTGCCTACAAATCAAATATAGTATGAAGAGGAGAAAAATAATGTTTATATTAAGAAAATATTTAACTATAAAAAAATTAATGGCGTTTATATTTTTTTCAATATTATTTGGTGTTGTATTTTCGATATCACATAAATTAGTAGAGGAAGGTAGAGTATATATAAATATAATAGAAGTATTTGGAACAGGTATTATTATTTTTTTAATTTTGATGGTATTATGGAAAATTATACAAAGAGAAGAAGATAAGGAAGCAAGAGCCATTGTTCCGCTGCGAAAAAAAGAAATTTTAGTTATTTTTCTTTTGAGTATATGCATCAATATTATATGCCTTTTAACCTATTATCCTGGAGTAGGTATGAATGATGGATTAAATATTATGTATTATGGGATGTCTCAAGCCCAGCAATTTCCGGTTTTTTATTGTATAGGATTAACTATATTAAAAAAAATTGGTATAGCATTAGGTTCATTGCAATATAGTGTTGCGATATATTCTATTTTACAAATTATTTGTGTATCAGCTTTATATACATGGATTTATGTGTGGTTCTCAAAAAAACAGGTACCGAAAATTGTGAAATGGTTAGTCTTGTTATATTTTTTGATGGAACCTTTACTTGCAATGTATGCAATTGCCATGTTGAAGGATACTTTATTTTCATTATTTTTATTTGTATTAGTGTTGCTTCTATATGATTTGATAATTGAAAAAAGTAATAATGATATGGGGAAAATGTGGTGGATTTTTTTTGCGGTAGTATTATTTGGGATTTTATCTCTTCGGAATAATGGGAGCTATATTGTATTTCCTATTTTATTGATTTTAATCATATGTTGTACAAATAATCGCAAAAATATTTTTGTCATGATAGTATTTTCTATATTAGTTGTTGTTTTACAAAAATTGTTAATGATACATTTTGGTGTGGAACAACTGTTTCAGGAGATGGTAGCTATACCGTTGCAACAAATAGCAGCAGTGGTAGCAAATAATGGAGAAATATCTGCGGAACAAGCAAATTTTCTTAATCAATTGATGCCTCTAAATGAAATGGCTTCTAAGTATAATCCTGGAACCGTAGATACATTAAAGTGGGATGGAATGTTTAATCGAACATTTTTAAATGAACACAAAGTAGAGTTTTAGTAACATGGGTTGGAATGTTGGTTAATAATTTTGCTATTTATGTTAAAGCATATTTACAGCAAACATTTTGGTTTTGGGCACCTTGGCAAGAAGGATTAGTTCAGTGTTTTTATTCAATTGAGACAGTAGTGAAGTAAACGGTAGATATCTCGTACCTGTACAAATCTGGAGCAAACCTGTATGATAAGGACAGATTTGCTCCAATCTCTATTTCACTTCTCCTTTTCCGGATTTCCGGCAGTTCGCCGGCAG
>NZ_NFLV01000049.1 GCF_002161065.1 Eubacterium sp. An11 | reverse complement strand
ATTATTTTAGGATAACATCTGATGAAGGAAGAACACCTTCTTCTGTTATCTAATCATAGAAACTTATTAACCGAGTAGTCTTATTGACTACACCATTATTATACTAGGGGGGAAGGAAATGCTGATTAAAAGTATAACTCTCAATGATTTTCGGCAGTTTAAAGGAAATCAGAAATTAGAATTTTCAACGGATGCCGACAAAAATGTTACTGTTCTGTTAGGAGATAATACTTTCGGAAAAACAACAATCTTACAGGCTTTTAATTGGTGTTTATATGGTGTTGCAGATTTTCCGAAAGATAGTAACCCGGATTTTTTGCTTAATCTAGAAGTAGCAAATGAGCAGGCTGGTATTCAGAAAAAGTGTGAAGTTTTTGTTGAGGTGCTTTTATTACATAAAGATACTGAATATATTGTACGGCGGACCCAAGCATATGTAGATCGTGCATATGGTAGCTGGAATGCATTAAATAGTCAATTATCTGTATCGTACAAGGAAAATGGCATTACAAAACCAGTAAGAGAAGGAGAAGAGCGAAACATTATAAATTCGATTCTCCCACAGTCTTTATCGGGGTATTTTTTCTTCGACACTGAGCGGGTTTCAGATATAAGTACAAGAAAAGATTTATCTGAAGCTGTTCAAGGTTTATTAGGGTTGGCCCCGGTTAATAATGCAAGAAAGCATTTGGGTTCGCGTACATTAAAAAATACTGCAATTGGACAATGGAATAATGCACTAGATTCTGATGGAGATGAAAGAGCCAAGAATGCGCAAGATACAATTTCAAGAGAAACAGAGAAAAAAGAGAAATTGCAAAGAGAGATTGAAAATGCTGATAATGAGCTGGAATCTTTAAATTTGCAAAAGGAAAAAATTGCAGAAATTCTTCGCGATAATCAGAGCACGGCTGAGTTACAGCGTCAAAAGCAAGAGTATGAAAGAAAATTGGAAGATGAAAAAGCTGAGTTGGTTCGTTGCAATAACTTGTTTATGAACTATTATAATGACTATATTACTACTTATGTAGCTCTTCCGTTAATGGATCAGGCGGAGGATTTCCTTGCAAATGCGAATGTGGATGACAAAGGTATTCGCGACATGACGGAAGCCTCTATTAGAGACATAATAAAGCGGGGCAGGTGTATATGCGGTGCACCTATTGTTACGGATAAGAATGGCGGGGTGGGAAATGATGCATATTATCATATTATGCAAGAGATGAAATATCTTCCACCTGCACATATTGGTACTGCAATACGTAATTTCAAGCAATTGTTGGAAGCAGACAGAAGAAGTGTTGCTCAGTTTTACCAAATATCTGAACAGCAATATAAGGAGATACAAAAACATAGAAATACTATTGCACAGTTGGAGGATGATATCAGTCGAATAGATGAAAGTATTTTCGGTAAGGAAAATATGAGTAGCTATGAAGGAGATATGAATCGCATAAAAAGTGACATCAAGAGAATGAATGAGAAAAAAGAACGGTGTAATAGAGATATTGGCGCATGTATAGCTGCAATTGATTCAGCACAAAAAGAATATGATGGTTTAGTATCTGCATCAGAACGAAATAAAAGATTAATTATATATTTGGCTTATGCTGAAAGAATTTGTGCTTGGATTGATGAGGCTTATGCTGAAAAAGAGCAGGAGATGAGAGTGCGTCTTCAAGAGAGAGTCAATCAAATTTTCTCTAGAATGTATCATGGAGAACGTCGGGTTCAAATTGACAAGCAGTATCATGTCACCTTATTTGCACATTTGAATGGAAAAGAAGTCATTACGGGAGAATCGGAAGGTCTGAAACGAGTTAAAAATTTTGCATTTATTGCAGGACTTGTAGATTTGGCAAAAGAAAAGGCCTCATTGGGACATAATGCTTCAGATACTATTTCATGGGAAAATGAAGCGTATCCTTTAGTTATGGATGCTCCGTTTTCTAATGCCGATGAAACTCATATTAAGAATATTTCTGGTGTACTGCCAGAAGTCGCAAATCAGGTTATTATGTTTGTTATGGAAAAGGATTGGCAGTATGCAGAACCGGTTATGGCAGCGCATGTTGGTAAATCTTGCAAATTGATGAAAAAGACAGAATCCCATACGAAAATAGTAGATTGAGGTGAGAAAAATGTTTGAAGGTGACTACACGATTTATGGTAAACATGCTACATATATAAAATATCTTGTGAATGATGCGAAAGCTTTTAAACGATATATAGATGTTTACATGACAGGTGCTATGTTAGGAATATTATATGATAAGAGGTCTATAGCCAGTGATTCCACTGATCGAGCTAGAATATATTCGGATGCATTTAATACAGAAAACATAAAATGTAATGAATTGTTCAAATTAGTAATTCTTAATGATACATCTATGAAATGGTCAGAGGAAGAGCGTATAAATATTTGTTTTCGTTATCGTGATAAAATGGATGAAAATGCTATTCCTCCGATACAGCCGGAAGAGATAACTGCTATGAAAGATGCATTAAATTTATTTAATAGTTATGTTTTTGGTGGTATTGAACTTTTGTACGAGTGTTTTTCGAATAGTGCAACGCTAGGAGTTGATGAAACGGTTGATTATGCATATAAGACGATTTTTGATCAGAGAAACTTGATTGAAAGCAGACAGGGAACTACAGATGTAGAGCAATTATTTCGCCCAGAATATTAATTGGTGGATAAGATGAAAAAAATATTAATTGAAAATTTATCTATATCAACACGCTCAAGACATATTCTACATAAGCTGGGGATAGAGACTGTTGATCAGTTGATGGAGACAAAAATTGAAATAATTGCAGAACAAAAAAATGTAGGAGCCAAAACAGTTTCAGAGATTGAGAATATTATGAATAAGCTTAATACCGGAGAAATTTTATTAACTGATTTAGACGAGCAGACTGACTACATGAAAGAGGTATGTTTTTCTTCAGATCAATTATTGGAATTATCAAAGCATTCAATATCGGAATTAGGGCTATCGATTAGAGCGTATAATGCCCTGAATTGTGCAGGATATGTTACGTTAGACAAAGTGGCAGTCCTTAAAGAAGAAGACCTTGCAGAAGTAAAGAATATTGGAAGAAAATCAGTTAATGATATTCTACAATCTATGGAAATATGGCTTAATGAGAATATGATATCAGTAGAAAAAATAACAACTTCTGACGAAATTAAGATTGATTCCGAAGTGGAGGAGTATTTTTATCGATTGTCGATTTTATTGTTGCCTTTTAGGCAGATATACTGGTATCAATTGTATAAATACGCAGAAAAAGCTGAGCTGTTGGATCGGATTATTTATGGAGGGTTTGATCAAATATTTTCTGATAATATAATTGCATTATTAGAAATACCTGATTTAAGAGAAGATTTAGTGACATTCTTTTTAAAGCTTGCGCCCGACGGCGTTATAGAAATGAATGAATTAGAAAAGAAGATTTTGTGTCAAGATCTGGAATTTAATAAAGACATATTATTTAACAAGTTTTGTGATGGCACTATCTGTATAGAAATTAATGGATATATTTTCCTTAAACGTAGTAACATTACAGATTTTATGGCGCAAGAAAGTGATAAAGAGAAGCGTGAATTTGGCATTATGGGAAAACGACTAGATGGAGATAGCTTACAGAGTATAGCACTTGATTATGGAATAACTAGGGAGGGAGCCCGACAGATTATCAAAAGAACTGTTCACAAATTTCCTTTGTTGTGGGAAGATTATTTTAAAGAACCTTTTGAATTTTTTCGATTGTCAAAAGAGGAATTTAGTAATGCATTTTCGATATATGGAGAAATCCAATATGAATATTTGATGATTAAATATATCAAAGGAAAAGAAAAATTAACAGAAAACAGTATAAAAAAATATGATGGTAAATTTGTTAATAGATTAAAAGATTTTTTGCAAGAAAAAACATTGCGTTATGATAAACAGAATGTTTCTAGAACAGAAATGATATATCGTGTTTTACTTAGTAATAGTGAACGAGCTATGTCAATGAATGAGTTTGAAACTGCCTATTATGCTTATCTAGACACAAAAGGCTATTCACGAACCCGGTTGAAGATTAATATGCGAACAGTCACTAATTTTTTGCGTAATGCTAAACATATTGTATTTAATGAACAGAATCGTGTAAGATATTGCGATGCAGATTATTATCAGCTATGGGAAAATATAGATTTTAATCAATATAATAATTTAGTGATTTCATCAAACAGAATCTTTGCAGATTATCGTGAGTTAATGGAAGAATTAGATATAAGAGATGGATATGAACTTTTTTATGTTATAAAATCATCTCTTGAAGACTGGAACAAAGATGATTTTGAGATTAATTGTCGTCGTGTACCAGTTATCATTTTTGGAGAAGGAGATGAGGCTGTTCAGGCAGTACGTTTTTTGAAAGAAATATCACCCGTTGATTACTATGATTATTATCAAGCTTATGAGGAACGTTATGGCATTCATAAGGAATCAGCACAGGGAAATCCGACTATAAGCAATGCACTTAGCGTATATTACATTGGTGGCCAGTATGTAATTGATGTTCCTGCAATTGATGAGCGAGATGTAGATGGATTCAAAAAGATGCTTTCAACAAAGAAAATATGGTTTAGAGATGATTTGGAGAAAGTATTTGAGAATATCTGTGTGCATTCATCAGGCGATGCGCTAAATGCAGCCGCACTTAAACGGATTGGATATTCTTTAAACGCCGGATATGCATACAATGTTGAATATGGATCGATGAGTAATTTCTTTGATATGGAAATATTTACTGGAGATGTTGTTGATATGAATGAACTTGATCGAAGGTTGACCACGCTTCCCGTATTCATATCTGCATTAGAAAAAAAGAAAAATTCATTGGAATATATAGAGATAGCGCCAAAAATCTTAATGGATATCGAATGTGTAAAACAAAACTATGGAATTACAATAGAAGAAATAAAAAGACTGCAAAGATGGATATTATCGGTTTGTGAAGATAAGTATTTTAATGCACATAGTTTGTGGAATAGCATAAAAGATGAATCCATAATTCAGAAGCTTCAGACTAATGAATGGATGTGTACATGTATTTTCAGACAACAAGAAGAAATATTTTCTCTTTCTGTTGCTGGTGGAATTATCTTAGCCAAGAATAGCACAGCACTGAGTCTGAGTAACATATGTGAATGGATTGTTGAAAAAAAAGGAAAAATGACTGTTCAAAATCTTACAAATACAGTTAATGATATGTTCAATACAAATATACCTTATTATAAAATTGCAGAAAAATTAAAATCAGGTGGAAGTTGGAAAAATTGTGTAACAGATTCATTTGATGATTATATTGATACATTAATGATGGGTGCGGAAGAGGAAGTAGATTTGTTTCAAGAGGAGTTCTTTTAATATATAAAAAAGTTTAGAAATAATAACATTTTTTTGTGATATTGTAGTTGCAGAAAAAAGGCGCTTTAGTTTGGGGTAGCTATCCAGGACAATCATAGTAAACATAATAGTTATGACTTCTTTTGGTGCTAAATAATATCGATATATTAAAATAGCAACCGGTGTGTATGCTAATAATCAGAGTTCTGAAAGCGTCAAGGCATTTTCTTTTTATCGGTGTATGCTCTAATCCATTGATTATTATAGCGTGACAGAGCCGCCTGCCCGGCGAAATTGGAGCTATAGTTCTGATGACACAGAGTCACGTTGATTTTGCTTGATTGATTTAGACTTCCTGGAGTAATGTTGGTCAAGGTCAGAGCCACTATAGCGGGACGTTAGCAGCCTTTACAAGTAGTATTCCAGTAAGTAATTTATTGATAACAAAATCATGGATTTTATTTGGCCCTTACTCTCCGGAATGGTTGGTCCTATGTCAAGATTTAGCGCAAGTTAAAATGAGAAATTTATCCTCATCTTAACTTACTAAAAGCAGTTCGTTTGTCTGCGTCTGCTCATATGTAAACGGTAGATAGTACGTACCTCGAAAATTATAGACATATGTGAGATACTAGACTCCAACTCTAATGAACGGGTATCAATAGTCTCAAACTCAACTTTTGATACCATCTGTAGAAATGAGGTGAGTCTACACTATGAGATCAGAAACATCTGTTGTAGCAACGCAGTACCGGCTCCAGAAATGGGCCGCACAGATCAAAGACTGCCAGAACCGTCCGGAAGGCATGAAGGTATCTGGTTCTCATAATCCGGCTTAGTGGCAAAATGCTCTGATATAGTCAACCATTAGAGATGTTTGTATTTTTAGAGTTATTGTAAGATTGAGATAGAGGCGTTTTCACGAAAGGAAATTTGTTTTTTTTATTATATTATAATGAAAGTGGGACTCCTTTGTGTGGCGTTTGTTATGGGAAATAGACTAATGTAGGTGCAGCATTGAACAAGGAGAAAGAGTATAATGAATTTCTTTAAAAGATTTAACGATTATAGTTGTATTTATGACAATAAAAAAGAATTGACGACATTGTCTCATTATACTAATTCAATAGATGCCGTGTTAAATATTTGCAAGGGTTGTTTTTGGATGACAGAGATCATGGATTTTGGAAATGATGATCCTAAAGAAGGGGTTCTTATTTTAGAAAAGGTCTTTGATTACATACAAAATAATATAGAGAGTCCAGAAATTAAGAAATATGTGACTGAATTTATAGGAGATGAACAATCAAGAAAAAAGTTTCTGAAAGATGATCATACTACATTTGTGTTATCTACTTGTAAAAATAATAATTCAAACACAATGTGGGAAAATTATGCAAAGGAAGATGGATATAGGATTGAAGTAGATTTTAAAAAATTTTGGAAATCAATAAGCGTTTCGATTAAAGGATTGAACAAAAAGAATAGGAATAATGAGATTGTTAAATATGCTCCTATAATTTATGAAGAGAAGAAACAAGAAAATCTTGTAATGAAAGAATTCACAGATCTGATAAATTCACAAGCTTTTGGAATAGTGCTGAAGGAAAAAGTAAAATATATATTACAGCATTTAATGTATGTGGGGAATTTTTATAAAGAAAGTTATTTTTTTGAGGAAGAAGAAGTTCGTTTTGTAATTAACACAATGATATATAAAGATGGAGAGATTGTGGATCTAATGCCAGATAGAGAACTTAATAAAAATAATAATAAACATTATATTGAAATGAAATTTGATCCGATGGCGATTATATTGGTAGAATGTAAAAGTGAAAAGGCAAAAATTAAATTTTTATCAAAATCAGGCGAAGGATGGGAGACCAAGGTTAAAGTGCTATAGATATAGCAATTTATCTAATATTTATATTTTTTTGAAGAAAAAAACATTCTAAAAAGTTTAATTATTTTTTTGAAAATTGAGTTTTTTCAAAGGTCAAAAAAATAAAATATTTAGCACTCACCTATTGACTTGGCTAACAAACTGTGTTATAAAATATGCAGAGGTTGTTATAGAAAGAATATAACAGCCTCTGCATATATGCTTTTATGTAGATATTTTTCTATCATTATTCCAGGACAAGGAGGAATGAGCATGAATATTAATAAATTTACGCAGAAGTCTATCGAAGCGGTTAATCAGTGTGAGAAGCTTGCCTATCAGTACGGCAACCCGGAGATTGACCAGGAGCATTTCCTGTATAGTCTCCTTACCATAGAGGACAGCCTGATTCTCAAGCTCATTGAGAAGATGGAAGTCAATAAAGATGCATTTCTGGAGCAGACCCAGCAGCTGATCGAGAAGAAACCGAAGGTTTCCGGCGGTCAGGTTTATATCAGCAAGAGTTTAAATGAGGTGCTGGTCAGCGCGGAGGACGAGTCCAAGGCCATGGGCGATGAGTACGTTTCCGTGGAGCATTTGTTCCTGTCGCTGTTGAAGCATCCGAATAAAGAAGTGAAGAAGCTGTTCCAGGCTTACGGTATCACGAGAGAGCGTTTTCTGCAGGCTCTGTCCACTGTGCGGGGCAATCAGAAGGTTGTCAGTGATAATCCGGAAGCTACTTATGAGACTCTGGAGAAGTACGGCTACGACCTGGTGGAGAGGGCGAGACAGCAGAAGCTTGATCCGGTCATCGGCCGTGATAATGAGATAAGAAATGTTGTGCGGATTCTTTCCAGAAAGACCAAGAACAACCCGGTATTGATCGGTGAGCCTGGCGTCGGAAAGACAGCCGTTGTGGAAGGACTGGCGCAGCGAATTGTCAAAGGCGACGTGCCGGAATCTCTGAAAGATAAAAAAGTATTTGCTCTGGATATGGGTTCCCTGGTGGCCGGAGCCAAATACCGTGGCGAGTTTGAGGAGCGTCTGAAAGCGGTGCTGGAGGAGATTAAGGCCAGCGAAGGACAGATTTTGCTGTTCATTGATGAGCTGCATACCATCGTCGGCGCCGGTAAGACGGAGGGCGCCATGGATGCGGGTAACCTGCTGAAGCCTATGCTGGCAAGGGGTGAACTGCATTGTATCGGTGCCACGACCCTCAATGAGTATCGTCAGTACATTGAAAAGGATGCTGCCCTGGAACGTCGTTTCCAGCCGGTTATGGTGGATGAACCGACGGTGGAAGATACCATTTCCATCCTGAGAGGTTTGAAAGACCGTTATGAAGTGTATCACGGAGTTAAGATCACGGACTCTGCGCTGGTCAGCGCGGCAGTGTTGTCTAACCGGTACATTTCCGACCGTTTCCTGCCGGATAAGGCCATCGACCTGGTGGATGAAGCCTGTGCCATGATCAAGACAGAGCTGGATTCTCTGCCGACAGAGCTGGATGAGGTCCGCAGAAAGATCATGCAGCTGGAGATTGAGGAAGCGGCTCTGAAGAAAGAAACCGACCGTCTCAGCCAGGAACGTCTGGCGGATCTGCAGAAAGAGCTGGCAGAATTACGGGAAAATTTCCAGATTCAGAAGGCTACCTGGGATCAGGAGAAGTCCGCTGTGGAGCGTGTTTCCAAGATTAAGGAAGAAATCGAAGCCTTAAATAATGAGATTCAGATTGCCCAGCGTAATTATGATCTGAATAAAGCCGCCGAGCTGCAGTACGGCAAGCTGCCGGAGCTGCAGAAGGAACTGGAAGCGGAAGAGGCGAAGGCCAAAGAGAAAGGTACTTCCCTTGTTCACGAGAGTGTTACCGATGAAGAGATTGCCAAGATTATCAGCCGTTGGACAGGTATTCCGGTCGCCAAGCTGACAGAGAGTGAAAGAAATAAGACTCTGAATCTGGATAAAGAACTTCATAAGAGGGTTGTCGGACAGGATGAAGGCGTAGAGAAAGTAACCGAAGCTATCATCCGCTCCAAAGCGGGTATCAAAGACCCGACCAAACCAATCGGTTCCTTCATGTTCTTAGGCCCGACCGGTGTCGGTAAGACAGAGCTGGCCAAAGCCCTGGCGGAGAGCCTGTTTGATAATGAGCAGAACATGGTTCGTATCGATATGAGTGAATACATGGAGAAATATTCCGTATCTCGTCTGATCGGAGCGCCTCCGGGATATGTGGGATACGAGGAAGGCGGTCAGCTGACAGAAGCTGTCAGAAGAAAACCGTACTCAGTTGTCCTCTTTGATGAGATTGAAAAGGCACATCCGGATGTATTTAACGTACTGCTTCAGGTACTGGACGACGGACGTATCACAGATTCTCAGGGAAGAACCGTGGACTTTAAGAATACGATTCTTATCATGACATCCAATATCGGTTCTCAGTATCTGCTGGATGGCATCAGCGAAGACGGCAGCATTCGTCCGGAAGCAGAGGAAATGGTCATGAATGACCTGCGTGCTCACTTCCGTCCGGAGTTCCTGAACCGTCTCGATGAGATTATCATGTTCAAACCTCTGACCAAAGACAATATTGGCGGTATCATCGAATTGATGCTTGCCGATGTCAACAAACGTCTGGCCGACAGAGATTTGAAGATTGAACTGACTGACGCGGCCAAAGATTTTGTCATTGAACATGGCTATGAGCCGACTTACGGAGCCCGTCCGCTGAAACGTTTCCTGACCAAGCATGTGGATACACTGGCAGCCAGACTGATTCTGGAAGGAAATGTGAAAGAAGGCGATGTCATCTTAATTGATGAACAGGATGGAAAGCTGACGGCGTCCATAAAAGAATAGTAAAAAATGTATAGAAATGCAGTGCTAAACTGCAGATAAGAATATCATTTCAATGATTTCTGCCCCGGCTGGTAAAACGGCCGGGGTTTTTTATTGGAATTTGTCATTGTAAAATGTAGGTGATTATTCCGGGGCTCTTTGAGCCACCTGTCCGGACTTTGAGAGCCACCATTCCGGAGAATGAGAGCCACATATTCCGGTAATTCAGAGCCACTTTAGGCTCTATTACATAGATT
>NZ_NFLV01000048.1 GCF_002161065.1 Eubacterium sp. An11 | reverse complement strand
AGAAGCTGGTACGGGATCTGGATAGGAAATTGCAGATAGAGCGCACTGGTGATGTTTTCCCAGCGCAAAATGCTACAATAATAAAAGGGCAGGAGCACCATCTTGCTGCAGAACAGATGAGATGGGGCTTCCCAGGGTTTGAGAAAGGAAAGCTGCTGATCAATGCAAGGGCAGAAAGCGTCCTGGAGCGCAGAACCTTCCAGGACAGTGTGCTGCACAGGCGCTGCATCATTCCGGCTAAAGGTTTTTATGAATGGAATAAAAGCAAGGAGAAATTTTCATATGAGCGGAAGGACGCTCCGGTTCTTTTCATGGCAGGATGCTATAACTGGTATGAGGATCAGGTAAGGTTCGTCATCCTGACAACGGAAGCCAATCCTTCCGTGGCGCCGGTCCATAATCGGATGCCGTTGATCCTGGAGCCGGAGGAGGTGGAGGACTGGGTACTGGATGACAGGGCAACCGAGTATTTGTTGCATAAGACGCCGGGACTGTTAAAGGCTCATGCTGAGTATGAACAGATGCGGTTGTTTTAATGAGGCTTGTCTGGTATGAATACTTGTAGAAGTGGCTATGTTTTTACAAAAATATTCTAGTCGGAAGATGATTTGCCAGAACAGATAAGTGTAATATACTCTAAGCAGCGTCTGTACAGAGAAGCCGGCTGCTTAGAGTATATTATTGTAAGGAGGAATGAATGATGTACACACAGGAACAAAACAGAGAAATTGAGAAGGTTATGAATGCTTTTGCTGATTACATTCGGGATACCCCGCGTTTTGATCTGTTATGGTCAGATAAGGTGGGATATGTATTCCTTGACGGGATTTCTGAGGAGCAGGATGACTTTTGCATGGCGCCGATTATTCTCCGGGATGGTGAAACGCTTTGTGAGGAAATAATCTATCACATCGCTTGTGATGTAGTGGAGGAAAAGGGAAAATCCCATGACCTGCGTTTGTGCGGTCCGGAAGAACGGGAAGAGATCCAAAAGCGGCTGTTACCATATCTGCGACAGCTTCCGGAATATGAACATCTGGTGGAAGAACTGTTTGAAGATTAATAGTCTGCCAGACACAAGAGGAGCCGTCCGTGAGGGCGGAACGGATGTTACTGATCTTAGAATATGGGCAGATGCGGTTATTTTAATGAGGTTGACGTGGTGTTAATGGAAAGAATTTGGTATAATTGAGATAGCAATAAACGCTGAATTTAGTTAATGGAGAAATGTTTATGGGATTTTGGATTTATATGCTGATTATGGATTTAATTCTTCCGTTTACAATGATTGGTTTTGGAAAATATTTTATTAAAAAAGCGCCAAAGGAAATCAATGGGGTATTTGGATATCGAACTTCTATGTCCATGAAAAATAAAGATACGTGGGAGTTTGCCCATAGATATTGTGGTAAGATATGGTATATTTGTGGATTGATTACATTACCCATAACAGTAGTATGTATGCTTTTGCTAATCGGAAAAGATAAAGACGCTGTAGGAATAGGTGGAGCAATTATGATGGGAATACAGCTTGTTCCTTTAATCGCTTCTATTTTTCCGACAGAGATAGCGTTGAGGAAAAACTTTGATAAAAATGGGAAAAGACGATAACTCCTAAGTTGTAGAGTAGAAAATTTGGATTTGTGGAAAACAAAACGGGAGAATTATTATATGACGATAGAAGAAATGTTTGGAGATTTATACTCCATTGATATTATGGCAGAAAAGAAAACAGGAGAAATTGTACTGTTCTTGATTTGCTATGGTTTTATTGATGGAGAAGAAAAAACTCAAAGAGCATTGTTGACTAAAATTGAAGCATATTTGAAGTATACTAAGAGTGCAGAATTTCAAAATGAATATTTGAAATGTCCAATTATTTTACGAGTTACTTTTAAAGAAAAACCAGACCAACTTATATTAGACTTATTAAAAAATAGTCAGTCATGGATTATGGAATATGATGTAACATTGGAAGTAGAAATCAACAACAAGACAATAAAACTTCTGCCGTAAAGGCACTAACAAATCCTAAGTTGTAGAGCAGAAAATTGGAATTTTACAGCGAGATGAAAAAGGTTGAACTATGCTGAATATGGGAAAGGAAATAGTAATGTAATTATCCTCCTACATGGAGGTGGTTTGTCATGGTGGAATTACAAAGAAATTGCTGAAATGCTACAAACGAATTATCATATAATTATACCTATATTAGACGGTCATGCAGGAAGTGATAAACGATTTACAACGATAGAAAATAACGCTTTAGAGATTATAGAATTTATAAATGATAAACTGGATGGTTCCGTTTTATTGATTGGAGGACTATCACTTGGAGGACAGATTTTACTTGAAATTTTATCTCATCGCAAGGATATATGTAAGTATGCAATAGTGGAAAGCGCACTTGTAATACCTTCAAAATTCACATATTTTATGATTAAGCCTGCGTTTGGGAGTTGTTATGGTTTGATAAAGTATAAATGGTTTTCAAAATTACAATTCAAATCATTACGAATAAAGCAGCATTTGTTTGATAATTATTACAAAGATACTTGTGCAATAACAAAGGGCGATATGATTGCTTTTTTACAGGAAAACTCATTATATTCCTTAAAAGATGGGATTGAAGAGAGCGAAGCAATAGTTCATATTTTTGTCGGAGAAAAAGAAAATCGCTCAATGAAAAAATCAGCAGAACTAATTCATAAAAAACTACAGAATAGTTCTATACAAGTTCTTCCTAATATGTACCATGGAGATTTTTCAATAAACCATGCAGATGATTATGTAAGAAGACTATTAGAAATAATAGAACAAAGATAAATCCTAAGTTGTAGAGCAGATAATTGGAATTTCTCGGAGAAGTAATATATGGATAAGAAACGGTTGAAACGAGCAGTGGGAGTTGCAATCCCGCTTGCTGTCCTTATAATCGGTATAAGCTATAACAGCTATATTAAGATGCACACTTTCACCCTTTCAGGTGACGAGAGAGTGAAAAGCGAACAGATACAACCTGTTACCGGAAGTGTAAAAGTTACTGGTACTGCTGATACCGATGTTGTATTTACGGATATTGAAAGCGGAGAAACTTATGCAATAGGTTACATTACTTCTGGGACAGGTGGCACAATTAAACTTGAACGAGGAAAATGGTACAGGGTTGAAGGTGTTGGAGAACTTACAGTGAGACCAGTTAATGTTCGTATAGAATAACAACTCCTAATCCGTTTTTGACCGCCATATTTATTACATAAATTTAATCAAACGTAAAAAGAGCCGTCCATAAGACGGCTCGATGTCATTTAGTCCAGTTAGGCTTATCAGTTGGAACTGATAGAAATCTCAAACAGAGGGAGTCGGCTGTTCTTCGGGAACCTTCAGCTCCAGTTCCGCAATCTGCCATTCCATCCAGTCTCCATGTACAACAGCAGTAGCAGACCAGCCTTCCAGAAAGCTGTATTCCCGGTCAGAATCTTCTTGCTCTACCCCGTCCAGGGCGTTTTCATAGGCGGCTTTCATTGCTGCGTACACTTCCTCATAGTCGGTACTGACGATTGGATCTGTCAGACCGTCCGTATACCCGTGTAAAACATAAATCTTCATTGGTATGTATCCTTTCTGAGAGATTATTGGTAGGGATTGATGAACGAGTGGATATATACCTCCTGTTCGTCCAATGTCTTGGTCAGTGTTTCCAGTGTGTCGGCCTTGTAGCCGAGATCCCGGAAATGCTGAAGGAGTACATTTTCAGAAGAAAAGGTATCTCCATATTCTAATTTTTCCCAGAGAACCAAACCGCTGGGCGTAACAACAGATGTATCGCCGGTCACGCAGTATCGGTCAGAAAATGCAATCCCGTCATCATCGGTATTAAAAAAGATCCCGCAGCCTGGTTCTATACTTTCCATGACAAATTGGATCCCGTAGGCTGCCGTAAGTGCTGTATAGGCGTCATGAAGCGGTCTCCATGCGGTATCCAAGGAAAGCTGGACCGCATGATCCGTCCGTTCCATGGCGACAACAGTTCCTCTCAGGTTGATCCCCTCCGTAGAAAGTCCCGCATGGAGAAACAACCGTTCTATCTGTCCCAGATCATCTTTATAACCAGGAGTAATGGAGGCCTGCAGATCTTTCCAGAGAGCCTCAATTCCCTCTGTATTGTCATCTGAAAAAAAGTACACATCGTCACAGCAGATATTTGCCATCAGTCATCCTCCTTTCAGGCGGCCTCCTTTTCACGTCCGGGCCAGGTAATATGGCACTCACATTCGGTCAGCTCAGGATCGTGCTCTAAAGCTCCATAAACTGCCTCCCGCTCTTCGGCGGAATCATATTCCTTGTCCAGTTTAATGACTTCTGCCTGAATAAAGGGAGTGTTTGTATACGAGGCGGTAACAATGCCGTCCTCCATGATCAGCACCACACGGGGCGCCGGTTCTGGATGCGGGCGCAGTTCGCCGTTTAAAATCTGTTTCTCGATTGCATCGATCACGTTCTCCATCGTAACATGATAGGAAACATTGCTGTCCTCCAGTTTCTCATACAGTTCATAGGCTGTACACAAGATATCTGTCTCATGTTCCAGTGTCTGATAAGGAAGGTTACAAAGTCCGATCCTGTCTTGTCGCCGGTCTTCGCATTGCCCGATAAAATCCTGGAAAAAGCAGTGCTTTTTGTAGATTTCATGCGCTTCCCGTATTTGCGGAAAAGTTAGTGCAAAAGCGAGTTCTTCGGGTGTTTCATTTCTTTCTAATATCATAACTATTGTTCTCCTTTCTGAAGGAGGGCTGCGCCTGGCAGCACAGCATCCTCCTGTTTCCTGTAAATCAGTAATGTTCCCCGTAAATCCAGGGGATGATCCTTCCATTCCCCATCCTGATAGATCTGTCTGGTCAGGGTATTATAGATGACCGGCGTTTTTTCGATATCCGCAAGGTCAGCCACCAGACAGGTTTCCCGGTCAATATAGGGCCAGAGTGCCGCTTCGATCTCTTCCCGCAGCTTCAGTGCCATCCGGTGGATCTTCGACACGTCATAGTCTCTGGTCAGGCTTTTTCCAATCTCCTTTGGAATCCGGGAGCGGTCAATGGCAGCCTGTACCACAGCTGTCTGTTCATCCAGAGAAAAATTCGGATTGATCAGAAGGTGGTGGCAGGCGACCAGAAGGACAAATTCCTGGACGCTTTCCCGGATCTGCGCCTTCATCTCTTTATAAGGAATACGGTATACGCTCTTTAAAGTTTCCAGAGGAACCCGTTCCCGGTTGAGCTTCAGGGTGGAGAGCAGCTTTTGCAGGCTGCTCCCCCGTTCATAAATATCAGTCAAGCGCACATCACCTCAATCTCTGCCGGACGGCGAGCATAGGTCAAATAGTAAACGGTGTTTTCAGTTTCAAATACGACGCCGTCCTGCGATACCTCCAGGATCTGCTGGACCAGGGAAGTAGACAGGGACCGGGAGCCTGTTAGGATCCAGGCCCGCTCATGCAGACGCAGGGGCAGGCTGAGAGTGGCGGTCAGATGGATCTGTTTCTTTTTTACTGGCATAGCCGTGATTTTTTCATTCGTCATAAAAGAGTCACACCTCCATTCCATCCAGACTCCGTACTTTTCTGCGGAGGCGGTAGAACCGGCTGTGTACCCCGTGGGATGTAATATTACAGATCTCGGCAATTTCGTGGTAGGTGTAGCCGTCCGCCTGCAGATGGACCACCTGGCGCTCCTTCGGCGTCAGATAAGCCAGAAGCGCCAGCAGGCGGTTCCGGTCATCCATTGCCTCTGCCAGACGTTCCTGCCGGACAGGAAGGAAAACGTCCAGTTCAGCGGTATCTTCCTGATACTCCTCCAGATAAGCCCGGCGCATGGGCCGGTTCTGTTTTTTCCATTCCGTTGCCAGTGCATCCCGCATGGCGATGCGGGCGATGGTGGAGAAGCGGTACTGCTGGAGTTCCGGTTTCTCCAGATAATCCTGTACGGCTTTCAGATAGCCAAAGACAGCGGTATCGTAGTAATCCTCGATATTCAGGTGGCGTCCGTTCAGATACTGATAGATAAAATCATGGTGCTTCTCTGCGAAAATTCTCTGTTCTTCTGTTAATGGGTGCAATGCTTTCATAATCATTCGTCCTTTCTATTCATTCGTTTTGTATTTCCGGGTAATCATGTTTGCTATCAGGCGTGTGCAGTTACACTCGGCGCCCGATAAGCACCGTCCTGGCTCCGGGAACAGCAATAGCGCTGCTTTTTTAGAAGCCAGAGCTAAAGTGACCGGAAACAGTGCGGCAACCTTCCGGGAGCAGTCGGGAACTGGCGGGCAGAGGCCCGATTGAGAAAACATTTCTTCGCTCTCTTCGATAAAAGAACGCAGTTCCTCTGTGATCTGTGCGCCTTCTGGCAGATAGCAGCCTTTGGATGCCAGGATGCAGTCAGTGCTGCTGATGGCAAGCCCGCAGCGGATGTTCTTATAGAGAGGCTCCAGGAAATCCCGGAGTTCTTTGGAACCGGTATTCCGGGGCGTACACTTCCGGATGCGGATCGTTGTCCCGTCCGTGGCAATCTCCAGGGTGCTGCCGCTGCGGATGCCTGTTTCTTTGCGGATATCCGCAGGGATGATGATGCGCCCCTGGGTATCCATGTTTCGTATCACGGCAATACTCATAAAAACCGTCCTTTCTCTTACGTCGGAACAGAAAAAGAAGCGGGGCTTCCGCTTCCTTTCCTGCATGGCTGTATCGTGTTTTCTATGCTGCGTATGGGTAAGGCTGCCGCTGCATCTGCTGGCGCTGGGCCTGCTGATTTGCGAGCATCTCTTTCCCGTTTGAGATCAGCGGCGGGGCAATGCAGCGCTCCCACTCGCTCACATACACATCCACCCGCTTTAAGAGCAGGTAGAGATCCATGTCCGTGAGCTGGATAAAGGCAGATTTGTCCATCTGAAAGCTGCCGGACTGCATATAGGAGCCGCCGTTTCGATTCTGTACTTTGATCCCCCTTCCGTTTATGATCTGGATCCGCCACGGGTTCTTCATTTCCCTGCCGTCGGATGCCCGAGCGTGCCTGGAAATGGAAAACTGCTGTGCGGTGGAGTACCCATACTGATCGGGTTCCCCAAAGATCTTGCTGATACTCCATTCAAATTCCTGAAACCCTGCGGTAAGGCGGGTGAGGAAAAACTGCACCTGCTCCGGGCTTAAATGGAACCGGGTGATGATATTGCGTTCCCCGGTACCGTTGGAATAATCCTGGATAGATACGCCGATGAGAGAGTGAACCTTATGGTTGTTCTCTGAGAACTCTCCCTTGGCGTGTATCTGTGCATAGCTGCCAGGCAAAGCGGCCCGCAGCCGGTCATGAAAAGAAATCAGTTTCTTGTCATTCTGGACCTTACAGATCTGGTCCGATGCCAGATTCTGATAAGACTGGCTCATAAGTTATCCCTTCTTTCTATGATTTATTTGAGGTACTGTTTAACGAGGAGCGTCAGGTTTTTCGGCAGGTCGTCCAGACGGGTAATATCCAGGAATCCTTCCTGATAGATGCGCTGGATGGCATCCTTGTCGTCCCCGATAGCTGCCGCAAACAGGATGATATTCTGTCTGGCGTATTCCTTTTTGATCCCCCGGAGGTCTGCTTCCGCCTCTGTGCCGTAATAGCCGTCATCGGCGGGCTGGCCGTCGGAGATCAGGATCAGAAGTTTCCGTTTCTCCGGTCGTTTCGCCAGATGCTCTGCAACAAAGCGGAGCGCTGCGCCGTCCCTGTTGCCGTTGCGGTCTATCATATCCATCAGCCGGTAGCGGTCATTCTCGTCCACAGAGTTAAACTCCGCATAGGAATAGAGGGCTACGCCCCGGTAATCCGTGGAATGGCCATAGATGGTCACCGGGATCCCCAGGCTGACACAGAAGTCATAAAGGACAATGGCTGTCTTTCTGGCGTGAGTGATACGGTCACCCCAGCCCATAGATCCGCTTTCGTCAATCAGGAGCCCTACTGCCAGCCGCTGTTCATCGGCTGGGAGCCTGTTCCTTATGAAGAAAGAACCGTCCTGGTGATGGAAGGAGCGCATATCGAGCCGCCGTCCATACAGAAGGTTCTTCTGCTTTCCGCCTTCCGCCTCCTCTTTTAAGAGAGGAAGGATGGAACTCTGCAGGCGCTTGGAAGCCCTGAGAAGAGGAGGTGCAACTTCCTCATACTGCCGGATCAGCCGGTCTGGGATGTCCTGTACCCGATGAATGGTCACATGGATACCGGCATGGGCATTTCCGTAATGGATATCATTTGCTGCTTTCTGTAATTCTTCGGTCAGCTGCTGTTCATAGGCTGCCTGCGCTTTTTCTGTTGCGGCTTCATTTAAGACACGGGCAATATCTGATGCCGCATCCTCATAGCCGGTGCCGGCATACTGGGATGCGTAGGTTACGCCCGGATCATTGCCGTCTAAAATAGCGCTGGTCTTGGCAAGGGCAATCCGCCCGCCTTCCTCCTCCATCACTTTTTCCGCTTCCTTCAGGCTTTCCTGACGGCCCTTGGAAGAAAAGAAATCTGCGTCTTGCGGATCGGTGCCTGCGCCTCCTTTGGCGGAAGGGATATTTTTTACCTCTCCACCACCTTTTCCCAGAGGAATGGGCGTGCCGCCTGCAATCTGCTGATCCAGAAGATCCTGAAGCTCCTCTGTTGCTTCCGTTTCATCCTGGTGTTCCAGCTTCTCCCGCATTTCTTCTACCAGCGGTTTGATAAAGTCCCAGAACAGGACAAGCAGGCAGTTTGTCGCAGTCAGCCGTCCTTTGATCGTTGGCGCCTCAAGGGCCGTGTCGATATACTCCATACTGTCGGTCAGCACATCCAGGTATTCGCTGTCGCTGTGGAAGCGGTTACTGATGGTGCCGGAGCGGCAATAGGCCAGAAGCAGGTTGGTTGCAATCGTAAACGGCTGGTAGTCCCGGCTGAGCTGTTCGTGAAGATCCGGGATCTGCTCCATCATCCGCAGGTTATTGAGCTGGATGCCTTTTCGGAAGCTGCCGGGAAAGGCAGCACACATCTTCGCTTCAATATAGATGTCTTCCAGGATGTTCTGAAGAGAAGCCGCACAGGTCTGCAAGGTCAGAGATACGGCCTTGTCCTTTTCCTGCAGGGCATCCAGAATCTCCGTTTGGTTTTTCTGATAAGCCGGCAGTTCCACGGAAGGATCTTCCGGGTAAAAAGAGCCGTTCCCCAGGTTCGTCAGGTAGAGGTTCCGGGTGGTGAAATCTGTAAATAAAAGATGCGCCGTCTCATGTCCGGTCATCCCTACCAGGCTCAGCGCCCGCAGGAAGCGGGACGGAAAGCTCTGGGTAACACGGTTTGCTGCGTTCAGGTAGATCTTGTAAGAGTCTGTATAAGCCAGTGCCGCACCATGGGATTCGTCCCAGGAAATCAGTGCCTGCAGTCCGTAGCAGTAACGCCCGGTAGCAGCACGTGCCAGGGAGGTCAGATACTGATGGAAGGCAGAGGATGTAAAAAATTCCTGGTCGGGAATGGAAGTTTCCTCTTCCCGGATCATCTGTTTTAATTTTTTCTGATTGCTGTTCAAGATTCATTTCCTTTCTGTGAGATTTTTAGTCAGCAGGTCTTCCACCGTACAGCCGTAATAATGAGCCAGTTTCAGGACGGCATAGGCCAGGGGTGTTGTCCTGCAGTTTTCGTAATTCATAATGGTTTTTGGCGGCAGGCATAAGAAGCGTGCCACCGCTTTTTGGGAAAGCCCGCCCTTAGATTTGCGTAAGTAGGACAGGTTTTTTGCAAGAAGTGCATACATTTCTGATTCTGTAAGAGGTGTTTTATCCATTGGACCACCTTCTTTCTTTTCAAGACGGCAGGACAGGATCCAGACAGCTTTCCTCGACTTCCGTGCGGCTGACTGCATCTGCTGTAGCGGAAGGCAGGATCGTGTAATGGGCGGACTCCCGGATATCGCCGCAGACCATATAGGACTGCACCCAGGAAATCAGCTCCCGGACACCGCAGCATCCATCCGTGATCAGGTTTTCCCGACAATATTCCGAGATGGAGTGGACGATCCGTGCCATGGTCTGAACGGTCTTTTTCTCTTTACAGCCGGTAACGCCAAGCACCCGCTCCACCAGTGTCTCCTCATCCGGCTCCATCAGGTCGATGAGCACACTCATACGGGAGATTACGGACTGGTTTAAGGGCTTGCAGCCTGCATAGTCATTGTTTGTTGTTACGACGATCACCATATCCGGATGCCGCTGTACCGTTTCACCGTTGGGGAGAAATACACTGTTGCACCGGTCCATCAGGGAGTTTAATCCCACCAGCACACCGGGATTTGCAATGACCGTCGGCTCCTGGATCTCTATCAAGTATCCGTTCCGTATTGCTTCCACCAGCGGCGTATCTACATAGCGGAAATGCTGCTGGCTGGTTTTGGAGGCATAGTATTCGTGCATCTCATCAAAAATGGTATCGATGAGCTGCTTGTAGACCTCATCCTCGCTGATATTCTCATCATAGGTCCCGGTCAGCTTCTCATAGGCGCCTGCCGGATCCAGCATGATATCCTGGAAAGACGGATACTGCCGCTCCAGGGCGGTGCGTTTCCCGTCCACATCCGGAAGGATCTGCCCCAGCAGGTCGAAGACCTCTGTATTGGCGGAGCAGGTCAGGCACCGGTAGGGAAGATGGAGGCCGGCCGCAATCGCTTTGGCGCCTTCTGTTTTTCCCGTGCCGGCAGGGCCACGCAGAAGAAAGTTCCGCATGGGCTGTACCGTGTCCGTTGTGATCTTAGCGTGTTCACAGATCCGTTTGACTTCCTTCGGGATGATATACCAGTCCGGCAGTACCGGGACGGTCAGTTCCTCCTCCGGAGTCAGTACACGGGCAGGTGACAGGATATACTGTCCCACAAAATCCGCTTTCGCTATGACTTCCGCTTTTTTCTTAAAGGTGTTGCCGGGTTTCAGTACCTGGAAAGTCCCGTGGATGATTTCCGTAGGCGCATAGGTTCCCGTTTGAAGAGCCAGCGGCTTCAAAAGCGGGATGACACCATTGGCAGCAATATCCGTGCGGATCCCTCCCGTTGCGAGCGTATCACTGTATCGGATCCGGCGGTAAGCGTTGTCACAAAGGACAGCCGCTGTTTTTACCGTTTCGTCCATGTCCGGGTAACCGGCTGCACGGTCTTCCTTTAACTGCTGGTATTTCTCATTGAACTCCTCGTCAGAAAGGAGGGTAGGCATCAGGGCGAAGAGTAGCGCTGCCCCGGTGTTCTGGGAATCCTTGAATACATATTTTCCCGGTGAGTTTTCCGTATCCGGCGGCGTTGTGTACTTCCCGGCGGTAAACTTCCCGTTTGCCGGGTTATAGACCACCACATGAAGTTCCCCGGTACGGCTGGGATATTCTGCCACCGTATAGGTATTGGTCTGGCTCCCGATTGCGCCCAGTTCCTCTGCTGACTTCCCGCCTGCGGGCTCCTCCAGTTCCATATAGGTCAGGACGGCCTGCAGGGTAGCCGCATGGAGCGTGCTTCTCTTTTGCGGCTGGGTACAGTATTTGGATGCGATATTCTTAAACACGGCGTCATCCGTATAGTCTTTGAAAGGTTCCGGGAGCGTGCGCTGGAAGGTCCAGCTCTCCATTAATTTTCCACTTGCCATCGTTGCTTTTCCTCCTTATGCCCAGGTGATCTCTACTGCGTTTTCCGTCTCTGCCGCTTCCAGTTCATCATCGGCAAATACCTGCAGGAGTGCAGGCCAGTAGGCTTTCGGCGGGAAATGCTCCAGCTTGCCCTTTACTTCCGGCTCCTTCCCGTTGAGGATATAAACGTCCCCCTGTTCTCCGATGAACAGCTTCTGGTGTCCTTTTGCCTGCAGGTTCCCGATCATTTCCACAAGGAATGGTTTCCCGATCAGGGAGTACCAGGACGCAGGATCAACCTTTGGTGTATCCGGGGATGCGGCTTTGTCGCCTTTCCGCTTTAGCGCAGAAACAGTCAGCATCTGAAGATGCAGGCTGCCGTATTCATCCATAGACACCTCTGCAAAGTTATGGTTACCGGTGTTCCTGGTAGATAAGCGGATCGCATCGCCATCCAGCAGGTGGGAAAGACGCAGGGGTTCTGCAAATTCCCAGGTGGCTTCCGGAAAAGCAGACTGAAGTGTGTCTGTAATCTGGTAGCTGATCTGCCGGATCAGGATGGTTTCCAGATCTGAGTTCCCGTTTCCTGTATCCGTTGCCCTTCCAGTCGGAATCCGCAATTTCCGGAGTCCGGAAGCAAGCGGAGGGAT
>NZ_NFLV01000047.1 GCF_002161065.1 Eubacterium sp. An11 | reverse complement strand
TTCTTTGCTGACCAGAAACCGGATATTTTCAGGGAAGGCCGCGAAGCCGGTATCCTCACTATGGGGAACCTGCCCCTGTTTTACTCATCACGGGAGTTTAAGCACATCGGTCCAGAGGCAACCAAGATCAGAAACTCACGGAGCATGGGTGTGCTGCTTGCTCCCCACTGTGCCTATGCACTGTATAACACCGGCGACCATGTACTCAAGTGGGAATACCGGACAGAGGTACGGCTGAACGCCTTCCTGCAGCATTACCTGCAGGATTTCCCCTATACGGGGCATCCGAAAGTCCGGGCGATCCTGACCGGGAAGGACATGGACACTGCTTATCAGCTCCTGACCAGTACCGGCGGATATAAAAAGAGTCTGTTTGTAGCGGATACATCCTATGAACACTTTCACTATCTGCCAAACACAACAGAAGGTGAGACGCTTTTAAAACTGCTGGTCCGGCCACGGCTCATGAAACAGCTGGACCAGTTACTATTATCCGATTTAGGTTCCCGGCAGCCAGACCTTCCCATCGACCATGATGGGGTGGACGCTTCTGGGAACCCCGCGGTTCTTGCATATGATTTTGACTTGCACCGAATTAACCGATTCAATACCGGACTGAATGTTTACGGCAGAAAGGGGGTGATGATCTGCTTTGATTTCCAAATCCCCTGTCTGAAACGATATCTGACCGCCGACATTCGGTTCTCCAGTATTGACCTCTCTAAATTTAGAAAGGGGTTTTTGCATGAACCGTAAATGGTGGAAGCTCATTTATCTGCTTCCCATCAGCCTCTGCACCTTATATGCAGGCGGCTATATCGCTCAGTTTATCCGAAACTATCGCATCTGGACTGCGGCCGGTAACACACCGGGCAATGGCAGTTCCCCCAGGATGCCCTCCCCGCATCCGGCAGCCTGTTTCCAGGCAGTTACCGATTTTCCGTATAACCTGTACGGGATTGGAATCTGCCTTGTGGTATTTGGACTGCTGATTTTCCTGCTCATGCGGATGGGCTATGACCGCAACGGCGAAGTCCCAGACCGGGAACGGAACCTGAACTACTCTACAAAAGGCACCTATGGCACCTCCGGTTTCATGACGCCGGAGGAGATGCATAAAGTCCTGGAGCTGACTTCTGATGTAAAGAAAAGCAAAGGCACCATCTTAGGCAAGCTGAACGGCAAGGCCGTCTGCCTGCCCTACCACACCTATATGAATCGGAATGTGGCAGTCTACGGTTCCAGCGGATCCATGAAGAGCAGGGCCTATGTCCGTAACGCCATTTTTCAGAGTGTTGCCCGTGGGATTGACGGGCCGGGAGAAAGCCTGATCATAACCGATCCGAAATCTGAACTCTATGAAAGCATGTCCGTGTATCTGGAAAATGAAGGCTATACCGTCAAATGCTTCAACCTGGTCAACCCGGAAAACTCCGACAGCTGGAACTGTCTCATGGAGATCAACGGTTCTGAGACGATGGCTCAGGTCTTTGCCGATGTCATCATCCAGAATACCGGTTCTGCCAAAGGGGATCACTTCTGGGATAATGCGGAAATGAACCTGCTGAAAGCCCTGGTTCTGTATGTAGACCAGGGCTTTCAGCCGGAAGCCAAAAATATCGGGCAGGTGTACAAGCTGCTGACTATGAGTTCTGAAAAAGAGCTGAACAGCCTGTTTGACCTGCTTCCGGTATCCCATCCGGCAAAAGTGCCTTACTGCATCTATAAGCAGGCCAGCGACACGGTGCGCTCCGGTGTCATCATCGGATTAGGTGCCAGGCTGCAGGTGTTTCAAAATAAGCTGATCCGGCAGATCACCTCCTATGATGAGATTGACCTGACGCTGCCGGGCAAACAGAAATGTGCGTATTTCTGTATCACCTCAGACCAGGACAGCACCTTTGATTTCCTCTCCTCTCTGTTCATGACTTTTATCTTTATCAAACTGGTCCGTTTTGCGGACAAAGAGGGGGAGGACGGAAAGCTGCCGGTTCCGGTACATATCCTGGCGGATGAGCTTGCCAATACCGGCGCCATCTTGGAGCTGAACAAAAAAATTTCCGTTATCCGGAGCCGAAACCTGAGCATTTCCTGTATTTTCCAGAATCTGCCCCAGATGCAGAACCGGTATCCGCTAAACCAATGGCAGGAAATCATCGGGAATTGTGACAGCCAGTTATTCTTAGGCTGTACCGATGAAGTGACCGCCACTTTTATTTCCAACCGGTCCGGAGATGTGACGGTTGGAGTCAGCAGCGAAGCGAAGCAGCTCAATTCCTGGCGGGTGTCCGACTACACGCCGGAGTACCGGCAGACCAGATCCATCGGGAAGCGCAAGCTCCTAACACCGGATGAGATTCAGCGGCTGCCCTTAAATAAGGCGCTTATCATCCTGCGGGGACAGAAGATCCTGGAAGTGGAGAAATACGATTATACGCTCCACCCGGATTCCAAAAAACTGATTCCAAGAAAGGCGGCAGACCATGTTCCCCAGTGGCGGGCGAAAGCCGAGCAGGAAGAATACGACTACACGCCGACTCTTGCTGAAAATTTAAAGAAAAAGCCCCGGCCCGGCCGCAGCGGCAGGCGCTCTGTGTTTTCCTCTCAGGAGAAACCGCTTCGCAGGGAACCGGACAAGCACGCTTACCCTTCCGGTCATCCGGGAGAGCTTAGTGACCAGCCGGAAGAATTTCCGGATTTTCCAGAGGAGATTGTTCCGCTGGATAAAGATTCCATTATGTCTTAATTTTTGAAAGGAGGCAGCTTATGTCAAACGAACTGAACCATGTAACTTCTATCCTTACCCTGGACGCCGATGCTCAGCTGGAAACGCCGCAGTCCAAAGCGGATCTCATCTGGCACGAAATCCAGAACGCCTACCGCACCCGGAAAATCCTCACCGGGAAGCTAGGCGGCATCGAGAAAACGGAGGCCGGCAGTCTGATCGCTATTATCTATTACAAGGACTTCCGTACCGTCATCCCTATCTCGGAAATGATGCTGAATCTTGTCCAGGATAACGCCCACGATTACGGGGAGCTTTCCCTGCGGCAAAATAAAATCCTTAATAATATGCTGGGATGTGAGATTGATTTTCTTGTAAAAGGATTGGATGCAAAGACACGCAGCATTGTAGCAAGCCGGAAAGAGGCCATGCTCAAAAAACGCCAGATTTTTTATCTGGATACAGACGCATCCGGGAAGCCCAAAGTATGCGAAGACCGGATCGTGCAGGCCAGAGTGATCGCGGTGGCAGAAAAGGTTGTCCGGGCTGAAATTTTTGGCGTGGAGACTTCCATTCTGGCAAGGGATCTGTCCTTTGACTGGCTGGGAGACGCCAGGGAACGGTTCCGTGTAGGGGACCACATACTGGTACGGATCCTGGATGTGAAGGCAGAATCTCCGGAACAGATCACAGTCCATGCAGATGTCAAAAGCGTAGAAGGCAATACCAGCAAGGAAAATATGAAAAAATGCAAGGTGCAGGGCAAATATGCCGGTGTTGTGGAAGACATCCACAAAGGCACCGTATTCGTCAGACTCTCGATTGGCGTCAACGCCATCGCTCATTCCTGCTATGATCCCCGCACCGTGGGGAAAAAGGATGAGGTTTCCTTTGTCGTTACACATATTGATGAAGAGCGTAACGTGGCCGTGGGGCTCATTACCCGGATCATTCGGCAGAACCTATAAAAGTTTAGAAAAATGGCAGCACTGTCAACTGATTAAGTCTAATAGTGCTGCCAAATAATATTATTTGTATTTAGCTCTTATAACTTATTTTCATTAATTCTATCTGGGAGTGTGTCCAGGGTTTCCAGTAATGCATATGCATATTTTTCGCATAAAACAGAATGTATTTTTTCGTTAACTCCCAATCCCCAAAATAATAACACTCCTATATCTACAAAAATTAAAATCATATTTGTTTTCGATTGAACGAACGAGAGAGGTGTTGTTGGAGCTGAAGAGATTATCAGAATGAGAATTGCTACAATCGTAAACGCAATTCCGACGGATTTAAGGCTAATCAAATTTTTATAAAATCCACACAACATATTTTCTTCTTGTACAAGTTTATTATTGCGTGTATTACTTCGTAGCCATTGTATAGCGCTGTAACACGTTTGTCTGAACTCTTCAGAATCTACTGGTTGGTTCATGGCTTCAAAACTTTTATCAATTTCACTTAATTTTCTGTAATAACGTTGCTTGGTTTTTCCGTCAATATGTGCATCATCTATATATAAAAATTCTGCGGCAGTATTTCTACGTTTTCCCCCTCTTTGCTTATATCTCTGCAAAGCGAAAAGGTAATTCGAAAATGATGTCATAATAGCTACCAATACAACAGAGAAAGTGAAACTCCGAACAGGTTCATAAACGACATATAGTGTTAAAATGATAGGTGCTATTATAATGATATAAACAGATACCCTTGCACGAATGTTATAAGAATCAAAAATTTTTATATCCATTTGCACCTCCTCATAATACTTTAAAATTCTCTTTAATCCGTTTCAAAATGTCTGTTTCTTTTGAATTATAGAAATTCAACTCAGATTCTGTTATCTCAAATCCAAAGCCGTAATTATCACCTGCATAACAGTATGATATTTCATTTTTCGAAAAAGACGTAAACCACTTTACTTTATTTTTCTTGTGTATTTTTAAGTAATTGGCGTAACAGGTAATGAAAACTATCGTTTTTTCCTCTATCTGGTCAGCATTGTGAGCCAAATACTTTGCAATTTGATCATAATGCCCGACCAGAAACAAAATAGATGGTTCCGCTACGCCTAATGGCGTAAGCGGAATAAATCCATCTATTGTATTTTGAGGGATAAAGAAAAGATGAAATATATCATAAAGATACTCCTGTCGTCCAGGGATTTCATATGCCTGAGTTTCTGCAACCAAGTATTTCAAATCAGAGCCCCCTAAAATACGAACGAACCGGGATGTTTGTTAAGCTTGAATTCCACCCTGTGCAAATCTGATCTCCAGTCTTCGTGTTTTTGATAACATAACCTCGTTTTGGTAAATCTTTAGATCCTCCGTTGGTGTTACCTGTATTATCGGATACATAATATGTAATCCCGAGAGACCCTTTCTGCTCAAAAATACTATCTGCCTGTTCTTTTTTTCCATGATGTGGTAACTGTATCAGTGAGTATTCCTCTAATTTATCCTTGATGGCCTCATAACTACTGTCCCCACATAATAATAGATTATTAGTTCCCACCTTAACTTTCACTTGAGTGCTCACGGCATTTACAACCGTTTCTTTATCAATGGTATCGCCTTGTCTATTGTCGATGCGTTTTGCAACAGCGTCCAATGCATATTCCTGATCCGGTCCTACTATCGTAACTCCCGGACATACTTGCGTATCAGTAAATATATCTCTCAATTTAACCAATCCGGAAAGAGAATATATGTTTTCAAAAATTTCAGAAATCCTTCTTGCCAAAGAATCTCTAGTTATTCTTTTATCATTTATCCTCTTTAACAACTCATCTTTATATTTGAGCAATAAAAGCGTGTATATATCTGAAATTTTATCTTGCTCTATTAAATAAGGAATCCCATCAAAATGATCTCCATCGTTGTGTGAAAGAACCAATTTCGCTTTTGAGTAACCTCTTTTCTTCATATAATCGAGTACCCTGTCAGCATGTTCTTCACAACCACAATCAAAAATCACAAGTTCGCTTCCGGTGTCAATAAGTATACAATCTCCATTATTTGCTCCTGGATCCGTATATCCTTTTGATGATAAAAATTTTACTGTCAATAAATATTTCTCCTTTCAGTTTCAAAAAATTACATTTGTTAATTAGTTACTACGGGTAGCTAGCCCACTTCATCTCCGGAGTAGCACTCATCTCGTGCATCTGCTAGTAACAAGATATCATCACTTCTCCTGAAAGTCAAGTGTATTTTTGTAGATTAAACGATTTTTTCGTTTTTACTTCATTATATCGCGCATTAACCTCGTTTTCTGAAACATTTATATTGATGAATTCGTTTTTATGTGTTACAATAAAGCAACAAAACATGAGGTGCTAAAAATATGCTGATCAAATTTTCGATAACAAATTTCCTTTCCTTTAATGACAAACAATGCTTTTCAATGGAAGCTGGAAAAGCACGCAAAAACTCCAAAAGGATTTATCGGAACAAAAACATAAAGCTGACTAAATGTGAAGTTATTTTCGGAGCCAATGCTTCGGGAAAATCTAACCTGGTAGAAGCATTTCAATTTGTTCAAGATATGGTCGTTGATGGACTTCCACGAGGTTTCACAAATAAGTATTTCCGACAAATTCCGGCTAATCAATCTATTCCTTCTTCCTTCAAAATAGAACTTTTATTGGATAATAAACATATCGTTTATGAGTTCTCTGTCCTATTAAAGACCGGGTCTATAGAAGAGGAACATCTTTATGAATTAACTACTTCAAATCAGGAAAAGAGTATTTTTTACCGCAATTTAAAAAGTAGTATTTTCGAAGCTGGAGATTATTTTAAGAATAAAAGTGCTGTTGAGAAATTAAATATGTATGGCGAAGACAGTATCGCAGATAGCGAGTTACTTTTTCTTTCCATAATTAATCACGGGAAGGAAAAAATGTACGAAGACAATCCAGAGTTAAAAATTCTTCGTAAAGTATATATTTGGTTTAACAATTTACTAACTGTAAGCAATCCAGACAGCATACTAACAGGATATCCTTATTTTTCGAGTTCCAACCTGAATGAAATTGCTAATCTCTTAAATGCATTAGGTACAGGGATAAGTGACTTAAAAATTGTTGAAGTTCCTGTAGACATTATAAAGAGCAAAGTGCCTGAAGAACTTTTTAATAAAGTAGTGGCTGATCTCGAAAAAAAATCAGCCAAAAAGGGAAGGCACCATAGTCCTTCCATCATGCTTCGTTCATATAAAGAATTTTATACTTTTGAATTAAATAAAAATGACGATTTAATCATAAAGACTATAGAATTTAGCCATGAGAGTAAATCTGTTTACTTTAATTTGAAGGAAGAATCGGATGGTACTGCACGGCTTTTGGATTTGATAGAAATTCTTTTAAAAGTTTCTGATAATCGGGTGTTTGTTATTGATGAAATAGATCGCTGCTTACATCCTGCAATGACTACACGAATGATAGAATTATTCCTTAAAATGGCAGAGCAACGAAATACTCAACTTATTATTACTAGCCATGAATCACGATTATTAGCGACAGAAATCCTCCGAAATGATGAGGTTTGCTTCGTGATAAAAAATGAAAAGGGCGAATCTATACTCAATCCTCTAGAAAAATACCAACTTCGTGCAGACAAAAAGGTTTATTCTGCAATGTTTGATGGTACTTTGAGTGACGTACTTCCTAATTATAATGAAGAGAAAATGGAATTTATTCTAAAAAAGGATAGAAGCTAAATCATCCTGTTCCCCAATCTTTATCATAGAAAAAGGAACTTCGATAAACGTTTGTTCAAAAATTAACCAGTTACGAAAAGTAACCGCATTCCTGTGATTCACATTGATCAGGAGCGGTTACTTTTTGCATAATCTATATTCAATCAATATCATAGGCATAATATCGACAACCATCCGTTCATCGGACTGTTTTACTATGGTCTCTCATGTGATTTACAACTAATCCGTTTCTTCTACTATGATCCCTACCCCAGTCTTTCAAAAAATACCGCCATATTAAAATATCTCCCAAGGGATTTACCATCTTCCATAATGAATTCTCATTTTTTGGGATAAGGAAGTGACAAAATGAAAGCAAAAGACATCCAGTAATAGCAAAACCGTATACTAAAAAACCGTTGCAACTCCTTATAGTCGGAAATACAACGGTTCATAAAAATTTATAGTACTTAATGGCGCACTAATTTTTCAAGTTCTTTTAGCAATTGAGCATCCGTTTTATCCATAAAAGTTGCTGACCAGACTTGTTTACCTGTACTTCTGTCTGCATGCGTCGCATCATCCTGCAAATCAGTAAAAGCATTCGGACGATTAGTCGAATCATGCCCGAGGAAAAACTTCTTTACTTTCTTTTTGTTTTTACTGATCAATCCTATACTCTCCATAATCCACTCCTTCGCCTTTCTGTCGTCAGGGGGAAAACCAATAAGCTGTACAACAAATATATCAATAGTTCTTTCATTTTATCATAGATTTCTTTTTAGTGTCAATCATTTTTCAGCTTTTTCCTCATCTATCATAGGCATCCTTTATGTCCTTCTTACAGCAGAAAATAAGTTCATCCAAAGCCTTAAACATATCCTGCGCTGAAGGATCCTCTTCTTCAGCCTTTTCATATACAGCAAACTGACGGAATAGAGCAAGCAGGATATCTCTTTTTTTCGATTTTTTCCCGATTTTTTTCCCCAGGAACATTTTACATTTTTTCAAATATTCCTTTTCAAACTTTAAAATTTGCAGACAATACATGATTCCCCCTTCCTGCACGTCTGATTCGTTTCCATCGGCTTCCTTGGCGTTTTCTGTAAACTTTACACACACCTGCTCTACTTTCTTTTTAAGTTCAATCAAAAACTGATTTTGATTCAAATCCTCACGGCTGATATCATTCCATTTCTTTTTCCAGTCATTTGCCTCGCTGCCGTCTTCCATTACCATTTTAAGGATTGCCACCCTGGTTACCAGCACATCGCTAATAATGTCCGGATCAGGATCATAACTTTCTGATATCAAAATTGCCTCCAGATAATCTACCGGTGAAAGATCCAGCAACATCACTGTTCCCAAATCAGGATAAATCTCCCTGAACAGAGTTGTAATGTTTGCCATATTCTGATTAAAATGGTCCTCCTGCCATATTCTTTCACACTGCTTTATTATCTGTTCCTGTACTATATATATTTTTCTGATAAGCTTTTCCGGTACATTTAACGCATTCAGTGCTCTGATTGTTTGTGAATCAATCTGTGTTATACATCTCCGAAGCTCATTTTTTGCATCGTAAACCATGGCAAGGCATCCGATTTTTACTCTTTCAAATACCTGAGATAAATGAAAAGCACACGGATCTTCCTTTTGGGAGAAAACCTGATCCTTTAAAAATTTTTCTGCATACTTCATTATATGCCTTCTAACAATTTCTAGATATTTCTCCAGAATAGCCTTTTCATCCATGGATTCAATCCTGCAGTCACGCAGTAGATGATATGGAACAATCTCATAAGTAAGAACTAGCGCTATTACAGGTATATAATATTTTGCCCTAATTATCCGCTGCTCATCGTTAATTATATAATGCAGCGCTTCATGAGACAAAATTATCAACAATGATCTCGGCATAAACATACAGTGCCGTGATAGCCGGATCCTAATCAGCCGATCCCCCGGCGGGAGACCAAGATCGATATAATTCGTAGTAGGTCTAGAGTATACCAGCGGTGCAAGACAAAACTGATACTCATATTCTGTGTCATTTAAGTAACTAGTCAGGACATTCAAATATGACATATACATTAAACACAACCGCAATGGTATATCATAAGGTAGTCCCTGTCTTCCTAAATCACTGAGCATATCAGCGCAGCTCTGCCCCATATGCCTCATCAGCATTTCAATCGTATCGATGAATTCACTAATACCGGATTCCAGAACCTGCATTTTCTCATATTTTATTTTAATCGGATCGTCACATTCATCTCCCTCCTTCCCTGAATCATTAAGCAATGCAATACTCTGATTCAACTGTTTGATGAACAACACAATCGAGGGATAAAAAATATAAAAGTAATCCTTTAGCGGATTTTCTTGCTCATATTGTGACAAGACGTTAACAATCTGCCCCAATGCCTGATAATAGGCAACCATCTTCTTGTTTTTGGCTTTCTCATATTCCCCAATGCATTTCTGCAATATTGTAAGAGTCTGTTCACACCATCCATCCTCACGTATCTGACGCTGAGGTAATGCATTGCCATTTTCAATACTAAAATCTTTAATCATAAATCCAGCTTCCTGGTCTGCCTTTTGATCCTCTCTTTCATCTTCTTGTCGCAGTTTTTCGCACCGCCCCGTTACATAATAATCAGAATAATATACAGATTCCTCTCTTTGTTTCTCTTCTTTTTCCCTCCCTTCTTCATTTACCATATATTTAACATTTTTTATCCGCTTTACTGCTTTTTGTATCTTCACTTTATCATCACTGAAAAAGACTAGAATCGCATCAGCATTATCTATTGTATAAAACCATTTATACTCGATGATATCTGCAGGTTCATCTTTGTAATTATTAAGCGCCCCGGAAATCAGATTTTTTATATCTTGGACAGATATATTGGCCTCTTCTAATCTGAACTTTTCATTAAGTTCTTCTAATCTGAACTTAAAAAAGGCACAGCATATTTCCTGGCCTTCATGTCCTGAAGTCCAGCTATTTTCCGCTTGTTCTTCATCGCTGATCATGCTAATAAACTGGCATCCATAGGCGAGCGGCTGTCTTTTCCCGGCATCTGCCATTGCAAACCAGTAATCTGTTAAATTTACATTCCCTTTTGTCCGGCAAAGCCTATACTCCTTATAATTCTTCACGGACCTTATTTCGATATACCGTCCTTCTTCTGACTTGATGCAGGCTTCCGGATAATATAAAGCCATCAAATCAAAATGTTTCATACACTCGTTCCTCCAGTAATTTTTTAAATATAACAGAATTGGGCGTGTGTTTCTTTTCTCTCTCTTTTACATGTTCCGCATCTTGACAAAATGCATAGAAATGATCGAGTCCAATCTGCCCGTCATACATGTTATAAAATCTCCATGATTTCCAGAAACACCATGCAAGTTCTCTATCCAGTTTCTCTGCCCCAGTAAGTATACTTTCTATCCATTTCCACGGATACTGTTCTCCTATATTAAACCACTCCAAAATTCTGTCGTACACAAACCAGTATCTGTATTCCGAATATAACAGTAGGTATAACATAATAACAGATTCATCCTGGATTATAATCCTGAGAAATCTGCACATTATCTCTATTCCCACATTATCCTTCATCTCCACAAATGGAATGAGCATCTGAACAGTATAGACAATCCTATTATCTTCCGGAAGCTTTCTCCATAATTCAACCAACAGTCTTGTAGTTCTCGATTGCTCCTCTTCCGTGGCTGTACCTGACTTATAAATTATATGTGTACTCCAGGCTGTTAATAAAGTCATATCGATCATACTGAGGCCATCTTCAACTTTCTTCGACCTGATACTACAAAACACTGTTGACAGCACCTCAACCAAACAACGGGTTTCCTCTGCATTATCATAATTAATATGTATCATAAAATCCGTAACAGGAAGGCTGTCAATCTGGCTGTGTAGATTAATGATCTCCTTTTCGGCTCTTTTATCAAGTTTTCTAATCTTCTCAATCGTAAGACTGACTAAAAGCTTTCTCACAGATTTTTTCCGAAATATCAGTAGACTGAACGCAAGCGCAGAGCCAAATGTAACAATTGTCGCTCCTGCACACCACAGTGCCATACATTTCATAGACAGTTCAACCGCCACAAACATCAGAGGATACAACATCAGATATCCCGCCATACCTACAAAAACTGTTCCCCGCATTAGAGAATAATTTACTACAGTTTTAAGAGATATCCCGTAACGATATTGATTACTGATTTCCATCATAAATATTGTTATTGTAATTGCTATTCCCCAGACGATTTCCATCATATCCTGTAAATCCTCAAGAGACTTTTTCTGCAATACGCTAACATAGCGATGCAGGCACTTTAACAATTCAGACTCACAGCATTGAAGATCTGTCACAACGGCCAGCACTAAAAATACTATAATCAGAACAAGATAAAGAAGAACCCCCACACGCCTCCTTATATGAAAGCACATTTTCATTTTCATATTTTCACTCAACCAATCCAACATAGAATAACAAAAAAAGACAATATTTCCCCCTTTCTGAGAAATTTTGCCACCACAATTGTATTATAACATATTTCTTGTTATTGGGAAATTTTATTTTGGATAGTCTTCCCGCTACTCTCTTTCCGGCACATATACCGCTTCAATCTTTATCCCGCCATCCGTCTGATCCATCCGTACATAATAATCCCGGATGTAGTAGCTGATATACTGCTCCTGCAGGGAATACAGCTCCAACGTCTGAAAATCCACCAGGCAGAGATCTCTGGGCTTTGGTTCCTCCCCTTCCGGTCCGTAGGTTTCCATGACAGCGAGCAGCTTATCCAGGCAGTCCTGGCAAAGAATAGCTTTTGCCTTCTCCACATCCAGGATGCTATCTTCCCCATAACTGACTTCCACCGTGGAAATCCCACGGGAGGACGTCTGTGTGCTGGAAAAGAAATCTCCACCATCCCCTGTGCCTGTCATGGCAGTCCTGGTGCCGCTGGTATCTGCTCCGTCCTCCTCATGAGGCAGGATACCGAAATCCAGCACATACCACTGGTTTACACTGATAATCCCCAGATCATCAAACTGCCGGAAATATCCCATCAGGCTTTCCTTTGCTGTACCGCACAGATAACACCCCTCCGGATCCGACAGCTCCGACTGGGCTGGCGGCAGTTCTTTATACTCCATAGAAGTGAATCTCCCCTGTTGCGGCATATCTGCCGTATCTTTCATTTTCCCAAAAGCTGTGAAAAAAAGAAGCATGGCTGCCAGGATGCCCGCTCCCCATACCAGTTCTTTCCTCATCCGGTAATACTTTCCCTTCTGCATCGTCCTTCCTCCCGCTTTATTTATGTCTGTAACAAGCATTATTTGTGTCTGTTATGAGCATAAATAGTGTGTGGTTCAGGCACTATTTAT
>NZ_NFLV01000046.1 GCF_002161065.1 Eubacterium sp. An11 | reverse complement strand
CTCCTATGGAAAAACATGAAATTTATTTGCAGGCAGCATAAAATCTGCCAGTAGTTTTAATCTACTGGCAGGAAAAATTTATATTTTTTTCATTGTCTACTTGACGGGGAGCAGTTCAAAGTGCGTATCTGGCAGCGGCCGCTGCTTATTATGGATTATGTCAGGACAGACAATTATTTCCGGTACTCTTCCGGAATATCTTCCTCATCCCAGAAACTTACGCCGAACTTTTTCTGGCTGCCCATCTTGATGCCGTAACCGAGAACGTTATCAGTGGAGCGGTCCAGAAGCATGTTGATGTAATCCATGGCTTCTTTATGTTTTTCTCCTACCACGTAAACATTAAAGTTCTTGGTGGCTTCGCTGTTGATCACGGTGTAATTGCCGGCTTTTAAATCTTCGTCTCTCTGTGGAACTAATTTCTGCTGTTCTGCTGTCATTGTGTCTTTCCTCCTTATAAATGTATTCCGTATATGCTGTCTCCGCCGGTTCAGCCTGCCGGAAAGAGACATCTGAATGACAGAATGCTCTGTCAATAATGGCATAAAGCCCTGTCTGTCATTATAACACAAAAGGCAGTGAAAGCAACTTTTTTCTGAAAAAAGAGACCCGAGGAAGAAATCCACAGAAGCGAAGAAGGAAGGTGGCTGCCCTCCGGCGGGGATTGATTTTCTTAAGTCGAATCGGTATAATAGTCCGGAAAGTATAAAGACATGAAGAAGAACAGGAGAGAACCGGGAGGTGAGCATATGCAGTGTGATTACTGTGCTTTTTACTGGATTGACGAGGAAGACGGTCAGGGAGAATGTACGGTAAATCTGGATGAGGATGACCTGGCGAGGCTGCTGGGAAGTCCCCGGGACGGATGTCCGTATTTCCAGATGGACGATGAATATAAGATTGTGCGCAAACAGATGTAAGAAATGCTCCGGCCGCATTTGAGCAGCCGGAGCATTAAAACGTTTTCAGAACTCCTTTTTCTGCACGATACCGATGCTGATCAGGCAGGAGACGCCAAGGAACAGCAGAGCGATCAACAGTGTGATGAAGGACATGATGCCTGCATTGACGGCCGACATGGCGTCCAGCATCGCCAGAAGGTCAATACCGATGAGTTCCAGTCCGTTAGGAGCCAGCCCGCCGATGACAAGCAGAAGGACGATGCGGCCTCTTTCTCCGCCGAATTTAAGCTGGAATGGAAGCATCAGGGCGAGGATAACAAACATCATGGACAGGATTAAAAATGCGCTGAACCACGTCTCTGTGTCGGGATGGATTCCTTTGAGGAAACCCACCGATATGGCGATAATCATCGCCAGCACCCAGGCGCAGCAGCCGAGAATCGCACCGAAAATATATTTTTCCACGGCATAGGTGCGGCGGGAGATCGGCAGAGAAAACAGAAAAGCATTTCCGTTGTCAAATTCATCATAACTGATGGAGCTTATGGAAAACAGGGAAGACACAAAGGCCATGAAACCTGTGGTGAAAGCAACTTCGTAGGATGAAAACGTAATGACGACGCCTACCAATAATATAAGAAGAAAGAACCGTTTCTGCATTTTCATTAATTTAAAATCTTTGATCAATAAACCTTTCATAATTTTCCACCTCTCTGGTCTGAATGAGAATATGCTTCTTCCGGAACTTGTGAAATATTTCAGTTCTTCCGGAGTGTTTTGGCCGGCTGTGTTTCAGACGGCTTTGCCTCGGATCATCATGGAGATCACTTCGTCGATACTGCCTTTTTCGATGGCGATATCCGGATAGTTTTCCGCATAAAATACCTTCTGGTTGGTCAGGCAGCTGTATCCGTAGGTTTCTTTTTTTACCCGTAAAATGTACTGTTTATCCAGAGCGTTGTATTGTTCCCCGCTCATTTTCAGAAGGGCGTAATCGCTCAGAAGAACGTCGGTTTCCTCATGGAGGACGATGCGGCCCTCATGAATCATGTAAAGGTCGTCGCATAAGCTTTCCAGGTCGCTGGAAATGTGTGAGCTGATGAGGATAGAACGTTCCAGATCAGCTTCCATGTATTCCCGCAGCAGATCAAGAAGTTCATCTCTGGCTATCACGTCGAGACCGGCTGTCGGTTCGTCCAGAATCAGAAACCGGGCGTTGTGGGAGATGGCGACAAGCACTTTCAGTTTCGCTCTCATGCCGGTGGAAAACTCCCGGATCTGTTTGCGAAGGGGCAGCTCCGCCTTCTGTACCTGTTCCATAAAAAATGTTTTATCAAAATGTTCGTACAGACTGTCGAGGACCGGGAGAATATCGGAGATGGTCAGATAACCGGAGAAGCCGGAATCGGAGAGCACCACACCCAGATTCTGTCTGTCGGCGGCGGTGAAATTTCTGATATCCTTACCCAGAAGAGTAACATTTCCTCCGTCCGCGGAAATCAGTCCCAGCACGGCTTTAAAAGTTGTGCTCTTCCCTGCGCCGTTCTGGCCGATCAGGCCGGTGATGCATCCGGGCATCACCGTCAGAGAGCAGTCCAGAGAAAAATTCGTATAATTTTTTCTTAAATGATCGATTTTCAGCATAATGAATCCTCCAAATTATTCGTTTTCTTCCAGAATCATTTCAAAAAGCGTACGGATATCTTCATCACTGATTCCGCATCGTCTGCCTTTTTGTATGGCCATCTCCAAATCGGCTTCCACTTCTTTTTTCTGCTCCTCCAGCAAAAGTTCCGCGTTGGCTGCCGACACATAGGTGCCTTTTCCGTGAACCGTCACGGTGAAGCCTTCGGCTTCCAGGTTGTCGTAAGCTTTTTTTACAGTCAGAGCGCTGATTTTTAATTCTTTTGATAAGGAGCGGACAGAAGGAAGGTTGTCATTTTCCTTCAGTTCCCCGTTGCGGATGAGCGTCTTGATCTGGTCGACGATCTGCTCGTAAATGGGAACCATGGAAGAGTGATTGATGATTATTTTCATTGGTTCTACCTCCTCTGTTTGTAAACAGTATATAACAGTCTAGAACTGTTGTCAAGTGTTATACACTGTTTATTCAAAAGTTTTTTGGAATTATAAAATAGGGAGATGTTTGTGAAAGTGGGTAGCATGAGGGATGCGTTTATGTTATTATACCAATAACAAAAAAATGAATAAGCGGAGGAAATTTGGATGAAAGAACTACTTTTTGGCGCGGCCTATTATGATGAATATATGCCGTATGACCGTCTGGACCAGGATGTGGCTCTGATGAAAAAAGCGGGCATCAATACCGTGCGGATCGCGGAGTCCACCTGGAGTACCTGCGAACCGCAGGAGGGCGTTTTTGACTTTTCTCATGTGGAGCGGGTGATGGACGCCATGGAAGAGGCGGGTATTCACGTGATCATCGGCACGCCCACCTACGCCGTCCCTGCATGGATGGTGAAGTCTCATCCGGATGTGCTGGTGACGACGGTGAAGGGACGGGCGCTTTACGGCTCCCGTCAGATCATGGATATCACCCATCCGGTATATCGTTTTTACGCGGAGCGGGTGATCCGGAAGCTGATGGAATGTACCGCTCACCGGAAATGTGTTATCGGTTTTCAGATTGACAATGAGACGAAAAATTATGGCACGGCCGGAAAAAATGTACAGGAAAAGTTCGTGAAATATCTCCGGGAGAAGTTCCATAACGATCTTGACGCCATGAATCATGAGTTTGGACTTGACTACTGGAGCAACCGCATTGACGCCTGGGAGGATTTTCCGGACATCCGGGGTACCGTAAACGGCAGTCTGGGCGCGGAGTTTGAAAAGTTCCAGCGGACTCTGGTGGACGATTTCCTCGCCTGGCAGGCGGCCATCGTCAGCGAATACCGGAGAGAAGATCAGTTTATCACTCACAATTTTGATTTTGAATGGCGGGGATATTCTTACGGCGTGCAGCCGGAAGTCAATCATTATCATGCGGCAAGGGCGCTGACTATCGCCGGAGTGGATATATATCATCCCTCCCAGGATGAACTGACCGGCGCGGAGATCGCCTTTGGGGGCGACATGACCCGGTCTTTAAAAAATGATAATTATCTGGTCATAGAGACAGAGGCCCAGGGATGGCCCGGCTGGACGCCGTACAGGGGACAGCTGCGCCTGCAGGCATACAGCCATCTGGCTTCCGGCGCCGACAGCGTTATGTACTGGCACTGGCATTCCATCCATAACTCTATGGAGACATACTGGAAAGGGCTGCTGAGCCATGACTTTGAAGAAAATGAGACGTATCGGGAAGCCTGTGTGATCGGACAGGAATGGAAGGAAACCGGCAGTCATCTGGTGAACCTGAAAAAGCGCAATGATGTCGCTATCCTTGTCAGCAACGAGGCTCTCACGGGACTGAACTGGTTTGGTATCGAGGCCTCTGCCGACGGCAATCACGGCATCCGTTATAACGATGTGCTGCGCTGGATATACGACGTCCTCTACCGCATGAATGTGGAGTGTGACTTTATCTGGCCGGAATCGGAACACCTTGACAAGTATAAAGCCATCATCGTTCCGGCCCTGTACGCCGCTCCCGACGACCTTCTCCAACGGCTGAATCAGTATGTGGCAGATGGCGGCACCCTCTTTGTCACCTTCAAAACCGCTTTCTCCAATGAAAACCTGAAGGTCAGTCATGATGTGCAGCCTCATATCCTCCGTCAGTGCCTTGGCGTGAAATATCATCAGTTTGCCTTCCCGAAACATGTGGGGCTGACAGGAAAACTTCTGCAGTGCCTGCACGGAGAGCAGCAGAAACGAGAGAGGGCGGAGGGTACGACGCCGGACGAAGGTTATTTGGCGTCTGACATGCAGGCAAGAATTTTTATGGAACTTCTCTTGCCGGAAACCGCCGAAACCCTTCTTTCCTACGATCATTATAACTGGGGAGAATACGCGGCATTTACCCGGAATTCTTACGGGAAAGGAACCGCTTTCTATCTGGGCTGTATGACTGGCGAAGAACTGCTGACCTTCATCCTTGAAACTGTACTGCAGGCCGCAGGCGTGGAGCTGCCACAGGAGTGTTTCCCGGTTATTGTACGAAAAGGAAAAAATGACTACGGAAAGACCGTGAGGTATTATCTGAATTACTCGCCCGAAAAACAGGAAGTGTCCTGGCAGCACAGTGAGGGAACGGAACTCCTCACCGGACAAAAAATTCAGACAGGGGAAACTCTGGCGCTGGAACCGTGGAATCTGCGGATTGTGGAAGGAGAGGACTGATAAATGTTTCATAATAGAATGATAAATAAATGAGAATAAGAAAACGGCAGAATGGAGGCTGATGTCCATTCTGCCGTTGTTTTAGATATTGTCTATTCCGGCATAGTGATCCTGCCGTAGATGGCTGAGGTGGCCGCGGTGGCCGGGGAACCCAGGTAGATGCCTACTTTGGAGGTACCCATGCGGCCCAGGAAGTTCCGGTTGTTGGTGGCGAGGACCTTCTCGCCGTCGGTAAGGATGCCGCCGGCACGTCCGCAGCAAAGTCCGCAGCCCGGCTGGGTGATGATGGCTCCGGCTGCGGCCAGAGTCTTCATGTAGCCGGCTTTGATGGCGTCCAGATAAATCTGGCGGCTGGCCGGGGTGATGATGAGCTTGCAGGCAACAGTCTTTCCTTCGAGGATTCTGGCTGCCACAGCCAGGTCTTCCAGACGGCCATTGGTGCAGGAACCGATGAATACCTGGTCAAGCTCTGTGCCCTCCACTTCAGATACAGGATGGATGTTGTCCACCTGGGACGGGCAGGCGCAGACAGGAACAAGATCTTCCGCCTGATAGGTCATGACTTTGCAGTAGCTGGCGTCGTCGTCGCCGTAAAGCCAGTCCACGTCCTCCATGGATACTTTGGAATATTCACAGGTTTTTTCGTCCGGGCGGAAGAGGCAGGCTTTGGCTCCGGCTTCGATGGCCATATTGGAGATGGTCATGCGGGAAGCCACGCTCATAGTATCCACGGCAGAGCCGGTGATCTCCAGAGCTTTGTAGGTGGCGCCGTCAGCGCGCAGGTCTCCGATGAGCCGGAGAATCACGTCTTTTGCAGATACATTTGCCGGAAGCTCGCCGTCGATGACGACTTTGATAGTTTCCGGAACGCGGATCCACATTTCTCCCGTGCCGAGAATGGCAGCCATCTCGGTGTAGCCGATGCCCGAGGAGAAACAGCCCACGCAGCCGTAGGTGGTGGTGTGGGAGTCGGTGCCGAACACGATGTTGCCTGGTTTGGCGTATCCCATCTCGGTCATAAGCTGATGACAGATACCGTCGCTGCGATGCACGTGGGTGAGACCGTATTTATCCGCGAAAGCGTCGCCGATCTTAAAGTGGCGGACGTCTTCCACAGCGCTGGTCGGAACCAGATGATCGTAAATTAAAACGACTTTGTCCGGATCCCATAACTTTTTAAAGCCCATTTCTTCAAATTTCTCTGCCACAAATGGAATGAAAATGTCGTGGATCATCACCCGGTCCACATTTACGGTGACAATTTGTCCCGGTTCCACATGATCGGCTCCGATATTTTTTTTGATGATTTTTTCAATTAATGTATAGCCCATGTCAACCCTCCTCAATGATGCCGTTTCGTTTCTGCATGGCCTTAACGAGACCGCCGGCATTGATAATATCCATCAGATTCTGCGGAAGAGGAGTGATCGGGAAAATCTGTCCGTCCTTCTCAATGGACTCGCCCATGGTGACGGTAATCTCATCGCCTTCTTTGACCACATCCTGGATGTCGCTGTTTTCGATGAGCAGCAGCCCGTTATTGATGGAATTGCGGAAAAAGATGCGGGCGTAGGATTTGGCGATGACACATTTGATCTTCAGCGCCTTGATAATCTCCGGTGCCTGCTCCCGGGAAGAGCCGCAGCCAAAGTTCTTTCCGGCAACGATGATGTCGCCTTCCTTGATTTGTCCGGCCAGCTCCGGGCGCAGCGGAGAGAAGCCGTACTGTTTCATATCTTCGACAGTTGGCAGGGCCAGATATTCTGTCGGGATGATGATATCGGTGTCAATATCGTCGCCCAGTACCCAGACTCTGCCGGTAAATTTTTCTGTATTACTCATAGGAATCGAATCCTTTCTATATATTATTCGTTTCGTCTGTGATATATCCGGCCACGGCGGAAGCAGCAGCTACAGCGGCGTTGGACAGATACACCTTGGAGGTCGGATGACCGGCGCGGCCTTTAAAGTTTCTCGTTCCGGTGGAGATGAGCACCTCATTTTCTCCGATAACGCCCTGACAGCTTCCCCAGCAGACGGAGCAGTTCGGATTCATGATCATGGCGCCGGCTTCCATCAATGTGGTGATGATGCCTTCTTCCAGAGCCTCAATGTAGACGGCTTTGGAAGCCGGGGCAACGATGAAACGTACCTTCGGATTTACCTTTTTGCCCTTTACTACATCGGCAGCGGCACGCAGATCCTCGATACGGCCGTTATTACAGGAGCCTACAAAGGCTTCGTCGATGGCGATTTTCTCTTTCTTCACGTCCTTTAAAAGAGCAAAATTATCCACGAAATCCGGGCGGACAACTACCGGCTCGATTTTGCTCAGGTCATAATCGTACACGGCGGCGAACTGCGCGTCGTCGTCGCTCTTAAACATATGTACCGCTTCCCGGCCATGGGCCTTGCAGTATTCCACAACCTTTTCATCCGGCTCCACGATACCGGCCTTGGCGCCGGCTTCCACCGTCAGATTACAGAGTACGATACGCTCGTCGATGGAGAGATTGTGGGCGCCGTCTCCGGCAAACTCCATGATCTTGTAGTTGGCTCCGTTGGCTCCGATATCACCGATGATGGTGAGGATCAGGTCTCTGGCGTACACGCCCTCCCGCAGAGAACCGTGAAGGTTAAAACGGATGGTTTCCGGAACCATCACCCAGGAAGTTCCGGTGGTCATGGCATAGAGGAAATCTGTGCAGCCCACTCCTGTTCCGAAAGCGCCCAGCGCCCCGTAAGTGGTGGTGTGGGAATCCGCGCCGAAAATCAGCTCGCCCGGGCAGACATAGTCCTCCATCATGATCTGATGGCAGACACCCTGGCCTTCGTACAGCTTGATGCCGTGATCTTTGGCAAAATTACGCATTTTCTTGTGGGCCTCGGCAGTTTTCGGATTCTCTGCCGGGACGTTATGATCCATAATGAAGACCACCTTATCTTTATCGGCGATCCTCGGATGTTTTAACTGGTTATAATACATATCCACTGTCAAATGTGTGGTTCCGTCATTGCTCATCATGCGGTCCAGGGTAACCGTGTGAATATCGTTTGGTTTTACATCATCGACACCGGCAGCTCTGGCAATGATTTTTTCTCCTAATGTCATACCCATGATTACGCTTCCTCCTTATTCAAAGATGCAATGAGTCCTCCGGCAGACAGAATCTTCTGCATGTATTCCGGAAGCTTGGTGCAGGAAAATACCTGGCCGTCCACGGTGACCGTTCCGGCGGATAAATCCAGCTCCGCCTCGCCGCCGTCCTCCACATGATCATACAAATCTTTACAGATAATGACCGGAAGACCGATGTTGATGGCGTTTCTAAAGAAAATTCTTGCAAAAGATTTGGCGATGACCGCCTTGATACCCAGCGCTTTCAGCACGCTTGGCGCCTGTTCTCTGGAAGAACCGCAGCCAAAATTCTCTCCGGCCACGATCAGGTCGCCCGGCTGGGCTTTCTCCGCGAAAGAAGGGTCCAGAGATTCAAATGTATACTGTTTCATTGCCTCAATATCCGGGAGAAGCAGATACTGAGAAGCAATAATCTGGTCGGTGTCCACATCGTTGTGGAACTTCCAGACACGACTCTTACTCATACTGATACCTCCATTGTTACATTTTTTATTCAGAATAATTCATAATATGTCCCATTTTTGTAAAAACAGGCACTATTTCCTATCTGATAACTCATGTTATAGAATACTACAAAATAAATATGAAGTCCAGAATAAATGGGGATTTGTAAATCTCTTTGCACCCCACAGAAGGCTGCTTTACCGAAGACAAGGCATTGATAAAAGTTCTCCTCCTCCACTTCGACAGGCTGGTACCTGGCTGTATTTCATCAATATAAATCAGACGCCTGCGCTCACAGTCGTCGTCAAACCATATCAATGCCTTGTCTTCTACAAATGCAGTCTACGTGCATAGAGATTTACAAGAATCCTGGCTATTGTGGCGAGTCAGCCACGAACAACCTGATATTTTCATCATTAAATAATATCTGCTGTTTTGTCAACGTAGCTCAGGATTTTTGTAAAGGTGGTACAGAGGCTTCTCAACAGGCAAATGACGTTTTGGACACATACGGCTTTCGACCGCGAGCTGTGAAGGAGGACTGAGATAGTCATTTTGCAATGATTCCCCTGGTCACTCCGACTGAGGGTCGAGTCGGGCGAATCCGTATGTGCCCTTGCGTCATTGTCTGTCCGAGCGGATAGCTGCTACCACCTTTACAAATCCCCATTTTTGGAAAAGAATATTGACATAGTGTCAGAATGGTGTTACAGTACATTTGCTGACATATTGTCAGAATAGAACCGCAGTACATTTGCGTTAATGATCAAAGGAGGGACTTGACATGTTAGGAAACTTTTCCTATTGTAACCCGACAAAGTTATATTTTGGAGATGAATCCCTGGGATATCTGAATACGGAACTGCCAAAGTAAGGTGTGGAGATTGCCAGAAATCATCAGGCAGACCTGCTTCTGGCGGTGGGCGGCGGCTCTGTCTGTGATTATGCCAAAGCGGTTTCCGTTTCCGTCAACTGCGACGAAGATCCGTGGGAGAAATATTATCTGCGCTTTGAGGAGCCATCCTGTGAGACCCTTCCGGTGGGATGTGTGCTGACCATGGTGGGAACCGGTTCAGAGATGAATGCAGGTGCGGTCATCACCAATCCGAAGACGAAACAGAAGATTGGTCATGTGTTTGCCGATGAAAAGATTATGCCGAAGTTTGCCATCCTGAACCCGAAATATACACTGACACTGCCGCATTATCAGATGGTGGCCGGCATCTATGATATCTTCAATCATATTTGTGAACAGTATTTCTCCGGGGAGGACGACAATACCAGCGATTATATCAGCGAAGGTCTCATGCGTTCCGTCATCCATGCAAGCCGCATTGCCAATGAGAATCCGCAGGATTACGAGGCCAGAAGCAACCTCATGTGGGCGGCTACCTGGGCCCTCAACACTCTGGTGTCCCGCGGTAAATCCACCGACTGGATGGTCCACATGATCGGGCAGTCTGTGGGAGCCTACACGGACGCCACCCACGGTATGACGCTGGCAGCGGTTTCTCTGCCATATTATCGTTATATTTTACCTTATGGCGTGCAGAAGTTTAAAAGATTCGCCGTCAATGTCTGGGATGTGAATCCGGAAGGAAAGACCGATGAGCAGGTGGCGAAGGAAGGTCTTGCAGCCATGGAAAGCTGGATGAAAGAACTGGGGCTGGTCATGAACATTTCCGAGCTGGGCGCCACAGAGGATATGATCGAAGGGATTGCCGACGGCACCATCATTCTTCCGGGAGGATATAAAGTGCTGGAACATGATGAAGTTGTCAATATTCTGAAAGAGAGTATGTAGGAGGGAACCGGGAAGAAACGGATTCTCCCGCCAGCAGGCCTTCATGAAAAGAGAAAGAACTTCGTGAAAAGAGAAAGAATAAGATGAAATGATGGAAAAGGAGAGAATGTCATGAGTCAAAAAGTTTTAGTTGCATATTTTTCTGCCAGTGGAACAACTGCCCGCGTGGCACAGGAGATAGCGGATGCAGCAGGAGCGGACCTTTATGAAATCCGTCCGGAACAGCCATATACATCTGCGGACATCAACTGGATGGATAAAAACAGCCGCAGCACCCGGGAGATGAACGATCCGTCCTGTCGTCCTGCCATCGCGGAGCCGGTGCAGGATATGGCGCAGTACGATACTATTTTTGTCGGTTTTCCAATCTGGTGGTATGTGGAACCGCGGATCGTGGATACATTTCTTGAGAGCTATGATTTTGCAGGAAAGACGGTGATTCCGTTTGCCACCTCCGGCGGCAGCGATATCCGAAAGGCAGAGAAGAGTCTGAAAGGACATTGCCCGTCCGCTTCCTGGAAAAAAGGACAGCTTTTGAACGGATCCGGAGCGGCAGACTGGGCAAAACGCGTTATGAGCTGAGAACGAGACAGATTTTGCTGAATAAGAGCTGCGAAACAGGCAGGGAGATGTATGGATTTTGTGATCTACAGTCTGATAAAGGACTAATGGATCGCAGACAGACGTCTTCCTGCCTGCGCTTTTTGTTTGACAGGAGAAAGGGAAGTCTCTATAATAAATACCAGTAATGACCGGAAAAGAGGAAACAGTTATGCCAAAGGGTTCAGAAAAATTGACCAACGCGAGAAAAGAAGAGATTGTCAACGCCTGTGCGTCCCTCTATGAGACCATGGGTTTTAAAGATATCACCATCCGGGATATCGGAGAGAAGACTTCCTTTACCCGCACGTCTATTTATAATTATTTTCAGACAAAAGAAGAAATATTTCTGGCACTTTTGCAGCGGGAACACGAGGCGTGGATCGCTGATCTGGAGACGATCATTCATCAGCATGAATCTCTGTCAGCCGGAGAGTTTGCCCATGAGCTTGCCGTCACACTGGAAAGGCGTGGGACAATGCTGAAGCTCATGTCCATGAATCTTTATGATATGGAAGGAAACAGCCGCCTGGAGAATCTGGTATCCTTTAAAAAGGTGTATGCAAAAGCCATGCGGACCATCACCTGCTGTCTGGAGAAATTCTTCCCGTATATGGGTGTCAACGATATACAGGAATTTCTTTATGCGTTCTTCCCATTCCTGTTTGGCCTCTATCCGTACACCACGGCCACGGACAAACAAAAAGAGGCCATGGAGATTGCCCGGGTGAACTATGTGCAGTACTCGGTTTATGAGATTACGAAGTCTTTCGTCACGAAAATGCTTTTTTTCTTTGAGAAGGAAAATGTGCCGGAGACGCATCAATCATGAAGCAAAAAGAAAGGAATCAGCTATGGATTTACCAAAAGACCCGATGATGCTCTACAGCGTTGTCAATACAAAACTGCGGGATTATTACAGCTCACTGGAAGTTATGTGTGAGGATATGGATATTTCCCGGGAAGAATTGGAGAAAACGCTGGGAGCCGCAGGATTTGAGTATAATAAAGAGTTAAATAAGTTTGTATAGACAGCCATATACAAAGTGGATAATAAAATGAATAAAAACATTTAAAGACCGGAAAAGACAGTTCTATGTTTTGCCCGGTCTTTTTAAAGCTGCACACAGCAATTTACAGGAAAAACTTCGATTCCATCCTGTACCGAAGTGCCTCAAAGGAGGTATCTGACAGCACCTGCATGGCTTCCACAGGATAGCGGCCTGCCGCCGTCTCACCGGTGAGCATCAGAGAAGATGCGCCGTCCAGCACAGCATTGAAAATGTCGCTCACTTCTGCCCGGGTTGGCACCGGGTGTTCCGCCATGGATGCCAGCATCTGGGTGACCACCATAAATGGTTTCTTAAAGGCCAGGCAGGTGCGGGCAATCTGTTTTTGAACGCCGGGAAGCTTCGGGAGCGGATACGCATTTCCCAGATCGCCCCGGGCGATGACAATCTGGTCGCAGTGGGGCAGGAGGGAGGAAAGCTGTTCCACGCCCTGCCGGTTTTCGATTTTGGCAAAAATCCGGATATGAGAAAGACGATTATCCATCAACGCTTTTTTCAGATTGATCAGATCTTCGCGGCCGCGGACAAAAGGCAGCATGACACCGGTGACCCGGTACTTCTGTAAGACTTTCAGATTTTCAAAATCCTGTGCAGTCAGAGTGGGAAGTTCCACGGATACGCCGTCGATGGCCAGACTTTTCCGGGAAGAAAGAACTCCGCCGGCTGCGACTCTCGCCTCCGCAGCGGGCAGCGCCGGGCTGACTTTCGTCACGGTGAGGATGATATTTCCGTCATCAAGGCGCAGAGTCTGTCCCTCCTTCAAATAAGGAAAAACAGCTTCCGGCACAGGAATAACCGGAACTTTCATCCCGGAATTCGCTGGGACAGGAGATTTTTCTGTGGAAGAAACATTTTTTTCTTCCATAGAAAAACGCTCATTTTCGGCAGGGGAAGAAATGCTTTTTCCTGCCATGGCAGCGATTGGGCAGAGCCGCACAGCACTGCCGTCTGACAGTGGAAGAGGTTCCTTCAGAATCCCAATGCGGACTTCTGGACCCTGCAGGTCAACCAGCAGGTCGGGTACGATGTGTCTTTTCTCCGCAACGGCGTAAAGGTTCTCAAGCCACGGCTCACAATCCGCCAGATTGGTGTGGGAGAGGTTCAGACGCAGCCCCGTCATCCCTGCCTGAAACATGTCGTTTAATATCTCTGTGGAATGATCGGTCGGGCCGAGAGTTCCATATAATTCTAATGTTTTTTTCATAATATATGCTCCTTATAAATTGCTGAGGTGATTCCGAAATTGGGATTTGTAAATCTCTTTGCAGCCCACAGAAGGCTGCTTTACCGAAGACAAGGCATTGATAAAAGTTCTCCTCCTCCACTTCGGCAGACTGGTACCTGGCTGTATTTCGTCAA
>NZ_NFLV01000045.1 GCF_002161065.1 Eubacterium sp. An11 | reverse complement strand
ATGTAATCTTTTACGGCCCGTAGCTTCACTTCTGGTAATATTCCTCTAGGCATAATAAAACTCCCCTCCAGATAAACAGTTTTATTATTTCAACTGTCTACCTAAAGGGGAGCATATCAGTCTGCCGAAAACGCAGATCTTTTATTTCTGGATGTTCTGTGTACATACTTTGAGACAGAGCAGATCCTCACCAAAGAACAGATAGAACGGTTCCGGAAAAACTGGCTGGTACAGGAGAGAGAACCGCACCGGCGGGCAGACCGGCCGTGAGATAAGATTTTCAGGAAGAATTTTAAAAATATGGAAAAGAAACAGGGATAGATGAACCCACAGTGGATCACCTATCCCCGTTTTTTATTTCATAGGAAATTACATTCCTATGAAAATAAAAAACGCTCCGCGAGGATCGCACTGCGGCGGATAGGAAGATGTCGCTTTCGCGACCCGCCGTAGGCGGAGAATCCTGCTTTGCAGGATTCTTTCTTGTCCGGCAGAATACAATCAAGAATTCTGCGGCAGGATTTTCGTTGTCAGCTTTAGAAAGTGTCAGAAAAGAAAACGGCCCCGGTTCAGCGGCTGAGCCTTTTTTCCATCCAGGTGACCGCCTTATACAGGAACGCGGCCATCAGACAGAGAAGGAAAATGGAGAGCATTACCCAATCCATTTTAAAGAGCTGCGGCAAAATGGAAGGGAAAATGATAAAGTGGGTATTGCAGTAAATATTATTTATATTCTAAACGGTTATTTAAAGAAGAAATTGCAATAATTGATATTTTATAGGAAGAAGGGCATCCAATTAATGGTAAATGTGGTATAGTAAGCAGGAGGAATTTACATAAACAATACAAATCTCTTTATTATGCTTCGGCATTTGAAGAATTTCAGGAGGAACCCCATGGGTGAAATAAGAGAACAAAAGAAGATTTCTGTCGGATTGTGGGTATTTCTACTGGTGATTTTCAGTTTCTTAGTTATTTCATGGAGATATAGTCCGACAGAGCATTTTTTCGATGAAGAAGGAGTATATGAACTTGAGACTGTCTGGCATGGAGAGAGACAGTCGGAGAGCGTGGACAGCCTGCCTGCTGTTTTTGCACATGATGAAAATGGAACGGCCACCGTGTATACGACGATTGATGAAAAATGGATGGAACAGGGGAATACTCTTTGTTTTCGGGCTTCTCAGGAAGCTGTGCGCGTCTGGATTGACGGTTCTTTGGTGCTGGAACAAGGGAATCTGGATATCGGTATTTTTGGACAGGCTCCTTCCAGCGGCTGGGTTATGTTCCGGCTTCCCGCAGACAGCGGAGGGAAAGAACTGAGAATAGAATTGTCCTCTCCCTATGAAAATTATCAGGGATTATTGCATAAGGTTTATATAGGTACAAAAGCAGCTCTGTTATTTGCTGTTCTGCATACTTATGGACTTGGATTTGCAGTTGCTTGTCTGCTCATAGCCATCAGCGTGGTACTGTTTCTGTTCTATCTGTTATTTTTTGTCAGGAAGATTCCTGGCAGTCAATTTTTGCTTCTGGCAGTTTTTGGAATGCTGGCGGGAATATGGATGCTCGGAGAGAGCCACATGCTTCAGTTTTTCACGGGAAAGCTGGCTGCCTGGTATAATATGACGATGATTGTCATACATTTAATGCCGTTGCCGCTTCTCGGAATCATGGAGAAATTGCCGGACTATTCATACGGACGCATATGCAGAGGCGGCAGATATTTTCTGATGGGATATTTGATAATGCTGATCGGACTGCAGGTGTCGGGAATCCGGGATTTTATGCAGATGCTCAACATATCGCTGATGATTTTACTTTTGATTTGTGTAGGTAACCTGTTTCTGATTTACTGGGAGTTTTTTCACAATCACAATAAAAAAATTCTTCCTATGGTAGTGGCAATCACCATATTTTCTGTCTTTGCCTGTATGGAGCTGACGCATGGACTGATTAATATTCACAGAGCTTTAGGCTCATATCTGCAGGTGGGAGTGCTGGCGTTTTACGTTGTTCTTTGTGTATTCAGCATTCGTACTACTTTTGACCTTTATGTGCAGGGCTTGCAGTCAGAATATTATAAAAAACTCTCCTATGTAGATCAGATGACAGGATGTATGAACCGGCGCGCCTTTACAGAGCGGGAGGATAGCTGGGTTCCCGGCGGAAACGATGTGCTTCTCATGATAGATCTGAATGATCTGAAGCAGATTAATGATGTGATGGGACACCATGTGGGAGATGTCTATATCAAAAAATGTTCTGACGCTATATTGGATATTTTTGGGAAGCTGGGAGATTGTTACCGGATGGGCGGTGATGAATTTCTTTTCTGGGGAACCGGCGTCCCGGAAGAAAAGCTGGAGAAGCTGGAAGAGGAGCTTCGTTCCCGCGTACAGGAAGCGTGCAAAGATATTTCTCCTGTCTGCGGGGTAGCTTCCGGCCATGCGGCAGCCACCCCGGAAGATAGATCCGTTGAAGAAATTCTGAAACGGGCGGACGAGAAAATGTATGAAAATAAACGTTATGTGAAGATGTGAGTAACCTGCCTTCTGTCACTTCGGACATTTTTCCGCATACTAATAAGAAGAAAATAAAAACTCGTGGTGTATCTTTATGAAGGAAGATTCCTCATATGCAGAAGAGACTAAGAGCAGAAAATCATGCGGTACGCCGGCAAAAACGTCCGCGCTTTTATTTCTGGACGTTCTCTGTACATACTTTGAAGAGGAGCAGATTCTGGACAAAGAGCAGATAAAGCTTTTTCGGAAACAGTGGATGGCGGAGAAAATGTAAGGGGATGGCAGTGGAAAACGTTTATAGAGCAATTTTATATGAAATATACTGCACTGGAATATATTTCTCAGAAAAATTTATTGACATCTGCACATTTCTCAGGTACAATTCTCACATCAATATAATTTGATGTGAGGTGAAGCGATGGATACAATACATCAGGAACATGCGAAGATATTCAAGGCTCTCTGTGATGCAAAACGTCTTGCGATACTGGAGCAGCTGCGCAGCGGCGAGAAATGTGCCTGTAAGCTTCAGGAGCCTCTGGATCTGACACAATCAGGATTGTCCTATCATATGAAGATACTCTGTGATTCCGGCATTGTGGTCAGCCGTCAGGAAGGGAAGTGGACGCATTATCGTCTGAGCACATCCGGCAGAGATTATGCGTTGGAACTGCTGAAAAAGCTGACGACCCCGGATACAGTCCGGAATGGGTGTGGCGATAAGGAGAAATGAACGTCATCTGTAATCAGATGGCGTTTCCTTTAAACTAATACATCAAAAAAACTTGATGTGATATTCTTGAGAAAGTGAGGAAACTACATGGGAATATGGCAGTTTATTCAGGAACAGATTCTTGGCATGAAATGGCTGAATGAGGTGATCGGCTTTGGGCTTTCTGCCCTGGGTCTTGACGTAAGCGGACGGATTGGAGGCAGCATACAGTTTTTCCTGTATGATGTGGTAAAAATCACCATACTGCTCTGTTTTCTGATTTTTGTTATCTCCTATATTCAGAGCTTTTTCCCGCCGGAGCGGAGCAAACGTATTCTTGGGAGGTTTCACGGTATCCGGGCAAATATCATCTCTGCTTTGCTGGGAACGGTGACGCCTTTTTGCTCTTGCTCATCAATTCCGCTGTTTATCGGTTTTACCAGTGCAGGGCTGCCATTGGGCGTAACATTTTCCTTTTTGATCTCCTCCCCTATGGTGGACCTGGGAAGCCTTGTACTGCTCATGAGCATTTTCGGAACGAAAGTGGCTCTTGTCTACGTCCTTCTCGGACTGGTGATCGCGGTGGCGGGAGGCATGATCATTGAGAAAATGCACATGGAAAAATATGTGGAAAGCTTTGTGTTGTCCGCTGGCAGCGTAGATATAGAATCTCCGGATCTGACGGTACGGGAGCGTCTGATTTATGCCAAAGAGCAGATGGCAGAAACATTTAAAAAGGTATTTCCGTACATCCTTCTCGGCGTCGGTATAGGCGCGGTCATCCATAACTGGATACCGGAAAGCTGGGTGGAAACAGTATTGGGGAATCGTAATCCGTTCGGCGTGATCATCGCAACCATCGTGGGAATTCCCATGTATGCAGACATTTTTGGGACGATTCCGGTGGCGGAAGCATTACTCGCCAAAGGAGCGCAGCTTGGTACGGTGCTGTCCTTTATGATGGCGGTCACCACCTTGTCACTGCCTTCAATGATCATGCTCCGAAAAGCGGTGAAGCCAAAGCTGTTGGGGCTGTTTATCGCCATTTGTGCAGTTGGCATCATAGTTGTGGGATATCTATTCAATGCAGTGCAATATATGTTGATATAGCATGTGCTTAGATAAGATAAAATGTATCGGAAGATATACTGATGAAGGTTGAATATTGAATCGGGAGGTTTTTACAATGAAACTATTTGGACGAAAAACAAAACAGAAAACCGGAAATTGCTGCGGCGATGGATGTACGCCGGAAACCATGCAGCAGGCAGAGACAAAGAAAAACAGTTCCGGAATCAAAGTACTCGGCGGCGGTTGTGCCAAATGCCATGAGCTGGAAAATGCAGTAAAAGAAGCATTGGCGGAACTGGGAATGGACACCTCTGTCGAAATGGTAACAGATTTTGCGCAGATCGCCGCATACGGAGTGATGACGACTCCTGCTCTGGTGATCGACGGCAAAGTCATATCCTACGGCAAAGTATTGAAAAAAGAGGAAGCAAAAGACATAATACAGAAGGAGCGGAGATGAAAATGAAGAAAAAAACAAAAGTCGCATTTATCTGTGTCCACAATTCCTGCCGAAGCCAGATTGCGGAGGCACTGGGAAAACATCTCGCGTCCGATGTATTTGAGAGCTATTCTGCGGGAACAGAGACGAAACCGCAAATCAACCAGGACGCAGTACGTCTTATGAAACAGCTCTATGACATTGACATGGAAAAAACGCAGCGCAGCAAGCTACTATCGGAGATTCCTCCGGTCGACATAGTCATTACCATGGGCTGCAACGTGGAATGCCCGTTTCTTCCATGCAAACACAGAGAAGACTGGGGACTGGAAGACCCCACCGGAAGCAGCGACGAGGTATTTTTACAGGTGATCAAAACTATTGAGGGGAAGGTGTTGGAGTTGAAGGAGAGGGTTAGGAAAGGGTAGAAAATAACATTTCTGCATATATTTTCATATATAAGAATGACTTCATATGTCCTGATGAGGTGAAAAATATGCCGGAAAATCAAAAACGCGCCGTCATTTACTGCCGTGTCAGCACGCAGGAACAGGCGCAGCGGGATGCACTGGCTGTGCAGGTAGAAGAAGCCCAAAATGCGGTAAAGAGCAATGAATGGGTGCTTGTTGACCAGTATATCGAGATGGAGAGCGGGACAACGAAACATGGTCGCTCAGAATACATGCGGTTGCTTGACGACATAAAGGATAAGAATAAATTTGATATTATCGTCATCAAATCCCTGGATCGTCTGAATCGTTCGGCCAAAAACTGGTATCTGTTTGTGGAGGAGCTTGTCAACAATGACAAGCTCCTTTATATATACATGGACAGAGCGTTTTATAAAACCGACGATCGCCTTATCTCCGGAGTGAAGGCAATCCTGGCGGAACAGTATTCCAGAGATTTGAGCAGCAAAATCAATAATGCGCACGAGTACCGGCAGAAAAACGGAACAACAGTTCTGATCAACAATAATACCTATGGATATGTCAAGAATCCGGATAAATCCGTGTCTATTCATCCCGAGGAAGCGGAAATGATACGGAAAATTTACCGGCTGGCGGCGCAGGGCTGCGGTTCCCGCACAATCAGTAAGATTTTATATCAGGACGGCATCCGGAACCGCAATGGCAATCAGCTGGAGGAGTCCAGCATCCGGAGAATTATCAAAAATCCGCTCTTCAAAGGCGTCGTGGTCATGAATAAGCGGCATTTTGACTTTGAAAGAAAGAAAGAAATAAAGAATCCGGAATCGGAGTGGATTTATCATCAGGGGCTTGTGCCTGCCATTGTGGAGGAGGAGTTGTGGGAAAAGGCCAATAAGATGCTTAAATTATCGGCAGCGCAGGTAAAGGGCGCCGGCCGGCAGAAAAAACACAGAGAACTCTATGATTTTTCCGGCAAGCTGATCTGCGGAGAGTGCGGTGCTCCCTACTATAAAACCTTCCGTCGGCAGTATGCCAATCCGGAGCATGTCATCGTAGAATGGAGATGTTCTTCTTATTTAAAACACGGGCGGAAAAAGCAAGAGGTGGCAGAAGGGACGAATCAATCTAAAGAATGGGGAGCGGATGAACAGGAGCTGCGGCGTGGCCAGATTACCGGCTGCGACAATATCCATTTAAAGCAGGAAGGGCTGGAGCGCATGATGCGGGAGCTGTCCGGACAGTTGTTTGCATGGCAGGATGAAGAAAATATGATCCGTCGTATTATCAAAATACTTTCTGAGGTGCTTCTCACGGGAGAGACACATTTGAAAAAAGAGGAAGTGGAGAAGAATCTTATGGCTGTCAGGAACCGGAAGAGCCGGTTGCTTGATCTGCTGCTCGATAACACCATCTCAAAGCAAGGGTATAAAAGCAAGCAAAAAGAACTGGAGCAGGAAGAACAGCGTTGGACAGAGCGGCTGGAGAGGATGGATGTGGAGGAAGAAAAAATCCGGCAGACGAAGGAACGTCTGGTGGGAATTGAGCAAAAGCTCCGGGCGGACGGCTGCGAAAAGATTCAAGCGGGACTGCTTATGCAGGTCATGGACCACATCCGGGTTTTTGAAGACCGGCTGGAGATAAAACTGAATCCGGTGGCTTTGCCTGGGGTGGCATCTGTCCATGGATGGATCATGCAGAAGCCGGGGGTCTTACAGAAAGATTACTTGCAGGAGTATCTCATAGAAGTGCCTACAGCCCGCTACTTCTCCGATACCCGCATTATCAAAAAGAAGAAAAAAGAAAGTATCCCAGATATCCTCAGAAAAGAGCCGTTTCTCACCAATAAAGAACTGGCAAAACGTCTGGATGTTACGTTTTCTACCCTGCGCCGCTGGCTTGCTGATTACAAAAAGAAAGGTCAGATTTACTTTGATAAGACAGGAGGAAAAGGTCAGTGGAGAGTGAGGGAGTAAATGTCTTTTAGAAGAAATCATAATAAATACATTTTTGCCCTTTGTACTTTTGAGCATAATTATGTTATAATAATGTACAAAAAGGAGGTGCAGTATGCCACAGATTAGACCGATTACAGATCTTCGTAACACTAACGAGATATCAGATATTTGTCATGCCCGGCGTGAGCCCGTATTTATTACGAAAAATGGATATGGTGATTTGGTGGTGATGAGTATTGAAACCTATGAGGAAATGGTGGAAAATACAGCGATAGATACCGCAATTTCAGAAGCAGAGGCCGAATTCGAACAAGACGGGAAGCTTTATGATGCAAAGAAAGCGTTGAAGTCTTTAAGGAGGAAGCATTTTGGATAAATACAGCGTCAAATTGATGAGCCGAGCGTTGAAAGATTTGGAGGGCATTTATAATTACATTGCCCATACGCTGTTGGAACCAGAGACGGCTTTGAACTTAGTGAATCGAATCGAGGATGCAATACTCTCGTTGGATACTATGCCATATCGTTGCCCAGAACGGAAACAAGGAGCTTATGCTAACCGGGGATACAGACAACTTTTTGTAGAGAATTATACAGTCGTCTTTCGGATTAACGAGGCTCAGAAGATGGTAATTGTGGTAACAGTTCGCTATTCCCCAAGTAAATTTTAAAAGAAATAATAGATAGTGAAAGAAGCAGTTTGGGAGATCAGGCTGCTTCTTCTGCTAAGGGAAAAGAGTTTTGATAAAAGAATCCTGATAATAAAAATTGCCTGATGCTGAAAATATGAGAATGGAATTATCGAAATATCAAGGCGTAAGGCTGTAATCTCTTGACAGTTTTCTCACTCCTTTATATAATGAACAATGTTCATATTGAGGTGATGCAATGAATACAATCGTAACTTCAAAAGAAGAGATCTTAAAAATCAGCCGGGATATGATTCAGCAGCAGGGCTGGTCTGTGGTCAATATCCGTTCTGTTGCGGCTGCCTGCGGCGTGTCCGTGGGATCAATCTACAATTATTTTGATTCCAAAGCGGAGCTGATGGGAGCTGTGGTGGAGAGTGTCTGGCATGAGATTTTTCACCGGCCGGAAGATGAGAGCATGTTTCAGGACACGCAAACCTGTATCGCATGGATATACGGACGGATGGAATATGGCTGCAAACAATATCCCGGTTTTTTCACTCTTCATTCTCTGGGGTTCATGCAGGAAGAGAAATCCGATGGAAAACGGAGGATGCAGCGGACCTGGCAGCATATTCTGGATGAATTATGTTCCGTCCTGAAGAGGGATACAAAGATCAGGGCAGACGCTTTTACAGAGCAGTTTACGGCGGAGAACTTTGCGGATGTTTTGTTTTCACTGATGCTGTCTGCTTTGCTGCGGCAGGACTATGATCCGGGCGCAGTGCTGGAAATCATCCGGCGAACCCTCTATGAAAAAGCTGACTGAAATTATAAAAGCTGATTGGCTTTATAAAATTCCCGCTAAGATGTGGGAATTTTTTATCCCGGAAACTGAACAATGTTCAAAAAAGGAGGTAGATTATGAAAGTAAAGCGCAATACCCTGCTGCTCCTCGCCTGTCTGGTGTGGAGTGCAGCGGGATTCAATATCCTTCGCATCGGTCTGATAGCCTACCCGGCGTATCTTACCGTGACGAATTATCTGTTGTCTGTACTTGTCTTTGGCGTGTTCCAGCGGTTTATTTTTGGCAAACTGGTCAAAAAACATACGGACAGGATCAATTCCTACCCGGACGAACCACATTTTTTCCTAAAGTTCTTTGACCGGAAAGCCTTCATCATCATGGCGGTGATGATGACCGGCGGCATTGGCCTTCGGGTGGGCGGACTGGCGCCGGAGCGGTTCATCGCATTTTTTTATACTGGCCTTGGAGCCTCGCTTCTGCTGGCCGGGCTGTTATTTGGCCGTAACTATGGCCGGGCAATATTTACGGCCGCAAAGTTTAAAATAGAGGAAAGGGAGAATAAATGATGCAAGCAATTGGAGAAACACTATTTGACGTTGTCTATTTGATTTCCGTCATTACAATCGGAATTTTAATGATCCGCGGCAGCAAAGGAAACCGTCAGTTCCGCTTGTTTGGATGGATGGCGGTGGTGCTGGGAGCGGGCGACGCCTTCCACCTTGTTCCACGCGCGCTGGCCCTCTGTACCACCGGGCTGGAGAATTACACTGTTCCGCTGGGCCTTGGAAAATGGATCACATCTGTAACAATGACGATTTTTTATGTGCTGCTCTACTATGTGTGGCGGCAGCGGTATAAGATTCAGGGAAAAGCCGGTCTTACCGCCATCGTGTACATCCTGGCCGGTATGAGAATCATCCTGTGCATGATGCCTCAGAACCAGTGGCTGAGCGCCGAAGCACCCCTTTCCTGGGGAATCTATCGTAATATTCCATTTGCACTGCTGGGGCTGGTGATAATCGTACTGTTTTACCGCAGCGCCAAAATTCATGAAGATAAGGCATTTCGCTGGATGTGGCTGACCATCGTGCTGAGCTTTGCGTTTTATATTCCGGTGGTGCTGTGGGCGGATGCCATCCCGATGATCGGAATGTTGATGATCCCAAAAACCTGCGCCTATGTGTGGACGGTGCTGATCGGGTATTTTGCCATGAAGCGGGAATGTCGGTGAGAAGAGAAGAAAATGTCATCAATATATGGAGGCAGACATGAAAATAGTTGAGGTGAAAGAACGGACTCCGGATTTGATAAGGCACCTGCTGGAAGTATGGGACAATTCCGTGCGGGCTACCCACCTGTTTTTATCGGACAGTGAGATTCAGAGTATAAAAAAATATGTGCCGCAGGCCTTAAATGAAGTGTTACATTTGCTGATTGCAGAAGATGAATCGGGTCGGCCGGTTGCATTTATGGGAGTGGAGGCCGGTTCATTGGAAATGTTGTTTATCGCTCCTGAAGAAAGAGGAAAGGGGCTGGGAAAACGCCTGATTCAATATGGGATAAAAAATTACTCAGTGGAAAAACTGACTGTAAATGAGCAGAATCCCCAGGCAAAGGGATTTTATGAACATATGGGATTTCAGGTTTACAAAAGAACAGATTTAGACGAGCAGGGCAATCCATACCCGCTTTTGTATATGAGGCGTCCGGTGATGCAGTAAAAAGGATTACCGGTCGCCGGCGGCAGCAGAAACTGAAAGAGCTGAAAGAAATGTACTGAAAAGGGAATAGAGGTTATAATCTGTTTTTATCTCCCCATTCGCACATGCCATCTAAAATAGGAATTAAAGATTTGCCCCGCTCAGTCAGGCTATATTCTACTTTGGGCGGGATTTGCGGGTATTCTTCCCGGTGAACAAGCTGGTCGGCTTCCAGCTCTTTCAGCGCTGAACTTAAAGTCTTATAGGAAATTGTGCCGATATATCTTTTCATTTCATTAAAGCGGACTACCCCAAACTCCATTAAAGTATACAATATTGTCATTTTATATTTCCCGCTGATCAATGACAGCGTGTAATTGAATCCGGTTGAACTGAGGCATTCGTTCGCGATACATCTTTCGCCCATTCTACACTCTCCTTTAGGTAAGTATATAACCTGATTGTAAGTATCGCACTTTAATGTGCGTACTTGTTTCTCGTTTCATTTTTGCTATGATTATAATGTCAGTACCTGAAAAAGTCAATTTTGCAGGAATGTGGGTTACATACTGATTTTAGGACGGATATATCATAACGATGTAATCGTTTATGAAAACGATAGGAGGTAAAATGTAATGAGCAAGAAAATCGTGGTGTTGAATGGAAGTCCAAGAAAGAATGGAAATACATCTATGCTGGTAAAAGCATTTACTGAAGGCGCGGAAAGTACGGGGAATACTGTAACAGAGTTCTTCCTTGACAGTATGGAGATCCATGGCTGTAAAGGATGCTTCGGCGGACACAGCAGTAAAGAATGTCCTTGTGTACAAAAGGATGACATGGCGCAGATCTATCCGGCCATAAGAGAATGTGATGTGGTAATACTGGCTTCTCCGCTTTATTACTGGAATATGAGTGGTCAGATCAGAACAGCCGTTGACCGTTTATTTGCCTTGGAGGAAGGCGATGGCAACCTTCTCAGAGGACATGACAGGGCTTCCGCTCTGCTGATGGCAGCAGAAGGGCAGGGATTCGAGGACGTACTTACTTATTATGATCATCTGATGGAACATTTGCATTGGGAGAATCTCGGTCATGTTCTTGCCGGCGGGAATATGAATGTAGGAGATATTAAAGATAAGCCGGAAATTCAGCAGGCGTATGAACTGGGAAAATCAATCCAGTAAATGGCGGCATTTTATTAGAAAATTATCAGAAAATTTTATGAGGGCAGCAGAAATAACATCTGCTGCCCGTCCAGGCTGTAGACATGTGTAAAAGGGCATGTCTTTCTTTTTTGCGGCCGGAAATATTCACCTATCCAGCAAATCGGCAATCTCAGAGAAATTGATATATAAGTCATCGTAAATATTGACCTTAATCGTTGAATCGAAAGTATATGGTACACTCAGAACATTTGCCTCAAAGAAGTACACAGTCACAGCTTTCCGCTTCGGGTCAATAATCCAGTATTCTCTTACTCCGTACTTCTTATAATAATATAACTTGCGAATGTAATCGTCTGTCGGATTACCTGGCGAGACAATTTCAATAATAAAATCCGGAGCGCCGTTGCAGCGCTTTCCATCCAGTTTATCTTTGTCACAGACAATCATAATATCCGGTTGAACGACGGTAAGCGGCTTGTCGGAGAGCTTTACGTCAAAAGGCGCAGGAAATACCCGGCACTTGTCTCCTTTGGATTTCAGATAAGCGCGGATGGAAACAAGAAGTTCTGTGAGAACGGTTTGGTGAGTCTGGGATGGAATTATGCAGTCACATGCCATACCGTCAAAAACTTCAATTCTGATATCTTCAGGAAGATTTTCGTACTGTTCTAAAGTAATAATTTCCGGTTGTGTCTGTAAGCCTGGCATGAGATACACTTCCTTTCGCGAGCAATGGAATGAATCTTAGTTGACTATATTTAAGTTGGTTAAAATGCGTGTCAGGTTTGTTATTTCTGATTATAGTCTATAGTAATCTGAGAAAATGTTCAATATTCTGTTTGATCATATCGTTCTATTTTTTTTCAATCTTTATCATCTGAATTTTATTTCTAGGAAATATTAAAGAGTTTCGAGTTAGGAAAATGATGTTATATTTGTTGACTGTGTTTGTTAGTGCCTTGTTGTTTTGTGACAAGAGAGATAGGTGTTGCAAATTATGTTGAACTTTGTGTAGGGGATTGCTTTTTTTAAATTTGGCTTGACTTTTTCTATTTATCGTATTATAGTAAAAATATAAAAACAATAAAAAAGATAGAAATAAGTAAAAAGTGCTTTCTGGCCAGCGAGTTGGCGCAGAAAATACCTGGCACGGGTCTCCTTTGGTTTTCAGATTTAGTGACAGAGCGAAACAAAACATTTCCTCTTTTTTTCGTAAAATGTGGTACAATACATAATAACAATAAAAAATCTCGTTGTTAAAACCTTTTATATTGATTCTTTCATATTGTTTTTGTAAAAATTCAAAGAAAGGGATAATAAATGCAGACATCATTTGCTCATAGTATTGAGGATGATCCACAAAAACGACAACTGGATGAACAGTGCAAGATTGTACTGTCCCACAAGCCGCTCCTTGCCCGTATACTGAAAAGGACAGTAGAAGAAGTGGCAAATATGGAGATTGACGAAATCATTGCTTCCATTGAGGGAAGCCCTTCTATTGGAAGCGTTCCTTTTCTGGAAGAAGAGGAACGGATTGAAGGCAGTAATACAGAGTCAACATCCAGGAATGAGGGAACTATATATTACGACATTCGTTTTTATATCCTTGTCAACGAAGGGAAAACAAAAATTTTGTTTGATGTGGAAGCACAGAAAAACTATTACCCTGGTTATAAAATCGTGACAAGAGGGCTTGTTTACTGCGCCAGGATGATTTCCTCACAGATTAATCAGGAATTTGACCTGAAGCATTACGATAATTTGAAAAAAGTTTATTCCATCTGGATCTGCTTCAATCCGCCAGATTATATTGGCAATGCCATCAGTCGGTACCATATCCAAAAAGAAGACCTTCTTACCGGTATCCCGGATGAGAAGGAGGCATATGATAAACTGGAAGTTATCATGATTTGCCTGCGGGATGACATGGATCAAAAAGATGACGAACTTATCGGACTGCTGAATACGGTGTTTTCATCGGAAAAATCAAAAGAGGAGATTAAGGAAGAGCTGTCAGGCCAATACGGAATCCCAATGGAAGACAGTTTTGGGAAGGAGGTTGATTTGATGTGTAACTTATCAGAGATGTATGAAGAGCGCGGTATGGAGCGTGGCATGGAGATTGGAGAGCTCGTCGGAAAAATCATGATGTGTAAAGAGTTTGGTTTTTCTGACGAAGAAACAGCAGAAAAATTAAATATCTCTGTGAAAACACTAAGAGAGACATTAAAGAAACGGGACCTTCAATTACAGAGATAACGGAGAGAAAAGGGTACGGTTATGGTGTGCTACCCGTCAAGTAGACAATGAAAAAAATAAAATTTTTGTGTTGCCCGGTTTGTACCGGGCAATATTTTTATGCGGCTAATAACCGTTCATGAAATTCAAACGGTGTTAATA
>NZ_NFLV01000044.1 GCF_002161065.1 Eubacterium sp. An11 | reverse complement strand
CCGGATATGGTGATCGTCGTAACAACAAACAATGACTATGCAGGCTGCAAGCCCTTAAACCAGTCCGTAATCTCCCGTATGAGTGTGCTCATCGACCTGATGGAGCCGGATGAGGAGACCCTGGTGGAGCGGGTGCTTGGCATCACCGGCTGTAAAGAGAAAAAGACCGTCCAGACAATGGCACGGATCGTCCATGCCATCTCGGAATATTGTCGGGAGAACCTGATCACAGATGGATGCTGCGGTGTCCGGGAGCTGATTTCCTGGGTGCAGTCCTATATGGTCTGCGGCGATATCCGGGAGTCCGCCCATTACACCATCCTGCCTTCCGCTACGGCAGATGCGAACAGCCGCACGGAGGTTGAGGAAAGCTGTCTGGATCCTGTCCTGCCATATTGAAGAGAGAGAAGGCGATCCTATGGGTAAATCAACTCTCACAGAACCAGAAATGTATGCACTTCTTGCAAAAAACCTGTCCTACTTACGCAAATCCCGGGGCGGGCTTTCCCAAAAAGCGGTGGCACGGATTTTACGCCTGCCGCCAAAAACCATTATGAATTACGAAAACTGCAGGTCCACGCCCCTTGCCTACGCTGTCCTCAGACTGGCAGAGTATTACGGCTGCTCCGTGGAAGACCTGCTGACAAAAAATCTCACAGAAAGGAAATAAAAGATTGAACAGCAACCAGAAAAAATTAAAACAGATGATCCGGGAAGAGGAGACTTCCATTCCCGACCAGGAATTTTTTACGTCCTCTGCCTTCCATCGTTATCTGACTTCCCAGGCGCGGGCTGCTACCGGGCGTTACTGCTACGGACTGCAGGCGCTGATCTCCTGGGATGAGTCCGAGGATGCGGCACTGGCTTACACCGACTCTTACAAGATCTACCTGAATGCAGCGAACCATGTCACCCAGAGCTTTCCGTCCCGCTTCCTGCGGGCGTTGAGCCTGGTAGGGATGACCGGGCATGAGACGGCACATCTTTTGTATACCGATTTCACCACCCGGAACCTCTACCTGAGAAATCTGGGGAACGGCACGTTTTACCCGGAAGATCCTTCCGTGGAGCTGTCCGCTTATCAGAAAAGCCAGACAGAGATCATGGACGCACTGCAGGAAAAAGACAAGGCCGTATCTCTGACCTTACGGACCTGTGCGGCTTCTCTCCAGAACATCCTGGAAGACGTCTATATTGAAGCAAGGATGTGCGCTGCCTTTCCCGGCAGCTTCCGCAAGGGCATCCAGCTCAATAACCTGCGGATGGTGGAACAGATCCCGGATCTTCACGAACAGCTCAGCCGGAACTATCAGCCGTTTACGATTGCGACCAACCTGCTTCTGGCCTATTGCCGGTCCGGCACCATCAGCAACCGCTTCCAAAGCGACAGCGAATATCTGGATGTGCTGACTGAAGGCATGGAATATATCGACACGGCACTGGAAGCGCCCTCAATCAAGGAGCGGCTGACTGCGACAAACTGCCTGCTGGTCCTGTTCTGGGACTTTATCAAACCGCTGGTAGAAGAAATGCGGGAAAAACTGGAACAAAAGAATGAAACGGAAGCAGCAAAAGAACTTCAGGATCTACTGGATCAGCAGATTGCAGGCGGCACGCCCATTCCTTTGGGAAAAGACGGAGCGGAGGTAAAAAATATCCCTTCCGCCAAAGGAGGCGCAGGCACCGATCCGCAAGACGCAGATTTCTTTTCTTCCAAAGGCCGTGAGGAACAATTAAAGGAAACGGAAAAAGTGATGGCGGAGGAAGGCGGGAGGCTGGCTCTTGCCAAGACCAGCGCTATTTTGGACGGCAATGACCCGGGCGTAACCTATGCGCCTCAGTATGCCGGCACCGGCTATGAGGATGCGGCAGCGGATATTGCCCGTGTCTTAAAGGAAGCCGCAGCAGAAAAAGCGCAGGAAGCCTATGAACAGCAGTTATCCGAAGAATTGCAGAAAGCGGCAAATGAGATCCATTACGGAAATGCCCATGCTGGGATCCATGTGACCATTCACCGGATCCAGGAGATCTCAGACCATCTGATCCGGCAATATGAAGAAATCTCGCCGCCCCTTCTTCGGGCATCCAAACGCCTGCAGAGTACCATCCTGCCCCTCTTAAAAGAGGAGGCGGAAGGCGGGAAACAGAAGAACCTGCTGTATGGACGGCGGCTGGATATGCGCTCCTTCCATCACCAGGACGGTTCTTTCTTCATAAGGACCCGGCTCCCCGCCGATGAACAGCGGCTGGCAGTGGGGCTTCTGATTGATGAAAGCGGCTCTATGGGGTGGGGTGACCGCATCACCCATGCCAGAAAGACAGCCATTGTCCTTTATGACTTCTGCGTCAGCCTGGGCATCCCGGTGACCATCTACGGTCATTCCACGGATTCCCGTGGGGTAGCCCTCTATTCCTATGCGGAGTTTGATTCTGTAGATGAGAAGGACCGCTACCGGCTGATGGATATGATAGACCGAAACGGCAACCGGGACGGCGCTGCGCTCCGCTTTGTTGCAGAGCATCTGGCGCAAAGACCGGAAAAGCGGAAACTTCTGATCCTGATCTCCGACGGCCAGCCCGCAGATGACGGTTATTACGGCACGGAGGCGGAAGCAGATCTCCGGGGGATCAAGCAGGAATACGCCAGACAGAATATCATCCTGTTTGCGGCAGCGATCGGAGAGGACAAGGATGCCATCCAGCGCATCTACCAGGAAGGGTTCCTGGACATTACCCGTCTGGACGACCTTCCAAAGAATCTTACCATTCTTATCAAACAGTATCTCAGATAATCCCAGTTTAAGAAAAAAGAGGTGAAAACCATGAATCAGTCTTACCAGAACAAGGCTTCTGACCAGATCTGTAAGATCCAGAATGACAAAAAACTGATCTCCTTCCACGACCGGCTGCGGGCAGCGCCCAATACCAGCTACGCCCAGCTCCACGCCAAAGGGGAGTTCTCAGAAAATAACCACAAGGTCCATTCCCTGATCGGCGTTTCCATCCAGGACTATTCCAACGGCACCGGGGAGCGCAACATCATCACCCGGTTCCACCTGGCTCCGGAGCAGATCCAGTTTTTCCTGACCCGCCTTACCGCAGGCTTCCAGGAATTTGAATGGAGTATCAGCAAGATCTTTGGGGAGCCGGATCAAAACGGCTTCTCTACTGCACAGCAGTTCTCCATATCCCGGCACAGCCGGACGCCAAACGGACAGGAATTGAAGAACCCGTGGCGGCTCCAGATCGTCAATGGGCGGGGGATCAAGGTTAAGAACAGAAACGGCGGCTCCTATATGCAGTCCGGCAGCTTCCAGATGGAAAAAAGCGCCTTCATCCAGCTTGCAGATATGGACCTCTACCTGCTGTTCAAGCGGGTGGACTCCTATATCTCTGAGTGGGAACACTGCATCGCACAGCCGCTGATCACAAGCGGAAAAGAGTTGCTTGTAAACCAGCAGGCCCAGCGCCAGCAGGAACAGCAGTCATTTCAGCAATATCCATACGCCGCATAATCAGATGCGGAAAAATACAGGCAGGAAAGGAAGCGGATCCCCGCTTCTTTTTCTGTCCTGTCATCAGGAAGAGAAAGGACGATTGATATGAGTATTGCATTGATCCGAAGTATGGACACCCAGGGCCGCATCATCATCCCTGCGGATATCCGGAAGGAAACCGGCATCCAAAGCGGCAGCACCCTGGAAATCGCAACAGAGGGCGCCACCATCCGCATACGGAAATGCAGGTCCCCGTTCCCCGGGCGCAAAGAACTCCCGGAGTTTCTGGAGCCTCTGCATCGGAAGATCTGCTGCGGGGCCGCCGTCTGCAATGCAGAATACATCCTGGCTTCCACCGGATGCTTTTTGCCGGAGGGCTCCACCATCACACCGGAGCTGCGCTCCCTTGTGCTGAAGCAGGAAGAACAGATCTTCCAGGCCGATATGCCGACACCGGTTCCGGGCAGCCGCCGGACGGTTGCCGCCCTGTTCCCGGTGCGCCTGTCGCCAGCTTCCAAAGAAGCTGCGCTGCTGCTGGTCCCGGAGACAGGCAGAACCCTGGCCACTACGGAACAGGAGTGCGCAAGGCTTGTCGCAAATATGATCACCAGAAAATACGAAGAAAGAAAGGAAGAAAATTTATGAAAGCATTACATCCATTAACAGAAGAACAGCGGATTTTCGCAGAAGAACATCACGATTTTATCTACCAGTATTTAAACGGACGGCACCTTGGCATTGAAGAATACTATGATACTGTAGTCTTTGGCTATCTGGAAGCCGTACAGGATTATCTGGAAAAACCAGAGCTTCAGCAATATCGTTTCTCCACCATTGCTCGCATCGCCATGAGAAATGCGCTTGCACGGGAATGGGAAAAGCAGAGCCGCCCCATGCGGAAAGCCTTTCTGGAAGAATATGAAGAGGACACCGCCTCCCTGGATGCGTTCCTTCCCAGCCGGCAGGAACGTCTGGCAGAGGCAATGGATGACCGGGAACGCCTGCTGGCGCTGCTGTCTTACCTGACGCCAAAAGAGCGCCGGGTAGTCCGCTTGCAGGCAGACGGCTACACCTACCGGGAGATCGCTGAAAAATGCAGCATCACTTCCCACGGGGTAAACAGCCGGTTTTACCGTCTCCGTAAAAAGGTACGGATCCTGGGGCAAGAGGAAGGATTATTATAAATGACTGGCAGACTCATGTATGAAGGAGTGTGAACATGATGAAGAAAGAAAAGATCACGGCAATCCCTGAAAGGAAAAAAGATACTTACCTGACCGCTGTCCTCAGCCTGCCCCTGCGTGTGCATGAGCGGGCCTGGCTCTTTACCTGCGGGCGGTCCATTTCCACCTCTCTGGTGAAGCAGATCCTGGAAGTATCCCAGGACGGCGTGGTATTTGAGACAGAAAACACTGTCTATCATGTAACCTACGCCCACCGCCCGGCTGAAATCGAGGTGATATGTGCTTGAGTGATATCTATACCCTGGGAGGCAGCCTGCAAAGGCTGCTCTCCACCCTGAAGATCAACCGGGAACGGGTGCCCCTGGAGACCTTAAAGAGCGTATACCGTGTTCCCTATGAGGAACTGAAAGCGCAGATCCGGGAGGGCGTCCAGGAGTTTGTCCTTCTGGTCGCCTGCGGCCACCTCCTCATCAATCCGGATTATCCGCCGGAAGAACAGACGGCTGTGGCCCAGGATGCGGTTGACCGCTCCCAAATCCCAAAGGAGATCGGCAAAAGCCTGACCAGGGACTACGATGTGGCAAAAATCCACCAGATGGCCCTGAAACTGCGGGAAGAGATCGAAACGGCGCTCTGGCCTTATATCAACCAGAAAACCTGCCTGGTGGCAGACCTTGCGGATATCGAAAAAACGCCGGTCATCTATAATACTTTGACCAGACAGATCTACCAGGACGGGGGATGGATAGACCAGCCTCTGGATCTGCGGGGAACATTACTGATTTACAGAAAACAGGAGGATGCTGTGCTGCCAGGCGCAGCCCTCCTTCAGAAAGGAGAAGCAAATGAAAATATGGAAGAAAGAACAGCCGGGGGAGAAGCTCTTCTTTGCCCTGAGCCTTGGACAGCTCCAGAAAGCCCATGAAATTTATAAACGGCACTGCTTTTTCCAGGATTTCCTGGAGCTTTGTGTGGAGCGCCGCCAGGACGGGATCGGTCTTTGCAACCTGCCCTATGACACCTTGGAAGAGGAAACTGAACTGCTCCATCTGGCCTATGAACTTTACGAAAAACGGGCGGATATGAATACCGCTTATCTGGTCACGCTGAACTGCGTGATAGATGAAATCGAGAAAGCTCTTGGAAACGGTACACTCCACCTGCCTTTAGATCCAACGCCCCGGGTGGTGCTGGTCATAGAGGACGGCATGATCACCGGTTCCTATACAAGTGAGCCGTCTGTCCGGGTTGAAGTTATAGAACTTAGCAAAGAATATGCCTCTTCCGAGGAACGGGATGCGGTCTATGCAGAGCTGCAGTCCGACCCGGAGCTGTCCGAATGTGACTGCCGGATAACGGTTCCCGGATATGAGGATGAAATAGAAAGCGGGGAGATGGAATAATGGCGAATATATGCTCCGATGATGTATGCTTTTTCTCAGATGACAATCCGGAAGGGATTGCGTCTCTCTGGAAGGATCTGGAAACCGCTATCACTCCCGGTTATAAAGATGACCTGGGGAATATCCGGCGCCTGTTTCTCCATGCAGGGATCGCCACAGACGGGATCAGTCTGCGTGGCACCATTATAGATATGGGGAAAAATGATACCCGTATCCTCCTCTCTTTGGATACCGCATGGCGTCCGCTCCATGATGCGTACACAGCGATTGCGAACACATATGGCGTTTCCTTTGTCATGCGGAGCATGGAGCCAGGCTGCGGCATTTTCTATAATACGGATGATACCGGGAGTACCTTTCCGGACCGATACTGTGTAACCGGTGAGACCTCGATTGACACCCCCTGCGGGATCCCTCTGGAGGAAAAGGTTGATTATGGGACTGCTTTTCCCTCAGAAAATGCCCTGATGGAGACCTTCCATGATCTTGGCTACCCGGAAGAAACTCTGGAAGCGCTGGCTGCTGCTTTGGATAAACAGGGTGTCTATATCCACTCCTACATCAATCCCTATCTGTAAGAAAGGATGTGCCGAAATGACAATTTATATTTTACACGGGTATACGGATGGTCTGATTGACCCCATACCCAGTACCGACTACGAGGAAGTGTATGCAGCAATGAAAGCCGCTTACGAAGAGATTATGGCCAACGTGGAACCAGATGATCCTGACCGGGAATACTGTTTTCTGGAAGGCTGGTCCGCTACTGCTGTCGTGCATGGGGATTGGATGGAATGGCAGATTGCGGAACTGGAGCTACCCGTCCCAAACGGACAGCCTGCATCCCAGGCTTGAGATTTCTGTCAGATCCGACAGAAAATCCCCTCTGTATCTTGCTCCGGCAGTATGGTAAAATAGACTCATCGAAAATGCAAGGAGCGATTTCCTATGAAAAACGAAGAACTGACCCGGCGGTTCCGGATTGAGCGGAAGAAATTTGACCGCTCCGGGATCTATGCCTATACCCAGCGGACGCTGGCCTATAATTCCAATAAGATCGAAGGCTCCACATTGAATGAGGAGCAGACCGCCTCACTTTTTGACACTGGTATGCTGCCTGTCAGTGACGATTACTACCGGGTCAAAGATGTGGAGGAAACCAACGGCCACTTCCTGATGTTCAATAAGATGATCGACACCCTGGATGAACCTTTGAGCGAGGAACTCATTAAGGCGTTCCACTTTGAACTGAAAAGCGGCGTGTTTGAAGACCGCGCCAACGGCTATGCTATCGGAGATTATAAAAAGCGCCCCAATATGGTAGGCATTACGAAACCACCCTTCCTAAAGATGTGCCGGAAAAAATGCGGGAGCTTCTCACCTGGTATCACAAAATCCCAGACAAGACGCTTTCCGTCATGGCCCAGTTCCATACCCGGTATGAAGCGCTGCACCCCTTCCAGGACGGCAACGGCAGGACCGGCAGGCTGATCCTGTTCCGGGAGTGCTTAAAAGCTGACCTGACGTCGGTAGTTATTGAGGACAAGTACCGGACCAGATACATCGAAGGGCTGAAGGAATACCGGGAAACCGGAAAAACTGCACTTCTGGAGGCACTGTTTACGGAAGAACAGAAAGAATACGCTAAGAAAGTGGACTATTTTCTTGGCGAAGATGTGTAAACTGAGTTGGAGCCGCCCTCACGGACGGCTCCTTTCTATGTTCCCGGATCAAACTTGTAGCCTACACCCCATACAGTCTGGATGTATTCCCGGTCTGTATACTTCCTGAGTTTCTTCCGGATGCTGTAAATCATACACTCGACTTTGGCATCCACGTTGACTGGGATATCATCCCAGACTGCCTCATAAATCTGTTCTTTGGTAAATACCTGTCTCGGATGCTGTGCAAGATGCAGGAAAACATCAAATTCATAATGCGATAGAAATACTTCCTTATCTGCTGCTAAAATTCTCCGCTGATCTGGATAAACAGCAATTCCATGAAATGATATATTTCTGTTATTTGTCTCGCTTATACCTTCTCCAGAATATACGTTCAACATAGTCATAATTTCATCCAAAATGAATTTCTCAGAATTTTTAAATTCTACGAGTAAAATATATCCGATTTTTCCATCTCCCTTCAAATATTTTTTTAGTAAGTTTCACTTTTCTTCACTTCGTATACCATTCTCTTCAGCAATTCAGTAATTTCGCCTACTATCTTCTCATGCAAATCTACTAGACCCATCCAGCAGAAGCTCCGTAATAGCTGTTATACGGCAAAATATCCCATTTATGTCCTTGATTTAGTTATCTTTCGCATTAGCTTATATACAATACTCCAAAAAACTGCATGAATAAGTAGTGCCAAAAGCACAGGAATGGTTTCCTCTGTCCGGCCCTGCAATAAATCCATGATTCCATAGAAAGTAGCGCTGGATGGTAACAAATACGAAAGTTGAAAAACAAAACTGTTGCTTGGAACCGTCAAATAAAAGAAAATAGGCGGTGCAAGGAACAGAATCATTACAATTTTGATGTAAACAATCCCTACCATCAATCCGTTTGCATAATAGCCAATGAATAGCCCTATTAAGGCAGAAATATAGGTTGAGAGCAAAACAATCAACAGAAACGGCAATATCTGTACCGCTTGTATTCTCATACAGATCAATGTTGTTATGATGGTCGAAATTGTTCCACCAATAAAACCCAAAAGGGTTTTCTGAATGATGTAGGAAGTCATAGACATAGGAAGTACCTGATTGATAAATTCTATACCATCTTCCTTTTCACTGATAATGTTCATAGCATTAAAAGTGCAGCCCATAAACATTGCTGTTACCAATGTAATTACAATCAAGAGAGATTTTAACCCATCATTATCAGATACTACCGGGATGACTGTTCTGGTAATGGATAACTGTGTTGTCCGATTTTCATAGACTTGCGGAAGCGTATCTGCAATAACTTTGTTCACCTCTAATTCGTCCCCAGCAATAAACGTCTGTATTTCGTTCCCAGCTTGTAAAACTCCTATCGTTTGTGTGGATGGATCATTTACAGCGGCTTCCAGTTCAGCGCGTGTTTCATACGGTATAACAGCACCATTGCTTTGTAACCATTTCACAGCATCGTCAGTGATATTGTTTTCTACAATTCCGAAGGTAGTTTCTCCTATTGATTGGAAACTTACACCCGAAAGCAGATTGATGGCAATACCCACGATTACGGGGAGAAGAAAAGTTAAAATGCACATTTTATCACGGCGAATACTTTTTAACTGATACTTTAACCCTTTCATCCTTTATCCCTCCTTTGCCAGTTCCCGGTTCAAAGTATGATAGGAAAGCAGGAACAGAAGAATGATTGCGCCTATACAAATCAAATAGTATGGCGCTCCCGCCATTGGCGCGGAGAAGTATGCCGCTTTCATTGCAGTAAACAGATGGTACATAGGATGATAAACGATCCAATCCCATGTAATGCCGGTCTGCCCGGCCAGAAAAACGGGTGTTGTTACAAAAACCGCAAGGACAAGATAAAACAGAGAAAACTGTTTGAAGTCCGGCAGCCAGATTGCACAAAGAAAGCCAACCAATGCCATAATCAGCGATAAAATACCGGCTTGCAGAAGAACTCCCGGCAAAACATCCATCGCAGGGAGTGTTCCTAAATTACTCACAGTCAGCAAGACCGTAAATGCAAGGTCTGATAATAATAGCAGAAGCAATTTGGATAGGATGAACATAGAACGCCGGATAGGCAGCACCCCATGTACCCGTATCACACCCATTTGCTTCTCCTTAAAAAGCATGGAAGCCAGCCCCAAAAAGCCAACCGCCGATAATTCAAAAAACAGAAATTCAGCGGTGATCTCCCTGCGGTTTTTCATTTCTTTATTATTGACGCCAATTTTATCTGCCTGTCCATCCGTATTTCCATTCAGGACAGCTTCACCCCAAATCATGCGGTAGTGATCGGTAGTTTCCAGTCCGCAGGAGAGCATATAGAACCCTGGTTCAGCTTTGGAAAAATCATAGCCAACACAATATTGGTCTGCACAGGCAGTTTCTAACGCCTCTCTGCTGTCTACTTTTGTAAGGTATTCTGAATGAACATCTACTTTACTTTGTGGATCATAAAGATAAACCTGATGCATCTCCTGATCTAAATTCACATACACAAAATTGATATAGCAGGAATATAAAATCAGCGAAAGCAAGGCTAATAGAAAAAACTTGCTGGACAGCATCAGCTTGAAGTCTTTTTTCAGTAGATGGGAAAATCCTCTCCACATTAAGTCAGCCCCCTCCCTGTATATTGAATAAACATATCCTCCAAAGTCGGTTCTTGGGAATGGATGCTGATAAGCTCGTCATACACAAAGGGAATACCAGTTTTTAGCTCCGGGGCTTCCAACTTTCGTTCCAGCCTTTTACCTTGATAAAGATAATCAACCACAATACTGTGTTTACTGTTTTTCTCTTTAAGATTTCTCGGTGTATCGAGAGCTACAATATTTCCATTTGAGATAAATGCTACTCTGTCGCAAAGCAAATCAGCATCTAACATATTATGTGTTGTAAGAAAGACCGTTGTGCCTTTTTGCCGTTCTTTTTCTATGATTTTGCGAAAAAGGACGGCTCCCGCAGGATCAAGGCCGCTTGTAGGTTCATCCAGAAACAAAAGTTTTGGATTGCTGATAAGTGCCCTCGCCATACTAACACGCTGACGCATCCCTTTTGAGTAAGAAGATACCGGTTTTTTCAAAAAATCCTTCTTAAATTCCAGTTCATCCAGCAATTCTTCCGCATCACGCATATGCTCCGCTGGATAGAAAGACGCAAAGTAATGTAAATTATCGAGGGCACTCAAATTCGTATAAAGATAAGGAAATTCAAACAATACGCCTATGTTCTGGAAAAATTCCTCTTTTTGCAAATTGTCAATTTCCTGTCCGAACAGAGAAACCATCCCGCCATGTCCTTTTAGTATGCCGGTCAATATTTTTTGGGTTGTGGACTTGCCGGAGCCATTCGGCCCTAAAAAGCCGAAAATTTCCCCATCCCTTACAGAAAAGTTCAGACCATGTAATACCTGCTTGTCTTTCCCATAAGAAAATGTCAAATTCTGAACCTCAATCATTCATCATCCCCCCATTTCCCATGCGGTTCCTTTTTCTTTTCCTGCTGGCGCTTATTCCACCATTTCATAAACTTAATCTTGAACGGGATCGAGATCAACAGTGCCACCAGAAGAATAAGCCACCAATACCATTCCAAACCTAAAAACATACTCATTACCTCCTTGTTTTGATGGGTTGCCCCTCTTATTTGAGGTAAAGGTATAAAAATGCGTTGAAGTTGGTGTGAGATTGCTGTGAAGTTGGCGTGAAATCTTCCCGAATATAAAAGGCCCCGATTTCCATTTGGAAACCAGAGCCTATGAGAAAATAGGAACTTGTTATTTTATTGTAGGAATGGAGAAGTAAAAAGACACGCCTCCCGGTTGGTTTTCTACGCCATAGTGTAAGTGCTGCATGGATAAGACTTGTGCAACAATCGCAAGCCCCAGCCCGGAACCACTGTATTTAGAATTTTTATCACGATAGAATTTCGACCATATCTTTGACAGACTTTCTTCCGGGATAGGTGGCCCCTGATTGAAGATTGAGAAATCGAGCATACCGTCATTTTCTTTCAGCAGCAGTTTCAAAACGCCGCCAGATTGCGTATTGCACTTTGCATTGACAACCAGATTGTTCAATACCTGTTCCATCCGGCGTTTGTCTGTTTCGACGTAAACGGGATGTTCCGGCAGTTCATATTGCAAATCAAAGTCTGCATCTGGAGCGTCGATCAATAATCTCCCGGCAATGGTTTCCACAAATTCTATAAAGTCAAATCGTTCTGGAGAAAGCCGGGCGGCCCCAGTTTCCAATGCAGACAAATCAAGGAGTGTTGAAATAAGGCTGCTCATACGCTCTGTTTCAGCTATAATTATTTCTAAATACTTTTGCCGTTTTGTTTCATCCGGCTCATCTTGCAGACCTTCGGCATAGGCGCGGATCACCCCCAACGGAGTTTTCATTTCATGGGAAAGACTATCTACCAGCTCTTTGCGTTCCTCCAACAGCCGCTTTTCCCGTTCTACATCTTTTTCCAACTGGCAATTAGCAGTTTGTAACTGCGAAAGTGTCTGCTGTAAATTCTGTGCCATTTTGTTCAGGTTTTGAGATAGTTCGCCAAATTCGTCATTTGTGTGAATTTCGCAAGAAGAAGAAAAATCAAGCTGCGCCATTTTTCGAGCTGCTTCACTTAACCGATCAACCGGCTTCGAGATAAAACGTCCCATTAAGTAATCAACTGCCAGAACCAACAATATCACAAAGCAAAGCCAGAGAAGAAAAGAAAAATCCTGCTCAATAGGCAACCTTGTTGATATGACATATGAGATAATCAAAATAATTCCCGCTATTTTAGAAACCATAATAATTTTTTTGCGAACTGTCCGCAAGGAGAAATTATCTTCTATTTTCATACATTTACCTCAAATTTGTACCCGGAGCGGATCAAGGTAACAATATGTTTGCCCTCATCCCCCAATTTCTGTCGCAAAGTTTTTATGTGAGTATCTATCGTTCGGGTAGTACCCTCGAAATCATATCCCCAAATCCGATTAAGTAACTGCTCTCTGCTGAATATCTGGCCGGGATTTACCATGAAGAAATACAGTAATTCATATTCCTTATGGGTCAAAGTGATTTCCTGTCCATTGACAAATGTTTTGTGGGATGCTGGAATGATTGAAATTTTCCCCACATTCAGAGCATCCGTTGGTACGGTGGAAGAACGGCGAAGCAGCGCGCCTACTTTTGCCAGTAATACTTTAGGGCTGAATGGTTTTGTGATATAATCATCAGCCCCCAACTTATATCCTTTCAGTTTATCTTCTTCTTCGCTTTTGGCGGTCAGTATAATAATAGGGAGATTGCTCATTTCTCTTGCCATCTTACAGACAGAAAAGCCGTCAAGGTGAGGCATCATCACATCCAGTATCATTAAGTCCATTGGATTATTTTTCAATATCATTAAGGCGTCTACACCATCATCAGCCGTAAAGCAGGTATGTCCACCACGCTGCATATATTCAGCAATGATCTCCTGCATATTCTTTTCATCTTCTACAACTAAGATATTAGCCATGTTAATTTTCCTCGCTTTATAATGTTGTCGTTTCAAACACACCCCTAGTTTGCCAATTATACCAAATACTAGCGCACTAAAACAACCTCATCTGCTCATATTCTGCACGCTGTTCCAGCAGCACCGGTGTCTTATGCAGCAAAGATTCTGTTGCCTGATCATCCAACACCCAGTCCCCTAACTCCTCTGGCTCCAGGATCAGCGGCATCCGGTTATGGACCGGTGCCACGGAAGAGTTTGCGTCTGTGGTCAGGATCACGAACCTCTCCTGGCCTTCATACCGGTTATAGCATCCTGCCATAAACAGAACCGGTGTTTCTTTCCGCTCAAAGGTAAACTTCTCCTTGCTCTTATTCCACTCATAAAATCCCCTGGCAGGGATAATACAGCGCCGATCCTGTACACTCTCCCGGAACGTAGGGCGCTCCAGTGCAGTCTCTGCCCTTGCATTGATCAGCAGCTTTCCTTTCTCAAATCCCGGAAAGCCCCACCGCATCTGTTCTGCAGCAAGATGGTGCTCCTGCCCTTTTATTATTGTAGCATTTTGCGCTGGGAAAACATCACCAGTGCGCTCTATCTGCAATTTCCTATCCAGATCCCGTACCAGCTTCT
>NZ_NFLV01000043.1 GCF_002161065.1 Eubacterium sp. An11 | reverse complement strand
ACTCGGTTAATAAGTTTCTATGATTAGATAACAGAAGAAGGTGTTCTTCCTTCATCAGATGTTATCCTAAAATAATTATCATGTCTGACGGTTCCTGATAGACACCAGATAAAACATAAGGTATTATCCCTTAGGATGGGATAAAGAATGTATTCCCCCCTGGGAAGCTGAACTCTCAGCTGATACCTACAAGAAAGTCAATTAGTCCATTCGACAGGGTTTTATGTTTTAGCTGGTCGGGAGCCGGAAGGCTATACCTGTATAACACGCTAGGTTATGTACCTGCCAGATTGGAAATGGATTCCTATCAGAAAGGAGCTTTTGCTCATGTCAAACAAAGTTATTTTTAATCTGGATGAGTTATTCATCTCTGTTGGTATTGATGTCGGCGCTGACTTCTCATGGATGTCTATTGCTCTGCCTAACCAACAATTCGTAGGCAAACCTTATAAAATCCTACATAATAAAATGAGTTCCCTTACAACCGCTGTTTCTAAAATAAAAGAAGCAGAAGAGTTGTATTCCTTGGAAAGTCGCATTTTCCTGGAATCCACGGGAATTTATCATTACCCACTCTTCTGCTATCTTCGTGATAAGGGTTTTAACTGCTCGGTTATTAATCCTATCATCACTAAGAATAGCACAAATATCAACATACGAAAAGTACATAATGACCGTTTTGATTCCAAAAAAGCTGCTTTGGTTGGTTTGAAACCAGATTTAAAGGTTTCCCTTATGCCATCTGACCTTGCCCTCAACTGCCGTAACCTTTGTCGTGAATACTACGATTTAATGGATAACCGCAGCGCTTATGTAAATAAGCTTCAAGGTGAATTACGAATGGCTTTTCCTCAATATCTTGGCATTTTTTCCAAAGTTACTACCAATACATCTCTTACATTATTGGAAACTTATACGTCTCCATCTGCCTTTATCGCAGCAGACAGGCAGGAGATTATTGACACCATTAAATCTACTGCTCGCTTTGGGCTTGCATATGCCCAGAACAAGTATAATGCCATTATCCAGGCTGCAAATGAAGCGAATGACTTCGGTTACATCATTGACAGTAATATCAGACGTATCCGTCTGTATATTCGTTTTATTCGCAAATACGACGAAGAAATCGCCAGCATACTTGATGCCTTACATGAACTGGTTGATACAAACGAGGGTACTGATTTTGTAAGGCAGATCCATTTGATTGAAACTTTTAAAGGTTCAGGGTTCTTATCTGCCGTATCCCTCATGGGAGAGATTGGCGATTTCTCTGCTTTTTCAAAGCCAAAGCAGCTTTTTGCTTACTTTGGTCTTGATCCGGCCGTAAAACAATCCGGCAAATTTGAAGGCACCAAAATCCAAATGTCCAAAAGAGGATCTGCTATTGCCAGACGAGTAATCCACACACTGGCTTTACAAAGTATCAGTACATCCCGTACAGGAGAAGCCAAAAATCCGGTACTCCGTAATTACTATCTCAAAAAATGTGAATCCAAACCAAAACTTGTAGCAATGGGTGCTGTTTCACATAAAGTATGCAACATCATATTTGCAATACTCAGAGATAACAAGCCTTTTGAAATCATTACTCCTCAAGAGCATATCAAACAATACAATGCTGATAAATGCAACATAGCTGCATAAAATACTGCAAATCCAACGAATCAATATCTTTTTAAAAATGATATTATCACCAAGGGGAAAGTCTGCCCTTTTTTCTGATGAAAAATATTTTTCATTTATCTATTGACATTTATTAGCTGGACTCTTTTTTATACAAATCCTTCAGCTATATTGTTTATTAATTTTATTGTACTGTTGAATATATACTTCCACAAGATTGAAAAAATTATCAATAGTGATATGTGAAATAATATTTTCTCACAGCATTTTATGATTTTTGATTTTTATCTGCAGACTGTTTTCTAAACTTTTATGAGATATGCTATAATGACATAAAAAACTATAAAGAAAGAAGGAGCACAACATGGCACTCTCAACATCAAAAACAGCAGAGTTTCACACCCTGCTGCGCAACTATCGGGGAATTGTCGGAAATATGCGAATCGGCGGACTCTGGATTTCCTTTGATTCCTGTTTTTTTAATTATTATGATGACGACGATGAGATTCAATTCAACCTGGCCGGACAGGAAGGCATTGTCACCATTCCAACGGTGGAATCTTATGATAAACTTGGCGAGGACGAAGAGTTACTGGAAGACGCTGTTGCCGGATACACTGCCAGACTGAAGGGGGATATCACACTCACTGTCCATTGTTTTAACGCCAAAAATCACCCGGCATAAAATGCAAGTATTCATTATCGTATCATAAAACAACGAGACTTCGCCTGAAGTCTCGTTGTCTTAGTTATACATCATTTACTCTTATCATTGTTCCTGAATTTCATGTTTTTCCATGTATTTATCATTGGGAGCAAACGGCGCGCAGGTAATGATGTACTGAATATAATCATTCGTCGGGTTAGAACATTTATGAAATTCTCCCGGTTCCACATGGAACATCTGACCTTCTTCCACCATAGTTACAACCCCATCAATTTCCACCTGTAACGTTCCTTTCAATACGTAGAAATTTTCTTCCATTATGTGATGTTCGTGAGGTGCATATATTTCCCCCGGTCTGAGCTGACAAATACCAAAACTCGATCTCGGTCCCTGCATCAAATATTTAGGGCCATGATCACCATAACGATATTCTTTATCTTTTTCATCTACCACATACATTTTATTCTTCCTCCTGATCATAAAAAATGCCGATTTCTGTAAAACAAGAAAGGGGCCTGCAAAGCAGGATTCTCCGCCTGCAGCGGGTCGCAAAAGCGGTATCGTCCTATCTGCCGCAGTGCGATTCCCTCGGAGCGTTTTTTATTTCATAGGAACACAATTTCCTATGAAATAAAAAAACATCCGGAAACATATTAACTAATGCTTCCGGATGTCTTTCTATTCAGTGCGGATAACAAGACTTGAACTTGCATGAGCGATATTGCTCACTAGAACCTGAATCTAGCGCGTCTGCCAATTCCGCCATATCCGCTTACAAGAACAGATGATACCATAACTTTTTCTAAAATGCAAGTACTTTTTTCAATTTTTTTAAATTTTTGAGTTTTCTTATATTTTCTGAGAATATCCCCTTTTCTGACAACAAAAAACTCTGCGGCGTTTTCTGTGATTGCTGTCACTTTTTCGCCGCAGAGTATCGTTTTTTCAAAGCTTTTCTTACTCCGCTGCAGTATCTGCCTCCGCGGCTGTATCTGTCTCAGCAGCCGCTTCCGTGTCTGTGCTTCCTTCTACCACATTGGTGTAGCTTAATAAATTATTCATCAGCTTATTGTATAAGATATCAGAGCGGATCTCATCTTCCGTATAGTATTCCATGATCTCGTCTTCATCTTCATAACCGTAGTCATCAATATAGCTCTGAATCTCTGTCTGATATTCCTCGTCTGTCACAGTCAGGCCTTCTGCTTCCACAAGGAGATCCTGCACACACTGGCTCAACAGCGTACTCTGTGCGTAATCTTCCAGGGACATGCCATAGTATTCCTCAATGAAATCGTCGACGTCCATGCCAAAATATCCGGCCCACTCTTCGTTCTCGGCTGTGAGATTGGTCACTTCCTGGTCAATGACATCCTGAGGGAAATCCTTGATCTGTGTGCAGTTATCCACGATCTTATTCCAGAGATCGTTCTCTACTGTCTGCTCTACCTCACTGTTATAAGAATCCTCCAGCTCCTGTCTGGTCTGCTCCCTGTATTCTTCCACTGTATCGCAGTCCGTATTTTCACTGATGAACTCATCGGTGATCTCCGGTATCACTTCTTCTTCAATGGAGTTCACAGTTACTTCCATGGTGCAGTCCTTGCCGGCCACTTCGGTGTCATCATAATCATCCGGGAACGTAAAATTAATGGTGATGGTGTCACCGACCTTGGCGCCGGTCAGCTCCTCATCCAGATCATATGCGCCCTCGATACTGTATTCCTGGTCGCCAATCTGTGTATCCACATCAGTCTCGGAATAATCTTCGTTGACCTGGCCGTCGATGGTGCAGGTATAATCCATGTTGACATAATCATTCTCCTGCACAGTATCTCTGTCAGTAATCTCTTTATATTCCGCGTAATCTTCTGCCAGCAGTTCCACCTGTTCATCTACTTCTTCGTCTGTCACCTCCACAGGCGAGCTCTCCACGGTGAGTCCTTTATAATCTCCCAGTTTGACATACTCGCCGGCATCAATGTCAATATCGTGAATCTGCGCGGTCTCTCCGCCGGCCTCCGTCGTTGACTCCGGGGCATTATCCTTGGAATTACCGCAGCCGCCCAATGCCAGAAGAGCTGCGCCAAGTATCATTGCTGAAACAAATTTTCTCATAAATCATAACTCCTTATTTCTGATATGCAGCCGGATGCGCACTGCAGCCGGCTTTGATTTTTAGTTTTCCGGGCTGTATTTTCGTACGTTTTACTTTAACATTTTGCTCTGAAAAACTCAACAACCTTCACAAAAACTACATATATTGACTTTTAATCGTCACATTTCTGTGCGATGTCCGACGCATTTGCAAGGAAATATTCCTCTGCCTCCCGGTTCCAGACTCCATCGTTTTTATCCACGATCGCTGCCGGAATCTTATCATCCTTTATCTCCGGACAATTTTCGCCCGGCGATATCGGTTAAGACAGGCAAAAAGCTCCTGTTTTCTCGGAAGCACCGGATGTCCGCAGGAATAGTTTTGTGGAATAAATGTCTGCAGACCTTTTTTCTCAATCTGACGATACATATCGTCAAGAAGCGCGGAGATTGTCATTTTCTCACGCTGATTTGCCAGGATCCATCCCATGAGGTAGGCCAGTCCCACCGTCTGGCCGTCATCAGAGAGCTGCTCCAGATAGCGCACATCCACAGTCTCCCGGTCCAGCATCACTGTATCGGTTCCCATGGCTTTCATTTTCATTCTGCCGGCGCCAGCCGGTTTCAATGCCCGGGAAAAGTCCGGAAAAACAAGCGGACCCGCCGGATACTGTCCGCTGATGTGCTCTTCTTCACAAATATTCTTTGCCGTTCCGGTCACATCCTTTACTTCATAGCGATCCATCTGCAGCACGTGATCTGCCACAGACAGATAATCACCGGAGCTTCCCACCACGATCACAAAGGAAATGCCATGCCGCTCATAGAGCGCACGGATATGACGCAGCAGCGTCGTGATGGGTTCCCGGTCATCGGATACCAGCCGTGCCATCACCTTATCACGAATCATAAAGTTTGTGGCGGAGGTATCCTCATCCAGAAGCAGTAACCGGGATTCCGCTTCCAGAGCTTCCACCAGATTTGCCGCCTGGGAAGTGCTGCCGCTGGCGTTCTCCGTGGAGAAATCCGTGGTATCCTGTCCGTTTGGCAGATGATTGATAAACATGGAAATATCCGTGTGAAGCACACTTCTGCCATCCTCCGCCCGGATTTTCATGGCATGATCCCGGGAAACTACATACTCTCTGCCATCCCCGGCGATATGATTATAAACGCCCTGTTCCAGCGCTTTCAGCAGGGTGGATTTTCCATGGTAGCCTCCGCCCACAATGACAGTGATTCCCTCCGGAATTCCCATGCCGGTGATCGTTCCCTTATGGGGCAGACGTATTTCCGTCCTCAGAGTTTCCGGAGACCGGAATGCCACCGCTTCTTTCATAGGCAGATCAGAAATGCCGCTTTCCCGTGGAAGAACAGCTCCGTCAGCCACAAAGGCTGCCAGTTTTCTTTTTTCCAGTTCTTCTCTCAGCGCTTTCTGGTCATCCGCCAGAAAAATAGCTGCCTGCAGGCGTTTCCGGCTTCCAGCATCCCAACGGCCGTAAAACAGACAGCCGCCGGCCAGTTTTGGCAGGATATCAAAAAGCAGCCGGCTCATCTCATCGGCGAGAATGCTCCTTCCCCTGGCCGGAAATCCCATTTCAAAACGGAGCTCCATTTTATTTTCTGAAAAAACTACAGCAATCCGTTCCAGTACCTTCTGCCCGGTACGGCAGGTCGTGATTCTGCCGCTTTTGCCAGAGCCCTTGCTTCCTCTGTCCATTTTTCGGAGGAACCCGTTAAATCTTCGAAGTACCTGATCTTCCAGAGCCAGTTTCCGGTGTTTTTCTCTCCAGTATTCCTCCGGAAAGCCGTGATCCGCCTTTTTTATTTCAAACCGCAGCCGGGACGGGGAAGCGAAAGGGTCTCCCTGCACATGATCGATGTGCAGGACATATTTGCCACATTCGTAGGCTCCCGCCAAACTTTTATACATTCCATAACTTTTATGATCGATTCGCTGCAGCACCCGCCGCAGGTCTTCTAGTCTGTTCATATATTTCCTCTTTTCTATTCTGTCATCAGATAACTCCTGGTTTTTGTGGCAGCAGATCAACGCATCTTTTCTCTGGCTTTTGCTGCCCGTTCAGATATATTTATTTTCACTGCGCCTGCGTGCCAGTATTTCCTGCCGTATCCCGCAGCTTATAGAAATAAAAGCTCTGTACTTCCAGACTTCCGGACAACAGCCGGTCCACAGAAATCCAGTCTCCAAAAGCGCTGGTCGCCCGTTTCGGCAGGTAGTTAGAGTCAAGCAGAAGATATTTATCTTTCTTTTTACTGTAAGCGCCGATGACCACATAGTGTCCCTGCACATGAACAATAGCCACATCTCCTGCCTGCAGTTTTTCTTTCAGCACGTCAATACTTCCGCTCTTTCCATCCCAGGCAAAGTTATATTTTCTTCCAAACTTCTGACAAGCCGCCTTGAAGATACCGTCGTCAGTACCGCTGCCCACAATCCTGTAATTCTTTTCCACTGCGTAATCCGCCAGCTCCATCACATCCATATACTGGCCGGACAGAGAATACACCGCATTGACGGCGGCCAAAACGCCGCAGCCTGCCGTACCCATACTGCCTCCTCCGCCATATGGCGTACCGCACCACTGCGGGTCATATTGAGTAAATATCATAGGCTGCGCTTTATCCAGCATTTTTTCTGCGGCGCTGACTCTCCAATGACTGGCGTCGCTCTGGCGGTTCGTCACAAACACCAGCTCCCTGTTTTCATTTTGTGCCAGGAACAGGCGGCAGGCCGTGTTCTGTATGGCAAAAGAGCCGGTATTCCGGTTAAAATGGAACAAACCATAAGTCTCATCGGGTTCTGCCGTCCATACCGGTGTCCATGCAGCTGCGGTCTCGTTTTCTGTACCATCCTCTTCTGTTTTGCTTTCAGATGATGTTTTTTTAACATTCTCCGCAGTCTCTTCACCGCCGGAGGATGCTCTTTCTGCCGACAGGTACTGCCCGGTCTCCTGATTCAGTATATAATAGTTATTATCAGATACATAGACCAGCTCCATGGTATAGCTGTCATAGGAAACAAGACCACTCTGGCTGTTCAGAGCCGCGCCTCCGTCGGCATCATCGGCATAGCCGCACCAGAGCACATAAGTTCCATCAGCAAGTATCTGTTTTTCTCTCCCGTCATAAAGCAGACAGTTAGAAAATGCGTCGCTGGTCATCCACCCAATTTCATAACCATCCTTCGTCTCATAAATAACCTGGCGGCTTCCGCCTTCCCGGCTTACTACGATAATTCCTGTATATTTTTTGATATTGCCCCGCACCTCGTCAAAACTACTGTCCGTGTAGGCATACATGGCATCTCTGGTGGTGGCGTATACCGGCTCATAGTCCGGATCCTCCACAAAGATATCCACCGGAAACCAGCCGCTGCCTTGAGTATCGCCACTCACATAATCCCCATAAATACTATTTCCGTCCACCCGGTAAGCGGTAAGGCGCAGAGTCCCTCCGTCCACCTGACCAGTCTGCCTGGAAAGCGCGGCGTCACTGTATACATTTACCATATCATATTTGATAGAATGAGCAACCACCGGCCTCACATCCATATCCGTCGGAAACATGCGGGCAATCTGCTCGCCGTCAGCGTTGATTTTCTGCGCTGCAGCAGAGACAACTGCGCTGTTCCCACTGACCGCCGTTTCCGCCGCCACAGCGTCAGTCCGCACAGTCATCAGCGCCAGCACTCCAAAGGCCAGCAGCAGACACAGTTTGATATTAGCCAGAGCGTCCGCCAGGGCATTGTTCACCGGCTGTTTTTCTTCTTTTTTCATCTTCTTCATATAGTTCTGTACATCCTTTTTCGATACGCCGGCGCCTTCCCGTTTGCGCCGTTCCTCAAAGGCCTTCATGGACTCTTTATGCCCGCAGACACAGACAAACTTCTGATTATCTTTCTGGCCAATGAGTTCCATTCTTTTATGGCATACCGGACACCGGGCATTGGTAAGGCGGGAAACCCGTTCCCTGTAACCGCATTCTCTGTCCTGACACACCAGAAGTTTTCCCTGTTTGCCGTTGACGGCCAGCAACCGTTTGCCGCACTGCGGACAGTGCTTATTGGTCAGATTATCATGGCGGAACGTTCCTTCTCCGCCTTTAATCTTTTCGGTCAGTCCGGTGGCATAGGTGCGGATTTCTTTCATAAACGCATTCTGCCGCAATTTTCCTGCCGCTATATTAGAAAGCTTCATCTCCCATTGGGCTGTCAATTCCGGTTTTTTCAAATCCTCCGGCACCAGCTGCAACAACTGTTTCGCTTTACCTGTCATATGAATCTCATTTTCTTTTTTCTCAATGAGAAAAGATCGGAACAATTTATCGATGATATCCGCCCGGGTGGCCACGGTTCCCAGTCCGCCTGTCTCCTGCAGTGTTTTCGCTGCAGTTTTATCCTTACTCTGCATATATTTTACCGGATTTTCCATGGCCTGCAGAAGCGTTCCTTCCGTAAACCTTGCCGGAGGCTTCGTCTTACCTTCTGTCCGGTGAAGAGCCGGGCTTCCCAGCTTCTCGCCTTCTGTCCAGGCCGGAAGGACCCGCTCTGTGTCTCCGTCCTGATCGGTAAGTACCTCTTTATAGCCCGGCCGGAGCGGTACATTTCCTTTCACCTCAAAGGTCTCCCCTCCGCAATCCACCGTCACTGCCGTCTGTTCATATTCATAGGAAGGATACAGCATTGCCAGAAAACGCCGTACCACCAAATCAAAAATCTTTCTCTCATCCACCGAGAGCTGCGCCAGTATGACCGGCTGCTCCGTAGGGATAATCGCATGATGATCGGACACCTTCTTATTATTCACAAAGGACGGCCCTGTTTTTATTTTTCCTTTCAGGATACTGTTTGCATATGTCCGATAAGGGCCCACAGCCACCGCCGATACCCTCTCTTTTAACGTCTCCGCCACATCGGTGGTCAGATAACGGGAATCGGTTCTCGGATAGGTCAGAATCTTATGATGTTCATACAAACTCTGCATGAGATTCAGAGTCTGTTTTGCGGAAAAGCCAAACCTCTGATTGGCATCCCTCTGCAGGGTCGTCAGATCATATAATCCATCCAGATGGGAAGTCTTCTTTGTCTTTTTGACTGAGATCACTTTTCCCTCCGCATTCCTGGCCCGGTCATAAGCCCGGTCTCTTGATTCCTTAGAAAATACTGAAGAACTCCCGCTTCCTTTTTCCTTCCACGTAAATGTGACGCTTTTCCAGCCTGCCTGCAGCCCGTAATACGGCTTTGGAACAAAATGACGGATTTCTTCTTCTCTCGCTGCAATCATGGCAAGGGTCGGCGTCTGCACCCGTCCGCAGGAAAGCTGCGCATTATATTTGCAGGTCAGCGCCCGGGTGGCGTTGATTCCCACCAGCCAGTCCGCTTCGGCCCGGGCTACCGCTGCCCTGTAGAGATTGTCATATTCCTTCGCATCTTTCAGATGAGCAAATCCCTCCCGGATTGCCTTGTCTGTCACTGATGAAATCCACAGCCGCTTCAGCGGCTTCTTACAGCCGGCTTTTACCAGGATCCATCTGGCCACCAGCTCTCCCTCCCGTCCGGCATCGGTGGCAATGATCACCTCAGAAATGTCTTTTCTTTCCAGCTGATTTTTCACCGCCTGGAACTGTCCTCTGGTCTGCGGGATCACCACCAGTTTCAGATGCTCCGGCATCATAGGCAGATCTTCCATCCGCCAGGTTTTCAGCTTCTTGTCATATCCCTCCGGGTCTGCCAGGGTCACCAGATGTCCCAGCCCCCAGGTAACCACATATTTGTCACCTTCGATATAATTTTTCGTCTGTTTTTTACAGCCCAGCACCCGGGCAATATCCCTTGCCACCGAAGGCTTTTCTGCCAATACTAATTTCTTCATTTTCATTCTCCGCTGTTCTTTCTATATATAATATAAATATTTCCCGAAATTTCCCCATCTACTTTACATTTTACAAAATATATGCTTTCCTGACATTCTTTCATTATACATGAATTTCATTTCTTTTCCAACACTCATGTGTTATGCCGGTCCAACAGGTGTGCCCGGGGATTTTTATGATGGTTTTATGGATGCAAAAAAGGAGGAGAGAACTCTCGTTCTCTCCCCGATCATTTCAACGTATTTATTCAATCTGTATAATAATCGATGTAATATCTGACTTTTTACCGCTTCCGCCCATCTTATTCTTCCACTGTCACAATCACACGCTGATAGTGTTTCATACCGTGGGCTCCATTGTCTTCCACTTCAATAATCATATGGATAGTATCGCCAGCTTCTGCATCCTCCGGTACCACAAAGCTTACAGTATCTGTGGAAGCGCCAATTGCAGAAAGACTTCCATCTTCCTCACCGTCATAAGTGTCCGCCTCAAAATACTGCCACCATTTATATGTCAGGTGATCTCCATCCGGATCTGTTGCCTTAGCGTGAAGTTTAATCCTTTCTCCCGGTGCTGCCGTGAGATCAAGCCCCTCTTTCACAGAAACTGTTGGCCTGTGGTTGGCATCTTCATAGGAATCCACACACCAGTCTGCTCTTGCTGCGAAATCATCCTGAATATCATCAAACCAGCGGGTGAGGGTATAATTGCCATCCATCTTGTCGTCGCCCTCTTTATATGGATTATAATCCTTCACAATATTCCGGTAAGCGCCGTCGGTATCAATGCCGAAACGTCCGCCCCAGCCGCCGTAAGTCGGGTCTTCCAGACTTCTTAAACCGGTATCCAGCAGATAGAAGAAAGATGGAGAATCTCCCTCAGAAATAAAATCATACCGGTTATACTGTGGATTATTGATCAGATATTCTTCGGATCCTCTCTGCTCATTATCTAATTCTCCCGGAAGAAGAGTACCGTCGCCCATCAGATGATAGCCGTCCAGTAACGGACCGTGACTGGTTTTGATATTCTCATAATTCCAGTCTCCCTGCAGACGGGTAGTCAGCTCCGGCTCCACTCTTTTCCACATGTAAGCAAATCTCCAGAACGTTCCGGTATCATGGATAATACTGATATCCGGCCAGTTTACAGCGATATACTTTTCAAATGTATCATCCTGACTAAGAATAATATAAATCACTGCTTTTTCACAGATCTTATTATAAATCTCATCCCACTGCGGGGTGCCTTTGTACTGCTGCTCAATATCATACAGGGCTCTGGCTGTGGTATTAGTTCCGCCCCAGGTCTGAATATAAAGAGTTCTCTCGTCATCATCCAGAAGAATGTCTTTCAGGAAGTCAGACCCTTCTGTAGGCTCTTCCATATCTCCTACATTTTTGATATTTCCAATCTTTGTGATACTCTTCAAATATCCTGGTTCCGGATATCCGTCCGCGTTCTCGCAGAGATTTGGATATACCTCTTCATATCTGTCCAAAACGTTATAAATCCACTCTTTTCCTGTCCAGCGGTACGGTTCCACCACTGTGCCATCCTTCATGGTGCCGCCGGCATAATGATATGTAGAGCTTGTCATGATGATGCCTGCAATGTCCATCTCATTGGCGTACAACATCAGCCGCATAAAGGAATCCTGGTCGTCCACTTCACCGTCTGTAGTGACCACGGTCCGTACCTTTCCGGTATTAGCAGTCTCATATGCCACCGTCACATTCACTTTGGCCGTTACGCCGCTGCCATCCTGAGCAGCGATAGTGATGACCGTTTCTCCGCCCTTTTTGGCTGTGACAACACCCTTATTGTTGACCTCTGCCACCTTGGTGTCTGAACTGGTAAATGTAAGTGTTTTATTGGTGGCGTTGGCCGGAGCTACTGTCGTCTCAATCGTAAAGGTATCTCCCACCTTCATGGACTGTTCCGCTGTGTTCGTGGTAATTCCTGACACTTTCACATCCGGTACTGACGTTTCCGGCGTTGTTGATGTTGTCGGCGTTTCCGGTGTCATTGGGTTTGTTGGCGTTGTTGGAGTTGTTGGCGTCGTTGGAGTTGTTGCCGCTGCTTTTACGGTAACACGGCTTTTCAGTGTGTACGCCTTTCCTTTTTTCGGTTTGATCTTAATTTTGATCGTTGCTTTTCCAGGCTTCTTGCCTTTTACAACACCTTTTTTATTCACCTTAGCCACTTTCTTATTCGTGCTCTTCCAGGTGATCTTGGCGCCAGCCGGTTTTCTCGTTAATTTCAGCTTTTTCTTCTGTCCCACTGAAATCGTCACTTTGGCCGGCTTCACAGCAGCTTTCTTTGCCTTTGCCTCCGCCGGCTAATACGGGATCATACCGATGACAAGCATAGCAGACAAACCGGCTGCAGCCCACGTTTTCCATGTTTTTGTCATGTTATTCTCTCCTCCTTTTGTGAATTTTTCTAAGATAAGAAAATCATAACATGGCAAAATACACAAAAATATAAGTAAACCGCACGTATTTTATACATTTCCGACAATTTATTTCTGGCTGTTCTTCCAGATTTCAAATTGCTTTTTCTTTTCCGCAATCACCTCATCCAAACCGTGTTCTTTCATCTCGGAGAGCATCCGGGACAGTCCCTGTTCCGGATTGACCATACCACTTTCCAGAATCGGTTTGTACGTATTGTAGATTTCTTCCAGCTCCAGATATTGTTTTGACACAGGAAAAATATTAAAATTAAATCCGATTTCACAACTTTTCAGCGCATTTTCATTCCAGCGGCGCATCTCTTCCCATAAATCCGGCGGATTTCCTTCCCACACGTAAGTAATAAACTGGTTGGGCAGTCTCCAGGCATTTCCATAATAGGGATTGGAATCTTTTCCTTCCGGCAGCGTGATGAAACCGTCTTTTGTCTTCACATAATCTGTACCCTCGATACCATAGGACAATAGATTCATGATATCCGCGTCTTTATATAAAAGATTCAGAAGCTTCATAGACAATTCTTCCGAAACCGTATTTTTAGTAATCATCCACGGGTAAGCGGCCATACTATTATAACTGATGGCAGTCTCACCAAACTGAACGATCTCCAGCTCCCGTCCGCATTTCAGGGTTTCCTGCATTTTGATTCCAGGCTTATTCTTCACCGCCATGGCAAAGGCTGTGCCATTCCGGATCATTCCCGTGGCTCCTGTGGCGCTCTCCAGAATGTTTTGACCAAGATATCCTTTCAGATACCACTTGCGCACTCTCCGTAATTGCTGCCGGTATTCCTTCGTCTCAAAAATGTTGACGACTTCCTCGTCCTGTCCATAGTTGGTATGACCTCCTGCCGGAAAACTGTTGATTCCGTCGGCCAGGGCAAAATTAGAAAACATGGAACCGCTGCAGGCCAGAGGAACCATACCCGGCTCTTTTTCCAGTATCATATCAAAAATCTTCTCCAGATCTTCTATGCTCCTGATATCCTCCACCCGGATATCATACTTATCGAGAATATCTTTTCTCAGAGCATAGGAGTCCCATCCGGCGGCATAGTCCCGGTTATTGGGCAGACCATAAAGAACCCCGCCGATCCGGCAGCAGTCGATATAGTCCATCCCCACCGCATCAATAATGTCCTGTCCGTATTTTTCCAGCAGATCCTCCAGATCGCAGAGCTGGCGATTGATGTACATTTTCATAAAGAGCGTATTAGAGGCACACAAAATATCCACATGTTCACCGCCTGTCAGCATCAGCTCCACCGTGTTGTTATAGTCATCACCGATGATTTTAAAATCCACTTCCACTCCCAGCTTTTTTCTGGTAATCTTGTTGATTTCTTCTTCCACCAGGGCAAAGCCTTCGGTATCTCCGTAGGAGCCGGCGTTGACGACAACCAGCCTCGGATACTCTTTTGTTTGCTCTGTAGATGTTTCGGAGGCGCCCGACGGCGCACAGGCGCCGAGCGCCACGCTGATTCCCATCATCCACAGACTGACCATCATATATTTTATCACCCGCTTTTTCCTATGCTTCATGCTCCTCCACCTCCATACTCACAGGGAGAACAATCGTAACCAACGCTCCTCTTTTGGAATTGGAAAATAAGATTTCCGCCCCTCCCTGATACATAATCTGCAGACGTTTCACAACATTTTTTATTCCGATATGTTCCACACCATTTTTCACGATAGCTTCACCTCTCCGCAGATGCATCAGAAGTTCCGGTGAAAATCCTTCCCCGCTGTCCTCCACTTCCATATGAATCCGATTTCCTTCTTTCTCCACGGAGACATAAATATTCAGAAGTTCATCGGGACTCATTTGATGCTTCACCGAATTCTCCACAAAGGTCTGAATAATCATGTTGGGCACTTCATATCCCAGCAATGTTTCGTCCGCTGACAGATGGAGAGACAGCTGCTTTTCATAACGGATCTGCTGCAAAGCCACATAGTTTTTCACGTGATTGAGTTCCTCTCCCAGAGAAATTTTGACTCTTGTGGACAAATCGTATCGAATATTTTTGCTTAACAGCGTTGTGAACTGCTCGGCTTTCTCTATATCGCCTATTACCAAAAGACTGCGAATGGTATTCATGCAGTTGGTCAGAAAATGAGGATTGATCTGATGCTGTAGATATTGCAGTTCCACAGATTGTTTCTCCAGCTGTTTCTCATAGACTGTAATTTTCAGTTTTTTTATTTTTTCCGCCATCCGGTCGAAGTTGTCATTGAGCAGAGTAAACTCATAAATGGCGCTGCTGTTATCCATCCGGACGTCAAAATCGCCTTCCTGCATCTTGATCATAGCGTCTTTGAGCGAATGCATCGGCTGGATAAAATACTGGGTCAATTTCTGAAAAATAATAAAAAGTAATATCCCGGACAAAAGCAAAACCACAGATACCAACAGATATGGATTAGAGAGAAATGTATATATTCTGCTGTTGGGCAGTTTCAGGCAGAGCGCCACCCGGTACTCCTGTTTTGGCCTGATGAGCTGATACGGGGTCTCTTTTGTACCCCCTTCCCGAAGAAAATCCTGTTCAGTCTGGCCTTCGCCCTCATTTTGACGCATTTCTCCGTCCACACACAAATACAGATGATGATAATCCTGCGGCAGGACTTGTCTCATATTCTGGAAAATCACTTCCGTATCAATCCAGCCTACCATATAGGTATTTCTGTTTTCCAATACCCGTACGAGATAATTTTTCCCGTCCATATCATAGAAAAACCAATCCGCCGGATTTTTTCGGTGCATCCACTCAATCACACGGTTCACATGAAACGAAATATTTTTTCCAAAAACATCTCCGTCATTTTTTATCATGGAAACTCTTGTATCTATGCCTGGCGCATACCACACGGCACCGGAAAGATGATCCATATGTCTGGTCTCCTCCACAAAAGATTTCTCCATACGGATTTCCGCCAGATATCTGTCCAGTTCTGTACCGCTCTGCAAAATTTCCCGCACGTTTCCCTCAATCATAATAGACGACAACATGAAATCATCAATCAATTTCAGTTCTTCTTCCAGATTAACAGAATACATTTCCAGCACCGACGCAAAGGAATACTGTCTCTCCCGCCTCAGTGTTCTGGCAATCACTATGCTGCCAGTGATTGCCGCGCACTCAAAAATGACCATTAAAAAAATAATAATGGTCATCACAAATCTGATATGCTCCCTTCTGGGTAGACAAGTGAAATAATAAAAACTTGTCACTTAGGAGGGAGTATATTTTATGCCTAAAAAGAAAATATCTGTTGAAGATAAGCTATATGCTGTAAATC
>NZ_NFLV01000042.1 GCF_002161065.1 Eubacterium sp. An11 | reverse complement strand
CGATTTTCCAACTTAAACAGCATGTGTCCTGGGTGAATGGCCCAGACTCCCATTTCGGGATGACACAAAAACTCAAATACAAGATTATAGTAGCACAAGATATAGTGGGTGTCAAATGCGAATATAAACTAGATATAGATTTGTCAAGGTGGATATTAGGAGGAATAAGAAATATCTGAAAGTAACAAGAGTATTGCCTTTTCAACGGGAATATCTTTCAGAAGTTATGGAAGCATATAGCAAAAGAATATATTCAGACGGTGTGGGGAGTCGGATACAAATTCGTGGATGTCCCAGGGGAGTAATCTCCTGGGATTTTTCCGTAGAAAATGGAAAACTATGAAAAGTTTAAAATCCGTATGAAAAATCGGGGAACTCCACCAAAACTCCATCTTTGTATGATACACTGTTGTCCAAATAGCGGAGGTGCTGTTATGGCAAAGACAATTTTGATTATAGAAGATGAAGCATCCATCCAGAACATTGTCCGGGCGTTCCTGGAGGATGCAGGATATACAGTATATGCCGCCGGTGATGGTTTGGAAGGGATTGAGATATTCCGAAGATGCAATCCGGACCTGGTGCTGCTGGATCTGATGCTGCCGAAGATTGACGGGTTTGCAGTCTGCGAGATCCTGCGGAAAGAAAGCCGGACGCCGATCATCATGCTGACGGCACGGGACGATGACGCCAGCCAGATGAAGGGCTTTGATGTCCTGGCAGATGACTATATTATCAAGCCCTTTTCCATGCCTCTTGTCCTGCGCCGGATTGAGGCGGTGCTGCGGCGGACGGAACAGGGAAACGAGGAGGAACCATCTGTGATCCGGTATAAAGAGATTACACTGGATGCGGAAAATTATGAGGTGCTGGTAGGAACGGATGAGGTATCCCTTACCAGCCGGGAGTTTGAAATCCTGAAGCTCCTTTTGGAAAATCCGGGAAAAGTGTTTTCCAGGGAGAGCCTTCTGGACAGCGTGTGGGGATATGAGTATTACGGGGATCAGAAGATCGTGAATACGCATATCAAAAATATCCGTAAGAAACTGGGCGTGGATTATATCGAGACTATCAGAGGAGTGGGATATAAAATTGAAAAAGAAAATCAGTGAAAGTATCCAGGCGAAGACCTTTCTGAGTATGCTGGCATTGCTGCTGGCCTGCTGTGTCATCATTTATGCTGTGGTAATGGTCTTCCTGCCGAAAAATTACCAGACGGAACTGGAAAGCCAGGCAACTTCCGACTTCTACAGGCTGATGGAGACTCTGGAACGGAGTGGCTGGGAAGCAGGCTCGGAGGAGATCCTGGCATTTTCCATGAAAAATAATGCTACGGTGCGGATCACCGACACGGATGGAAGCGATGTGTTCTCTGTAAATTATGCAGATCCGGAAAATTGGGAAGAGACAGACAGAACCATGACCTGTTCTGCTACCTTTCAGGAAGGATGGCAGACGTACCAGGTTTCTGCTGATATTTCCCTTGTTGCGGTATCCCAGTCCTATGAAATCCTTTTAAAACTCATCCCGCTGATTGCGGTGGTGATCCTGCTGATTTCTGTTCTTGCGGCGCTGGTCTGCTCCAGATATTTCTCCAGGCCACTGATCCATATCTGCAGTGTGGCAAAGCGGATGACCAGCCTGGATATGACCTGGAAGTGCGAGGTAAAGCAAAGGGATGAGATCGGTGTTCTTGCGGACAGCTTAAATGAGATGTCGGAGCGCCTGAACAATGCACTTGTCAGCCTTCAGGACGCAAACGAGCAGCTGCAGAAAGATATTGAACGGGAGCGTGAACAGGAAAAACAGAGGATTGACTTCTTTACCGCTGTTTCCCATGAACTGAAGACGCCCATAGCCATTATCAAGGGGGAACTGGAGGGAATGATCTACCAGGTTGGGGAATACAAAGACCGGGATACTTACCTGCGGCACTGTATGAAAACCGTCAATGACATGGAGCGGATCGTTAAAGACATCCTATCCGCAGCCAGGATGGGCGGCAGCGATTTCAAGTTGGAACGCACGGACCTGGATATCAGCCGGATGCTGCAGAAAGCCTGTCGCAAAGTCATGGGACGGATAGAGGATAAGGAAATGGAGCTGCGCCAGGATATCCAGCTGGATTTTCATTATGAGGGAGACGCACGGCTTATGGAAAAGGTGTTCGCCAATGTGCTGGATAATGCGGTTGCCTATTCGCCCCGTGGAGCCGTAGTCACTGTGACCTTGCAGGATGGCGTTCTGTCTGTGGAGAATAGCGGGATACACATTGAACAGGAGGATTTAGAGCAGCTCTTTACACCATTCTACCGGGTGGACAAATCCCGGAACCGGAACAGCGGGGGAAGCGGTCTGGGGCTGTATATCACAAAAACGATCCTGGACCACCACGGGATTTCCTATAGTATGGAGAACACGGAAAATGGCGTGCGGTTTACAGCGCTTTTCAGATTGTTATAGTATGACCGGTCATGATATAATCAAGAAAATCAGTAGCTGAAGTGTGCAGCAAATAAAAGAAACTCTTGATTATTCTGAAAATTGTTAAGGGATTTTATATGCAAAAAAATAAGATTGGCATAGAAACTGTCGTTAAAATCATAAAGAAACTATATTGGTTAGGCTTGATTGGTATTGCCGGAAGTGTTTTTGATATTCCAATTCTGGAATTATTCTATTTATTTTTTCTGCTTGCCATAATAGATTTTATTTTGTCATTGATTATTGTTTTACGAACAGAAAGTACAGATGAAACGATAAATGAATTAAAATTTTTATTACAGAACTTAGGTATGCTGATTGGAATACCGTTCATTTATATACGAAATATGTTTCGATTACCTAATGTAGATACTTATATGCCGGAGGTTCATTATAGTCTTCCCTTTTTAGAATGTTGGACTGTCGCTAATGGCGGGAATAATAAAGAAACCTCACATTCATGGAGTATTTGCAATCAGAGGTATGCTTATGACTTCTATATCCAAAAGAATGGTTCAACCTTTTCAGGCAATGGGAAAAATGTGACAGATTATTTTTGTTACGGGAAAACTGTCTTAGCAGCTGCGGATGGCATTGTCATAGAAATAAAAAATCTTTTTGAAGATACACCAATTCCTGAGAAAGAGGAGGTTGACTGCCATGCTTCTGATGTGCGGGGGAATTATATAATCATTCAACATTCAGAGCATGAATACAGCACCATAGCTCATATAAAAAAGGACAGCTTTTGTGTGAAAGTAGGAGATAAAGTTTATCGAGGACAGCAGATAGCTCGTTGCGGTAATAGCGGAAATACAAGTGAACCACATATACATTTCCAAGTACAGCAAGGGAAAAGTTTTCTTTTATCAGCCAGTCTACCGATATGGTTTGAGAAAATTAGAAATCACAGCATATCTCATAATAGTCCTCATATTAGCAGAGGAGATATTGTGGAAAATCAAAATAAATAGAATGTCAGTTTTTCAGTTGTTATGATAGTTTGGTTACAACAAACCGACGGTTTACATCTGGATGTGTTGGGTGCTTTAATGGGTTTACAAATCAGATAAAAACCTTATGGTAAGCGCAGTTGACAAATTGCCAACAGTTATTGCTTGCCCTTATACAGCTTCTCAATATATAATTTGGACACCGAACACAAGGAGGATTTTTGAAGAAATGAAATTCAATGAAAAACTTTTATCTATCAGAAAGGAGAAGGGGCTGTCTCAAGAACAGTTAGGTATGGAACTCCAAGTTTCGAGGCAGACCATTTCCAAATGGGAAGTAGGTCAATCTTATCCGGATTTCCAACGGCTCGTCATGCTAAGTGACTATTTCGATATGACATTAGATGAATTAGTGAAAGATATAGATGTTCAGGATGTCAGAGAGAAAAGTTTTACCGATGAGAAAGTGAACTCTATTTATTTAGATGTAGAGAACGGCAAAGCAAAAGTTAAGAAATTAGTAAAAATATTATGTTATATCATTCTCCTTATAGGAGTCTTTGTTGTTGCAGGCTTCATTCTGCATTTGCTATTTCCTGATATAGAATGGCTTTGGCAAAGAATGTAGGTATGATTCTGGAACAGGTAATTTATAAGTTGGCAAGCGAGAAAATCTGAGATTGGAGAAGGTACAACTCTTATCCAGTCAGTATTATCCTATACATAATAGTCTGGAGGTCTTCCTTTGCGAAAACCTCCAGTTTTTTCTTTTAGAAACAACTCCACCAAAAGAACATCTCAACTCCACCTGAACTCCACCTTCCTTATGTATCCTTAGAATGTTCACTTACACATGGACAACAGAACAACATAAGAAATGAGGTGAAAGAAAAATGAATTTGTGTAAACGGGCTTTTCTCTATTCCATACGGAAGAAAGGAAAGACTTTTACGCTGCTTGCGTTCCTTCTGGTCATGGCAACGCTGATGCTGACCTGCTTTTCCATCCAGTCTGCCACAGAAACGGCTAATGCCAACATCAAAAAGGCTCTTCTGGGATACTTCACAATCAATGGAAAACAGCTGGAGGGCGGGATCACAGAGGAGGTACGGGAGCAGATCCTGGGGATTGACGGACTGAGCAGCAGGTACACGCTTCGGTCTTACTCCTACGCTGAATATTGTGATGCACAGGGGAATCCTCTTGAAATCAACACGGAAGAGGCTGCCCAGATACCGGAAGGCTATGAACACGCTGGAAAGATTGTGGCAAATTCAAACTCCCAGGATGACAGTTACTTTACAGAAGGCGGGTTTGAACTGACACAGGGCGAACCGATCACCACGGAGGGCGGAAATCAGGTGCTGATCCATGAGAAATTTGCACAGAGAAACGGGCTGAGTGTAGGGGATACGATGCTGCTGAAGGATGTGGAGGGGAAGAATCGTACCATTCCGGTAACGGTGGCCGGGATCTTTACCAATACCAAAGAACAGGACTCTATCGGCATTGCACCGTCCTATGATCTCTACGACAATATTGTATTTACAGACCTGTCCACAGCCGCCAGCCTGCTCTATGGAACAGAAGACGGAGCAAGTGTACAGTATGGGGATTTTTATGTGGATAATCCGGATGAGCTTGAGCGCATCATGGATGAGGTAAAGGAAATTCCAGGCGTAGCATGGGAGGATTGTACGCTCACACGCTATGACAATGACTACCAGAACGCAAAGGAGTCCCTGGAAGGCCTGCAGAATATCGTGTTTATCGCCATTGCGGTGGTATCTGTGATCTGCTTCCTGGTGCTGGCACTGTTCCTGACGCTGCGCCTCCGGGGACGCATCCATGAAACCGGTATCTATCTGGCGATGGGAATCTCAAAAGGCTCGGTTTTGTTGCAGTATCTGCTGGAGGTGGTTCTTGTGGCGGCCATCGCCCTTGTAATCTCCTTTGGCACCAGCACCGTCATTTCCCACCAGATCGGGAGCAGCCTGCTCTCTCAGGTAACAAGCGAAACCTATGAAACGGTGGATCTGACAGGGGAACATGAAGCTGCGGAAGAACCCGCTGAGGATTTGAACCTTGCCGAGATTGAGGTGGCTGTTTCAGGAGAAGATTATGCTATGGTGTGGGCTTTTGGCATGGCGCTTTGTGTGGCCTCTACTGCACTGGCGGCCTATCCCATTATGAAGATGAAACCCAAGAGTATCTTGTCGCAGATGAGTTAAGGAGGTGCAGGTAATATGAATTTAGGACTACGGGCAATTTTATATACCGTGCGGAAATGGAAAAAGACCTTGCTGGTGTTCTTCCTGCTTCTGGCCATTACTACTCTGGTGCTGTCCGGGCTGGCGATTGCCGACGCCCAGAAGGAACAGGCCGAGAAGGTTCGAGGAACCACCGGAGCCAGCTTTACCGTGGAACGTAATTTATCTACGGGTGGTTGGTCAAATGGTAGCGGCGGTTCATATAGCACTCAGGAATTTATATCTGAGGATGTGATTAAGGAAATTGCGTCTGTGGATGGAATCGCTGGCTATGATGCTTCTCTTATTGTACATGAAGATTTCTTTAATGAAGATGGCGAGGCATTGAAAACAGAAAGATACGGTTTTTATTCTTATGGTTCTTATAATTCCGAGTACAACGCTATGTTCTTATCGGGAAGATTTGAACTGGTAGAGGGTTCTCATATAACCGAAGATATGAAAAACGGACTTATCATCAGCCGGGACCTTGCTGATTGGAATGGGTTAGAAATTGGAGATACCTTGACAGGGATTTATTATCCTGAAAGCAACACTCCGGCTGTGGATATGGAAATTGTGGGTATTTTTGATATTGTCGCTGACAAAGACGATGCGGTGAATCTGTATGATAATGCCTCCTATTTCGACTATTCAAACTACACCTTTTGCAGTATGGAAGCAGCGGAAGGGTTGCTTGAGGGTTGGGGCGACGAAAACGAAGGTATTTCCGAAGCCTATTTCTATGTCTCTGACGCTGCTCAGTTAGATAGCGTGATTGAAGAAGTGCAAAAGATTTCCTCTATCAACTGGAACAACTTTAACATCACTACCAATGATGAGGTATATCAGAATATTTCCAGCGCCCTCTCTGATACCGAAACCCTGATTACCACCCTCATTGTTGTTATTACCGCTGTGAGCATGGTGCTTATTACCCTGATTCTCTCCATGTCCATTCGCAGTCGGAAACGGGAAACAGGCATTTTGCTGGCGGTGGGTATCGCCAAGCCTGCGGTCATTCTCCAATATGTGCTGGAAACTCTGTTAATCGCAGTGGTGGCCTTCCCGCTGGCCTACCTGTCCAGCAAGCAGGTGGCTGGCATCCTGGGAATATTGTTTGGCAAGACAGAGGAGAATGTCATCGTCACGCCGCAGCATTTTATATTGGTAGCTATTGCAAGTGGCATTTTGCTTGTGGCGGCGGTGCTGGTATCCAGTATTTCAGCCATGCGGTTAAAGCCCAGGCAGATTTTGACACAGATGGAGTAAAGGAGGGAGAAACGATATGAATTTAGGACTACGGGCCATTTTATATACCGTGCGGAAGTGGAAAAAAACGCTGCTGGTATTCTGCCTACTTTTAGCAATCAGCACACTGGTATTATCCGGTCTGGCGATTGCAGACGCCCAGGAAGAGCAGACAGAGGAAGTCAGGGGAACCACCGGTGCCAGCTTCACCGTGGAGAGAAATTTATCTACGGGTGGTTGGGCCAGTGAGAATGGCGGCTCTTACAGCACACAGGAGTTTATCTCCGAAGAGATGATTCAGGAAATTGCATCGGTGGAAGGCGTTGCCGGCTATGATGCCTCCACCGGCTGTTTGCCGCAGTTGAGCAATGCGGCGGGGGAAAGCCTGAGCTTGGAGAGCTTCAGCTTTTATGCGTATGGTTCTTTCAATTCCCAATACAACAGCTTGTTTGTATCAGGGCAGCTTGCATTGGTAGAAGGCTCCCATATCACCGAGGATATGACCAATGGCATCCTTTTAAGCCGGGAATGTGTGGAGAAAAACGGCCTGCAGCTTGGCGATACCGTAATTGGAAAGATTTGGGATCCCAACTACGATAATCCAGAGATAGAGATGGAACTGGTAGGGGTTTTTGATATCGTGGCGGACAAAGAGGACGAGGCCAATATGTATGATGACTCCTCCCTGTGGGATTTTACCGAATATGCTTTTTGCAGCAATGACGCTACCACCGCCATGGCGGTGGAGTATTCCGACGGTGGAGGGATCGAGGATGCGTTCTTCTATGTGAATGATGCAGCACAACTGAACAATATTATTGAAGAAGTGCAGAGTATTTCCTCTATCAACTGGAACAACTATACCATCACTGCCAACGACGAGGTATATCAGAATATTTCCAGCGCCCTTTCTGACACGGAAACTTTGATCACTACACTGATCGTTGCTATTACTGTAGTGAGTATGGTGCTGATTATCCTCATCCTGTCAATGTCCACCCGCAGCCGAAAGAGAGAAACCGGCATCCTGTTGGCAGTGGGGATTGCCAAACCTGCGGTGATTCTCCAATATGTGCTGGAAACGCTGCTGATTGCGGTGGTGGCCTTTCCGCTGGCTTACCTCTCCAGCAAGCAGGTGGCAGGCGTCCTGGGAATGCTATTTGGCAAGGCATCAGAAAGTGTAATCGTTCTGCCAGAGCATTTTTTGTTGGTTGCTGTCGGGGGCGGTATTCTGCTGATTACAGCAGTTCTGATATCCAGCATCTCGGCCATGCGTTTGAAGCCGAGACAGATCTTATCCCAGATGGAATAAAGGAGACGAGAGATGAACCACAAAACGAATTTAGGAATACGGGCGGTTTTACATACCGTCCGAAAATGGAAAAAGACGTTGCTGCTTTTCTGCCTGCTTCTCTTTATTACGACTCTGGTGTTGTCGGGGCTGGCGATTGCAGACGCACAGGAGGAGCAGTCGGAAGAACTGCGGGGCGTGACAGGTGCCAGTTTTACCGTCAATGCCAACAATGGCTATACCTTACAGCCTGTCACAGATGAGGTGATTGAGGAGATTGCTGCGATTGACGGTGTGGAAGCCTATAACACTTCTCATTGGACAATCGTAAATCTCTATAATCAAGATACTTTGATGAAAGGGACAGATGAACGGGAATATGTAGCAGACCTCTTTTATGGAACAGGCTGCTTTGATTCGGAGTATTCTCCACTGTTTCTTAGTGGAGCCTTGCGTTTAACAGAAGGCCGCCATGTAACGGAGGGTAATAGTGGAATTATTTTGTACGAAGGCTTGGCTGAGAAATATGGACTGTCTATTGGTGATACCCTGGAAGTGAAAAATGGAAATCCGGATGATCCGCTGGTTGAGTGCCAGATTGCGGGCTTGTTTGAGGTCATTGCGGATGATAATGACGAACAGGCAACGATGGCAAGGCCCTCGACCTTTTATGATTATGAGGAATATGTCTTTGTAGATATGGATACCATGTCCGCTATCTCTGCGCCCTATACGGCAAGCGAAGGGAATGGGATTACTTCCGTAGATTTCTTCGTTTCTGACGCGGCGAAGCTGGAGAGCATTGTTCAGGAAGTCCAGAACAACACCTCCATCGACTGGAACAACTACTACATCACGGTGAACAACGAAGTATATGAGCGTATTTCCAGCTCTCTCTCGGATACCACCACTTTAGTTACAACACTGATTGTAATGATTACCGTGGTAAGCATGGTACTGATCATCCTGATCCTTTCCATGTCTATCCGAAGCCGCAAACGGGAAATCGGGATCCTGCTGGCAGTAGGGATTGAAAAGTACGCTGTCCTCTTGCAGCAAATACTGGAGATTTGCCTGGTTGCTGTAGCAGCATTTCCACTGGCATATCTGGCAAGCCGGGAAATGGCGGGGACTCTAGGCACACTGTTTGGAAAGGCGGCTGAGAACGTCATTGTTACGCCCCAGCATTTTGTTCTGGTTGGAGTTGCCGGAGCGGGCTTGCTTATCATAGCGGTACTGGTGTCGTGTATCCCGGTCATGCGGATGAAACCGAAGGCCATTTTGTCACAGATGGAGTAAAGAAATAGAAAAGAAACGAGGTAAACAGTATGAGCATCATGGAAGTAAAAAACGTAGGGTATACCTATGACAACCGAAGAAAAGTATTGCGTGGTATAAATGTCCAGATGGAGCAGGGAAAGCTCTATGCAATCCTTGGCCCGTCCGGCTGTGGGAAGACTACGCTTTTGTCCCTGATCGGCGGCCTGGATAGCCCGACCAGCGGGCAGATCTTATTCGAGGACCAGGATATTGCGAAGACAGGGCTTTCCGACCACCGGAAGAATCATGTGTCTTTCATTTTCCAGGCATACAACCTGATCGACTATCTGAATCCAAAGGAAAATGTAGCCCTCACCTCCAAGCTGCCGCCGCTTCCCATCCTGGAGCGGCTGGGGCTGACAAAAGAAGAGGCAAAGCGCAACGTATTGAAACTCTCCGGCGGACAGCAGCAGCGTGTGGCTATCGCACGGGCTCTGGCCAGTGAGGCGCCGGTCATTCTTGCCGATGAGCCTACCGGAAATCTGGATGAGGATACGGCACGGGATATTACGGAGATCCTCAAAGAAAGCGCCCACAAGATGAATAAGTGTGTGGTCGTAGTTACACACTCGAATGAGCTGGCGAAGCAGGCAGATGTGATATGCAGGCTGAAACGGGGAGAACTCCAGGTTCTGGACCGGATATCGGACACACTGAAGGCACGGAATGGAAGGAGGGGAAGGTAATGAGACGGATTTCATCCCCTGGATCCATCCATAAGGGAAAAATGCTTTCTGCAGTGTTTTACATCCTTGCACTGATCCTGCTAGTTACAGCGGTAACGGCATTGGCCGCCTGCCACAAGAATATTTCCCTGCAGTTGGAGCAGGGTGTTCCCGTAGCCGGAAATGAACTGGCAATCGTGAATCTTTATTTATCCAGTTGTGTGCAGTATTTTGCGCTTTCAGCAATCCTGATCTTTTGCGGATATGTGCTTCCGAGAGTTGCTGCGCAAAAGCTGGATTTACAGCCGGAAGCATCGTCTCCCATGCTTAACGGGCCAATAGAGGCTGTGTCTGAAGAAGCAGATGGCTCCAGGCAGGAAACGGAAGATACTGATTTTGAGGAATGGGGATTTAAAGAAAGGGAGCCGGAATGATCCATGCAGGCAGGAGGAGGGGATAAACAATGAAGACTGAGAAAGATGACAGGAAAGTAGAGAAAAGTTATCTGATCGAAAACTGGCTTACATTAAATAAGACGCCTTTTTCCCAGTGGAAAACAGAGACGCAGCATAAGAATCTCCTGTTGATGTGCCTGGAGATCTTTGAGGAAATGGAAACGGAGCTTCGCAAAGAAAAGATTCCCGTAAAAATGGATTTTCGGGAAATCGCAGAGGATAAAGAGATTTTGTGTACCTGCCAGGTACAGGCAGCCGTCTGTGCGCTTTTCTATGTATTGGTATGCGAGATACATCCGGTACAGGTCCTTTTCTCAGGAAAAGACCAAACACTGTTCTTCACAGCAACAGGCGGTACAGGAGAAACGGAAAGAAAGGCAGACAGTGAAAGGCTGGGAACAAGCAGATGGCTGGCGCTTCAGTATCTGGAATCTGTGGGATATGACGTGAAGATTTCCAGAAGCGGGAAAAAGGAGCTGATATCCGTAACATTTCAGACGGCGGGGAAGGCGGTACGAAACAGGTATGATTGAGCTGGTACTTCGCACGACAGAAAGTTCCGGTCTGGTGAAGGAACAGATCCTGGCAAGACTGGATGGAGGTCAGGCATTGCCGGAGGCAGATTCGGTTCTTGAGTATTCCGGACTCTGTATTGACTCACTCCGCCACCAGGCATCTTATCAGGGGCAAGGAATTTCTCTGACAGAGAATTACGAATTTCACACCCTGGCGTACCTTGCCAGTCATCCAGGGAGAGTCTTCACGAAAGAGCAGATCTACCAGGCAGTCTGGAAGGAAGAGCCGGTGGATGTAAGCAGTGCAGTGTTCTGTATCATCGGGAATATCCGCCAGAAGCTGCGGAAGGTTACAAAGAAAGAATATATCCAGACGGTGTGGGGAGTTGGATATAAATTTGTGGATGTCCCAGGGGAGTGAGCCCCTGGGATTCATTTGAAGTAATTATAAAAACGGTAAAAATAGAAAAAATTGCCGAATTGCTAAACGCTCCAGGTGTTTTGCCATTATGCTATAGTTTCTCTTTTCATTGAATGAAAGATTTGATATACTTACTTAGATTGACTGTTTGGTTCGCCTTCCCGGAAGACTGCTTTTATTACAAGAATAATTATTTTGGAGCAATAGGGAGAGCAGAACAGCGTATATACTCATTTTGTGTAAAGAGAGGTTTAATACCATGAGCTTAGCATTTCGTCTTGGCACTGTTGCTTTTACCTACGCTATGATGGCGCTGGCACTGTATATCCTGACAGCCGGTATTCTGGGGCGCAGGATCCACTGGAAGTCGCTGGGCATTTTCTTCGTCTGCGCAGAGGTACTCCAATGGATGGCGCTGCTTCTATATGGCGTTTACAACCTGGGGCTCGGACAGGAAGATATTCCAAGTGCGGTTTTTGATGCCGTCTGCTATGTACTTACAGCTTTAATTTTGGGTAAGTTAATGACCAGAGTTCATCGTATTCCGCTGTTGTATACCTTTACGGCTGCCATTCTGTGTACCTTTGTCGTAAACACTGCCAATAATACCATGCTGTATGTAGTGGAGGAATACTCGCCGCTGTTTGACCGGCAGCATTTTTTGGTTTTCGTGCGTCTGGTTGTGCCATATACGCTGACTGTTGGAATCGCCCTTCTTGTGGCAGCTATTTTGAAACGGTCCGAGTTCTACCGGTATTTTGCTGCCATGTTCCGTAGCCGGGTCAGGGGGATCCTGACTCTGGTGGTCTGTCTTGCGCTTATGCTCATAATGCCTTTGCAGCAGATTTTGTTCCCGGACCTGACCCCGGATGCCAGTTATGCAACTTTTTTCTTTGCATTGATTATAGTGGGAGTGTTCCTGCTTCAGTTCGTTGCCATGTATGCTGCCGGACAGGATCGTATCAAAGCACAGGAGGAAACGATCCTGCAGCAGCAGGCTCATATGGCGTTGCTGGAAGAACTTCAACAGGAGATCCGGGCTTTCCGCCATGATTTTACTAACTTGTTTTCCGGTCTTACTCTCCAGGCGCAAGAGGGAGATCTGGCGGGCATCCAGGATTTTATGAAGCGAACCAGCAGTTATTTTGATGAAAAGCTGGGTAACGAGATTGCGCAGATGGATGGACTCAACAACATTCAACTTTACCCCTTAAGGAGTCTTCTGGCTACCAAACTGGCAAAGATGCGGCAGATGCGGATTAAGGGTGTACTGGAGGCTATGAAACCAATAGACAGTCGGCTGGGGATGGATACCGACGACCTGCTTCGAGCCTTGGGGATCCTGCTTGACAATGCAATAGAGGCTGTTCCAAAGGAAGAAGGCCAGGTACGGGTGGTTCTGCTCCAGGAGGAGAAGGAACTGTATCTTGCAGTGGCAAATAATTATGAAAAAGCGCCGGATCTTTCTGCCCTGGCGAAGAAGGGGTATACCACTAAAGGTTCTGGACATGGAACAGGACTGACCAGTTATCGGCGCATTGTAGCCCGTTGTCGGGGATGCGCTACCCGTACCTATCTGAAGGATGGAATGTTTATTCAAGAGCTGCATATTCCAGCTATCTGATCATTCAGGAGGTGATTTACATGATCCCAGTTTATATCTGCGACGATGAGCTGCCCATCCGCAAGAACCTGGAGCAGATTGTCAGTAATCAGATTTTGATCCTGGACAGCGACATGGGGCCGGTGCAGACGATGGATGACCCGGAAAAGCTGTTGGAGATGCAAAAGCAGGATTCCGTTCCGGCTATTTATTTTCTGGACATTGACTTTCCCGGTAGAATGAGCGGATTGGAGCTGGCACAAAAGCTGCGGCAGTACGATCCCAGAGGATTCATTGTGTTCATTACCGCCCACAATGATCTTGCCTTTGAGACTTTCCGTTTGCGGCTGGAGGCTCTGGATTACATTGTAAAAGGTGACCGTACCGCTATGACAGGCCGGGTACAGAAGTGTCTTGAGAGTATCCGGGAACGGATGGAGGCCCAGCGCCCCGGGCAGGGCAGCTATTGTACGGTAAAGATTCTGGATACCGTACGGCACATTCCAACGGACAGTATTCTCTATTTGGAGGCGGTGGGGATACGGCATACGCTGCAGATGCATCTGGACGATGAATTACTGGAGTTCAACAGCAGTCTGGAGCACCTGGCCAAACAATTAGGAGATGGGTTCTGGCGGTGCCATCGGAGTTTCCTGGTCAACCGCTCCCGTATCCGGGCAGTAAACTTAAAGGAACAGACAGTGGAAATGGACAATGGGGATAGCTGCCTGCTCTCCCGCAAGGCAAAAAGTGAATATCGTCGGTCAGATTAACTAAGCTCCGGGCTTTGCCGCAAGGCAAGACCCGGAGTTTTGCACTTGGCGAAACGTATCGGACCATTGGCGAAAGAAACGGTCGTAGCTTCTGGTTGTCTGCTATACTTAGACCATCGAAAGCAAACAAAAAACATTTTAAAAGTTGAAAGGAGATATCTACTATGCCTGCTGAAAAATATGTTACCGAATTTGTAAAGGAAGCCGGATTCACCCCCATCCCTGACCGTGCGATTATCGTTACTTACGCTCCCACTAATATGAGTGAGCGGATTGCCAAATTCTTTTCTAATGAGTTTTTTGCCCTGCAAATGTGCCAGGACTCTTTGGTATTGCTTCCCTTTGGACGGATGTCCCTCATGCTGAAAAAAGATGTGGCACTGGAAATCCCCTACCATACGATCCGCAAAGTAGAGGTAAAGGAAGATATGCTCAACTGGCGTATCGAGCTGGACACAGATGAAGGAATGATTGTCCTGTCTGCCCAGCAGAAAGAACTGAGCGAGTGGCGCCACTCCGGTACGCTGTCTGTAGGTATGAGCGGGCTCGGTTCCGGTATCACGGGTTCCGGTGCGCTGAAAGTCGCCAACTGGCACCGCTCCAATCTGGACGCTACCCTGGAAGCTCTGAAGGCTCTGCCCGTGCGGAGGGAGGAAATTGCGTGAGTCTGGAATTTCTCACTGCCCAAGGCTGGCAGGCGAAGCGGCATACCCTTACTACATTCCAGACCTACCTGTGGGGTACTTTATTTGCCCTTCCATTCATACTTCTGGCTGGAGGAATGTATCGGATGTTCCTGTTTGACCGGGCGGTTCTGTTGGATCACACTGGCCTGATCCTGCTGGCTGTTATTATAGTCAGTGTACCGTTACACGAAGCCCTCCATGGTTTTGGATGGAAACTGGCAGGACGGCTGCAAAAAGGTGATGTGACGTTTTTTGTTCATAATGGCATTCCTATGTGTGCCTGCCGGACGGTCCTTCCAACCAAAGCCTATCTTACAGGTACGCTTCTTCCATTCTTTATCCTGGGTGGCGGCAGCTTTATATTCCTGCTTTTCTGCCCCGGCACAATATCGGTACTGACAGCACTTGTAAACCTGATGTTGCCAGGCGCAGATCTTGCCATTTCCTGGTTTGTACTGCGCAGCGAAGCTGAGCTGATCGCAGACAACCCGGATGGAGCTGGATTTATCGGGCTTGTAAAGAACCAAGAATAATTTCATGAAAAAGGTAATTTCATAGACAAGTACCCCGGTCTGTTTCATTGAATGAGAAGATCGGGGTACTGATTTTAAAGTTGTTTTTTCCAATTCCGTCGGCTATACAAAATCCGTCGAACTTCCATAATGTTTCCAATCACCACATAGAAAACGGTGAAGTTCCGCACCTGGATGCGATAATATGGATATTGACGTTCTCGTGCCGAGTGAAAAGGCTCGAAGGATTCTGCACAGGGAAGCCTTTCTAAAATGGCTGTTTCCACATCGTCCACCAGTCGTTCTGCCGCAGCGGGATTTCTCAGCCGATAGGTAATGTAGTCTACGATTTCATTGAGGTCATCTTCAAATAGAGGGAGAAACCGCAGGTCATAATGCTTTTCGTTCACGGATGCGCCTCCTCACCCGACCAAAAACCTCGTCGGCAGAATAGCGTGTGTCAGAGAGGTCAGCGGCGCGGTCCGCTTCATCCAACGCCAGCTCCACATCATTCGTCAGTTCTTCGTATTGCTCCAGACTGAGCAGAACCATAGAACCGTAACCGTTTTTGGTAAGAAAAACCGGTTCACCTTTGGACAGGACATCCTCTTCAACTTCAGAAAAGCGATTGCGCAGATCTGAAACAGGACGAATATTGAGCATAGTATCGCCTCCTTTATGGCGTTATTTTATCATAATTTTATCACAAAAGCAAGAAACTTATTCGTTGACTGCGATTCTTTTATCTTAAAGTGTAGCAGGAAGAATACTTATTTGGTATATTTGAGGTATCAATAGATTAACATTTGTAGTAATAATGGAAATGTTAATTTGTGTTGCTTGTGGCAACGGTGCTTTTGATATTTAATAGTTGTATCAAAACAAAGGAGGCACAGGTTATGCTGAATGAAAATATTAAAAATCTCCGAAAGGCAAAAGGATTATCGCAAGAAGAACTTGCCGTAAAACTGAATGTAGTAAGGCAGACGGTATCGAAATGGGAAAAAGGTCTATCGGTTCCTGACTCAAATATGCTCATTTCGTTAGCAGACGAACTGGATACTTCAGTAAGTATACTGTTAGGAGAAACCGTACAGGAGCCATGTGTGAATGAGTTGGATCTCAAAAGTATTTCTGAAAAACTGGAAAAAATTAACCTCCAATTTGCTAAAAGAAGTAAGATGAGGATTCAGACAATCCGCTATCTGCTTTTTGCGTTGTGTGCGGTTATCATAGTCGTATTTGTTGCTTTTGCAGCTATGCAGAGCGAATATTTGAACTGGGATTACAATGATCCGGAGCTTGCAGTTGCAGGGACCATCCTGCATGGCGTTGAATTTTTGTTTGTAAGACTGGCGCCATTCGCTCTTATTGGCTCTATCATTGGGATTATCTTCACCTATAAAAACAGATAACTTTCATCGCTAAAAAGTGTCCTGTACACCTGATTGATTCCAGTTGTACAGGACATTTTTTATTCTTCTGCAGATACTTCCGTCAGTTCTTCGTAACCGATCAGCGCCGGAGTATGTAGCAGATCCCCAGCTTTTTCTTCCAAACGGTTTTCTTTTTTAAAATAGAGCCGGTAGCTGTGGCCAGCCAGAAGCCGGGTGTGTTTTTCCAGGCTGAAACGGTATTCTTTTCCGTCCGAGGTACGGAACAGCACCTGCTGATTCCGAGTGAGGGGCGATTTTTCCCGCTTAACGCAGATGCCCTCCAGAACCCGATAGTTCTCTGCTTTTACAGCCTGGTATAAAAGGAGGAAGCGTATGATGCAGCACACGCCAAGAAGCAGGCTCATGACCAGCAGGATGGTATCCTTCTGAGACAGGGCATAAACGCATCCAAAAAGGACACAGAAAAGGCCGACTGCACAGATGGCAGCCAGCCGGGTAAATAATGGTTTCGGCATAGGGTTCTCCTTTCGGATCAAATCTTCTGGAACAGGATCTTCTGGTTCAGGTACAGGTTGCTGACCGCCTGCAGGATGGGATACTGGGCGTGAGTGATCTGCACGGTATCCGTAAGCGTGCTGCAGGTGTCTTCCGGCGAGGTGTAGAGCTTCTCCATGATATCCTCTTCTTTCCGGATCAGGATACCGCGCTCCATACTGAGCAGCAGCTCTGCTGTGGACAGGGGCGCTTTTCCGGCAAGAGCCAGGACTTCCCGCTCCGTGGGCGTACACTTTGTCTTACGCAGGAGCCGGGGGATATCTTTCAGACGTACCTGCCCTTTGGTGTAGAGCAGGAACACGCTGGCAAGCCGGGGGAGAAAACGGTCCTCAACGGGCGTGATGGTCAGCGTTCCCAGAAGCCGGTACAGGGCATCCACGGCGCTTACTCCCATCCCTTTTACCAGAAGCCCCCGCAGGAGCAGACGGTTCAGGTAATGGGACAGCGGCAGGGAGATGGACTGACCGGAGTCTGCACAGTTTTTTTCAAACAGACGCTCCAGTTCCGGATAGGTCAGGATCTGGAAGGCCAGGCAGCTCCACACCAGAAACTCCTCTTTGGACATCCCGTATTCCTTCTGGTTGTTGATCACATGGGGGACCGGTTTCCCGTTCACATTTACAAACTGAAGACTGCCGACAGCGGTATAGAGCGTAAGCATAAAAGTTCCTCCTTTATCGTTCAGGATAACAGAGCGCACAGC
>NZ_NFLV01000041.1 GCF_002161065.1 Eubacterium sp. An11 | reverse complement strand
AAGGACAAAAAATCAGGATTCTTTTTTATCCTTTATAAAAAAATATGGGAATTTGTATTTTGGCAAAAAGAGCGGTGCTGGAGCTAGGCTCCAGCACCAACTTTGTCTACAGTCTGAGACCCGGCAAATGCCGGGTCCCTGCGGGATTCTTAGTATTCGCTTTTCTTTGCTTCACAGTAAATGCAGCGATAAACACGATTCTCTCTGTCTGTAAGCTTGAACACATGATCCAGACCTCTTTCCACAGAGGTGATACACCGTGGATTCTTACAGCGGATAATGTTGGTAATCTTTTCCGGAAGCTCCAGATGCTCTTTCTTCACGATGGCTCCGTCCTTGATGTAACAGACGGTGATATCCGGATCGATATAACCGAGGACATCCAGATTCAGATCCAGATTGTCGGCAATCTTGATGATATCTTTCTTGCCCATCTTGCTGCTGACCGCATTTTTGATAATGGCAACGCTGCAGTCCAGCTTGTCAAGGCCCAGATATTTGTAGATTTCCATACTCTTGCCTGCTTTGATGTGGTCTAATACGATACCGTTTTTAATACTGTCAATTTTCATCGGCACTCACCCCCAGTAAAGTCATGATTAACGCCATTCTTACATATTTGCCATAAAGGGCCTGTTTAAAGTAGCAGGCTCTCGGGTCGTCGTCCACCTTGGTGTCAATCTCGTTGACCCTCGGCAGCGGATGCATGATGCACAGGTCTTCCTTGGCAGCCTCCAGCTTCTTCTCATCCAGAATAAAGCTGTCTTTCAGACGGATGTAATCTGCCTCGTTGAAGAATCTCTCCTTCTGCACTCTGGTCATGTAGAGGATGTCCAGTTCCGGCATAACCTCTTCCATGGTGCGGACTTCCTTGTAGGCGATGTTCTTTTTCTCAAAGACATCCTTGACGATGTATTCCGGCAAACATAATTCACGCGGGGAAATCATCACAAAGTTGATATTTTCATAACGGGACAATGCCTTGATCAGTGAATGGACGGTCCGGCCGAACTTCAGATCGCCGCACATGCCGACGGTGAGATTGTTGAGACGTCCCTTTTCCCGGCGGATCGTCATCAGATCCGTCAGTGTCTGCGTCGGATGGTTGTGACCTCCGTCACCGGCATTGATGATCGGTATATTTACCTTCTGAGCGGCCACGTAAGGCGCCCCTTCTTTTGGATGACGCATGGCTATGATATCTGCGTAACCGGATACCACGCGGACTGTGTCTGAAACGCTTTCGCCTTTGGTGGCTGATGAGGAATCAGCCGAAGAAAAACCAAGTACATTTCCGCCAAGCTCCATCATGGCAGCTTCAAAACTCAAACGTGTTCGTGTACTTGGTTCAAAAAATAAGGTGGCAAGCTTTTTATGTTTACAGACTTCCTGATACTTTTCCTTATGCAGGATGATATCGTCCGCCAGTTCGAGAAGATGATTGATCTCTTCCACAGATAAATCCATTGGGTCAATTAAATGTTTCATGACGACCTCCCTTTTCCAAACGGATGTTATTCTTTGTCTATCATGTAAAATATACAGTTTTCGCGTATACCTGTCAAGATTCTTTATAAATGGCAAATCCTTTTTCTTCCAGAAATGTCGGATGGTAGGACAGCTTCGCCTGGCGAAGTCCCGGATCTCCCACATCGTCTTCCCGGTTGACATATTTACAGTCAGCGGCTTCATGGATGAGGAACTGCTGATTGATCACCGCGTACGCTCCCTGTACTTCGGCAAACGCTTTTTCAATGTGCACACAGAAAGTATCTGCGGTAATCTTTTCTCCCACGGCAAAAGCGATCACCTTACCGTCCACACGGATAAGTCCTCCTTTTAAATCCAGGAATTCCCGCTCTCTCAGTGATGCTTCCGACACACAGATCTCCGCATGTTTTTCCAGATCTTCCGGGTCACAGTTCTGAGATTTCCACACTTTCAGCATATCCAGGCATTCCTGCGTATTTTCCGGAGTGATCTCCTCGTAACTCCAGTCGTAGGTTTTGTTGAACTTGTTGATATGATTTTTCTTGCCGTGATATTTCCTTCCCTTAAGTTCAATGAGCGCCTGAGTCTCATAAACGTAGTCTGCAATGTCTCTGTCAAATTCGATTTCAAACTTTCCCGGATAGTTTGTCTCCAGATACTGCTCCATCTCCCGGGAAATACTGTGAAAGATCAACGGAATACCTTTCTCCCTGCAGTATCCTAACAATGTATCAATGGCTTTTTTCGGGTCTCCTTCTCCCAAAGGAAAAGAAAAACTGGTTTTCTCCTCGTTGGACCGGAACACGATCATATCTTCACATTCCGCGTATTCCAGATTATAAAATCCCCTCCACAGATAAATGGCCGCGAAACTGAAGTCGCAGCTTCTGGAGTTCACATGTTTTACATATCTGTTAATGGTTTCCTTGTCTTCTGCCCTCACAGGCTTAAAATCCATAATAACCTCTTTTCTTCCTAAACGCTGCAAAACCACGGCATCATATCATATGATGCCATGGTCTCTGATGTTTTATCCTAATTTTTTCTCCAGCAGGACACGAATGGCTTTAATAAAGTCTTCACTGTTCACTGTGTTTACATTTTCAAGAGTGGTGATCAACGCCAGGTCTTTTGTCATGGTACCGCTCTCGATGGTCTCGATAGTCGCTTCTTCCAGCTTGTCCGCAAACTGTACCAGTTCATCGATGCCATCAAGCTTTCCTCTCTTTCTGAGAGCGCCGGACCACGCGAAAATCGTTGCCACGGAGTTGGTGGAAGTCTCTTCGCCTTTCAGATATTTGTAATAATGTCTCTGTACGGTTCCGTGAGCGGCTTCATATTCTGTGGTACCGTCCGGGGACACCAGCACAGATGTCATCATGGCCAGGGAACCGAAGGCGGTCGCCACCATGTCGCTCATCACGTCGCCGTCATAGTTCTTACAAGCCCATATGTATCCGCCCTCAGAACGAATCACTCTGGCAACGGCGTCATCGATCAATGTATAGAAATATTCAATACCTGCCGCGTCAAATTTCTCTTTATATTCGGCATCAAAGATCTCCTGGAAAATGTCTTTGAATGTATGGTCATATTTTTTGGAAATGGTGTCTTTTGTGGCAAACCATAAATCCTGTCCGGTTTCCAGTGCGTAATTGAAACAGGATCTTGCGAAGCTGCCGATGGAACGTTCCGTGTTGTGCATCCCCTGCAGAATACCTGGGCCGTCAAACTCATGAATGAGCTCGCGGACTTCCTTTCCGTCCTCGCCGGTGAACACCAGCTCTGCCTTGCCGGCACCCGGCACTTTCATCTCGGAAGCTTTATACACATCACCGTAAGCATGTCTTGCGATGGTGATCGGCTTCTTCCATGTCTTTACGGTAGGCTCAATACCTTTTACCACGATCGGCGCGCGGAATACGGTTCCGTCCAGGATGGCACGGATAGTCGCATTCGGACTTTTGTACATTTCTTTCAGATGGTACTCATCCATTCTTGCCGCATTCGGTGTGATTGTGGCACATTTTACAGCAACACCGTATTTTTTCGCCGCATTGGCGGAATCTATGGTTACCTGATCTCTGGTCTCGTCTCTGTATTCCAGTCCCAGATCATAATACTCTGTCTTTAAATCGATAAACGGCAGAAGCAGCTCATCTTTGATCATCTTCCAGAGAATTCTGGTCATCTCGTCTCCATCCATCTCAACCAGAGGGGTTGTCATCTTTATCTTATCCATTACAGTCTCCTTTCATCCGCATTGATCATTGAATTTATCATAGGCCCTACAGCTTCATTTACTGTATTACCACAGGTATTATATAGTAAATCGCACATAAAATGCAAGTTATTTGAAAAATTGCTTCATTTTTAAGGGAAATGTCCCTGCTTCCGCCTGCATTCCCTGCTTTACAGAGGATGCTGCATCATCCGCGTTTTTACAGCTCATCGCTGTCCAGCACAATGGTAAAAGGCCCGTCGTTGACCAGTTCCACCTGCATATAGGCACCGAACTCTCCATGCTTCACTGTATCAATCCGGGTCCTGCATTCCTCAATAAACGCTTCGTACATTTTCTTTGCTTCAGCAGGACTGCCGGCCTTCACAAAACTCGGGCGTCTTCCTTTGCGGCAATCGGCCAGCAGCGTAAACTGTGAAACCACCAGAAGTTCCCCGCCCACATCTTCCAGGGACAGATTTGTCTTTCCGTTTTCATCCTGGAACAGGCGCAGATCGATAATCTTTTTCACCATTTTCTTCATGATCTCTTCCGTGTCTCCTTCCGCCACACCGAGGAGAATCACATATCCCTGTCCAATCTCTCTTTTCTCCTGCTGTTCCACCGTCACAGCAGCTCTTGAAACCAATTGAATTACTGCCTTCATTTTTTATCCTCCATATTTCAAACACACAAACGATTTCAATATAGCATATTTTTACTCCCAGGACAAGCCGGGACGGTTCAGGCATATTTCCTCTTCTTCTCTCATATGCTGAACCAAAAGTCCTGCATCCACAAGGGGGATTTGGCTCTCATGGAACAAAAATTAGATTCGGAACTTTCTCTGTCACTGGCTTTATCCGAAGAAGAACGGATGAAAAATCCTGTACTCCGCTCCGGTTATGAGCCGGCCACCCGGCTCTGGACCCTCATTCTCCTCTATCAGGGTTCCCTTACTGAAATTCAGGAAAACCTTACTCTGACTGTCGTTCCTCTTCTTGGCAACTACGCCATTATAAAAATCCCGGCGGAACAAATCCCGGCTCTTCTCCTCTATCCGCAGGTTCTCTATCTGGAACTGCCCCGTCCTCTTTATGAGGATGAAATCACCGGTATCTCCGCCTCCTGTTTGTCCGGACAGCCTTTTTCGTCTGGCATTTCCCTGGAGGACAGTACTTCCAATATTGCGGCTGGCACTCCGACCAGCGATGCTGTGGCCGTTGGCTCCCCCAATATTCCAGTTGGCGCTCCGGCCAGCGATGCGGCTCCAAACGACGCTCTGACCGGCCGCGGCACCCTGATTGCCGTCCTTGATTCCGGGGTGGATTATCGGCATCCGGATTTTCGTACCGGAACCGGCGCTTCCCGCATACTCTCTTACTGGGATCAGACGCTTGCCTGGGATGAACAAAACCGTTACGGTCTGGGACGGATTTTTTCCAATGAGGGATTGAATCTCCTGCTTGGAGCGCCTGCAAATCCGGATTCTCCGGAAAATTCTTCTGCCCGGGCCGCTTCCGGCCCCGAACCGTTTCGTCCTTCGGCAGATTTCAGCGGACATGGCACGCATATCGCCGGCATTTGCGCGGGAAACGGAAGAAGCAGCGGCGGCCGGAATCACGGCGTGGCTCCGGAAGCCTCTCTTCTCGTAGTTAAACTCCGGAATGACGCCGATTCAGTTTTTACGGATTATGCCAATCTCATGATGGCGGTGGATTATGCCGTCCGGTTTGCATCGGATCGGGGGCTTCCCCTCAGCATCAATATCAGTTATGGTTCCAATGATGGTCCCCATGACGGCACTGGTCTCATGGAGCGTTATCTGGAAAATTGTATTTTTTACGGAAAGAACGCAGTGGTCATCGCCACAGGCAACGAAGGCATTTCCCGGCGGCACAGCAGCATGGTCATTGGCACCGCCGAGGAAAGAGACGCAGCTTTCAGCGTAGCTCCCGGCGAAACCAGTCTGTATGTTCAGCTCTGGAAATATCCCGGCGACCAGTTCCGATACCGGCTGTCTCTGCCATCCGGAAATTCTGAAATCAATATTCCCGGTCTCCCAGGCATTTACCGCTTTGAGATGGGCGGAAATCAGATTCGCCTGATTATCAGTGAACCGACACCCTATCAGCCTTTGCAGGAAATGTTTCTGGTCATTCTTCCCGCTCCTGCCCAGCCTGTCATTCATTCCGGCGTCTGGCATCTTTACATTTTCTCGGAACATTCCGTCAACGGCCGGGTTAACCTGTGGCTTCCGTCCCGGGAAGCCACCAACTCTTCCACAGGTTTTCTTGATGCCTCCTCCGATCTTACGTTCACCGTTCCCTCCACAGCCGGAAATGTGATCAGCGTCAGCGGCTATGACAGTACCACCGATACTTTTGCATCTTTTTCCGGAAGGGGATTTGCCAACAGCCAGGCTGCCAAACCGGATCTCACCGCACCGGCCGTCAATATTTTAAGCACGGCGCCGGGCGGAGGCTACAGCATCCGGAGTGGTACTTCCATGGCCGCTCCTTTCGTTGCCGGAGCTGCCGCGCTGCTCATGCAGTATGGCATTGTCCTGGGAAATGATCCGTTTCTTTATGGCGAAAAAATAAAGGCCCTGCTCCAAAAAGGAGCAAGACCTCTGCCTGCATTTTCTCAATACCCCAACGCATCCGTCGGCTGGGGTGCTCTCTGTGTGCGGAACAGCCTGCCTCAATAAAAGCACTTTCCTTCTGCCGCCCATACCGTCACTTATTCGGCTCCGTCGATGACATCACTCATATCGTAAAGTCCTGCCGGTTTGCCCGCCAGATAGACAGCCGCCTGAATGGCGCCCTTTCCAAATACGGCTCTGGAATAAGCTGTGTGCTTAAACTCGATCACTTCGTCGGTGCCGGCAAAAATAATCTCATGCTCGCCAACGATAGTTCCTCCGCGGACAGCAGAAATACCGATCTCATCGGCCGGACGCTGCATCCGGCGTCCGCTGCGGTCGAAAACATACTCGTATTTTCCGTCGCTGGCCTCGTTGATGGCATCTGCCAGAGCCAGAGCGGTTCCGGAAGGAGCATCCAGCTTTCTCCTGTGATGTTTCTCCACAATATCGATATCAAATCCAGCTTCCCCTAAGATCTTCGCTGCTGTTTTTACCATCTTTAAGAGCGTATTAATACCCAGCGACATATTGGCTGAGCGGAGAATGGCTGTTTTCTTGCTGCATTCCTTCAGATGCGCCAACTGTTCTTCGCTTAAACCGGTAGTGCATTCCACCAGCGGAATCTGCTTTTCAGCTGCATAGTCAAGAACTGCGTCCACCGCCGGAGCTGCAGAAAAATCAATGATGGCGTCCACCGGCACATTTACCTGATCAAGGGAAGTAAACACAGGAAAATCCTCCTGTTTGCCGGCCGTGACATCCACACCGGCTGCCACTTCCACATGATCCATATCTTTTATCAAATCGCAGATGACATGGCCCATGTAGCCATTGCATCCATACATCAGTACTTTCGTCATGATACTCCTCACTTTCTAAAGGATTCCCACGTCTATCATTGCCTTTTTCAGGCGCTCTGCATTGGCTTCTTCCATCTCAGTCAGCGGACGTCTCAGATGAGGACCGCAGATGCCCATGAGTTCAAGAGCCTTTTTTACAGGAATCGGGTTCACCTCGCAGAAAAGAGCATGAATCAGTTCCAGATATTTTAACTGCAGTTCACGGCTCTTCTCCACATTTCCTGCCATGAATTCGGCACAAATGTTATGGGTATCTTCCGGAGCGATATTGGATAATACGGAAATAACACCCTTCGCACCCAGAGCCATCATCGGCACGATCATATCATCGTTGCCGGAATACACATCAATATCGCCCTGGGTCTCATACATAAGCTCTGCTGTATAGCTTACATCGCCGACCGCATCCTTCACACCTACCACATTGTCAATGTTTTTCACCATATATGCCATGGTATCCGCATTGATCTTACAGCCGGTACGGCTGGGAATATTATATAAGATCATCGGCAGATTTGTATGTCTTGCCACATAGGAATAATGATCGATCAGGCCTTTCTGTGTCGCCTTATTGTAATATGGCGTCACAACCAGAGCAGCGTCCGCTCCTGCCAGTTCCGCCTGATGTGTCAGCCAGGAGGCTGTCCTGGAATCATTGGAACCGGTTCCGGCAATTACCGGCACCCGTTTATTGGTACGATTTACACAATAGCGAATTGCAGCGATGTGTTCTTCATGATTCAGAGTAGAAGATTCGCCTGTCGTACCACAGACAATAATAGCATCGGTCTTATTCTCGATCTGAAAGTCGATCAGTTTTCCGAAGCTGTCATAATCAATATTATAGTTCTCATCAAATGGTGTGGCAATCGCAACACCTGCGCCAGTAAAAATTGCCATATTCATCCTTCCTTTCTGCACTTCTATCATACAGCATCCATCTGGGAGCCAGATGGTCCTGTTTTACGTATCTTCCTGTGTTCAACCCACTATCCGCCTGCGGACAGCCGCCGGTTATCTTCTGTCAGTCCTCTGTGATGTCAGTATGTTTTGTCATTCTGTACCGCTTCTTAAGATCTCTCCTGCCTGCTCTTTCTCTGTATGAATATAATAAATACAATCCGCAATATCCCGAATCTCTTCCGGAAGATTCCGTCCGGTGAGAATTAAATCTGTGGATTCCTTTCTGGCTGCCAGTAATTCCCGCAAATCATCCATAGTGATGATATTGTAATCGATCAAACCAAAAATCTCATCGAGAATCAGCAGGTCGCACTGTCCCGTATCCAAAACCTTTCTTGTATATCCAAGAGCCATCCTGATATTAGACAACTGTTCCTGCCTTTCCTCTTCATCCATATCGGAATAGGCACAGGCCGCTTTTGCAAAGCGGAAAATCTGCAGTTCCGGTTCCAGTTTTTTGAGGAAATCCAGGGTATCCGAGTGCTTGCATTTGAGAAACTGGACCATAATGACCTGCTTTCCCATACCAGCGGCACGGATTCCCAGCCCAAGGGCTGCGGTAGTCTTCCCTCTTCCCTCGCCATAATATACCTGTATACTTCCGTCCATGTCCTGACCTTTCATCCTGATTATTCTTTTAATCGGACCGGCGATGTACAAAACTCACACCGGTACCGGGCAATGTTTTGTTAATAATACCATATTTTCCCTTAAAAATCCACACTGAAAAAATACCTGTCCCATCAGCCATTTTGCTGGTCAGCAAACATTCTAACATCTTCATCTCTGCCAAGAACCTGGAAACCGTCATATCCCTGTTCTTCCAGACGATTTAAAAACTTGCCAAGCTTCTTTGGTTTAACATATAAGGCTGTAATATAACTGCTGCGCAGCTCTTCCGCCCGGGTAATTGCTTCCTCAATCTGATCCTCGTCATATAAAAGCACCACTTTTTTCGGTTTATCGGCAATTTTAGTCTGTCGTTCTGACAGGATGCTGAAAATACGCTCAAATCCGATGGAGAAGCCTACCGCCGGCACCTGCTCCTTAACAAACTTACCGATGAGGTTATCATATCTTCCTCCTCCGGCAATGGAACTGTTGAAATCCAGAGATTCTATCTCAAATACAGTTCCTGTGTAATACCCCTGTCCACGCACCAAAGTCATATCGTATTCTACCTGATATCTTCCTGCCGCCAGGCGGTTGGACGTATCAATGATGTTAGCCAGGGAGTCAATGTACTCTTTATTATTGCTGATCGTCCTTGCGTAATCAAGGGTAAACGGAGCATTTCCAATTAATTCCATGAAGTCTGCGATGACCTTTTCATCGAATCCCTTTTCTGTCAGCTCACGGGCAACACCTTCTGCTTTTATCTTATTTAATTTATCAAAAGAAATGCAGACACTGTCCAGATCTTCTTCTTTAAATCCGGTTGTCAGAAGGATGTCTTTCAGCACCCGCTTATCGTTTACCTTGATCTTGAAATTATCAATGCCAATGTTTAAAAGAGCCTTGGCTGTGGTGTGGATCAGCTCGATCTCGCAGGTTGGTGATTCCGAACCGAGAATATCAATATCACACTGCATGAATTCACGCAGCCGGCCCTTCTGAGGACGCTCTGCCCGGTATACCTTGTCAATCTGAATGACTTTAAACGGATTCGGAAGATGTGCCCGGTTATTGGCATAATAGCGGCTTAACGGCAGAGTCAGATCGTAACGCAGTCCCATATCCGCCAGCTGCGCTTCCTGTCCGGCCGCCAGCGCTTTTTTCAGCTTCTCTCCTCTTTTCATCACCTTAAAAATGAGGTTCAGATTCTCGCCGCCCTCACTTTTATCCAGATTCTCAATGTCCTCAAGAATCGGTGTAAAAATTCTCTGGAATCCACAGTTTTCATAGGTTTCGCAGATCTTTCTCTGCAGATAATCCCTTAACTCCGCCTGGGCCGGCAGATAATCATTCGTTCCTTTAACTGGTGTAACTTTCATCTTTCTATCCTCCTGTTATTATAAAGAAAAAGGACCACCCAAAGAGAGCAGTCCGCTTATCCCTAACTTATGTTTCCGGAATCGGCTACCTTCCGCTCCAGATTCATGCCGTCATCGCAATACTCCATCTTATTGACAGAAACTTCGTAGGCAACCCGGTTGACCACCGTGTCTTCATTGATCTTTTTTTGATACTCCCGGCTCTGAATTCTTCCCCAGAGCTGGATCCTGCTGCCTACCGGAAGCTTCCCGGCATATCTCGCGTTCCTTCCCCAGCAGATGCACGGAATATAATCCGACTTGCTGTAAGCCCGGTTCACCGCCAGCAGCACATCTGCAATTTCTCTGCCGAGAGGTGTTGTCCGGTATACCGGCTCCTTACAGATATACCCATCAAGAAAAATCATGTTAGGCTTGCGATTGTCCAGGACATCCAAAAGTTCCAGTTCTCTCACAAAAAGAGAAAGCACCAGATGATTCCGGTTATTCTCATGTTTATTATAGGAACGGAACTGTCCCCTGGCTTCCATAAACCGGCCAATGCAGGACTGGCTGACATCGATCAGCCTCTCAGAAATCAGCAGCGGAATCGTATCACTTGAATGACTGAGTCTGCTCACTTTCAGTTTCACTGTGTAGAATCCCTCTCCAAATACCTCGTGGCTGAATTCAAAATCAGAAATAATCTCTCCAGCGACAACCGCCTGGTTATTTTTTAAAATTTTTTCTGTCATGTTTACTCCTCCCTGTATATAACACAGTCGTCTGTATACATCTATTTGTATTCAAATACTGCAGAAAATATGAATAAAATCTTGTTTTTTTCATTCACAATATCTGCAGGCGCCATATCTTAAGGAGTATATGTCCTGAAATAAAAACAGATTCAGTATAATAATTCTGCTTTGAAATGTCAACCTTTAAACACCGGCAGATACCATGATTTTACCTGTTTTCCCAGCGGAAAACAACTTTTTATTGTTTCTTCGGAATCTTTGTGCTAGAATGATTTCGCTTCTTATCTTTGCTTTTTTCGATGGATTCCGTCTCTTTATGAAACAGGATTCGTTTGAATATGGACTATTGAGAATAAGAAAATTCATTTATCTTTTGAGAGAAATGTTACGTAATACACCGTATCAGTGATTTTAGAAAGAAGGCTATTTATATGAAAATTTCAAGAGAAGACGTCCGTAACGTTGCCATTATCGCTCACGTAGACCACGGAAAAACAACTCTGGTGGATGAACTCTTAAAACAGAGCGGAACCTTCCGTGCAAATCAGGAAGTCGGCGAGCGAATCATGGATTCCAATGATATCGAACGGGAAAGAGGTATCACTATCCTTTCCAAAAATACTGCTATTCATTATGATGGCGTTAAAATCAACATTGTGGATACACCCGGCCATGCGGACTTCGGCGGCGAAGTAGAGCGTGTGCTGAAAATGGTCGACGGAGTGATCCTTGTGGTGGATGCCTTTGAGGGGCCGATGCCTCAGACCAAATTCGTGCTGAAAAAGGCTCTGGAACTCAATCATCCGGTTATTGTCTGCATCAACAAGATCGACCGTCCGGAGGCACGTCCGGAAGAGGTCATGGATGAGGTACTGGAACTGTTCCTGGAACTTGACGCTGATGACGAACAGCTGGACAGTCCTTTTGTCTATGCTTCCGCCAAGGCCGGAATCGCCATGCTGGAGCTCAATGAACACGGCACTGACATGAAACCATTGTTCGAAACCATCATCAAGCATATCCCGGCTCCGACCGGAGATCCTGATGCCGACACCCAGGTACTGATCAGTACCATTGACTATAATGAATATGTAGGACGTATCGGTATTGGTAAAGTAGAAAATGGTTCCATTCGCGTAAATCAGGAGGTTCTCCTTGTGAATCACCATGATCCTGATGTCAATAAAAAGGTCAAGATCAGCAAACTGTATGAGTTCGACGGCCTCAATAAAGTCGAAGTGGAAAGTGCCACAGTGGGATCCATCGTTGCCATCTCCGGTATCGCTGATATTCACATTGGCGACACCATCTGCTCTCCGGATAATCCGCAGCCTCTTCCATTCCAGAAGATCTCGGAACCGACCATTGCCATGCAGTTCCTTGTCAATGACAGTCCTCTGGCAGGCCAGGAAGGAAAATATGTCACTTCCCGTCATATCAGAGACCGTCTCTTCCGGGAACTGAACACTGACGTGAGTCTCCGGGTGGAGGAAATGGAAAACACAGACTCTTTCAAGGTATCCGGACGTGGAGAGCTCCATCTGTCCGTATTAATTGAAAATATGCGCCGTGAAGGCTATGAGTTCGCCGTCAGCAAAGCGGAAGTCCTCTATCACACAGATGAGAACGGCAAAAAAACGGAGCCTATGGAAATCGCAGTGATCGACGTTCCGGAAGAATTCTCAGGCGCCGTCATCGAAAAACTGAGCCAGAGAAAAGGGGAACTTCGCAACATGAGCATCTCCGGCACAGGCTCTGCCCGTCTGGAGTTCTCCATTCCGTCAAGAGGTCTGATCGGTTACCGCGGCGAGTTCATGACCGATACCAAGGGAACCGGTATCCTCAATACATTATTTGACGGATACGGTCCTTATAAAGGTGATATCCAGTACAGAAAACAGGGTTCTCTCATCGCTTATGAATCCGGAGAGACTATCACCTACGGTCTGTTTAATGCCCAGGAGCGCGGAACACTCTTTGTTGGTCCCGGCGAAAAAGTCTATGCCGGTATGATCGTCGGACAGAACGGAAAAACCGACGACATTGAAGTCAATGTATGTAAGACCAAAAAGCTTACCAATACCCGGGCATCCGGTTCCGATGATGCCTTGAAATTGACACCACACCGGGTGTTAAGCCTGGAACAGGCTCTTGACTTCATTGACACTGATGAGCTGGTGGAGATCACACCGAAAAACATCCGTCTCCGTAAAAAGATTCTGGATCCGACTGCCCGCTACCGTGCAAAACGGAACGGTCAGTCCTGATAATCCGGCCAGAATTACGGACTGTCATTCATACATTGCTCAGGTCTGCAGACTTCCGGCCGTCTGCAGGCCTTTTGTTATCTCAAAAAATAACCACCTCTCCCTCTGCCAGGCCATAGTATACATTCTCCCCTTCTTCCAGAACCACCCGGCCTCCGGTTCCTTCTGTCAGTGCCTTCCGCAGAAACTCCTTTTCTTCATCCGGAAACAGCGCATGGATGACGACCTTGTCTGTGTATTCTGTGTTCTCCACAGTGACCTGATTCTGTGCCAGCAGATACTGAATCTTCCCCAAATCTGTATACTCTGTGAGAATCTTTATTCTTGTACCCGGAATCTTCTCAATGATCACAGAATTCTCAATTCCTGCCTTTGCCGCATCGGTGTAGGCCCGAACCAGTCCCCCGGTTCCCAGCAGAGTTCCTCCAAAATAACGGGTCACCACAATGACTATGTTGCGGATCCCGCTTCCCTGAATGACCTCCAGAATCGGTTTGCCCGCAGTACCACCCGGTTCTCCGTCATCACTGCATCTTGTCAGCGGATTCGTCTCTCCCACGGAAAAGGCGGAACAGTTATGTCTGGCGTCCCAGTATTGCTTTTTGACCGCTTCTATAAATTCCTGTGCTTCGTCTACAGTCTCCACTGCCTGCACATGCGCAATGAACCTGGATTTCTTCTCCACGATCTCACCGCGTCCCCCCTGAAAAACTGCCTTATGTCTGATCATGATTTATCCCCTTTGATATATTCTCTGTATTCGGATATTCCGTATCCACGGACTGCTGTCCTGAGAACATTTCTCCAGAACATCCGTACAAAGCATCATATCATATTCCCGCCAAATAGGAAATATCCACACAACTTCTTATCCGCTTCCTTTGTATCACTATTATTTAGTTTATTTTACTGATCAGTTCCCAGATTCCAGACCGGAAGGCAGACTGCCAGTCGTCAATTAATTCATACAGATGAACCGGCATCACCGTTTCCCGGACAAAAAGCAGAAAAAGCCGTATCGCCTCCTCATAATTCTCCGTGATTCCCGGCGCCTCGCTGTCATCTATCTTGGAAGTGCCATTTTTCTCATACTGCTGAATCCGGATTCCAAAAAAATCACCAATCCCCTCATCTCTTGGAAAATGAGACATCAGCAGCTCATAGATCAATTGAAAACTTCCCCCAATCGTCATCACTTCCCGTTCCTGTGTCATTATAATTCTCATGCCTTACCTCCCTGTTATATCCGGATTTATAACATTACAAAATCAATTACAAACCAATTGGATATAACAGTATTATACTTTTTTCGACACGTTTCAGAAAGGTAATAATTTGTAAAAAATAGATAATTTTTACAATACTTCTATTGATATAGTTTTATAAACGATGCAAATTTGGGGATTTTTGACAATTTTATACCTGTACTATTACTTTCATTTTTGATACTATAAAATTTTACCCTGTTATATAACTTTTTTGTTGTGTTTCCATTCTTTTTTGACTCATTTTTTGAGACAAAAAAATTGTTATAAGGACAAAAAAAGAGCTGCTGTAAAACTGAACACACATACAAAATATCATCCACATGATAATACACATGACATTCCACATGATACGTACCGTTTACAACAGTCTCTTCTTTACGTTCTTTTTCAATTACTGATCAGTGAAAATGAAGACCTGAGACAAATATCCCTTAATATCCTTCGCCTACCGCTTCATTTCTGGAAATCTCATCATAAAATGCCGCCGTTGCCGCATTCATATATGGATTCAGCCACAGATAGCCGATTCCAACGGTAAAAACACAGAGGATTCCCCAGCCGATAAAACTCAGCTGCAGGCAGAACAATCTCCATTTATTTCCTTTCATCATCCGCATGGAGACTTCCATGGCTTCCTTTGCGGACATTTCAGGATTCTCAGACATGATAAATCCTGCCATGCTGTAGGAATAACTTTTGATGATGCCCGGTATAACGAGAAGCAAGCTCCACAGGAAGGTGAAAATACTCATCCGAAGTCTCAGCCATATAGCCTTGCCCATGATGGATGTGTGACAGAAAATCTGCCCTACTCTCGCTTCTTTTCCGTCGATCAGATTCAGATTATAGGTAGCCAGGCCAAGGCTTACAAAACTGCCGATGATAAACTGGACAACCGCAACGACCATCAGAACAAATACGGATACAAGAAGTATCGCCGCCAGTGTCATCAGAAACACTGTCGGTATATTCTGCGATATCGTAACTACTCCTCCATCTTCATCAGAGACGCTATTGTATATATTCGTTACAGTGGATACTCCGCTTCCGGTCATAGTAATATTCGCACCTAAAAGTCCTGCCAGCAGAGTCGTTCCTACGGCAGAAGCCCAGTGTCCGGACAGACACCCTCTGGCTATCCCTCTAAAATCAGCTGCTCTTTTCATAGTGTTTTTAAAACTCCTTTCATCTTATCCGCTGCCTGACGGAACAAGGTGAGTTCTTCCTGTGCCCATTCTTCTTCCAGACGCTTCTCCACTCCATTGACGCCGAGAATAGACGGAACGCTCAGTCCCACATCACTGACGCCGTACTCTCCTCTCAACACAGTGGACACCGACGCGATGGCCGGTCTCTGATCGAGAACAGCACCTGCCAGATAACATGCGCAGGTGGCAATGCCATAATGAGTTCTTCCTTTATTTTTAATAATGGCGGCACCCATTCCACGCACTTGTTCTGTGAGAACCTCTCTCTGCTCCTTCGTCCAAGGCAGTCCTTGTGTTTCGCAATATTCCTGTATCGGCATCCCATCAATGGAAGCCCTGCTCCATATAGGAATCTGCGCATCCCCATGTTCTCCCACTATACTTATCTTCACTGCTTCTGTATCCCGATTGGTATAATCAGCAATCAGACGAACCATTCTGGAAGAATCCAGCTCACAGCCGGTTCCAAAGACTCTTCCGTCCGGAAGACCCATCCACCGGGTACACTGATATACAAGAACATCCACCGGATTGCTCACCAGCATAATGGCACCTCTGGTATAATATTTCTGTATCTGTTCCACTACATTTTTGAGAATCTGTGAATTGCCGGTAATCAGATCCAGACGGCTCTCACCCGGTTTTCTGTTTCTCCCTGCTGTGATGATGATCAGATCGCAGTCTGCACAATCTTCATATCCGCCTGCCCGCACCACAGCATCGCCCAGTTCCGGAATACCATGCTGGATGTCCAGCGCTTCGCCCTCTGTTTTCTCTTTGTCAATGTCTATGAGGACAATCTCCCGCGCCAATTTGCGAATCGTCAATGCATACGCAATGGAAGATCCCACAAAACCTGCTCCGATCACTGCTACTTTTCTGTTCGAGATAATATAACCACCCATTATCATAATACCTCCTTTTTGCGAGAACAAAGGTGTAACCCTGCTGTTAAATTGAAAAACAGCATCCACATTCCGTCCACAGACAGAATCCGGATACTGTTTTATTATAACATTTTTCCCACAGAAAAGATATAAAATTAATGATATTTAAGACATTTGAAAAAGAGCCCATTTCATCCAGTCTTCATTGGTCTGCTTCATATAACTGCGGCTGATGGCAATCTCCTTTCCATTCTCCAGCACATAAGAATTCTTCTTTTTCTCCCGGACTGCCGGAAAATATACAATATAGCTGTGGTGGCACCGGGAAAACTCATTCTCCGGCAGACTGTCCATCAGTTCGTCAAGCTTTTCTTTTATTTGAAAATCCCCCCAGGAGGTATGTACCGTTGTATACCGCAGTTCCCGCTCCAGATAGTACATATCAGAAAGTCGGACAATCACCTGTCTGCCCCACGAAGCAGAAAAAATCATCTTTTTTCCTGACTGTTCCAGCTGATGCAATAATTTGTCAAATACTTCCGGCAGCCGTTCTTCCAGCTGCTCTTTCAATACAAAATATGTATGTCTGGTCTGAAATATATCCACCGCATAAAACAGGTAATTGGTCAGAAACACTATCTGACAACCTGGAAAACGATTATTCAACTCTCTTGCCACAGAAATTCCATTCTTCTCTTCGCCCAGTTCAATATCCATGAACATCACGTCCCAGGGCTGACCTTTCCAGCTTAAGACTTCATCGCTGTTGTAAAATGATGATACTTCCACATTTTGCCCGGTATTTTTGGCGTATTCACCGATCACTTTTGCCGCATATCCACACCAGGATTTATCATCGTCACATACTCCTATAATCATCCTCTGTCTCCCTTATTTTATATATTTCCTCCATTACTTCCGCCGGCGTCTTTTCCTTTCTCCACACTTCCAGAAGACCCGGTCCATATATATCAAACATCATCGCCGGACACACCAGCGCGTCTCCAATATTATCTTTCTGTATCTCCTCATCGGCACTCTCCGCCAGATAAGTTTTGTACCGAAGTTCCCCGTCACTGTAATTTAAATCAAAATGTCCGGAATACAGACCATAATTCACACGGCAAAAATATTCCGCCACCCGCTCTCTGGCACCTTTTTCCACTTTCACCGGTACTCTTCCCATAACTGTGCATTTTCCATCTTTCATCCACACAATCACCTGACACCGTCTCAGTTCACAGGTAAGTCCCATATTCATCTCTATGATGCCCGCTTTTCTGCGGCTCTCGTAACTCCAATTGTTTTCTTCAAGCCAGTTCTCTATTTTTTGAAAAAGTGCTCCAGTCATCATTTCTTTCCCCTCTTTAACACAATAAAATATCACTTCATCCTTCAGTCGTTTATTACATATACTTTGAATATTTATTATAACAAAAAAACAACGCTTTTTGTTCTTCATGACATAATCTGCTCTTTTTTTGTAATAAAATGCATTTTCTTATGCCTTTTATGTATGATTTTTTCACTTTTTAAAGATCAAAAGACTCTTTTTCACGCCGGGAAGCAGTAAATTTCCACACCCGGAAGCAGCAAATCTTTTCTTGACATAGCATATCGGTCACGATATAATGTGTAACGGTATCATTTATTTTTTATAATACGTTTTTTAATCATTCAAGGAGGTTACTGCCAGGCGATGGATACTAGTGATAATGACGCTAACCCTGATAATGCTGATAATAAATTAAATATGATCATATACTAGGTGAGGCATGACCTGTGTGTCAACAACGATACACAGGCCATGTCTCATGCTTTTTTCAGGGAAAATTTATACATTTTTATTGGTTTTATAAAGATATTTTTCATCAAAATGTATAAAAGCGTTCTCAAAGGAAAATGTATAAAATATTGAAAACAATCGAAAGTATATTTAAAAAATTTATGAAAAGAAAGAGGTTTTTACTTTGGAAGATTCCATAATATTTTTATTGTTGATCCAGGTCATACTGATCGCGCTGAATGCCGTATTTGCCAGCGCAGAAATTGCTGTACTATCCACCAACGAAACAAAACTTGCCAAAATGGCAGAAGACGGAAACAAAAAAGCGGTCCGGCTCAACCGCCTGATCAGCGAACCATCCCGGTTCCTGTCAACCATTCAGGTGGCTATCACTTTATCCGGCTTTCTGGGCAGTGCGTTCGCGGCTGACAACTTTTCCGATCCTCTGGTTGATTTTCTTATCAGCCTGGGCGTCGGTATCCCGCGTTCCACGCTGAACACATTAGCCGTAGTCCTGATCACATTGATCTTATCCTATTTTACATTGATTTTCGGTGAACTTGTTCCGAAACGAATTGCCATGAAAAAGTCCGAACAGCTGGCTCTGGCAATTTCCGGACTGGTCAGTGGAATTTCCACTCTCTTCAAACCGATCGTATGGTTCCTCTCTCTGTCCACCAACGCTGTGCTCCGCCTGTTCGGAATCGATCCGACAGAGGCTGACGACGAGGTGAGCGAAGAGGAAATCCGAATGATGGTAGACGCCGGAAGTGAAAAGGGCGCCATTGATTACGAAGAAAAAGAGTTCATTCAGAATGTATTTGAGTTCGATGATCTGATGGTCGGTGAAATTGCCACTCATCGTACCGACGTCACCATTCTTTTTCTCGAAGACAGCGATGAAGAATGGGAACAGATCATTCACGACAGCCGCCATACCCTTTATCCGGTCTGTGACAATTCCCCGGATCAGGTAGTCGGTATCCTGAACGCCAAAGATTATTTCCGTCTGTCTGACAAGACAAGGCAGAGTGTTCTGGAAGGCGCTGTCCGCCCTGCTTATTTTGTACCGGAAACCGTCAAGGCCGACGTTCTTTTCCGTAACATGAAACAGAGCCATAATTCCCTTGCCGTCATTCTCGATGAATACGGCGGCATGGTCGGCATTGTCACTTTAAATGACCTGGTTGAAGAACTGGTCGGTGAACTGAGCGAGGATATGCCTGCCTTTGGCAGCAGCGAACCACAGATTGAGCAGCAGACAGAATCTTCCTGGGAAATCAACGGAAACATTTCTCTGGAGGAAATCAAAGACGAAACCGGCGTGGATCTCGAAAATGATGATTATGATACCCTCGGCGGACTCGTATTCGACATTCTCGGTCAGATTCCCCAGGATGGCCCACAAAACATCGACCTGGAGGTTGAGCAGCTCCACATTCATGTGAGCTACATAAAAGACCACCAGATTGAAAAAGCAGTGATTGAACGCATCGAGCTTCCGCAAGAGAATCCGGAAGAATCTGAGAATACGAATGGTACCAAAGATGCAAAAGCAAAAGACGGCAAGACCAAGGATACAAAAGCAAAAGACACAAAAACAAAATAATCCGGCTGCCCAGATTTTCAGATAGCAGCCAGCAAACACCCCGGGCAAATGCAAAATCAGGCATCTGTCCGGGGTGTTTTTACTTCAGGATCTTTTCCTCAGATAAACAACTGAAATCGTCTCCGTTCCACACAGATTTCCGATTAACAATTGCTCCATATCACAACACCCTCTCCCCCGCCGAAATGTCCAAAATGATTCCGAAACGCTTCTCAGAAAAGTTTCAAAAAAACTCAAAAAAGTCTTGACAGAATGTTTGTAGTTTGATAGAATACTATCGTTGCATCGAGGCGTGGCTCAGTTTGGTAGAGCGCTGCGTTCGGGACGCAGAGGCCGTGGGTTCGAGTCCCGTCGCCTCGACTACATTTCAGAATGCCGAATAACCGCTTAAATAGTGATTATTCGGTGTTTTTTTATTTTTCAGGATAATGATTCTTTTCCTCAAAATCATCAAAAATTGGCGTGTTCTAACAAATGTTCTAACAAAAATCACCCGTTGAAAAAATGTGCCGCTTTGGATTTAACAAACCAGAAACAATACTTTTGCCTAAAACAGTTGTTCCGTAAACGGTAGATATCTCGTACCTGTACAAATCTGGAGCAAACCTGTATGATAAGGACAGATTTGCTCCAATCTCTATTTCACTTCTCCTTTTCCGGATTTCCGGCAGTTCGCCGGCAG
>NZ_NFLV01000040.1 GCF_002161065.1 Eubacterium sp. An11 | reverse complement strand
AGTAAGACCAAAACCGTCACCCTTCATTGCAGTGCTTCCGGTAAATTGTCATGATTGTTCCATATCTTGTTGCTATGTTTCTGTCAGCCCGGATGTGGTTCAGGTTGGGAATCTGCATTCTGCCCGGAGAAAAATTATGGTATAGGAATTCTGGCGGGATTGCCTGTAATAAAAAAATATTGATTTTCCCGCATAGGTGCTATAAAGTAAATGACGGAAGGATATATATACATGGCAAATAGGAATTCATTTAAAAAAGGAACAATTGAATTATTACTATTATCGATTCTCCGGGTGGAAGATTGTTATGGATATCAGATCACCCAGAAGATCAAGGAACAGTCGGAGGGAGCCATCACTGTGACAGAAGGGGCGTTGTACCCGATTCTTTATAAGCTGTCTGACAAAGGATATGTGAGTGATTATAAGAAGCTGGTGGGAAAACGGCTGACGAGGGTCTATTATCATCTGGAGAAGGCGGGCAGCGAGTACCTGGATTCTCTTCTCGAAGATTATTTTAAAGTGCAGGAAGGGGTTCGGAAGGTGCTGACCGCCAATCAGGTGGAGCCTGCACAGGAAGACGGGCAGTTTTAAATCACCGCTATCCCGTGAAGCTCCATATATTCCCGATATTCTTCAGGAAAATGAGTGTCCACGATGAAGCCGCCCACATCGGAGAGGTCGATCATCTTGAAAGGGGCGTTCTGGTTCATCTTGCTGGAATCGGAGACGATGTAGCGCTGCCGGGAGGCGGCGACCATGGCCTTGTTGCCGGCGATTTCCTCGAAGTTCGGGTGGCAGATGCCTTTGCTCAAATTGACGGCGGAAACGCCGCAGAAACATTTGTCAATGGTGAAGGAGCGGATGAAATCCGCTGCCTCGGTACCGATGACGGAACCGGATTTGGAACGGAGTTTGCCGCCGGGGATGTAGACGTCCACGCCGTCCAGAAGTAGTGCTTTGGAGGCGATGTGTACATTTAAGGTAATGATGTTCAGTGGTTTTTTGTCTTCGATATAATCGAGGATGTATTCCACAGTGCTGCCGGAATTTAATCCGATGGTCTCGCCGGGCTCGATGAGGGCGGCGGCTTTTTTGGCTACCAGCTGTTTTTCTTCGTAGTTTTTGCTGCGCTTGATCTGCATGTTGATCTCCGGCACCGCTGGAGTGGTAATCTGGTGTTTCAGGATGGCGCCGCCGTAGACGATATCGATGTCCCATTTCTGCGCCAGGGCCTTTAAGTCCCGGCGGATGGTTTCCTCATGGACTCCTAGTTCCTGACTCAGTTCAGATACTTTGACGGAACCTTTCTCATATAGCTGATCTAAAATAATTCTCTGTCTGTCTGCGCTTAACACAATAATCCTCCATAATCAACATTTTTTTAATCATATCATAAAAAACAGAGAAACAGCATAAAAAATCTTTTCTTTCTGTTACAAAAATACCGAAAGCAGTAAGAAAATATAGTCTAAATCGTAGAAATATCGACAGACACATTTGGGTGATTACACGATACAATAGAGAAGTGATGAAACTGTAATGTGTGGCTTGAAGAAAGTGAGGTAGGTCTTATGAAATTGCTTTTAAAGATTGTGGCGGGAGCCTCTGTGATAGGATTGGTTGCGTATTGTGTAAAGACATTTATGAAAGAGGACGAGCCGGAAATCTATTATTAATAGTCTGACAGCGGCATCCGGAATGGAATATCATCCGGGTGCCTTTCTTATTTAATTTTCGAAAGAATTTACAAAAATAAAAAAGAAAAGGAAAGGTTTACAAAAAACATACTAAAATGGTAGAATAAATATGATTGCAGCCCGTAAACCCCCTGGATGTGCAGCGGGACGTCATCCCATCGGCAGATGTTTGTGTGTGAAGGCATCAAATCGAAGGCGGGGAATCGGACGTTGTCCGGACATCCAATCGAGAGAAGGGAGGAAGGCATACTTTTGTTATGAATGAAAAGTTAAAAGAAAAAATCAGAGAATCTTTGTCGAGTGTATTGCCAATAACAATCATTGTACTATTTTTGAGCGTGGCGCTGGTCCCCATGGAGATCGGGACCCTGGCCCTGTTTCTGGCAGGAGCGGTACTTTTGATCGTGGGCATGGGGTTCTTTCAGTTAGGAGCCGAAATGTCAATGACCCCGCTGGGTCAGGGGGTCGGCGGTAAGCTGGTGAAAGGAAGCCGGCTGCCTGTGATTGTTGTGGTATGTTTTCTGATGGGAGCGATTATTACGATTTCTGAGCCGGACCTGCAGGTACTGGCCAATCAGGTGGCTTCCATTCCCAATAACGTGTTAATCTGGACAGTCGCTGTGGGCGTCGGTATCTTTCTCGCCGCAGCGGTGCTTCGTATTTTGTTTCAGGTCAGTCTTTCCAGACTGCTGATGATTCTGTACGTTCTGTTATTTATTTTATCGTTTTTTTCTCCATCTGAATTTACTGCGGTGGCCTTTGACGCCGGCGGCGTTACCACAGGTCCCATGACAGTTCCGTTTATCATGGCGGTCGGTATCGGTTTATCTGCGGCCCGAAGTGATAAAGAAGGTGAGGGAGACAGTTTCGGACTGATTGCCCTCTGCAGTATCGGACCGATCATGATGGTTCTTCTGCTGGGAATCTTCTATCATCCGACGGAGGCAGTGTATACCGCGGTGGAAATCACGTCGGTCGTTACCACGAGAGATGTGGTTTACCAGTTTGTGGAAGCATTTCCGGACTATACAAATGAGGTGATTCGTAGTATGCTTCCAGTAATAGGCGTGCTGGTGGTATTTCAGATATTGACGAAGAATTACAGAAAAAGACAGCTGCTGCGTATGGCCATCGGTTTTGTCTATACCATTGTGGGGCTGATCCTGTTTCTGACCGGAGTAAATATTGGATTTGCCCCGGTTGGTAATCTTCTTGGAACTGGTTTGTCAGGAAGCTCGTTTAAATGGATCCTGGTTCCCATTGGAATCATCATCGGTTACTATATTGTAAAGGCGGAGCCGGCGGTGCAGGTGCTCAACGAGCAGGTGGAGGATCTCACCGGAGGAGCGGTTTCCCGGGGAATGATGAATATAGCGCTGTCCATTGGCGTGGCCGGTGCGGTGGCATTGGCCATGGTGCGGGTGCTGACAGGGATCAATATCTACTGGGTGATCATTCCGGGTTATATTATCGCTCTGGTGCTCAGCAGGTTTGTGCCGAAGGTCTTTGTCGGTATCGCCTTTGACTCCGGCGGCGTTGCCAGCGGTCCCATGACTTCAACCTTTTTGCTGCCTCTGGCTATGGGTGCCAGCACGGCCATCGGAGGAAATGTGGTGACGGACGCCTTTGGAATTGTCGCTCTGGTTGCCCTGGCGCCGCTTATTGCCGTGCAGCTGATGGGCGTGATTTATGAGCATAAGTCGAAAACCGTGCCGGTATTGCCGGGAGATTTATCGGATGATATTGTTGTAGAGTTTGAGGAGGACAAAGAATGAGTATGTTACAGGAAGGCGGACATTTTTTCCCGCGTATGCTGATTTCTGTCACGGATGTGAAAGATGGGAAGAAGCTGGAAAAAATATTGGATGAGCTGCATTTGCCGATTTTTTATCAGTGCCGGGGCAAGGGTACGGCTCCTTCTGAGATCATGGATATATTCGGACTGGGAGGTTCCACCCGTCTGGTTACCCTTGCTGTTCTTCCGAAAGACAAAGTGCAGGAAGTATTTTCCCACATGAATGACCATATGTACTATAAACGTAAAGGCGGAGGTATCGCCGTCAGCCTGCCGGTGACAGGACTTCAGAACTGCGTGATCAAAGTACTGGACAAAGAGGCGGGAGATGCCGCAATAGAAAAAATAAGAGAGAAGGTGAGGAAGGATATGAGCGAGGTACATCAAAAAGCGAAATATACAATGATATGGGTTTCTGTGGCGGGCGGCTACAGTGATGATGTGATCGATGTGGCCAGGGATGCCGGAGCCAGAGGTGGAACTGTCATGAAAGGAAGAAGACGGAGTTCCGAGCGGGCCAGCCAGCATCTGGGCATCGCCATGCAGGATGAGCAGGAATTCGTCATGATCATTGTTCCAACAGAAAAGAAACAGGAAGTGATGGCAGCCATCATCAATTCCTGTGGACTGCGCACACCGGCCCACGGTATCCTCGTATCTATACCGATTGACGAGGCCATCGGACTGGAAGAGCAGAAAAATGGCAGAATAGATTGATTTTTTAGAAAAAGCAGATATAATTAGGAATGTGCTGTTTCTGCCGATTAGGGGGAACGCCGGAAACGGTGTTCCTTTTTTGATGTATATAAAGAAAGGAAATCTGCCATGAATAAAGCAATTACAGACGAAATAAAGAAACGACGGACCTTTGCCATCATTTCCCACCCGGATGCCGGAAAGACGACGCTGACAGAGAAGTTCCTCCTGTACGGCGGCGCCATCAACCAGGCCGGCTCCGTCAAGGGAAAGGCCACGGCAAAGCACGCTGTGTCCGACTGGATGGATATTGAGAAGGAGAGGGGTATCTCGGTGACTTCCTCGGTGCTGCAGTTTGAGTACGGCGGCTGCTGTATCAACATTTTGGATACACCGGGCCATCAGGATTTCTCCGAGGATACTTACCGGACGCTGATGGCGGCGGATTCCGCCGTCATGGTCATCGACGCTTCCAAGGGTGTGGAGGCCCAGACCAGGAAACTGTTCAAGGTCTGCGCTATGCGTCATATCCCGATTTTTACATTTATCAATAAAATGGACCGGGAGGCTAGGGATACCTTCGACCTGCTGGATGAGATCGAGAAAGAGCTGGGAATCCCGACCTGTCCGGTCAACTGGCCGATCGGTTCCGGCAAACAGTTTGCCGGCGTCTATGACCGGGAGAAAAAGGTCATCGACCTGTTTGAGGATACCATGAAGGGAACCCGTATGGGAACCATGAAAGAGGTGGCTTTGGATGCGCCGGAAGTGACTTCCTATGTGACGGAAGACGCCCTGGCACAGCTTTCCGAGGAGATTGAGCTTTTAGACGGTGCCAGCGCGGAGTTTGATCAGAGCGAGGTGGACGCGGGCCGGCTGTCTCCGGTGTTCTTCGGTTCTGCCCTCATGAACTTTGGCGTGGAGACCTTCTTAAATTATTTCCTTGCCATGACAACGCCGCCGCTGCCGAGAATGTCCGACCAGGGACTCATCGATCCGGCAGAGGAAGAAGAATTTTCTGCCTTCGTCTTTAAGATCCAGGCCAATATGAATAAGGCCCACCGGGACCGTATCGCCTTCATGCGTATCTGTTCCGGCAAGTTTGTGGCGGGTATGGATGCGTTCCACGTTCAGGGCGGCAAAAAGGTCCGTCTGGCGCAGCCGCAGCAGATGATGGCCAGCGAGCGTAAGATGATCGAGGAGGCCTATGCCGGAGATATCATCGGTATCTTCGATCCGGGTATTTTCTCCATCGGAGACACTCTGACCACTTCGGATAAAAAGTTTGCCTATGAAGGCATCCCGACCTTTGCGCCGGAGCATTTTGCCAGAGTGCGTCAGGTCAACACCATGAAGAGAAAACAGTTTATCAAGGGAATCAATCAGATTGCCCAGGAGGGCGCTATCCAGATCTTCCAGGAGTTCAATACCGGTATGGAAGAGATTATCGTCGGCGTGGTGGGTACTCTGCAGTTCGATGTGCTCAAATACCGCCTGAATCACGAGTATAATGTGGAGATCATCATGGAAGGCCTTCCGTATGAATATATCCGCTGGATTGAAAATCCGGATATCGATCTGGATAAGATCCGGGGAACTTCCGATATGAAGAAGATTAAAGACCTGAAAGGACGTCCGCTGCTGTTGTTTGTCAACAGCTGGAGCATTGGCATGACTCTTGAGAGAAACGAAGGGCTGGAACTGGCGGAATTCGGACGGTCGTAAAATACGAGACAGTGTACATTTTCCCGGAAAATGATAGAATAAGAACAGAGAATCCATATGAAGATTTGTATGGTAAAGATGGAGGGATGCACCGATGAAACAAAGAAACATCTGGATAGACTGTGATCCGGGTATTGATGACGCCGTGGCTCTTGCCATGGCGGCGGCCAGCCGGGATCAGTTAAATATCCTTGGTATTTCCACAGTGGCCGGCAATCAGATCAGTGACCGGGTGACCGGAAATGCGCTGAAGCTGGCGTCATTTCTTGGCATGGAAGATGTGCCTGTGGTGCGGGGCGCCCGCGGTCCGCTGGTGCGTCCGGTGGAGCCGGCCGGAGATGTTCACGGCAGCACCGGTCTTGGGGACTGCCAATTGCCGGCGGCCACAAAACAGACGGCCTCAGAGAGCGGGATCTTCTACATGTACACCCGCATCATGGAGCTGCCGGCCGGTGAGCAGGTCACCCTGGTGCCCACGGGGCCTTTGACCAATATCGCTCTTCTTCTTGGGACGTTTCCGGAAGTGCGGCAGCGGATAGAACAGATCGTGCTCATGGGCGGTTCTTCTTCGGGGGGAAATGTGACGCCGGCGGCGGAGTTTAATATCTGGGCGGATCCGGAGGCGGCGCATATGGTTTTTGGGGCCGGAGTGCCGATCGTCATGTGCGGGCTGGATGTGACTTTGAAAAGCGGGTTGGACGGTGCGCAGATTGAGAAACTCTGTCAAAGTGACCGGAAAGTGGAACAGGCCTGCGGCCAGATGCTTTCCTTCTATTTGAATACCACCAGACACGAAGGAGAGGAGAATATGGTAGCCATCCACGATGCGGTGACCATTCTCTTTCTCACTGATCCGGATCTGTTTTCCGGAAAAAATGCAGCAGTGCAGGTGGACTGCTCCTGGGGTGAAAACCGAGGGAGAACGATCTGTGCGGAATGTCCTGACGCCGGTGTTGTCGGTACAGGAGATGCCGCTGAGGACTTGTCTCTGTCGGCGTCGGTTTACCTGCTGGATCAGGTAAATCTGCCGGAATTTCAGCGGGTGCTGTTGTCAAAGCTGGCAAGCCTCGGATAAAAAAGAACCGCCGTCCGGGATACTAGATCCGGGACAGCGGTTCCACAACAAAAGAGAGAAAAGTATGAAAAAATTTATGAGTCCAAAACGTTTTCCGTTTTGTGATTTATAGTATACAGAGAGTATATGAACAGACTGTGAACTCTAAATCAAAATTTCGTGAAGGATTTCTGAAGAAAATCTGACGGGACGGTTTTCTGACGGATCGGCGTAAAGTTTTTGGAGACAGGAGGTTGCTTATGAAAGAAAATGTATTGATTGTCATTGACATGCAGAAGGATTTTGTGGACGGTGCTTTGGGCACTGCAGAGGCACAGGCCATTTTGCCGGCGGTGGAGGAGAAGGTAAAGAACTGGCCGGGACAGGTCATCTTCACAAAGGACACCCACGAGGCGGATTATCTTTCCACCCAGGAGGGGCGTCTGCTGCCGGTGGAACACTGCATCAAAGGCAGTGACGGCTGGCAGCTGGCCGGGAATCTGGAACAGATGCGGCAGGAAAATGACTGGCCGGTCTGTGAAAAACCGGCCTTTGGTTCCATGGAGCTGATGGAAATGATGCAGGACATGCACAGGGAACATCCGATCAGGAGGATTGAGTGTATCGGCCTGTGTACGGATATCTGCGTGGTCTCCAACGCGCTGATCCTGAAAGCGGCTCTGCCGGAAGTGCCGGTTTACGTGGACCCTTCCTGCTGTGCAGGCACCACACCGGAGAACCACCGGGCCGCCCTCACCACCATGGCCTGCTGTCAGGTGCTGCCGGTGGAGAATTAATCATCCGGAGTGATCTTTCCGGCGGCCAGGTTCGGCAGAATAAAATTATTATAGGCGTAATCCCACAGCTGGGAGGAACCCTTGTCCGTTTCTTTGTTGCGGTTTAAGATCTGCGACAGACGGATGCCGTGTTCCTCCCAGCTTTTTCCGTGGGTGGAAGCGTTTAGCATCAGCGGCTGGATGTGATCCATGGCCCGGGCAAACCGGGCTTCCGGCGTGTCCCCTTCGTCGAATTCTTCCCACCAGGAGCGCAGGCGGCTGCCCTGATCTTCCGGCAGTATGCCGAAAAGACGGTCGGCGGCGGCTGTCTCCCGGGCCTTCTGGGTTTTCTTTCCCTCTTCATCGTAGGCGTAGGTATCTCCGGCGTAGATCTCCACCAGATCATGAATCAGCAGCATACCCATAGTCTTTAAAACGTCGATCTCCTGATTGGAGTATTCGCTGAGCAGCAGGGTCATGACGGCCATATGCCAGGCGTGTTCCGCATCGTTTTCTTTCCGTTCTCCGTCGGATAAGTAGGTCTGCCTTCCGATGAACTTTTCTTTGTCGATTTCCAGGCAGAAAGCCATCTGACGGCGGAGACGCTCCGCGGAGCCGCCGGAAGTGTTGGTTTCCTGCCCTGGTAAATAATCAGTCTTTGTTAAATCAGTCTTTTGCTTATCGGTTGGTGTGTTCTGTGTTTTGTTGTCCATAAGAAATCCTTCCTTCAATAAAATGTAGATATGATCAAAAATATATGTTCCTTTGTATAATTCAAGCATCGGCTTCATAATAATGAAAGCATCAGCTTCATTATGATGAAAGTATCAGATTTATTATATAAGAAAATATCGCATTTATGAAGCTGTTTTTTATTTTATAGGAAACTGCGTTTCTATAAAATAAAAAACGCTCCGCGAGGATCGCACTGCGGCGGATTGGAAGATGTCGCTGAAGCGACCCGCCGCAGGCGGAGAATCCTGCAAAGCAGGAGTCTTTCTTAGACGGTTAATCGGAGATTTTTGAAGACTTTGCCGAGGGAAGGAAACAGGCATTTTTAAATGTAAAGAAGATTAAAGACGCGGACAAGCCGGTCATCGGAATCTTTTGTACATATTTTCTGCAGGAACTGGCGGTGGCTATGGATGCGGCGGTGGTATCGCTGTGCGCCACATCCGATGAGACCATTCCGGCGGCGGAACAGGATCTGCCAAAGAACCTCTGTCCATTGATCAAATCCAGCTACGGTTTCGGGAAGACAGACAAATGTCCATTTTTCTTCTTCTCAGACTTGGTAGTGGGGGAGACCACCTGCGATGGAAAGAAGAAAATGTATGAATATATGGGCGAGTTCAAGCCGGTGCACGTGATGGAACTGCCCAACTGTCCGACGGAGGAAGGCGTCGCCATGTACCGGAAGGAGATCATCCGCATGAAAGAAAAGCTGGAAGAGACCTTCGGCGTGACCATCACAGAGGAGGATATCCGCCGGGGCATCCGGGTGAAGAATGCGGAGAGAAGCGCTCTGAAGCGGCTGTATTCCGTCATGAAGGCAGACCCGGCTCCGATTTCCGGCATGGATCTGCTGAATACGCTGATAGGCACCACCTTTAATTTTAACCGGGAGGAGATTCCGGCACAGATGGACGCCCTCATTGAAAAAATCAAGGCGGAGGGAGGGGCACGGCAGAAACAGCCGAGGATCCTCATCACCGGCTGTCCTATGGGCGGCGCCACCATGAAAGTGGTGCAGGCGGTGGAAGACAACGGCGGAGTTGTGGTCTGTTATGAGAACTGCAGCGGCGTAAAATCCATGGAAGAAAATGTGGATGAGAGTCTGCCGGATGTATATGAGGCGCTGGCGAGAAAATATGTGAACATCGGCTGTTCTGTGATGACCCCAAATGATAACCGGATCAGACTGCTGGATCGCCTGATCGATGAATACCAGGTGGACGGTGTCATCGATATGGAATTGCAGGCCTGCCATACCTACGCGGTGGAGAGTCTCCGGATCAAGAGATTTGTCAACGGGGAGAAAAAGATTCCATATATGAGTCTGGAGACGGATTATTCCCAGTCGGATGTGGGACAGCTTTCCACAAGGATCGCTGCGTTTATCGAAATGTTATAAAAAGACGGGGGAAAGATGTATTACATTGGTATTGATATCGGCTCCACAGCCTCTAAAGTCTGGGTGCTGGGAGAAAAAGAATTATATTTTGTCTGGCCAACAGGATGGAGCAGTAAGGAGACGGCGCTTAAAATAAAAGAATATCTGTTGGAACAGGGAATTGATGTGGAGGCGGAAAACGCCACGGTGGTTGCCACCGGTTACGGCCGGGTGGCGGTGGACTATGCGGATAAGGTGGTCACGGAGATCACCTGTCACGGAAGAGGCGGCCGGGAGCTCTTTGGCGGCGACTGCTTTATTGTGGATGTGGGAGGTCAGGATACGAAGGTTATCGTCATTGAAAATGGTGCGGTGACCGATTTTCTGATGAATGATAAATGTTCCGCCGGAACTGGAAAGTTTCTGGAAGTGATGGCGAACCGTCTGGGCGTGACGCTGGAAGAACTGTTTCTTCTGGCGGAGCAGGGAGAAGCTGGGAGCAGAGATCACGCCCCGGGAAAAGGGACGTTATGCAGGCGCCCTCGGAGCCGCTCTGATCGGTAAAGAAAAGGGGAGAAAACGATGATTTTCTTTGCTCAAAATTTACGGAAAATTTCCATATATATTGAATAGATTTTACATTTTTTGTATATACTTAATCCATCCAATGGCAGTTTCCGGCGGTATTTTGTGAAAAAACAACAGCACAGAATATAAAATAGTAGAAAACATACAAAGGCCCGGCGCCGCCGCCGGAGAAGGGACGCCGGGCCGGAAGCAGAAACTGAGAGGAGGAATGCATTTTTTGAAGGAAAACTCTTTTGAACAGAAGAAAAGAAAGCTGGAACAGGAGCTGAACGAAAGTGGACTGAAAGCGGTTTATGCGGAAGTGATCTGGGATATCATCCCGGAGATCAATGAAGTCAGCCGGCGCATTTCTGCGGAGTGCGGACGGCAGGTGATGGATAATATCAGCTGGAGAATCAAGACGCCGGAGAGCATCGCCTGTAAATTGAGAAGGAAACACAGGGAAATTACCCTGGACTGTGCATTGGAGACATTGAATGATATGGCCGGTATCCGGGTGGTGTGTCCGTTTCAGGATGATGTGTACCGGATGGCAAAGGCAATCCGCAAGATCAGAAGTCTGAAAGTGATCAAGGTAAAAAATTACATTTCCCATCCCAAATCCAGCGGTTATCGGAGCATCCATGTGATCGGAGAGGTGCTTCATAATGAAGAAACGGTGCGGGTGGAGATCCAGGTCCGGTCTGTGGCCATGAATTACTGGGCAATCCTGGACCATCAGCTGTTCTATAAAAATGAAAAGAAAGATACGGAGAAGCTTCGCAGAGAGCTTAAGGCCTGCGCCATTGACATTGCGGAGATTGACAAGCGCTTTTTGAAGCTTCGCAAACAGATTGAGAAATTATGAGAATCCGAGAGATCACGTCCCGGCGGGGATGGGAAATCCGGATTCTTTTTACGTTATAGAAAAAGTATGGCAGGAATCTTTGCGAAACTTATGCGGAGGGAAACAGGGCGGGCAAAATGATTTTATGCATAAAGATACATTTCCAGGGGAAAATGTGAAGTAAAGAAAAAAGCGGTTATTGTTTTAGAAAAAGTACAAAAGTGTAGAGAATGTAAAATGTTATACAAAAACTTTTCATAGATTTTACATAAGTCAGGTTTTGGACTTTACAAAAGGGTAATAATCTATGGGGGTAGCAAAGGTAAGGCTTTGAAAAACAAAAAAAGCAAAATATTTCATTAAAAGAGAAGAAAGGAAATTTCATTATGAGAAAGTTTTTAGGTACAGCATTAGTAGTAGCATTATCTGCAGCATGTTTAGCAGGCTGCGGCGGTAACAGCGGAAGCGACGGAAGCACAGGCAGCGGAAGCGCAGGCAACGGTGGAGCAATCACCGTATTATCCAGAGAAGACGGATCAGGAACAAGAGGAGCTTTCATCGAGCTGTTCGGAATCGAGCAGGAAAATGAGAGCGGAGAAAAAGTTGATATGACAACCGTAGACGCCAGCATCACCAACAGCACAGCGGTTATGATGTCCTCCGTAGCAAACGATACCAATGCGATCGGATACATTTCTCTTGGTTCTTTAAATGATACTGTAAAAGCAGTAAACATCGACGGTGCCGCAGCATCTGTGGAAAACGTTGAGAATGGTTCATACAAAGTGGTAAGACCTTTTAACATTGTAGTAAAAGAAGGACAGACAAACCCGGCAGTGACAGACTTCACAAATTACATCATGAGCTCCGAGGGACAGGCAGTTGTTGAAGAAAACGGATACATTCCTGTGGGAGATGCAGCAGCATATACTGCAGATCCGGCAGCAGAAGGAAACATCGTTGTGGGCGGTTCTTCTTCCGTATCCCCTGTTATGGAAGCGATCATCGAAGCTTACGGCGAAGCAAATCCAAACGTGAGCGTTGAGCTTCAGACAACAGACAGCACAACAGGCGTTTCTTCCACAGTAGAAGGAAGCTACGATATCGGTATGGCATCCAGAGAGATCAAAGACGAGGAGCTGGCACAGGGCGTAACACCTACCACGATCGCACAGGATGGTATCGCAGTCATCGTAAACAACGAAAACAGTGTGACAGATTTAACATCTGACCAGGTTAAGAGCATCTTCACAGGTGAGACCACAGACTGGGCAGACATTACTTCCAGCACAGCAGCTGAAGCAACAACAGCAGCACAGTAAGATAAATTAAGGAGTGAATGACACATGGCAAAATATAAAGAAAAAACAATGGAAGTTGTCTTCCTCCTTGCCGCCTGTGTCTCTATCCTTGCTGTCGCATTGATTTGCGTATTCTTATTTGCAAATGGTGTTCCGGCTATGAAGGAAATCGGCTTTGCCGATTTCCTTTTAGGAAGAGAGTGGAGACCGGGAAATGACATATATGGTATTTTCCCGATGATTCTCGGCAGTATTTATGTAACGGCAGGAGCAATTATTATCGGAGTGCCGATCGGCCTCCTCACAGCAGTATTTCTGGCAAGGTATTGTCCGGCTGGAATGTATAAAGTGGTAAAACCGGGTGTGGAACTTCTGGCAGGTATTCCATCCGTTGTCTACGGTTTCTTTGGTATGGTGGTTATCGTACCGTTTATCAGAAATAATTTCGGCGGAAGCGGAAGCAGTATTCTGGCGGCGTCTATTCTCCTTGGTATGATGATTCTTCCTACCATTATCAGTCAGTCCGAGGCGTCCATTCGGGCCGTGCCGGAAAGTTATTATGAAGGTTCGCTGGCATTGGGAGCAACCCATGAGAGAAGCGTGTTCTGCGCGATCTTACCGGCAGCAAAATCCGGTATCCTCGCGGGTATCATCCTTGGTGTCGGACGTGCGATCGGTGAAACTATGGCGGTGATCATGGTAGCCGGAAACCAGGCGAGAATGCCGCAGGGTATTTTCCAGGGTATCCGTACAATGACTGCCAACATCGTTATTGAGATGGGATATGCGGAGGGACTTCACAGAGAGGCTCTGATTGCCACAGGTGTTGTGCTTTTCGTCTTTGTCCTTCTTATCAACCTGGCATTTTCTGTTGTGAAAATGCGTGGAGAAAGGAATTAAATCATGGCAGTATTAGACAATGTCGAAGAAAATGTAAATGAAGTTGTGCCGGAAAAAATTGATGCCATGAACCGTCAGACACTGAAAGACCGTATTGCTTCTTATAAGAGAACTCCGGGTTCTTTTATAGTGATGCTTCTGGTATTACTGGCAGCGGCGATCACGATCATTGCCCTCGTCTATCTTTTAGTTTATATTTTGGTGAACGGTGTTCCGTATCTGAATGCGGATCTGTTTTCATGGACATATACCTCAGAAAATGTATCTGTGGTACCGGCTATCATTAATACAGTGATTATGGCTCTTATTTCTCTCCTTTTTGCCATTCCTTTTGGAATCGGTTCTGCCATTTATCTGGTGGAATATGCAAAAAAAGGAAATAAACTTGTAAAGGTGGTGCGTGTTACCGCCGAGACACTGACAGGTATCCCGTCAATCGTATATGGTCTGTTCGGTATGCTTTTCTTTGTAACCGCCCTGCACTGGAGATTTTCCATTCTGGCAGGTGCCTGCACACTGGCGATCATGGTCCTTCCGGTTATATTAAGAACCACAGAGGAAGCGCTGATGGCGGTTCCGGATTCCTTCCGGGAAGGAAGTTTCGGTCTTGGCGCCGGAAAACTTCGTACGATCTTTAAGATCATTCTGCCGTCTGCCGTACCGGGAATTCTTTCCGGTGTGATCCTTTCCGTGGGAAGAATTGTCGGCGAGACAGCTGCATTGATGTACACAGCGGGTACCGTGGCAGCGATTCCAAAGAATCTCTTTTCCTCAGGAAGAACCCTGGCCGTACACATGTACGTGCTGGCCAGTGAAGGTCTTCATGTGGATCAGGCTTACGCGACGGCCGTTGTATTACTTATACTTGTTATTTTGATAAATGCGTTATCCTCATTCCTGGCGAAGAAGATTCAGAAGGTATAACGTAGAAATTTGGAAGGAGTGGAACTTTGAGCACTGCAAAAATGGCGATTGAAGGTCTGGATTTATATTACGGCCAGTTTCATGCGTTAAAAGATATGAACCTGGATATCTACGCCAATGAGATCACGGCGTTTATCGGACCATCAGGATGCGGAAAATCTACATTATTAAAATCATTAAACAGAATGAATGATCTGGTGGAGGGATGTAAAATTACCGGTAAGGTAACCCTTGATGATACAGATATTTACAGAGACCTTGATGTAAACCTTTTAAGAAAAAGAGTCGGAATGGTATTCCAGAAACCGAATCCGTTCCCAATGAGCGTCTATGATAATATCGCTTACGGACCGAGAACCCATGGTATCCGTTCCAAAGCAAAACTGGATGCCATCGTGGAGGATTCTCTCCGCAAAGCAGCTATCTGGGATGAGTTGAAAGACAGATTAAAAAAGAGCGCTCTGGGATTATCCGGCGGACAGCAGCAGAGACTTTGTATTGCCCGTGCGCTGGCCGTTCAGCCGGAAGTGCTTCTGATGGATGAGCCGACTTCAGCCCTGGACCCGATCTCAACCATCAAAATCGAAGAGCTGGCCATGGAGCTGAAAAAAGATTACACTATCGTAATGGTCACACATAACATGCAGCAGGCAACCCGTGTTTCCGATAAGACCGTATTCTTCCTTCTGGGAGAGATCATTGAAACCGGAAAGACAGAAGAATTGTTCTCCATGCCTAAGGATAAGAGAACAGAGGACTATATTACAGGAAGGTTTGGTTGATTATGCGTATTCATTTTGACGAACAGCTGGAACAGCTGAATAAAGAAATTATCAATATGGGAACCCTGGTTGAGCAGGCCATCGGCATGGCCATTGAGGCCCTCATCAAACAGGATGTGAACAAGGCGCATGAAGCTATGGAGTCCGACGAAGAGATCGACGCCAAAGAAAAGACGATCGAGAATCTCTGTCTCCGTCTTCTTCTTCAGCAGCAGCCGGTGGCAAGAGATCTGCGTGTGATTTCCGCAGCTCTGAAAATGATCACCGACATGGAAAGAATCGGCGATCACGCCACAGATATTTCTGAGCTTGCCATTGTGTTATCTGATCTGCCTCACATTGAGCAGCTGACGCACATCGAGCGTATGGCAAAAGAGACCATGGTAATGCTGATCCAGGGACTGGAAGCTTACGTGGAAAGAAATTATGATAAGGCAGAGGAAGTAATTTCCCATGATGATATTATTGACAATCTGTTTGTTCAGGTAAAAGGGGAATTGATCGATATTATCCAGAAAGATTCCAACTGCGCCAACCAGGCGGCAGACCTGCTGATGGTTGCCAAGTATTTTGAGAGAATCGGCGACCATGCGACAAACATCGCGGAGTGGGCAATTTTTTCTATCACAGGAAAACACGAATAATTTTCCGGATTTCAGATGAAAGCCGGCAGATTCAGGCGAAATCACAGAAATATTATTGGGGACTGATGTGGCTGCGGTCATTCAGTCTTCTTCTGTTATTATCTTGTCATTGGGCTTTGAACAAGATATAATAAAAACAGCCTGCGGGCGGAAAAGCCCGCCGGACAGCATGCGACCGAAGTTGTCCGTAACCTGCAGCAAAAGAAGGATGAGATTATGGCAATAATTTATGTAGTGGAAGACGATACGAATATTCAGGAAATCGAGGCGATTGCATTAAAAAACAGCGGACATAAAGTATACACCTTTGATGATGCAGCGCATTTTTATAAAAAGATCAAAGAAAAGGTGCCGGATCTGGCGATTCTTGATGTGATGCTCCCGGATGAGGATGGCTATGAGATCGTAAAGAAGATCAGACAGAATCCGATCACCAAAAAGATGCCGGTCATCATGGTGACCGCAAAGACTTCAGAGATCGATATGGTCAGGGGCCTTGATATCGGGGCCGATGATTATATTAAGAAGCCTTTCTCCATCATTGAATTTATCACGAGAGTGAAGGCAGTCCTGCGCCGGACCGTGGAGCAGGCGGAGAATAAATTTCTGACCATCGGTGATGTTTTTCTGGATGATGAGCGCCATATGGCGTATTCCAAAAACGAGGCCGTGGAACTTACATATAAAGAATACGAACTTTTGAAGCTGCTCATGAGAAATGCGGGAATCGTTATGACGAGAGAGATGATCATGCAGCGTGTCTGGGATACAGAATTTGAAGGAGAGTCCAGAACTGTGGACATGCATATCAAGACCCTCCGGAAAAAACTCGGAGAAAACGGTGCGCATATCAAGACTGTCCGCAATGTGGGCTACGTGATGGAATAAGTGATATGAAAAGGAAAATTAATTTACAATTTATCGGTATATCTGTGCTGGCGATCGTGATCACGATGCTGGTCATGTTCCGCATTTTCTATGATGTGTACAGGGAGCAGGTGAAAGAGGACCTGGCGACGGTGGCGCATACTTTGAGCGACGCGAATATTTTTCAGGAAGACAATCAGACAGGGTATGCCTTTGATCCCTCCTATCTGCGTGTCACGTGGATTGGAGAGGACGGAAAGGTATTGTATGATAACAGTGCGGATGAACACAAAATGGAAAATCATGCGGAGAGACCGGAGGTCGTGGAAGCGTTTCGCAGTGGCTCCGGGGAGTCTGTCAGGGAATCAGAGACACTGAACCAGAGCACTTACTATTATGCGCTGCGGCTCTCTGACGGTTCTGTGCTCCGGGTGTCCAAAGATGAGGAGAATGTCTGGAGCATCGCCAACAATATGATTCCGGCCATTGCGGGCATGATGCTGTTTATGATCATCCTGTGCATCATTCTGGCGAGATTTTTTACCAGAAGCATCATTGCGCCGATCGAGGAGATGGCGGTGAACATTGATGACTACACGATCACACCGGCCTACAAAGAGCTGGTACCGTTTGCACAGCTCATAAGGAAACAGCATGCGGATATCCTGGGAGCTGCCAAGATGCGGCAGGATTTCACGGCAAATGTATCCCATGAGCTGAAGACGCCGCTGACAGCCATTTCCGGGTATGCGGAACTGATGGAAAATGGAATGGTGGGACAGGATGAGGTTGCCACTTTTTCCGCCAAGATCCGTCAGAACGTGGAACGGCTGCTCTCGCTGATCACTGATACCATCCGTCTCTCGGAGCTTGATAACGGGGCGGCGAGGGATACCATCATGGAGACTTTTGATCTGAATGAGCTGGCGGAGCGGTGCGTGGACAATCTGAAAATGTACGCCCGCAAACATGAGGTGACCATCGCCTGCATCGGGGTTTCCACCTGCGTGACAGGCAGCCGGGAGATGATCGGGGAACTCATTGATAATCTGTGCAATAACGCGATCCGTTATAACAACCAGAACGGAAATGTTCTGGTGGAAGTGGGAGCCAGAGAGGGGCACGCCTTTCTCAGGGTAAAAGATACGGGGATCGGCATACCGAAGGAACATCAGGAAAGAGTGTTTGAGCGTTTCTACCGGGTGGATAAGAGTCGTTCCAAACAGACGGGAGGCACCGGACTGGGGCTTGCCATCGTAAAACACATTGTGGCGCTCCACAACGCTTCTATTTCTCTGGAAAGCGAAGAGGGCAAGGGAACCGAGATTACGGTAACCTTCTAGAGCGCACAAAAAGGGATCCGGACCAGGGTCATTTGTCAGAAAAGTGATAAAACCGGAATCATGACAGCTTATTTTAATAAAGAGAAACATTTCAAAGGGGAAATTCTGAAAGGAATTTCTCTTTTTTTGCAGTTTTCTGTCGATTATCCTGCAAAAATATTTGCTTTGTGGGAAAGAATCTGGTAACATAGGGACGTGTATGTTCCTTGTCTGTCCGGCCGGTCCGGATATGACCGGGGAACATTGATGTAAATAGAAAGCAACATGAAGTTTTTATTTTTTTACGTAAGAAGGAGAATGGGTATGAAGAAGAAAATATTAAGCTTAGTTCTTGCAGCGACCATGGTCATCGGCCTGGCAGGCTGCGGTGGATCCGGCGACAATGCAGCAGAGTCCACAGGTGATAACGGCAAAAAAACACTGACGGTAGCCATGGAGTGTGGTTATGCACCGTACAACTGGACACAGTCCGATGATTCCAACGGCGCGGTGCCGATCAAGGACAGTAAAGATTATGCCTATGGTTATGACGTTATGATGGCTAAGAAGATTGCCGATGCGCTGGGATATAATCTGGAGATCGTAAAGCTTGACTGGGATTCTCTGGTTCCGGCGGTACAGTCCGGCAGTGTGGACTGTGTGATCGCAGGACAGTCTATCACATCAGAACGTCTGCAGATGGTAGATTTCAGTGAACCGTATTATTACGCATCCATCGTTACTCTGGTGAAGAAAGACGGCGCTTACGCCAATGCAAAAGGCGTGGCAGATCTGGCCGGAGCAACCTGTACTTCCCAGCTGGGAACTATCTGGTATGATATTTGTCTGCCGCAGATTCCGGACGCCAACATTCAGCCGGCTCAGGAATCCGCACCGGCTATGCTGGTGGCTCTTGAGAGCGGACGTACGGATGTGGTTGTTACCGATATGCCAACCGGTATGGCTGCACAGGTAGCTTATCCGGATTTCCAGCTGCTGGATTTCTCCGGCACTGACGATGATTTCCAGGTTTCCGACGAGGAGATCAACATCGGTATCTCTGTGCAGAAGGGTAACACAGAACTGTTAGACCAGATTAATTCTGTGCTGGACACCATGACCACAGACGATTACGACGCCATGATGCAGGAAGCTATTTCCGTTCAGCCGTTATCCGAGTAAAACTGGCGGAGCAGAGGTTTGTGAAGATATAAGAAGCATGATTGATTTTGCGTATCGGGGGCAGAAGATTTTGCCCCCATATGCTATGTATGAGAAAGGATGAAACAATGATTTCCGAGATGAACTTTCTGGAGAGAATCATTTATCTGCTCCAGAATTACGGTATGTCGTTTCTACAGGGAGCCGGTACCACGCTGGCCATTGCCATTGTCTCCACGATCATCGGATGTATCATCGGTTTTGCCGTGGGTATCGTGCAGACCATTCCGATCGATCCGAAGAGAGACGGCCTGCTGAAACGGATTTTGTTAAGAGTGGTAAAAGTAATTTTCAAGGCTTACGTGGAGATTTTCCGTGGAACGCCAATGATGGTGCAGGCCGTGTTTATCTATTACGGCGCATCCCAGGTATTTAATATCCATATGGGTATGTGGCAGGCAGCGTTTTTCGTTGTGTCCATCAACACAGGAGCTTACATGACGGAATCTGTCCGGGGCGGTATCATTTCCGTGGATCCGGGACAGATGGAAGGAGCGAAAGCCATCGGTATGACACATTTTCAGGCGATGGTGCATATCATTCTTCCGCAGGCTTTCCGGAACATTATTCCGCAGATCGGCAATAACTTTATCATCAATATCAAGGACTCCTCAGTGCTGTCCGTCATTGGTGTTGTGGATCTGTTCTTTGTACATAAGAGCGTATCCGGCGCACTTTACACCTACTTTGAGTCAGCCACCATCGTCATGTGCATTTATCTTGTTATGACGCTGATCTCCTCCCGCCTGCTGTTATTGTGGGAGAAGAAGCTGGATGGCGACGATAATTACGAACTGGTAGACACCATGGGTGTGGGAACACAGTTCGGTCAGGATGGAAAGGGGAGATTATAATGGACAACACAAATAATATTCTGGAGGTCTCCCACCTGATGAAGAGCTTCGGTTCCCATGAGGTGTTAAAGGACATTGATTTTACAGTGAAAAAGGGAGATGTCATCTCCATCATCGGAGCGTCCGGTTCCGGCAAGTCCACCATGCTCCGCTGTATCAACCTGCTGGAGAACCCGACCGGCGGAAGCATTTTCTATCACGGAGAGGATATCACCAATCCGAAGATGTCCGTTCCGGCATACCGGGAGAAAGTGGGTATGGTTTTCCAGAGCTTCAACCTGTTTAATAATCTGACGGTACTGGAAAATTGTATGATCGGTCCGGAAAAGGTGGCAAAGAAAGATAAGACCACAGCCAGAAATCTGGCCATGCAGTTCCTGGAAAAGGTAGGTATGGAGCAGTTTATCAACGCCAAACCGCGCCAGCTGTCCGGCGGTCAGAAACAGAGGGTAGCCATTGCCAGAGCGCTGGCCATGGAACCGGAAGTGCTGCTCTTTGATGAGCCGACCTCCGCTCTGGATCCGCAGATGGTGGGAGAGGTGTTAAATGTCATGAGCACTCTGGCGGAAGAAGGCATGACCATGCTCATCGTTACCCACGAGATGGCTTTTGCCAGAGATATTTCCAGCCATATTATTTTCATGGCCGACGGCGTTATCGAGGAGGAAGGCACCAGCGAAGAGATCTTTGGTAACCCGCAGAAAGAGAAGACAAAAGAGTTCCTGAGCCGTTTCAGAAATCTCTGATGTGATACAAGAAAGAATCCTGCAAAGCAGGATTCTCTGCCTGCGGCGGGTCGCGAAAGCGATATCTTCCTATCCGCCGCAGTGCGATCCTCGTGGAGCGTTTTTTATTTCATAGGAATGCAATTTCCTATGAAATAAAATAAAAAAGATACTGCCCGTCGGCAGTATCTTTTTTTGAAGAGAGAAAAGTATGAAAAAATCTATGACTATCAAAACAGCTTTCGTTGTTCTGATGGTGTTAGTATACACGATAATTGTATAGAATGTGTCAATTTTTTCTCACGAATTTCTGACGATTTTCATAAGAAGAATGAAAGAAATACGCTGATCGTATGAATTGCCATGCAGCAGATGATTCCCAGGGAAGCTGGAAGGAAGGCGGCAAGCGCCGTCCATTTCCAGCTTCCCGTTTCTTTTTTTATGGTCCAGAGCGTGGTGGAGCAGGGCCAGTGCATCAGAGAGAACAACATGGTGCAGAGGGCGGTGG
>NZ_NFLV01000004.1 GCF_002161065.1 Eubacterium sp. An11 | reverse complement strand
ATGTAATCTTTTACGGCCCGTAGCTTCACTTCTGGTAATATTCCTCTAGGCATAATAAAACTCCCCTCCAGATAAACAGTTTTATTATTTCAACTGTCTACCTAAAGGGGAGCATATCAAAGACCGGGTCTCTTTTCTTATGAAAATTTTTGAACCAGATCGGGAGAATCGTGCTCTTATAGGTAGACGCGTCAAAAAGACACAGGGAGGTGGTAAGCATGGAGACAGACGTTGAATTGATCAGAAAATGGAAAGACGGCGATGAAGATGCCTTTGACGCCATGTATCAGCGATACAAACAGACGGCGATGCGGACAGCGTGGCTGCTGTGCCATAATCTGGCGGACAGTGAGGATATTGTGCAGGAAACCTTCGTGCAGTGTTATTTTCATATTCGGGAGCTGAAAGATGAGAACCGGTTTCGTCCGTGGATGCTGAAATGTCTGGTCCGTACCGGCTGGAAACTGATGAAAAAACAGAAAAAGGAAATGCCCGAGGAACAGATGGAACTGCATCTGGAAAGAGAGAAGTACCTGGAAACCACATTTTCAGGGAAAACAGCGGGGGAACCGCTGGAGGAGGCCATTGCCCGTGAATTCTCCGGAGAACTCACGAAGGCAATCCGCCGGCTTTCCGAAAAACATCGGCTGGTCATTGTTCTTTATTATTATGATGAACTCAGTGTACACGAAATCGCAAAAATAACCGGCTGCCTGGAAGGAACCGTAAAATCCCGGCTGCATTTTGCCAGAAGACAGTTGAAAAAAATGCTGTCCGATGCCGGGGAAGAAGAGACAGGGAGGGTAATTTATGAAAGAGGATAGATTTGACAGTCTGCTCCGCAGAGAATTAAAAAAAGAAACCGGACATATCGGAGTTTCTGATTTTCTGAAAACAAGAATTGATATGGAGATTACAGCGAGACAGGAGGAATCGACCATGAAAAAGAGAATGCATTTTAAGAGATATATCGCAGCGGCAGCCTGTATCTGCCTGCTGATTCCGGCAGGAATCTTCGCGGGAGGAAAGGCAGTGAGCAGTTATGTGTCAAGCACCGGCGCTGCGGATTATGCGGCTTCCACCCAGTGGAGCGATCTTGACAAAATGGAGAAAAAAGTAGGAATCAAGACCGATGCAGTGAAAAATTTTTCCAATGGTTATCATTATAAAGAAATCGATACCAGTTCATTTAACGCACTGGATGCGGACGGCAATAAAATGTTCAAAGTAAAAGAGCTTGGGGTCATTTATGAGAATGCGGCAGGTCATGAATTAAACTGCAGCATGCACGCGGCGGATGACCGGATGAGGGATGATCAGACGGCGGATTTCACAGCGGAATACGACGGCATCACCGTGGAATATTTCCAAAACACCTATAAATTTGTGCCGGCGGATTATCAGGAGACCGAGGAAGATAAAGCCATGGAAGCTGCCGGTGATTATTTCATTTCTTATGGAAATGATAAGGTGGAGGTCCGGGAATCTTCTTCTGTACAGTGGGAAAAAGACGGCATCTCTTATATGATTCAGGGATTTGATATTGACATCAGCCCGCAGGATATGCTTTCCATGGCGGGAAAAATGATCCAGGGATAAAATACACAGAAAGACGCAGACAGAACGGGAATAAACGACCGGAAAACGAAATACAGAATAAAAGATCAGATAGAAGGCAGGGATATGGTTAAAAATCCCTGCCTTCTTTGGCGATGCAGGAGAAAGATGTATTTGACGGAAAGTGCCGGAGGAAGTACAATGTTTCTATGGGACGGCCGTGTGTCGGGCCGGACAAAAAATCAGAGAAAAGGCAGAACATATGATACGAGATTGTTATAATACTCTGGCGGAGTTTCTTCGCGCGGGGGAAACCTGTAATCTGGTGACAGTCCTTCAAAAGAATGACGGGGAAGGGGCCGCTGTCAGCAGAAAATATATTGTGAAGGGGAGAGATCAATCTTTCTCCCCTGTTCCTGTTATGGAAGAAAATGAGACGGAAGTGCGGATTTTTGAGCCGGCCGGGCCGAAGGAGAGGCTCATTATCCTCGGAGGAGGACATATTTCAAAAACTCTCTGCGCCTTTGCGGCCAAGACTGGTTTTACGCCCTGGGTCATTGATGAGAGGGAAGAGTTTGCCAGCGGGGAACGGTTTCCGGATGCAGAGAGGGTTATCTGCGCGCCTTTTATGAAAGTGCTGCCCGGGCTGCATGTGAATGGCGGCGATTATGTGGTCATTGTGACCAGAGGCCACAGCAGCGACGGTGACTGCCTGCGATATCTTTTAAGCCGGGAGCTGCCGGGATATCTGGGGATGATTGGCTCCAGAAGACGGGTACAGGCGCAGTTTGCCATGTTTGAGAAGGAGGGAGTGCCGAAAGAACGGCTGGATTTTGTGCATACCCCCATCGGACTTGCGATCGGGGCGGTGACGCCGGAAGAAATCGCCGTCTCCATTCTGGCTGAGCTGATCCTTGTAAAACGGACCGAACGGCGGCAGGATGTGATTCAGACGGACCTGGATCCTTCAGTGATAGAGGAGATCGCCGCCTGCCGGGAACCGGCGGCAGTGGCGACCATCGTCCGGGCTTCCGGTTCCACGCCGAGAAAGGAAGGCGCCAAGATGCTGGTTTTGTCTGACGGGACCATCCGGGGCACCATCGGAGGAGGTCTGGGAGAAAGCCGGGTGATCAGAAAGGCAGCAGCCATGGCTGGCACCGGAAAATCCTGCCTCTTTCCTTTTGCCATGGACGCCGATGTGGCGGCCCGGGACGGCATGGCCTGCGGCGGCACCATGGATGTGCTTATTGAGGATCTGAACGGCGATGTCCAAAAGGATGATAAAATACAACATAAAAAGAATCATAGACAGGAGAAAGAAACAGAATGAAACTGATGCGGACAGAAGATGCGGTGGGACAGGTTTTGTGCCACGATATCACACAGATTATCAAAGGAGTCACGAAGGACGCTGTATTCCGAAAGGGACATGTGATCCGGGAAGAAGATATTCCGGTTCTCTTGAGTGTGGGAAAGGAAAATGTTTATATCTGGGAGAATGACGAAAATATGCTCCATGAAAATGATGCGGCGCAGATCCTTTATGAAATATGCCGGGGAGACTATATGCATCCGACTCCGGTAAAAGAGGGAAAGATTGAATTGGTGGCGGATATCGACGGACTGCTGAAGGTGGACGACGCCAAAATGCGCCTGATCAATGGCATGGGACAGCTGATGATCGCTTCCCGTCATGGAAATTTTGCTGTTCATAAAGGAGATAAACTGGCGGGCACCCGGATTATCCCTCTGGTCATTGAGAAAGAAAAGATGGAGAGAGCCAGAGAAATGTGCGGGGCGGAGTCTATCCTGAAGCTTTTGCCTTTTGTGCATAAGAAAGTGGGCATTGTGACCACCGGAAGCGAGGTGTACCATCACCGGATCAAGGATGAATTTACGCCGGTCATTTATGAGAAGCTGGCGGAATTTGACACAGAAGTGATCGGACAGATTCTCTGCGATGATGACCATGAGATGATTACGAAGGCGATTCTCACGCACATCGAAAACGGAGCGGATATGGTCATATGTACCGGCGGTATGAGTGTGGATCCCGATGACCGGACGCCGCTTGCCATCAAAAATACCGGGGCAGAGATTGTGTCCTACGGAGCTCCGGTGCTGCCGGGAGCCATGTTCCTGCTCAGTTATTATAATGAAACTATTCCGGTGGTGGGCCTGCCGGGCTGCGTCATGTACGCAAAGCGGACCATCTTTGATCTGATCCTGCCAAGGCTCATGGCGGATGATCCGGTGACGGCCGATGAGCTGGCGGCGCTGGGGCAGGGCGGCCTGTGTTTAAATTGTGAGATCTGCACCTTCCCGAACTGTGGATTTGGCAAATAGAGACAAGTTGGCCGCAGGGCGTGTGCGGACTGTCCCGGCGGTCATTTTTTGGAAAGGCAGCAGTTTTTGCAGCAGGGAAAAATCGGGAAAGGATAGACGGAAATATGGAATTCAGTCATTTTGACGCCGACGGCAATGCCGTGATGGTGGATGTGAGCGAAAAAAAGGAAACGGAACGGGAAGCAGCGGCCCAGGGGATCATACGCATGAACGGGGAATGTTTCCGGAAGGTGATGGAAGGGCAGATGGCAAAGGGCGACGTCCTGGGGACGGCGCGCATCGCCGGGATCATGGGGGCGAAGAAGACCTCTGAACTGATCCCTCTTTGTCATCTGCTGCAGATTACCAGTGTGAAGATAGATTTTGAGAGCAACGAAGAAAAGCACGAGATCACCGCCTTCTGCCGGGTGAAGACCACTGGCAGGACCGGTGTGGAGATGGAGGCCCTCACGGGAGTGCAGATTGCGCTGCTGACCATTTATGATATGTGTAAAGCCATTGATAAGCGGATGGAAATGCACAGTATTCACCTGTGTACAAAAACCGGCGGTAAGAGCGGGGATTTTTCTTATTGAGAAAAAATGCCCGGTGGCGGTCAGGAGTATGTCAGGAAAAGGTATGTGAGAGGAAAAGGAGAGGATATGAAAGACCAGTTTAACAGAGAGATTGATTATATGCGCATTTCCATTACGGATAAATGCAATCTCCGGTGCCGGTACTGTATGCCGGAAGGGGTGGAACTTGTACCCATGTCTCACCTTCTCACGTTTGAGGAAATCGTGCAGGTCTGTACGGAAGCCGCTTCCCTGGGTATCCGGAAAATCAAAGTGACCGGCGGGGAGCCGCTGGTGCGGAGAGGTGCGCCTGCGCTCATCGGTATGCTCCGGGAGATTCCGGGCATCGGGAGCGTGACCCTCACCACCAACGGAGTTCTCTTAAAGGAACATCTTTCGGCGTTGATGGAAAATGGCTTAAAAAGTGTCAACGTGAGTCTGGATACCATGGACCGGGGGCTTTATGAGAGGATAACCGGAAAGGACGCATTTCCACAGGTCATGGAAGGCATTGAGGCGGCGGTAAACGCCGGCCTGCAGGTCAAGATCAATACGGTTCTTCTGGAGAGCGTCAATGAAAATGAATGGGAAAAGATTCTGGAGTATGCCAGGAATCATCCGGTGGATATCCGGTTTATTGAGATCATGCCCATTGGAGCCGGGAGGGATTTTACCGGCGTTTCCAATGAAGCGCTTCTGGAAAAGATCAGACAGCAGTATCCCCGGATACAGGAAGATTTGTCCGTACACGGCAACGGCCCGGCCCGCTACTACAGCATTCCCGGTTTTACCGGCAGTGTGGGCTTCATCAGCGCCATGCATGGCAAGTTTTGTACCCGGTGCAACCGGATCCGCATGAGCGCCCAGGGGGAGATCAAGCCCTGTCTGTGCTACGGAACCTCCATCGACCTTCGCCAGGCGCTTCGCAGCCAGCCGGGGGCGGCAACGGAGAAGGAGGAAAAGACAGGCGGCCGGCAGTTTTTGAGAATGCTTTTACAGAAAGCCATTTATGAGAAACCGCAGGCCCATTGTTTTGAACATGACGATGAGATTACGGAAGATAAAAAGATGATCTCCATCGGTGGTTAGCAGGGAGGAAAATATGGGAATTATCAGAGGAATATGTATCAGTGAACGCCGGGGCACACGAAAGACAGAAGTGCCAGAGGCAAAATTAAAAAGGAACTGGGGGATTGAGGGCGACGCCCACGGTGGAAACTGGCACCGGCAGGTGAGCCTTCTTTCTCTGGAAAAGATCAAAGAATTCAGGGAAAAAGGAGCCGATGTGGATTTCGGGGCTTTTGGAGAGAATCTCATCGTGGAAGGATTTGATTTTTCCAGCCTTCCGGTGGGAAGCCGTTTCCGCATCGGTGACGCGGAGCTGGAGATGACGCAGATTGGAAAAGAATGTCACAGCCACTGCGCCATCTATCAGACCATGGGTGACTGTATTATGCCAAGAGAAGGCGTTTTTGCCGAGGTGCGAAAGCCCGGCCGCATCCGGGTGGGCGATGAGATCCTTTTGCTGCCGGAAGATCCGGACCGGCAGCTCACGGCGGCGGTCATCACTTTAAGCGATAAAGGCGCCGCCGGGCAGCGGGAAGATAAAAGCGGACCGGTCATCGTGGAAGAGCTGCAGAAGGCAGGGTACAAGGTCATTGAAACCCTTCTCCTTCCTGATGATATGGAAAAAATAAAGGCGCAGCTCATTCGTCTTTCTGATCAGCGGCAGGTGAATTTGATTCTCACCACCGGCGGTACCGGATTCTCAGAGAGGGACTGTACCCCGGAGGCTACTTTGGCGGTGGCCACGCGGAATGCGCCAGGCATTGCTGAGGCCATCCGCGCGGGCTCCATGCAGATTACAAGGAGAGCCATGCTCTCCCGGGAAGCTTCTGTGATCCGCCATAAGACCCTCATCGTCAATCTGCCGGGCAGTCCGAAGGCCGTGAAAGAATGTCTTGATCTGGTTCTTGACCAGCTGGACCACGGTATCCGGATTCTCACTGGACGCGACAAAGAGTGCGCCAGAAAGTGAGGGGATGGGCGCAGTATCCGGCAGGCTCTATAGTATATCGGCACCAGAGTGCCGGGAGGAAAAAAGATCATGCGATATCAGATAAAAAATGGTACGGTTTCTCTGCAGGGAGAGACCGTGCTTGACCATATTGATTTTGAAATCCGGGGCAGTGAAAAAATTGCCCTGGTAGGTAAAAACGGCGCGGGAAAGACCACGCTTCTCAAGTTGATTGCCGGGGAACTGTCTTTGGACAGAGATGATAAACGGTTTGACCCCGGCATTTTTTCTGCCAGAAATACGACAGTGGGAATGCTTCGCCAGACCACACAGCCGGAGGAAAAGGACCGGACGGTGGAAGAACTTCTGCTGGAGTTTTGCCCTTCTGACGATCCGTACTCCAAAGAACGGTATGATTTTGAGAAGGAGTATGACCGGATTTTTACCGGATTTGGTTTTGACAAAGAAGAGAAAAAGAAGAGGCTGGGGGATTTCTCCGGCGGCGAACAGACGAAAATTGCCATGATAAGGCTTCTTCTTGCCAGACCGGATGTTTTGCTGCTGGATGAGCCGACCAACCATCTTGACATGCAGGCGGTACAATGGCTGGAAGAATACATCCGGGATTATGACCGGGCGGCGGTGATTGTATCCCACGACCGGTTTTTCCTGGATTCGGTGGCCGACGTGGTCTATGAACTGGCCGGCGGCCGGCTGACCCGCTACGCAGGGAATTACAGCGAGTACAGGCGGCAGAGGGAGAAGCAGAGGCAGAACCAAATGAAAAGTTATCTGGCGCAGCAGCAGGAGATCGAACGTCTCACCGCTCTCATCGAAAAGTTTAAGCACAAACCAAAAAAAGCAGCCATGGCCCGTTCCAAGAAAAAAGTGCTGGAGCGGATGGAGAAAATTGAGCGGCCCTCTGAGGATCGTTCGCACATTTTCACAGAGGCCATCACACCGCGGGTGCCGGGCAGCAAGTGGGTGCTGGATGCCGACAAACTGCGCATCGGATATCACACGGATGAACATTGTCTCCAGGAAATCAGCCTGCGGGTCCGCCGGGGGCAGAAAATCGGCATCATCGGAGCCAACGGAACGGGTAAAACCACATTTTTAAAAACGATATTGGGACAGATCCCGGCTCTTTCCGGTACCATACAGCTGGGAAACCATGTGGAGATCGGATATTTTGACCAGCACAGCGCTGAGCTGCACTCCGAAAAACGAGTCTTTGATCATTTCCATGACCGGCACCCGGCTCTCACCATCAAGGAGGTAAAGACGATCCTGGGGAACTATCTCTTCCGGGGTGCGGACACAGGGGAAAAAGTCGATGATTTATCCGGCGGGGAAAAAAGCCGTCTGGTCCTGGCGGAAATCCTGGAAAGCCGTCCCAACCTGCTGCTGTTGGACGAACCCACCAATCACATGGATATTCCGGCAAAGGAAACGCTGGAATCTGCTTTTCAGGCTTACACGGGAACCATGCTCTTCATTTCCCATGACCGGTATTTTATCAAAGAGGTGGCCGATGCCCTGTTGATTTTCGGGGCGGATGGCGTGACCTGGTATCCTTTTGGATACGGCCACTATGTGGAACATTTGCGGAAAAAACAGGAATACGGCTGGGCCGGCGCGGACGCCGTGGCGGTGGAGAATACCCGCCTCATCGATGGACTAAAAGAAGTGCCGGAGAAAACCCGGATGCAGAGCGCCCGCTTTTCCACAGAACAGTCCTACACCGACTGGCAGCTGACCCTGGCAGGAGAGCAGCTGACGAAAGCTGCGGCTGCCCTGGAGCGTTTTCTGGAAGAGCCGCTGCCGGACTCGTTGGATGGAGAATCGGACACGCAGGAAGGCGCCTCCGGAGCACCAAAACAGACCGCAGCCATGGAAACGCCGCCGGGATGCGAGACCGCCATGGAAACGCTGCCGCAATATGCACCCGCCATGGAAATCCTTGCAGCCCGGATGCAGGCCCGCCGCCGCTGGCAGGAAAAATATGATAGATTACAGCAAACGTACACGGAAGCCTGCCTGCTCTGGTACGAAAAATGGCAGGAATATGAGGAAGCCTTTGCGGGGTATGGGGATTTGTAAAGGTGGTAACAGCTATCTGCTCAGACAGACAATGACGTAAGGACACATACGGATTCGCCCGGCTCGGCCTTCAGTCGGACTGACCAGAGGTATCCCTGTAAAATGACTATGTCAGTCCTCCCTCACAGCTCGCGGTCGAAAGCCGTATGTGTCCAAAACGTCATCTGCCTGTTGAGAAACCTTTGTTCCACCTTTACAAAAATCCTGTGCTACGTTGGCGAAACAGCAGGCTATGGCTACAGACGAATAGCGGATACCCAAATTTATGGTCGTGTCTGTCTGGCATGCACCTGCAGAGCAGGCCGCACAGGTAGCTTTCCCTGACTGCGTTTTTCTATGATACATATAAAGCCGCAAGTTCCGTCTGTTCTTCTTCACCGGGATCATTTCAAAACCTGCAGATTCAGACTGACAGATCCCAATTTTATTATGAGAGGAAAAAATTACCATTGAAAACAAACATTTGTTCTGTTAAAATAGAAAAGGAACAAATGTTTGTTTTTTATTTCATAGGAAATTGCATTCCTATGAAATAAAAAACGCTCCGCGAGGATCGCACTGCGGCGGATAGGAAGATGCCGCTTTCGCGACCCGCCGCAGGCGGCGAATCCTGCTTTGCAGGATTCCTTCTTGCTTTGCGTGGGTATGCCGTTGAGTTATGGCAGGTTTTGTATCTTAGCATATAAAAGTCTGGCAATCCGGTGATTTGTCGGTTAGCTGGCCGCCAGTCCGGCAGTCCGGAAGGCGCATATTTGGGAAGAAGTATATGGGAAAAGAGGCGAGGGCAGTGAAGAAGGAGCGGCAGTATATCTGCATTGATCTGAAGTCATTTTATGCGTCGGTGGAATGTGTGGAGCGGGGGCTTGATCCCATGACCACGAATCTGGTGGTGGCCGATGCGGAGCGGACGGAGAAGACCATCTGTCTGGCGGTGTCTCCGTCCATGAAGGCCAGGGGGATTCCGGGGAGATGCCGGGTCTTCGAGATTCCGAAAGGAGTCCGCTATATTATGGCGGCACCGCGGATGCAGCTTTACATTGACTATTCGGCGGAGATTTATGACATCTATCTGCGGTATGTTTCCGGAGAAGATATTCATGTGTATTCCATCGACGAGGTGTTCATGGATGTGACAGAGTATCTGGAGCTGTATCAGAAGAATGCCCGCCAGCTGGCGGAAATTATCGTGCAGGATATAAGGCAGAGTACCGGGATTCCGGCGGCGGCCGGAGTGGGGACGAATCTTTATCTGGCCAAGATCGCCCTGGATATCATTGCGAAGCGGTCAAAGGACTTTATCGGTGTTCTGGATGAGGAGAGTTACCGGAAGATTTTGTGGCGGCACCGGCCGCTGACAGATTTCTGGCGCATCGGGGAGGGAACGGTCCGGCGGCTGGCCGGGATGGGGATTACTACTATGGAGCAGGTGGCCATGGCGGACGAGAAGGCTCTCTATAAGATGTTTGGCGTGGATGCGGAGCTTCTGATCGATCATGCCTGGGGACGGGAGACGGTCACCATGGCAGACATCAAGGCGTACCGTCCGAAGGTTCATTCTATTTCCAGCGGGCAGGTGCTGCCGAGGGATTATTTTTATGAGGAAGGGATGCTCATTGTGAAAGAGATGGCGGACGTGCTCTGTCAGGAACTGACGGAAAAGAGGCTGGTGACGGATTCCATCACTCTTCATGTGGGTTATTCAAGAAGTTACGGGAAGAAGTCTGCCCATGGAACCATCGGCCTTCCGGCGGCCACGGATCTTGCCTGCCGTATTATGGAGTGTGCTGTGACTTTGTACCGGAGGATCGTGGACGACCGGACACCCATCCGCCGGGTATCTCTGACCTATAACCATGTGGAACCGGAAATGTACTGTCAGTATGATATTTTTTCCAGTCCGGACAGGATAGAAAAAGAACGGAAACTGCAGCAGGCGGTTCTGGATATAAAACACCGATTTGGGAAGAATGCTGTATTGAGGGGGATGGATCTTGAGGACGGCGCGACGACCATGGAGAGAAATCATCAGATAGGAGGTCACAGAAGCGGTGCCTAAAATGAGCAGGGAAGAGAGAGCAAAACAATTTATGCCCTTCGGGGCGCTGAAGGGATATCCGGAAGCACTGGCGCGCAGAGAGAAAAAGCCTCTGCCCCGGAGAGAATTGTCAGAGGAGAGCCTGGAGGAGCTGAACCGACGTCTCAGACAGCTGACGCCAGGCGACTGGGTGGAAGTTCTGTATTATATTCAGGGAGAATACCGGACATTTTCCGGGGCATTTTCTGGCGTCGATAACGCCATGGGAAAGATTCGTATCGGAGAAATGGCCATTCCCTTGCAGAATATATATGATCTGCGGCCGGCATCTGTTGATTCACATTTATGAAAGTTATTCTTTACTGCATCTTATGTTGTGTGCTGTTTCGCGCTGTGTTATAGTAGAATCGAAAGACTTTTCTGTACATTTTTGGGAAGGGTTTTGATTTTACTGATAACTCCGGCAGCCGCCTGCGGCTGCTCACGATGACATGAGGGAGGAGAATCATGTTTCAGGTAAAGAATTTTACAGATAATGATGACGTGAAGATTCTTGATGAAAAGGGAGCGTTTACTGTCATTGAGTACCAGAGAGATTTGAGTGTTGCGCCATCTTCTGCTATCACAGCATATTACTGTGCGGAAATGAATGTCCGCAAGAGACAGGTGGTCTGTGATCTGAGCAAGGCGCAGATTACCCTGCAGGCAGGAGCCATGCAGTGGATGCTTGGTGATGTGAATGCCACTACCGGCATCAAAGGTGTGGGAGACTTCCTTGGCAAGGCGGTCCGGGGCAAGGCCAGCGGAGAATCCGTGATCAAGCCGGAATACACCGGAAGCGGCCTGTTGGTTCTGGAACCGACTTATAAGCATCTGATCCTTATGGATGCCGCAGACTGGGGCGGTTCTGTGGTGCTGGACGACGGTCTGTTTCTGGCCTGCGATTCCAGATTAAAACACAAGGCAGTGATGCGCTCTAATATTTCTTCGGCTGTGGCAGGCGGAGAGGGCTTGTTTAACTTAAGCCTCAATGGTTCCGGTGTGTTCTGCATCGAGTCTGACTGCCCGAAGGAAGAGCTGGTGGAGATCACCATGGAAAATGACGTATTAAAGATTGACGGCAATTATGCCATTGCCTGGAGCGGAAGTCTGAATTTTACGGTGGAACGTTCCGGAAAGTCTCTGATCGGTTCCGCTGCATCCGGAGAGGGACTGGTAAATGTATACCGCGGTACCGGAAAAGTGCTGATGATGCCGACGGCGAAGATGCCGAATATTTAAAGTTCCGGCCGAACCCGGTGAGCAGAAAAGCGGAGCCGGTTTACACAGAAGAAACACAAACTTTACATGGGCAGGATTGCAGGAGAATATGGTGTCTGCTATGATGATAGTGCTGCCGCAAAAACGCGGGAGAGAGAAGAAATGACAGACATTATGGTTGAAAGCATAGAGATCAGGTGTCATGAAAAGGCAACTGGGGAAAGACAGAATAAAAACAGACATAATACAGGAGGATACGATATATGGAAAGATTACGGAGCAAAGAAGGTTTCATCTGCGACATGGACGGTGTCATCTATCATGGCAATCGTCTTCTGCCGGGAGTAAAGGAGTTTGTAAACTGGCTGGTGGACAATAAGAAGAATTTTCTGTTTCTGACCAATTCCAGTCAGTATACACCGAGAGAGCTGCAGAATAAGCTGGCAAGAATGGGACTGGATGTGGATGAGACACATTTTTATACCAGCGCCCTGGCCACCGCCTGCTTTCTGGATACTCAGTCACCGGGCTGCAGCGCCTATGTGATCGGGGAACACGGTATTTTAAATGCTCTTTATGATAAAGGGATCATGTACAATGATGTGGACCCGGATTATGTGGTGGTGGGAGAGTCCTCCGGATATAATCTGGAACAGGTGACAAAGGCGATCCGCCTGGTTAATGCCGGTGCCAAGCTCATCGGAACTAACTCCGATCTGACCGGACCGACGGAGACCGGAATCGCTCCGGCCTGCCGTGCCCTCATTGCCCCTATTGAGCTGGCCACCGAGAGGAAGGCTTACTTTATAGGCAAACCGAATCCGCTGATGATGCGCACAGGGCTTCGTCTTTTAAATGTACATTCCGCCAACGCGGCTATCATCGGTGACCGGATGGATACCGATATCATCTCCGGTATTGAGACAGGCCTGGATACAGTGCTGGTGCTCTCCGGCGTGACAACCCCGGACATTATCGAAAGATATCCATACCGTCCGCGTCTGGTACTGAATGGTGTGGGAGATATTCCGGGCTGAGAAAAACGGATGGAAAATGTTTGCTGGCAATGAATCATTCAATACGAAAGAAAGATAATGGGGAGGCGCTGTTTGTTATGGCAGACAGCGCCTCCCCTGATCATCAGAATGGTTTCTTTTGTAAAACGCTTTGGTAAAACGATCATCCTCTGTGAAACAGCGTTTCCATGGTCGAGCTGATCTTATCTGACAGGCAGACGATCAGTGATTCCCGGCAGGAAGGAACCGCCCGCAGGGTGAGCGGCCACATATGCTGACGGATAATGGCCTGCTCCTTTTCGTTGAGGGTGAAGAGGCTGCAGGCGTTGGCAAGGGCCCGCTGCGGATGCGTGAAACCGTGCAGGCGGTGGGATCCGTCGCCGTCTTCGTGCCAGTCATAGAGATAAAAGTCATGGAGAAAAGAGCCGGTGACCAGAGACTTGGTGTCTGCACCCAGCCGGAATCGCTTGTTGAGATAATAACTCAGCCGGACGACATTCATCACATGATCGTAGGTGCTGACTGCGCCGTGCTGGCAGAAGTCCTTCATGGACTGGGCTTCCTCTGTGTGCATGTATTCGCTCAGGTATTCGTGAATTTCTTTCATTTCCGCCGGGGTTAAGGTAACCATGTCTGTCCTCCTGAATAATAAAAACGCAGTTGTCTGTGAAATAAAAATTGACTTCTGCCTTCATTATATAAAGATGAGGACAGAAGTCAATAAAGAAAAAATTACAATTTTATTTTATTACGGTATCTCAGACCTTCCAGAAAGCCACGCTGTGCGGCGGAAGTTCCCGGCCTCCGTCAAAGGTGACCGTTTCTTCGGTGAGAAGGTCTGTGCCTTCTGCAGCCTGGGCGTCAAAAGGCGCGAAGTATGGTTCGTCGTCGATGTTGATGGCTACCAGGATACGCTCCTCATCGCAGGCTCTCTCAAACACCAGCTGCTTGCTCCACACGTGGAGATTGCGGTAGCCGCCGTCATACAGAGCCGGATGACTGGTGTGAAGGGCGGCGTAGGCGGCGATGGCGTCGGTGAGTTCGTTCCACTCCGGTTTCTCGATGGCCGGACGGAGCACTTCATCGCCGTCTTTTTTGCGGCCTTCGATACCCCACTCGCTGCCGTAATAGATGGAAGGAACGCCCGGCATGCCGAAGAGCAGTCCGTAGATGACCGGCAGATTCTTTTTATCTTCGAGGATGCTGGCGATTCGCTCCACGTCATGGTTATCCACAAAACTTAACAGATGCTTTCCGCGGTAAATGCACCAGTTCTCATAGCCAAACTGTCGATTCAGACTGTAGCTGATCTCGTGCATGTTGGCGCTGTTAAAGCTGGAGTAAAGTCCTTTATAACATTCATAGTTGGTGACCGAGTGACATTTCTCATCACTCATCCACATATTATAATCGCCGTGGAGCGTTTCGCCCATGAGAACGAAGTCCGGTTTTACGCCGTTGGCGAAGCTCCGAAGTTCCCGCAGATAAAAGTCGCTTAAGCAGTAAGCCACATCCAGGCGGAGACCGTCAATGTCATAAAGTTCGATCCATTTTTTGATGACATCGTAATGATACTGACGCACATCCGGGTTATCCAGATTCAGCTTTACAAGTTCATTGTGGCCTTCCCAGCCTTCATACCAGAAACCGTCGTTGTAATTGGTGTTACCGTCGAAATTAAGGTGAAACCAGCCGCAGTACGGACTGTCCCATTTCTTTTCAATCACGTCCTGAAATGCCCAGAATCCCCGGCCCACGTGATTGAAGACGCCGTCGAACATGATCTTAAGGCCGGCGTCATGGATGGCCTGGCATACTTTCTGCACGTCTTCCTTTGTTCCGAGACGATGATCGGGCGTCAGATAATCTCTGGTGTCGTAGCCGTGGTAATCACTCTCCATGAGAGGATTGAACAGTACGCAGGTGGCGCCGGTCTTTTTGATATGATCCACCCAGTCCAGCACGCGGAGAATCCGGTGGCCGGCGTCCTTCTTGTCCAGGGCTCCGCATAAGCCCAGGGGATAAATCTGATAAATAACTGCTTGGTCAAACCACATAATGATGTCCTCCTGAAAATGATATTATTTTGAATTTAAAACTATTGGAAAATCAAGAAATCCTTAAAAAACAGGAAAAGTGCCCAATGTTTACACACAGGACACCTTTATAATATAGCATAATTCATAATGGATATCAATAAAATTAAAAAAATTGCGAAAAATAAAATTTCTGATCGTGAAACTCAGGCGGCCAGATAAGGGGTGATCGCCTCAATGATTCTGTCCATCTCATCCTCGCGCTCCATGATGCGTAAGTCGATGGCCTCCCTCAGGTTCATGGTCATAACTCCCAGCAGGGACTGTGCGTCAACGACGTATTTGCCATAGATCAGATCAAAATGGCTGTGGAAATCTTCAATGGCTTTTACAAAAGAAGTAGCGTTATCTACGGTTTCAAATTTCACGGTAAAAGTTTTCATCTTTGTATCTCCTTTTCTTATTAAAAATGTATTTCTTTTCTCACGGTGAAATCCAGTTCACTATATGCGATTACATAAAATTTGTCAACTGTTTTTTCGCAGGAAAAAATATTATTTTTCTACGGGGAGAAAAAAGATAAATGAATAAATTTCAGTACAAAATTTCATGCTAATCTTAAGTCATTTTTTATCCGGAGAGTAAGACTGACAGAGCGCTGCCATCGGGGATTCATAAAAAATTAAGAAAGAAAAGAAAAATATTTCATAAAGTAAAAAAAAGAAAAAACGGGAATATAAATGTCAGAAAATGTATGTTTTTTGAAAGTTTCTTGCAATTTGCAGGCTGAATAGATATAATAGATACGTGATGTGAAAAAAGAAATATTAGAAAGGAAGGAATTCACATGAAAAAATTCTTATCAATGGCTTTGGTTGCAGCAATGACATTGTCTTTAGCTGCATGTGGAAGTAATTCAAACAATGAGGCAGACAGCACAGGAGCGGACAACGCATCATCAGATAAAACTTACGTAATCGCAACAGATACTGTTTTTGCTCCGTTTGAGTTCTCTGATGAAAACAACAACTTCGTTGGAATCGACGTGGACATCCTTGCAGCGATCGCAGAAGACCAGGGATTCAAATATGAGCTGAACTCTCTTGGATTCGATGCAGCAGTTGCTTCTCTTGAGTCCGGACAGAGCGACGCGGTTATCGCCGGTATGTCCATCACTCCGGAAAGAGAAAAGAAATATGATTTCTCCGATGCTTACTTTGATTCCTACGTGGCTATCGCAGCAGCTGCAGACAGCGACATTAAAGGACTGGATGATCTGAAGGGCCAGACAGTGGCAGCCAAGACAGGAACACAGGGTGCTGACTGTGCAGAATCCTTAAAAGACCAGTATGGTTTTGACATCCAGTATTTTGATGAGTCCTCCCTGATGTATCAGGACGTTATCACAGGCAACACTGTGGCATGTTTCGAGGATCAGCCGGTTATGGCTTACGGTATTTCCCAGGGCAACGGCCTTAAGATCATAGCAGAAGAGAAAGATAATTTCTCCACACCATATGGTTTCGCCGTGCTGAAAGGAAAGAACGCTGAGCTGCTTGAGATGTTCAACGCAGGTCTTGCTGATATTAAAGCAAACGGAACTTATGACGAGATTATTGCAAAATATACTTCCGCTGAATAATTAAAAGGATGATTTGCTATGAATTTAATTCAGGTATTAAGTGAAGTCTACCCAACCCTTCTCCAGGGGTTGGGTATGACCATTGAAATTACAGTATTGTCCCTGCTCATTGCCATGGTGCTGGGCATTTTTGTATGTTTGATGAACATTTCCAACAATGTCGTTCTCCGCGGCATTGCGAAGTTTTATATCTGGCTGATCCGTGGAACGCCAATGCTGGTGCAGGCATTCTATTTCTATTTTGCCATGCCGCAGCTGATTCAGTCCGTCACAGGATCTCAGTTCAGAATCACGGTATTTACTGCCAGTCTGGTGACACTGACACTCAACGCCGGCGCATACATTTCTGAGATTTTCCGTGGTTCCATTGAGTCTGTCAATAAAGGACAGATGGAGGCCGCAAGAAGTCTGGGATTAAGCTATGCCAAGTCCATGCAGAAGATCATTCTTCCGCAGGCGGTGCGTATCTGTCTTCCGTCTCTGGTCAACCAGTTCATCATCACATTGAAGGATTCCACCATCCTTTATGCCATCGGTTTGTCAGAGATCATGTACAATGCGAAGATTTATGTGGGAAGAACCATGGAGTCTTTTGCCACCTATACATGGGTAGCCATTTTCTTCCTCCTGATCGTTACGATTCTGTCATTCATTTCAAGAGCCGTTGAGAGGAGGATGAATGCATAATGGATAATAACAATAATGTTAAGATTAAAGTAAAGGGACTGAAGAAGAGTTTTGGCTCCCTTCACGTATTAAAGGGGATCGACGCGGAGATCACCACAGGAGAGGTGATCTGTGTCATCGGGCCGTCCGGTTCCGGTAAGTCCACCTTCCTTCGCTGCCTGAATCGTCTGGAGGAGGCCACAGAAGGTGAGATTTTAGTGGACGGAGAGAGTATCACCGGAAAGAACAGTGATATTGATAAGATCCGCCGGCACATCGGTATGGTGTTCCAGCAGTTTAATCTGTTCCCGCACTATACGGTAAAGGAAAATATCATGCTGGCACCGGTGGAACTTAAGATCAAGACAAAAGAAGAAGCCGAGAAGAAGGCGATGGAGCTTCTGAGAAGAGTCGGTCTTGCGGACAAGGCGGACGCGAAACCGAAGGAACTGTCCGGTGGACAGCAGCAGCGTGTGGCTATCGCCCGTGCGCTGGCCATGGAACCGGATATCATGCTCTTTGACGAGCCGACTTCCGCGCTGGACCCGGAAATGGTCTGTGAAGTTCTTGACGTTATGAAAGAGCTGGCTGCAGAGGGTATGACCATGGTGGTTGTTACTCACGAGATGGGCTTTGCCCATGACGTTGCCGACCGGGTATTCTTCATTGATCAGGGTGTGATCATGGAACAAGGCACACCGGAGGAGGTCATGGATCATCCTCAGAATGAGAGAACACAGAGCTTCTTAAGTAAAGTGTTATAAAATAGACGTAAATGCGTCAAACAGACTATATTGGATGAAGAGGGGCTGCAGCGGAATATGGGTATATATTTTGCTGCGGCCCTTTTTGCAGGAGGAAATTATGCGAATCGTAGTAAAAGTGGGCACATCCACTTTAACCCATGAAAGCGGACGGATTAATATCCGGAGAATTGAGACATTGTGTAAAGTATTGAGCGACATAAAAAATGCCGGACATGAATTGATCCTGGTTTCTTCGGGAGCGATCGGACTGGGCGTCGGCAAGCTGAATCTGAAAGATAAGCCGGAGGATATGCCGACCAAACAGGCAGCAGCGGCCATCGGCCAATGCGAGCTGATGTACTTATATGACAAAAAGTTTCTGGAATACAACCACATTGTGGCGCAGATTTTGATCACTGGTGCAGATTTTGAAAATGAGACCAGCAGCAACAATATCAGAAATACGATAGACCGGCTTCTGGAGTTGAATGTAATGCCGGTTGTCAATGAGAATGACTCCATTGTGACGGACGAGATTTCTGTGGGAGATAATGACACCCTGGCGGCCATTGTTGCCAAAAAGGTGGAGGCAGATCTGATGATCGTCTTAAGCGATATTGACGGACTTTACACGGCCAATCCGCGGGAAGATCCCAATGCGGAGATCATCGATGTGGTTTTCTCCATCACGCCGGAGATTTACGAACTGGCAGGAACCAAAGGAACCCGTCTTGGTACCGGCGGTATGATCACCAAGATCAAAGCGGCGGAGATTGCCATGGAAGCAGGAATAGATATGATTATTGCCAACGGAACACATCCGGAGAATCTCTATCGGATTCTGGATGGAGAGAAGGTCGGAACAAAGTTTCGGGGGAGAAAATAAACAGCAAAAAGGCATGACAGGCGGCGTAAGGCAGCCTGTGAACGCGGGAGTCGGGAAGACTCCGGAAAATAAACGGAGCCACAGGCTCCGCAGGGGAGGTAAGAAAATGACGACAAAGGAAATACTGGAGCAGGCCAGAGCGGCAAAAGCAGTCATCAATTCAGCAGATGAGAAAACAAAAAATCATGCTCTGGAGCTGATGGCAGATCATCTTTACGCAGAGCGTGAGAAGATTCTTGCCGCCAATCAGGAAGATATGGAAGCGGCGAAAGGAAAAATATCCGATGTGATGCTGGATCGTCTTCTTTTGACCGAAGACAGAATTGCCGGTATGGCCCAGGGGATCCGCGAGCTGATCGCTCTGCCGGACCCGGCCGGAAAAGTACTGAGAACCATCAGGCGTCCCAACGGCATGGTCATCGAAAAGACAGCCATTCCGCTGGGGGTCATCGCCATCATCTATGAGAGCCGTCCGAATGTGACCAGTGATGCGGCTGCGCTGTGTATCAAGAGCGGAAACGCCTGTGTTCTCCGGAGCGGCAAGGAAGCGTGGAAGAGCGCCCGGGCGGTGGTGGATGCCATGCAGAAAGGTCTGGAGGAAGCCGGACTGCCAAAGAGCAGCGTCAGCCTCATCGAGGATACCACCAGAGCCAGCTCCACGGAATTGATGAAGGCCGTGGGATATGTGGATCTGCTTATTCCGAGAGGAGGAGCCGGACTGATCCAGGCCTGCGTGGACCAGGCGAAAGTACCTTGCATCCAGACCGGAACCGGTATCTGCCACGTGTATGTGGATGCGGCTGCGGACCTTGATAAGGCTCTGGCTATCATAGAAAACGCGAAGACCAGCCGTCCGAGCGTCTGCAATGCCGAGGAAGTGTGTTTGGTACACAAAGACATCGCTGCTACATTCCTTCCAATGCTGAAAAAACGTCTGGTGGATGACCGGGCGGCAGCGGGAGCGGTTCCTGTGGAACTGAGGCTGTGTCCGAGGGCAGCAGCGATCATCGATGGTACGCCGGCGGGAGAGAACGATTTTGATACGGAATTCCTGGATTACATCCTGGCTGTGAAAGTGGTGGACAGCGTGGAGGATGCCGTGGCCCATATTTCGGCTCATTCCAGCGGACACAGCGAGGCCATCGTCACAGAAGACGCGGCAGCTGCCGATTATTTTACCAGAAGAGTGGACAGCGCGGCCGTGTACGTCAATGTATCCACGCGGTTTACTGACGGCGGAGAATTCGGCCTGGGCTGCGAGATGGGAATTTCCACCCAGAAACTGCACGCCAGAGGACCGATGGGACTGGAGGAACTTTGCAGTTATAAATATATTATCCGAGGAAACGGACAGATTCGATAAGGATCAAAAGAAAAAAGCAAAAAGCTGCTGTGAAAATATAACACGGCAGCTTTTTCTTGACTTGAGAAAAAGTATATTTTATCATTACAGAATAAAGCGGTATATCAAAAAATATCGAAAGAATTACAGAGACTGACAAAGGAGAAAAAGATGGAATATACAGGATACGAAATACTCTGGCTGTTTTTTGTGTACAGCTTTCTGGGATGGGTGCTGGAGACGGCCTCCGCTGCCTTCAGGCAGAAACAGTTTGTCAACCGGGGATTGGTCAATGCGCCGCTCTGTGTGATTTACGGGATAACTGCCGCTGTGATGACGGTCTTTTTTGGAGAACTTCACGGCGTATGGCTGTTCGCGGCGGGATTTATCATATCTACTCTCATTGAATGGATCGCGGGCCACGCCATTGAGCGGATGTACCACGAGCGCTGGTGGAATTATTCTAAACTGAAGTGGAATCTGGACGGGTATATCTGCCTTCCCGTTTCCGTCTGCTGGGGGCTTCTGATCGTCGCCGCCATGGAATGGGGAAATCCGCTCTTTGTAAAGATCTACAGTCTGATTCCTGCCCTGCCGGGCAAAATTCTCGTACTGGTGCTGCTGGCGGTGCTGATCATCGATATCGCGGCAACCCTGTGCATTTTGTCGGGAAGAAGCAGACGGATGGAGCAGTGGGAGGAAGTGGATTCCTGGCTTTCGGGCATCAGTTCCCGTCTGGGAAGATGGATTTACGGGTTTACGGACCGGAGAATCCGCCGGGCTTATCCCGATATTGTTCACCGGAAAAAAGAAGAAGCGGCGGTCGGACAGAGGGTGTTCGCCGCCGGCTGTGGTTTTTATAAATTGTTTTGGCTTCTGATCATCGGCGCCTTTTTGGGCGACATTGTGGAGACCCTGTTCTGCCGTATGAAGATGGGCATCTGGATGAGCCGCAGCAGTCTTGTGTGGGGACCGTTCAGTCTTGTCTGGGGAGTGGCCATCGCGGCGGCGTCCCTGCTGCTTTATAAATACAGAGACAGGTCTGACCGCTTTTTGTTCCTGGCGGGTACTTTTCTGGGCGGAGCCTACGAGTACATATGCAGCGTTCTTTCTGAGCTGGTTTTTGGAAAGGTGTTCTGGGACTACAGCAAGATGATGTTTAATCTGGGAGGCAGGATCAACCTTTTATATTGTTTCTTCTGGGGCATTGCGGCGGTGGTCTGGATGAAGGGACTGTATCCGGTGTTTTCCCGGTGGATTGAAAAGATACCCGTAAAGATTGGAAAGATCCTCACCTGGATTCTGGTGGTGTTTTTTGTCGTCAACATGGCGGTATCTTCTCTGGCGCTGATCCGGAGCAATCAGCGGAGCGATCAGATTCCGGCGACTCATCAGTGGCAGAAGATCATGGACGAACATTTTGGCGATGCAAAATTAAAGAAAATTTATCCAAATGCCATCGAGGTGGACTGACACCAGAATGTGCAGCGCGGAACGATATGTTTCGTCCAGAATTTACATTTTATGAAAAACGCGTTTTTCTCTCAAACTAAAGATACTGAATGTACTTTCAGAATACGCAAAGAAGGAGAGAGCGCGATGCAGAAACAACAGTTGGCAATGGCAGAGATTCCTGTGCAGGAAATGGGAGAGCTGTATGAGCCCGGGCAGGCTCTGGCGGCGGGAACCGCATTTCCTGACCTGAACCTGCCATTTTTTGCTGTGCCGGAAAAAATGATGGAGAATCCGCCTTCTGCGGAGTCCTATCAGGGGAAAACGGAGACACAGCAGAAAAAATTAAAAAAATTAACGGAGATCAGTTTTGTGGTGGACGATCTGAATCTGTACCTGTGCACCCATCCGGAAGATGAAAAGGCTTTTGAAATCTTTCAGGAATACGCAAAACAGAGAAAACAGCTTCTGGCGGAGATGAGTGAGGAGCATTTTCCGCTGTGCGGGGAAGCGGCAGAAGAACTGGCGGACAGGAAAAAGGAGCCGTGTCCGTGGAAAGGAGCGGATGGCTATGTGGTATTATGAGAAACGACTGCAGTTTCCGGTCAACATTAAGCGAACCTGTCCCAGGACGGCGAAACTGATCATCAGTCAGTACGGAGGACCTGACGGCGAGCTGTCGGCGTCTCTCCGTTATCTGTCCCAGCGTTACACCATGCCGTTAAAAACAGTGGGAGGACTGCTCACGGATATAGGGACAGAGGAGCTGGGCCATATGGAGATGATCTGTGCCATGGTGTACCAGCTCACTAAAAATCTGTCGGTGGAAGAGGTGGAGAGAGCGGGATTTGCGCCGTATTATATTGATCACACGGCGGGGATCTGGCCGCAGGCAGCGGCGGGACTGCCCCAGTCTGCCGTGGAATTTCAGTCCAAGGGAGACGCGGTTACAGATCTGATGGAAAACCTGGCGGCGGAACAGAAAGCCCGCACGGTCTACGATAATCTGCTCCGGGTCATCAAAGAGCCGGATGTGCGGGAACCGCTGAAATTCCTTCGAAGCCGGGAAATCGTTCATTTCCAGCGGTTCGGAGAAGCGCTGGAGAGAACGAAGGAGAAGCTTGACAGCCGGAACTTTTATTATTTTAATCCGGAATTTGACAAGCAGTTCCTGTAGAGGAAACAAAACGTAAAACGCCGGTCTTTCTTCGTTCAGTCCCCGGGGACAGGATATCTGCTCCCGGACGGCTGTCTTGTGAAAGACCGGCGTTTCTATAGTATGCTATTGTTGTGACCGGAATGGTGTGTTGGTTATATGCTATTCGATGTCGATATCCAGCGGTTCATCCAGATGTTCGGATACATACTTGCCGTTTTTCTTTCGCTGCCGGACACATTCCGTGAGGAGATATTCAATCTGTCCGTTGACGGAGCGAAAATCATCCTCGGCCCAGGCGGCGATAGCATTATAGAGCTTTTCTGATAAACGGAGAGGAACCTGTTTTTTCTTTTTTTCACTCATGTCTGAATTATCACATCCTAAATTAGTAGAGGGAGCCTGCATTGACGATCGGCTGTGCCTCATGATGTCCGCAGAGGACAACCAGGAGATTGGAAACCATGGCGGCCTTTCGTTCTTCGTCCAGATCGACGATATGGCTTTCATTCAGATGTTCCAGAGCCATCTCCACCATACCCACAGCGCCGTCCACGATCATCTTTCTGGCATCTACCACAGCGGATGCCTGCTGTCTCTGGAGCATGACGGCTGCAATCTCCGGAGCATAGGCCAGATAAGTGATTCTCGCCTCGATAATCTCCAGTCCGGCATCGGATACTTTCTCCTGAAGTTCGTCTTTGATACGACGCACGACCACTTCGCTGGAACCGCGGAGAGAACCGTCGTCAGCCAGGCCGTCACCGGTGGTGTCCACGTTCGGAGCCACGTCGTAAGGGTAGATACGCACGATATCCCGCACAGCACTATCGCACTGAAGAGAAAGGTATTCTTTGTAATTATCTACGTTGAATACTGCCTTGGCAGTATCAGTCACTCTCCACATGACGGCGATACCGATTTCCACCGGGTTGCCGAGGCAGTCGTTGATCTTCTGGCGGGCGTTGTTTAAAGTCATGACCTTCAGAGAAATCTTCTTGCTGCCAAGGTCCATGTTGGCGGAAGCACCGTTATTGTTGAGAGAGAGGGAGAGGCCGCCTTTGTGATTTTCCGCGTCCACATCGCCGCTCTGTCCCAGTCTGGTTTTGGCTGCCGGATTCACGCTGGAACAGAAAGGATTTACAAAATAAAATCCTTCACCCTTTAAAGTGCCCACATACCTGCCGAAAAGAGTGAGGACCAGGGCTTCCTGTGGTTTTAAAACCTTCAGTCCGCACAGGAGAATCCATCCAAGGGCAATCCAGATGATGCTGACAGTGATCAAGATGACATTTCCTCCGAAAGCGATGCCGGCGATACTGATACAGCAGTAAAAAATAGCCAGTGCGTAGAGGAAAAGTGTGAGGAGCAGCATGAGCATTCCGTTCTTTTTTGTGCCTATGATCTTTTCTTTCATAAATAAAACCTCCTTTTTGCGAAGCGGTGTATTCCAGAACAGAGATACCGGCCTTCGCTTGCCATAAAGCATAAAGTATTATGTTGATACTTGAATGATATCATTTTGATATCTAAATGTCAACAATATTTTGAGGGAATGCGAGAATGGAAACGCAAAAAACTGCCATACAACGGGGGTTATAAAAACCAGCCGTGGTATGGCAGTCGGTATGTATCAGATATTGAGTTTAAAAATACAGCTGCACCAGCGCTGCCTCCGCGCTGAGCATATCTGCTCTGGCTTCCCTGGAAGAGAAGGTGTTCAGTTCCCGCATCTTCTGGTCAAGGCGTTCGGCATAGTCGCGGTAATTATCAAGGGTGATCCCTTCAATATCGTCATCCGAAAGAATCTGCGGCGGATAGTACCGGCGGAACATGGCTTTCAGGTAGGTGAGGGTGGCCTTGTCTGTGATGGCCTGATACATTTCGATCACCTTATCAAAATCCATATCCTTGAGCGCCTGATAAATGGTATGGAATAATTCGTCATTGATGTGCAGGGCGGTCAGCGTCTCGTCCACCATCTTGTCGTCGTTCTGGAACAGGGAAAGGTATCCGAACAGATACATCAGATTCCGGAACCCTCCGGCAAAATCGGAGAGATGGTATTCTTTAAAGAAGGCATCAAAATATATCTTGGTACGATATACACTCTCGATGAGCAGATGCCGGATGGAAATCTCCCGGTAAGGTCCTGGCAGCTGCGCCTTGTCCATATGGACAGAGGTGAGAGTCAGCGACTCAATGAAACGTGCCAGAGTAACCCGGCAGGCGTGATATTCGGAATATGCGTTCATCCACATGATCATCGGAAGCTTCTCTTCATAAGGACAGTGAATAAAGTCATAAAAATGTGTGAACTCGTGAAAGAGAATGAACTTCACATAATTCTCCGAGTACAGATGTACATTGGGATTCAGATGAAGAATGTACTCTCCGTCCATCAGTTCCAGAAGATTAAAACAGCCTTCCACGTATTTGTCCGTGTCATATTTGACGGCGGTAATCTTCGCGTCACTGTCGATATCATATTTTGATTTGTATTCTTCCCAGAGAAGATTGATCTGTGTCAGATTCATAAACCGCGCCCCTTATAAAATAATTACAAAATTCTTAACATATAGTTAAATTATACAGCAGAGAACATTATTTTACAAGGGAGATTTTAGCACTTTCACGGGGAAGTTTCGGGAAAATCCATAAAAATCATGGGTGCCGCCGATGGAGACGGTATGTTTAGTGATCGATGGCTGCATAGTAATAAAACATCTGCGCGTACAGATTTCCTTCGGATAAATCTTTTTCGCTGACCCAGTCGCCAAAGGAACAGGTGCCCCGTTTTGGAAGGTAATGCGGGTCCAGAAGAAGAAACTTTCCGCTTTTTTTGTCGTAATCAGCGATGGTCACGTAATGCCCTGGCACGTATGCGATGGCGGTATCTCCCTTTTTCAGCTTCTTTTTCAGCTGGGACAAGGATTCCCCGCTGCCGTCATAACGGAAGCCGTATTTGTAGCCAAATTTTTCAGCGGCGGCCCGGAAAAAACCACTGTCGGTGCCGTAGCCCTCGATGCGGTAATGTTTTTCCACGGCGTAATCTGCCAGCTGTCTCGGGCTGGCGTACTGTCCGGTCAGAGAATAAATGGTATTCATCACTGCAAAAACACCGCAGCCGGAGGTGCAGAAGTTATTGGAAGAAGGATCCGGATTCTCCCCGCTTCCATAATAGACATCCGCCCAGTCCGCATCAAACTGCGTGAAAACCCGCAGATTGGACTTACCCACGGCTTTTTGTGTCCGGTTTAAACGCCAGGAAATATCCGGGACGCTGGTAAAGGACAACAGTCCGGCGGTATTATGGCCGAAGTACCGGTTGGTGGCCGTATCCTGAATACCGTAATAACTGCCCTTTCTCACGAAACGAAACGTACCGGCCTGCCCGGCGCCGCCCCAGATGGAAGAAAGGTCTCCGCCGGAAGCAGAGCGGCCGGAAGGCAGCTGGTCGGACAAAAGATACTGACCGGTGTCGTTGCGGCGGATCTGAAAGCAGTTGTCGCCAATGCAGGTAATCCGGCAGGTAAAAGACGCATCGTTTGGCTGGCTGGTCTGGTGCATGAGGCGCAGGACCGGGGTGTCGGAGCCTGTACCGGAATGATAGCGGAATACATAGCTGCCGTCAGCCAGAAGCTGTTTTTCCCGTCCGTCGTAGACAAGGCAATTGAAGGTGAAATCTTCTTTGGTGATATAGCCGTAATCGGTGCCGGATTCTCCCTCATATTCCACCTCGTACCAGGAATCAGAGACCCGGGAAGCTGTCACGCCGGAAAAAGACGGCAGATATTCTTTTAATTCTCCGCCCATGGAATGATAGACCGCCACATCGTGCCGCACGGTGGCAGAGATTGTATCAGTCCCTGTTTCATAACCATGTTCAAAAGCGTACGCCGGATGGGAAAACAGAAGAAGACTCATAAAAACAAAGAAAAAGAAAAATCGTTTCAAAAACCTGACCTCCCGAATATGTCGAAAATATTATAAGATATGTCGAAAGTGTTACATTTGTTCCGTATTATAGCATAGAATATGCCGTGTGAAAAGATTCGAACTTCCTTTTTTGTCAGGTTTTCTGCGGTCAGAATCAGTCTGACAGTCTGTGAAAACTGTTAAAGAAATAGTAAGAAATTCCTGAGGGGCAATGGTTTGTAATCAATGGGAGTTTGTAGTAAAATAGACAAAGACATGCCTGACGGGCAGGGAAACTGTCAGGAAGATAAAATAACAGAAAAGGAGTTTTAAAAGGACAAATGGAGCAGAAGAAAAAAGTATTTAACGTGGTGGAGGATATGCTCAAGACTTCTTTTGGAGAAAAAGTGCGGCAGCGGCTGTTTGAGGAGCTGAGCAATCAGGAGATCGGAGAACTTTTGCGGGATCAGGTGGAGCCTTTCAATTCTCTGATGGCTTATTATAAATGCGCGCTGATGGAGATCGAGACAAAGTTCCGGGTGCTCAATGAAGAGTTTTCCCTGCAGCATGACCGCAATCCCATCGAGTCTATCAAGACGAGGCTGAAGAGCATGGACAGTATCATTGAGAAAATGCACCGCAAGAACATTCCTTTTTCTGCCAAGAGTATAGAGGAGAATCTGACGGACATTGCCGGTATACGGGTGGTCTGCTCCTTTCAGGAGGATATCTATTTTCTGGCATCCTGTCTGCTGGGACAGGACGATGTATTTTTGATCGAAAAGAAAGATTACATAGCCAACCCGAAACCCAACGGCTACCGGAGCCTGCATCTGATCGTGGAAACGCCCATATTCCTGGGTTATCACAAGAAAATGATGAAGGTGGAAGTACAGCTTCGGACCATCGCCATGGATTTCTGGGCCAGCCTGGAACATAAGCTGAAGTACAAAAAAAATCTGGAAATTAGGCAGCTCACACAGGATCTAAAGGAATGTGCCGATGAGAGCGCAATCCTGGACGCCAAGATGGATGCCATCCGCAAACGGATTGAGCAGCTGCAGTATACACAGGATGAGGAGAACAGGGAAGAGGAAGAAAAGGAAGAAGCCTGACAGGAAGCGGATCATCGGTATGCAGGGTACAGAGGATTGGAAGCGGGGAGAAGTACAGAGTGCCCGAAGACAGAGCCGGATATATGAAATCAGAGAATCTGTCATATATCCGGTATATTTAATAGAAGAAAGACATAGTTAAGTTATATACGACGGAGGTCATCATATGATTTATGTGTCTTTTTTTATTGGTCTGCTGTTAATCTGCAAAGGCGGGGACTGGTTTGTGGACGCCGCTTCTTTCATTGCCAGAGCATTTGGGATCCCCAAGTACATCGTCGGAGCCACCATCGTCAGTTTTGCCACCACCATGCCGGAGATTCTTGTCTCTGTGGCGGCGGCGCTGAAAGGCAGTTCTGTCATGGCCATCGGAAATGCGGTGGGCTCCGTGTCCGCCAATACGGGGATTATTCTGGGCATCAGTCTGTTTTGTCTGCCGGTGGCGATCCGGAGAAAAGAGTATCTGACCAAGAATATTCTCTACATCGGATGCCTGATTTTGCTGTTTCTTGCCTTCCAGGACAGAGTCTTTGATGCCGGAGACTGCATTTTTCTGCTGATGGGCGGGATTTTGTTCCTGGTAATGAATGTAAAAAATGCCATGACGGGCCGGCAGGAACAGGAGAGGATCCCGGCGGGCAAAAAAGAATTCGGCCGGCATATCTTTTTCTTTCTGTTTGGCGCCGCCTGCGTGGTCATCGGATCGGAACTGCTGATCGACTCCGCCTGCGCTCTGGCGAGACAGTTCGATATTTCCGAGGAACTCATTTCTGTTACCATCCTCGCCATGGGAACATCTCTGCCGGAGTTTGTCACAACTATCACGGCTGTCATAAAAAAAGAATCTTCTTTGTCTGTGGGAAATATTGTGGGAGCCAACGTCATTGACACCGCATTTATTCTTCCCATCTGCACACTGATCACCGGAGAGTCATTGGCTGTGGCACCGCAGATGGCGCAGATTGATCTCCCCATCTGTATTCTGCTATCAATGATCGCTCTGCTGCCGATGCTGATCCGGGGGAGAATCCGGCGTATCGACGGCGCGTCGGTATTGGTGATTTATCTGATTTATTTTTGTATCATTACAAAAGGATAGTGGAAAAATTTTTATTATTTAAGGGAATAGATGGAAATTTTAAATACAATATGATATAATGCCTGTGTCTGGATGTATAATTATAGATGTTGCAAGATACACTATAGAATGCATGTAGGTGAACTTATCACATATGGCGGAATAGAGACATTCCGCAAAAGAAAACAGGAGGGATAAAATCATGGAACTGAAATATTATATCTGCGAAAACTGCGGAAACATCATCACAAAAGTAAAAGACTCCAAAGTACCAGTAATGTGCTGCGGACAGAAAATGAAAGAACTTGTACCGGGAACAACGGATGCAGCTGTTGAGAAACATGTACCGGTTTACGAAGTAAAAGATAATAAAGTAAGCGTACAGGTTGGATCCGTAGAACATCCAATGGTAGAAGAGCACTATATCGAGTGGATCGATGTACAGACATCCCAGGGATTCCAGCATAAAGTCCTGAATCCGGGAGACAAGCCGCAGGCATGCTTCTCTCTGTGTGAAGGAGAGACTGTCGAGGCAGTATACGCATACTGCAACCTTCATGGTCTGTGGAAAGCCTGAGACAAATTGCATACGGCTGAGATAGAATGACAGAAACCGCCCTTGCTATGTACTTTTTTGTATATGGCAGGGCGGTTTTTGTGTGGAATAAAGTACAGTGGAAAATAGCAGAAATATTACGGAAACGTTTTTCAAAGAAGAGAGAAAAGTGTTCCGGATGGAATTTTGAATGGAAGAAAATGAGAAAATGTAATTTGTGTTGACAAATGTCACAACATAGGGTATGATACAAATGTAATTTGAAATTCCAAATGTAATATTCGGCTATTTGATGAATCCCGAAAAGACGGAGGAAGATCAAATGGAAGAGAAAAATTTGTATATCAAAATAGCACATTGGTATTACACGTTGGGAATGACACAAGATGAGATTGCGAAGAGATTGTCCTTTACCAGACAGAAGGTGAACAGGATCATCAATTCGCTGGTTGACCAGGGAATTGTGTCAATTACAGTAAATGGTTACAACACAAGTCATGTAAATTATGAGAGTGCCCTGGAGGAGTATTTTCATATCCGTCAGGTGATTATTGCGGAATCCTATGACATGGAGAATGATTTCCTGCCGACGCTGGCTGACCGCGCGGCCCAGTATCTGGAAGCATTCCTCCAGTCAGATATGACCATAGGAGTTTCGTGGGGGAAAACACTGGCGGCGGTGATTGCCAGACTGCCTTACAAGCGGCGCAGTGACTGCACTGTCGTTCAGATGGTTGGCGCGCAGAATATTACAGGAGACAGAATGTTGAAATCCGATGAAGTCGCCCGGTCGCTGGCCAATAAGCTGGACTGCGCATGTTATATGTTTTATGCGCCGACGGTGGTGGATTATCCTGAAACAAAGACCATGCTCATGAAGGAACGGACCATTCGGGAGTCCTTTGAATGGATGAAGAAATGTGATGTCGGTTTGTTCGGTATCGGCCAGCTGACAAAAGAGTCTACTATGTTTCAGAGAGGCTTTCTGAAGGAGAAAGATATCCGTCAGCTTCTTGAGGATGGATTTGTGGGAGATATCTGCATGAATCATGTCCGGCTGGACGGAAGCTGGGACGATAACTGTATGGAGAACCGTTTGAACAAGGCGGGAATGGACATTCTGAAAAATATCCCCAATGTGATTGCGATTGCAGGGGGCGCGGATAAGACAGATGCGATCATTGGCTGTTTGAATTCGGGGGTTGTCGATATATTGATCATTGATGATCTGTCAGCGGAACGAATTGTGAAAACACTCAAATTATCATAATCAATAAATGCATGGCTGTGGAAGACTGGCGATAACAGGAGGAGGAATTTAATGAAGTACATCATTGGCATTGATGCGGGAACGTCCAGTGTAAAAGCAGTTCTATTTGATTGCAGCGGTCAGGAACTTCTGGTGGAGGCCCTGGAAAATGAACCGGTATATATCGGAGATACCGATGTGGAACAGAACATGGACACCCTCTGGGACAAGGTTGCCCGGTGTGTGAAGAACCTTGTGGCAAAGGGACCGGCAGAGAAAGAAGATATTCTCGGTATCGGGGTGACTGCTCAGGGAGAAGGAATCTGGCTGATGGATGACAAGGGACATCCTGTCCAGGATGCTATTTTATGGTGCGATGGAAGAGCCGTTGATGAGGTGGAGGATGTGACAAAAATCCATCCGGAGCTTGGAACGATGATTTTTGAGACTACCGGAACCCCGCCGCTGACCGGCACACAGCTGATGCTGCTGAAATGGATGAAAAATAACCGGAAAGACGTGCTTGACCGGGCATCGACGATGTTTTTCTGTAAAGACTGGGTGCGTTATAAACTGACCGGAGACATTCATGGAGATTTCAGTGATTCCGGGACATCTCTGATGGATGCGGAAGCGGGAACCATAGCCGTGGATTTATTGAAGAAGTTGGATTTGGGTGAATATGTGGATATCATTGCGCCTCCGGTGGCGTCCGATACGATTGTCGGAAATGTACTGGACGAAGTGGCAGATGAGCTGGGCCTTGCCCACGGTACGCCGGTCGTGGCAGGAGCCATTGACGTCATCGCCTCCGCTGTGGGAATCGGCGCAGTGACAGACAAAGATATCTGTGTGATTCTCGGAACTACCTGTGCCAACGAGATTTTTAAGAAAAAAGAGGTCTGTGTTTTTGGAGAAGAGGGCACACGATATGAAAAACATGCTGTGGGAGATTTATTTGTGAATCTCATGCCTACCATGAACGGAACGCCGAATATTGACTGGATGTTAAAAGAAATCGCGAAAACCTCAGATTTTGGCGAGATAGATAAAATCATCAAAGAAGTTCCGGCGGGAAGTCACGGAGTCATTTATCATCCGTATGTCAGCGCCGCAGGAGAGCGGGCGCCGTTCTACCATCCATATGCCAAAGCGAATTTCTTTGGAATCTCCGCCAACACAACGAGAGCGGATCTGATTCACGCGGTCTATGAGGGAATCAGTCTTTCCATCAAGGATTGTCTGCGGAAGGCAAAACCGGACAGTAAAATCTATCTGGCCGGCGGTGGAGCCAAGAGCCCTGTGTGGGCGCAGATGATTGCCGATGTGCTGGGAATGGAAGTCGTGGTTTCCGCCGGTGATGAATTTGGAGCAAAAGGAGCGGCCATGATGCTCGGTATCGCTGTGGGCGAATATGAAGACTACGACGATGCAGCGCGGAAGGCCTGCCGGGCAGAATGTGTCTACCGTCCGAGAGAAGAGCAGAGCGCAGTCTATGAGGATATTTATCAATTGTACAAGAATATCCGTGTTTCTCTGTCTGATTTATGGACGGACCGGGCAAAGATGATGAAAAAAGTGAACCGCCAGCAGATGGCATAAAGGCAGGAGGAAGCAAACATGAAAATTTTTTTTACAGCAGAGTATAACGAAGAGCAGTTAAAAGATTTATACAAAATTGGCGAGGTAGTCAAGGATGGCTGGGCCATCGGGCTGGCAAAGATGGAAGAAGAAGAACTGATGGAGAAGTCAAAGGATGCCGATATCATTGTCACCAGTTATGATGATATCACCCGGAAAGTAATTGAGAATGCGCCGAATCTGAAACTGATCGCCTGTACAAGAGCCACCCCGGTCAATGTGGATATGCAGGCGGCAAAAGAGAGAGGCATTCCGGTCATCTATACTCCGGGCCGTAATTCCGATACCACGGCGGAGATGACCATCGGACTGATGCTTTCCATTGCCCGCAGGATTCCTATGGCTTATAAAGCACTCAAAGAAGGTAAATTTACGGCAGACCCAAATGCGGTGAAAGAGACGAAAGAGGGACTGAAGGTAGATATGGTCTGGGATATGAAGCCGGGTTCCCCTTATGTGGTCTTTAAAGGAACACAGTTAAAAGGTAAAACATTAGGCATCGTCGGTTATGGAAGCATCGGCCGCCGGGTGGGTAAGATCGCCCGGGCTATCGGCATGGAGCTTCTGATCTATGATCCGTTCCTCTGCCCGATCGACATTGAGGAAGTGGGAGTGAAAAAAGCGGAGAGACTGGAAGAGTTGATGACAAATTCTGATTTTATCACCTGTCATATGAAAGTAACGCCGCAGACCACCGGTATCATCAGCCGGGAGATGATCGCGCTTATGAAACCTACAGCATATTTCATCAACAGTTCCAGAGGAGCAATTCTTGATGAGCAGGCGCTCATTGATGCACTCCGCGAAAAACGGATTGCCGGCGCGGCCTTTGATGTCTACGCCAAGGAACCAATTGCCAGCAATCATCCATATATCACTGAGCTTGACAACGTGGTGATCACCCCGCATATTGCCGGTGCCACCGACGACGTGCTTGTCAATCATACAAAACAGATTGTTGCGGATATACAGCGGTTTATCGAAGGAAGACCGATGTTATATGAATATAAAATGTGATAAACTACAACCAGCAGAATGCGGACTGCCGCTGAAAGGAGTACATTATGTTATTACAGAAAGAAAGAGAAGACGTCGTAAAATACTGCAAAATGCTCATTGAGCACGGACTGACCAAAGGAACCGGCGGAAATATCAGTATATTTAACCGGGAAGAGGGGCTGTTTGCCATCAGCCCAAGCGGTATCGATTATTTTGAGACGGAGCCGGAAGATGTGGTGGTGATGAACCTTGATGGCGAAGTGGTTGACGGAAAGAGAAAACCGTCCAGCGAACATGAACTGCACCGCATTTTCTATGTAAAGAGGGATGATATCAATGCGGTGGTACATACCCACTCCGTATACAGTACCGTGCTGGCTGTACTGCGGGAAGAACTGCCGGCGTCCAGTTATCTGGTTGCCTTTGCGGGAGGCCCGAACGTACGCTGCGGCGATTATGTATCTTTCGGAACACCGGAGCTGGCGGAAATCACCTTTGATGCCATGAAAGACAGAAACGCCGCTCTCATGGCAAACCATGGTCTGATCACCGGAGGAAAAGATATCTTAAATGCCTTTAACATCGCGGAGCAGATTGAAGGATGCGCAGAGGTATATGTGAAGGCCAGAATGATCGGCAAACCCGTGCTTCTTGATGATGCGGAGATGGCAAAGATGGTGGATGTGTTCAACAATTCCTATGGCCAGAAAAAAGCAAAAAAAGATATGGATGAATAGTACTACTATCCCGGCGGGGACAGTCATATGATAATATATGGCTGTCCCCATTTTTTTATATAGAAAATTGTGCTGTTTTATTTTTCTGTTAAAATGACTTTATTTTATTAATATTTTGTAAATTTATAAATGTGCAGTAACAAAATCAGATAAATTGTGGTATGATAGGAAAAAGAGTGTATGATTTACACGGAAAGGAAGAATCGGAGAAAAATGTTTTGTTAATAAAAAGAAATTAGCACTCGAGTGTTGACATGGCTAATAATTTTGATATAATAAGGGAAGGAAGGAGGGATACGATGTTTTTTTGGAAGATTGACGATGAAACAATACGCTGCCTGATCCATAAACAGGAGATTGACAATATGGGCTTTGACTTACAGGCTCTGAGTACGGACAGCAAGCAGATGGAGGAATTCCTCAATGCCATTGTAAAGAGCTCGCAGAACTACATTGACTGGCACACGGAGAACGGTATACAGAATTACATCGCCAGATCCCTGCCGGCAGATCAGCTGCTGGTTACCATCAGTTGTACATTTCCAGATGTGGCCATTGACAGAGATCTGGATCAGATTAAAAAAATGACATCCGCCCTTAATCAGAAGATTACTGACGAGAGACTGGCGGAGGTGTATGCTCTTTCCGGTGAAGAGAAGGAGAAAGCCTTTGAGGAGATCTCCAGAGATCTTCAGGAAGTCTGCATGGGCAAGGTCGATGTGGATGAGCAGGAGACGACAACCGGCAGCGGAGACTACGCGGCCGTTACAGATAAACAGGAAGAAGGACAGCACAAGTCGGATTTTCCTCCGAGAAAAGTAGTGTTCGGAGATTTTTCCAGACTGGTTCAGTTCTGTTCCCTTCTGGGCGAGAAAGCGCATCTGTATTCTACCCTGTATAAGGCAGGAGAAGAATATGTCATGCTGGTGGATTTTTCTCAGTGTGAGTCCGACGCCCAGGCGGTTGCCTTCATGATCACTGCCGAGGAATATGGCGGTAAAACAGGTGAGCTGCGCTATGAGGAAGCATATCTGGAAGAACACGGAAGCAGGATGATCGATGGAAATGCCATCGAAGTTTTAAGCGAGATGAGCTAGAAATTTTCCATTTCCTGTTTTCAGATTCAAAAAAACATTATATAATAAGCAGAGGCTGCCACTGACAGAGGGCATTTGTCGGTGACGGCCTCTGTTTCATTCTGCGTGCGTAAGAAGCAGGCGGAACAGAATGGAAGATAAAAAGGTGAGGTAACAGATGGAATTATCAGAAGTAAGAAAAAATATCGACAGGGTGGACGGAGAGATCCGGAAGCTTTTTATGGAAAGAATGTCTCTGGCGGACCAGGTGGCCTGCATTAAAGCGGAGACGGAGGATGTTATTTATAAGCCGGACAGGGAAGAAGCGATCATCAAAAAACAGACAGAGGGGATGGATGCCCGGCTGGTGCGGGAATACACGGCGCTCATCAAAAGAATCATGGAAGTGAGCCGCAAGTATCAGTATGGGCGGACCATGGAACTGCGTGACTGTTTTCCTTTTGAGTATGCGAGGGAGGCGTTGGAAGTGAAACGCCTTTGCATGGTGAAGGAAGAGCTTTATATCTGCGATTGCTGCTCTAAAGACGATGTGCTCACGGTGGATTCTTACGAGGAGATCGGAGCTGCCATGGAAAACGGACAGGCGGACGCCGGTATGGGGATCATTGAGGAAGTCGGAGTGGGCGTCTCGGACGCACTGCACTCGCTTTTGCTGAATCATGCGTTTTATATCACAGACTGCCGGGTGCGCAGGGAGAAGGACAGCCGGCAGAAAGTGGTGACTTTCGCGCGGCGGCTGGAGGTTCTGCCGGAGCATAACCGGATCAAGATCATGTTCGAGTGTCCAAACCGCAGCGGCAGTTTAAGCAGTATTCTGTCCATGATCTCCGACTATGGGGTTAATCTCACGGAGATACATTCCCGGCCGTTCCAGCAGGGAGATACCTGGAACTACCGTTTCTTTGCGGAACTTTCCGCCAACATGGATACCAAAGAGATCCGGGCCCTGCTGTATCAGCTCTCCCAGGAGACAGAGGAGCTTAAGATACTGGGCAGCTACCGGTGCGAGGGAGATTTCTGAGAAAACGGCTGCGGCCGGGAGGATCTGCCAAAGACAGCTGGCAGAAGCCCGGCACATTCCGTGGAGGACAGGACATTTTTTGAGGAGGAGGTATTCATGGAACAGGCGATACATTTTACAGAAGAGAAGAACTTTGACCGGGAGGGATATGACACTTGCCTGCGGCGGCTGAACTATGATGACAGAGATGTGATCATGTACGAAAACATGCTGGCATTTCTCTGGGAATACGCCGTGCGGCCGGGATGTCTTGCGGATTATAAAGGGCTGCTTGCCGAGTACAGCCGCTGGAATATGCAGATGATCGAGAAATGCTACTATCATCTGCCTCACGATCTGCCTTATGCCAACATCCGGCGCGCCTATGAGAGCGTTATCCATCTGCTGGATGGTAAGATAGAAGAAGGGCTTTTGCAGCTGGAGACGATCGGAGAGCAAAATTTTCAGTATGACGGCCGTGCGCCGAAGCTTCTGATGACGAAGCACGGGAAACGGTTTGTACCTGTATCCAAACTGTTTCTTCTGTATAATTATTATAAGGTGCTGAAACGGATGGATGAGAGCCGGGCGGAACAGATGAAAAAGAAATATTCCTTTGCGTTTACAAGATTCGGCGATGAGGAGCATTTGGAGCATGATCGTTTTCTTGAGGAACAGCTCACCGTTTACCATGATTGCATTTTTTATCCGGTATTCGAGAGAATTTACAAAATGCCCTGGTGTCCGGCAGATTTTTACATGTATTTTGAAGAAGAAAGTCAGATTCCGCTGTCGAAGCTGGATTTTTTACCGGGAACATGATAGTATATTTTGCAGCGGCAGGACAGGAAGCATCTGCCGATGACGATATTTCGAAGGAGGAAAACCATGAAAGAATATTCATTAAATACCAAATGTGTACAGGGAGGCTATACGCCGGGCAACGGAGAGCCTCGCCAGATTCCGATCATACAGAGTACCACATATAAATATGCCACCAGCGAGGATATGGGCAAGCTCTTTGACCTGGAGGCAGAAGGCTATTTCTACACAAGACTGCAGAATCCGACCAATGATTACGTGGCAAAAAAGATCTGCGAGCTGGAGGGCGGTACAGCAGCCATGCTGACATCATCCGGACAGGCGGCATCTTTTTATGCTGTATTTAACATCGCTTCCTGCGGCGACCATGTGGTTTCTTCCGCATCCATTTACGGCGGAACCTATAACCTGTTTGCTGTGACCATGAAGCGGATGGGCATTGAATTTACCTTTGTGGATCCGGACTGCACGGAAGAAGAGCTGAACGCAGCTTTCCGTCCGAATACCAAGGCAGTTTTCGGAGAGACCATTGCCAACCCGGCGCTGACAGTGCTTGACATTGAAAAGTTTGCCAAGGCAGCCCATGCCCATGGAGTGCCATTGATCGTGGATAATACTTTTGCAACACCGATCAACTGCCGTCCATTTGAGTGGGGTGCGGACATCGTCACTCATTCCACCACCAAATATATGGATGGACACGGAGCCGGCGTGGGCGGCTGTATCGTGGACAGCGGCAAGTTTGACTGGACGAAGTATCCGGACAAGTATCCGGGACTGTGTACGCCGGATGAGAGCTACCACGGTGTGATCTACACAGAGAGATTTGGTCTGGAGGGGGCCTATATCACCAAGGCGACGGCCCAGCTCATGAGAGATTTTGGTTCCATTCAGTCTCCGCAGAATGCCTTTATCCTGAATCTCGGACTGGAAAGCCTTCATGTCAGAGTGAAACGTCACTGTGAGAACGCCATGGCGGTGGCACAGTTCTTAAAGAATCATGAGAAAGTAACGTATGTCAATTACTGCGGTCTGGAAGGAGATAAATATCACGAACTGGCGCAGAAATATCTGCCGAACGGTTCCTGCGGCGTGGTAAGTTTCGGCGTGAAAGGCGGAAGAAAAGCGGCCGAGAATTTCATGAAGCACCTGAAACTGGGAGCCATCGAGACTCATGTGGCAGATGCGAGAACCTGCTGTCTCCATCCGGCCAGCGCCACCCATCGTCAGATGAATGACGAGGAGCTGGAAGCCTGCGGTGTAAAACCGGATCTGATCCGTTATTCCTGCGGTATTGAGGATGCGGATGATCTGATCGCGGATCTGGCACAGGCACTGGATCAGATTTAAGAAATCACAGATTCCTTTCGGCAAAATTTGAAAAAAACTTATTACGGACATATTTCCTATATATAATACTTTTGTAACATATTTCCCAGGAAATGTGTTTAAAAAATGAAAATGTGTCAAAAGATAAGACAAATTTTGTCGAGAGGAGAAATACTGTGAAGAAAAAATTAATCATAGCACTGGCGGTGCTGTTTCTGGGAATGGCGTGGAAGGCCATGCCGGCGGAAGCGGCAAAAATTCCGGTCATCAAGAACGGCAGCGCCGTCAGTCTGAAAGGAACCATTATCAATGTCCGTTATAGCGGCGAGGAGGTGTCCGTGGCTTCCAGCGCACAGAAGGCGCCGTCAGTCAAAATCGGATCTACCATCTATGTACCGTGCAGGACGTTGTTCTCAGAGAATGGTATCCGCGCTTCTTATAGTGCCAACGGCAGTAAGGTGACCCTTCGCTACGGAGCGAGAAAGGTCATTTTTTATGCCAACAAAAAGTACGCCAAGGTAAACGGAACCAAGATGAAGCTGAAAGTGTCCCCGTATTTTGTGACATTCAGGAGCAGCGGCGTCAACGATCTGCTTGTGCCGGTGAATCAGGCGGCTTCTTTCTTCGGCCTGAAATATTCCTACAGCGATTCGGCAAGAACGGTGACGCTGCAGGTCCGTCCGGGCATTTCTCAGACGGCCACCAAAGCGAAAAATGTTTCTAAATCTTCTTTTATCAACGAGATCGGACCGGTTGCCAGGGAGAATTACAAAAGAACGGGGATTCTCGCTTCGGTTACCATGGCTCAGGCAATTCTGGAAAGCGGCTGGGGACAGTCCACTCTGGCGAAGAACGGAAACAATCTGTTTGGCATGAAAATGAATCTGTCCGGCAATACCTGGAGCGGTTCCGCCTGGGATGGTGTGAATTTTTATAAAAAGCGCACCTACGAGTACGGTTCCGGCGGACGGTACAGTATCACAGCGAAGTTCCGGAAATATTCCTGCATTGAAGATTCCATTGAAGATCATTCCGCGTATCTTCTGAATGCCAAAAATGGCAGCCGGAAACGTTATGCGGGTCTTACAAAAACAAGCAGCTACAAAAAACAGCTGCAGATTATCAAAAAGGGCGGGTACGCCACTTCCGGATCTTATGTCAGCCAGCTGTCCGGAGTGATTCGTACATATAATCTGACGAAATGGGATAAATAATGCCTGTTTCCTCGTAAGAAATGAAAAAACCGTCTGTTTGACGGAGACTTCAAACTATATTATACTGAAGGGGCTGCGGCAAGATATACTGTCGGTACCAGATATGGCGTGTCTGTTTTATAAGATACGGGATATCCGGTATGACGGGATGTTTTGCGGCGGCCCCTTTCTTTTGTTTCCGGATGAAATATATTCTGTCTCAAAAGCAGACCCGCAGATGATGAGAATTCCGGTGGGTCCGGAGCCGGGCGGGTGCGCTGCAGACACAAAAAGGAGGAAATATGGAATCAATTTTGGAAAGCCTGATGATTCTCATTGCAAAATCACACAGCTACATTTTGTCGCTCAATGATGCCTATGAGAAAAACTTTACTGATAAACAGCTGCATTTTCTGGTTATCGGTATTATCGGTATGATTCTGGTGCTGGCTATCTATCCGCTTTTTAAGATATTAAGCCGGAATCATGTGCTGGTCATCGTGTTTATTTACGTATTTACCCTGATCTTGGTGCTGACTTTTGCCATCGAGATCGGACAGTGGTATTCGGGCAGCGGAACGATGGATCTGGATGACGTCATTTTCGGTCTCGTGGGATTCCTTCTCATGTTTGTGGTCTTCGCAGTGATCCGGGAAATCGTCCTGGCAATCTGGAGAGTGGTGAAACGGATGACAAAAAGATAAGATTTTTGGTCATATTTTCACATTATTTTCATAGAACATGACTATTATATCTGTAAGAGTTCAGCCATGCGCCGGCAGACTGTGTCTGCTGTGGTTCTGAGATGGCTGAGCTGTTGCTGAATATTAAAAATATAACATGCTGTGGGATGGAGGATATATATGGAAAAATTAAAGATTCTTGTGGTGGATGACGAGAGCAGGATGCGCAAGCTGGTCGGCGATTTCTTAAAAAAGAAAGGGTATGAAGTGATCGAGGCCGCCGACGGAGAGGAAGCGCTGGATATATTTTTTGAGGACAAGAGCATCAGCCTGGTCATCTGTGACGTGATGATGCCGAAGATCGACGGCTTTGAGGTGGTCAAAGAGATCCGCCAGTATTCCCAGGTGCCGATCATCATGCTGACGGCCAAAGGCGAGGAGAGCGACGAGCTCAACGGTTTTGACCTGGGTGTGGACGAGTACATCGCAAAACCGTTCAGCCCGAAGATTCTGGTGGCCCGGGTGGAGGCAATCCTCAGAAGAAGCAATTCTCTGGCGGCCGGCGAGGTGCTGGAAGCCGGCGGCATTGAGCTTGATATCGCCGCCCATGAAGTGAAGATCGATGGAAAACCGATTTCCCTGAGTTTTAAGGAATTTGAGCTCCTCACCTATTTTGTCATGAATCAGGGTGTGGCTCTCTCCAGAGAGAAGATTTTAAATAACGTCTGGAACTACGATTATTTTGGCGACGCCAGAACCATCGACACCCATGTGAAGAAGCTTCGGAGCAAGCTGGGAGACAAGGGAGAGTACATTAAGACCATCTGGGGCATGGGTTACAAATTTGAAGTGGATTAAGGTGATTTTATGAAATACTACTCAATACGATTCAAGCTGACATCCATTCTGATTTTGATTGTCGGCTTTGTCATCGTTTTCACCTGGTTTTTAAATCATGCCTTTGCGGACAAGTATTATATTTCTTCAGAGAAAGACAATATCGTAAAGACCTTTCAGGATGTAAAAAAGGTGCTGCATGATACTTCTGCCCAGGAAACGATCAACGAGGAGATGGAGCAGATTTCCAACAGCACCAATATCAAGATGATGATCGCCCAATCCAGCGATTTTTATTTTACTCAGGTAGTCATCTTCAGTAATATGGCGGACGGAAGCAAGACCTATGAGGAGATTCTGGGATACCTGGACCAGATCCGGAGTCAGGTTATCCTGGGAAGAGAGGAAGGAATCTTTGACGAGTATTCAAAGAGGAGACATCTCCTTCCGTGGCAGAATGAGGAAGAGGATAATTTTGTCACCCTCATACAGAAAGGATATTTTGTGACGCAGCTCACAGATCCCAGCGGACAAAAAGGAATTTATCTTTTCGGATTCACCGATGATAATTATCTGATTGCCATGAGGGTTTCCCTGGAGGGCATTCAGGCCAGTGCGGACATCAGCAGCCGTTTCCTGGCTTACACCGGTTTTTCCGGTATCCTGATTGGAAGTATTATCATTTTCATCGTATCCACGCAGTTTACCAGGCCGATCAAAGATATGGCGGTGGTGGCCAATAAGATGACACATCTGGATTTTGATGCCAAGGTACATGTGGATACCGGTGATGAACTGCAGATTCTCGGAGATTCCATGAACCAGATGTCGGAGAAGCTGGAATCGACCATTGCAGATCTGAAGGCCGCCAATCTGGAGCTGCAGAAAGATATTGAGAAAAAAGAGCAGATTGATGAGATGAGAAAGGAGTTTCTCTCCCATGTGAGCCATGAGCTTAAGACGCCGATCGCTCTGATCCAGGGATATGCGGAAGGTCTGAAGGAGAATATCACTGATGATGAGGAGAGCAAGGATTTCTACTGTGAGGTCATTGCCGATGAAGCGCAGAAGATGAATACCATGGTCAAAAAACTCCTGACGCTCAATCAGATTGAGTTTGGCAATCAGCAGTTGAATATGCAGCGGTTTGATATCTGTCAGATGATTCAGAATAAGCTGGCTTCCACGCAGATTCTTTTTATGAAGAAGAACAACAGAGTGGTGTTCGAGGAGAAGGGGCCGGTATACGTCTGGGCGGATGAATTTATGATCGAGGAAGTTTTCAGTAATTATCTGTCCAATGCGCTCAATCATGTATTTCAGGATGGTGTCATTCGTATCTGGTTTGAGAGAAAAGATAAGGATCTTCGTATCCATGTCTACAACGATGGCAATCAGATTCCGGAAAAAGATCTGGAAAAGCTCTGGATCAAGTTTTATAAGGTGGATAAAGCAAGGACGAGAGAGTACGGCGGAAGCGGTATCGGCCTGTCCATCGTGGCGGCGACCATGAACGCCCACGGAAAACAGTTCGGTGTGACCAATGAGGAAAACGGTGTGGATTTCTACTTTGATCTGGACTGTGGAAATTAAAAAAATGCCCTTCGTGGATTCGAGATTCCGCGAAGGGCATTTACCGTTGTATCACTGTATTTTTATTATTCGTAAAGAGGAAAGCTTCCGCTCTCATCGTCGTTAAATACGTAGTAAACTGCGTTTTCTTCAGGTTTCACATAGAGATCGAGTTTTAATAAGTCTTTTACTTTTCTGTTCTGATTGCCTTCATCGACCCAGATCTTTTTTGCTGCAGCGATGATTTCTTTACTTTCAACAGTGTTACCACCAAACTGTACATTGAGTGTTGATTTCATCTTGAAATTCCCCTTTCATACTACAATAATTAAAAAATTATATTATTGTTATCACTATAATATTACAATCTTGTGAAAAAATCAATAAATAATTTAGGATTCGTTTTTTTGTAAGCTTCCGATACATTAATATTGCATAATTTATGAAAATCCACTAGAATAAATAAGTGAAATTCAGGGCGCAGCATGAATTTTTGATAGTGGAAACAGGGAGAAATCCTGCAAAATCAACAAGTGTAAATGAGCTTGAAACAACAGAAAGGATACATATATGGTAGCAGTGATTGATTATGACGCAGGGAATATAAAAAGTGTGGAAAAAGCGCTTTTGTATCTGGGTCAGGATGTGAAAGTAACCAGAGATAAAAATGTGATCCTGTCGGCGGACAGAGTTATTCTGCCGGGCGTCGGCGCTTTCGGGGATGCCATGGGAAAGCTCCGGAGCTACGGACTGGAAGAGGTTATTAAAGAGGTGGTGAGCCAGGGCACGCCGTTTCTTGGCATCTGCCTGGGACTGCAGCTTTTGTTTGAGGACAGCGACGAGACGCCTGGCGTGAAGGGACTCGGACTTCTTCCGGGCAGCATCCGCCGGATTCCGGACAAGGAAGGGCTCAAGATTCCGCATATGGGATGGAATTCTCTGGATATCCGGGAGGGCGCCTCTTTATTTCAGGGGATAGAGGGACATCCTTATGTGTATTTTGTCCATTCCTACTATCTGTCCGCGAAACGTGAGGAAGATGTGGCGGCCACCACATTTTATTCCACCAAGATCCATGCTTCCGTGGAACACGATAATATTTTTGCCTGCCAGTTTCATCCGGAAAAGAGCAGCGAGGTCGGACTGAAGATACTGGATAATTTTATTCATTTAGAGAACAGATAGGAGGATATGATGTTTACAAAGAGAATTATTCCCTGTCTTGATGTACATGAGGGACGGGTGGTCAAAGGTGTGAATTTTGTCAATCTCCGGGACGCCGGTGACCCGGTGGAGATTGCGGCGGCTTATGATAAGGCCGGAGCAGATGAGGTGGTTTTCCTTGATATCACGGCTTCTTCTGACGCGAGACATACTGTGGTGGACATGGTGCGCCGGGTGGCGGAGAAGGTATTCATTCCGTTTACGGTGGGCGGCGGCATTCGCACGGTGGAAGACTTCCGCGCCATCCTCCGGGAGGGCGCGGACAAGGTATCGGTGAACTCTTCCGCCATCATGCGGCCGGAGCTGATCAGCGAGGCGGCGGACAAGTTCGGCAGTCAGTGCGTGGTGGTCGCCATCGACGCCAAACGGCGGGAAGACGGCAGCGGCTGGAACATTTTCAAGAACGGTGGAAGAGTTGATATGAAGATGGACGCCGTGGAATGGGCCATGCGGGCGGAGAAACTGGGCGCCGGTGAGATTCTGCTCACCAGCATGGACTGTGACGGCACCAAAGCTGGTTACGACCTGGAGCTGACCCGCATCATCTCCGAAAATGTCAATATCCCGGTCATCGCCTCCGGCGGCGCGGGAACCAAAGAACATTTCTATGAGGCCTTTACGGAAGGAAAGGCTGACGCGGCTCTGGCGGCGTCTCTGTTTCATTTCAAAGAGCTGGAGATCATGGATTTGAAACGTTATCTCTCAGACAAGGGAATTCCAATGCGGCTGTAAATGTTTTCGCGGCTTGCCGGTGGAGTGGCGTACGACCAGCTGCGGTTCATATTCCAGACGCATGAGCGGCGTATTTTTCTGCGGGCCATCTTTCATCCGTTTCTTCTGATTGGAGAGCATTTCCACCGCCTGGGCGCCTTTTTCGTCAATACAGTGGTCGATAGTGGTCAGGGAGATGCCGGAGAAGGAGGAGACCAGCGTGTTGTCAAACCCGCAGACGGAGTAATCGCCGGGTACCGAATATCCCAGCTTTTTCAGGGCGTCGATGATTCCGATGGCGACGAAGTCGTTGGTGCCTACAAAGGCGGTGATGCTGCCGGGAACGCAGCGGGCGCCGGAATGATCTTTGGTCCCGGAAAATGTGGCCGGGGTCCCGGCGGAAGCTGTGCCTGCTTCTTCCCGGCTGGTCTTGCGAAAATAATCCAGAATCAGATGATATCCGGTTTCATAATGTTTATTGCCCACGGCAGAGCTTGGCTCTTTCTCGGTTCTGGCTTCCAGAACATGTACGAGAGAAGGGGACAAGCTCTGCCGTTGATATTCTTCTTTGATTCCCTGCAGTCTCCGCAGCCTTGGCACTTCCGCCGGGGTAAGCGGGGTGGTCACGTAGGCAATCTCCCGGTGCCCGAGTTCCAGCAGATGTCTGGCCAGCAGATGTCCGGACTTTTTGCTGTCCAGCTCCAGCAGCTCAAGCTTTAATTCCGGATTGTAGTCATTGATCATCACAATGGGAATCTTCCGGTAAAGCCGGTTCAAAAACGCCACGGCTTTTGGGGCGAACGTGTAGATGATTCCGTAATATTCATTATCCTCCGCCATGTGGAGGTAATAAGATTCCTTGTCTTCCAGCCGGTTGGTGTAGGCGACCAAAACGTACAGGCCCATGGCCTGGGCCGCCTGGGTGATAGCCTGAATCAGAGTGGTGTAGTACTGTGTGGAGAGAGAAGGGCACATCACCATGATGGTAGAGCGCATATCTGTTTTCTCCCGCCGCTTTCTCGGTTTGTACACATATCCCATTTTTGCGGCGGTTTCCTGAACAAGGGCAATGGTTTCTCTGGAGAAATGCATATCGGTGCGGCCGCTTAAGATCATGGACACAGCGGACTGGGACACAAAGCAGGCTTTGGCAATGTCTCTGGTGGTCGGTTTCTTTTTATCTGACATGAGTAAAAGTTCTCCTTTACTGATATTTTTCGACTGATTATGAATAGTATAGCAGATGACGGCGGGAACCGCCACTTTTATGGATACAGCGGGGAAAAGGTTTCCGGGTGCAAAAGGTTATTTGGAGGGATCTGGTAATCAAATCTGAAAAATTAATCAGAGGAACAAAAATGCATCGGTTTCCTTTGATTAGTAATCAAAAGACGGCAAAAAGGCCGTCTTTTTTTTCGGGAAAAATTAATCAGATTTTTGATTAATTTTATTACAGATTTGATTAATAATCAAGCCCTTCAGGGCATATTGACGGGCGGATTTTTTCGGGTACAATAGTGAAAAAAGAAAGAACTGGAAATTGCAGAAGCAAAAAGGAGGAGTCATGATGACAGCGAGCAGTAATCTTTCACAATATCTTGGGCAGGAAATGCACTGTGCCTGTGGACGTACGCACAGCACGGATCTGAAAAAAATAGACATTGAGGCGGGAGCGTTACAGCGTCTTCCGCAGACCATTGAGGAGCTTGGCTATCAGAACGTTTTTGTAGTCTGTGATGTCAATACCTGGGAAGCTGCCGGCAGGGCGGCAGAGCAGGAGCTTACGGACGCCGGTATCTCTCATTATGTTCTGGTCTTTCCGGAGAAAGAGCTGGTACCTGATGAGCAGGCGGTGGGCAAGATGATGGAGGCGTATGAGAAAGGAACGGACCTGCTTCTGGCGGTGGGTTCCGGCACCCTCAATGACTTGTGTAAGTTTGTAAGCTCTCAGCTGGGGCTTCCGTATATGATTCTGGCCACCGCGCCGTCCATGGATGGGTTTGTGTCTGTGGGAGCGGCTCTGATACATAATCATGTGAAGACCACCTATCAGGCCCATGTGCCGGAGGCTGTCATGGGAGATCCGGAGATTCTGGCGGCGGCGCCCATGGAGATGATCGTTGCGGGGCTGGGTGATATTTTAGGAAAATATACCTGTCTGGTGGACTGGAAGATGGCTCATCTCATCGAGGGCGAATATTACTGTGAGACCATTGACAATATGGTCAAAGAATCCATAGGAATCGTGGTGGAAGAAAGCGACGGCATCCGCAGAAGAGACAAAGAAGCAGTGAAACATTTGATGGAAGCCCTGGTGTTATCCGGCGTAGCCATGAGCTTTACCGGTAATTCCCGTCCGGCTTCCGGCAGCGAGCACCATCTGTCGCACTACTGGGAAATGCAGTTTCAGATGGAAGATAAGAAGCCGGTGCTTCACGGCATCAAAGTAGGTGTCGGTATGCTGGCCGTCATAAAAATGTACGAGATGTTAAAAGAAGAACAGCCGGATTTTGCCGCGGCAGCAAAGCGGCAGCCGGATTATGCGGCATGGAAGAAGAAGGTCTGCGACTGTTATAAGGACGCGGCTCCCGGCATCCTGGAGCTGGAGGAGGAGTGCCACAAAAACAGCGTCGAAAACCGGAACAGACGTCTGGCCGTCATGGAGGAGAAATGGCCGGAGATTCAGAAGCTCATAGAGAAAGAGATTCCGTCCGGCAGCAAGATGAAGGAGATGATGGCTTCCCTCGGCGAACCGGTGAACCCGGCGCAGATCGGTATCTCTCCGGAACTGGTGCGGGATGCGGTGATCCTGGCCAAAGAAGTGCGCAACCGGTTTACGATTTTGCAAGTGCTCTGGGATCTGGGGCTGCTGGAAGAATATGCGCAGAAGGTAACGGAATATTTTGCTGAGAAGTAGACAAAAGAAAACATGGACGGCATGAAGTCTGAAATGGTAAAATAAAACGAAGTGTAACGAAAGGAGAAGGAAAATGAGTAAATATGCGATTGGAGTGGATTATGGAACCCTGTCTGTGCGGGCGCTGATGGTGGACATTCACACAGGAGAAGAGGTGGCGACCAGCATCTATGAATATCCCCACGGAGTGATGGAGGAACATATTCCTTCAGGGAAAAAGCTGGCACCGGGCTGGGCGCTCCAGGACCCGCAGGATTATCTGGAAGGTCTGATCATCACTATAAGAAATGTCATGGCTCAGAAAAAGGCCTTTCCGGAAGAGGTGATCGGTATCGGCGTGGATTTTACTTCCTCAACGGTTCTGCCGGTGAAGGCGGACAAGACACCGTTATGTCATCTGGAGGAGTTTAAGGATGAACCCCATGCTTACGTGAAGCTCTGGAAACACCACGGCGCGGAAGAAGAGGCGCAGATCATTGACCGGATCGCAAAAGAAAGAGGAGAGAAATGGCTTCCTCTCTACGGCGGAAAAGTATCCAGCGAGTGGATGATCCCGAAGGTACTGGAGACCCTCCGTCATGCGCCGAAGGTGTATGAGGAGGCGGACCGGATGATGGAGGCCCTGGACTGGATCATCTGGGAGATGACCGACGAGGAGACAAGAAGTGCCTGCGGCGCAGGATACAAGGCGTTTTACCGTCACGACACGGGATATCCGTCCAATGACTTTTTTAAAGCGCTGGATCCAAGAATGGAACATTTCATCGAGGAGAAGATGGATGCGCCGATCAAATCCATCGGAGAGACAGCGGGATACCTCTGTGATTCCATGGCAAAACAGCTGGGTCTGTTGGCGGGTACGCCGGTGGGAACCGGAATCATTGACGCCCATTCTTCCCTGCCGGGCTGCGGGATCGGACAGCCGGGAGAGATGATGATCATTGTGGGAACTTCTTCCTGTCATATGATGCTCTCCGAGACGGAAGCAGGTATCGCCGGTGTTGGCGGTCTGGTGAAAGACGGCATCATGCCGGGCTACTTCGGATATGAAGCCGGACAGTGCTGTGTGGGAGACCACTTTGCATGGTTTGTGGATAACTGCGTGCCGGAAAGTTATGCGCAGGAGGCCAGGGAGAGGGGCATCTCCGTACATCAGCTTCTGACCGATAAGCTCAAAGATTATAAAGCGGGGCAGAGTGGTCTGCTGGCTCTGGACTGGTTCAACGGCGTTCGTTCCCCGCTCATGGACTTTAACTTAAACGGACTGATCATGGGCATGAATCTTCTGACCAAACCGGAGGAAATCTACCTGGCATTGATCGAGGCCACCGCTTACGGAACCCGTATGATCATTGAATCTTTTGAGGACGCCGGCGTTCCGGTCAATTCCATCGTGTTGAGCGGCGGTATTCCGGTGAAGAATCATATGCTGGTGCAGGTGTATGCGGATATCTGCAGGAAGAATATCCGGATTTCCGCCACCACCCAGGCCAGTGCCCTTGGCGCGGCGATCCTGGGAGCGGCGGCTGCTTCCGAGCAGGTGACCGGTTACAGAAACGCCAGCGAGATCGCGCAGAAGATCGGTCAGGTGGAAGAAAAAGTTTACACGCCGAATCCGGATAATACAGAAGTTTATGATAAACTGTATGAGGAGTATAAGACTCTGCATAAATATTTCGGAACCGGAGAGAATGATGTGATGAAACGTCTCAATAAGATCCGCGAAGAAAGAAAATAGGGATAATAAGAAGGCCGCTGCCAAAACGTATCTTTGGCAGCGGCCTTCTTTTGCTTAGGACAGGCAGCCGGTTAATTGGCGGCCTGTTTTTTAGCTGCGTTTTCTTTTTCCAGTTCTTTCTCCAGATTCTTCTGGGCGGTGGCAAGCATCAGCTTGATACGGTTTACCTGATTGACCTCGCTGGCACCCGGGTCATAGTCGATGGCGACGATGTTGGACTGCGGATACTTTCTCCGGAGTTCTTTGATAACGCCCTTGCCGACCACGTGGTTTGGCAGGCAGGCAAACGGCTGGGTGCAGACGATATTCGGCGCGCCGCCCTCGATCAGCTCGATCATCTCGCCGGTGAGGAACCAGCCTTCGCCGGTCTGATTACCCAGAGATACGATCGGGGAAGCGTATCTTGCCAGGTCTTTGATGTGCGGCGGCGGATCAAAACGGCTGCTCTTTTCAAGCTCTTTCCGCAGGAATCCCCGGTACAGTTCGATGGCCTGGATACCGATGTTGCACAGTTTCGCTGTCCAGGAAGATTTACCCAGATACTCGGATTTAAAGTTCGCGTTATATAAACTGTAGAACATGAAATCCAGCAGGTCCGGCATGACAGCTTCAGCACCCTCGGATTCCAGCAGATCCACCAGATGGTTGTTGGCATCCGGAAGGAACTTCACCAGGATCTCGCCCACGATGCCGACTCTCGGTTTCCGTTCATCGGTGATCGGCAGGGTGTCGAAATCGCGGATGATCTGTCTTACATTTCTCTTGAATTCGCCATAATGGGCTTTCTCCAGAGATTTGATACAACGTTTCTCCCATACCTCATGGAGATGGTTGGCGGAACCTTTCACCTTTTCATACGGACGTACCCGGTACAGCACGCGCATGAACAGGTCGCCGTAGATAACCGCCTGAAGCATGCGGATCAGGAGAGGAGGTGTGATCTTGAAACCTTCATTCTTCTCAATGCCCTGCACGCTGATACTGATGACCGGGATGTGACCGTAACCGTTTTTAGCCAGCGCTCTCCGGATAAATCCGATGTAGTTGGTGGCACGGCAGCCGCCTCCTGTCTGGGAGATGATCACGGCGGTCTTGTTCAGGTCGTATTTGCCGGAAGTCAGCGCCGTCATGATCTGTCCCACGACGATCAGAGAAGGGTAGCAGGCGTCGTTATTTACGTACTTAAGACCGGCGTCCACAGCTTTTTTGCCCATCTGCGGCAGCACATCCACATTGTATCCGCAGGTCCGGAAGACCGGCGCCAGCAGGTTAAAGTGGATCGGCGACATCTGCGGTACGAGAATGGTGTAATCCTTGCGCATCTCCTTGGTAAATTCTACTTTTTCAATGTTTGCCGGCACGATCTTCGGCTCGATGTGCCGTTTGTTCCGGATCCGCACAGCGGCGATCAGGGAACGGATACGGATCCGGGCGGCGCCCAGATTGTTGACCTCGTCAATCTTCAATACGGTGTAGATTCTTCCGGAGTTGGAGAGAATGTCGTTGACCGCATCGGTGGTGACGGCGTCCAGACCGCAGCCGAAGGAGTTCAGCTGAATGACTTCCAGCTGTTTGTTTTTCTTGGCGTAGTTGGCGGCCTCGTACAGACGGGAGTGGTACATCCACTGGTCCGATACGATGAGCGGCCGTTCCACATGACCCAGATGGCAGATGGAATCCTCGCTTAATACGGCGATGCCGTAAGAATTGATGAGTTCCGGAATGCCGTGGTTGATCTCCGGATCAATGTGATACGGACGTCCGCAGAGGACGATACCCATCTTTCCGGTTTCAGCCAGATAGGCGAGGGTCTCCTCTCCTTTCGTCTGGATGTCCTGGCGGACCTGTGCGGATTCTTTGTATGCGGCGTCCACCGCGTCAGAGATCTCTTCTTTGGTCACATCGTAATGCTGGCTCAGCTCTTCCATGAGACGAACCTTCAGGGCGTCCGCGTTATCCAGGGCCAGGAAAGGATTCAGGAAGAGGACATCCGGGTCCCGAAGTTCTTCCATGTTGTTTTTGATGTTTTCCGCGTAGGAAGTGACGATCGGGCAGTTATAATGGTTATTGGCGTCCGGCGTCTGGTTCTCCTCATAAGGGATGCAGGGATACCAGATGGTCTTGATCCCTTTCTGCAGAAGCCACATCACATGGCCGTGGGAAATCTTCGCCGGGTAACATTCGGATTCGCTTGGGATGGATTCGATGCCCAGCTCGTAAATCTTCCGGGAAGACTTCGGTGAGAGAATCACCCGGAATCCCAGGTGGGTGAAGAAGGTATGCCAGAACGGGTAGTTCTCGTAAATGTTCAGTACCCGCGGAATACCGATAACGCCCCGCGGCGCTTCTTCTTCTTTTAAGGATTTATATCCGAAAATCCGTTTGTATTTATAATCGTAAAGGTTCGGCACATGCTCGTGATTGCGTTCCAGTCCCAGACCGCGCTCGCAGCGGTTTCCGGAGATGAATTTGCGGCCGTTGCCAAACTCATTGATGGTCAGAAGACAATGGTTGTTACAGTGCGGACAGCGGCTCATGGTCGTATCGTAATTGAGCTTCAGAATCTCATCGATGGAGAGCATATTTGTCGGTCCTGTCTCTTCTTCCCGGTCTCTGGCGATCAAAGCGGCTCCGAACGCGCCCATGATGCCGGCGATATCCGGACGGATGGCATGACAGCCGGAGATCCGCTCGAAAGTACGGAGTACCGCGTCATTGTAAAAGGTACCGCCCTGCACGACAATTTTGTTGCCCAGCTGTTTCGGATCTGTCAGTTTGATAACTTTTAAGATCGCATTTTTGATGACGGAATAAGCAAGGCCGGCGGAAATATCGCCCACGCTGGCTCCCTCTTTCTGAGCCTGCTTTACCTTGGAATTCATGAACACAGTACAGCGGGAACCCAGATCGATCGGAGATTTGGCAAACAGCGCCACCTTGGCGAAGTCTTCCACGGAATAATCCAGAGACTTTGCAAAAGTCTCGATGAAAGAACCGCAGCCGGAGGAGCAGGCCTCGTTTAACATGACATTGTCCACCGCATTGTTCTTGATCTTGATACATTTCATATCCTGGCCGCCGATATCGAGGATACAATCCACATCCGGCTCAAAGAATGCGGCGGCATAATAATGGGCCATAGTTTCCACTTCGCCGTGATCCAGCTGGAAAGCCGCCTTGATGAGGGCCTCGCCGTAACCGGTGGAACAGGAGCCGGAAATCTTCGCTGTCTTAGGAAGAAGTTCTTTTAATTCCTTCATGGCGCGGATGGAGGTCTTTAAGGGACTTCCGTTGTTGTTGTCATAGAACCGCCACAGAAGGGAGCCGTCCTCGCCCACCAGAGCCAGTTTCGTGGTGGTGGAGCCGGCGTCAATGCCCAGATAGCATTTGCCCTTATAGGTGGACAGATCGCCTTTTTTGACATTGAAACGGTTGTGTTCTTTGATGAAGGCGTCGTACTCAGCCTCATCCTTGAACAGAGGCTCCAGACGTTCTACCTCGACAGCCAGGTGCATTTCTGATTCGAAATAACTCAAAAGCTCGTCAAAGTCCATAGAGCAGTACTGTTTGGCGTTCAGGGCCGCACCCACAGCCGCAAACAGATGGGAGTGCGGCGGGTCGATGATATGCTCATCATCCAGATGCAGTGTACGGATAAATGCCTTTTTCAGTTCCGGCATGAAATGCAGCGGTCCGCCCAGAAAGGCCACGTGTCCCTTGATAGGTTTGCCGCAGGCAAGACCGCTGATGGTCTGGTTCACAACCGCCTGGAAAATGGAGGCAGCCAGATTCTCTTTGGTGGCGCCTTCATTGATCAGAGGCTGGATATCTGTCTTGGCAAAAACGCCGCAGCGGGCGGCAATAGGATAAATCGTGTCATATCCTTTGGCGTATTCGTTCAGTCCGGAGGCGTCTGTCTGCAGAAGGCTGGCCATCTGGTCGATGAAAGAGCCGGTTCCTCCGGCACATACGCCGTTCATCCGCTGTTCGATGCCGTTGGTGAAATATATGATTTTGGCGTCCTCGCCGCCCAGCTCGATGGCGACGTCAGTTTTTGGCTCGTAATCCTGCAGTGCGTTGGACACGCAGACAACTTCCTGGCAGAAAGGAATATGTAAATATTCAGAAATTGCCATACCGCCGGAGCCGGTTACCGTTGGATGGACGGTGGCGTTGCCGACCTGTGCTCTGGCCTTGGTGAGAAGTTCCTGCAATGTCTCTTTTATATTCGCATAATGTCTCTGATAATCAGAAAAGAGAACTTTATGCCCGCTGTCGATGACAGCGACTTTTACAGTGGTAGAGCCAATATCAATTCCTAATGAATAGTCCATTAATCCTTGTCAACTCCTTTAAATCGAAATCTATGTCCTGCCGCGGCTTCTTATGCCGTTTTTCAGGGAAGTTCCCGGCCGGTCAACGGCGGGACTGCGGCAGATCAAACAAAATGTGTCTGAGTTTTGACTTTTATCGAAAGTCCCAACTATTATAAACGAAGTTTTTTTAAAATACAACACAATTCGAAAAAAATACGCTGTGACAAACATCAGCCCCGCATCATACTGTAATTGTAGAGAAAGATGGAGGGAACAGCCTTGAATAAAAAAATTTATCTGAGTATGTGTAATAAAACGAACTGCTCCGGTCCGGTGCATGTGGTGGAGCCGGGGGATACCCTGTATGGAATCGCGCAGAAACATCACACGAGGGTCCGGGTTCTTCTGGACTTGAATCCCTTTGTTGATATATATAATCTGCAGCCGGGAGATGAAATCTGTATTCCGGCGTCTCCGTCATCGGGACAGATGGGATTTCGCCCGTATGTGGTAAAACAGAAGGAAACTGTCAGCGATATCCTGAAAACCCTGTCCATGTCCTTTGAAGAACTGGCGAGGGTCAATAAGGTGCTTTCCAATCTCACCCTGCGTCCGGGAACCATTTTACTGGTTCCGGCCGATAAAATAAAGGCGTAAAATATGGCAGCGTTTTGCCGTGCCGTAAATAGGGATATACTTTCGGACTCCCCGAAAAGATCACACAGGAAAACCGTTCTAAAAAATACCAGGAAAAATTACTTGACAAGTAAAATTCCTGTGGTAGAATAACAGTAACGATTCTCATTATTGTTAAGCGGATCGTGAATGAAGTGGAAAGAAAACAGGGAGGAATACACTATGGTAAAATATCGTTGTACAGTATGTGGTTATATTTATGAAGGTGAGCTGCCGGAAGATTTTGTCTGTCCGTTATGTAAACAGCCAGCTTCTGTTTTTGAAAAGATTGAGGAGGAAGCTCCGGCAGAATCCAAGAATCCATATGCTGGAACTAAGACAGAGAAGAACCTGATGGAAGCATTTGCCGGTGAGAGCCAGGCAAGAAATAAATACACATATTTCGCCAACGTAGCAAGCCGCGAAGGATATGACCAGCTGGCAGAGATTTTCTTAAAAACAGCCCGCAACGAGCAGGAACATGCCCGTGTATGGTTTGAGGAGCTCGGCAATATCGGAACTACTGCAGAGAACTTAAAAGCAGCTGCAGAAGGTGAGAACTACGAGTGGACAGATATGTATGATCGTATGGCTAAAGAAGCAGACGAGGAAGGATTCCACGATCTGGCAGAACGTTTCCGTAAAGTAGGAGCCATCGAGAAAGCTCATGAGGAGCGTTATCTTGCTCTTCTTAACAATGTTGAGATGCAGAAGGTATTTGAGAAGGCAGAAGAGACCATGTGGGAATGCCGTATCTGCGGACACCTTGTAATCGGAAAGAAAGCTCCGGAAGTTTGCCCGGTATGTAAATATTCCCAGAGCTTCTTCGAAGTAAGAAAAGAGAATTACTAATCCCGGTACATTTTCAGAGAGAAATGTATCTTCGCGCCACCCATCGTCGGGGACGCGGAAGAGATGACAGTATATCACGTATATAATATAGAAGGAATCGGAACCATCGTTATGGAGGAACCGGTTCCTTCTTTTTTATATATAGAAGAAAATATCCGGAAAATTCCTTAAAAACTCCCAAAGTAAAGGAATTGAGAAAGACAGGAAAAAACTTTGGGTTGGGTTTGACAAAGGATAGCTTATTCTTTATAATGATACCAGCGGTTTCCATGATGTGAGGAGTTCAGACGGGCGCCTCCTGTTGTATTGCCGTAAAACAGACAAACGCTGAAAGAGGGAAATCTCATGATAAGAATATTTAAGACAGTGGAGGGGAAGGTCCAGAAAATTCCTGCGGCAGAGGAAGGAAGCTGGGTTGCGATGACGAATCCGACCCAGGAGGAACTGATCAGCATATCAGAACAGTTTCTGATCGATCTGGATGATCTAAAGGGACCTCTCGATGAAGAAGAGCGCTCGCGTATCGAAGTGGAAGAGAACTACACATTGATTATTCTCGATATTCCGACCACCGAGGAGAGACAGGGAAAAGAGTATTTCTATACGATTCCGTTCGGTATTTACATCACAGAGGAGAACATCATTACGGTCTGCCTGGTGGACACGCCGATTCTGGCTGTGTTTATGGACGGACGGATGCGGAATTTCAAGACGCAGAAGAGAACCCGGTTTCTGTATCAGATGCTGTACCGCAATGCGGCCATGTTTCTGCAGTTTTTGCGTATCATCGATAAGAAGAGCGATGAGGTGGAGAAACGTCTTCACATTTCCCAGAGAAATCAGGAGATTATCGAGATGCTGGAACTGGAGAAGAGCCTGATTTATCTTTCTACTTCCCTGCGGGGCAATGAGATGGTGCTGGAGAAGCTGATGCGCAATACCTCCATCCCACGATATGAGGATGATGAGGAGCTTCTGGAAGACGTTATCATTGAGAACAAGCAGGCCATTGAGATGGCGAAGATTTACAGCGACATCATGACGGGAATGATGGATGCCTTTGCTTCTGTGATTTCCAACAATCTGAACATTGTCATGAAGTTTTTATCCGTCATTACCATCGTGCTGACCATACCGACCATTATCACCAGTGCCTTCGGCATGAATGTGGGAGGGATTCCGTTTTCCTCTCATCCAATGGGATTCTGGATCATCTGTGGGCTGTCACTGGTATTGACCCTGGTTGCAGGTATTATTATTGGAAGAACAAAGAGCTTCCGTTAGTGTACTGGCACATGGCTTTGCGGACATGTGCCAGTACACTTATTATCTATTAAGAATAAAATCATAACAGCAGAGCATAATAGAGGAGGAATTACTATTGAACTGGTTATATCGGCTGGAACAAAAATTTGGAAAATACGCCATAACCAATTTGCCGTTGTATATTGTCATGCTTTATGCAGTGGGAGCGGTTCTTGATGTGTTGTCTCAGGGCACCATATATTATACGTATCTGAGCCTGAACCCATATCTGATCCTGCACGGGCAGATCTGGAGGATCGTCACTTTTCTGGCGGCGGCGCCGAACACAAATATTATTTTTCTTGTGTTTGTGCTGTTGTTCTATTACTCCATCGGCCAGTCGCTGGTGCAGGTCTGGGGAGCTTTCAAGTTTAATATGTACGTTTTGATCGGTGTGCTGGGAACCATTGCGTCAGCGTTTCTTGTTTACGCGGTCACCCGCAGCCCGCTGATCTTTATGGACACGTATTATGTGAACCTGTCCATGTTTCTCGCCTACGCGGCGATTTTCCCGGAGATGCGGGTGTATCTTTACGGAATTCTTCCGCTTAAGGTCAAATGGCTGGCGATTCTCGACGTCGTTTTACTGGCGTTTTCCTTCATCCAGGGAGGAATCGGCACACGGATCGCCATTGTAGTCAGCCTTCTGAACTTCCTTCTGTTCTATTTCTCCACGAGAAATTACCGGAGAGTTTCTCCAAAGGAAGTACACCGGAAGATCAAATATAAGAGACAGGTGAACAAAAACGCCGGTGGCGCCAGACATCAGTGTGCGGTCTGCCACCGGACAGAGCTTGACGACCCGAATCTGGAGTTCCGTTACTGCTCGAAGTGCAACGGTAATTATGAATACTGTAACGAGCACCTGTTCACACACACCCATGTGAAATAGCTGGTGGTTTCCGTCTTTTTGTTCCGCCTTTTTTGGAAAGGAGCATGTTATGAAGAAGACGAAGATCATCTGCACGCTGGGGCCGGCAACGGATGTGGAGCCGGTATTGATGACAATGATTCAGTCTGGAATGGATATTGCCAGGCTGAATTTTTCTCATGGGACAAAAGAAGATCATCACAGAAGGATTGCCATGGTAAGGCAGGCGGGAGAGAAGCTGGGCGTTCCGGTGGGGATCCTTCTGGATACCAAAGGCCCGGAGATCAGAACCGGCAAGATGGAGAATGGTTCCGTCACTTTGGCGGAGAACTCTCTGGTGCGGGTTACCACCGATGAGAGAGTGGGGACGGCAGAGTGTTTTTCTGTCAGTTATCGTCCGCTGCCCGGAGAAGTCCGGGAGGGAACACTGCTTCTTATTGATGATGGTATTCTCCGTCTGCAGGTGGTGGAGATCGGAGCGGAGGATCTTTTGTGCCGGGTGTTAAACGGTGGAGAACTGAAATCCAACAAAGGAGTCAATGTACCCGGGGTGAAGGTAAATCTGCCGGCCATCACAGAGAGAGACGAGGAAGATATCCGTTTTGGTCTTGAGGAAGGCATTGATTTCATTGCGGCTTCCTTTGTCAGAAGCCGGGAGGCCATCGAGCGCATCCGTGCCATCTGTGACAGTGCCGGGAAAAATATCTTCATCATCGCAAAGATCGAGAATGAAGAGGGCATCGAGAATATCGATGAGATCATAGACGCCGCCGATGGGATCATGATCGCCCGGGGCGACCTGGGAGTGGAGATCCCGGCGGAGGAGGTTCCGTACCTCCAGAAGAAGATTATTGAGAAATGTAACTTTAAGATGAAGCCGGTGATCACAGCCACGCAGATGCTGGATTCCATGATGCGTAATCCCCGTCCGACCCGGGCGGAGGCGGCCGATGTGGCCAACGCCATCTATGACGGCACCGATGCGGTGATGCTCTCCGGCGAGTCTGCAGCGGGAAAGTTCCCGGTGGAGTCGGTGAATATGATGGCGAAGATTGCCGAGGAGACGGAACAGCATCTCCAGGGGCCTTTGCTGGAGCAGCAGAGGGACATCAAGTCCCGGGTGACCATATCAAGCACCATCGCCCACATGTCTGTGCAGGCGGCCGAGGAGCTGGACGCTTCCTGTATTATCGCGGCGACCATGACCGGGACAACAGCCAGATATCTTTCCAAGTTCCGTCCGCCCTGTGTGATCGCCGGCGTGACGCCCAATGACTGGGTGCTGCGACGGATGGAGTTATACTGGGGCGTGTATCCGGTGAAGATTCGGGAAATCACCACCACCGATGATCTGATTCTCTCCGCCGTGGAGAAAACCGGCCGGAAGTCTTTTGTCGGGGACGGCGATGTGTGCATTATGACCGCCGGCATTGCCGCGAAGGAGAGTAATCCTTACACCACCAACATGATACGGGTCTTCCGCATGGGAGAATCCTGACACAAAAGGAGTCTGACAGGAAAGAAAGTTTAAATAAAAGAGAGGTCTGGCATCCGGGCGGATCCCGGGCCGGGATATTGCAGCACAGAAAGCGTTTCCCACGAAGAGGAGCGATGACAGAAAGAATAAAAGGGGAGGATATCCGTGACGATCTCGGAAAATATTATAATCGGTGAGAACATCGCCTGGCGGGCCGATGACATTCTCAAGTCCATCCGCAAGAAAGAACCCTGCGGATATCCGGTGTGGTATGCCGTCACCACGGCAATGGAAAATGATAATCTGATGTATATTTTAAGCGGACTGGAAATGAGACATGCCGCCTATCTGGAAAGTGATCTGAAGATTCTGGGGCTGGCAGGTTCCAGAGAAGAGGCAGGAAAGATTGTTTTAAATCTTGTGCAGGAAGGGTATAATAAAGGTGATATTTTAAATATGAAACAGTATCTGGAAACGATATAAAAGCATGGGAGGAAGAATTTGTTATATGTATTGCTTGTTCTGCTGAAGATCATAGGAATTCTTCTGGCTTTGGCGGTTGGTCTGATCGTTCTCGTTCTGGCGGCGCCAATCCGGTATTCCTTCCGGTTTCGTATGGATGAGGACACACCTCCCGGAGGGCAGATCAAAGTAACATGGCTTTTCTGTATCTTTTACCTGAAAGCCAGTTACATAGATAAAATGTTCGATTACCGGGTGAGGATCTTCGGACATCAGATTTTTGGCAATCAGGAAGAATTTCTGGAGAGAAAGCGGAAAAAGAAAGAACGAAAACAAAAAAAGAAGAAGCGACAAAAAGAAAAACAAAAGCAGAAAGAAAAGAATCAGCCGGAAACGGGTTCAGAAACGGAAAACCGCCCGGAAAGCAAAGCAGAACCGGCAGGAGAGGTTTTGGTACAGGAGACAAAAGAAACAGATGTTGTGACGAAAAAGCCTGATGAGAAAAAGACGGACATGGAGCATAAAGACGCCGGAAAGAAGCGGAAGGCCTCTGTGAAACCGAAGAAAAAGCGCCGGGAAGGCCGGATTGCTTTTCTCAGGAAAAAAATAGAGACTCTGAAGGCCGCATGGAAAGAATATAACGGAAAACAATTGCTGGATTTCGCAAAGACCACTATAATAAAGATACTGAAGCATGTCCTGCCGCGAAAGCTGCGGGGATATATCCGTTTTGGTTTTGATGATCCGGCAGTGACGGGCATGGTCACAGGAGTGGCAGCACTTTTTTATCCGAAGTATCAGAAGAGTTTTTCGCTGGAACCGAATTTTCAGAGACAGTGTTTTGCGGCGGACTGCCGCGGAAGGGGAAGGATTCATCCCGGATTTTTCCTATATATAGGGATCACCGCACTGATGAACCGGGATGTGCGGAACCTTATTAAGAAGATGCTTTAACCATACAATCATACAGGATAACAGAACAAGGAGGAAATTATGGCAAACAACAATTTTGAGCAGACAGTGCATTCATTATTTCAGGGGCTTGATCATGTGATTTCCACGAAAACTGTGGTCGGTGAGCCGCAGGTGATCGGAGATACCATCATTCTGCCTCTGGTCGATGTGTCCTTCGGCATGGGAGCGGGCGCATTCAGCAAAGAGCATTCCAATAACGGCGCCGGCGGTATCGGCGGCAAGATGTCTCCCAGCGCCATTCTCGTGATACAGAATGGACAGACCAAACTTGTCAATGTGCGTAATCAGGATGCCATCACAAAAGTGCTTGATATGGTTCCGGAAGCGGTAAACAAGGTTTCCTCCCTGATCAAAGGCGACGGAAAAGAGGAAGATCCGATCGTCAAGGAAGCAGTGGATGAAAAAGCAAAGGGCGATTCTGTGAGAGAAGATATCTGAACAAAGGATCAAAACTGTAAAAATATTGAAGAAGCGATCTTTTCAATGAGACATTGAGAGGATGAGGGTTGCTGTAAAAGAACTATTTTGTACGAAAGAAATATTCCGCGGATGTAAAAGCGGGCAGGTTCTGTCTGGTACAAAAGCGGGTGCTTTGCGGCAGCCTTTTTATTTGTAAAGAAGTTACTTCCAATTCTTGTCACTCTGCATTTTATGCTTGACTTCCGGTCTGGTGTTGTGATACTCTAATGATGGTTAGTATATACTAACTTTGTGAAAGAATCATGGTTACTCCTTCTGTCTCACAGGGAGCACAAAGAGGGGGCAGAAGGAACCCATGGGAAAGGATTTAGGGAGAATTATGGCATATTTAGAGATTGAAAAAGTAATCGGAAGAGAAATCATTGATTCCAGAGGCAATCCGACCGTGGAAGCGGAAGTATGGCTGGCGGACGGAACCATCGGCAGAGGAGCGGCACCGAGCGGCGCATCCACCGGTGAATTTGAAGCGTTGGAACTTCGTGATGGAGATAAAGAACGATTTGGAGGAAAGGGAGTATCCAGAGCGGTGGAGAATATCAATACGACAATCGCGCAGGCCCTTGTGGGCATGGATGCTTCTGATATCTATGCGGTGGACGGCGCCATGAAAAAGGCCGACGGGACAAAAGATAAGTCCGGTCTGGGAGCCAATGCGATCCTGGCGGTATCCATCGCGGCGGCAAGAGCGGCGGCAGAAGCGTTACATATTCCTTTATATCGTTTTCTGGGAGGGGTGAATGCCAACCGGCTGCCTGTGCCGATGATGAATATCTTAAACGGCGGCGCCCATGCGGCCAATACCGTGGACGTACAGGAGTTTATGATCATGCCGGTGGGAGCGCCGTCTTTCCGGGAAGGACTCCGCTGGTGTACAGAAGTGTTCCATGCGCTGGCGGCAATCTTAAAGGGCAGGGGACTTGCCACGTCGGTCGGTGATGAAGGCGGATTCGCTCCGGATCTTGCCAGCGACGAGGAGGCTATCGAGACCATTCTGGAAGCCGTAAGACAGGCTGGCTATATGCCGGGAGAAGATTTCGTTCTTGCCATGGATGCAGCGTCCAGCGAATGGAAGGGAAGCGTGAAGGGAGAATACATTCTTCCGAAAAGCGGCAAGAAGTTTACCTCCGCGGAGCTGATCGATCACTGGAAGGCGCTGGTGGAGAAATATCCGATTTATTCCATCGAAGACGGGCTGGATGAAGAAGACTGGGAAGGCTGGCAGCAGCTGACAAAAGAGCTGGGCGGCCGTGTACAGCTGGTGGGAGACGACCTGTTCGTGACCAATACAGAACGGCTCTCCAAAGGAATCTCCATGGGCTGCGGAAATTCCATCCTGATCAAATTAAATCAGATCGGTTCTGTTTCCGAGACTCTGGAAGCTATCAAGATGGCCCACAATGCCGGTTATACCGCGGTGACTTCTCATCGTTCCGGGGAGACGGAAGATACTACCATCGCAGATCTGGCAGTGGCGCTCAATACCTGCCAGATTAAGACGGGTGCTCCGAGCAGAAGCGAGAGAGTGGCAAAATACAATCAGCTTCTGCGCATAGAGGAAGAGCTGGGAGCTTCCGCCGTCTATCCGGGCAAAGGAGCCTTCCATATTCACAGATAACAGATTCAGAAAGCATGAAAAAGTCTGGTGTGTGAAGCCGGAGAAAAGAGCAGGAGAAATTTTTTAAAATTTCTCTTGCTTTTTGAGCCCGTTTCTGATAGTATAGACTCGTTGTAAGTCTGTCAGGCTTAAGTATATACGCAAGGAGGTGCTATCATGGCTAGATGCGCTATTTGTGACAAAGGTGCTCATTTCGGTATCAAAGTGAGTCATTCTCATAGAAGATCTAACAAAATGTGGAAATCCAACATCAAGTCTGTAAAAGTGAAAGTAAACGGAGCTGCAAAGAAGATGTACGTTTGTACTTCCTGTTTAAGATCCGGCAAAGTAGAACGTGCTTAGTTTCTCCTTTACCGTTATATGAAGAATGCTTGACATATTGCATATTGCAAGTATACGGATGTGAGATTATGAGGCTGCTGCAAAGCATGCTGTCTGTACAGAATATCGTGTATTTTTACAGGAATATACGATATTCCGTACAGTAAGTGGCTTTTGCGGCGGCCTCTTTTTTCATTTCACAGGAAACTGCATTCCTATGAAATAAAGAACGTTCTGCGAGGATCGCACTGCGGCGGACAGGAAGATGTCGCTAGAAATGATCGTGAAACAGCAGATATCCGATGACGGCGCCGGAGAGAAGAAGAATGAATTTTATGGCAAAACCGGAAAGAAAACAGCTTAAAAATAATCCCAGGGAGAAACAGAGCAGACCGAATCCACATACTTTTTTCATGGCATCTCCCCACATGGTTTTCTTCTATACAGAATATGCAGAGCTGCCGCCGGATGTGCTGTCATATCCGTATTTTTTTCATGTTTTTCATGAGAACAGAATGTATTTTACAGTTTCTTTTTTTTGAGAAAGAGGGTATACTATATCCAAAGATGCGCCTTCGCGCAAAAAAATGGAGGTATTTTCTATGAAAGGTCAGATGCAGACAGATTTAGGTCAGGTTGTAATAGATGAAGAAGTTATCGCAAAGTATGCCGGTATGAACGCACTGGAATGTTTTGGCATCGTGGGTATGGCCTCCGTCAACATGAAGGATGGTCTGGTAAGGCTTCTGAAAAGAGATAATCTCACCAAGGGCGTCAAGGTGAAGCTGCAGGATAACAAGATTTCTATTGATTTTCATATCATTGTGGTCTACGGTGTTTCCATCGCGACGGTGACGGAGAATCTGATTCAGAGTGTGAAATACAGAGTAGAGAAGTTCACGGATATGACTGTGGAGAAGATCAATATATATGTGGAGGGCGTCCGCATTGTCGACTGAGAATAGAGAGACGGACGAATCTATATTTGACTATCGATGTGTTTAAGGAGGAGCTGTTGTGGGTACACAGACCATAGATGCAAAAGCATTTCAGAAATTATTTTTAGCCGGTGCAAACCGCATTAACGAGCAGAAGGAATATATTAATGAGTTAAATGTGTTTCCGGTTCCGGACGGGGATACGGGCACCAATATGTCTCTGACGATTCTGTCAGCAGCCAGAGAGGTGGAGAAGCTGTCACAGCCGACCATATCCACCCTCTGCAAAGCGATCAGCGGAGGTTCTCTGCGGGGTGCCAGAGGTAACTCCGGCGTGATTCTTTCTCAGTTGTTCCGCGGATTTACCAAATCGGTTTCCAAGGCGGACAGCCTCGGAAAAGAAGAGATTGCCGCCGGTTTTAACCGGGCTGTGGAGACGGCCTACAAGGCGGTTATGAAGCCGAAAGAAGGAACCATCCTGACGGTGGCGAGAGGTATGGCGGAGAAGGCGTCTGAGCTGTCAGAGACGGATTTGGAGTTGATTCCTTATTGTGAGGAAATTATTTCCTACGGGTATGAAGTGCTGGCCAGGACGCCGGAAATGCTTCCGGTCCTGAAAGAAGCCGGCGTAGTGGATTCCGGTGGTCAGGGACTGATGGAAGTTCTGCAGGGAGTTCTCGATGCGCTGACCGGAAAGGTGACAGATGTCGTGATTCCGGAGGGCCGCGCGGTTTCTGAACCGTCAGCGCCGGCCAAAGGCGGAGAGTACGTGCCGCCGGCGGATATTAAGTTTGGTTACTGTACAGAGTTTATCATCATGCTGAACCAGCCGCTTTCTGCGGAAGAAGAAAAAGAACTGAAAGAATATTTTCTGAGCATTGGAGATTCCCTGGTGCTGGTGGCTGATGATGATATCTGCAAGGTACACGTGCACACCAATCATCCGGGACAGGCCTTTGAGAAAGCGCTCACCTATGGCCCTCTTTCTAATATGAAGGTGGACAACATGCGTCTGGAGCATGAGGAAAAACTCATAAAGGATGCGGAGAAGGTAGCCGCCCGTCAGAGAGAAGAGGAGGCTCTGGCCGCACAGCAGACCAAGGAACCACCGAAGAAGATAGGATTCATCGCCGTTTCCATCGGAGACGGACTCAGCGAGATTTTTAAAGATCTCGGCGTGGATTATCTGATCGAGGGCGGACAGACCATGAATCCGAGCACGGAAGACATGCTGGAAGCCATTGAGCAGGTTAATGCGGAGAATATCTTTATTCTTCCAAATAATAAAAATATCATCCTGGCGGCAGAGCAGGCAGCGAAGCTGACCGGAGATAAAAATATCATCGTTCTGCCGACAAAGACGATTCCGCAGGGCATTTCCGCCATGGTGGGATACATGCCGGAGATGGATGTGGAAGAGAACAAAGAAGGTATGACGGAATGTTATCAGAATATTCTGAGCGGACAGGTGACCTATGCAGTCCGTGATACGTCCATTAACGGAAAGACGATCCGGAACGGAGATATCATGGGAATTGATGATGACGGCATCCAGGCTGTGGGTACGGATGTGGCACAGACGACCCTGGATCTTCTGTCTCATATGGTGGATGGGGATTCGGAACTGATTTCTCTGTACTATGGCGACAGCGTCACACAGGAGCAGGCGGCGGAGCTTGCGGCGAAGGTGGAAGAGATGTTCCCGGATGTGGAGATTGAGACAAACTTTGGCGGACAGCCGATTTATTATTACATGGTATCTGTGGAATAAATAAACGGATACGAACTGCGGGGAAAGCTTGGACATAGGCCGGCTTTCCCTTTTACTTTGTGAGGAGAATACAATGGGAGTTTCAGTACGAGACATAAAAGGAATCGGAGAAAAGACAGAAAAACTTCTGAAACGGCTTCATATTGAGACGGTGGAGGATCTGGTGCATCATTATCCGAGATGTTATATGGCCTACCCGGAGCCGGTTTCTGTCAGTGAGGTAAAAACCGGAGTGAGGTGTTCTATTTTTTGCGAGATCGCTTCGCCGGTCCATCTGAAGTCGGCGGGAAGGCTGAAGATCTGTACCTGCCTGGCCGCCGATGAAAGCGGACAGATTTTTCTGCGGTGGTTTAATATGCCGTATCTGCACAGAACTCTGAAACAGGGACAGAGATATGTTTTTACAGGAACGCCGGTTTATAAAAACGGCCGGGTGATGCTGGAACATCCGGAGTACTGTTCCAGGGAAAAATACCGGGAGATGATGGAGACGTTCCAGCCGGTATATCCCCTGACCGCAGGATTGTCCAATAAGACTCTGCGAAAAGCGCAGACTGCCGCTTTTGATATGTACCGGGCGGAAGAATTTCTTCCGGAAAATGTCCGGAAGTATTACGGACTGGCGGAAGAAGATACCGCTCTCAGGGAGATTCATTTTCCATCGGGGACGAAACCGCTGACGGAAGCCCGGCGACGGATCATTTTTGACGAGTTCTTCCGGTTTTTCAGCGCCCTGGAGCTTTTGCAGGAAAAGGAACATAAGACCTTGAATCATTATGTCATCACCATGGGAGAGGAGGTCCGGAATTTCGTGGATTCGCTGCCGTATGCGCTGACCGGAGCGCAGAAGGAGACTCTGGAGGATATCCGCAAAGATATGGCGGGAACCAGTGCCATGAACCGTCTGGTCCAGGGAGACGTGGGTTCAGGAAAGACCATTGTGGCTATGACGGCTCTCTACGCTGTGGTAAAAAACGGATACCAGGGGGCACTCATGGCGCCGACGGAGGTGCTGGCGCTGCAGCATTATGAGTCCTTCCGGAACATGCTTGCGCCAAGGGGTGTACGGATCGGACTTCTGACCGGCTCTCAGAAAGCGTCGGAGAAAAAAGCCGTCAAGAGACTTTGTGAGAGCGGCGAGGTTGATATTGTCATCGGAACTCACGCTATCATCCAGGAAGATGTGGTTTTTAAGAATCTGGCGCTGGCGGTGACAGACGAACAGCACCGGTTTGGTGTCAAACAGAGAGATGCTCTGATGCACAAGGGGATGGAACCCCATGTGCTGGTCATGAGCGCGACGCCGATTCCCAGAACCCTCGCCATGATCTTGTACCGGGATCTGGATATCAGCGTGATGAATGAACTGCCGGCGTCAAGGCTGCCCATCAAGAACTGCGTGGTGAAACAGACTGCCCGTCCGGCGGCGTGGAATTTTATTCAAAAACAGGTGGCATTGGGCAGGCAGGCTTATGTCATCTGTCCGATGATCGAGGAAAGCGAGACCCTGGACGTGGAAAATGTCACTTCCTATGCGGGAATGCTCGCCCAGGCGCTGCCGCCGTCCATCCGTGTGGAGGCGCTCAACGGAAAAATGAGTCCGGCTGAAAAAAATGAGATCATGGAGCAGTTTGCCAGCGGAAAGATACAGGTTCTCGTTTCCACCACTGTGGTGGAAGTGGGAATAGACGTGCCCAACGCCACTGTGATGCTCATAGAAAATGCGGAGCGGTTCGGTCTTTCTCAGCTTCATCAGCTGCGGGGACGTGTGGGCCGTGGCAAAGAACAGTCTTACTGCATTTTTATATCCGGTTCAGAGCAGCAGGAAGCCCTGGAACGTCTCTCGGTGGTGGGAAAATCCAATGATGGTTTTTACATTGCCAACGAGGATCTGAAGCTGCGGGGGCCGGGAGAATTTTTCGGTACCCGGCAGAGCGGCACCATGAATTTTGCTCTGGGAGATATTTATGAGAACGCGGATATTTTGAAAACCGCTGCGGAAGCCGTCGACTTTTTGAAAGCGGAGGGGTATAATTTTAGAAAACTGCATCAGTACTCTTTGGATGAAGCGTTAAATTACGCAAGAAATTTATAAATATATCCGGAGACAGCAGAGAGAAGCAGCGGCGTCTGCCGGTATGTACGGCAGTCTGCCGGAAGAGAAAATACAAGAGGAGACAGCAGATATGAAGAGAAATGCACTTTTGAATTATAACAGGCTGCCTATGGAGAAGGCATATAATGTGAGAGAGCTGGGCGGTTACGCCGCGAGAAAAGGCTCTGTCACAAAGTATCATCAGTTTCTGAGGACGGATAATCTGACCGATATCACAGAAGAAGATAAGAATTTTCTTCTGAATTACGGGCTGCGGGCGGTCATTGACCTGAGGGGAAGAGAAGAAACGCTCATTTATCCGAATCCTTTCCGGGAACATCCGGAGGTGACCTACATTAATCTTCCGTTTATCACGGACACCGTTCTTGACATGCGCGCGGTGAAGGAAGAGGGATTTAAACCGGAAGTGTTTTATATCAATCTGGTGGAATACAAAGATATGGTGGTCCAGCTGTTTCGTTTTATCCTGGCCCATGAGGAAGGCTGTGTGTTGTTTCACTGTCAGGCGGGAAAGGACCGCACAGGCATTCTGGCCATGCTGCTTCTTGGTATCTGCGGCGTGTCAAAGGAAGACATCATTGCCAATTATCAGGTATCCCATACATATTTGAAAGATCATGTGGAGCTGCGGATTCATGACGGCCTCGAAGAGCTGGAATACTCAAAGCCGGAATGGATTGAGGCGGCTTATGATCATGTGATCACAGAGTATGGCAGTTTCAGGAATTATCTTCTGGAAGCGGGGCTCAGGAAAAAGGAGATCCGGAAGATCCGGAGAAAGCTTGTTCTTTAGAAAAGACGCGGTTTAGCGCCTGTTTTCCTTGACAAAAGAGAAGGATATTATAAAATAAAGGTAATGATTAAACAATTGGCACAATTATAAAAACAGAAAAAACCGATAGGAAGTAGGAACCGATGAGAGTAATAGCCGGCACGGCAAGACATTTGAAATTAAAAACGATAGAAGGAATGAATACCAGGCCGACGACGGACCGCATCAAGGAGACGCTGTTTAACATGCTGTCCTATGATGTGGAGGGCAGCCGTTTCCTGGATCTGTTCAGCGGAAGCGGAGCCATCGGCATTGAAGCGCTGAGCCGGGGGGCTGAGGAAGCCGTTTTTGTGGAGAATAACCGCAGGGCTGCCGCCTGTATCCGGGAGAATCTGGCACATACCCATCTGGCGGAACGGGCTGTTTTGATGGAAGAAAATGTTATGTACGCACTGAAGCGCCTTGACAGAGAAGGCCGGGCATTTTCGTTCATTTTTATGGACCCTCCTTATGGGAAGCTTCTCGAGAAAGAAGTGCTGCTTTTCCTTGAGAAGTCGTCTCTGTGTGACGCTGAGACGAGAATTATTGTGGAAGCGGATCTGGAGACAGATTTTTCTTATCTGGACAAGACGGAATTTCACATGATCAAACAGAAAAAATACAAGACGAATCAGCACATTTTCATCGGAAAATAGTTCTGTATATCATCATAAGAGAAAGGTAAGAAAAATATGGCAACAGCAGTTTATCCGGGAAGTTTTGACCCGATCACTTACGGACATCTTGATATCATCCGCCGGGCAGCAGAAGTGTTTGACAAGGTGATCGTCGGAGTGCTCAAGAATCAGACAAAGACGCCGCTCTTTAATTTTGAGGAGAGAGTGGATATGATCCGGGAAGTGGTGAAGGATTATCCCAATGTGGAAGTCGTGTCTTTCCACGGATTATTGATTGAATTTACGAAGCAGGTGCATGCCGACGTGATTGTCCGCGGAATCCGGGCAGTCTCCGATTTTGAGTATGAGCTGATGATGGCGCAGACCAATAAGCAGCTGCATCCTGACGTGGAGACGATGTTTTTTGCCACCAGCGCAAAGTATTCTTTTTTAAGCTCCAGCACCGTCAGAGAGCTGGCAATGTTTGACGGAGATATCACGCCATTTGTTCCGGACTACGTGCGACAAAAGGTATATGAGAAGATAGATGAACACAGACAAACAGAGATCAGCGGTGATCCGGCTTCCGGATGCCAGGAAGGCAGCGGCGCAGACTGATTGTACCGGGAAGGGATTCAGGAGGAATGAAAGATGAATGTAGACCAGTTAATTGAAGAAATCGAAGTGTATATTGATACCTGTAAGACAACTGGCGTTTTAAGCGGAGGCAGCATGATCAAGGTAAACAGGGAAGAACTGCTTGCCATGATGGATGAACTGCGGACACAGCTTCCAAGAGAGCTGGCGGAGAGCCGGCAGATCATTGAGACGAGGGAATCCATCATTGCCGATGCCAAAGCCAAGGCGGAGAGAATCGTACAGGATGCCGCCAAGGAGGCTGGCGTCATGATTGATGACAACGAGATCGTGGCTCTCGCCAACATGCGGGCAGAAGAACTTGTCAAAAATGCGCAGAACGAGGCTGATGATATTATCGGCCGCGCCAGAGAGACCTCCCGGACCCTGCAGACCGGCGCCCTTCAATATACGCAGAATATGTTAAGCGGACTGGAATATATGTACAACAGCATCATTGACCAGGAGAAACAGTATTTTGATTCGGTGATCACCAAGTTAAGAGATGAGCACAGGCAGATTCAGGAAGACAAACACGAGATAGATCTCCAGCTGGGCAACGGAGCGAGAAGTGCCCGGAGCAAGGAGGATTTTGAAAAGAAAGAAAACAGCGGAGGTCAGACCGAGTAGGTCCGCCCTGCCGGACAGCCTGCCAAAACCGGCGGTGGCTGTTGTGTTGTGGAGAAGCGGTGTCCCGGGATCCCGCGGCACAGTTTTCAGCAGACAATCTGCCAGAGCAGGAGAACGAGTACGGCGCTCATCAGCGCGCAGATGCTCTTGATCCTGAGGTAACGCCCCATGGAAAAAGAACAGCCGAAGGTGGCGCTGTAGACCTGTGCTGTGGTGCACAGCCCGCCCACAGACACCACAGCAGCCATCAAAGCGCCTCGGACAGCGCCGGAGAAGGCGGACATCCGGGACAGCCATGCGATGCCGGTGGTGATTTCCAGATTAGAAAGAAGAACTTCTGTCACAGTGCCCCGCAGCAGAGGCTCGTGAAGAGTGATTCCGAAGAGGATGGAAAAGAGCATCATATAGATGCCGATGGTAAATATGATTTCAAGCGAAGACAGCCAGACATCCCGCAGCGTGGATTTCTGCATTGTTTTCGCTTTTTTTATTGTCATTTTCCCGGCTTCCGTTTTTCTTTTTCCGCTTTCTGTTTTGGAAATAAAGAATTGTTTGTTCGCTGTGACTTCATCGTTATTCCGGGCAGATGCCAGCTTTCTGTCAAAAGAAGGTCTGATTTTGGCAGAAAATGATCTCAGAGCTGTATGCTTTCTGTGGGCAAATAAAAATTTTCCAAAATATAAAAACAGCGGCAGATACAGGCTGAGGGCAAAGAGCCACCAGTATAAGGTTTTGTATCCGGTGAGAGGCCGGACATAGCCCATGAGAAACATAGGGCTTACAAAAGAGCAGAGGGGAAGCAGTTCTTCGGCTTCCCGCTTTGCGAGAAAGCCGTCTTCATAGAAGTGCCGGACAAAAATAGCCCCGATGGGAAACCCGGAGGACAGCCCGAGGAGAAGAACAGTAAGGCAGAGAGCCGCCCGGCTGTGTCCGGGAAGCATTCGTCTTGCAGTGTGAAAAAACAGCTGGGGTACATCATAATATATCCACAGTTTGGACAGGATAATAAACGGCAGCAAAACCGGCAGGACGGAAAATGCCCAGGAAGACAGGCCGGATTTCGCATAATCAAGGACAAGAGAAGAATGGGTCAGAAGAAAAAAGAAAGATATGATACATGCAATCTGGCAGATTTTAAGAAGAAAAGATGTTTTCATGGCGTCTTCCTGTGGCAGCTTTGTGTATGTATATGCAGCCGGAGCAGGGAATATGAGAAGATTACCTTGACGGGAACACTTTAATGCGGTAAACTGATACCGGTATATAAAGTTTTAATGATTTTATATCTGATTACATCAATAGATGAAATTAATAAACTTTCCTGTTTATATTTATAAAAGGAATAAAAAAGAAAAGGAGAAACCTATGAGCAGAGAGATTCCATACAAGATTTATCTGGAAGAAAACGAGATGCCGAAACAGTGGTATAATGTCCGTGCGGACATGAAAAAGAAACCGGCTCCCCTGTTAAATCCAGCGACCGGCAAACCGATGACGGCTGAAGAGCTGGAACCTGTATTCTGTGAAGAGCTGATACAGCAGGAATTGGATGATACCACACCATATATCGACATTCCGCAGGAGATTCAGGATTTTTATAAAATGTATCGTCCGGCTCCGCTTGTTAGGGCATACTGTCTGGAAAAGAAACTGGATACACCGGCTAAGATTTATTATAAATTTGAAGGAAACAATACAAGCGGAAGTCACAAACTTAATTCCGCCATTGCCCAGGCTTACTACGCAAAGAAACAGGGATTAAAAGGAGTGACAACGGAGACTGGCGCCGGACAGTGGGGAACAGCTCTTTCCATGGCGTGCGCTTATCTTGATCTGGACTGCAAGGTTTATATGGTAAAAGTATCTTATGAACAGAAACCATTCCGCAGAGAGGTTATGCGTACTTATGGAGCCAGCGTGACTCCGTCTCCGTCCACCACGACAGAGGTTGGTAAGAGGATACTGGAAGCCCATCCGGGGACAACCGGAAGCCTTGGCTGTGCTATCTCCGAGGCTGTTGAGGTGGCAACCACCAACGAGGGATATCGTTATGTGCTGGGCAGCGTACTGAATCAGGTGCTTCTGCATCAGTCTATCATCGGTCTTGAAACCAAGACAGCCATGGATAAATATGGCATCAAGCCGGATATGATCATCGGCTGCGCCGGCGGCGGTTCCAACCTGGGCGGTCTGATTTCTCCGTTCATGGGCGAACAGCTCCGCGGAGAAGCTGAGTATCAGTTTATCGCAGTGGAACCGGCTTCCTGTCCGAGCTTCACACGGGGAAAATACCTGTATGACTTCTGCGATACCGGTATGATCTGCCCGCTGGCCAAAATGTACACACTGGGAAGCGGATTTATCCCATCTGCCAACCATGCCGGAGGACTTCGTTTCCACGGCATGAGCTCCACTCTGTCCGAGCTTTACGACCAGGGTCTCATGGAAGCCCGCGCTGTAGAACAGACAGAAGTTTTCGCGGCGGCAGAACAGTTTGCCCGCATCGAGGGAATCCTCCCGGCACCAGAGAGCAGCCATGCCATCAAGGTTGCCATTGATGAGGCGCTGAAGTGTAAGGAAACTGGCGAAGAGAAAACCATTCTCTTTGGCCTGACCGGAACCGGATATTTCGATATGGTGGCCTACCAGAGATTCAACGATGGCGAGATGAGTGACTACATTCCGACAGACGAAGAACTGGCGGCAGGATTCGCGGGTATCCCGAAGATTCCGGGAATTCAGTAGAAATATTTTCGGGAATATCGGAAATATTAATTAACGTTTATTCTTTGAAAAATAAATAAGCCTTTTTTGGAAACTCAATCTCCGGGTTTGTGACAAAGCTGTGACAAATCCGGAGAAATTTTATAATAGGATTTTTTTCAGGAGGGAGGCAATCATGTTTGATTTAATGGAAATAATATTTCCTGTGATGTTCATACTGATTATTGCGATGATTATATTTACTTTTGCAAAAGGGATTCAGACCTGGCATGACAATAATAACTCTCCGCGTTTAACCGTACCGGCAAAGATTGTCGCAAAACGCCAGAATACCACGCATCACAATCACCCGAATGCAGGCGATGTATCAGGTGCGCATGGATATCATACAACGGTTCATACTACATACTATGTTACTTTTCAGGTGGAAAGTGGCGACAGGATAGAGATGTCTGTGCCTGGTTCAGAGTATGGAATGTTTGCTGAAGGAGACGAGGGCGAACTGTCATTCCAGGGTACCAGATATCTGTCATTTTACAAGAAAGTTTGAGGAAAGCATAAAGTGATAAAAAGGTTCGATAAAATTGAGGGCAGATACATAGAAAAAATATATGGACAGGACAGATTTGGATATTCCCAATCTGATAATGAGGATTTATATGATTTGATCATGTGGGCAGAGCAGGGAGGATACCGGGGCTCTGAATTGTTGTTCTATGATTTTCATACCGGAAATGTATATAAACCTTTTGATAAGAAAAGAAATACTGTCTATGGTGCGCCTGTATATGTGGAGAAATTTCTATATTTTTTACAGGGTGATTACGACAGTAAAAAAGTGACTTTGTACAGGTATATGCCAGAGAAAATTCTGGAAAAGGTTGTCCAGTTAAATATGGAAGACGTAAATTTATATAATTTAATAATTATTGGAAATCCTCTGTACATTATCAGTCAGGAAGCAGAGGATGGTTTTCGGTGTTACTATCCGGATAAAATTTCATTCCCGCTAAAAGAACAGCAGTCCGTTATTTTAATAGAGGACGGAAAAGTTTATATAGAAGAATGGGTAGAAGAAGGATGGGATGTTGCAGCTGGTCGTGCAACGGATCAGTATAAATATTACAATCGAATTATCATAAAAGATTTTGCAGGCAATACGATTTCGGAAGAACTTGGATGCTTAAATCAGTCGGCTGATGGAGATTGGTGGATTTCATAATTTATAACCTATGGAAAATATATATGAGAACATACAGGAGGGATAATGCTATGATACATGATTTGATGTATATAGAACTTAAAACAGGTTATTCCGATGATGGACCGGCATGGATCGGATATGTAAAAACTTCAAAAAGCAAAAAAACCATTTATTTTAATGATCACGCCTTTCAAAGATCAATCGGAAGCTGTTCCAATTATGTAGATATTGAAAACGGAGATGAATACTGGATCTCTGGTTTGAAAAAAACAGAGAGTAACCGTCATTGGGACGGACATGGCAAAATTGCCATAGACCGCCGGGCTGTCAGTGAATATCTTGCATTCATAGGCGAAAAAGAATTGCCAGCGAATGTATTTGAGATAGTGGATATAGAAGACAGATTTCCGATAGAGCGGGTGAAACAGTTATTAAATGAGAAAAAATGATATGCTCTATGTATTTTAAAAATGATTTGATTATTTTACATGATGAAGCGATGAATAAATTCTTTTAGTATTTTATCTATTAAAAAACAATATTAATATTGAAGAATTGGCAGCGGCATGGTAGAATATAGCCACGGGGAAACCACAGAGCCGGGCGGCTTACCCTCTTTTTTCGGAGGGGCGTACCCTCCAGACGAAAGAAAGGAGGGCGATGCCAATGTATGTTACATATGCTGATCTGATTCAGCTTCTAATATTCATTGTCTCCCTTGTTGGTCTTGTTTACGAGATTCTCAAGGATAAACGAAAATAGCCGCCAACTACTGGGAATAGCTGACGGCTGACGCTACAAAGCGTTAAATTTAGTTGCTATTGAGGGTAGGCCGCTTCTGTGGCTTCCCTTTTTCTATCCTCAATATAGCATAGAAGCGAGAAAAGTGCAAGAAATATGTTGAGATTTTGAATCGATATTAAGGAGAAGAGTTGTTTATCAATTTGATTAATAATTTTTGTCCACATTCAACTTCGGTAACGTTAGATACCTACACCCATTTGACAGAGGAGCAAAAGAAAAAGCGAGAGGAAGCGATCCAAAATATAAGAATATCCTGAGTTTCTGTGACAATCTTGGGACAAATTCCAGAACAAAGACAACATAAGACAGCACAAGACGAATCCTATATAAATAGGAAGAGCTTGATTTTATGCCAGGATAGCACAGGACGGCACAAAATAAAAACATTTGAATCAAGAAAAATTACTTGACAAAGAAAAACCACCTGTGTATAATACCAAGAGTATGAGTACGAAAGGTTGCTGATATTATGACAATTAATATATCGGAAATCTTGGCCAATCCATCTGTGGTCAGAGAGTTCAGAGTGGAGCCGTCTTTTGAGGCTCTGGAGCTGAAGCAGGGCAGTTATCCGGTCAGCCGGAAGGAGCCCTTTGTCCTGACAGTGTCCAAAGAGGCGGACAAGCTTCATGTCACTGGAGAGACAGAGATTCATCTTCTGATACCCTGTGACCGGTGTCTGGATGAGGTGGATACAGCCTTTCCTATTCGGATTGACTACCGCTGGAATCCTGATAAGGAAGCAGATGGCGCGGAAGACGTAGATGAAATCACTTTCATGGACGGATGTATACTGGATGTAGACAAGCTTATCTCTGATGAGATTGTGGTTGCACTCCCTACAAAGGTCCTGTGTAAAGAAGATTGCAAAGGATTGTGCAGTGTCTGTGGTATGAATCTCAACCATGGCACATGTGATTGTGACCGGCATGTGGCCGATCCCCGCATGGCAGCGATCCAGGATATCTTTCGAAGCTTTAATCAGTAAGTAAAAAGGTATAGGTTCCTGCGTCTGTAACGATTTTGTACAAGAGGAGGTGTGACCATGTCAATTTGTCCAAAGAATAAATCTTCCAAAGGAAGAAGAGACCGCCGTAGAGCAAACTGGAAAATGTCTGCGCCTACATTGGTAAAATGCAGCAAATGTGGAGCATTAACAATGCCACACAGAGTATGTAAAGCATGCGGCAGCTATAACAAAAAAGAGATTATTTCTGCTAACTAATTATAAGAAGGCAGCTTAAAACCAGGGCTTTTGCAAAGAGGCTCTGGTTTTTTTTGCAGGCGGACGTCGGAAAAGGCAGGAATACGGTAAAAGATAAACGAATGACAGAAAAAAGATGTTCCCGGCAGGAGGTTGACAGCATGGACATTTATTTTTTACGGCACGGTGAGACAAAATGGAATACCCGCGGGCGTATTCAGGGGCAGAAAAACACGAGGCTTTCCGAAAAAGGACTGGAGCAGGCCAGACTGACCGCGGAAGGGATGAAGGACCTCCCCTTTGATATCATTTATTCCAGTCCGCTGGAGAGAGCTTACGAGACTGCGCAGATTGTACGAGGGGAGAGAAATATTCCGATCATCCGGGACGACCGGCTGAAAGAAATCAGTTTTGGCGCGGATGAAGGAAGACATATCAACCGGATTCTTGCGAACCCGGCTTTTACCCGAAAACAAAGATATTTCAATGACCCGGTCCATTACCGGGGAGCAAAAGGCGGAGAAAGCTTTCGGGATGTCAACAAAAGAATCTGGTCTTTTGTGGAAGAGATCCTCCTTCCGCTAGAAGGACATAAGTCCTGTGTTTTGGTGACCGCCCATGTCAATGTGATCAGAAGTTTCATTCAACAGCTGAATCACAGACCTCTGGAAGCGTTTAAAAAGACTACTTTCCAGCAGAACTGCGCGGTGGCAAAGTTCCACTGTGAAAATGGAACATTTGCCATGGATTTTGAAAGTAAAGTATATTATGAAGAATAAAAATATCGTGAATCCGACGTGATCACCGGAGGGCAGCAGCCTGTACAAAATTTTTAAAAAGTTTTCTGCTGTCCTCCTCTTTTTTGTAGGAAAATTCCGGATGCCACTGTATTGCCCAGACAAAGGTTTTGTCCGGTGCGTATACGGCTTCGGTCAGTCCGTCCTCAGACACAGCCATGGCTTTAAGCTGCGGAGATAATTTCCGGATGGCCTGATGATGATAACTGTTTACAGCCAGGGCAGGCTTTTTTAACAAATGAAAAAGAGGGGTGTCTTCCAATATTTTTACCTGATGGACCGGTCGGTCATAAGGGGGCGTCTGGTGATGTTCCACCGGAGACGGATGCTGGGACGGCAGGTCCTGGAATAATGTTCCCCCAAGAGCAGCGTTAATGAACTGGATGCCGCGGCAGATACCAAAGACCGGTTTGTCCTGAGCGTAAGCCAGTGAAAACAGTTTTTGTTCCATGAGATCCCGCTGTGGGCAGAGCAGGCCGCAGCAGGAGAGCGGAACTTCTCCATATATCGCCGGGGAAATGTCGTGTCCTCCGGTAAAGAGAAATCCGTCATACTGACGGATGATCTGCTCCAGGATGTCCTGGTCGTCGGTCAGGGGCAGCATGACCGGTAATGCGCCGGCCTCCAGCAGACCGTCCAGGTATCCGGGAAGCATCCAGTAACTTTCTTTATCTTCATCATATAATGGCAGAACGCCAATCGCAGGTTTTGTCATGATTTTTATCCTCCTGAAAAAATAAAAAGGCAGTGAAATTCCAAAGAACTTCATTGCCCGGGGCATATTATAGCATATCAGAATGGCAACTGCAATGTTGCCTGTGAAAATCCCCTGTGTTATAATTTTTACAAAAATAGTCTAATAAATATCAGAAAGATAAGAGGAGGGTGCCATGAAGCCTTATATTTTAAGCTGCTGTTCCGCGGCGGATCTGTCCGGAAAACACTTCGAACAGAGGGAGATTTATTATCTGTGCTTTCATTTTGAGGTGGGAGGAACTGAGTATCAGGACGATATGGGAGTATCCATGCCGCCGGAAGAATTGTACCGCAGAATGTCTGCCGGGGAGGATACGAAGACTTCACAGGTGAGTATCGGAGAATACGCTGACCATTTTGAACGTTTTTTAAAGGAAGGAAAAGATATCCTCCATGTGACACTGTCCAGCGGTATTTCCGGCACATTGAATTCCGCCCGTATTGCCGCGGAAGATCTGAGGGAGAAATATCCGGAACGGAAAATATATGTGGTGGATTCTCTGGCGGCCTCCAGCGGATATGGTCTGCTGATGGATGAACTGGCGGACCGGAGGGATGGCGGTATGGATATAGATACTCTTTATCAGTGGGTGGAAAGTCGAAAGCTGCATCTGCATCACTGGTTCTTTTCCACGGATCTCACGTTCTTTATCCGGGGCGGCCGTATCTCGAAGGCTTCCGGTTTCATCGGGACCATGTTGAATATCTGTCCGCTGATGAATGTCAATCATCTGGGGCAGCTGATTCCCCGGGAGAAGATCCGCACCAAGAAGAAAGTCATAAAGCGGATTGTGGAGAAGATGGAAGCCCATGCGGAAAACGGGACAGAGTATAGTGGGAAATGTTATATCTGCCATTCTCTTTGTGAGGCGGACGCCAGGGCGGTGGCGTCGCTGGTCAGGGAGCGATTTCCGAAGCTTTCCGGCGACGTGGAGATTTATCCTATCGGAGCGACCATCGGAAGCCATACGGGACCCGGGACCGTGGCTCTGTTTTTCTGGGGAGATGAGAGAAAAGATTGAGAGACAGCGGCCGTGATTCCGGTGTGCTCTGAAAAAGCGGACATTTACAAAGAATGGAAAATATGCTATGATGGCCTGAGGTTTCCGAAAGGAAAATGGTTTTAGAAAGGAGTTCTTATGAGTTTCAGTACAGTTGTGGCGCTGGACGCCATGGGCGGCGATAATGCGCCTGAAGAGATCGTAAAAGGCGCGGTGAACGCGATCAATGAGAGAAAAGATATTCAGGTTCAGTTATTCGGAGATAAAGACAGAATTGAAGCGGAACTTAAGAAATATACCTATGATGCCGGACAGATAAAGATTGTCCACACCACGGAGGAGATCAGCTGCGATGAATCCCCGGCAGCGGCCATAAAGAAAAAGAAGGATTCTTCTCTGGTAGTTGCATTAAAGGCCGTAAAAAGCGGTGAATGTGATGCGGTGGTTTCTGCGGGAAGTTCCGGAGCCATCCTTGTGGGCGGACAGGTCATCGTCGGTAAATGTAAAGGCGTGAAGCGGGCGCCTCTGGCTCCGATCGTGCCGACGGAGAAGGGAATTTCCCTGCTCATTGACTGCGGCGCCAATGTGGACGCCCGTCCGGAACATCTGGTGCAGTTTGCGCAGATGGGCTCCATCTATATGGAACATGTGGTGGGAATCCCGAACCCGAAAGTTGCCATTGTAAATATCGGCGCTGAGGAGGCAAAGGGAAATGCCCTGGTAAAAGAGACCTACCCGTTGTTAAAAGAATGTCCGGGCATTAATTTTGTGGGAAGCATTGAGGCAAGAGATATCCCGAAAGGAGATGTGGACGTCATTGTCACAGAGGCCTTTGTGGGAAATGTCATCCTGAAGCTGGAAGAGGGTCTGGCAAAGACCATGATCTCCGTGGTGAAAAAAGGTATGATGTCTTCACTGATGGGTAAGATCGGCGGCCTTCTGGCGAAACCGTCCCTGAAAAGGACATTGAAGACCTTCGATGCATCTGAGCACGGCGGCGCGCCTCTGCTGGGACTTAAGGGACTTGTGGTAAAGATTCACGGAAGTTCCACAGCCAAGGAGACAAAAACAGCCATTTTGCAGTGTGTTTCCTTTAAGGAAGCAAGAATCAACGAGAGAATTATGGAGTATCTCGCCCCGGCAAAAGAAGAAGCCGGAGAGAGTGCGAGATAAGGAGGCATAGAATGAAGCCTGTAAAATTAGCAGAGCTGGAGCAGAAGATCGGTTATACATTTGCAGATAAGAATAAGCTGCTGCTGGCCGTCACGCACAGCTCCTATGCCAATGAGCATAAAGGCAGAAAAAAAGAAAATAATGAGCGTCTGGAGTTTTTGGGAGATGCGGTGCTGGAAGTGACGGTATCTGATTATCTGTTCCGGCAGTATCCTTCCTATGCGGAAGGCAAGCTTACCAAACTGCGTTCCAGCCTGGTCTGTGAATATACCCTGGCCATCTGTGCCAGGGATGTATCTCTGGGGAATTATCTCCTTTTAAGCAAGGGAGAAGATCTGACCGGAGGGAGAGAGCGGGATTCCATCCTCTCCGACGCTTTTGAGGCGCTTATCGGCGCCATTTATCTGGATGGAGGAATCGAGGAAGCGGGACGGTTTATCCGGGATCACCTGTTAAAGGATGTGGAGGATAAGTCACTGTTTTATGATGCCAAGACGATTCTGCAGGAGATGGTGCAGTCCGGAGGAAACGGGCAGCTTTATTATAAGCTGGTGCGGGAGACCGGCCCTGACCATAATAAAGAGTTCACTGTGGAGACGCATATCGGAGATAAAGTGTACGCAGCCGGTGTGGGTAAGACAAAGAAGGGGGCAGAGCAGGTAGCGGCCTATCAGACCATCCTTCTTTTAAAGAAACAGCAGAAGCAGTAAAGTATGGCAGCAGGCAGGTGCATCAATGTATTTAAAAAGTATAGAGATTAATGGATTTAAGTCCTTTGCCAACAAGATTGTGTTTGAGTTTCCCCACGGGATCACGGGGATTGTGGGACCGAATGGCAGCGGAAAGAGCAATATCGGCGACGCGGTACGATGGGTCCTGGGAGAACAGAGCGCTAAGCAGCTGCGGGGCTCCAAGATGGAAGACGTCATATTTTCCGGTACGGAGAACCGGCGGCCGCTGGGGTTTGCTTATGTGGCGATCCTTTTTGACAACCGGGACAGAAAAATCGCTCTCGATTATGATGAGGTGAAGGTGGCAAGAAGAGTGTACCGTTCCGGTGAGAGCGAATACCTCATCAATGGAGCCGCCTGCCGGAGAAGAGATATCGTGGAGATCTTTTATGATACCGGTATCGGAAAGGAAGGCTATTCCATCATTGGACAGGGTCAGGTGGAAAAGATCCTGAGCGGAAAGATTGAGGACAGCCGGGAGCTCTTTGATGAAGCTGCCGGTATTGCAAAATACAAAAAGAATCGTTCCGTGACGGAGAAATCTCTGGAGCAGGAGCGCCAGAATCTGGAGAGAGTGACCGATGTCCTCAGGGAGCTGGAAGAAAGGGTCGGTCCTCTGGAAGAGCAGAGCCGGACGGCAAAGGAATATCTGAAATTAAGAGACAGAGAGAAGGATTTGGATATCCATCTCTTTCTTTATGATTACGAAAACACACAAAAAGAGTTAAAAGAGAATCAGAACCGGCAGGAGATTGTCGGAAAGGATCTGGAGAAGACCAGAGAAATTCATGACCAGATTAAAGAAAAAAATGCGTCCCTCCAGCAGGAGTCGGAGGCACTTCTGGCAAAGATTGAGGAGACCGGGGCGGAGAAGGAGCGCGTTTCTTCCGGAAAGGAAGAGCTGGACAGCCAGAATCTCCTTCTTCAGCACAAGATTGAGTCTAATGAGCGTATGATCGCCCATTATGAGGAGATTATCAGCCAGAATCTGGTGGAAAAAGAAACAAAAACTGCAAAAAAGAAAGAGCAGCAGGAACAGCTGGCTTCCCGGGAGGAAGAGCTGGCGGAGCTTGAGACGGAAAAGTCACGGCTTGCGAAGGAAAAAGAAACGTACATCGAGGAAAAGAAGCTGGCTTCCGAGAAGCTGTCCATCCAGAAGGATGAGCTGTTTTCCATGATGGACGACCAGCTGGACACCAAAGAGAAACTGAGCCGGTATGACACCATGGAAGAGCAGCTGCAGATCCGGAATGCGGAATATAACAGCCGGCTCATTGCCCTGCAGTCGGATTTAAAAGAGTATAATGAGAAGAATACCCGGTTGGAAGAGGAGCTGAAAAAGACCCAGCAAAGTTACGATGAGGCTCTGGAGGAGCTGGAGCAGGCCCAGGAAGAAGACCGGATGCTCTCTGCGGAAGAGAGCCGTCTTGATACGGCTCTCGGACAGGAGAATCAGGATTTTCTGCGGGCCCGTTCCCGATATGAGACACTGGCCGGCATCACGGAGCGCTATGAGGGCTATAATCAGTCCATCAAACATATCATGGAGCAGAAAAAAAATAATCCCGGCATTATCGGCGTGGTGGCGGACATCATGAAGCTGGACCAAAAGTATGAGACGGCCATCGAGATTGCCCTGGGAGGCGCCCTGCAGAATGTGGTCACCGAAGACGACCAGGTGGCCAAAAAGATGATCGCATTCTTAAAGCAGAACCGGTTTGGCCGGGCTACTTTTCTGCCTCTGACCAATATCCGGCGGAGAAACAGCAGTATTCATCCGTCCATTCTGGAGGAGGAAGGGGTCATCGGTCTGGCCAGCGACCTGGTCACCGTGGAGGCCCGCTTTGAACCGCTGGTGCAGTTCCTTCTGGGGCGGACCATCGTGGTGGATACCATTGAGAATGCGCTTCTGTTATCAAGAAGAAACAATTACAGTCTCCGGGTAGTCACCATCGGCGGTGAGCTGCTGAATCCCGGCGGTTCCATCACCGGTGGAGCTTACCGGCATTCCGGCAATCTTCTGGGAAGAAAAAGAGAAATGGAAGAGAGCCGGGAGAAGATGCAGCAGGCGGAAGCATCCTGCAGGCAGATCAGAGAGAAACTGAACGCTCTTGGAAAAAACCGGGAGGCCAATCAGAACAGTCTGGAAGAAAAGCAGGAAAAAGTGACTTCTCTGCAGATGGCCCTCCATGATCTGGGACATCAGATTCCGGATCTTCTGGAAAAAGAGAAGGCGTTAAAAGAGAATATTGAGACATTGAAAGAGGAGCACGCTTCACTGAAGAATCAGCTGCTGGAAATCCGGGCGCAGAAAGAAGTGCTGGCGGAAAACCAGCTGAGTCATGAGAAGATTCATGAGAAAAATAACGATGTCATGGATCGTCTGGAAAAGCAGATAGCCGCTCTGGAGGAAACCATCCGTGATATAGAAGGAAAAGAGAATCAGGTGATTCTTCGTATCTCTCAGGCGAAGCAGCAGATGGAATTCTATGCGTCTGACTGCCGGCGTCTGGAAGAGGAAATCTTTGGCTGTGACCGCAGCATAGAAGGAAACAGGCAGCAGAAAAAAGAGCTGCAGCGGCAGAACGGGGAAGCGGAAGAAAAACGGCGGGAGATCTCCGGACAAACGGAGAAGTACATGAAGGCTCTGGAGGAAATTGCCGGAAAGCTGGACAGCCTGAAGGAAGAACAGAAAACCGTGTCCGGAAAGCACACGGTAATTTTCCGGGAACTGGAAGAGCAGAACGATCGTATGCTTCTTCTGGAAAAAGAAAACGCCCGTCTTGCGGCCCAGAAGGAGAAGCTGGAAAGTGATCTGGAGAGCCGTGTGGATTATATGTGGGAACAGTATGAGCTTACCTATAATTACGCCATGGAATTAAAACATCAGGATGTCAGCGGCGAGGTGGCGGCCCGGTACCGTCAGGAGAAAAAAGAGATTTCCCAGCAGATTAAAAAACTGGGAAATGTCAATGTGGGCGCCATCGAAGAGTACAAGACAGTGGGAGAGCGGTATGAGTTCCTGCGGGGACAGTACGACGATATCAAAGAGGCGGAAGCAAAGCTGCTGACCATGATCGATGAGCTGAACACTGCCATGCGGGAACAGTTCACGGAAAAGTTTGCCGAGATACGGCAGATGTTTACCACAGTCTTTCAGGATTTGTTCGAGGGAGGCACCGCCGATCTGGAACTGATGGACGATGAAAATATGCTGGAATGCGGTATCCGTATTGTGGCGCAGCCGCCGGGAAAGAAACTGCAGAATATCATGCTGTTATCCGGCGGGGAGAGGGCGCTTACGGCCATTGCCCTGTTGTTTGCCATTCAGAAATTGAAACCGTCGCCGTTTTGTCTTCTGGATGAGATTGAGGCGGCTTTGGATGACGCCAATATCGTACGTTTTTCCAGATATCTGAAAAAGTTGTCCGCCGACACTCAGTTCATTGTCATCACCCACCGGCGGGGGACCATGAGCGCGGCGGAAGCCCTTTACGGCATTACCATGCAGGAAAAAGGCGTGTCCACGCTGATCTCTGTGGACCTCATTGACAAGCAGCTGGATGAATAGAGAAAGACTGTGCTCACCGGGAAACCGAAACAATAAAAAGGGGAATAGAACATGGGAGAGAAAAAAGGATTTTTCAGTCGTCTGGTCAGCGGTCTGACCAAGACAAGAAAAAATATTGCCTCCGGACTTGATGCGATTTTCAGCGGTTTTTCAAAAATCGATGATGATTTTTACGAGGAGCTGGAGGAGATTCTCATCATGGGAGATCTGGGCGTGGATACGACCATGAACATCATTGAGAATCTGCAGGAGAGAGTCAAAGAAGAAAAAATCAAGGAACCGTCCGAGTGCCGGCAGCTGCTCATCGATATCATCAAAGAGCAGATGGCCGTGGACGAGACCGCTTATGAATATGAGAACAGGACTTCCGTGGTGCTGGTGATCGGCGTCAACGGCGTCGGCAAGACCACGACGATCGGAAAGCTGGCCGCCCAGTTAAAGGCACAGAATAAGAAAGTGATCATGGCCGCGGCCGATACGTTCCGGGCGGCGGCCATCGAGCAGCTGACCGAATGGGCCCACCGGGCCGGCGTGGACATCATCGCCCAGCAGGAAGGTTCAGACCCGGCGGCGGTTGTCTATGACGCCTGCCAGGCGGCCAAATCAAGAAACGCCGACGTGCTGCTGTGTGACACGGCAGGACGTCTTCACAATAAGAAGAACCTCATGAATGAGCTGTCCAAAATCCGGCGGGTCATCGAGAGGGAGTTCCCGGAGGCCTATCTGGAGACCCTCATCGTCCTGGACGGAACCACCGGTCAGAACGCACTGGTGCAGGCCAGACAGTTTAAAGAGGTGACCGATATCTCCGGCATCGTCCTTACCAAACTGGACGGAACCGCCAAAGGCGGTATTGCCATCGCCATTCAGGCGGAGCTGGGTATTCCGGTGAAATATATCGGTATCGGCGAACATATCGAAGACTTACAGAAGTTTGACTCCGATTCATTTGTAAATGCATTATTTGAGAAGACCGAGGAGGAAGAAGAATGAATCAGTTAACCCTTGACAAATTTGAAGAAGCCTATGAACGGGTGCAGGAGGTCGTTTTGCCGACCAACCTCATCCAGAGCGACTTTTTTTCGCAGACAACCGGCAATAAAGTCTATTTAAAACCGGAAAATCTTCAGCTTACCGGCGCCTACAAGATCCGTGGCGCTTACTATAAGATCAGCACCATGAGTGATGAAGAAAAACAGAAAGGCCTCATTACCGCATCAGCAGGTAATCATGCCCAGGGTGTGGCCTATGCAGCGAGAAAGTTTGGCGTTCCGGCGACCATCGTAATGCCGGTTTCCACTCCGCTCCTGAAAGTGAACCGCACTAAAAATCTTGGCGCAGAAGTGATTCTTCACGGCAACGTCTATGACGAAGCCTGTGATAAGGCGCTTGAACTGGCGGCGGAACACGGCTACACCTTTGTACATCCTTTTGATGATCTGGATGTGGCTACCGGACAGGGCTCCATTGCCATGGAGATCGTAAAAGAACTACCGACGGTAGATACCATCCTGGTTCCGGTGGGCGGCGGCGGTCTTGCCACCGGCGTGTCCACCCTGGCAAAAATGCTCAACCCGAAGATCCATGTCATCGGCGTGGAGCCGGCGGGTGCTAACTGCCTGCAGGTATCCCTGCGGGAAGGAAAGGTGACAACGCTTGATAAAGTAGATACTATCGCTGACGGTACAGCCGTAAAAACACCGGGAGAGAACATTTTCCCATACCTGCAGCAGAACCTGGATGATATCATCACCATTGAGGACGATGAGCTGATCGTCGCCTTCCTGGACGTGCTGGAAAACCACAAATTACTGGTGGAGAACTCCGGCCTGCTCACAGTGGCAGCCTTAAAGCATCTTCCGGCTGAGAATAAAAAAGTGGTTTCTATCTTAAGCGGCGGCAACATGGATATCATCACCCTGTCCTCCGTGGTACAAAACGGCCTGATCCAGCGTTCCAGAATCTTTACGGTTTCCGTGCGTCTGCCGGATGTGCCGGGACAGCTCAACAAAGTATCCAAGGTCATCGCCGACGCCAACGGCAACGTCATCAAACTGGAGCACAACCAGTTTATCAGCGTCAACCGAAACAGCTCCGTGGAACTGATCATCACCATGGAGGCCTTCGGCGAAGATCACAAGCGGAGCATCATCCAGGCACTGCGGGACGCAGGCTTCGCGCCGGAAGAGAGAAATCCGCGGGCGTTGTATTAGAGCGGCATTGTATTAGAGTAGTCAGTATTAGAACAGTCTGAAGATTTTCTTGCAGATATATTTTTCATCCGATATAATAATAAAGAGTTCTGCCCGGCTGAACTCTTGCGCCCGGCGCAGGTGTTTTAGAGACAAAGTGCTGTAAGAAAATATTTTCAATGGGGGATGATGAATGTGATTATTGCATCAAAATCTTCAAAAGAGGTTCGAAAATTCAATAAGGAACGCAGCATTCGTTCTGTACAAAAAGCTTGTTCAATCATAAAACAATCCAGGATAGCGCCATTTGTTGAAAAACTGATATTGTACGGAAGTGCGGCAAGAGGAGAACAGACCTATAGCAGTGATATAGATTTATTGCTGGTATTAAAAGATACAGATGAAATACAAACACACAGAGCCTATCTTTATATGCTTAAATCGGAACTTACGTCACTGGAAGATGATTTACCTGATATAGATTTGAATATTGTAGTAGGTAATGATTGGGAAAAAAATGAGGATTTATATTATAAAGACATCAGAAGGGAAGGGATTGATGTTTGGAAAAACGAAGCACATATTTAGACTTTGCGGAAAATGATTATAAATTTTTTATGTATAATTTTGATCATGAGGTGTTTGGTACTTCCATGGCTGCATTGGGGCAGAATATATGTGAACGGTATTTAAAACACATTATTTCAGAATACGCACAGCCATGCAGCGTGGAGGAAGAAATGAATAAAAAGGCTGTTTTGCATGCGCACAGCTTAAAAAAGATTATGCGTTACATGAAAGATGAGATGCAGATTCAAATTCCTTCTTCAGTTTCCAATGCAATGAAAATAATAGATGGTTTTTACTTTACTACACGATATCCGGGGAATGATAGTTTTATTGCGGGAGAGGAAGAAATCGCAGATGCTGCGAATGCAGTAAAATTAACGCGTGAATTTACTTTGGATATAATAAAAAGATTAGAAGAATAATAATTCATTTTATTTGCTTGCATCTTCTCCAAAGATGTGTTATAGTTATGACCGAAATAAAAAGAAAGGCACATGTTTTCATGTGTAGGTGAGGAAATGTTCAGATAATCTTATTTGGTAACAGACAGACGATAATAGTCCCGTTTACAGTGAGGGGATTTGTTTGTGATACCGGATAAGAGGAATGGCATTTTCGTGAAACCTGTGTTTTTTGCATCAGGTTTCTTTTGGTGCATTCATCGGCTGTCCGGTAACGGACAGCCGTTTTTCTTTCCCGGGAACTTTTTTTTGAACTTTCGCTGGATTTCCGGAAAAAACAGTCTTTCAGGCAGGCTGAACACCGGCGCAAAGCAACGTTCGCTCACTGTAGAGGGAAAACAGTGAGGAGGGATTATCATGATACAGGTAAAGAACCTGCATTTGATGCATAAAAAAGATCTTCGGACGATTCTTGATGATTTCAGTTTTGCGCTGAACCCGGGCGATAAGGCGGTCGTCATCGGGGAAGAGGGCAACGGAAAGTCCACGCTCCTGAAATGGCTGGTAAATCCGGCTCTGGTGGAGGATTATGTGGAAGCGGAGGGGGAGCGCATCACCGGCGGCGTCAGAATCGGTTATCTGCCCCAGGAGCTTCCCGAGGAAGAAAAGGGGCGGACGATTTACGAGTTTTTCTGTGAGAAAGAAGAATTTTTTCTGCAGGATCCGGGAGAACTGGGCAGGCTGGCAAAGGAGCTGAGGCTGCCGGCAGATTTTTATTACGGGGAGCAGAAAATGTACACCTTGTCCGGCGGCGAGAAGGTCAAAGCGCAGATGGCAAGGATACTTTTGGGAAAACCCGATGCATTTTTGCTGGACGAGCCGTCCAACGATATTGACATAGACACGCTGGAGTGGATGGAACGATTTATTTCAGAGGCACGGCAGCCGGTGCTCTACATTTCCCATGATGAGACTCTCATCGAGCGGACAGCCAACGTGGTGATCCACCTGGAACAGATTCGCAGAAAGACCGTGAGCCGCCACACCGTGGCGCGGATGTCGTACCGGGAATATCTTTCCCACCGGGAAAATGTCATGGACAACCAGATGCAGATGGCGCTTGATGAGCGGCGGCAGGAGCGGATCCGCCGGGAGAAGCTGAACCGGATCATGCAGCGGGTGGAACATGAGCAGAATGTCATCTCCCGCCAGGATCCCCACGGCGGACGGCTGCTGAAAAAGAAAATGAAAGCGGTCAAATCCATGGAGAAACGTTTTGATAAGGCGGCAGGCCAGATGACGGAACGGCCGGAAGAAGAGGAGGCGATCCTGCTGCGATTTTCGCCGGATATCCGTCTGCCGGCAGGAAAGACGGTGCTGGATTTTCATCTGGATGCCCTGACGGCGGGGAAAGGTACAGAATGCGCCCCGTCCCGTGTGCTGGCCCGGAATATCCATCTCCTTGTCCGCGGCCCGGAAAAAGTCTGCATGATCGGCAGAAACGGCGTCGGCAAGACGACCCTATTAAAGCGTATCGCCGCAGAGCTTCTGCCTCGGCAGGATATAAAGGCCGCTTATATGCCGCAAAATTATGAGGAACTGCTGGACCTTGACAAGACGCCGGTGGATTACCTGTCAAAGAGCGGCCATAAAGGGGAAATCACCAAAATCCGCACCTGGCTTGGCTCCATGAAGTACACTGCCGATGAGATGGAACATCCCATTCGGGAGCTGTCCGGCGGTCAGAAAGCAAAAATATTTCTTCTGAAAATGAATCTTTCCGGAGCAAATGTACTGATCCTCGACGAGCCCACCCGCAACTTTTCTCCGCTGTCCAACCCGGTGATCCGGCAGGTGCTCCGGGACTTTGGCGGCGCGATCATCAGTATTTCCCATGACAGGAAATATATCGGGGAAGTGTGTGAGACGATCTACCAGCTGACGGAAGACGGGCTTCGCAGGGTGACGCAGGATGATTTTTCCGTGAAGTGACTGAGGATAGTTTCCCCGGAAGCAACAGAAGATTGTTTCTCGGAATGAAGAGTTAAGAGTGACGCTCAAATGTAATGATTCAAAACCGACAGATAAAAGAGGAACATGGTTATGAAAGAAAACAGATACGACGACGAACAATTTTTTAAAAAATACAGTGAGATGCCCCGCTCCAGGGAGGGACTTTCCGGCGCTGGCGAGTGGTACGCACTGAGACAGATCCTCCCGGATTTTCAGGGGAAAAGAGTGCTGGATCTGGGCTGCGGGTATGGCTGGCACTGCAAATATGCCGCCGACCATGGCGCGGTTTCTGTTCTTGGAACGGACATTTCTCACAGGATGCTGGAGACGGCCCGGCAGAAAAACAGCGACCCCAGGATCACGTATCAGTGCGCCGCCATGGAAGACCTGGATTTTCCGGCGGAGAGCTTTGACTGCGTTATCAGTTCCCTGGCCTTTCACTATGTAAAAGACTTTTCGGGGCTGGCGTCCCGCATCGGCCGGTGGCTGAAGCCTGGCGGAGATTTGGTGTTCTCGGTGGAACACCCGGTGTTTACGGCTTACGGCTCCCAGGACTGGTATTATGATGCTGACGGAAATATTCTGCATTTTCCTGTGGACAATTATTACTATGAAGGGAAGCGGGACGCCATTTTTCTGGGTGAACATGTGGTGAAATATCACCGGACTCTCACCACCTATCTGGAGACACTGCTGCAGAATGAATTTATCCTCCGGCATGTGGTTGAACCGCAGCCGCCGGAGAACATGATGGATCTCCCGGGCATGAAAGATGAGATGCGCCGGCCGATGATGCTTCTGGTAGCGGCGAGGAAGCCCGGCCCGGAGAGGGAAAAGAAATAAACTATTTATTTTCATGGGAGGCAGAAATCACAAAAATATATTTACACATTTTCCCCGATTGTGCTATAATCATTTATAACTGCGAATACTAGTGGGGTGCAGACACCGCCGCGCTGCCGTTTTGTTTTTTTAAAATACAGCGGCAGGGGGCGCATTAATGTAAAGGGGGCTTTGGTATGTCGGCAGTATTTGGGGCATTTATGCAATATTTGGTGACAGCGGTTTATTATATTGCCATTGCCGGACTTGGGATTTTTGCAGGGAAGAAGCTCCTGCAGAGAAAAAAGAGACGGACAGAGAGCTGAGAACTGGCTGGCAGTCCCAAAAGATATTTCCGGGTGCTGGAGGAAACAAAGAAGGTATTGTTTCATTCAGCACCCTTTACCCTGCGTGCAGGGATATAGCGTAATAGTAGGAGGATAAGACATTGAAGAAGTATGGAGTAAATGAACTGCGGAAAATGTTTCTTGACTATTTTGAGAGCAAGGGACATCTGGTGATGAAGAGTTTCTCACTGGTTCCGCATAACGATAACAGTCTGCTGTTGATCAACGCAGGTATGGCGCCGCTTAAGCCATACTTTACCGGACAGGAGATCCCGCCGAGAAGACGGGTGGCCACCTGCCAGAAATGTATCCGTACCGGTGATATTGAGAACGTAGGTAAAACAGCCCGCCACGGTACCTTTTTTGAGATGCTCGGTAACTTCTCCTTCGGAGATTACTTTAAGAGAGAGGCCATTCACTGGTCCTGGGAGTTCCTCACTGAGGTAGTGGGACTGGATCCGGATCGACTGTATCCGTCTGTATATCTGGAAGATGACGAGGCGTTTGCCATCTGGAGAGATGAGATCGGCATCGCGCCGGAGCGCATTTACAAGTTTGGAAAAGAAGATAACTTCTGGGAGCACGGCGCAGGTCCATGTGGTCCATGTTCCGAGATTTACTATGACCGCGGCGAGAAATACGGATGCGGTAAAGAGACCTGTACAGTAGGCTGCGACTGCGACCGTTACATGGAAGTGTGGAACAACGTATTTACCCAGTTTGAAAATGACGGACATAATAACTATACACAGCTGGAGCAGAAGAATATTGATACCGGTATGGGCCTTGAGCGTCTGGCAGTGGTTGTGCAGGATGTGGATTCCATCTTTGACGTGGACACGATCCGCTCTCTGCGGGACAAGGTCTGCGAGATGGCAGGAAAGACTTACCAGGAGAACGAAGAGGACGATATATCTATCCGTCTGATCACTGACCACATCCGTTCTGCCACTTTCATGATTTCCGACGGAATCATGCCGAGCAACGAAGGACGCGGTTATGTGCTCCGAAGAATCATCCGCCGGGCAGCCCGCCACGGAAAGATTCTCGGCATCGACGGACAGTTCCTGGCAGAACTCAGTAAGACAGTGATCGAAGGTTCCAAGGACGGTTATCCGGAACTGGAAGAGAAGAAAGAGTTCATCTTCAACGTGCTGACTCAGGAAGAGAGCAAGTTCAGCAAGACCATCGATCAGGGACTGAATATCTTAAATGAACTGGAAAATGAATTAAAAGAGAGTGGAAAGACAGAGCTTTCCGGCGAGGAAGCGTTTAAATTATATGATACCTACGGATTCCCTTTGGATCTGACCAAAGAGATTCTCGGCGAGAAAGGATACACCATCGACGAGGAAGGCTTTAAAGCCTGCATGGAAGAGCAGAGAGTGAAGGCGAGAAAGGCCAGAAAGACTACCAACTACATGGGTGCTGACGTGACTGTTTACGAGTCCATCGACCCATCCATCACTACTGCCTTTGTGGGATATGACCATGACGAGTATGATTCCAAAATCACAGTCATGACGACCGACACAGAGATTACCGAGGCCCTCACCGACGGACAGGTGGGAACTATCTTCGTGGAAGAGACACCATTTTATGCTACCGGCGGCGGACAGCATGCCGATACCGGCGTGATCCGCTGCAAGGACGGAGAGTTTGTGGTGGAAGATACCGTGAAGATGCTTGGTGATAAAGTTGGACATATCGGCCGTGTGACCAAGGGTATGTTCAAGACCGGCGATACCGTGACTCTGTCCATCAACACGGAACAGAGAAATGATACCAGAAAGAACCACAGCGCTACGCATCTGTTACAGAAAGCCCTTCGTATGGTTCTGGGAAGCCATGTGGAACAGGCCGGTTCCTACAACGACAAAGACCGTCTGCGTTTTGACTTCTCTCACTTCCAGGCTATGACACCGGAAGAGATTGCTCAGGTGGAAGAAATCGTCAATAAAGAAATTGCCGCACAGCTTCCGGTTGAGACACAGATCATGACGGTGGATGAGGCAAAGAAGACCGGAGCTATGGCGCTTTTCGGTGAAAAATACAGTGAGAAGGTTCGTGTGGTCAGCATGGGTGACTTCTCCAAGGAGTTCTGTGCAGGTACTCACGTATCAAATACCGGCGATATCAAGACCTTTAAGATCATTTCCGAGACTGGTGTGGCAGCCGGCGTGCGTCGTATCGAAGCCATCACCGGCAATAACGTACTGAAATATTATCAGAATGAGGAGCAGATGCTTCTGGAGGCTGCAAAAGCTGCCAAGGCAGACCCGCATAAACTTACAGAGCGGATTCACGCCCTTCTTGACGAAGTAAAGGCTCTCTCCTCTGAAAATGAGAAATTAAAAGATCAGATTGCCAAGAGTGAAGTGGCAGATGTCATGAACCAGGTGGAAGAGGCCGGCGCATTCAAGGTTCTTCCGGTATCCGTAAAAGATGTGGACATGAACGCCCTCCGTACTCTGGGCGACGACCTGAAAGAAAAAATCGGCAGCGGAGTTGTGGTTCTTGCCTCCGACATGGGCGGCAAAGTGAACCTTATTGTCACAGCCACCGATGATGCGGTAAAAGCAGGCGCTCATGCCGGCAAGATCATCAAAGAGGCCGCAGCCCTCGTTGGCGGTGGCGGCGGCGGACGCCCGAACATGGCCCAGGCCGGCGGAAAGAACCCGGCAGGCATTCAAGATGCCCTGGCAAAAGCCGTGGAACTGGCGAAAGGACAGCTGGCGTAAAAATCATCGTTAAAGGACAGTCGGCATAAGTACGATGGCCGGAACAGATGGTGCCAACAGGTCAATATAAATGTAAATAAGGAATATAAGAAAAAATCCCCGCAGAAGCTTCAATGCTTATAAACTCTGCGGGGATTTTTATATTGTTGATCGGTAAAAAATGTTATTTTTTATAATGTAGACGCCGATGGCTCCGAGAATCTTGTGATTCGGGACAAGGCTGCCCACGGCCACACAGAAGTACATGTGGATGATCATCAAAAACGGAGACAGCAGGATCATGATCAGCAAGATCCAGCAGAATGCCGGCAGCGTGTTAAGGTATGTGAACAGCTGTCCCAATGCCGGCAGCAGTACGGACATAAATTCTCCGTTGGCAAACAGGATCAGCAGGGAAGCGCCAAGAACTACCAGGTCAATGATGGTCCACAAAAGGGCGGTCAGTCCTTTTGAGATGATGATCTGTGCCGGTGTCACCGGCAGGGTGTTGGTGAGATATCCCTGATCAGTGAATACATTTTTGTAGAACCGGTAGGCAATGTATACCGAGGTAAACATCGCGGCACAGAAAATAAATAGTACCAGGACAAAGATGATCATGGCTGCAATGATTCCCGTGATATTATTGGATCCTGCTGCCATTACCACCTCAATGCCGCCGCTGACTTCAAAGAAGAGGCGGGACAGGATGGCAAATATGAGGATGAAGCCGTGGATGACTACCAGCAGTTTTGATATGGCGATCCATTCGTGTTTGAATAATTTTCCTAACATTTGAACACCTCCCGGAATAAGTCGTCGACGGATTTTCCTTCTTTGTCGCGGATGGTTTCCACTTCCTCCTGCATCCGGATATGGCCGTTCTGGATGAAGACCACTTCGTCAAGAATGTTTTCCACATCGCTGATGAGATGAGTGGATATCAGGATGGTGGCATCCGGTTCGTAATTATTGATAATAGTACTTAAAATGTAATCTCTGGCAGCCGGGTCCACGCCGGCGATGGGCTCGTCGAGACAGTAGAGCTTTGCCCGGCGGCTCATGACCAGGATGAGCTGTACTTTTTCTTTGTTGCCCTTGGATAAGGTTTTGATGCGGAGGGCCGGATTCAGATTTACTTTTTCCAGCATTTTCATGGCCTTCTTTCGGTCAAAATCCTTATAAAAGTCTTCAAAATAGTCAATGGCCTCGGTGATCCGCATGGATTCATCCAGGTAGGTCCGCTCCGGAAGATAGGAGACGATGGACTTGGTCTTCACGCCCGGCGCCATGCCGTCGATGAGGATTTCTCCCCCGGTAGGTGTGAGAAGACCGTTGATCAGTTTGATCATGGTGGTTTTGCCGCTGCCGTTTGGCCCCAGCAGACCGATGATCCGTCCGGCTTTCAACGACAGATTGATGCCGGAAAGAGCCTGGGTGCGGCCGTAACGTTTGGTTAAATTCTTACATTCCAGAATCGTTTTCATGATTTCCCCTCTTTCATCATTTTCTCAATGAGTTGAATGGTCTTTTGGCTGTCAAATCCCATCTGCTGCATCTTTTCAAAAAATTCTCTTATCTGAGCTGTTGCCAGCTCTTCCCTCATCTTTTCGATCATAGCTGTGTCCTCTGTGATAAATCTGCCGCTCGTTCGGGCGGAGTGTACAAGGTTCTCTCGTTCAAGTTCTGCCAGCGCCTTCTGCATGGTGTTGGGATTCACGCCAGCCTCTGAGGCCAGGTCCCGCACGGACGGAAGTCTGGCGCCGGGCTGATACTGTCCGGCCAGGATGTCAAGCTGAATCCGTTCCACCAGCTGTGTGTAGATCGGACGGCTGGAATCAAGGTTCCAAGGCATGTGCTCACCTCCTTAAAATATTGAGTGCGTTATTGTATTAATAACTTAGTACAATAATACATTCATACAGTGGAGATGTCAAGAACTTTTTATCAAAATTTTTTCTGGTGTTTTTATCAAAAATATTTTCAGGAAACATTCAGATGATTTTTAACTGGAAAGGCTGCGGCAGACTGCATTTTAGAGAAAAAGTTTCCTGACAGGAAAATCCGGAAAGAAAAGGGGAACACTGTTATTTGACAAACAAAATTTCGTCTGCTATGATGACACCGTATTACAAGGCAGTACAAAGAAGTATTTTGTATTGCCTTTTTTTGTTTTAAGGAGGCGGTTTACTGTGAATTTGTCAGATATAATCGGTCCGGTGATGGTCGGGCCGTCCAGCTCCCACACGGCGGGAGCGGTAAAAATAGGAAATGTCATACGAAAACTGTTTGGGGCGCCTCTGGAGAGGGCGGAAATATACTGCCACGGCTCCTTCTATGCGACCGGCAGAGGACATGGCACCGATAAAGCGCTGGTGGCGGGGCTTCTGGGATTTCCCGTGGATGACATCCGGATCCCGGATAGTTTTCGTTACGCCGGGGAGGCGGGACTGGATTTTTCCATACAGGCGGCAGATCTGGGAGAGGTGCATCCGAACACAGTGAAAATGCTGCTGTACGGCGGAGGCAGAGAGCTGGAGGTGATGGCGGCGTCCGTGGGCGGCGGTTCCATCCGGATTACGGAGATCGACGGACTGCCGGCAGATTTTTCCGGGGAGTATCCTACCCTGGTGGTCCACAATCTGGATCAGCCGGGACATGTGGCGGAGGTGGCGTCCATGCTGGCACATAAGTCTGTCAATATTGCCACAATGCAGCTCTACCGGGCGCACCGGGGAGGAAATGCGGTGATGATCCTGGAATGTGATCAGGAGATTCCGGAGGAATCCATCCGCTGGCTGGCTCATCTGGAAGGTGTGCTGAAGGTGACATATCTTAGTTTGGAAAGGGAGGTATAAAATGTATCTGTCATTACAGGAGATTATAGATTTGGAACAGGAAACCGGGATTCCTTTCTGGGAACTGATCCGCAGGGAGGAGTGCGAGGAGACGAAAATATCCCCGGAAAAGTTGTTTGAGCAGATGAGAAATATGTACCGGGAAATGAAGCAGGCCGATGCGGACTATGATCCTTCTCTCCGTTCCCACAGCGGTCTTGCCGGCGCAGACGGACAGAAAATGGCGGCGGCCCGGCAAAACCGGGAACTGCTCTGCGGAGATTTTATCAACCGTGTCATGGAAAAGGCCCTGAAGATGGGCGAGTCCAACGCCTGCATGAGAAAAATCGTGGCGGCTCCCACGGCAGGTTCCTGCGGAGTCCTCTCCGCTGTTCTTCTGACCATGGAAGAACAGAAAAAGATACCGGAAGAAAAAATGGTAGAGGCGCTGTTTGTGGCGGCAGGGATCGGTGGGGTGATCGCCAGGAAGGCGACGCTGGCCGGAGCTGCCGGCGGGTGTCAGGCGGAGATTGGCGCAGCTTCTTCCATGGCGGCCGGAGCCGCCGTTTATCTGATGGGAGGAAACGGAGAAGCGATTTCCCATGGAGCGGCTTTGGCTATGAAAGGACTATTGGGGCTTGTGTGCGATCCGGTGGCAGGTCTGGTGGAAGTGCCCTGCATCAAGAGGAATGTCATCGGAGCGGTGAATGCCCTCACATCGGCAGATATGGTTCTTGCCGGTATCAGAAGCCGGATTCCGGCAGATGAGGTTTTTGACGCCATGCGCCAGGTGGGGAGAGCCCTTCCGGAAGAGTTGAGGGAGACGGCCAGAGGAGGTCTGGCTGTTACGCCCACAGGAAAAAATATCAGGGAGATGCTGGAGGAAGGTTCTCCGGACGGTTATTGATTTAACAGCATCATATTCATCTGTTTCATAATTTTGATTTCATCCTGGGTGATCATGAGATTTTCTTCCAGAAGTTCATTTTCGTTCAGCGGAGCGGTGGACAGGAGGAATTTTAAGGCAAAAGGGGCGATGGGCCGGTAGCTGATGCCGAACATGATTCCCCAGGTTTTTACATTGTGATGAAAAGGATTCAAAAAACACATACCAAGTCGTTCCATGGGATTGACCTGATTGATCAAAGTGCAGTAGGTGACCAGATCAAAGGGATCCATCTTTCCGATATAGTAAAACGCACACTGATCGTATTCTTCAAAAGAGGGAATATCCATGTAGAAAGTGCAGCTCACCACATTTTGTGAATTATTATTCTGAATGGTCATATAAGATTTGACAATACTCTTTTTTCTCCCGTCATAATAATAGATATATAATTTATTTCTGGAAAAAATCCGGTTGTGCGCGAAGAGTGCGGATTGTTCTTCCGGTTTTTTGTAGGTAAACATTTCCCGGATATCCACATGGAGAGCGCAGCAGATATCTTCCAGGGTCTGGATATCGATCGTGATCAATCCGTTCTCATATTTGGAAAGGGTGGACTTGCTCTTGTGAACCAGGTCAGCCAGTTCGCCGATGGAAAATTGATACCGGGACCAACGGGGAGGTTGTCTGTGCCCGGGATGGAAAACTGCTGGCGTGTTCCACGGCTGCGGGACCTGCTTTTGAGGGGGCCGGCATACGCTGCGGAATGCGCGCTGCACCCGGCGCCATTGAGAAAGTGTGGATAGAGGAAGGGCACCTGAAGATTTCGGTGATCGACCAGGAAAAACCACTGGGCATCTGCGGTTCCGGCGTCATAGATCTGATCGCGGCCCTGCGCCGGGCGGGTCTGATCAATGATAAAGGACGGATGCTTGAGCGGGAGGAGGCGCTGGCCCTTGGCATACCGGAATCCCTGGCGGACGGTCTGAGAAAAACTGACACAGGGATGGAATTTACCGTGTGGAAAGAAGAGGATGAAGAAATCATCCTTACCCAGAATGATGTCCGGGAAATTCAGCTGACCAAGGGAGCCATGCTGGCGGGGATGAAAACGCTGATGAAAATCGCCGGTATCGATGAGGCGTCCCTGGATGGCCTGCTCATCGCCGGAGCCTTCGGCAATTACATTGATAAAAACAGTGCTCTGGAAATCAGGATGCTTCCGTCTGTGGCTCCGGAGAAGATCATCTCCATCGGAAATTCCGCGGGAACCGGCGCATGCATGGCTCTCCTGAACAGGGACTGCCGCCGGAATGCGGAAGTCTGGGTAAAACAGGTGGAGCACGTGGAATTGTCCGTGAATATGGATTTTCAGGAAGAGTATATGCTCGCAATGAATTTCTGAGCATTGCAATGAATTTGTGAACATTGGTATAAATAAAACAGAAAACAGGAGGAAATGACAATGAGAATCAATATGGATAAATGGTCGAGAGAAATTATTGAGTCAAAAGATGTGAAAAATCTTCCGGTATTATATTTCCCATGCGTACAGGAGCTGGGCTTTACGGTAACGGAATCAGTGAGCTCACCGGAAAATATCGCGAAGACCATGAAAAAGGTGACAGAAGAATATCCGGACATCATCGCCGCGGTCACGGGAATGGATCTGACGGTGGATACGGAAGCCTTTGGTGGAAAAGTAAAATTCAGTGACAAGCAGGTGCCGTCCATCGTAAAACATGTGGTAAAGACGGCGGAAGATATCCGCAATCTGAAGGTTCCTGACGTACACAGCGGCCGGGTGGATGTTTTTACAGATGCGGTGAAAGAAGCGCAGAAACTGATCACCGACCGGCCGATTTTTGGAGGAATGCTGGGACCGTTCTCTCTGGCGGCCAATTTGATGGAGGTATCCAACGCGCTGATGCTGACCATGACGGACCCGGATTCGATGAAGATTCTTCTGGACAAAGCGACGGAATTCCTGATCGCGCGGGCGAAAGAATACAAGGCCGCAGGAGCCAACGGAATATTTATGGCGGAACCGACAGCGGGACTGCTGTCTCCGGACCAGCTGGATGAGTTTTCCTCCACATATGTAAAAAAACTGGTGGAAGCAGTCCAGGATGATTACTTTTTCCTGATCTTGCATGACTGCGGACAGGTAAAAGATTCTGTGAAATCCATGTACAGCACCGGATGTAAGGGTCATCATTATGGAAACTCTGTGGATATGAGAGATATCCTTCCGCAGATTCCGCCGGACATTCTGGTATTTGGAAATATCGACCCGTCCACAGCGTTTTTCATGGGCACGCCGGAATCCATCCGGGAACAGACCCTGAAACTGCTGGAAGATATGAAACCATATCCGCATTTTGTGCTGTCATCCGGATGTGATCTGGCGCCGGTGGTTCCAAAAGAGAACATTGACGCGTATTTTGAGGCCTGCCGGGATTTCAATAAAAACCGCGGATAGGCGTTCTTCCTTCTCCTTAAAAAATAAAATAGTGTGAAATGAGTTGTATAAAAACCCGCCGCTGCTTTGATGGAGAGCGGCGGGTTTTTTCGTGAACGTGTGTACATTTGCTGAAACCGTCAGATGGAATGTTGACAGGGCTGTAAATTTTCTCTACAATAAAGGGCAGACAGTAGAACTTCAAAGGGCAGACGGCAGAACTTTGCCGGCAAAGAACAAGAAAGGTACACCATGGATAAAAATGAAAAATGGCTGCAGTGGGCAGTGGAATTACAGAGTATCGCGCAGACCGGATTGTGGTACGGGGAAGGCGTTTTTGACAGGGAACGCTATGCGAGGATCCGGGAGATCGCAGCGGAGATGATTTCCTATAAGACGGAGATTCCCGTGGACAAGGTAAAGGATCTGTTCTGTGATGAGAGCGGTTACCAGACGCCGAAGCTTGATACCCGGGCAGCGATATTTAAAGAGGATAAGATACTTTTAGTACAGGAGAAGAACGGCACCTGGTCTCTGCCGGGCGGCTGGGTGGATGTGGATCTGTCCATCGGAGAGAACACGGTCAAGGAGGCCAGGGAGGAAGCGGGGCTGGATGTCACCGCAGATCTGGTCATCGCCATTCAGGACAGAGATAAGCATAATCTGCCGGTCTATGTGCACAAGATCTGCAAAGTGTTTGTGCTGTGTTCAGTGACCGGAGGACAGTTTGAGGCCAACAGTGAGACCATTGACAGCGGATATTTTCGCCTGGATGAGCTGCCGCCTCTGGCGGAGGAGAAGAACAACGCGGAGCAGATCGCTCTGTGTTTTGACGCTTATCACCACGCGGACACCTGGAAGACGATCCTGGAATGACAGAGGGGATGCCGGCCATGTCGAAAAAGTGGGATTATCCGCGGCTGACAGAGATTTATTTAGTTTTTCTTCAAAAAGTTATTGACGAAAACGGATGTTATGGTATAATATAAAGCAGTGCGAAAATACCCAAACAGTTGTATTAGGCACAATACGCAACTGGAGGGAGGTTAGGTGAGACAATGTCAAATATAATCGTTAAAGAGAACGAATCTTTAGACAGCGCTCTTCGCAGATTTAAGAGGAGCTGTGCTAAAGCAGGAATTCAGCAGGAGATTCGCAAGAGAGAGCATTACGAAAAACCAAGTGTTAGACGTAAAAAGAAATCCGAAGCTGCAAGAAAAAGAAAATATAAATAATTGTGCTGTAAAAGGAGTATCCGTAAGGATGCTCCTTTTTGTCGTTACAAAAAGTGTGAACAGAGAGGGATCTTTGTGGTTTATGATAATGAGAGATGGCGTCAGCCATTTTTTTTGCTTAAATTTCTTTAGATTTTTGCAGAACCATCGAAAGAATTTCAAGATGAATAGTAAAATATTCTATATAAACCGGAAGAAATGTGCGCTAAACTGTCATTGTCAACAAAAACGTGAGTCAAACGTTTGGAGAAAGGAGAAAAATGTAATGAGGAAAAAATTGTTTATGACTGTGATGGCAGCAGCGCTGGCAGTGTCCATGTGTGCGTGTGGTTCAAGCGGCGGCGATGCAGGCAGCGAGGGAAACACCGGAGCAGCACAGCAGGCAGCGTCAGGAAGTTCTGTGGCAAATAAGGACAAACCGCTGGTTTGGTTTAACCGTCAGCCTTCCAACAGTTCCACAGGAGAGCTGGATATGGCAGCCCTTAATTTCAACGATAATACCTATTATGTAGGTTTTGACGCAAATCAGGGTGCGGAACTTCAGGGAACAATGATCAAAGAGTACATCGAAAAGAATATCGATACCATCGACCGTAACGGCGACGGTGTCATCGGATATGTTCTGGCCATCGGCGATATCGGACATAACGATTCCATCGCCCGTACCAGAGGCGTCCGCAACGCCCTCGGTACCGCAGTGGAAACTGACGGCGCTGTAAACAGTAATCCGGTGGGAACCAACACAGACGGTTCCGCCACAGCGGTAAAAGACGGCGAGATCGAAGTGAACGGAAAGACTTACGTGGTTCGGGAGCTGGCTTCTCAGGAAATGAAGAACTCTGCCGGTGCCACATGGGATGCGGCTACAGCAGGTAACGCCATCGGAACCTGGGCTTCTTCCTTCGGAGACCAGATCGATGTCGTTGCTTCCAACAACGACGGTATGGGAATGTCCATGTTCAACGCATGGTCCAAAGATAACAAGGTTCCTACCTTCGGTTATGATGCTAACAGCGACGCGGTGGCAGCCATTGCGGAAGGATACGGCGGAACGATCAGCCAGCATGCTGATGTACAGGCTTATTTAACGCTTCGTGTTCTTCGTAACGCCCTTGACGGCGTGGATATCGATACCGGTATCGGTACTGCGGATGAGGCGGGAAATGCACTGCAGGAAGGCGTGGATTACGTATATAACGCAGACGAGCGTTCCTATTACGCATTGAACCTGGCGGTAACTGCTGAAAATTATCAGGATTTCACAGACTCTACCAAGATCTATGAACCGGTGTCCGCACAGCTTGATGAAGGCTCTCATGCCACAAAGAACGTATGGCTGAACATCTACAATGCGGCAGATAACTTCTTAAGCTCTACCTATCAGCCTCTTCTGGAACAGTACGACGACCTGCTGAACCTCAATGTCGAGTATATCGGCGGTGACGGACAGACAGAGTCCAATATCACAAATCGTCTTGGAAATCCGGGAGCTTACGATGCATTCGCCATCAATATGGTGAAAACAGACAACGCGGCTTCCTACACTACTCTCCTTCAGTAGGCGGCAGGGATCTGCGGAATAATTCTCATCTTGTTTTTTAATTTCATTTGTTTCATTTTTATAGTTAAAGCGGCGGTGGCGGTGTATCCGCGCCGCCGCGGGAAAAAAAGAGGATTGGGGAGGCTTTTTCCAATCCTCCATTGCAACCTGGATATTTTACAGAAATGGGAAGAGAAGGAATCGGAACTTGTGTAAAGTATCCAGGAATAGATACAGGAGTAAAAGATATGGCAGATAAGAAAGACGATATTATCTTATCCATACGCAATATGAGCAAATCTTTTGGACGGAACCGGGTGCTTGATCACATTAATCTGGACCTGAGGAGGGGAACGGTCATGGGACTGATGGGCGAGAATGGTGCCGGCAAGTCCACCATGATGAAATGTCTCTTTGGTACATACCAGAAAGATGAGGGAAGTATTTTCCTGGACGGAAATGAAGTCAGTTTTTCCGGTCCGAAAGATGCGCTGGAAAATGGAATTGCCATGGTTCACCAGGAGCTGAATCAGTGTCTGGAAAGAAATGTGGTGGATAATCTGTTTCTGGGACGGTATCCGGTCAATTCCATGGGTATTGTGGATGAAGGAAGAATGAAAAAAGAGGCTTCTGAACTGTTCAGAAAGCTGGGAATGACAGTGAACCTGACACAGCCGATGCGGAATATGTCCGTATCCCAGAGGCAGATGTGCGAGATTGCCAAGGCCATTTCCTACAATGCCAAGGTGATCGTTCTCGATGAGCCGACCTCCTCTCTGACCGTGCAGGAGGTTGACAAGCTGTTTGAGATGATGCGCATGCTCAGAGATCAGGGAATCTCTCTGATTTACATTTCCCATAAAATGGACGAGATCTTTACCATCTGTGATGAAGTATCCGTGCTGCGGGATGGTAACCTCGTTATGACAAAACGTTCCGAAGACACCAATATGAATGAGCTTATCGCGGCCATGGTCGGCCGTTCCCTGGAGAACCGATTCCCGCCGGTGGATAACACGCCGAAGGATGTGATCTTGTCCGTACAGCATTTATCCACGAAGTTCGAACCGCATTTAAAAGACATCAGTTTCGATGTGCGGGAAGGCGAGATTTTCGGACTCTACGGACTGGTGGGAGCCGGGCGGACAGAGCTTTTGGAGACTCTTTTCGGCGTTCGGACCAGAGCGGCCGGGCGGATGTATTACAACGGCAAACTGATGAACTTTAACAGTGCCAAAGAGGCCATGGATCACGGATTTGCCATGATCACTGAGGAACGGAAGGCCAACGGACTGTTTTTAAAGACCGATCTGACCTTTAACACGACTATTGCCAATTTGAATCATTATAAATCCGGTGTGGCGTTGTCGGATCCCAAGATGGTGAAGGCGACGGCGGATGAGATCAAGATCATGAATACCAAATGTATGGGGCCGGACGATATGATCGCCAGTCTTTCCGGCGGCAATCAGCAAAAGGTTATTTTTGGAAAATGGCTGGAGAGGAATCCGAAGGTCTTTATGATGGATGAACCGACCAGAGGAATCGATGTGGGCGCCAAATACGAGATCTACGAGCTGATCATCAAGATGGCGAAAGAAGGAAAGACGATCATCGTGGTATCCTCGGAGATGCCGGAGATCCTCGGTATCACGAATCGTATCGGTGTTATGTCCAACGGACATCTTTCCGGAATCGTCAACACCAGGGAAACCAATCAGGAGGAACTGCTGCGGCTCAGTGCAAAATACCTGTAATGAGGACCAGTAACCTGTAAATGATACCTATAATAAGGGAGAAGAAGATATGGAGAAAGGAAATACAACTATTCTTACGGTTGAAGAAGAAAAGAAGCTGCGTCAGCCCATCGACGAATACGTAGGAAATATCCAGAAAAAAATCGACGCGCTGCGGGCGGACGGCATTGACAAAGTGATCTCTCTTCAAAATACATTGGACGGGGTAAAACGGGACCGCTCGTTGACCCAGGGAGAAAAAGAGAACCGGATCGCCACCCTCCGCACAGAGATCGAGATGGCAAAAGGCGTGGAGGCAAAGAATAAAGAAGAAATCTCCGGGCTGATCGCCGATGCGGAAAGTTATCTGAAGGCACATTTTGAAAAGGATTATTATAATCCGGTCAAAGAAAGCTGCGCCCAGGAAAAAGTGGCAGCCAAAGAGAGATATAACCAGAAACTGGCAGAGTTAAAACAGGAGCATGAAGAGAATCTGAAAGGACTGTCGGACAGCCAGGAAATCAAAGACGAGAATTATGTCTACAAGAACCGTCTGTTTGACGCGAAACTGCAGCTGCAGAACGACCTGCAGTCCATCAAGGACAGAAGACATGAAGCGTTTTCCCATGAATATCATCTCATCGATCTGCTGCGTATGTCCAAATTTACCTTTGGGGAGACCAGAGCGCAGAAATGGGAAAATTATAAATATACCTTTAATAAAAGATCGTTCCTGCTGCAGAATGGTCTTTACATAGCCATCATCCTTATATTTATAGCACTTTGTATCATCACGCCGATCATTAAAGGATCGCCGCTGTTAACCTATAACAACGTGCTCAATATCTTGCAGCAGGCATCGCCTAGAATGTTCCTGGCGCTGGGAGTTGCGGCGTTGATCCTGCTGGCAGGTACAGACCTTTCCATCGGACGTATGGTTGGTATGGGCATGACGGCGGCCACCATCATCATGCATCAGGGCATCAATACCGGCGGTGTGTTCGGACATATTTTTGATTTTACCGGACTGCCCCTCGGCGTGCGTGTGATTTTTGCGCTGATCACCTGTGTGGTTCTGTGTACATTTTTTACAACCATTGCCGGCTTTTTTACGGCGAAGTTTAAAATGCATCCGTTCATTTCGACCATGTCGAACATGCTTGTGATTTTCGGTCTTGTCACATACGCCACAAAGGGTGTGTCCTTTGGAGCCATCGAACCGGCGATTCCGAATATGATCATTCCAAAGATCAACGGTTTTCCGACCATCATCATCTGGGCCGTGGCAGCCATTGCCATCGTATGGTTTATCTGGAATAAGACTACTTTCGGAAAGAATCTCTACGCCGTTGGAGGTAACCCGGAAGCGGCAGCGGTATCCGGCATCTCTGTGTTTGCGGTGACCGTAGGCGCCTTTGTCATGGCGGGAATCCTTTACGGTTTTGGTTCATGGCTTGAATGTATCCGAATGGTCGGTTCCGGTTCTGCCGCTTATGGACAGGGCTGGGAGATGGACGCCATCGCGGCCTGCGTAGTGGGCGGCGTATCCTTTACCGGTGGTATCGGTAAGATTTCAGGCGTGGTTGTCGGTGTGTGTATTTTTACCGCTCTGACTTACTCTCTGACAATCTTCGGTATCGATACGAACCTGCAGTTCGTATTCTCCGGTATCATCATTCTGATCGCAGTTACTCTGGACTGTCTGAAATACGTTCAGAAGAAATAAATGATAAGTGTTCGCCAAAAGGACCAGACGATATTCTGGTCCTTTTTGGAGTAGGAAGATTTGGTGCCGGCAGGTGTCTGCTGCAAAGACTATGAGAGATTTTCTTCATGTTTACATTGCCGGACATATTTGTTATGATAGACAGTATGATTTGTTATGATAGACAAAATAAATAATCACTAAAATGATAATGAAGTTGGAGAGAAAAGAATGAGTAAATACACCCTGCTTTTGGTGGATGATGAGGAGGAAGTGATTCAGATCATCATCAAAAAAATGGACTGGGATGCCCTGGGTTTTTCCGTGGTGGGCTATGCCGGCAACGGAGTGAAGGCCCTGGAAATGGTGGAAGAGTATCAGCCCGACGTGGTCATGACAGATATCAAGATGCCCTACATGGATGGCATCGAGCTGACCAGACAGATCAGGGACAGGTATCCGGAGACAAAGATTCTGGTGTTTACCGGTTTTGACGAGTTTGAATACGCCCGGGAATCTGTACATATGGGCGTGGAGGAATACATTTTAAAGCCGGTCAACTCCGTGGAACTGTCCGGGGTCTTTGCCGGTCTCTGGAAGAAGCTGGAGCAGGAGAAAGCTGAGAAAAGAAATGTGGAGGTGCTTCAGCAGTATTACATGGAATCCCTTCCTCTGCTGCAGGCGAACTTTTATTCGACGCTCATTGAGGGAAGAATCGTGCCGGCAGAACTGCAGAGTTCTCTTTCCGATTATCAGATTACCCTGGACGGCCCCTTTTACTGCTGCCTGGTGATCCATACTTCCAAAAGTCAGGTGCCGGAAGGGATGCATCCGGTCCTTCTGGATACCCTGGTGCAGAAGCAGGCTGACGAGCATCTGAGCCGGAAGTGGAGAATCAAACATTTTACCTATCTGGAGAACGGGGTGGCCATCGCCCAGCTTAACCGGGAGGAAGACATCACGGAACTGACCGATGACTGTGACCGGTTCTGTCGCTACGCCCAGCGTATTCTGGAGGCGGTAGTTACCGTGGGAGTGGGAGCGGTGTGTGCGGATATTCAGAAACTGTCCCAGTCCTACACAGGAGCCAGAGAGGCACTGTCCTATCGGGCGATTTACGGAGCGTCCCGGGCTATCAATATTGAGGAGATCATCCCTCAGAAGTTTGACAAAGCGGATTCTGAGTACAGCGCCGATGTATCGGAACTTTTTAAAATGATCCGTCTGGGAGACAGAGAACGGATTGAGGAGGCGGCGGAACGATATCTGCAGCATCCTTCCTTTTCCGGGCAGTCCCTGCAGCAGCACCACGTGGCGGTCATGGAGATGCTCAGCGAACTGTACCGCTTTGCCGCCCACAATGATATTCCCGCGGAGGATATCCTCGGGGATCTGAAACAGCTGTATGACCGTCTCATCGACCTGGTGCCGGAGATCCTCCGGCAGTGGCTGACAGATACGAGTTTTGCTTTAAGCGACAGACTGGCACGTGTCAGAAGCACGTCCTCGCAGTCCATTGTGTCCGAAGCCAGGGAGTACATTTATGTTAACTATGCGGATGAGGCTCTTTCTCTCGACGAAATCTGCCGGGAGCTTGGGGTGTCCACCTCCTATTTTTCCAGCATTTTCAAAAAAGAAACCGGCACTTCTTTCATCGGATTTCTCACGGAGTGCCGCATGGAGCGGGCGGCACGGCTGCTGATCGAGACCGATGAAAAGAACTATGTTATCGCCGGACAGGTGGGGTACGCGGACCCGAATTATTTCAGCTATGTATTTAAGAGGCAGTTCGGAGTATCCCCGTCCAAATACAGAATGGAGCATACAAACAGTGAAAAATAAAAGCATCCGATTCTGGGACAGCATCAAACCCAGAGAGATCCAGTCCACCATCATGGCGGCGTTTTCCCTGATCTCGGTCTTTATCATGCTGGTCATGGGGATCATCATGTACAACCGTTTTTTGAGTATCATCCGGGAAGAAAATGTCCAGAATACCCAGAAGCTCATCGAGCAGACCGGGAAAAGTCTCGAAGACTATCTGGTCAGTATGCGTCAGATTTCAGACGCCCTGTATTACAACACCATTAAGGAAAGCGAATTTTCTCGGGATGTGCAGGATATTCAGGTGAAGATGAACCTTCTCTATGAAGCCAATAAAGATAAACTGAGAAGTATTGCGCTTTATAATAATAAAGGTGCGCTTATGATGGCGGAGCCGGTGGCAAACCAGAAAGAAAATGTGGATATCACCGGCCAGGAGTGGTTCGAACAGGCCATGAACAAGACAGAAAACATGCATTTTTCCACCCCGCATATCCAGAATCTGTTTGATGACGGGACGCAGCATTATTATTGGGTGATCTCCCTGAGCCGGGCAGTGGAGATTACTGACAGCGGTGTGGTACAGACCGGCGTTTTATTGGTCGATATGGATTTTTCCGGCATTTCATGGATGATGAAACAGATCAATACATCAAACAACGGACAGTATTATTATCTCTGCGACAGCAGCGGGGAGATCATCTATCATCCGAGACAGATTCAGATCAGTGAAGGACTTTATAAAGAAAATACCGATGTTAACGGCAAATATGAGAACGGAGTCTACGACGAATATTTTGCCGGAAACAGCCGCAAGGTGGTGGTGGATACCATCAGCTATACCGGATGGAAGCTGGTCGGAGTCATTCCTTATGATTCCTTTACCAAAGGGATGCTCAATATGCAGTATTTTGTGGCGCTGCTCATCCTTCTCACTTTTATGATGCTGATGGCGGTCAACCGCATTGTCTCTGTGAGGATCTCCAGCCCGATCATGAAGCTCAATGATTCTGTCAAAGAATATGAAGCCGGCGAAAAGCCGGAAATCTACATCGGAGGATCGCTGGAGATCCGGCATCTGGGTTATTCCATTCAGAAGTCCTATGAGAGAATCGACACCCTCATGAAAGAGATCGTCGTTGAACAGAATGAGAGGCGCAAGAGCGAGCTGGATGCGCTGCAGAGTCAGATCAATCCCCATTTCCTGTATAATGCCCTGGATTCCATCATCTGGATGATCGAGGGAGAGCGAAATGAGGAGGCCTCGTTTATGATTTCTCAGCTGGCCAAGCTTTTCCGCATCAGTCTGTCCAAAGGGCGCACGGTGATTCCGGTCAGAGATGAGCTCCAGCATGCGAGAAGCTACATGAATATTCAAAAAATTCGATATAAAAATACGTTTTCCGTGGATTTTCAGGTGGATCCCGACATCGAGGACTGCTGTACAGTGAAGCTGATCCTGCAGCCGATCCTGGAAAATGCCATCAATTACGGAGTCAGCAGCATGGATGACTGCGGAGAGATTATCGTGACCGGAAAACGGGAGAATGGAAATATTATTCTGGCTGTGGAAGATAACGGACTCGGCATGTCCGGAGAAGAGGCGGCGCTGGTGTTGACAGACGGCAGCCGGGTACATAAGAAAGGTTCCGGAGTCGGTCTTGTCAACGTCAACAACCGGATCAAGATTCTTTTCGGAAAAGAATACGGACTCACTATAGAAAGTGAACCGGATGAGGGAACGAAGGTTTCCATCTGTATTCCGGAAATACCTTATACGGAAGAAAACCGGAAGATACTGGAGCAGGGACATATTTTACGGGGAGAGGAGACCACAGGGGAGCGGTCATGAAAAATGATAAAAAAATATTTATATTGATTGAAACTATCCTGGCGGTTCTGGCCTTGATCGTCGCCCTCTTTATGATTGAAGAGTGGGCGGATACAGAGGTACGGAAAATATCCGTGGTGGTGCAGGATTCAGACGGATCCCGGTGGGCTGCCTTTAAGTATGGGCTTGAGATGGCGGCGTCAGATAACGATGTGGAGGTATTTGTGGTCAGCACCGGCGGGACGCTGACGGCGGAGGAGGAAAAAGAGCTGCTGGAAACAGAGGTGGAGAACGGTGCCGACGGTATTATCGTGCAGCCGGTGCCGGGAAGTGGCGAAGAAGGCTTCCTGGAAAAAATCAATAAAAAAGTTCCGGTCATCCAGGTGGAATCCGCCGGCGATGCGGAGGGAGGCGCATCGGATCTGCCGGTGGCGGAGCCGGATCATTATGCAGTGGGCCAGGCGCTGGCAGAAGAGTTGAAAAAAGATTTTGGCGGCAGTCTCCATGGGAAGACCATTGGGATTTTTCAGAGAGAAGAGGGGACGGAGGCAGCCAAAAGACGGGAGGCCGGAGCAAAAGACTGCATCCGCAGAGCCGGAGGAGAAATCCTCTGGACGGTCAGCGGATATACAGGAAAGGGAGGAGAGCTGGCGCTGCCGGCCTATCCGCCGGTAGATATCATGCTTGCGCTGGATGACAGCAGTCTTGTACAGGCGGGGGAAGCTGCCGCGGACAAGCAGCTGCACGGAGCGGTGGTCTACGGGATCGGGAATTCCGTGGAAGCCTTTTATTGTCTGGATAACAGTTATGTGGAATGTCTGGTGGTCCCCGATGAATTCAATGTGGGATACCAGAGTCTGTCGGCGGTTGTGCAAAAGCTGGATCACGCTTACCGGCAGGAGGACCGCCTGCTGGTGTCTTACACGGTGGTCCGGAGGGACACGCTGTTTTCCGAGGAAAATCAGAATATTTTGTTCAGCATGAGCCAGTAAGTGATAGACCGGCAAGCTATTGTTATGAAGGGAAAAACTATGAGAAAAACATTATGTATGATATTTCTGTGCGGATTTGCCGCATGGAGTCTGTGCGCCTGCGGAGAAACGTCAGGAAATACTCCGGAAAAGGTGCAGGTGGGGGTAACTTATTATAATCAGACAGATACGTTCCTGCGGGAATTGATTGACTGCTATAAGAATGATCTGGAAAGCCGCAAGACAGAAGATCTGGAAGTGACAGTCATGGTCCGGGAGGCGGCGGGATCGGAAAAGACGCAGAATGAGCAGGTGGAGGAACTCATCGATGCCGGATGCAACGTGCTTTGCGTGAATCTGGTGGACCGGGCAGACCCGTCGGAAATCATCGATATGGCAAGAGAGCGGGATATACCGCTGATTTTCTTTAACAGAGAACCGGTGGCGGAAGATATGATGCAGTGGGATAAAACGTATTATGTGGGCGCGGTGGCCAGACAGTCCGGTGAACTGCAGGGAGAGATGGCTGCCGAGGTGATCAAAGAAGGAAAAGTAGATAAAAACGGGGACGGAAAGATCCAGTACGTGATTCTGGAAGGAGAGGCGGATCACCAGGATGCTATTATCCGCACAGAAAGTGTGGTCAATACATTAAAAGAAAACGGGATTGCCCTGGAGAAGCTCAGCTATCAGATCGCCAACTGGAACCGGGCGCAGGCGCAGAACCGGATGCAGCAGATGATCCGGCAGTTCCATGATGAGATCGAGCTGGTGCTTGCCAACAATGATGATATGGCGGCGGGAGCCATTGACGCCTACGATGAACTGAATTATACCGAGGAGAGCCGTCCGGTTTTCTTCGGCGTGGATGGCACTTCTGTAGGACTGCAGGCAGTCAGAGACGGAGATTTTGCCGGGACAGTGTATAATGATAAAGAAGGACAGGCGTCCGCCATGGCAGAGCTGTCTGTGGCTCTGGGTACCGGAGAAGGACTGGAGGATATTGCCTTTGAAAATGACCGGTACATTTATCTGCCTTATCTGAAAGTGACCGGCGATAACGTGGAAGAATTTATGGACCGGCAGTGAAAGATGTGATGCGCAGCGGCGCGAAAATAAAAAGAAGCGGTATCCGTGAGGGTATCGCTTCTTTAAGATTCCTATTTATCGATGGAAAACGTATAGATAATCTCTTTGTGATACGGAGTGCCCGCTTTGCATACGGGACTTGGAAACTCCGGCTTATTGATGGCGTCCGGGAAAAACTGCGGTTCAAAGCAGACAGCGTCACGAGGGTGATAGACTGCACCGTTTTTGCCGTTGTCGTCTTTGAGATAATTGGCGGTGTACATCTGGATACCCGGGTAATCGGTGGAAAGATCCATGAGGATGCCGGATTCCTCGGAATACAGATGGACGGCATAGCGGGTGGTGCCGTCATAATCATCGATGACATAATTATGGTCGTAGCCCAGTCCTTTAATGAGCTGGTCGTACTCTGCCCCGATGTCCTGCCCGAGGGCCTTCGGTTCACGGAAATCCATAGGAGTGCCGGCCACTTCAGCAAAGATGCCGGTTGGAATGGATTGCGCGTCGGAAGGAGTGAACCGGCTGGCGTTGACCACAGCCATATGACCGAGAACATTACCGCCGCCGTTAAGATTGAAATAACTGTGGTTGGTCATGTTGATGATCGTATCCTTGTCCGGCGTGCCGGCGTAAGAAATGATCAGCTGGTTCTCTTTCAGTTCGTAGGTGACGGTCATGGTGACAGCGCCCGGAAATCCCTGATCCATATCCGGACTGTCCAGGGAGAAGGCGACGGAGGTGTCTGTGTGCTGTGTGACTGTCCAGATCCGCTTGGAATACTGGTGAAAACCGCTGTGCAGGCAATTCTCTCCGTCGTTTTTATCCAGGGTATATGTACGGCCGTCCAGAGTGAAAGAGGCGCCGCCGATCCGGTTGGCACAGCGGCCCACGTTGCAGCCGAGGCTGGCGGTATCCTGTTCGTAGCCGGAGACAGTATCAAAACCCAGGACCACGTCGACAGGCTTTCCGTGTTTGTCCGGCACAAACAGGTTGACAAGGATCGATCCAAAGTCCGTGACACGGCATTCCAGATCTTCGTTTTTTATGGTGTACAGATGCGTCTGTACGCCGTCTTTTGTCTTCCCAAAATCCAATACGTTCATATTTTTCTCCTTTTCTCAAATGGGTAATTTACAAAAACTATATAATATTTTTACGGAAAACACAACCGTCATTTTGTGCTGCGGATTAATAAAATAAAGGAAATGAGACAAGTGTGTAAATTGGATGAAAAATAGATTTTTTTAATTGACCTGTATGTGCAAAAGTGATATTATTAATAAAGGATGTAGGCAATAATTGTCTAATCTGAACTATTTTCAAAGAACCAGTAAGGAGGAGATTATTTTGAAAAAGATTATTAATGCAGTGGATCAGGTAGAAAACCAGATGATAGAAGGTATGGTTAAAGCTTATCCTCAGTATTTGAAGAAGCTTGACTGTGGAAACGTTGTAGTAAGAGCTGATAAAAAAGAGGGCAAGGTTGCTCTGATCAGCGGCGGCGGAAGCGGACATGAGCCGGCACACGGCGGATTTGTCGGAAAAGGTATGCTGGATGCTGCTGTGGCAGGTGCTGTATTTACATCTCCTACTCCGGACCAGATTTATGAAGGAATCAAAGCAATTGATGCCGGCAAAGGTGTTCTGATGGTTGTTAAGAACTATACCGGTGATGTGCTGAACTTTGAGATGGCTGCTGAGATGGCTTCCGATATGGACGGCATCGAAGTAAAAGAAGTTGTAGTGAATGATGATGTGGCTGTACAGGATTCCTTATATACCACAGGACGTCGTGGTGTGGCCGGTACAGTATTTGTACATAAGATTGCCGGCGCTCTGGCTGAGAGTGGAGCAAGCCTTGACGAAGTACAGGCTGTGGCTCAGAAGGTTATCGACAATGTGAGAACCATGGGTATGGCTATCCGTCCTTGTACGGTTCCTGCAGCAGGAGAACCTGGATTTGAACTGGCTGACAATGAGATGGAGATCGGTATCGGTATCCACGGTGAGCCAGGCGTAGAGAAGAAGCCTATGGAGACAGCAGACGAGATCGTTGATACTTTACTGGACAAGATTCTCGCTGACATCGACTACTCCGGTTCTGAAGTTGCTGTAATGGTTAACGGATGCGGCGCTACTCCTCTGATGGAGCTTTACATCGTCAACAATCATGTGGCTGATGTTCTTGCCGAAAAAGGCATTAAAGTTTACAAGACCCTTGTTGGTGAATATATGACATCCCTGGAGATGGAAGGATTCTCTATTTCCTTACTCCGTCTGGATGATCAGATGAAAGAGCTGTTAGATGCAGAAGCAGACACTCCGGCTATGACAGTAGCTAAATAATTTACTGGCGAAGAAGGCCGACAATTCCCGTCGGCCTTTTCTTTTCGTAACGACAGCAGGGAATGATTAAAAGAAAAGAGGTATATGAAAATGGCTGACAGTGCAAAAGTAATTGAAATTCTTAAAAAAATCATCGCGGATGTGGATGAGCAGAAGCTTTTCCTTACAGAACTTGACAATGTGATCGGTGACGGAGACCACGGTATCAACCTGGCCCGTGGATTTGACGCGGTCAACGATGTGATCGGAACTTTCGAGGGCAAAGATATCGGATCCATCTTAAAAGCTGTGGGTATGAAGCTTGTTTCCACCGTGGGAGGCGCTTCCGGTCCGTTATACGGCACAGCATTTATGAAAGCCGGCGCATACTTAAACGGCAAGATGGAGATGAACATGGACGACTTTATCGGTATGATGGATGTTGCCATTGAAGGTATCATGAAGCGTGGTAAAGCAGTCAAAGGCGAGAAGACCATGCTTGACGCTATGATTCCTGCTCTTGACGCCATGAAGGCTTCCTATGAGGCGGACAAAGACGCTAAGAAGGCACTGGATGCCGGCGTGGCAGCTGCGGAAGAAGGAATCGAGTACACGAAGACGATCATCGCCACAAAAGGACGTGCAAGTTATCTGGGCGAGAGAAGTATCGGACATCAGGATCCGGGTGCTACATCCTTTACACTGATGCTCAAGGCAGTACAGGCACTGGCATAGGAGGTTTGTCATATGGTTGGAATAGTAATTGTTTCTCACAGTCAGAAACTGGCAGAAGGCGTAGTGGATCTGGCTTCCCTGATGGCACCGGAGACACCGATGCGGGCAGCCGGCGGTATGGACGACGGCGGTTTTGGAACAAGTTTTGAGAAGATCAACAATGCCATCGATGAGATTTATTCTGATGACGGCGTCATCATTCTGATGGATATGGGAAGCGCTGTCATGACCACAGAGATGGTTCTGGAGACCATGGAAGACCGCAAGGTCAAAATGGTCGACTGTCCGGTCGTGGAAGGAGCGGTGGCCGCTGCGGTCGTCGCTGCGGGAAATGCGTCCATGGAAGATGTCATCCAGGTGGCAGAAGCCGCAAAGACAACGGCAAAGTTCTAGAAGAGGATTGGATGCTGTCCGGAAAACAGCAGATATCCGGGAACGGTTTAAACTATAATATAGAGGCGGGAGAAATACTCCGGCAGAAAAGCTGCGGTACGAAAACAGCGCGGACGCTGTTCATACCGCAGCTTTTATATAGGTATTGAAAAAAGTATCGTAGTCGCATGGCCGTCCGAAGAAATATCCCTGGATATAATCAGGGGAGAGTTTGCGGACTGCAGAGAGTTCCTCCGCGGTCTCCACTCCTTCAATACAGATGGACAGGCGAAGATAATGGGCCATGGAACTGCAAAGAGCCAGAAGCTGGTATTCATAGGAATTGTGGAGTGCCCGGCATGTAAATTCCCGGTCGATTTTTATGGTATCCGGCCGGAGAGTCGCCAGGTAGGCAAAGTTAGAATAACCGGTTCCGAAATCATCGAGGGCCAGGCTGATCCCTTCTTTTTTCAGGTATGTCCACATTTTTTTCAGGTGAGAATCTGTTTCCAGAAGACCGCTCTCCGTCAGTTCAATGGTGAGGCTGTCCGGAGAAATCCCGTATTTTTGTACAGTGCGGATCACGTCGCTTCCGACATAGCTTTTTAAAACCTGTACATAGGACAGATTGATGCTGATCTTAAAATCAGGGATGAGGGTTTGAAAATCCCGGCATGCGGCGGCAGCCCGATCGAGAATCCAGCGGCCGGCGGGGATGATCATGTTTGTCTCTTCCAGTATGGGAATAAATTCTGTGGGAGAGACATCGCCGAACTGACTGGAATGATAACGCATCAGTGCCTCTGCGCCGTATATCTTTTGATCCTTTGTCTGGATCAGCGGTTGAAAATATGCTTCAAACCCTTCAAAATTGTGATTGATGGACTGCCGAAGTTCCTGGGTCAGGGCATTTTTCCTTAAAAACTTTTCGTAATCCTGTTTTTCAAACAGATAATATTGATTCCGGCCTCGTTTTTTTGCCTCATCTAAAGAAAATTCCGTCAGATTCATCACATTGGAATAAGAAAAATGCTCAATATCTCTGCGCAAAATGATACCGCAGGAAATCGTAAACATGGCTTCATAATTATTGGCAATGTTGATTTCCTCGATGGCATGGGATACCCGCCGATACAGCTGGATGGCCGCTGCCACATCGTCGCTCTGATAATCGGTGACAATGTACTCATCTCCTAAAATGTGGTGCAGCTGCTGGGTGGGAAGAAGATGATTGGAAATACAGTCGGCCGTTTTTCTGAGAATCATGTTGCCGTATTCGATGCCGTAATGTGTGTTGATGACTTTCAGACCATCAATGCCGAACCGGAGAAAAGCGCCATGGGAACAGCCGGGTTCCAGATTTCTGAGATCAGAATAAAAACCGGAAGTTCCAGGGTGTAATGGCTCCAGATGAATGGTAGTTTTGTTTGATTTCATAACACTTTTCCTTTATTCTTTCTTTTTCTGCAATATGTGTAATTCTATACTTTTTTCACGAAAAATTCAATTCAAAATTGATACTTTTTTATATTTTGTTCTGATTTCTCTTTTGATGCATAAAGATGAAAAAAAGACCATTGCTATCAACGAATTCTGCAGGAAGTGATTGGGTGTTCAAAAAAAAGAAAAAAGAAAATCAGGCGGGAGCCGGAACAACTGCAAAGGACCGTCGCCGTGCCTTCGTGTGTACGATGAACGGAACCGGAGAACTGAATATTGAGAATTATGGATCCCTGGGCGATTATAATGAAGAAAAAATCGTGCTCCATTGTTATAAATGCAAGATGGTCATAGAAGGGGAGCGCCTTTTGATCGAGTATTTTACGGACATTGACATGAGGATCACAGGAAACATTCATTCGATTCATTTTTAAAGGAAAGCAAAATGAAAAAGAGCCGGAAACGGCTGGTTTTGCTGCCTTTTGCATATGGGAAGGCACCAATCAACAGGGAGGGTACGTCTATGATTTTTTCCATACTGCATTTTCTCGGCGGATACTGCAAAGTTGTGCTGAACGGAGGGGGACAGGAGCGTTTTCTGAATATCTGTGTGAGCAAGCAGATTCTTTTGTGGAAGCTGACCAGAAAGGATTCCCATTATATTTTTTTTATAAGCAGAGCAGGAATGGAAGAGCTGGAAGAGATATCCGCGAAGACCGGATGTTCCTATCGGATTATCTGTAAAAAAGGTCTTCCGTTTTTGTTCCATCGCTATAGAAAACGAAAAATTCTTCTGGCGGCCTTTCTCTTTTCAGCCGTCAGCCTGTATGTGATGTCCCTTTTCCTCTGGCAGATTCAGGCGGTGGGCTGCCGCAGTCATTCGGAGGAAGAGATTCTTGATTATCTGGAAGAACAGGGAATCAAAAGCGGCAGACGACTCTCGGAGATTTCCTGCCATGCGCTGGAGGAACAGATCCGCCGGGATTATAAGGATATCGCCTGGGTGTCCTGTGATTTGAAGGGAACGCTGCTCACGGTGACCATAAAGGAAACTCTGGACAAAGAAGCGGTGCAGGCGGAGACGGCAGACGTCCCCTGCAATCTGATCGCCGCCAAAAAGGGGACCATTGATTCCATTGTGGTGAGAAGCGGCAGCGCCATGGTCAAAAAAGGGGATAAGGTGAAGCGGGGGGATGTGCTTATTTCCGGTGAAGTGGGGCTTTATGATGACAGCGGGACCTTGACGGAGACGGCTTTGGTGAAGGCGGAGGGAAGTATTTTGGCCATCACAAAAATCAAGTATGAGGATTCTTTTTCGATGCTCCATTATGTAAAAAAACATACAGGCCGCTCCTTTGATCTCTTCCAGATCCTGGCGGGAGAAAAACTGATCAGTCTGCCCGGAAAAAAGGAGACCTACCGGTATTATGACGAGGAGACAAAGCAGCATATACTGCACATCGGTCCGCAGCTTTACCTGCCCCTGTCTTTGTATGTGACTACCCGCTCGGAATGTCAGATACAGGAAAAAACTTACACCGAAGAGCAGGCTGTGAAGGAAGCGGAAAAAAGGCTCTCTGTATTTTTGCAGGAATACAAAGAGCAGGGGGTGGAAATTATAGACAATAAAGTCCGCATTACCTGCGGGGAGGGAGTCTGCAGGGCAAAAGGAAAAATTATCGTGCGGGAACCTTTTGGAAAAATTCAGGAAATCTCGCAGTAGTCTTTCAACTGAGCAAAAATCGCCTCATACTCCCGGGCAAAGACCGTATCGGTCTGCCAGAGAAAGGAAAAGTCGTGCTGCAGGCGGAAATCTTCCAGAGGAATCTGACGCAGCGTTCCGGAAGCGAGATAGGGCAGCACTGCTGTCTTGTACAGAAAGGAGATGCCGCAGTCTTCGAGCAAAAGCTGGACGATGGCGTACATGCTGTTGATTTCTGTGATGCGGGAGAAGGAGGAGAGAGAAATATTGTTGATATCCAGCGCCTTTTCCAGGATATTTCTTGTGCCGGAGCCGGGTTCCCGCAGCAAAAGCGGTTCGGAAAGAAGGTCCTGTATCCGGGCGGGCTGTCTGGAAAAGACATGACCGGCGGCGCACACAGGGATGAACTCTTCCGTGCTATAGATGCGGGAGGCAAACTCTTCCCGGGGGAAAAATCCCTCGATGAGGGCAAAATGAAAGGTGCCGTCCCGCAGACCTGAGAGAAGTTCCTCGGTGTTTCCCATGGTCATCTGAATCTGTATGTCAGGATTATTCCGGAGGAAACGAGCCAGGGGCCGGGCGATGACAAACTCCCCGATGGTGGTGGTCACGCCGAAACGGTAAGTGGCACCGCCGTTTTCCGCTTCATGTAAGGACTCTTTCAGGCGGCGCCCGTCATTATCCATAACGGAGGCTTTCTCCAAAAGGAGACGGCCGGCAGGGGAGAGGGTCAGAGTTTTTCCTCTGTAGTCAAACAGGCGGACGCCGTAATATTTCTCAAGATAACGAATGTGCTGAGAGACCGCTGGCTGGGTGATGAACAGCTCCCGGGCGGCTTTGGTATAATTCATGTATCTGCAGACGGTCAAAAATGTATGTAAACGATAATCGATCATAGGAATCCTCTTCTTTTGCGGTGTGATATGTTATGGCCGGCGGAAATATCCGGTGCCGGCAGGTGTCGCAGTTATCATAACATAAATTTATGGATTTATAAATATTTATCATTTTATCTTCTGGTAAAATTATGCTACATTGAGAAAAACAAAAGAAAGAGGTAGAAAAAATGAATTGGATACAAAAAAATGGAAAAGGACTGCTGCTCTGTCTGGTCATCGCAGTGCCTTCCTGGTTTATTGGTAAATTATTTCCCGTAGTGGGCGGCGCCGTCATTGCCATTGTGGCAGGAATGGCTGTGACAGTATTCTGGAAGGAAAAGAGAGATTTCGCGTCGGGGATCACATTTACTTCCAAAAAGATCCTGCAGTGGGCAGTGATCCTGCTGGGATTTGGCATGAATCTGGGTGTGGTTTTCCAGACGGGAAAACAGTCTCTGCCGATTATCGTCTGCACGATCACCACATCGCTGGTGATCGCCTTCGCTCTGCATAAAGCCATGGATATCCCGTCCAAAATCTCCACGCTGGTGGGGGTTGGTTCATCCATCTGCGGAGGTTCCGCCATCGCCGCGACGGCACCGGTCATTGACGCCGATGACGAGGAAGTGGCCCAGGCGATTTCTGTTATTTTCTTTTTCAATGTGCTGGCCGCCATTCTCTTTCCGGTTTTCGGACAGATGATCGGCTTTGACACCACTTCCGGCGAGGCTTTCGGCATCTTTGCGGGAACCGCTGTCAATGACACTTCATCGGTGACGGCGGCGGCTTCCACCTGGGACAGTATGTGGGGGCTTGGCAGCCAGACACTTGATAAGGCGGTGACTGTAAAGCTCACAAGAACTCTCGCCATCATTCCGATCACTCTGGTGCTGGCCTTCCTGAGAACGAGACAGGCGTCGGGAAATGACGGAAAGAAAGTGAGCATGAAACAGATTTTCCCGTTTTTTATATTATATTTCATCGCCGCTTCCGTGATCACCACGGTGGCTGTACAGTGCGGCGTTTCAGCGGATATTTTTGCTCCTCTGAAGACGCTCAGCAAATTTTTCATTGTCCTGGCCATGGCTGCCATCGGACTCAATACCGATGTGGTCAAGCTGGTGAAAACCGGCGGCAGACCGCTGGTGATGGGTGCCTGCTGCTGGGCGGGGATCACGGCAGTGAGCCTGCTTCTTCAGAATGTCATGGGCATCTGGTAACAGACGGCGCTTCCTTTTGTGTTTTGTGACAGACCTTGGTGATGGCTCCGATATTTCCGGAAGCGACAAAAAAGGCTGGAAATAATACAAAAAGATGATAGAATGGTTAATAGACACGTTTTCTCTACCTATATGGACGGAGAGTTTTTCCTGAAACAAGGGGGTTCTTTCCCGGAACAAAAGAGAGTTTTCTCAGGTAGGGAGAAATATGATATCAGACAGAAGGGAGCGAAAGCATGAATATATCGGAAGTGGAATTTTCTTTTCCAGCGGCACATGCAGGCAATGTCTTCGGACAGTTTGACGCTTACATGAAGAAGATCGAGCGGGCGCTGCATGTGACCCTTATTTTCCGGGATGATAAGATAAAGATAATCGGCAGCGGGGAAGGCTGTCAGAAAGCCAGAGATGTCATTGATGAACTTACGGTTCTTTCAGAGCGGGGAAATGTCATCACAGAACAGGATGTCAACTATGCGCTGTCCCTGGCTATGTCCCAGTCCGACACCGTGGAATCCATGACGGAGCTTGACAGCGATATCATCTGTCACACAGTCATGGGCAAGCCGGTGAAGCCGAAAACCATGGGACAGCAGAAGTATGTCAAAGAGATCACCGATAAGATGATCGTGTTCGGCGTTGGACCTGCCGGAACGGGAAAGACTTACCTGGCCATGGCCAAGGCCATCACAGCGTTTAAAGCCAACGAGGTGGGCCGGATCATTCTGACCCGTCCGGCTATCGAGGCCGGGGAAAAGCTGGGATTTCTGCCCGGAGATCTGCAAAGTAAGGTGGATCCGTACCTGCGTCCTCTTTATGACGCCCTTTATGAGATCATGGGAGCGGAGACCTTCCAGAAAAATATGGAAAAGGGACTCATTGAGGTGGCGCCCCTTGCCTACATGCGCGGGCGGACGCTGGATAATGCTTTTGTGGTGCTTGACGAGGCACAGAATACCACGCCGGCGCAGATGAAGATGTTCCTGACCCGAATCGGTTTTGGTTCCAAGGCTATCATCACCGGTGATATGACCCAGAAGGATTTGCCGGAAGGCGCGAGATCCGGTCTTGATGATGCGCTCCGGGTGTTGAGGGGCATCGATGAGATCGGCGTCTGTATGCTGACCAGTCAGGACGTGGTCCGGCACCCTCTGGTACAGAAGATTGTATCGGCTTATGACGCCGATGAGAAGCGCCGGGAGGCAAGAAACCGCGCAAGACGGGCTGACGCCGACGGCAAAAAGGATAAAAAGGACAAGATGCTGCGCCGCAGGAAGAAGTCTTAAAAGATGAGAAGGGACGGGCCCCTGCATGGCAGGCAGAGGCAGACCTTTGTTTTATGGCAGATGAACGGGAGAATACTATGCATATAGAGATTGAATACAGTTACGAAGAGAAATTTATCCCCGACTACGAGGACATCATCCGGAATGTGGTGGAGACAGCTCTGGATTATGAGGACTGTCCTTACGAAGCGCAGGTGTATGTGCTCCTCACAGATAATGCAGAGATCCATCAGGTGAATCTGGAACAGCGCCAGATCGACCGGCCCACGGACGTGCTGTCCTTTCCCATGGCGGAATATACACACCCGGCGGATTTTTCTGACCTTGAGGAACGGGAGCCGGATGCCTTTCATCCGGAAAGCGGCGAGCTGATGCTGGGAGACATCCTCATTTCCATGGATAAGGTAAAGGAACAGGCGAGGGAATACGGCCATTCCGAGAAAAGAGAGCTGGCCTTTCTGGTGGCCCACAGTATGCTTCACCTCATGGGCTATGACCACATGGAAGAGGAGGAGCGCATTGTCATGGAGCAGAAGCAGGAAGAGATACTGAAACAGTGCGGATATCTCCGGGAGGTAAATCAGTGAGATCATACGATACGATTATTGTGGGGGCCGGACCGTCAGGCATGACGGCGGCCCTTTGGTGTGCCAGAGGCGGACAGCGGGTGCTGCTCATGGAACGGTGCGAGCGCATCGGCAAGAAAATTCTGGTGACCGGCAACGGCAGATGTAATCTGACCAACCGCCGTCAGGAGCCGGAATGTTACCGGGGAGAGGATCCGGAGAAAATTGCCGGTGTGCTGTCGGCCTTTGATCTGGCGGATACCATGGAGTTTTTTCATCGACTGGGTATCCTTACCAGAGATAAAGATGGCTATGTGTATCCCTATAACGAACAGGCGGCCGCCGTCCGGGATGCTTTTGAGAGCGCGGTTTTGTCCCGCGAAAGACTGGATGTGCTGACGGAAACCTCTGTGACCGCCGTCCGGAAGACGGCGGAGGGGTTTGTGGTGACGGCGGAATCTTTTTTGACTGAAAAAGCGGGACGGAAAGAAGCGGCAGAGCGTCGAAGGGAAAGCATGACAAGAACGAAAAAGAAACAGACGGCGGAAAAGCGCCAGGGGAAAAAGGGGGACAGGCAGGCTGTCAATGCGGTCAGACGGCAGTTTGCCTGCCGCAGCCTGATCCTCGCATCCGGCGGAATGGCAGGCATCCATCTGGGCTGTGATGGCAGCGGCTATCCTCTGGCAAAATCCCTGGGCCATCATATTATCAAACCTCTGCCGGCTCTCACGGCCCTGAAATCTTCCGCGCCATTTTTAAAAAAGCTGAGCGGCCTTCGCAATCAGGCGTCGGCAGTCCTGCTGGTGGATGGCAGAGAAGTGTGCCGGGAGAGGGGAGAGCTCCAATGGACCGATTATGGCATTTCCGGCGTAGCGGTTTTTCAGATGAGTCGTTTTGCCATTCTGGCCCTGGAAGAAGGAAGAACGGTGCAGCTTTCTCTGGATTTCATGCCGGAGTATTCCGCAGGGGAAGTGGAAGAACTTCTACGCTCCTGCTGCGATGACTGTCCATATAAGAGTCTGCAGGAGATGCTTTCCGGCATTCTGCCGGCAAAACTGGCGCCGGTGATTCTCCGGGAGGCGGGTCTGGAAGCAGATCAGATGAATATCCCGCTGAAACAGTGGCGGACAGAAACCAACGACATCCTCCGGAAAATATCAGCGATCATCGGGAATTTTCCGCTGCGCATCTCCGGCTACGTGGGCTATGAGAAAGCGCAGGTGACCAGAGGCGGCGTTACTTTGTCTGAACTGTCGGGCAATCTGGAATCCCTCTGCTGCCCGGGCCTGTTTTTTGCCGGAGAAGTCCTCGATGTGGACGGGACCTGCGGCGGCTATAATCTTCAGTGGGCCTTTTCCAGCGGCAGCGTCGCCGGACAGGCAGCCTGGAGGCGAAATCAAAAGTAAATCACGCGGCGCCGTCTAGTCAAAAGCGGGGTCCGCAGTAAAAAGAAAAAGCGGGTTCCGGCCTTAGATCAAACTTCTAAGGCCGGAACCCGCTTTTTTAAGGCTCTGCCTTTGTGGTAAAAGTGTTGAGAATCTGGTGGATCACCTGATGAAGGCAGGGGAGATATTCGTCCATGGATACCGGCTCTCCATAAAGAATACAGCTGTAACAGGTGGACCCTACCAGCTCGATGATGGTGAAAAGAACGATATCCGGCTGTTCACAGGCGATGTGATCTTTTTTCATCTGTTCCAGATAGTAGTCATAAAACTGTTGTGATCCCTCGGTGACGGTATTTTCAAAGGCATGTTTGAAAATGCCCCAGGAGAGATTTTTGGTGATGAACCGGAGAAGAGCCGGATCTTTTTTTAATGCCTCAATGATATGATCCACCACAAACAGCATCTGATTCTCAAAACCATGAATGTCCTCTTTGGAGATCGCTTCATGGGCATCCATAAAAAGCTGCCCGGTTTTATGGATGACCAGCTGATCTCTCAAATCATATTTATCCCTGAAATAAAGATAAAAAGTGCCTTTGGCCAGACCTGCCCGGTTTACGATGTCGGAAATAGTAGTTTTGGCAAATCCTTTCTCCAGAAACAGCTCGAAGGCGGTCTGCAGAAGGGTTGTGTTTTTCTGTAGTTTTTTACGTTCCAGTTTTCCCATTGTTTCATCTCCATCTGTTTTCTTTGCTGATTTCCTTCATATTACAATAAGAAGAAAAAAAAAACAAGATTCATAAAGTGTGTCTTATGGATAAAAATGACCAAAATTCATTTTCTTATTGTGGTGAGAATTGTGAAATGTGAAGTATTGACCAATGGTCATTTTTTAATATAATAGTAGATAGGATTGCGGAAAATTTTCGCAGAGGCCGCGCAGTGAAAGATCCGGACTGCGCGGTATAACAGACAGAGAGGATGATGAAACTTGATTCGATTGGGAAAATGGATCGCAAAACATAAGAAGCTGATTCTTCTGCTTGGATTTTTGCTGCTGATTCCCTCCTTTTTGGGGATGGCGGCCACGAAGGTCAACTATGATTTGCTGAGCTACCTGCCGGACTCGCTGGAGACAGTGAAAGGGCAGAACGTGATGGTGGATGAGTACGGCATGGGGGCCTTTTCCATGGTCGTGGTGGAAAACATGGAGCTGAAAGATGTTCAGAAACTGGAAGACGCATTCAGTCAGGTGGATCACGTGAAAGACGTGCTTTGGTATGATGATGTGGCGGATTTAAGTCTGCCGGTGGAGATGCTTCCGCAGAATCTGCGGGAGGCGTTCTTTCAGGGAGACGCCACCATGATGCTGGTGCTTTTTGACAATACCACGTCTTCGGATGAAGCCATGAATGCCGTGGCGGATATGCGTAAGCTGGCCGGACAGCAATGCTTTATCAGCGGCATGTCCGGAATTGTCAATGACATTAAAGATATCGCCTTGAAAGAACTGCCGGTCTATGTGGTCATCGCGGCGGTATTGTCGTTTGTGGTTCTGGAACTTACCACGGAATCCTTTCTGGTTCCGGTATTTTTTCTGTTGAGCATCGGCATTGCCATTCTCTATAATCTGGGCAGCAATTATTTCCTGGGAGAAGTGTCTTATATCACAAAGGCGCTCACCGCAGTCTTGCAGCTGGGTGTTACCATGGACTATTCCATTTTTCTTCTCAACAGTTTTGAGGAGAACAAGAGAAGATTTTCCAATGATAAAATCGCTGCCATGGGGTACGCCATCGCGGACACTTTTCGCTCCATCGTGGGTAGTTCCGTGACGACCATCGCCGGGTTTGCCGCTCTGTGCTTTATGACATTTGCTCTGGGGCGGGATCTGGGGATTGTCATGGCCAAGGGGGTTATCATCGGAGTGTTATGCTGCGTCACCCTTCTTCCGGCCATGATCCTGACCTTTGATAAACAGATCGAGAGGACGGCGCACCGGCCGCTCATCAAAAGTGTGGACGGCGTATCGGGATTCTTGACAAAGCATTATAAAATCTGGACGGCGGTTTTTCTGATTCTCCTGATTCCGGCGGTGTACGGAAATGATCACACACAGGTATATTACAATATCGCTCAGTCTCTGCCGGATTCCCTGCCGAGCAATGTGGCCGCGCAAAAGCTGGAAGAAGACTTCGATATGAATACAGTCTATATGATCATGATGGATAAAAATATAGAGGCGAAAGATAAGATTGCCATGATGAATGCCATTGACGATGTGGACGGAATCAAATGGTGTATCAGCATGCGTTCTCTGGTGGGGCCGGCGGTGCCTGATTCCATGATCCCGAAAGACATAAAGGGGATGCTGCAAAGCGGCAATACAGAACTGGCTTTTTTGTGTTCCGAATATGATGCGGCTACGCCGCAGATCAATGACCAGATTCAGGAAGTGACCCGGATTACAAAGAGTTATGATTCGTCTTCCATGGTCATCGGCGAAGCTCCTCTCATGAAAGATCTTGAGCGGGTGACAGACGTGGATATCCAGAATGTCAATATAGCCTCTGTCCTGGCGATTTTTGTGATCATCCTGCTGGTATTCAAGTCTGTCTCCCTGCCGGTGATCCTGGTATCTGTCATAGAATTTGCCATCGCTGTCAACATGGCAGTGCCGTTTTATCAAGATACCAGCCTGCCTTTTGTGGCGAGTATTGTCATCGGAACCATTCAGCTGGGAGCCACGGTGGATTATGCCATCGTTATGACCAGCCGGTATATTCGGGAGAGAAAAGACGGCAAAGGAAAATGGGAGGCGGTGCGGACGGCGCACAAAACTAATATGCTTTCCATCATTACCAGCGCCCTGAGCCTGTTTGCCGCCACCTATGGCGTGGCCTGCTATTCCCAGGTGGATATGATTGGTTCCATCTGTACTCTTCTTGCCCGGGGCGCCATTATCAGCATGGTAGTGGTGGTGACGCTGCTGCCGGCCATGTTTTTGATTTTTGATAAAGTAATCTGTAAGACGACTCTGGGAATGGGGAATCTTGTGGGCAAAAAGAAACAGGGAGTTTCAGCAATTCAGAAGATTCGGGAGGATGAAAAATGAGAAATAAAAAATATATCAGATATAGTTCAAGGGTATTTGCCTTTGTGATGAGCGCCGTTCTGGCTTCCGGGATGCCGGTGTCCGCACAGGCAGCCGCAAAAAAAGAGAAACAAAAAAGAGAAGATAAGACGGAGACCGTGTATGTCAATGCTGACGCTGAGGGTGAAGCAGAGCAGGTGACTGTCAGTGAATGGCTCCGGAACCCTGACGGCAGTGAGACGCTCGAGGATTATTCCAATCTGAAAGAAATCACCAACGTAAAAGGGGATGAAACTTTTACGGAAGACAGCAGCGGGAATCTCACCTGGGACGCCCGGGGCAATGATATCTATTACCAGGGGAAAACAGAGGAGGCGCTGCCGGTTTCCATGGAAGTCAGCTATTATCTGGACGGGCAGAAAATATCTCCGGAAGAGCTGGCGGGAAAAAGTGGTAAAGTAAAGATCCGCTTTGATTATTACAACCATTCCAGCGAAAAAGTGAAGGTGAAAGGAGAGGATTATGAAATTCAGACTCCGTTTACCATGGTGACGGCCATGGTGCTGCCTTCCGATATTTTTACCAATGTGCAGGTGGAAAACGGGCAGGTGATGGCGGACGGAGATAAAAATATTGTGGTCGGCATTGCATTTCCCGGGCTTGGGGACAGTCTGAAACTGTCGGATTATGACGCTTTGTCGGAGGTCACCCTTCCGGATTATGTGGAAGTTACGGCGGACGTGAACGATTTTGCCCTGTCTATGACTCTGACAGCGGCAGCCACAGGAATTCTTGATGAGATGGATATTGGCAGTATCGGCGGCATGGACGATCTGGAAGAGAATATCAAAAAACTCACAGATGCTTCCGAAGCGCTGGAAAACGGCAGCGGGGAACTGCTGGAAGGTCTTAACACACTGTCAGATTCTTTTGATACTTATACGGATGGGGTGACAGATGCCGATCAGGGCGCACAGGAATTGAAAAAAGGTCTGGAAACGTTGGATTCCAGGAAAAAGGACCTCACTGACGGAGCCGATGATTTAAAGGATGGCCTGAAAACGTTGAAAGACGGGACACAGTCGCTGAAAGACGGCATCAAAAAATATACCGGCGGGGTATCCGGCCTTGATGCCGGCCTGCAGACCGCAGACAGCGGCGCTCAGTCCCTCAAGAAAGGCGCCGGCACTCTGCAGAAGGGGCTTAAGAACTATACCGACGGAGTCGCTTCCCTGCAAGAAGGGCTCGCCGCGCTTCAAAAACAGCTTGACACGCTGGAAAATGTGTCTCTGCCTGACAGCGGCACGCTGTCTGCCGTGAAAACAGCGGCCGGAAAATTGGAAGAAGATGCCGCAATGCTGCAGAAAAACGCCGCTGCCGTTACTTCGGCCATGGAGCAGATCAATCAGTTGTCCTCGCTGACAGAGAAGCATAACGCCGATGTGAAAGAACGTTTTTCCGAGGCGGAAAAAGCGCTGGACAAAGTGGATGAAAAGGCATCCGGCCAGGCCAACGAACAGATGGAAGATCAGAAAGATTCCATGAACTCCCGGGCTTCCAGTCAGGCGGTCCGTCAGGCAAAGGCCGCCGTGGACGCCCAGGATATCCCTGAAGAAGAAAAAGCCGCTTTGAAAAAAGCCATAGAAGAGGCCATAGACATCCAGGTGGATGTGGACAGCATCACCATAAAAGGCGCTGCGGATGAAGCGAGGGAAGCTCTTGGTACTGCGCCGACACTGGATATTTCTTCTGTGGATCTGAATCTTTCAGATATGGAATCGCTGCTTTCGGATATGAAGGATCAGGCGGCGGTACTGGAAACCTTTGCGAAGAGTACATCAGAACTGGCAGATCTCACGAAAAATCTGCCGGCTCTGACTAACGGGGTATCGGAATTGAAAGAAGGGGCCGATGCCCTGACCGGCAAGAATGAGACAATGCTGACAGGGATGAAGACGCTGCGCGATGGCCTTGACGCCCTTTCTTCCGGTATCACGACCATGCAGACCGGCGCCGCTTTGCTGAGTGAAAATAATGATACGCTAAATGACGGCGCTGATGCCGCAGAGAAAGGGGCAGGAAAGCTGCACTCCGGAAGCAGAAAGCTGAAAAAAGGAATCACCGACTACACTGCCGGTGTTGCCACGGCTGCCGGGGGCGCCGGGACACTTTCTGACGGCACTGCCCGGCTCCGCGGAGCCGGAAGTCTGCTTACAGACGGTATTGACAAACTCCTTGCCGGAGCCGGCACGCTTTCTTCCGGCATGGAAGAATTCAACAAAGATGGCATCGGTAAAATCTCCGATCTGGCGGGGGACGATCTGCAGGCTGTCATCCATCGCTTTAAAGCCATCAAAAAAGCGGATAAAAAATATGATAGCTTTGCGGGCAAGCAAAAAGAAGCCAGCGGCAGTGTCCGGTTTATCATTGAGACCGGCGCTGTGGAAACCGATGACGGGGAATAAATCCCGGTTACCGGATAAAAGAATCTGTAATCTGTCGGGCGCTTTTTGGCAGCACGAGAACTTTCGGTTTCTCAGTGCGCTGAAAAGCGCTTCCGCATTTCTGCTCCACGGTGTTCTCTGATTGAATTTTTTCAGATTTTTCATGTTAAAAAACGCCTGACGCTTGATTTTTCCGGGAAAAATAGATACTATACATGAGAATGTACAGATGCATTTTACTTCTTTTTGGTAAGGAAGGAATGCATCTTATTTTTAAAGGCAGAAAAGAGGAAGGATAATCCATGATACGAATATCACAGCTGAAGTTAAAGATTCCCCACACGGAGGAAGCGCTGACGGCGGAGATCGCCCGGCGGGCTTACGGGCAGAAGCCGGTAAAGTGGAAGATCGTGCGCCGCTCCGTTGACGCCAGGAAGAAGCCGGAGCTTTATTATATTTATACCATTGACGCGGAGTTTGCCAATGAGAAGAAAGTGCTCCATCACAGGAACAGCAAATGGAGCAAAATCCACGAGGCGGCATATCAGTTTCCCTTCCGCAGCGGGATGTCCGGTGATAGCGGCATACCATGCGACCAAACGCCGCTTGGCGGCATATCATACGACGGACTCCCACGTGGCGGACGGCGGCCCACGGAGGAGGAACGCCCTGTGGTCATCGGCGCCGGTCCGGCTGGTCTGTTTGCCGCATTGATGCTGGCCCGCGGAGGTTTTGCGCCGGTGCTCTATGAGCGGGGAGACGCAGTGGATGTCCGCTCGCAGAAGGTGGAGGCGTTTTTTGCCGGGGGAGACCTGGATGAGGAGTCCAATGTGCAGTTCGGAGAGGGCGGCGCCGGTACATTTTCAGACGGCAAGCTGAACACGGTGGTCAGGGATAAGTCCGGGCGCAACCGGCTCGTGCTTGAAGAGTTCGTCCGCCACGGCGCGCCGGAGGAAATTCTCTATGAGGCGAAACCTCACATCGGCACGGATATTTTAAAAAATGTGGTGGCTTCCATCCGGGAGGAGATTCTGTCCCTGGGCGGAGAGGTGCATTTTCGCACGAAACTTGTGGAGCTTTTGACAGAAGAAAGGGGCGGAGAGCGTATTCTGACCGGTATCCGTCTGGAGACAGCCGCGGCAGAAGCCGGCAGCGATACGGCGGTGAAAGCCGGGATAGCTGCAGCCAATGTGGCAGCAGCGGCGGCAGCCGTCCACGGCAGAAAAATACATTTCACGGAAAGATCCTGCCGTACGGTGATCCTGGCCATCGGCCACAGTGCCAGGGATACCTTTTCCATGCTCTATGAGCAGCGGGTGAAGATGCTGCCGAAGGCTTTTGCCATCGGCGTCCGGGTGGAACATTCCGCCGCCATGATCAACGAAAGTCAGTACGGAAGGGGATATGATAAAAGTCTGCCCACAGCCAGTTATAAGCTGACCCATCAATGTCAGAACGGACGGGGTATCTATTCTTTCTGTATGTGCCCCGGCGGCTACGTGGTCAATTCCTCCTCGGAACAGGGGCGGCTCTGCGTCAACGGTATGAGTTACCACGGGAGGGACGGCGCCAATTCCAACAGCGCCATCATCACCACCGTGACGCCGGAGGATTTCGCGGCGTTGTCCGATATGGCAGGGATGACAGCACAGGATGCAGCCATGAGAAAGGGAGATCGCCCGGCGTGGATGTGCGCAGGTAAAACAGCTGACGGAGAGAATACCCTGCCTTGTCATCCGCTGGCAGGCATGGCTTTCCAGCGAAAGTACGAGGAGCTGGCTTTCCGGGCGGGCGGCGGAAAGGTGCCGGTGCAGCTTTACGGGGATTTCAGGCAGGACCGGATGAGCAGCGGTTTTGGTGAGATCCGGACCTGCATGAAAGGCCAGTGGCAGTTTGCCGATCTGCGGCAGTGTCTGCCGCCGTACATTGTGGAATCGCTGCTGGAGGGCATGGAGGCTTTCGGACACCGGATTCATGGGTTTAACCGGGAAGATACGATCTTTTCCGGTGTGGAGACCCGGACGTCTTCGCCGGTGCGTCTGGAAAGAGACGAGAGCGGCCAGTCCGGCATCCGGGGGCTGTTTCCCTGCGGGGAAGGTGCAGGTTATGCCGGAGGAATCACCTCGGCGGCCATGGACGGAATCCGCATGGCCGAGGCAGCGGCGCAGAAGATATGTGGAAAATATGAATAAAATAAATTTACAATAGAGGATTTTTCCAGTATAATGACAGAGAAGTGTTTTTGATTCCGGGTATTTATATTGCAAGAGCAGGAAAAATAAAATCAAAAGGAGATCATAATGAAACATACGGATATTGACCGCATCAATGAATTGTATCATAAATCCAAGAGCGTTGGTTTGACGGAGGCCGAGGCTGCGGAGCAGAAGAGACTCCGGAGAGAGTACGTCCTGGCCATCCGCAGGAATTTACGGGGCGAGTTAAATAATATTTCCATCGAGAATGAAGATGGCTCCATTACCAACCTTGGGGAGAAATACGGAAAAAAATATTCCGGCAATTAGCCGGAGAAAGCAGGTGATACCATGTCACAGATGAATAATAAAGAAGAATTAAGAAAAGAAATGCGCAGAAGGAGAAACGATCTGACCCTGACGCAGATCCATGATCTTACGAGGAAGTGTTTTGATAATCTGGCCGCCCTTCCGGAATTTCAGGCAAATCAGTGGATTTATTCTTATATGGCCATCGGGTCCGAGGTGGATACCATTGATCTGATCTGCGATTTTATCCGGATGGGCAAAAAAGTGGCCGTGCCGAAGGTGGAAGATGACGAGATCGCTTTCTATGAGATTCAGTCCATCAAAGATTGCCGTCCGGGTGAGTTCGGTATTCTGGAACCGGCTTCTTACAAGGCGCCGGCAGACGACCCGGGGCTGATCCTCCTTCCCGGACTGGCTTTTGATGAAAAGGGCAGCCGTCTCGGATACGGAGGTGGATATTATGATAAATATCTGAAGAGCCATCCGGATTATCCGTGCGCAGCTCTGGCTTATGAACTTCAGATCCTGGACGAAGTACCGTGTGAGGAACATGATAAGCAGGTGGACTATATCATAACGCCGGAACGGATCATTGATTGCCGGTGATTTTGTGATGCGTCAGCTGCAGAGGAATGGGAGAATTGCGGCAGGCTGTAGAGCCGGTGAAAGAAAATATGCATAAAATTTCAAAAGAAAACTATATTTTTTTCTCTCAATACATAGAAAATAAAAAAAGTACTTATGAAGAAGTATATTTTGTGATATAGTGACAGTCGCAGCAGGGACGGCGGTGCCTGTCCGGCTGATTCAAAATAATAAATAAATACAGGCAGATGAGAATGGTAGTGAGATTATTTTCCGTAATCGCAGCGAAAGTTATGAATACGGGAGGTCTCACTACTTTTTTTGCTGCCGGAAAAACAGGAGGAAGAGAAAATGCCGAAAACAAAGTTTCAGGATGTTATTTTTACGATTATGATGGTGATCGTTATGGTCTACGGAATGGTGGTGTACAACATTTCCATCGATAAGGGAGGACTGTCTAACGAGGTGTTTGCCCTGGCGCTGGGTGAGCTGGTGATCATGGGAGTGGTCGGTTTCGTGCTGGAGATGTTTGTGGCAGGACCATTATCAAAAAAACTGGCCTTCCGTATCGTGACACCGGGAAAAGATAAGATGATTTTTGTGATTCTTGCCATTTCAGCCATGACAGTATGTCTTATGTGCCCGATGATGAGTTTTGTGGCCACAGTGCTGTTTAAGGGCGTGGACAGCCAGATCATCGCAAAATGGCTGCAGACTTCTGCTTTGAATTTTCCGATGGCGCTCTGCTGGCAGATCTTCTTTGCGGGACCGTTTGTGCGGATGATTTTCAGAAAAATTTTCCCGGAAAAAGAGGAAAAAACTGTGCATAACAGGGAGAATTTTGGAGAAAATGTTTCCGGACTTAACACAGAAAAGAATTAGTGAGCAAAATATTACAAAATGAAAGATTTGTAATTAAAAATTTCAAAAAATAACTCATAAAAAACGATAAAAACACAGATGTCAGAATCTGGCTAAAGGTAATTGTGCCAAAAATTCACACAATATTCTTTAAGAATACTTGAAATATAAACAAAAATAACAGAAAATAGAAGTGAAAAAATGTCGATTTATACCAAAAAAATTAAAAAAATTAAAAAATTTCGCGGAACAAAAATTTCTTCTTAATATTTTCGTAAAAAAACCGGTTGACTTTTTAGTGGAAAGGGATATGATTAAAGCAACAAAAGTCAAGATACAACTTTTGCATTTTTCAAACAAAAAATGAAAAAGGAGGTTGTAAAAACTGCAAAAAGAAACAAAAAGTGTGAAGAGGGTTTTCTAAGCCCGAAAGAGAAAAATGAAGGAGGATATGCCAGTGGAAGCGCTCGTAGAACAATTAATGGAAGAATTGAATTGCGAGACCGTCTTTACAATCCCGATACTGGGAGGGATTCCCGTATCAGAAGCTGTTGTTGTATCCTGGATCATCATGGCCGTTCTTTTTCTGGTCTGTATCATCCTTGTCAGAGGGTTTGACGTTATGCATCCCGGCAAAAAGCAGATGGTTCTTGAGACCGCGGTTTCTGGTATCTATCGCTTTTTTGATGAGATTTTAGGAGAAGCAGGAAGAGATTATGTGCCGTATCTTATGGCTGTCGCAATTTATGTGGGTGCGTCCAATCTGATTGGACTCTTTGGTTTTAAGCCGCCTACAAAAGATATCAATGTGACAGCAGCACTTGCCCTGATGAGTATTGTGCTGATCGAGCTTGCCGGCATCCGCAAAAAAGGCGGAAAGGGCTGGGTGAAGAGTTTTGCAGAGCCCATTGCCATCGTGGCGCCGATCAATGTGCTGGAGATATTCATCAGACCGCTGTCGCTGTGCATGCGGTTGTTTGGTAATGTCCTGGGCTCCTTTGTTATCATGGAGTTGATCAAACAGATTGTGCCGGCTGTGGTGCCGGTGGTGTTCAGTGCTTATTTTGATATCTTTGATGGCATCATTCAGGCATACGTTTTTGTTTTCCTGACAGCATTATTTGTAAAGGAAGCAATTGAATAACAAACAAAAAGAAAATGTAACTCGCAGACATTCAGAACAACAGGAAAAGACAGACGTCTGTGAGACGTCAAAATAAAAACATTGAAAAGAAAAAGGAGAAATAGATTATGGCAACAACATTATTAGTAGCAGTCGGAGCAGGTATCGCAGTATTAACAGGTATTGGAGCAGGTATTGGTATCGGAAAAGCCACTGCTTCCGCAGTGGACGCCATCGCAAGACAGCCGGAAGCGGAAGGCAAGATCAGCAAATCCCTTCTTTTAGGTTGTGCGCTGGCAGAGGCAACCGCTATTTACGGTTTCGTTATCGCGCTTCTGATCATCCTCTTCCTTGGATAATAAGTCATAACAGCGGTAATTTTTTTGAAAATGTAAAAAAGAATGCAGGTGAAAGTACATGCTTAGTTTAGATGGATGGACTTTGTTTTTTACTGTAGTAAACGTACTGGTCTTATTTGTGGGACTGAAGGTGTTCCTGTTCAAGCCGGTACTGAACATCATCCGCCAGCGGGAAGAAATGATCCACAATCAGCTGGCGGATGCCGCTGAAAAAGAGAAAGCGGCGGAACAGTTAAAAACAGATTATCAGGAAAAATTGAAAAACGCCAGCCAGAAGGCAGAAGATATCATTGCGGAGGCGAAAGCCAGAGCCGATGAAGAAAAGCGCCTTGCCGTCGAAAAGACAAAAGAAGAAACCGAGCAGATGCTTGAAAAAGCAAGAGCGGAGATTCGTTCAGAACAGGAACAGGCGAAAAAAGAGGTGCAGGCAGATATCGCTGTTCTGGCCATGGAAGCAGCAAGAAAGATAATGAAGACAGGTGATGTTCATGACGCAGCGGGCAATTAATTACGCAACGGCTTTGTATGAGCTGACGCCCGGGAAAGAGACAGTGGACCAGCTGCGTACACTGTTTGAGGAAGCTGCGCCGCTGGCAGAAGTTCTGGCAGATCCTATGATCCCTCTTGCAAAAAAACATCAGATCATCGACGATATCGCCAGGGAGGCAGGGTTTCCGGCGAACATAAAGAACTTTTTAAAGTATTTATGCGACCACAGAGACACTGCCCTGCTTTTAAATATTGTTGATGCATATGATTCCCTGTGGGAGGAAAAGCATAACATCATTCATGCGGAACTTCTCTGCGCGAAATCTCCGGAAGAGAGCGAAGTGGAAAAGACCATGGATTTCCTTCACAGGGAATATCCGGGCAAGGATATCCAGACATCGCTTCAGGTTCAGGAAGATCTGCTGGGCGGAATCCTCATCCGCGTCGGACATACAGAATATGACCGGAGCTATGAAGGCCGGCTCCGGCAGCTTGAAAGAAAGTTAACAGTGAGGTGAAGATTGTGGGTGCAATCAGTGCGACAGATATTATATCCATTATCCGCAGTGAGATAGAGAACTATGACTGGGACATGGAAAGCCGGGAGACGGGAAACGTCATCTGGGTGGGAGACGGTATTGCCACCATTTACGGTATCGACCATGCCATGTACGGTGAGATTGTTCTTTTTGAAAACGGAGTAAAGGGAATGGTTCAGGATATCCGTGAGAATGAGATCGGATGTATCTTATTCGGAAAGGATACCGGAATCAAAGAAGGAACAAAAGTAACAAGAACAAAGAAAAAAGCAGGTATTCCGGTGGGAGAAGGATTCATCGGAAGAGTCATCAATGCGCTCGGTGAGCCGATTGATGGAAAAGGCGCCATCAAGGAGGACGGATATCGTCCGATCGAAGAAGATGCGCCGGGTATCGTTGACCGTCAGCCGGTAGACACGCCAATGGAGACAGGAATCCTTTCCATTGACGCCATGTTCCCGATCGGACGGGGACAGAGAGAGCTGATCATCGGTGACCGTCAGACAGGAAAGACTTCCATTGCCACAGATACCATTCTGAATCAGAAGGGAAAGGGAGTTATCTGTATCTACGTGGCCATTGGTCAGAAGGCGTCCAGTGTTGCCAAGCTGGTATCCATGCTGGATGCCCACGGCGCTATGGATTACACCATCGTGCTTAATTCCACGGCCAGTGATCCGGCGTCTTTACAGTACATTGCGCCGTATGCGGGAACTGCTCTCGGTGAGTATTTCATGCATCAGGGAAAAGATGTGCTGATCGTTTACGATGATTTATCCAAACATGCGGTGGCTTACCGTGCGATCTCTCTGCTTCTGGAGCGTTCTCCGGGACGTGAGGCTTATCCGGGAGACGTTTTCTATCTGCATTCCAGACTTCTGGAACGTTCCAGCCGTCTGAGCGATAAACTGGGCGGCGGATCCATCACGGCGCTGCCGATCATCGAGACCCAGGCAGGAGACGTATCCGCCTATATTCCGACCAACGTTATTTCTATTACAGATGGTCAGATATTCCTGGAAAGTAACCTGTTCAATTCCGGTTTCCGTCCGGCGGTCAATGTCGGTCTGTCCGTATCCCGTGTGGGCGGTGCTGCGCAGACCAAAGCCATGAAGAAGGCATCGGGAAGTATCCGTATCGATCTGGCCCAGTACAGGGAGATGGAAGTGTTTACCCAGTTTGCTTCGGACCTGGATGACGCCACCAAGGCACAGCTTCAGCACGGAAGCGCGCTGATGGAACTGTTGAAACAGCCGCTTGGCTCTCCGCTTTCTCTGTGGGAACAGGTAGTCACTCTCTGCCTGGCCAACGACGGTGTTTTTGATAAAGTGGAAACCAGAAAGGTAAAAGCTTATCAGAGAGAGATCCTTGATTATATGAATGTTCATCATAAAAATCTCTGTGATTCCATTGAAAATGAAAAGGTTCTCACAGAGGAGATGGAAGCAGAACTCAGGGAGGTTGCTGAACATTTTCAGGCAGACAAGAGTGAAGAATAAAAGATAAGCGGGTGTTTGTATGGCAAATATGAAAGAGATTCAGGAGAGAATGAAAAGTATTCGTGACACCATGAAGATCACGAACGCCATGTATATGATTTCCTCCTCCAAATTAAAAAAAGCGAAAAAAAATCTGGAAGATACAGAACCATATTTTTATACATTACAGTCAACAATGGCCCGTATTCTTCGTCATATTCCGGAAATGGAAGACATATATTTTGAGAATCCCGCAAAGGTAAAGCCGATCGAAGAGACCCGGGCAGGATTTGTGGTGGTAACGGCCGATAAGGGAATGGCCGGTGCCTACAATCACAATGTCATCCGCCTGGCAGAAGAAGAGATGGCGAAATATAACGATCCCCGTCTTCTGGTCGTGGGTGAGCAGGGCCGCCATTACTTTGAGCAGAAAGGTATGGATATTTACAAAGAATTCCGTTATACCGTGCAGAACCCTACGCTGCACCGGGCCAGATCCATTCGGAATGAGATCTTGTCTCATTATCTGGATGGCGAGCTGGATAAGATTTTCATTGTGTTTACAAAACAGGTCAATGCAATGAAAGAGGAGGCCGAAGTCATGCAGCTCCTGCCTCTGAAAAAGGCGGATTACAAGATGGAGCTTCCGCCGGGAATCACTGTATCCGAACTTCTGCTTCGTCCGTCACCGAACGAAGTGATGGATAAGATCGTGCCGAACTACATCGTGGGATTTATATACGGCGCCCTGGTGGAGGCGTACTGCAGTGAGCAGAGCGCCAGAATGACAGCCATGGAATCGGCGACGTCCAGCGCAAAGGATATGCTTCATGAGCTGGATGTTCTCTATAATCGTGTGCGTCAGGCAGCCATCACCCAGGAGATCACAGAGGTGATCGGCGGTGTCCGGGCACAGAAGAAGAAAAAACGCTGATCAGATGCGGGGAGTTCTCATCTGATCGCGCTCCGTAAAAATGTGCAGGAGCGCAGTTGAAAAAATAGGACCGAGAGGAGGCCACAAGTTGAAAATCGGAAAGATTGTGCAGGTCATGGGACCTGTTGTGGACGTAATGTTTGAAGATAACGACCTTCCGGCTATTGAAGATGCACTGGAAGTTGATAATAATGGAAAAACCTGTGTCATGGAAGTGGCACAGCATATTGGAAATAATGTGGTGCGCTGCATCATGCTGGCTCCTAGTGAGGGACTCCACAGAGATATGGAAGTCCGGGCCACAGGCAGCGGCATCAAGGTTCCTGTGGGAGAACAGACACTGGGCCGTCTCTTTAATGTGCTGGGACAGGCTATTGACGGCGGCGAACAGCCGGAAGGCGAGAAATGGGTGATTCACCGGGATCCTCCTTCTTTTGAGGAACAGAGCCCGGCCGTTGAGATTCTGGAGACCGGAATCAAGGTCATCGACCTGCTGGCTCCGTATTCCAAGGGCGGTAAGATTGGTCTGTTCGGCGGTGCCGGCGTTGGTAAAACGGTGCTTATTCAGGAGCTGATCCGAAACGTAGCCACAGAGCACGGCGGTTATTCCATCTTCACCGGAGTCGGTGAGCGTTCCAGAGAGGGTAATGACCTCTGGAGAGAGATGAGTGAATCCGGAGTTCTGGAGAAGACAGCGCTGGTATTCGGTCAGATGAACGAGCCGCCGGGAGCACGTATGCGTGTGGCAGAGACTGGTCTGACCATGGCGGAATATTTCCGTGATGAGAAACATCAGAACGTGCTTCTGTTTATTGATAACATTTTCCGTTTTACCCAGGCAGGTTCCGAGGTATCCGCTCTGTTAGGAAGAATGCCTTCCGCCGTTGGATATCAGCCGACCCTTGCCACAGAGATGGGTGATCTGCAGGAGAGAATCACTTCTACTAAGAATGGTTCCGTTACCTCCGTGCAGGCGGTATACGTGCCGGCCGATGACCTTACAGACCCGGCCCCGGCCACCACATTTGCCCATCTGGATGCCACCACGGTACTTTCCAGAAAGATCGTGGAGCAGGGTATTTATCCTGCCGTTGACCCGCTGGAATCCACTTCCCGTATTCTGGAAGCGGATGTCGTGGGCGAAGAGCATTACATGGTTGCGCGGAAAGTGCAGGAGATTCTGCAGAAATATAAAGAGCTGCAGGATATCATCGCCATCCTCGGTATGGAGGAGATTTCTGATGAAGATAAGATCACGGTTTACCGTGCAAGAAAGATCCAGAAGTTCCTGTCCCAGCCGTTCCATGTGGCAGAGCAGTTCACCGGTATTCAGGGTGTCTATGTTCCGCTGAAAGAGACGATCCGCGGATTTAAGGCGATCATCGACGGTGAGATGGATGAATATCCGGAAAATGCGTTCTTTAACGTGGGCACCATCGAAGATGTGAAGAAGAAAGCGGAAGAGATGGCTGCACAGCAGGCATAATGGAAACTGGGAGGTGTCCGGATGGCTAATTCATTCTATCTGCAGATTTTGTCTGTAAACCGGCTTTTTTATTCCGGCCGGTGCGAGGCTCTGATCTTCCAGGAGGAAGACGGAGAGCGGGAGATTCAGGCATATCATGAAAATATGATCATCGCTGTTCATGAGGGGGAGATCCGTTTCCTTCCCGAGGACAGCGAGGAGTGGATTTACGGTGTTGTGGGCGTCGGCTTTGTTCAGATTGCCAATAACCGTGTCACTCTTTTGGTGGAGACAGCCGAAAGTCCGGAGGAGATCGATATCCGCCGGGCAGAGGAAGCCAAAGAACGTGCCCTGGAACAGCTTCGGCAGAAGCAGAGCATCCAGGAATACTACAGAAGCAGTGCTTCCCTTTCCCGTGCCATGTCCAGACTGAAGGTGGCAAAACGATTCCACAGTTGATCTGATATCAGAAGCAGACCCTGATAACAGGAGAAAGATCCTGTTATCAGGGTCTTTTTTTCTTTTATTACAGACAGCTCATTTCGCCGGGATCTTCATGGGATAAAGATGGCCATGATAAGACGAAAATAAAATATATTTTTACATTTGAAAAAATAAAAATAAAAAAATCGGTTAAAATTGAGATAAAAACACAAATATTGAAAAAATGATAAAATAATTTTCTGTTTTTGTTGACATCGGCTTTTGGCTGCCGTATAATCAGAACAAAGGAGGGCGGGGAGTATGAGAAAGATAGTAGATGATGTGCGTCTGATGACTAAGGTCTGTGATCTATATTATAATCAGGATATCAGTCAGCAGCAGATTGCCGGTATGCTCAGTCTTTCAAGACCTACAGTTTCCCGTCTGCTTTCCTCAGCCAGGGAGAAGGGAGTCGTACAGATTTCCGTTTCCAATCTGGATCTGATCAAGTACTGGGAGATGGAGAGACAGCTGGAAGAGAAGTACGGTCTGCGGGAGGTGCTGATCGTGGATTCCTCTCCGGAGCCGGACCTGCAGAAGGAATTGCTGGGGAAGGCTGCCGGACAGTATCTGGAGAGAACGATCAAAGACGGCAGTATCGTGGGGCTTTCCATGGGTTCCACTCTCTATGAGGTGGTTGCAGGCATCAATCATCCTGAGGCGGAAGATGTCACCTTTGTTCCCCTCATAGGAGGTATGGGACAGCTTCGGATGGATCTTCATGCCAATAATCTGGCAGAGACACTCGCTTACATTTATGACGGAAGATTTGTTCCCCTTCACGCGCCGGCCAGAGTGTCGGGGGCGAAGATCCGGGAACAGTTTATGAAAGAGGAGAGTCTGGCGGAGGCGCTTCGGATGACCAGGAATCTTGATATGGCGATCATCGGCATCGGATGTCCTTATGTGAATTCATCCATCATGGCGACCGGTTATTTTAAAGAGAATGAGATAGAATCTCTCCGGGAGAGGGATGCGGTCGGAGACATCTGCATGCAGTTTTATGACAGAGAGGGAGATACTTCCCGGTTTGAAAAAGATAATAATGTAATCGGCATTGACATACATAAGCTTCGGGATATTCCATATTCCATCGGCATAGCCGGAGGCATGGAGAAGTTTTCCGCTGTGCTGGGTGCTGTCAGGGGACATTACATTAACATATTGATTACCGACATTCAGTGCGCGCAGGCGCTGGCTGTCGAACCATAATTTTTTATTCAAGGGGGCAACTATTATGAATGAGATCCTTAACATGAGTATTAACGAGATGCCACAGACAGAGTTTGATTGTTCCTGCGGACGCCATCACAACTTCAGTGTACACGCCATGGAGATCCGCAAAGGCGCCATCGAAGAACTGCCGAAGATGGCTGCTCCGTTTAAAGACGGAAAAGTTTTGGTCGTATTTGATAATCATACTTACAAGGTGGCCGGCAAGAAGGCTGTGGAACTGCTGAAAGCAGATGGATTCAATGTAAAAGAACTTCTTTTTGATACCGGCGATGATATTTTGATTCCGGATGAGAAGACGCTGGGAAGAATTCTCCAGGAGCAGGATCTGGATGTGAAGCTGATGGTTGCTGTAGGTTCCGGTGTCATCAATGACTCTGTGAAGTTTGTCACTTCCCGTACCGGACTTCCGTATATTATCGTGGCAACCGCTCCATCCATGGACGGTTATGTGGCAGACGGCGCTCCGATCATTTCCCACGGATATAAGTATTCTCCACAGGCACATCTGACCTATGGACTGATCGGTGATACCGATATTTTACAGACCGCACCGCAGGATCTGATCCAGGCAGGATACGGCGATGTGATCGGAAAGATCACAGCCATCGCGGACTGGGATCTGGCAGTGAAGGCCAACGGCGATTACCGCTGTGATACCTGTGTGACTCTGGTGCAGAGAGCACTGGATAAATGTTTTGACAAGGCAGAAGGCTTAAAGACCAGAAATGCCGACTCTCTGGGAGCTCTGCTGGAGGCCCTGACGCTGACCGGCGTTGCCATGGCTCTGGTCAACATTTCCCGTCCGGCTTCAGGAGCAGAACATATGCTGTCCCATTTCTGGGAGATGGACTATATTGCCCGCGGTTTAAATCCGAACCACCACGGTATTCAGGTTGGCGTGGCTACTCCTGTCATCGCCCGTTTCTTCGAAGAACTTGCTGATATCCTTCCGGAGGGAACCAAAGAACTTTGTCCTTCCGCCGATGAGATCAAAGCGCTGCTGGAAAAAGGCGGAGCTCCGACCAGCCCGAAGGAGATCGGTATCGACAGAGAGCTGTTCCGTCAGAGTCTGTTAAAGGGCTATACGGTACGTCCGAGATACTCAGTTATGCAGTTCGCGAAGGACAATGGCCGTCTGGAAGAGATTGCAGAGAAGATCACCAAAGAGATTTACGGATAATTATCTATAATCATAGAAGAAATAAGAGGTACATGTATGCTGAAAAAAGAAGAAGCGCTTAACGGTGTGAAGTTATTCGTCCTCGATATGGACGGCACCGTATATCTGGGGGACCAGCTCATTGACGGAGCATTGGATTTTATTCACGATGTGGAACAGTCTGAGGACCGGGATTTTATCTTTTTTACCAACAACGCTTCCCGGGTGCCGTCGGTTTACGTGGAAAAGCTTCATAAGCTGGGACTTGATGTGGATGAGAGCAAGGTTGTCACCGCCGGAGATGTCTGTGCGGAATACCTGAAGGTAAACTATCCGGGAGCAAGAGTGTACTTAAATGGTACGCCGGTCCTGGAAGAGAACTGGAAAGAGAAGGGCATCAATCTTGTAAAAGAAGATCCTGATGTGGCAGTGCAGAGTTTTGATACCACACTCACCTATGAGAAGCTGGATCGTATCTGCCACTATGTGAGAAACGGCGTGCCGTTCATCGCCACTCATATGGATACCAACTGCCCGACAGAGTATGGATTTATGCCGGACTGCGGCGCCATGTGCAGCCTGATCACCGATTCCACCGGAGTGAAACCTCGTTTTCTGGGCAAGCCATGGAAAGAGACAGTGGATATGGTATCAGAGATCACCGGATATAAGGCAGAGGAGATGGCCTTTGTGGGTGACCGTCTGTACACGGATGTGGCTACCGGTGTCAACAACGGCGCCAAAGGATTTCTGGTACTTACCGGGGAGGCCGATATGCAGACGGTGGCAGAATCCGATGTGGAACCGACTTGTATTTACGATTCGCTCAAAGAAATGAGAAAATACTTATAATTATTGTACAAAATCACCAAAGGTTGTGGTATACTTATAGCTATATGGAGCCTTTGGTGATGTTCCGGGGCTTACCCGTTAAAAGAAAGGAGAAGACACAATGAAAATTGTATTTGGATGTGACCCTAACGCAACAGATTTTAAATTACAGCTGATGGAATATGTAAAAGGGCTGGGACATGAAGTTGCCGATTTTGGCAGCGACGACCCGATTTACGCCAATGTTGCGATCAAATGCGCGAAAGCAGTAGCTGCAGGAGAATATGACAGGGGTATTGTGGTATGCGGAACAGGTATTGGTGTTTCCATTGCCGCCAACAAAGTAAAAGGCGCTTACGCCGCATGTATTCATGATGTTTATCAGGCACAGAGAGCAGAGCTTTCCAATCATGCCAACATTATCACCATGGGGGCACAGGTGATTGGCATCGAGCTGGCAAAATGTCTGGTAAAAGAATATCTTTCCTGTACTTATGATCCGAACTGCCGGTCCAAAGACAAAGTACAGAGAATCATTGATTTTGAAAACGAAGAACAGTAAAGGCTTTATAAGAAAAAGAGAGGCCTGAGGAGACAGGCCTTTTCGCAAATTCAGGAGAAGGGAGTTTAACTATGGCAGAATATTTAATGGGTATTGACGCAGGTACGGGCAGTGTGAGAGTGGCGCTTTATGATTTCCGCGGACAGAACCGCGCATATCATATTGAAGAGTACGCGACCACATATCCGAAGAACGGATGGGCAGAGCAGGACGACAAAGGCTGGTGGGCAGCGCTCACAAAAGCGATTCCGGAATGTATCAAAAAGGCAGGTATCGGACCGGATAATATCGCAGCCATCACCTGTGACGCCACGACCAACACTCTGGTTTACCTGGGTGAAGATGATGAATCTGTCCGCCCGCCAATCCTCTGGATGGACGTTCGTGCCACAGAAGAAGCTTCATTTATCGATGAGATTCGTGACGATTATGAGGCAACCAGATTCTATAAACCAAGCTTCCGTGCCGACACTATGGTGCCGAAGTGTATGTGGGTGAAGAAACATGAGCCGGAAAACTGGGCAAAGACCAAGACCATCATGGAGTTTGAGGACTGGTTAAACTGGAAGCTCACCGGAAAGAAGAGCGTATGTATGTCCATCGCCGCATTCCGCTGGAACTATGATGACAAGAACGGCGGATATCCGATCGATTTCTATAATGCGGTTGGTCTTGATGATGTAGTTGACAAGTTCCCGAAAGATATGTACAGAGTCGGAGAGATCATCGGAAACGTCAGCCGTGAGGCAGCGCAGATTTTTGGTCTCAGCACCAAGACGGTCGTTGTGGAAGGTACTGCGGACTGTAACGCATGTATGTTTGGTGTCGGTGGCGTAAGACCAAACGGTATGACTCTGATCGGTGGAACTTCCACCTGTCTGCTGGGTCTTTCTGAAGAAGACTTCCATGTAAACGGTGTAAACGGAACCTATCCGAACTGTATGTATGAGGGAACCAGCCTTCTGGAAGGCGGACAGACCGCAGCCGGATCGATCTTAACCTGGTTCAGAAATAATCTTCTTCCTGGTACCTGGGCACAGGAAGCCATGAATAAAGATATGAACATTTATGATTACATCACAGAAAAGGCTAAAACCGTGCCGATCGGCTGTGACGGCCTTGTTATGATGGACTACTTCCAGGGTAACCGTGCACCGTATTCTGATTCCAAGGCCCGTGGAATGTTCTGGGGACTTTCCATCGGTACCTCCACAGCACATCTGGCAAGAGCCATCTATGAAGGTGTTGCCTACGGTGCAAACCATTGTATCGTCAGCATGAAAGAGGCCGGATACGATGTCAAAGAAATCTATGCCTGCGGTGGTCTGGCTCAGTCTGATTTCTGGATGCAGATGCATGCAGATATCATCGGCGTACCGATGTACACAACCGTAGAGAACCAGAGTGCAGGCTGTCTGGGTGACTGTATCATTGCCGCAAAGGGTATCGGCATATATCCGTCCTTTGCAGATGCTGCTGACAGCATGATCCGTGTGGACAAAGAGTATATTCCGGATATGGAAGCACACAAAGAATATCAGTTCTACATGGAGCGTTACATGGAAACATGGCCTCAGATGCGTGATATCGTACATAAAACTGTAGATCATAACAATAAATAAGGGACTGTGACGCCTGGCATTGCGTCTCATACAGACAGCGCATGTGTGAACAGGAGAGTTTTCTGACAAAATATGCGCTGGCGGAGGGCTGTTTCATAAAGAATATTTCTTTTATGGAGCAGCCCTTCTTTTATGGAAGGAATCTGTCCGGATACTCTTTCCTTTTTTCGAAAAAAATAAAAATGGGAAAAACAATATATCAAAAGACATTTCAAAATTTTGTAGAAGAACTACAATTCTCACAGATCGGAGAAAATGTAGAAAAACTACAAAAAATCAAATGCGCCGGTGAGAGACAGGCGCGCAAAATACACTATGGGTAAATCAGGAGGACGATCCATGAATGAGGAACTGGAATTTATCATCAGAGAAAAATATTCTTCTTTGAGAAAGTCCGAGAAAAAGGCGGCGGATTTTCTGCTGCATTTTCAGGGAGAGGGACGGGAGCTGACCCTGGAGCAGTTCGCGGACGGAGCAGGAGTCAGTCAGCCGACAGTTCTGCGGTTTATCAGAGCCCTTGGATATCAGGGCTTTAAGGATTTCCGGTATGAGCTGGTGAAGGATGAGAGAGGAAAAGAAAATGGGTATTTTCTCTTTGGTTCTTCTGTCTCCCAGGAGGATACCATCGCGGAACTTCCGGCTAAGCTTGTCGGAACTGCCATAGAACAGTTAAAGGATACCCTGAAGAATCTGTCGGCAGATCAGCTGGAAAAGGCGGTGCGGGAGATCACCAGAGCAAGAAATATCGTGGTTTTCTATGTGGAGAATTCCGCCTGTACGGCCAGCGACCTGGTCACAAAGCTCATGTATCTGGGCTTTAACTGCTGTTCGTATTCCGATTACTATCTTCAAAACGTCAGCGCCGGCAACCTGACAGAGGAAGATCTGGCCATCGGCATTTCTTATTCCGGCTGTTCCATGAGCACAGTGGATGCCATGAAAATCGCGAAAAAAGCGGGGGCGAGGACCATAGCCATCACCAATTTCGAAAATTCGCTGCTGGAACAGTATGCGGATATTGTCCTCATGACCAGCAGACAGCAGTTTATTTACGGGGATTCTATCTTCTCCAGGGTGTCCCAGCTGGCGGTGGTGGATATGCTTTACACCGGGATTCTGCTCAGTGATTATGATAAGTACACGGCGGTTCTTGACAGAAGCAGCAACATAATAAGGAAGCAGGCATACGATACGGTATCGAAAGAATAAAAAACGCATTTCCGGCAGGGATGTGTTTTCTCACTACATATTTGTTTCAGGCGGAGTTGATCTCCGCCTTTTTTTATTTCATAGGAATGCAATTTCTTATGTAGAAAACATCCCGGGAATTGGAAAAATGATAGAAAGGTGTTTTGTCTCTGTGTTATCATGCGGTTGTTTCGCGAACGGAAAGGAGAACAAAATGCTTGAAATTAGAAATTTAAAGAAATCCTATGACGGAGTGACTATTTTACATGATATTAACTTAACGATTGAGGACGGCGAGATCGTTTCTATTCTCGGACCATCCGGTTGTGGAAAGACCACTTTATTGAATCTGATTCTCGGGCTCACCGATGCCGATGAGGGAGAAATTATTTTTCAGGGGAAAAATGTGCTGGATATTCCAATGGAGGCCAGAGGCTTCAATATTGTATTTCAGGATTACGCCTTATTCCCGAACCTGAATGTATATAAAAACATTACATATGGATTAAAAAATAAGCCGGACGTTTCCACCAGACAGGAAGTGGAGGATATGATCGATCTGCTGGGACTCAGAGAGCATCTGGATAAAAAGATCGAACAGCTCTCCGGCGGTCAGAAGCAGCGGGTGGCGCTGGCAAGGACCATGGTCATGAAACCGAAGATTCTTCTTCTGGATGAGCCGCTTTCCGCCCTGGACGGCGTCATCAAAGAATCCATCAAAGATAAGATCAGACAGATCGCGAGGGAATTTAAGCTGACCACCATCATTGTCACTCATGACCCGGAGGAGGCGCTGACGTTATCTGATAAAGTCCTGATCGTCAATAACGGAACTATCTCTCAGTTTGGCAGCCCGGATGACATCATTCAGACCCCGGACAATGATTTTGTGAAAGAATTTATTCTCAATCAGCTTGTCATCAAGAAAAATAATATCTTCACCCTGTTTCATCAGGGAACAGAAGCCCGGATGGCCATGTAGAGGGGAATGAAAATGGGTACACAGAGAAAAGAGAAAGAGATAAAGGGAATATTTATCATTGTCACAGCATTGTTTCTGATATTCCTGCTGATTCCGATTCTCCGCTTATTATGGAAATCCTTTGAAAGTCAGACAGGAGGGGTGGGATTTGGCAGTTATGCGGAAGTGCTGACCAGCCACGGATTCATGGGCGCATTTGGACACAGCCTGATCATTTCCTCGGTCAGCGCGGTGATCACAACGCTTCTTGCCTTTTTACTGGCTTACACGATCAATTATACCAACATTCCAAAAGGCTATAAAGGATTCATCCGGAAGGCGGCGGTGGTCCCGATGCTGCTTCCGACCATCACTTACGGATTTGCCATCATTTATTCTTTTGGTAAACAGGGACTGATCACAAAGATTTTTGGCAGACAGCTCTTTGAGATCTACGGATTCAACGGCCTGCTTTTGGGATATGTGATCTATACGCTGCCGATATCCTTCCTCCTGGTGTCCAATACCATGGAGTACATCGATAAGAAATTTACCATCGTATCCCGGATCATGGGAGATAAACCGCTGACCACATTTATGGCAACGGTGGTCCGGCCCCTTTTGGGAACGCTGGCGGCATCCTTTGTGCAGTGCTTTTTCCTCTGCTTTACTGATTACGGTATTCCGGCGTCGGTGGGCGGCGAATACGATGTGGTAGCTACGGTGCTCTACAATGAGATGCTTGGAAGTATCCCGAATTTTAATACCGGTTCCGCTGTCGCCATGATGATGCTTATTCCTTCGGTGGTGACCATCGCGCTGCTCCATTATCTTGAAAAATATAACATCCGCTATAATAAGATTTCCAATATTGAAATCCGGAAAAATACCCTGCGGGATGTGATTTTCGGCGGAGTCAGCGGACTGGTCCTTCTGGTGGTGCTCTCGGTATTTCTGGTCATCTTCGCGGTGCCTCTGGTGGAAAACTGGCCGTATCAGATGAATGTTACCTGGGAACATGTGCAGGCGGTATTTGCGGACAGAAGTCTGATCAGCGTCTATGAGAATTCCCTGCTGGTGGCTGTGCTGACAGCTCTCCTGGGTTCCCTTCTTACCTACGGAGCCGCCCTTACCACAGCCAGGAGCAAGCTGCCGTCAAAGGTAAAGCAGGTCATTGAAAATATTTCGTTAATTACAAATACAATACCGGGTATGGTCATCGGTATCGCCTACATGCTCATTTTCTCCGGCACGCCGCTGCAAAATACGCTGGCCATCATCGTCATCTGTAACGTGATACATTTCTTCTCGACACCTTACCTGATGATCAAGAACTCTCTGGCAAAAATGAACGCCTCCTGGGAGACCACGGCCATGCTCATGGGAGATACCTGGTTAAAGACCATCGTCCGGGTGGTGACGCCCAACGCCATGGGAACCATCCTGGAAGTATTCAGCTACTATTTTGTCAACGCCATGGTGACTGTCAGCGCGGTAATCTTTATTGCCGGCGCCAGAACCATGGTCATCACCACAAAGATCAAGGAACTGCAGTATTATACGAAATTCAATGAGATTTTTGTGCTGTCCCTGCTGATCCTCTTCACCAATCTGGCGGCAAAGCTGCTGTTTGGCTATCTTGCCACCGACCGAAGCAAGACGAGAGAAGCAAAGGCCAGGAAAAAGGCCCGGACCATGGCGGCAGAAATGTGATCAGGCCAAACGGTGAAAAAAATGATCCGCAGGAAGCAACAGTCCCGCACGAAAGGGAAAATAGCATAACTGAGAAATAAAAAAGTGAGGAAAACAAAATGAGAAAAAAATTTTTAGCAGCAGCAGTGGCAATGACCCTGGCACTCTCCGCTGTCCTGACCGGATGCGGCGGTTCTGCCAGCGACGAAGTGGTGCTTTATACCAACGCCGATGACGAGGCCATCGAGGCCATGAAAAGCACCCTTGATGAAAACGGATATTCCGGTCAGTACATCATTCAGTCCTTCGGCACTTCCGAACTGGGCGGAAAGCTTCTGGCAGAGGGAACCAATATAGAGGCGGATCTGGTGACCATGAGCTCCTTTTATCTGGACAGTGCCCAGGAACAGCAGCACATGTTCAAAGATCTGACCTTTGAGACAAACGCCATGGAAGAATATCCTTCTTTCTATACGCCGATCACTGCCCAGGAGGGAGCTATTCTGATTAACACCGAGATGATGAAGGAGAATAATCTGCCGATGCCTGCAAGCATCAAAGATCTGGCTGACCCGGTATACAGCGGATTTATTTCAGTGACCGATATCGCCAGCTCCTCCACCGCATGGCTTCTGTTACAGGCTCTGGTAGACAACTACGGGGAAGAGGAAGCCACACAGATTCTTGCGGACATTTACAAGAACGCCGGTCCTCATGTGGAAAGTTCCGGTTCCGCACCACTTAAAAAAGTCCGTGCCGGCGAAGTGGCCATCGGTTTCGGCCTTCGTCATCAGGCGGTGGCTGATAAGGAAGACGGCCTGCCGGTGGATTATGTGGATCCGACCGAGGGCAATTACTCTCTGACAGAATCCATCGCTGTTGTGGATAAGGGAGACAAGAGCAAAGAGCTGGCCATGGAGATGGCAGAGTGCATTATCACCAAGGGAAGAAGCAAACTGCAGGAGTACTACCCACTGCCGATTTATGAAGGTGAAACCGCTGATTCCGCTTACATGTCCGCCAATCCGAAAGTATTTCCGGAGAAACTGACCGTGGATTTGCTGGAACAGCATCAAAAGATTTCTGAGAACGCCAAAGAGCTGGCGGGAAAGTAAGATAAAATAAGAAAAAAGCAGAAAGGCAAGATATTATGAAAAATTATAAACTTTTAACACCAGGACCACTGACAACTACCGATACAGTAAAACAGCAGATGATGTTTGATCACTGTACCTGGGACGACGATTACAAAAAAATCACACTGGAAATCAGAGATAAACTCTTAAAACTGGCCCATGTCAGCGAGCCGGAGTACACAGTGGTACTCATGCAGGGCAGCGGTACTTTCGGTGTGGAGTCTGTCATCACCAGCACCGTCGGAAAAGAGGAAAAACTTCTGATCGCCGCCAATGGTTCTTACGGCCGCCGGATGGCGGACATTGCGGAACACGCCGGCATCTGCTACAGAATGTATGAAGTCAATTACAATGAGATTCCGGATGCGGAAAAAATCGCGGAAATTTTAAAAGAAGATCCGGATATCACCCATGTGTCCATGGTTCACAGCGAAACCACTTCCGGAATCTTAAACGATATCGCCTCCGTCTCAAAGGTGGTAAAGGCAGCGGGAAAAACCATGATCGTGGACGCCATGTCCAGTTTTGGCGGCGTGGATATCCCGGTGGGAGAGCTGGGCATCGACTTCATCATAAGCAGCGCCAACAAATGTATCCAGGGTGTGCCGGGATTCTCCTTCATTATCTGCAGGAAAGACGCCCTCATGGCCAGCAAAGGCAAGGCGAGAAGCCTCTCTTTAGACCTCTATGACCAGTGGGAGACCATGCAGGCCGACGGCAAGTGGAGATTTACTTCTCCGACCCATGTGGTGCTGGCTTTTGCCCAGGCCTTAAAGGAAATGGAAGAAGAGGGCGGCATTCCGGCAAGAAATAAACGGTATACGGAAAATAATAAGCTTCTGACCAGCCGCCTCCGGGCTCTCGGGTTTGAGACTTATGTGGGCGACGAGTACCAGGGACCGATCATCACCACATTTTTCTATCCGGCCAACAAAGATTACACTTTCCAGGAAATGTACCAATACATCAAAGAGCGTGGTTACGCCATCTATCCGGGAAAGGTGACAGATGCGGAGACCTTCCGCATCGGAAACATCGGTGAGATTTATCCGGAAGATATCAACAAAGTCTGTGATATCATCGAAGAGTTTGTGAACATGAAGAAGGCCGCAGCGTAGACAGCCTGAAAAAAGAAAGAAGGACAGAACAATGAAATACGAAGCAGTGATATTTGACTGGGCAGGAACCACAGTGGATTACGGATGCTTTGCGCCGGTGCAGGCATTCATGGAAATATTTAAAGAATACGGAATCACTCCGACTATGGAAGAGACAAGAAAACCTATGGGAATGTTAAAATGGGATCATATCAAGACCATGCTTTCCATGGAACGGATTCGTGACGAATTCAAGCGGATCCACGGCAGGGATTTTACCGATAAAGATGTGGATGAAATGCATGAAAAATTTGCCGCCAGCCTCATGAAGATTCTGGATCAGTTCTCTGATCCGAAGGATTATGTGGTGGAGACTGTGGCAAAGCTCCGGGAGGCCGGTCTGAAGATCGGTTCCACCACCGGCTACACCGACGCCATGATGGACATTGTGACAAAAGAAGCGGCAAAAGCCGGCTATGAGCCGGACTGCTGGTTCAGTCCGGATTCCACAGGCCACATGGGACGCCCGTATCCATATATGATTTTCAAAAATATGGAAGCGCTGCAGATCACCGGTGTGGATAAAGTCATGAAGGTGGGAGATACGCTCTCTGATATCCGCGAGGGCAAAAACGCCGGAGTCTTCACCGTGGGCATCATCGAGGGCAGCTCAGAGATGGGGCTGACCAAAGCGGAATATGAGGCTCTCACCGCGGAAGAAAAGGAAGCAAAAGTGCAGGCAGTGACAAAACGCTACATGGACGCCGGCGCTGACGCCGTGGTGCAGGATATCCGGGGCGTGCTGGAGTTGATCTCATGATAGGATGTCCGTGGATTGTTGCGGAACATTCCATTGACCAAAATAAAAGAATGGAGTAAGATAAAGCAGGTGCGCAAAGTTCGACGGAAAAACCGGCAGATTTTGCGCACCTGAATTTGTGCTGTCAGATTTATTTGTACGGAATTGGCACATACATAAAAAGATTATTTTGAGGAGATGGGATGAAAATTGCAAAAGAACAAGTATGAAATCGACATGGTAAACGGTTCTATCATGGACAAACTGGTCTCTTTTTCACTGCCATTGATGGCTACCAGTATTCTGCAGCTGATGTTCAACGCAGTGGATATCATCGTGGTGGGACACTTCAGCGGCAGCGACGCCCTCGCGGCGGTGGGAGCCACCACGGCGCTCATCAACATTTTTACCAACCTGTTTATCGGAATCTCTATGGGAGCCAATGTGTTGTGTGCCAGATATTACGCCGCCGGCCATGATAAAGAAATGTCGGAATCGGTGCATACGGCCATTACACTTGCCCTGATCAGCGGTATTCTCATGGCAGTGGTGGGCTTTTGCGCTGCCGGATGGGCGCTGGGCCTCATGGACACACCGTCAAACGTCATTGGACAGTCCACTCTTTATATGAAGATATATTTTCTGGGAATGCCTTTTTTCATGCTTTATAACTATGGAGCGGCGATTCTCCGGGCGGTGGGGGATACCAAACGGCCGCTGTTTTTCCTGCTTTTTGCAGGTATGGCCAATGTGGTGCTGGACCTTCTGCTGGTCATCGTCATCCCGCTGGGTGTGGCCGGCGTGGCCATCGGAACGGTGGCTTCCCAGATGGTATCGAGCATTCTTGTCATCCACTGTCTGTATAAATCCGAGGGAAGTTATCAGCTGCGGTTTTCCAGACTGTCCGTCAAAGGGATTTATGTGAAACGTATTTTTCAGGTGGGTATTCCTGCAGGCATTCAGACCACGGTCATTAACTTTTCCAATGCGCTGCTGCAGTCCTCCGTGAATTCCTTTGGCTCCATCGCCATGGCCGGATATACGGCAGCCAACAACATTCTTGGTTTTCTCTATGTATCCGTTAATGCGGTTACTCAGGCCTGCATGAGTTTCACCAGCCAGAACTACAGTGTGAAGAAGCCGAAACGGATGGACCGGGTGCTTTTGGACTGTATCTTTCTGTCTGCCGGAATCGCGCTGGTGCTGGGTGTCGGCGCCTGGGTTTTCGGCTCTCAGGTACTTAGAATTTACACGACAGATGCAGATGTGATCCAGTGTGGCCTGGAGATTCTCTCCATCACCACGGTGCCTTATTTCCTCTGCGGCATCATGGATCTGTTTCCGGGAGCCATGCGGGGCATGGGATATTCGGCAGTTCCCATGGTATTATCCATCATCGGTACCGTGGGCACAAGAATTCTCTGGATTTATGGATTTTTCCCGCAGCACCGTTCTTTACATTTTCTGTTTATTTCGTATCCCGGTTCCTGGATCGCCACCATCGCCATGCAGGCGGTGTGCTTCTTCTTTGTGAGAAAGCGATGCCGGAAGGTGCTGGGAGAGACGGCATGAAAAAAGGAAAGCAGTTGTATATTATAATGCTTTACATTTGCAAAATTTCAAGTATAATAGAAGAAAAAGCAGATAGGAGGGATAATTATGGCACAGATTAGTCTGCGTGTAGATGATGAGGTAAAAAAAAGAGCTGAGGATGTTTGCTCTGATATAGGATTGTCTCTTTCTTCGGCGATTAATATTTATCTTAAAAAACTTGGGCGTGAGAAGAGAATCCCTTTTGAGGTGTCTGTGGATCCATTTTATTCGGATGAGAATATACAGAGACTGAAAAAGTCAATTGCACAGATGGAAGCTACAGGTGGAACGATTCATGAGGTGGATTTCGATGATAAAGGCTTGGACGGATGAGGCATGGGAAGATTTTGAGTATTGGATGAAGCAGGATAAAAAGACTTTAAAACGTATTCTTCAGCTCCTTAAGGACATTGACAGGAACGGTTATGAAGGTATCGGAAAGCCAGAACGGTTAAGTGGAGATTTGGCGCCCTATTGGAGTCGTAGAATTGATGCAGCTAACCGGATTGTATATCGTATTGATGGGGATATTATTAAGATTGTTCAATGCGGCTCGCATTATCGCGATAAATAAAAAGCAGGAGGAATGTAATAACTGATAAAACCGTTGCATTTCTCCTGTTTTTACTTACCTGGCGTCAATTGACAGCCAGCAGCATTATCTACTTCACCATACATTCCTTCCGATAAAATGCGATGCCATATTTGAGAATATCCTGATACCCCTCCTGGCGAAGAGAAGCTTCGTACTGCTGCTCTTCAATCTGCCGGAGCGCCTCGTCACATTTTCCGGGAAGTTCCTGATAACTTCTGGCAATCTTGATTTCGATAATGACAGCCTTTCCCCGGACACTTGGATATTTCAGAAGAATGTCGGGACGGCCGCTGCCGGATTCCCGGTTGGAAAGCACGATGTAATTTCCCATATTTTTCAGCAGTCCTGCGAGAAATCCATGATAGTAGCTTTCCTGATAGTCATAGAAACTGATGGTTTCCATGAGATTTTCGGAAAGAATATCCGCGATCTGTTCCCGTCTGCCACTGAGGATGCTGTCATAAAGAGGGGACAGATTTTTCTTGTTAATTGATTCTTCAAACCAGCGAAGTACAGTATTTTTGTAAATGTAGCGAACCTCGATGTTGGGAATGGACATTTCCACAAAAATGTCTTCTTCCTGCTGTATCTGGCGGATTTTTTTCAGATAGCCGGTAAAAAACAGGAAGTTCCAGAGATGATCCTGTGTGGAATCCATATCCTCATAGGTGATATCTTCATGGACTGGTTTAAAAATCGTATGTCCCGCGATGAGCGATTCGATCTCCTGCCGGACGGAGAGGTCCGCTCTGTCCACCAGAGTGCGGACGATACTGTTGGAGCTGGTATTGGACCAGTAAGGTTTAAAGAGGGCATCGGGATTTTTGTAATAGGAATCCACATAGCAGATGACGCTCCATGGATTGTATACTTCCGTATCGCCGAACCGATATCCGTCATACCATTCTTTTACAGAATCTCTTTTGGATTCCAGATGATAGAAGGAGAGCATAGTGTCAACTTCTTCCTGTGTAAATCCAAAATGCTCCGCATAGGAATTGTCCATGATGGAGATGATGTTCAGATTATTCAGTCCGGTAAAAATGGATTCTCTGCTGATACGGAGACAGCCGGTGATGACGGCAAACTCCAGGGCGTTGTTGGTTTTCAGGACTGACTCAAACAAGGAGCGGATGAGCCCGGCCATTCTGTCATAAAAACCATGAAAATAGGCGTTTTCAAGGGGAACGTCATATTCATCGATGAGAATGACGGCCTTTGTTTCGCAGACAGCAGCAAGACATTCAGAAAGAAACCGCAATGCCGTCAGGTATTCGGTATCTTCTGCCTTTCCGGCGGCAAAACGCCGGCATTTGTCGAAGTCTTCTTTTAATGGAAGCTGCCGCAGAAGTTCCAGATGCCTTTTAAATTCAGCGGCAATGCCTTCTTTCAGACAATAAAAAGCAGAGGAGTAGCTGTCCTGTTTCATGGATTTTAATGATAAGAAGATAACGGGATATCGTCCCATTTCACTTACATATTTTTCCCCCGCCTTCATAATTTTGGTTCCGGTAAAAAGAGGGGTATGATCTCGTTCGGATTTTTCAAAAAAATACTGAAGCATGCTCATGTTCAGAGTCTTTCCAAAACGCCTTGGGCGGGTGAAGAGATTGACCTTGCCTTTGCGGTCAAGCAGCTCTTTGATGAACAATGTCTTGTCCACATAATAATAACCCTTTTCGATCATTTCCGCGTAATTCTCAATTCCGATTGGCAGCGGCGTCCAGCCCATGGTACCCCTCCTTTCCAGGTGTCAAACCGTCCCTGGCGCATCTTGGCCGGGGATAAATTGTTCTTTCTATAATTATAGTCTTATTTATATAATCCTATCTTACTATGCCAGGAAGAAAGACGCAAGTGAAAATCCTGCTATATCCGCATCATCTCCGACATGATGCACCCGCCAGCGGCCCCGCAGGAAAGTACTTCGGCAAGCTGCCTGGTGCCCAGATGGATGCCGCCGATGGCGTAAACCGGCACCGGGGACATCCGGCAGATTTCTTTTAAGAAGGAAAGTCCCCGGGGCGGAACGCCTTTTTTGCAGTCGGTGCTGTAAATGTGTCCCGCCGTCAGATAGGTGGCGCCCAGCCGCAGCGCCTCCTCAGCTTCCGCCCTGGAATGGACGGAAGTGCCGACGGCAGTGAAAAAGGAGAGGGGCGTCCTTGCCCCGCCGGGAATATCTGGCCGGAGGGAATCCGCCGGTTGCGGATCTGCCCCGCCGGCATACTGCCGCAGAATGGGGAGCGGCAGATGAATATCTTTGACGCCGGCGGCCCGGGCGGCTTCCGGGTAGGTGTGGTAAATGCAGCGCACGCCGTATTGACGGCAGATGGCCAGCACCTTTCCGGCCAAGCGGGCGTATTCTTCTTCCGGCAGATCTTTTTCCCGCACGATCACCGCCGCCGGGTGAAAGCGGCAGATGCGGGTAATCTGTTCTTCATAAGGGCGGGCGGAGAGGGCGCGGTTCGTAACGGCGATAGTGACGGAGTTTTCCGGCTGTAAGGTATGAGGGGCGCTCATACGTAAATGTACTCCGCCATGACCGGCTGCAGGTGTTCGGCCACCAGGGCGTCGTAGACTTCCTGAACAGAGCGGCCGTCAGAGATTTCAAACTGTTCATCGCCCTTATCCTCCACTTCCTCGCCGTGTTCGCCGATGCCGGTGCTGACGCCGGCAGAGATCTTGGTGGCGGCGATGTTCACCAGGTTGTCCCGCACTCTGGCGCATTCCCGGCTGGAGATGGTGATGCTGGCGAAAGGCATGAACAGCCGGTAGGCGCAGACAATCTGCAGAAGCTGTGCTTCATGTACATCCATAGGATTGATCTTGTCGTTGTTGATGATAGGCCGCAACCGCGGGCAGGAGAAGGCAATCTCCGCGTGAGGATATTTTTTCTGGAGAAGCCAGGCGTGCATACCGGTGGCGAAAGCGTCTTTCCGGAAATCATCAAGACCCAGGAGAGCGGCAAAGCCCACGCCCCGCATGCCTCCCATCAAAGCCCGCTCCTGGGCATTGAACCGGTACGGAAAGATTCGTTTGTGACCGGCCAGATGGAGAGTTTCGTATTTGTCAGAGTTGTAGGTTTCCTGAAAGACGGTGACGTAGTCTGCTCCGCACTGATGCAGATGGGCATATTCGTCAGAGTTCATCGGGTAAACTTCCAGACCGACCACCCGGAAATATTTCCGGGCGATTTGGCAGGCCCGGCCGATATATTCCACAGTGGAACGCTTCCGGCTCTCACCGGTCAGGATGAGGATTTCCTGCAGTCCCGTTTTGGCGATGGCGGCAAACTCCTTCTCAATCTCCTCTTCATTGAGCTGCGCCCGTTTAATGTGATTGTGACGGTTAAATCCACAGTAAATGCAGTAATTTTCGCAATAGTTGGCGATGTAGGCCGGAGTAAACATACAGACGGAATTGCCGAAATGTTTCCGGGTTTCTGCCTGGGCTGCCTGGGCGATGTCTTCCAGCAAAGGCAGCGCCGCCGGGGACAGCAGCGCCTTGAAGTCTTCCAGGGAACGGTTGTCATGGGCGAGGGCGCGGCGCACGTCATTTTCAGTGTAAGTATCGTAGTTGTAGGCGTTCATGGCGGAAATTACCTGGTCCATCACGTCGGAACCGATGTCTTCCATATCCGGCAGATAGGTCATGTGGTCGATGCGGTTTTCTTTCTGATGTTCGCGGATTTCATCGCTTAAAATACTTTCGTTGATATGAGATTTTGTGTTCATTTTTTGCTCCTTTTCACTTTTGAAAATAACTTCTGGAAATCTTCCGGAGGAAATAGGCTACGGTTTCGGAGTTTATTTCCTCCCGTACCGGATGCAGAGACATCAGTCTCTCAGATAGCCGATGAGAGGGGAAGAAGCGCTGGCTCCTTTGGCCCGTACATTTCCCATGCCGGCCAGATAAGCGGCTCTTCCGGCCTCCACGGCTTTTTTCATGGCGCCGGCCATCAGTTTTACGTCACCGGCGGTGGCGATGGCTGTGTTGGCCATGACCGCCGCAGCGCCCATTTCCATGGCTTCGCAGGCCTGGGACGGACGGCCGATACCCGCGTCCACGATGATCGGCAGATCAATTTCGTCGATGAGGATCTGAATGAATTCCCTGGTACACAGACCTTTATTAGAACCGATCGGCGCGCCCAGCGGCATGATACAGGCGGCGCCGGCTTTTGCCATATCCCTTGCCATGTTTAAGTCCGGGTACATATAAGGCATGACGATGAAGCCTTCTTTGGCGAGAATTTCCGTAGCCTTGATCGTCTCATAATTATCCGGCAGGAGATATTTGGTATCCCGCATGATCTCGATTTTGATGAAATCACTGCCGCAGACTTCTCTGGCCAGCCGGGCGATGCGGACGGCCTCATCGGCGTTTCTGGCGCCGGAAGTATTCGGAAGAAGAGTGACTCCCTCCGGTATGTAGTCCAGGATATTGGCAAGACCGCCTTCATTGGCGCGGCGCAGAGCCATGGTCACGATCTGCGCGCCGGCTTCTTCCACAGCGGCTTTGATGAGCTCCAGAGAATATTTGCCGGAGCCCAGGATAAATCTGGATGTAAATTCGTGGTTTCCTAATTTCCATGTATCGTTTTTCATTGTTTTGTCCTTTCTTTTTATTATTCTTCACGTTTTCTGGCAGAAGGGAAGCTTCCGCAGGATGGCCGCTCCTTCGTTTCTGCCTGTTTCAGGATCAGCTCCACCGCCAGGTTCGCCTGGTGAGCTGCGCAGAGCGCCACCCGGGGTGCCATCAGACCGCGGCCCTCGCAGACTTCCGAAGTTTCATCCCCACAGAGATAAAAATGCGAAGAGATTTTTCTTGTACGGATTGCGTTACTGTTCCCATAGCCAGCCATACCGCTGGCGGCAATGAGGTATTTTTCCGGAAAATGTTCCAGCACCGCTTCAGCCAGCATAGCTTTATTTTCCGGCACGTCAAAGGCCTCGCAGATATAAGTGTCATTCTGGAAGAGTGCCGGTACATTTTCTTTAGTGATTCGCACAGCATCCTTTTGAATCGTCAGGTAAGGATTGATGGCGAGAAGAATCTCCGACAGGGCTTCGGTTTTGGCCATATCGATCTGATGAATAAAATATTGCTGCCGGTTCAGGTTTGTGATATCCACCCGGTCAAAGTCAATGAGATGCAGATGGCCCACGCCGATGCGGGCAAGGGAGACGGCGATGTTGGAGCCAAGACCGCCCAGTCCTGCCACGGCAACCCGCGCCTTTGCGAGGCGATGCTGCACGGTCCCGGTATGGCGGCGGATGAGGGCCTGCTGAAGTTCTTCCCGGGTGGGGATTGCCGCTGGATTGTCCGGCCGCTGCCCTGGAATGGCCGTCTTCCGGTCTTGCTGTTTATATTGCTCCGTCCTCATAAATCATCCTCCTCCCACAAAACTTACAATCTCAATCTGATCTCCATCTTCGAGCAAGGTGTCCGCATAATTTCTTTTGGGCACGATGGTTCCGTTTTTTTCCACGGCAATGCGGTTGGTACGGTAACCATGCCGGGAAATGTAATCCTCAATGGTCAGTTTTTCTTCCAGGACTTCTTCCTGTCCGTTGACCCGTATCATAAGATGCCTCCTTTCCGGGGTGTGTGATCCTCAGAACAAAGAAAAAAGGTTCACGAAAGAATACACCCGCGGTGGTGCACCCCTTCATGAACCAAAAGTATCTCGTTCAATCACACGTTTTCCTGTATTGTATTGTGTAAATTCCCTGATGAAAAAAGAAATCGGGAGATGGCATCTGCCGTCTCCCGTAATTGTCGTTCTTTTCCTACGTTGGCATTATCCAAATCAGGTTCCCGGGTCGAAGTTCGCAACTTCCTCTCAGCCTGTCTACAAGCTCCCCATATTTATTTACGTTTTCTAATATAAAAGCATTTTAAGAAAATGTCAAGGGAAAGTGTATGTTTTTTATGTGGTTCCGGAAGCTGTCTCTTCGTTAAGGCGGACAAATAGGAAAGTATTGTTCCTGAAATCCTTGTATTTTCTTCAAAAACACGATATGATAGGCGCGAACACTGTGGACCGGAAGCAGGGAAATGCGTCCCTGTACCAAAGGAGATGCAGTGTGATCAAGATACATTTATTTCAGGGAGGATTCTATGATTCAGGCAGTTGTTTTTGATATGGACGGAGTAATCTTTGATTCAGAACGTCTTGTGATTGAATGCTGGAAGAAGGTTGCCGGTGAGAAAGGGTTTACCGGTGTGGAGGATGTCTGCTGCATTTGCCTCGGCACCAACGATGTACAGACCAGGGCAAAGTTTCTGGAGGTTTACGGAGAAGATTTTCCTTATGATACTTATGAGAGGGAGATGGCCGGCCTGTTCCATGAGAAGGCAGATGGCGGACAGCTTCCAAAGAAAGCGGGCGTGGATGCGCTGCTGACCTTTTTGAGAGAGCGTGGATTGAAGATTGCTCTTGCCACTTCCTCAAAGGAGAGGACAGTCCGGAGAGAGATTGAGGAAGCCGGTCTGCTGTCCTATTTTGACGCCATCGTCTGCGGCGATATGATCAGGAGGAGCAAGCCGGAGCCGGATATTTATCTGAAAGCCTGCGAGTGCCTGCAGGTGGAACCGGAGAATGCCTGCGCCGTGGAAGATTCCTTTAACGGCGTGCGTTCCGCCACAAGAGCAGGACTTTCCTGCATCATGGTGCCGGACATCAAACAGCCGGATGAGGAGATGCGGGAGCTGGCCTGCTGTATACTTCCTTCCTTGCTGGAAGTAAAAGAATATCTGAAGGAACGCCTTGCAGAAGAACAGGTATAAGAACGAAAAAAGAGTGAATGTACGGATGCATCCAAAGAAACAAAAAGGTCTCTTTGGATGTCTGGAAACATTCACTCTTTTTTAATCTTCCACCGGAATCCGTGAGTTAAAAGCGTCCAGCGCCAGTGCGGCCACGATCCCCACCACGATACAGATGATATTGATGATGGCAGAGCCTGCCGATACAGTGAAGCTCTTCACCGGGATGATCATGATGGTAGCTGCGATGACAATACCGATGATGGCGTGGAAGGCGTAAGGATAAAAATGGTCAAACAGCGCATCCACAGCCCGTGCCAGGCAGATGACAGTCACCACGGCGCCAATGCCGGCCGGAATCAAAACGCCGATTTCCAGGCTGCCCAGTCCGTCCACAAACGGAGTATAGAGTCCGAGGGGCATCAACAGGGTAGAGAAACTCATACCCGGAGCGATGACGCTCAGTGCCAGGCAGAAACCACAGAAAATGTACCATCCAAAGTTTGGAGCGATGGTCACGGAAAACAGATTCAGGGAGATTAACAGTGCCATGATGATGACAAAGGCAATCACCAGAGGAATCCAGCAGTTTTTCGGACGGCCCTGTTCGCCGGCTTCCCGGAACAGAGAAGGCAGCATGCCGGTGATCAGTCCGATGAACAGACACACGGACGGATCCGGATATTTTTCCAGGAAAAATGCCAGAATCTTCGCCACGCCGAGGAAACCGACCACTCCGCCTATGATAACCGGAAGCAGCATGGGAACATGGGTTTTAAATCTTTTAAACGGGCTTCCCAGAAGCTCCATGACCGGTTTATAAATACCAAAAACAACACAGAGAACGCCGCCGGAAATGCCTGGCAGCACAGCGCCCACACCGATGAGAATACCCTGAAGTACCCGGAGAATCAGGTGCAGGATGCCTGGGTGCTTATCTTTCATAAAAAATCTGTCCTTTCTTCCATTGATATGAGTATATGCGGTCATAACGCCCGCAATACGTCTCAATATACCACACCTGCCATGGCAAGGCAAGCGCCAGGGGTCATCTTTTACAGAAATTTACGGATTGCTGTTGAAAAGTTAGATACAACTATCTATAATAAGAAGTGTGCAACCAATAGTTGAGTTTGAGAAAAGAGGTAACAATGATGCAGAAAATAACATTGAAAATTGACGGTATGGCATGCGGTATGTGCGAGAGCCACATAAACGACGTAATCCGCAAAACATTTCCGGTAAAAAAGGTGACTTCTTCCCACAGCAAGGGGGAGACGGTCATATTGGCAGAGCAGGTCCCGGATGAACAAAAGCTCCGGGATGTCATCGGGGAGACCGGGTACCGTGTACTGTCTTTTGAAGCGGGTCCGTATGAGAAAAAAGGATGGTTTGGCCGGGGCAGGAGATAACGATGGAATCCGGAAACTCCGTCCTTGTGAAGACCGTGGAAAATGTGCTATAGTGGATAAGAATAACGGGCAGGATGGAAAAACAGGAGGAAAATGACATGCGGATTCAGATTGTGGAGGATGACAGGGCTTTGAGTGACGGTATCCGCCTGGCTTTGCAGGAGACGGGGCTTGCTTTTGTACAGAGCGCCTGCCTTTTGCAGGCCCGGGAGGACTTTTCAAAAGAGGCGGCGAATATCGTGATTCTTGACATTAATCTCCCCGACGGCAGCGGCTATGACTATCTTTGCTGGGTAAAAGAGCGGTCGGATGCCCTCGTTCTGATCCTCACGGCCAATGATATGGAAACGGATGAGGTTATGGGGCTGACGCTGGGAGCGGATGACTATATGGCGAAGCCTTTTAGTCTGGCGGTGCTCCGGGCGCGGATCACACTGTTCAGGAAACGTATCGCCGTCCGAAAGGCCGATGCCGGACAAAGCAGTCTGAACGCCTGTTCCCAAAAGAACGACGGTTCCGCTTCCCGGAATGGCACAGCCGGCCAGGGAAGCGGAAATGGCACTTTTGAAGGTGCCGTGCCGGAGAAGGTCGTATTTGAGGAAGATTCTTTCCGGTTTGATTTTGACCGGCTGGAATATTTTAAGAATGACAGAGAAATCTCTTTAAGCGTCAATGAACAGAAATTGCTGCGGCTTTTTGTGGAGAATCCCGGCAGGCTTCTCACCAGAAATCTGCTTTTTGACCGGCTCTGGGGAGACAGCGGGGAGTATGTGGATGAGAATGCGTTGTCTGTGACGGTGAACCGTCTCCGCCGAAAGCTTGAAGATAAAAGGGACAGGGTATCTTATATTCAGACCATTTATGGTCAGGGATATATGTGGAAGAAAAAAGAAGAAGGGCAGGGAAGTTCCCATGTTTGAAAACAGAACCATTGATCGTCTGGACAAAATGCTTGACGCGGCGTTGACCGGTGATTTTCGGGAAAGTGACTATGATGAGACGAAACTTTCCCGGCTGGAGACCAAATGGAAGCGGTTTCTGGTGGCGTCCTCGCTGTCAAAGGATGCGCTGACCCGGGAAAAAGAAAATGTAAAAAGCCTGGTTTCTGACATTTCTCATCAGACGAAGACGCCCATGACCAATATCCGGCTGTACGCTTCCCTGCTGGAAGAACTGATCCACAAGGAAGAGAACATGTTCCGGCAGGAGGAGGCGCTCGTCATGACAAAAGAACTCATCCGCCAGACGGAGAAGCTGGAGTTCCTCATCCAGTCTCTTACAAAAATGTCCCGGCTGGAGAGTAATATCGTGACAGTGCGCCCGGAGCGGCAGAAAATCGCACCGCTGCTCTCGGAGGTGCTGGAAGAGGCCGCCATGAAAGCAGAGAAAAAAGGAGTACATTTGCGGAATGAGTATATGGGAAACGCGGAGGCTTCTTTTGATTTTAAATGGACAAAAGAGGCCCTTGGAAATGTGGTGGATAATGCGGTGAAATATTCTCCCAATGGCGGCGTAGTGGTCCTTTCTGTCACGGAATATGAAATGTATCTGGCAATCGGCGTGAAAGATACCGGCATCGGGATCCGGGAAGAAGAAATCCCTAAAATCTTTGGCAGATTCTACCGGGCGGTGGAGGTGAGCCAGGAAGAAGGCGTGGGCATCGGTCTTTATCTGACGAGGGAGATCCTAAAGAAAGAAAATGGATATGTTAAGGTAAAATCCCGGCCGGGAAATGGTTCGGAATTTCTGCTGTATCTGCATAAGGGAAATTGATTCGCACAAAATTTGTGATGTATCTGCATAAGGGAAATTAATTTGCATAAAAGAAATAGATTTACATAAAGGGAAGCGATTTCCTTCATGGGAGGAGTGAGAGATGATGAATAACAGCATCCGGCAGAGAATCTTCCTGGTGGAAGACGATCCGGCGATCGGTGCGATGATACAAAATTATCTGCTGGGGGAATCTTTTCAGGTGGAGATGTTTCACGACGGAGATTCCGCCCTTTCTTCTTTTGACGGTGAAAGATACGTCCTGGCGCTGGTGGATCTGATGCTGCCGGACATGAGCGGAATGGAAGTGATCAAAGCGATCCGGAAGGAAAGCAGTCTTCCCATTATAATCATCACGGCCAAAGATGATGATACCGACAAGGTAATGGGACTGAATCTGGGGGCCGATGACTATGTGGTCAAGCCTTTTTCTCTCATTGAGCTGACGGCTAGGATCCGGGCAAATCTCCGGCGGGCACTGCAGTATGATAAGAGCGGTCAGGAAGAAGAGGTTCTGACCTATAAAGATTTGAAGATAAATGTGTCAAAACGTACAGTCACACAGAGTGGGCGTTCCCTGAATCTGACCAGAACTGAGTTTGATATTCTCTCGCTGCTGGCGTCCAATCCGGGACGGGCCTTTTCCAAGGAAAGCCTTTACGAACAGATATGGAAGGAGCCTTATTATGGGGAAGAAAATGTGGTGAATTCCCACATGAACCGGCTCCGTGCCAAACTCAGAGATCCGCGGAACCCGGACAAGACTTACATCAAGACACTCTGGGGAATCGGCTATAAGATGGAGGAAGAATAAATGAATATCTGGATGATGGCAGGATGGATGTTTGTGTCCCTCTGCCTTTTTTCTTTGTATCTGTGGGAAAGAAGAAAATATCTGCATCTTCACCGGGAGCTTCTGTATCTCGATGAACGGCTCAGGCAGGTACGTCAGGGCAGAGAGGGAGGCTATATCCTTGTCCCCTCTGACAATCCGGCCATAAAGAGCATGGCGGCGGAGGTAAACCGGATGCTGGAGAAATACTATCGGCAAAAAACAGACTATGACCGCACCCGAAGATCCATGCAGCAGGTGCTGACAAACGTCTCTCACGATCTGCGGACGCCGCTCACCGTGCTGAAAGGTTACAGTGAGATGCTGCAAAAAGAAACCCGGCGAGGAGAAATTCAGGGAGGAGGAATTCCGCAGAATGAGATCCGGGAAAAAGGAACCCGGCAGGAACATCTGACGGAAAAGGCGTCCCCCGGGAATCTCTCAGAGATGGCGGAGAAGATTTATCAGAAAGCCGATGAAATGGCGTCGCTCATGGAAGATTTTTTTACGCTGTCCAAGCTGGAATCCGGCGACAGCATTTTCCACATTCAAAAAATAAACCTCGTGCGGGTTTGTCATGAAGTGTTGCTGGATTACTACAATCTGCTGGAAGAAAAGCAGTTTCACGTTGACATAGAGATACCGGAAGAGCCCTGTCATGTGATGGCTGACGGGGAGGCGGTGACGAGGATTCTCAAAAATTTGCTGGATAATGCGGTGAAATATGGTGACAGCGGCCAATATCTTGCCGTTCGTCTCAGCCAGAATGAAGAAAACGTTCAGATAGAGGTGGAAGACCATGGAGAAGGCATCCCCGTGGAAGATCAGGAGAGAATATTTTTAAGAACTTATACAAAGGGGCGCGGCAGCGGTCTCGGTCTTTCCATCGCCCGGAACCTGGCCGGGCAGATGCAGGCAGACCTTTTTGTTCACAGCAAAAAAGGCCGGGGAGCGGTGTTCCGGCTGGTTTTTAACGCCTGCCCGGAAAAGTGAGAAAAAAGTGAGAATTTTGGCACAAAAAAGAGAAGTCCGTTTTGTATACTGTTTTGCGAAAGGAGGTCTTGATGATGAATGATGTGATCAGGACAAATCATCTGACAAAATCTTATAAGAAAAAGACAGCGGTGAAGTCGGTCAGCCTTCATGTAAAACAGGGAGAAATCTACGGATGTGTGGGGCCCAATGGAGCAGGGAAAAGCACCATAATGAAAATGCTGCTGAATCTCATTGCTCCGGACAGCGGGGAGATTTTTCTCTTCGGGGAAAAACTCACAGATAGCAGCTATGAATGTCTGAAACGTATGGGTTCGATTATTGAGAATCCATATTTTTATGAAAAGATGACGGCGCGGCAAAATCTTGAAATGTACTGCGATTACATAGGGTATCATAACCGGGAACGTATTGGAGAAGTTCTGGAAGAAGTGCGGCTTCATCATGTGGAAAACAAACCAGTTTCCCAGTATTCACTGGGAATGAAACAGAGGCTGGCCATCGGCAGGGTCATTCTTACCCGTCCACAGCTCCTGATTCTGGATGAACCCATCAATGCTCTGGATCCGGAAGGGATCCGCGAGATGCGCCAGCTGTTTCAGAGACTCAGCCGGGAAGAAGGTGTCACCATCTTTATTTCCAGCCACATTTTAGCGGAAGTGGAACAAATGGCGGATACAATCGGCATATTATCCGGCGGAATATTGCGGAAAGAAATTTCCATGGATGAAATTCATGCATACCGGTCGGATTACCTGGAAATCAAAGTGGATGATGTGAGCCGGGCGGCCGCTCTGCTGGAAAAAGAGAAGCAGATATCCGGGATGAAAATACTCCAGGAAAACAGGATTCAGATTTTTGACCCGGAGCTTTCCCCCAGGGAGATTGCGGCAATGCTCGTGAATCATGGAATCGGACTGGAAGAACTTGTCCGAAAGCAGAGTACCCTGGAAGATTATTTTTTTGCGTATACGAGAGGAGAGGACTGAGATGGAAAACACAATGACTCATCTGCTCCGTCTGGAGTTTCGGAAATTCAATCTGAAAAGAAATATATTAATCACCATATTTTTATATCTGTTTTGTCTGTTGTTTCTGACCGTTTCTATGGTGGACAGTATGACAGACCCGGAACAGACAAGAGATAGTTTTATGTCCATGTTTCAGGTGACGGAAATCCTGCTGCCGCTGCTCTTTCTCGTATATGCATCGGTACAGACGTCTTCCTTTGTCATCGGAGAATACAATAACAGAACCATCATGATCTTATTTACCTGTCCGCTGAACAAGAAACGGCTCATTGCAGCAAAACTTATGATCATCATCTTGTTCACAGCGGCTGCCATGGCGCTGGGTTATCTGTGCTGCTGCGGCTGGCTCGTGGGGGCCGATGCTGCCTTTGACATGTTGGAAGATACATTTCTTCCATCTTTTCCGGCCCTCTGGCTGATCTCAGCGGGAAGCAGTATTCTGACCTGCGCCATCTTATCTCTGTGGCCATTTATCATCGGTATGATAAAAAAATCAGTGCCATCCGCTATCATAAGCGCTTTGGTTGTATTTTTCCTGCGCCAGCTGATGCTTACCAGAGATTCCGTCATGCATGAAAGCATCGGGCAGATTGCCATGGCAGCGGCTGTCACGGCAATCGCCACATATGTGACCTTTCAGAAAAAGGTCGCCATACTGCAGTAGATGTGCAGAATAAGCAGACTTTGCTGCCGTGTTTACCGCGGCAGCAGTTCCTTTTCACGCAGGACTTCGATCACGGTGTCCATCTTATCGTTCAGGGAATGGAATTCTTTAGAGACATCGTCCTTAAAGATGTTGAGATCCAGTCTTAAATCAACGAGGCATTGATTAGATATTTGAAGTTGATAGCTTATTCTGTGAAACTCTTCATAAGCGCGTTCACAGATTTCATGCAAATCAACATCGCTGTTAGAAAAGTCAGCAGTTCCTCTACAATTATCTTTTGAAAGAATAAAATATAAAACATGGAAAATTTTGAGTTTTCTCAAAAGAAGGAAAGAGAGCGTCCCCAATTCTTTCACATATGTTAGATTCCGGAAAGATTGTGGAAAGAATGAAATGATAGAATAACAATATGAAGCAAACAGGGAGGCGATTGATAATGAAGGTATTGCAGACGAAGGATTTAAAGAAATATTATGGAAATGGAGAAAGTCTTGTGAAGGCGCTGGATGGGGTAAATCTCAGTGTGGACAGAGGGGAATTCGTGGCCATTGTAGGTACCAGCGGCAGCGGAAAATCCACGCTGCTTCATATGTTAGGAGGACTGGATTATCCCACAGAGGGCAGTGTCTTTGTGGATGGGAAGGACATTTCCGGACTAAAGGAGGATGCGCTGTGTATTTTCCGGCGGCGGAAGATCGGTTTTGTGTTCCAGAGTTATAATCTGGTGCCGGTATTAAATGTCTACGAGAATATCGTTCTGCCCATCGAGCTGGACGGCAACGAGGTGGATACGGAGTATGTGAATCAGGTGGCGGAGGTGCTGGGCCTTAAAGACCGGCTTCACAGTATGCCTAACCAGCTTTCCGGCGGACAGCAGCAGCGGGTGGCCATCGCCAGGGCGCTGGCGACGAAGCCGGCGATATTGCTCTGCGATGAGCCGACGGGAAATCTGGATTCACGGACTAGTCAGGATGTGCTGAGTCTTTTAAAGGTGACCGGAGAAAAGTTCGGGCAGACCATCGTGATGATCACGCACAATGAGGAGATCGCGCAGCTGGCTGACAGGATTGTCCGTATTGAGGATGGAAAGATCAAAGGTGGTGAGCGGGATGCGTAAGGTGAAGAATAAGAAGGTGATCCGGCGGCTGGCGGACCGGAGCTTCCGGGCGTCCCGGACAAGAAATATCATTGCGGTGCTGGCCATCGCCCTTACGGCCATGTTGTTTACCACGTTGTTTACACTGGGCATCGGTACAGTGGAGAATTTTCAGCGGGCGACCATGCGCCAGTCGGGCAGTGACTGTCACGGCGTCATTAAGAATCTTACCAAAGAGCAGTACGAGAAGCTGAGCAAAGATCCGTCCATCGTGGAGTCGGCAGATTGTATGCTTATGGCGGACCGTGTGGAAAATGAGGAGTTCCTTAAACGGCATATGGAGATCTGGTATTACCCGCAGTATCATTATCCGCACTGTTTTATTGATATCATTGACGGACGGGCGCCGGAAGCAGCCGATGAGATTCTCATGGATGATGTATCCATGGATCTGCTGGGGCTTTCGCCGGAAGCCGGACAGCAGGTGACGCTGCAATTAAGAATCAAATCGTCTGATGAAAATGTGACGGAGCGTACCTTTACGGTGTCCGGCGTCATCAAGGCCGACCCGGCTCTTGACGTGGGATTTGCCATTGTGTCCGATGCTTATTTAAGCGCTCATGCCGATGAATTGGTCTACACTTATGACGAAGATTATTCCCCGACGGGAGTCATCCGCATGGATGTGATGTTTTCCAATTCTTTTTCTATCCAGAAAAAATTAGATAAGGTGATAGAAAATGCCGGATATTCCACGGACGAGTCCAGTCCGGATTATGTGGCAAGCAATGTAAACTGGGCCTATGTGTCCGGCAGCACCGAGTCAGATCCGTTTACGATGGGAGCTGTGGCAGGCGGACTGCTCCTGATCATCCTGACGGGATATCTGATCATTTATAACATTTTCCAGATATCCGTGATCCGGGACATCCAGTACTATGGGCTGCTGAAAACCATCGGAGCCACGGGGCGTCAGATTAAGAAAATTATCCGGCGGCAGGCGCTTTTCCTTGGAATCATGGGAATTCCGGCAGGACTGGTTTTCGGCTATCTCATCGGAAGAGCCATGATGCCGAGAGTGATGGCCATGACATCTTATGTGGGTAATGATGTGACTGTGTCCATCCACCCGCTGATTTTCGTCGGTTCCGCGGTATTTACTCTCATTACCGTATGGATATCCACCGGAAAACCGGCCCGGATCGCGGCAAAAGTCTCTCCTGTGGAGGCGGTACGTTATGCGGACAACGCCGGGGGAAAGAAAAAAGGCAAGAAATCCACCGACGGCGGCAAGCTGCCGAAGATGGCCCTTTCCAATCTGGGAAGGAATAAAAAGCGGACGGTTCTGGTCATTTTTTCCCTGTCTCTTGCCATTGTTCTTTTGAACAGTGTATTTACCGTGACCCACTCCTTTGACCTGGATACGTATCTGAAACGATTTATTGCCACGGATTTTCAGGTGGCCAACGCCAATTATTTTAACGTTATGGCAGGATATAACGGCGCATCAGATGACACCATTGATGAGGAAAATCTGACGGAGTCTTTCGTGGAGTACTGTCAGTCCCTGGACGGTTATCAGGATGGCGGACGGATTTATATGACGCAGAATTTTGGTCTGCGCAAAGATTCCTGGGAAGCGCCGGATTATTTTCCAAGGACGGCAGACGGCGAGCCGGGCGAGGAGTTCGGGGGAGAAGTCATGGAACTGAACTCCTTTGACGACGATAACTGGCTGGTATCTTTCTATGGTATAGACGACTTTTTCTACTCCATCATCGAGGTGTACAAAGGGGAGTCTGATCCGGAAGTGCTGAAAGAAAAGATGAATACCGGAAAATATATTCTTGCCAGTGTGGGAACGGATGATTATGGGAAAGTGGAAGAAGACACCATTGTCCACCAGCCGGGCGACAAGGTGACGCTCACCTGCGCCGATGGACGGACCAGAGAATTTGAAGTGCTGGCTCTCATCAAAGATAACAGTTATGCCCTGACCAACCGTAGTTTTATGACGCCGTTTTTCTATTATGTACCTTCCAAAGTATTTAAAGAGATGGAGTCAGATAAGTATCTGATGTGCTTCTCTTTTAATGCGGAAGACGATAAGGAAGCAGCGATTGCCGATGAGCTGGAAGCGTATACCTCCCAGGTGGAACCGACCATGGACTTTGAATCCAAAGGGTACTGGCTGGAACAGTTTGACGGAATGATCGGTCTGTTTACCCTGATCGGCGGTGTTCTGTCTCTGGTGATCGGGATTATCGGTATTTTGAATTTCGTCAATTCCATCCTCACGGGCATTGTGACCAGACAGGGCGAGTTTGCCATGCTGGAAGCCATCGGTATGACCAAACGGCAGCTTCGCCGGATGCTCATCATGGAAGGTCTGTACTACGCCATTGCCACCATCGGATTTTCCCTGGTATTCGGCACCCTGTTTTCCCTCACGGCGCTGCGGGTGCTCTCCGGAGGCATGTGGTTCCTGAAATATCACTTTGTCATCTGGCCGATGGCGATTACATTCCCGGTTCTCCTTATTTTGGGAGCGTTAGTTCCGGCGGCGGCTTTCCGGTTCTTCAAACGGGAGAGCGTGGTGGAACGGCTGCGGCGGTTCAACGGATAAAATGTTTTACCCGGCGCACCAGGAGCAGCTCTCCCGGACGATGAGCCGGCAGGGCAGCTCCATGCGCACCGCATCTTTGTGACCGCCGCGGACCTGGTCCAGGAGGAGGAGAACCGCGTGGTGGGCCATTTCCTTTTTCGGGATGTCAATGGTGGTGAGCATGGGTTTTGTCTCCTGGGATCCCTGAATGTTGTCGATGGAGATGACGGACGGAATATATCCCTTCTTACGGTGGGTCTTCAGGCAGTCAAAGACGCCCAGGGCGGTGCTGTCGTTGGCGCAGAAGATGGCGGACGGCAGCTCCTTTTTCTGCAGAATCACCTGCATCATCTGCATGCCCTCCTGCCTGGTCTGGCTGGTGGGATAGATGTTGGAGTAATCCAGCGGCAGATTGTGATTGATCAAAGATTGATAATAACCGATATACCTCGCCTCATAGGAGCAGTCTCCTATGTAGGCGATTTTTTTGTGCCCCAGGGAGATGAGATAATCCATGGCGGTGACGGCGGCGTCCGTGCCGCTGCACACCACCTCGTCATAATCAAAGTCCGTTGGGTTCCGGTCGATGCCCACCAGATGATGATAGTAGTTTTTCAGCGGAGAAATCAGCTCCGAAGGACATTTGCCCAGAAGAATCAGACCGTCGGCGCGGGAACCATCCTCTGAAAAAGGTGTGGATGCCTGCATCATGGTGGTGATATCCGGGACGGTCAGAAAACGGCCCAGAAGACAGCGCTGTTTTAAAAGTTCTTTTTTCAGAGCATCATAAAGCTCCCGGAAGAACAGATCCTGGTCCAGAGAAGGAAAGCGGGTAAGGAAAATATCAAAAAGACAGGCTTTTTCTTCTGCTGTTTGGTTACCATTTTCTCCTTTCTGTAAAGCCCTGGCGGCGGAATTGGGAATGTAGCAAAGTTCCTGAGCGGCCTGCCAGATTCTTTTTTCCAGCTCCGGGTCAGAACATTTATAATTTTCACTGTTTAATACACGGGAAACCGTGGAAACGGACGTACCCGCACGTCGGGCGATTTCTTTTAAAGACATAAGAACCTCCTGAAAACGTTTTCTTAAAAATGTGTTATTAAAGATGAAACGTGTTTCATCTTTTTTCAGTATACAGGAAAAACCCCATAAATTCAACGGAAAAAATGAGAAAACGTTTTCAAAAAAGCTGGTTGTGAGAAAAAGTATTTTTTCATAAGATATAAGTAAGATACGGGAGCGCAGATAATGCGGGAGCAAATGAAGCGCATATGTTCAGGTATCAGGAAAGAAAAATGATGCAAACTACATGATGAAGAAAAATCAAAAAATTCATGAAGCTTAACATCATGAATAGTAGGGCATCAAAAAATTTTAAAGAATAAGAAAACGGAGGTCAATATGAGAATAAAAGGATTAAAGAAAATGATTGCAGCAGCGGGAGTGATCGCGGCTATGACCGGACTGGCAGGCTGCGGCGGTGGAAGCGGCAGCGGAGATAACGATGTCAATATCGGATATTTTAACAATGTGACCCACGCCCAGGCGTTATATATGAAGGCCAACGGAACGCTGGAGGAAGCGTTTGGCGATGATACTACCGTATCCTGGACGGCCTTCAACGCAGGTCCGGCCGAGGTGGAAGCGCTGTTTTCCGGCGATATCGATATCGGATATATCGGTCCGGTGCCGGCCATCAGCGCCAATGTGAATTCTGAAGGCGATGTATCTGTAATTTCCGGGTCCACCCAGGCGGGAGCGGAGCTGGTGAAAGCGCCGGGTTCCGATATCCAGTCCGTGGCAGACCTGGATGGCAAGACGGTGGCTGTGCCGCAGATTGGAAACACCCAGCATCTGTGCCTGCTGAAACTGTTATCTGATAACGGATTATCTACTGTGGAAGATGGCGGAACGGTCACAGTGACCGCCGTGGAAAACGCCGATGTGCAGAATCTGATGGATCAGGGAAACATTGACGCGGCGGTGGTGCCGGAGCCTTGGGGATCTCAGCTGGTGCAGAACGGTGCAGAGATCGTCCTTGATTACAACGAGCTTTACATGGACGGCAATTATCCGGTGGCTGTTGTGGTGGTAAGAAATGAATTTATGGAAGAACATCCGGACATTGTCAACGAGTTCCTGGCACAGCATGAGGCGGCCACGGAAGCCATCAACGCAGATGTGAATACGGCGGCCCAGACCATCAACGATGAGATCAATACGGCCACAGGCAAGTCCCTGGAACTGGATGTGCTTAACAGTGCTTTCCAGAAGATTATCGTGTCCACGGACATCAATCAGGACGCCATGGATGATTTCGCGCAGGTGTCTCTGGAACAGAAATTCATCGATGAACTGCCGGGAGATAACCTGATCGTCACTGTGGAATAAGCAGAAAGGAAAATCTTATGTCATTAGTTTTAAAAAATGTAAGCAAGACCTTTGATGATACCAATCAGGCCACATTGAAAAATGTGGATCTGGAGATAAAACAGGGGGAATTCCTCTGCGTGGTCGGACGGAGCGGCTGCGGAAAAAGTACCCTTCTGAACCTCATTGCCGGGCTGGAAAAGCCGACATCCGGAGAGATCCTTTTAAACGGAAAACCGGTCACAGGACCGGGAGCTGACCGCACGGTCATGTTTCAGGAACATGCGCTGTTTCCGTGGCTCAATGTGATCCAGAATGTGAAGTTTGGCATGGAGATGACCGGAGTGCCGAAGGAGGAACAGGAGAAACGGGCCGATAAATATCTGGAAATGATGCAGCTCAATGATTACAGAGAGTACGCCATCCACCAGCTTTCCGGCGGTATGCGCCAGCGAGTGGCCCTGGCGAGGGCCTTTACCATGGATTCTGAGATTCTTTTGATGGATGAGCCGTTTTCTGCCCTGGATAAACAGACGTCCAACCGTCTGAGAAAAGAACTGCAGGATATCTGGATGCAGACAAAGAAGACAATCTTTTTTATTACCCACAGCGTGGAAGAGGCGGTCTTTTTAGGTGACCGGATTGCGGTGATGTCCGCCACGAAAGGCTGCATCCGCAATATCGTCGATGTGGAACTGGAACGTCCGAGACACGTTTATGATGACAAATTTATCGAATACCGCCACAGGATTCTCGATGAAATACAGGAGGAGGATGAGAAGGCATGAAAAAGAGAAGCAAAAAAGCAGCAGTCATACAGGAAATCATCTTTCTGGCAGCTATCGTCGTTTTGTGGCAGGTTATTTACCTGATGGGCGTGGACGGATTATCCATCTGGAAATCCTACGCCATGCCGTCACCGGCCGGCGTCTGGGAAAGTTTTCTTAAACTGATGGAAAACGGCAGTCTGTTGTCCGCCATCGGATACAGTCTTTTGCGGGGAGCCGTCGGATATGTGATTTCCCTGGTGCTGGGAGGCATCCTCGGAATTCTGATGAATCATTTTGGGTTCCTTCACCGGAATCTCCGGCCACTCATCATGGGTATACAGACCCTGCCGAGTATCTGCTGGGTGCCGTTTTCCATCCTCTGGTTTGGCCTGTCCCAGACGGCCATCATCTTCGTCGTTGTGATGGGCTCCGCTTTCAGCATTGCCATCGCCGTGGATAACGCCATCAACAATGTGCCGCCGATTTATAAAAAGGCTGCGCTGACCATGGGCGCAAACCAGAAACAGGTTTACTGGAAAGTTGTCTTCCCGGCCGCCCTGCCGGAACTCATCGCCGGCATGAAACAGGGCTGGTCCTTCGCGTGGAGAGCGTTGATGAGCGGTGAGGTCATGACCACATCCATCGGACTGGGTCAGACGCTGATCACCGGCCGGAACCTGGCCGATATCAATCAGGTCATGCTGGTCATGGTCGTTATCGTGCTGGTGGGTATCTTCATCGACCAGGCGATTTTCCGCACCGTGGAGAAGCGGGTGCTTCGCAGGCGGGGGCTGGAGAGCTGAATACAGACAGAATAAAATCTCCTGTCGGATGACCATGTGATGGCTCCGGCAGGAGATTTTTCTCGTCAGTCAGCTATATGAAATTCGTTGAATATAATCAATCTTTCCCTATTTTTCCTGCTCCCGGCAGTAGGCCAGGAATTCTTCTCTGGTCACCCGTTTGGCGCCTTCTTTCTGGATGTCGGTGCGGATGTCGATAGGAACGCCGTATTCCCGCTCCATGATGGCCTTGATCCGCGGCCGGCAGAAATCGCCCTGGCAGTAGCCCATGGAGGCACGGGTTCTTCTCTTGACGCCGTCCACCGAGAGAACCGGAATGCCCCGGTGCAGGCAGTCTACGATGGTTTTTTCTTCCACCTGTTCGCAGCGGCAGATGATCTTTTCCGGACAGGACGGGATATCCAGAAGTGGTGCGATCTCGGAGTACGGACGCATTTCTTCTTTCCGCTCTATGATCGGCGCCCGGTACGGATCGTAGGAAGGATCTTCCTCGAGGACCAGACCCTGAGCGGCCAGTTCCTCCGTGATCATATCAGCGATGGCCGGGGAGGAAGTGAGACCCGGAGACTGGATGCCGGCAGCGTTTAAGAAACCAGGTGTGGCGGTGGCGCCCACGATGAAGTCGTCGGTGCTGGCCACGGCGCGGATGCCCGTGAAGCTTCGGATGAAGGTCTCGATATCCATCTTGTCGGTGGTGAGAAGGCCTTCTTTGTAAATCTTATAGAGTCGTTCCACATGGGTGCTTCTGTCCACGGCGCCGTCCTCATCGATGGCGTCTGGTCCAAGAAGAAGATTGCCGTGATAAGTGCTGGTCACCAGGATGCCCTTTCCCATCTTGGAAGGCATCTGGAACACAACGGTGTTCAAAGCCTTTCCGGTACCCGGGGCGAACAAGATGTATTCGCCGGAACGCGGGCGGATGTCAAAGGTCTTCTCATTGACCATCTGGTCGATCTTATCGGAATAAAGACCGGCGGCATTGATGACATAGCGGGCTTTGAAATCCCGGTTGGTCATGTGGACCACGAAATGGTCTTCTTCCTTATCAATTCCCACCACTTCAGAGAACAAAAACAGTTCCACGCCGTTGTGAATGGCATTTTCCGCCATGGCGATGGCCATCTCATACGGGGAACAGACGCCGGCGCCCTCACAATACAGCGCGTATAAAACGTCCGGGTTGATATTTGGTTCCAGGGCGAGAATCTCATCGTGATTTAAGATCTTCAGATCAGTCAGACCGTTCTTTTTACCGTTTTCCATCATATCCTGAAGTTTTGGCAGGTCGTTTTCATCGGTGGTGATGACGAGACTGCCGGTCTTCCGGAAGCCGAAATTCAGCTCTTTGTTAAGCTGCTCGTACTGTACCCGGCCTTTGTAGCACAGACGTCCTTTTAACTTGGCGTTGGCTTCAGCGTATCCGCCGTGGACAATGGCGCTGTTGGCCTTGGTGGAACCCATGGCCACGTCATTGGATTTCTCCACGAGACAGACGGAAAGCTGATAGCGGGACAGTCTCCTGGCGATGGCTGTGCCGACGATGCCGGCGCCGATGATTAATACGTCATACATAATATTCTCCTCCTTTTTTATGTCTGTCATTATTACATATTTTCTAATAACAGGAATCGTTATTAATTTTGATTATACTACGGAAACTTCTCTGCCACAAGGAAAAAATTGCGAATCATATCTTCCGGGTTGTCTCATATATATAAAGCATAAGAAGGCAGGAAGGAGGAGGACCAGTGGAGAAAACAGAACTTTCCAGAGAAATCCTTCACATTTTTTCCGACAGTATAAGAAAGCGGATGGAGAGGGTGATATCCCGCCCGGATATAACGGAAATCCGTCTGCGGGTCTATCTGCCCCTGATGGTTCGGACGCTCAGGCAGGAATATTATCTGACGGAAGATGGCGAGCTGTCCTGTAAAGACACCGGAGCCTATGTGGTCACCCCGGAAGATATCCGTATCATTTTTCAGAAAGTCAGCCAGTATTCTCTCTTTGCCTATAAGGAGGAGGTACGGGAAGGATTTATCACTTTAAAGGGCGGGCACCGCATCGGCCTTTGCGGCAAAGTGTACTATGACGGGGAAGGCAGACGGCAGATGCAGCAGATTTCTTCCATGAATGTGCGGATTGCCAGAGAAATCACCGGCTGCTGCCGTGCATTTTTTCCTTACCTGACGGAAGACGGCTGTTTTTACAATACGCTCCTGATCTCACCGCCGGGCGGAGGGAAGACCACGTATCTGAGAGATATCATCCGCATGCTGTCCGACGGAACGGACTACTTTGAGGGGCAGAATGTCTCGGTGGTGGATGAAAGAAGCGAGATTGGAAATCGGACAAGACTCTATGAAGGTTTCTATCTGGGACAGCGGACTGATCTTCTCGATCACTGTCCCAAGGCAGACGGAATGCTGATGATGCTGCGCACCATGGCGCCCCAGATCATCGCCGCCGATGAGATCGGCGACTCGGGAGACATTGAAGCGCTGCGCTACATACGAAACTGCGGCTGCCGGCTGCTCATGACCGTTCATGGAAAAGATGTGGAAGACATTCTGGAACGGCCGTATCTGGGGGATTATCTGAAAAAATATCCCTTTGAACGGTATGTTCAGATTCATGCGGAGAAAACCGGACAGCGTCGCATCGACATCCTGGATGCCCGGAAGAACCGGGTCTGGAGGGGAGTTGTATGAAGTGGCTGGGAGCCTTTCTCTTGCTGGTGTCCGGTTATCTTTTAAGCCGCCGGATGGCGGAGCCCGGCATGCGGCACGTGGAGCTTTTGGAAGAAGGAGAGTATCTGTTCCGCCTGCTGGAATCGGAAATCAGAAACGCAAAGATCCCGCTGCCGGAACTGTTTGCGGAGATCAGCCGCCGCACCAGCTCCTGCTGGAAAGATTTTTTCTCGGATTTGTCGGAGGAGATGAGAGAGGGCGGGGACTTTACTTTTTCCGATGAATTTGAACGGCTGCTGACTCATCATCTGGCGGAGAATCTCACCGACGAGGAACAGTACCTGTTCCTTCGTGCGGGGCGGAATCTGCTGTCCGATGATCTGGTATTTCATAAGGACACGTCGGAACAGCTTTCCCGGGAGATAGAGGAGCACGTGAGTGTCATGAAAAAACAGCTGGACAGCCAGAGGAAAGTATACCAGGCTCTGTGTCTGTCCATGAGCGCACTGATTGTTATTTTTCTGATATAGGAGAGACCAATGACCATTCAGCTTATTTTTAAAATTGCAGCCGTGGGAATTCTCGTGACCATCCTGAACCAGGTGCTCAAACACGCCGGCCGGGAGGAGCAGGCTTTCCTGATCAGTTTGTCGGGACTGTTTATTGTGCTGTCATGGATCATTCCGTGCATCAATGATCTGTTTAATCAGATATACAGTCTCTTTCAATTGTAAATGCACAGGCATGAAAATGTGCGGGCAGTCCGCCTGCTGCGGCAGAAGGATACGGGGGTATTCATATGGTCATTTTAAAAATCGCGCTCATAGGTATAGGAGGAGCCATCCTCACGGTGGTGATCCGGCAGTTCGGCAAAGAGTACAGCGTATTTGTTCTTCTGGCCGTCTGTCTCTTCCTCATCGCCTACCTCACGTCAAATGTATCGGTCATCGTGGATTTCGCGGAGAATCTGGGAGGAAAAATACACGTAAGCGACACTTATATCAACATCCTGTTTAAACTGCTGGCCATCGCCTTTATCTGTCAGGTGGCTTCTAATATCTGCCAGGACCTGGGCTATCAGTCCATCTCCTTCCAGGTGGAGATCATCGGAAAGATATCCATATTTATTCTGAGCATACCGATCATCAATTCCCTGCTGGAAACCATTGAATCCGTCATGTAAAAAATGTTTCCCGGCTGCCGGAAAGAGAGGAGGAACACCATGGAGAGGACAGCGGGAAGGAAAAAGGAAAAGAAAAAAAGAATACGGCCGGGTGTGTTTCTGTCACTGACGTTTGCGTGGCTGACGTTTCTGTGGTTTGCATCCTGGGGACCGCTGCCCGTGCAGGCGGCGTCAGGAACGGCACAGGGGTCATCTGAGCGGGACAGGCAGGGGGAGCAGCAGGAAGACAGCCGGTCTGAGGAGGCAGAGGATGGACAAACAGGACAGGCAGAAGAGGAGCAGACCGATGGCCGGGAGAACGCGGAAGAAGCGGAGAGTCAGCTGGATATTGATGAACTGACCAGGGAGCTTCATGGTCTGGAGGAAGACTACGAATACCCGGATTTCTCCGCCATATTTGACGCTCTGCTGGACTTCCGCTTCACGGACGCCCTGGAAGAAGCCGGGATGTGGCTTTTAGAAACGCTGACTTATGAGATATCCACTTCCTGGGTGCTCATGGGGGAACTGATCGGAGTGATCATTTTTGCCGCCGTGTTCAATAACATTTCCTCCTCTTTCCGGCAGTTTGCCATCGGGGACAGCGGCTTTCTGATCTCGTACTTTATTACTTTTACCATCATTTTTTCCAACTTCACCATCATGGCGAATCTTTTCTCCCATACGGTGGAAACGCTGTCAAAACTGCTCAAGATGCTCATACCCGCATATACTCTGGCGGTCACCTTAAGCGGCAATCTGACGGTGGGAGTGGTCTTTTATGAATATTTTATGATCGTGGTGCTGGTGGTCAACTGGATCTGTCTGACGGTGGTGCTGCCCATGATCCAGTATTATCTGCTGCTGGAACTGCTCAATAACTTTTCCGCCCGGCCTAACATTTCCAGGCTGTGCGAAAGCCTCTATCTGCTTTTATCCAAAAGCATGAAGTTCCTTTTTGTCTTGTTTTTCGGCTTTCACCTGCTGGAGACTATGGTGGTCCCGTCCTTTGACACCACAAAAAATGCGGTGTTCAACCGGATTGTGGGAATGATCCCCGGCGTCGGGTCGGTGGTGCAGTCGGTGGCGGGAACGGTGGTTGGTTCCGCCCTGATGATAAAAAATACCATGGGAGCTGCGGCCATCATCTTTATCCTGCTGTTTCTGGCCGTGCCCATCATCAAACTGCTGCTGTACTGTCTGTTTTATCTGCTTTTGTCCATTCTGCTGGAGCCGGTGGCCGACGAGCGGTTCATCCGGTGTATCAGCGCGGCGCAGAAAGGCGGCATACTGCTGGTGTATACCCTGGGGATCACGGCGGCCCTGTTCATCCTCACCATAGCGGTCACCTCCCTGGCGACCAACAAAATATAAAGACGAAGAGAGGAGGCGCGTTCCATGGAATATTTAAAAGACTGGCTGAAAACCATTCTCTATATGAATGTCCTTCTGCTTGTCTGCGACAGCTTTATCCGGAATACAAAATACGAAAGCTATCTGCGTTTCTTCTCCGGATTCCTCATGATGCTCTGCCTGGTCAAACCTTTCATTGACTTTGCGGGGGCGGGGCAGTACATGGACGCCTCCTATATCCTCAATCAGCTGAAAAATGAGTGGCAGATCATCGAGCAGTCAGAAGATCTGAAAAAAATGAAAAAAGATATACAGGAAGAATACGACCAGACGATACAGAAGCAGGTGACAGAGCTCGCCGCTTCTTTTTTCATTGAAGTGACCAAAGTCCGCGTCCGCTGGAAGCCGGAGGGCGACGCCATAAGGAGCCTTAAGGTGGAAGGCAGGGAGAGCGGGGAGGAGGGAAAGACTCCGCAGATTCACGATTTCCGGGAGGCGCTTATGGAAGTCTATAATCTGGAGGCATCGAATATAGATATAACAGTAAAAGACTGAGGACAGGAAACCTTTTGCAGGAGAAAAGGAGAGTGGGGCCGGTATGGAAAAGAAAGAACGGAAAAAAATAACGCTGAAGGATTTTGGTGTGGAAAAGATTCTTCTGATCGCCATCGCCGGAGTCATCCTTCTTGTGACTAATCTTTCCGAATGGAGGGCGAGAGCAGAACCGGAAGAAAACACCGAGGTACAAAATACAGCGTCAGTCAGTGAAAATGAAGCATATATTGAGGGACTTGAAAATAAATTAGTACATATCCTGGAAAATGTAGACGGGGTGGGACAGGTGGAGGTGATGATCACTTTAGAAGCGTCCAGAGAATCAGTGTTAAATAAAGATGATACGGAGGAACTGGAAACAGAGACGGAGACCTCCGACGGGACAAAAAATGAGCGGCAGAGCAGCAGAAGAGAAAATGAGACCGTCCTCGCCGATGAAAGCGGCGAATCGGCGCCTTACGTCATCAAGGAGCTGGAACCGGCGATTGCCGGCGTTGTCATTGCCTGCGAGGGAGCAGACAATAATACAGTGGCAGCGGCGGTGACCGAGGCCGCACAGGTTCTTTTCGGAATATCAGTCAATCGCATCAAAGTGTTGAAAATGGAGGTTCATCAATGAAAAAAATATTTAAAAGCAATCAGATTGCGATCACCTCGCTGGCAATTATGATTGCCGTGGCAGGGTATCTGAACTTTACCAAATCAGAGGCGCCGTCCACTGTCAGCTATGAGACGGCGGAGGACTCTCTGGATACCATTGACACCATGGACATCTCCGACGGCGACTCCCTCATCAGCGAAAAGGTGGACGATGAGATCCCCACCGAGGATACGGAGACCATCGGCGACGCCGTGCTCACCCAGGCGCAGGTGGGAGAATACGTGGCCGGCGCAAAGATGGAGCGGGAACAGACCCACTCCAAAACCCGGGATTCCCTCAACGAGATCATTGAAAATGAATCCTTGAGCGACAGCGAAAAAGAGGACGCCGTGGCCAAACTTACAAAATTGGCGGAAGTCATTGAAAAAGAGGCGGCCACCGAACAGCTCCTCGACACCAAAGGCTACGGAGATTCGGTGGTATCCATCGGCGACGACAGCGTCGACGTGGTTTTAAACTACGACGTACTGAGCCAGGCGGACCGGGCACAGATTGAAGACATCGTCACCAGAAAGACCGGCTGCACCGTCAGCCAGATTGTCATCAGCCGGATGAACGTATCCGGAAGCTGACAGAAAACCTGCGCTTTGCGCAGCAAAAATAGGCGCAGGAAACATCATAATAAAAATTATTATGACGTTTCCTGTAAAAAGTGGGGCTTATGTTTTATAGATGAGATATCATCTGTGGAGCAGGGGCTCCATTTATTTATGCTAAAATAAATGTAATGAAAAATACTTGTATTTTTCATTACAAATTGCTATAATCTAAATAATCAAATTTGAAGAAGGAAAAAAGAAAGGGGAATAGAGATGGCACAGACAGTAAACGTAAATTTTCGATTAGATGCAGATGTAAAACAGAAAATGGAACAGGCGTGTGCCGATATGGGGTTATCCATGACAGCCGCCTTCACGATCTTTGCAAAAAAAGTCGGCAGAGAAAGACGGATTCCTTTTGAAGTATCCGCCGATCCGTTTTATTCTGAAAGCAATATGAAGCACCTGGAAAAAATAGCTGCTGAAATTAATGCAGGGACAGCAAAGCTTGTTGAACATGATTTGATTGAGGAGGAATAATGCGGCTTTTGTGGGAGAGGGCATTACGAAGAGTAATTTTTGAAGATTATAAAAGAAAACGAATGAAAGATATATTGCTTTTTGTAAGAACATTATGATATGTGGAGCTGTTGTTTCATGGATGGTATCTATGGAGCAACGGCTCCATTTTGTCTGTTGCCGAAGAGAGGACATTATTTTATATAGAAGTAACGTATAAATATATCATGAAATTAAAAAAATATTTTTTCAATTTTTTTGTCACAAAATGCAACCTCAACCGTTTATATATATATAAAGGATAAAAAATGTTACATCATTTCTGTGACAGGCAATTCGCATTTGTCAGAGAGATAGCGAAAAAGATACAACAGAAGGGAGGTATACCGGAACCATGAAGAAAAGAAGATTAAATGATGCCATCCTGGAAGAAGCCGCTCGCAGGGTAGTGGAAGAAGATTTTCAGCGACAAAATGAAAAAGCATTAGAATTCCCGCATACCTTCCGCCCGGAATATCAGATAAAAATGAACCGGCTCTTTGCATCGGCCGACGCATTTACTGTACATAACAAGAGCGACGCTTTCCATGAAGACAAGTCCTTCCTGGAACAGTTGAATCAAAGATGGACAGGCCGTTCTTCTTTGTGGTCGTATCGCAGATACATTGCCGTCGCCGCGCTGCTCATGGTGGGGATGTCTGCCGTTGCCCTGGCCAGCGATGATATCAGAAATGGACTGCGCCGTCTGAGTCTTCAGTTTTTCTCTGATAATGTGACCATCGAAGCGGCCCCGGAGAGCACCACCGGACAGGAAGGCGAGGATGCTGCTAATGAAGATTTTCGTCCTTATAAATGGAAGGAAGTGCCGGAAGGATATCGGGTGGTGTATGAGGAAGAAAATGCGGAATTTGGCTATTATACTATTTCTTATGAAAATATCGGAGGCAATTTTATTGATTATATGCAAACTGATGCATCATTGTATACGACATCCATCACTTATGATGAAAAAGAAGGCTATAAACATCAAATTCAATTAACAGATGAATTAGAAGCCTACTCTATTTCCGACGGCAGAAGAAATACAATTTTTTATGAAAAGAAAGGATATTTGTTTAGATTTATGTCGGACCAGCCGGAGGAGGTGATATTGGAATACATAGATATGTCCGGGATATTGGAACAGGAATACTAAAATGTCGGTGCATGAGAACCGGCGCATTTATGCCGTTCAAAAAATCGGCACATAAAGAAACAAATACTATTTACACAACAGGGAGGAGATACTATGAGAAAACATTTTAAAACATTCATTGTCACGGCACTGGCCTGTACATTTCTGCTGGGCGCAGGGATTTCCGCCGAGGCGGTATCAAAGCCATCTGGTGTAGCCATCAATGATACTAATTTTGCCTGGGCAGTAAAGAAGTATGCTAAAAAAGCAGATACTAACAAGAACGGATATCTTTCAAAAAAAGAAGCGGAAAAGATAATAGAAGTTCGTTTTTTCAACGCTGGCCGTAATATTGATTCCTTTAAAGGTATCAAATATTTCACAGAAATCGAGGATTTTTACTACCGGGCTGATTCTTCTGATACAGATTATGATGATATCGTCATCCATGAAACTTCTACAGCACCGAAAATAAATCTCAGTGGATTCAAGAAATTGAAGAAGGTCAATATTGACAGCAGAAATGCTTATCTGAGAAAAGTCAATCTGAAGAATTGTCCGAATCTGGAGGAAGTGGATATTCATGGGAATATCAAGGGATGTGTGGATGATCTGAATCTGAAAGGCTGCAAAAATCTGCGTACGCTTACTTTATATATGACTGATGTAAAAAAACTGAACCTTTCTAATCTTAATAAGCTTACAGAATTATCCATAGATGATGACAACGATAAACTAAAAACATTAAATGTCAAAGGCTGCACCAACCTGCGTACAGTTGATATAATTAGCAGCAGTCTCCGTCATTTAAAATTAAAAGGAGCAAAAAAACTGGAATATTTTAGTTTGGCAGGAGCATGTTCGTTTGACTCTCTGGATTTCAATACAAATACAGGACTAAAAGAGTTACATCTTGGCTACGGAATCTATGTTTCTGATTTGGATTTAGAAAACAATTTGAATCTGAAAAAATTAAGATTATATGATTCAAACATTACTTCATTAAAAGTAAGGAATAAAAATTTAAGGAAACTGGATTGTCATGCTAACGAAAAATTGGAAGAAATAGATGTGAGCAACTGTCCTAAATTAGAAACACTTAGTTGCTATCTCACTAGTCTGACAAAACTGAATGTAAAGAAAAATGTCAATTTACGATACCTTCACTGTGATAATACCGGATTAAAAAAATTAAATCTGAGGAAGAATCACAAATTAGAGATGTTGAAATGCAGGGATACAAATATCCAGAAATTGGACCTCTCCAATACTCGCATCAGTAAACCATCGGCATTAAAATGCGATCCGGATGTGACAGTTACCTACGCGGAATAAATGCCCTTTTTTATTATAAAACAGAATCCTCAATTAAAATATGTACAAACTTGATATCATATGACACAATGGTGTCAAGTTTGTAATGAATGAGGTGATGTCATGATTAATTATGATTTTTAAAAAAACTTGCCAGAGAAAATAGCTATCTATATACTTACACAACAAGGAGGAAACACTATGAGAAAACATTTAAAAACATTCATTGTCACGGCACTGGCCGGTACATTTCTGCTGGGCGCAGGGATTTCCGCCGAGGCAGCGTCCAAAGTAGCTATCAATGATACCAATTTTGCGAGAGCGGTAAAAGAATACGCGGAGAAAGCAGATACCAACAAAGACGGATATCTTTCCAAAAAGGAAGCTTCCAAAGTAACCCAAATAAATTTTTTCTCTCAGTATAATATCGATTCTTTTAAGGGAATCGAATATTTTACAGACATGAAAGAATTTTATTACCGGGCAGATTACGCTACTACTGATTATGATGACGTAAATATCTACGAGACTGATACCGCTTCCGAGATAGACCTCAGCGGATTCAAAAAGTTAAGCAAAGTAACTATAGATAGCCGGAATCCGTATCTGAAAACGGTAAACCTGCAGGATTGCACCAATTTAAAAGATGTAGCGATCGAAGGCCGGCGTGAAGATTGTATAGACACCCTTAACCTGAAAGGATGCACAAATTTACGCAGTCTCTTATTGAATTGGACCAATGTAAAAAAATTGAATTTGTCTGGTTATAAAAAACTGGCAGATGTTTCTGTTATTGATGACAGAGAAGTCTTACAGACACTCAATCTGAAGAACTGTACCAACCTGGAAACGGTTTCTGTCAGCGGTGATCGTTTATCCAAATTAAAATTAAAGGGCGCTAAAAATCTGGAAAAATTAAAAGTTTCCGGCCGCTCGTTGAAATCACTGGATTTAAAGACAAATACACAGTTAAAAGAACTTCGGCTTGGCTGGGGGACTAACACTTCTTCCCTGGATTTAAGCAAAAATAAGAAACTGACATTCCTGTGGTGCTACCGAACAGAGCTGGTTTCTTTGGATTTAAGTAAGAATACAAATCTCACAAAAGTAGACTGTCACAGCAATCCGAAACTTGAGAAGTTAAACGTGAAGGGCTGCAGAAAATTAAAGAGCCTCCATGTGAATAATACCAAACTGAAAAAGTTAAATGTGAAAAATAATGTAAATTTGCGGAAGCTTCGTTGTAAAAATACCGATTTAACGAAGTTGAATCTCTCCAACACGAAAATCCGTAAGCCATCTGCTCTTCAATGCGACCCGGATGTCACGGTGACCTACGCAAAATAATCATTCGCTCTCATTATGGCGGGAATAGTTTGATGAATCGAGTAAAAGGAAATAGATAAGTAACATTGCGGGCATGCGGCGGCGTGCCCGCCCTTTTCAGCTGAAAATGATTTTGCCGGGAAGTTTGATTCTCAATTTTTCTAAATTTTTTTTGGATTTTTTTGTCACAAATGGTTTCTTCGGTCGTTTATATATTATGAGGGGAAATATATGAAGGAGCTCTTATGATAAATTATTTACAATTATTAAATACACAGCAGGAGAAAGACAAATTTGTCACATTGTATGAAATGTATTCACAGCCTCTTTACAGAGCGGCTTTTGAGATGATGAAAGACCACGCTGCTTCCGAGGATATGGTTCATGAGACTTTTTTGACGTTGATCGATAATATGGACAAGGTCATGGATCGGGAACCCATGAAGAACTGGAATTATCTTGTCACGATTCTGCGCCATCGCTGTATTGACGTGCTTCGCAGGCAGAAGAAAACCATGCTCCACAACATGGAGGGAGAAAATACCTGGAATGTTTCGGAAGAGAATATCGAGGCGGAGTTCATCGGCAAAGAGATGACCGAGGTGGTCAAAAATCTGATCGAGCAGATGGAGTATCCCTATAAGCAGGTGGTTCTCCTGCAGTATTATAATAAAATGAAAGGCAGAGATATCGCGGAAACCTTACATTTAAAACCGGAAAATGTCAGACAGATTGCAAAACGGGCCAGGGAGCAGCTGAAGAAGCAGTTGAAAGAACTGGGATATATGTAAAGGTAAGTCATCCCGTTTCCCCAGAGGAAAAAGAAGTTGCAAAAGATGGGATGTCTGTTATAATATAGGAAATAAATTTATGTCATTTGTTTATACTATAGGAAGAATTGACAGCAGGAACAGAGGCAGATGCATAAAGACAGGTATGGCAGAAGGAGGTTTCCCATGGACAAAGAGAATAAAGTGAGTCATTCCGTTTATGAGATAGAGGATGTGGGACAGGTGCAGATTGCCGACGAGGTCATTGCGGTGATTGCGGGGCTGGCAGCCACAGAAGTGGAGGGCGTGCAGAAGATGTCCGGCAATATTACCAATGAGATTGTCAGCAAGCTTGGCATGAAGAATCTTTCCAAGGGCGTGAAGGTGAGCATTGACGGCGAGAAGGTGGATGTGGTGCTTAACCTGATTCTCAAATATGGCGTCAGCATTCCGAAGACGTCCAGAGAAGTGCAGGAAAAGGTGAAAGGTGCCATTGAGACCATGACCGGTCTTACCGTAGGCGAAGTGAATATCCGCATTGCCGGTATTCAGACGGAAGACGAATAAGCGCAGCAGGCCGCCCCGGAATAAGACAGGCGGCCGTATTACTGTTCTGCCGGTTTGGCAGTAAGAAATCAGATACACAGGAAGATAGATGGAGGTTCCTACATGAAAATGAGCAGAAGAGAGCTGAGAAAGAACATTTTTCTCTTGCTTTTTCGCATAGAATTTAATACCAGAGAAGAACTGCAGGAACAGACGGAGATGTTTTTGGAAGAGAAGCCGGAGATCAGCGAGGCGGACAGTTCCTATATCCGCAATAAGGTGGATGCGATTCTTGATGTTCAGGAAGAGATTGATCAGACGATCATGAAGATATGTACCGGATGGCGTCTGGAACGGCTTGGTAAGACTGAGCTGGCAATCCTCCGGCTTGCGGTATATGAGATGTTAAAAGATGACGACATTCCGAAGGGAGTGGCTATTAACGAGGCGCTCGAGCTGGCAAAGATTTACTGCAGCGAAGATGCACCAAGATTTATCAACGGAGTGCTGGCTAAGCTGGCATAGCCGGGGACGCGGCCCGGACACCAGACTGGCGCGGCCTGCGGTAGTGGTACTTTGAATTGACAAAGATAGAAGCATTCAGGCGGCGTGAAAACGGAATATGGAGTTTTGCGCCGCCTGTTTTTGTACAGGACAGAACATGAAGCAGATTTTTACCGTTTCACAGATAAATTCATATATCCGACGGATTTTTGACAGTGATTACGCCCTGAGAAAGATTTTTTTAAAAGGGGAGATATCCAACTGCAAATATCATTCTTCCGGGCATATTTATTTTACCCTGAAAGATGAACGCAGCACCATCCGCTGTGTGATGTTTGCCACAGACCGGCCGAAAGGACTGCATTTTCAGATGGAGAACGGGCAGATGGTCGTTGTGCAGGGGAATATCTCTGTATTCGAGAGAGACGGCGCCTATCAGCTTTACGCCAAAGAGATTGAATTGTCGGGAGCCGGTGAGCTTTATATCCGTTATGAGAAGTTAAAACAGGAGCTTTTGCAGCTGGGATATTTTGATTTTGAGAAAAAGAAGCCCCTGCCGCCGTATCCGGAGAGCATCGGTATCGTGACTGCTCTCACCGGAGCGGCCATTGAGGATATCAAGAGCATCGCTGCCAGGAGGAATCCCTTCGTGCAGCTGTATCTTTTCCCGGCGAAAGTACAGGGAGAGGGCGCGGCAGAGAGCATTGCCCGGGGCATCCGGTATTTTGACAAAAGCGGCGTGGATCTGATCATCATCGGACGGGGCGGCGGCTCCATAGAAGATTTGTGGGCCTTTAATGAAAGGATTGTGGCCGACAGTATCTATGAGGCGGAGACGCCGGTCATTTCCGGCACCGGCCACGAGGTTGACATGACCATTGCCGATTACTGTGCGGATGTCCGGGCGGCGACACCGTCAGCGGCCTGCGAACTGGCCATTCCGGATGTCTATTCCATCATCCAGCAGTTTGACCGCTATGGGGACGAGCTGGATGGCCGGATGCAGTACCGGATGCAGGAGTACCGGCAGAGGCTGCTGGATGCCCGGCGGTTATTGGACGCCCGCCATCCCGGCACGAAGCTTCTGCGGCAAAAGATGCTCTGCCAGAGCCTGGGTGAGCGTCTTCACCAGAGCATGGATACACGGATCAGGGAGGCAAGACACCGGATGCATCTTCAGGCGGAGCGGCTCCACGGGCTGTCGCCCACGGCGAGACTCACCGGAGGATATGTGTTTGCCCAGGACAAAGAGGGACATCCGGTGGCGTCTGTGGATCAGCTGGAGTTCCACCGGACATTTCAGCTGATTTTTTCCGACGGAGAGGCGGAAGTGTCGCCGGTATCTGTCACAAAAAGGCGGGATGATTCGTTTCGGACGGAAGACGGACAGGGCGGAGCAGACATTTCCACAGAGCAGAAAGAGGAATAGAGCATGGCAAGGACAAAGTTTTCCATTGAGAAGGCATTTGAGGAACTGGATGAGATTCTGGAGAGGCTGGATGACCCAAAGCTCAGTCTCTCTGATTCCATGGAGTATTATAAAAAGGGTGTGAAGCTTTTGGAAAAATGTAATCAGACCCTGGATAAAACAGAGAAAGAAATTATTGTGTTACAGGAGGGAAAAGATGGAAGTATCCCTGAAAGAGAAGATTGAAAAAAGAACAAAAGAAGTGGAAGAGGTGATTTACTCTTTTCTGCCGGAGGAGACCGGATATCAGAAGACGGTGATCAGCGCCATGAATTACACCATACGGGCGGGAGGCAAGAGACTTCGTCCCATGCTCATGGATGAGACTTACCGGATGTTCGGCGGCAGCGACCGCAGTCTCATTGAGCCATTCATGGCGGCCATTGAGATGATCCACACCTATTCCCTGATTCACGATGACCTGCCGGCCCTGGACAATGACGATTACCGCCGGGGAAGAAAGACTGCCCATGTGGTGTACGGGGAGGCTATGGCGATCCTCGCTGGTGATGCTCTGTTAAATTATGCCTTTGAGACGGCTTCGAAGGCCTTTAAGGGCACGGAGGAAGATATCCGGACGGCAAGGGCGTTTCAGATCCTTTCGGCCAAACCGGGCATTTACGGTATGATCGGCGGCCAGACCGCCGATGTGGAGTCGGAGCACAGGGAGATTCCTTTCGAGGAGCTGCTCTTCATCCATCAGAACAAGACAGCGGCGCTCATTGAGTGCGCCATGATGATCGGGGCGGTTCTTGCCGGCGCTTCCCCGGAGGAAGTGGGTATCGTGGAGCAGATCGCAGGGAAGACCGGCATGGCGTTTCAGATTCAGGACGATATCCTTGATCTGACCAGCACCCAGGAGGAGCTGGGCAAGCCGGTGGGCAGTGACGAGAAGAATCAAAAGAATACTTACGTATCCATGAAGGGACTGGAGCAGTCCGGAAAAGATGTGATACAATATACCAAAGAGGCCCTGGATGCCTTTGACTCTCTGCATCGGGACAATGCATTTCTTCGTGACCTCCTGCTGCATTTGAGCGGAAGAAAAAAATAATGAGAAGTCCGGAGGACGAAACATATGGGTCAAATTTTGAACAGAATACAAAAAGCCAATGATATAAAGAAAATACCGGCGAGACTGTATCCGGTGCTGGCGCAGGAAATCCGGGATTTCCTCATTGAAAATGTCAGCAGGACCGGCGGACATCTGGCTTCCAATCTGGGAGCGGTGGAGCTGACCATGGCGCTGCATCTCTGTCTGCATCTGCCGGAAGATAAGATCATTTATGACGTGGGACACCAGTCTTATGTCCATAAGCTTCTGACAGGGCGGCGGGACGGTTTTGCCACCCTGAGAAAAAGCGGCGGCATGTGCGGATTTCCGAAACGAAAGGAAAGCGAGTATGATTGTTTTGGCACCGGCCACAGTTCCACTTCCATCGCGGCAGCCATGGGATTCGCCGTTGCCAGGGATCTCAAAAAGACAAAGGAGACCATCGTGGCTGTCATCGGAGACGGCGCGCTTTCCGGAGGCATGGCTTATGAGGCGCTCAACAATCTGGCGCTGTTTCGGAAAGAAAAGAAAAATATCATTATCATTCTGAATGATAATAAGATGTCCATTTCAGAAAATGTGGGCGGTATGAGCCGGTATCTGAATGATATCCGCTCCCGGAAAAGTTATGGTGAGTTCAAGGACAATGTGGAGCAGGCCATCAAGAATATTCCGGGTGTGGGGGACAGTATGGTGAGGACCATCAAGCGTTCCAAAGATTCCATCAAACAGCTGTTTATTCCGGGGATGTTGTTCGAAAACATGGGAATCACTTATTACGGTCCGGTGGACGGTCATGACATTTTCGCCATGATACACGCCATCAACCGTGCCAGAAACATGGAGGGACCGATTCTCATTCATGTGATGACCAAAAAAGGAAAAGGATATCCCATCGCGGAGAATAATCCGGAGAAATTTCATGGTATCGAGCCCTTCGATGTGAAGACAGGGAAGCCACTGAAGAAAAAAACAGCGGACAGCTGCACGGATGTATTTTCTAAGACGCTTTTAGAGATTGCAAAGGAGAAAGACAATGTGGTGGCCATCACAGCTGCCATGCCTTCGGGTACCGGACTGGCGGCTTTTAAGAAGGTCTGTCCGGAGCGTTTTTTTGATGTGGGAATCGCTGAAGAGTATGCGGTAACCTTTGCGGCGGGAATGGCGGCCTCCGGCATGAAGCCGGTGGTGGCGGTGTATTCCTCGTTCCTGCAGAGGGCTTATGACCAGATTCTCCACGATGTCTGTATTCAGAAGCTTCCGGTCTTTTTCTGCGTGGACCGTTCCGGGCTGGTGGGAGCGGACGGAGAGACCCATCAGGGGATTTTTGACATTTCCTATCTCTCTCATATCCCGAACCTGGTGCTGATGGCCCCGAAGAATAAATACGAGATGGAAGATATGATGCATTTTGCCATAGACTACGACGGGCCGGCCGCCATGCGCTATCCGCGGGGAGAGGCCTTTGCGGGACTTAAGAATTTCCGGCCGCCGGTGGAGCTTGGCAGAAGTGAGAGCCTTTACAAAGGGAAGACTGTGGTTATTTTGTCCGTGGGCAATATGATGGAAGAAGTATTGAAGACAGTCGATCTGTTAAAAGAGCAGGGCATGCAGCCGGGGCTTGTCAATGTGCGTTTTATCCGTCCTATGGACGAGGAAATGCTCCACGATCTGGCGGAGCGGTATCCGCTCCTGGTCACTGCGGAAGAAAATGTACTTTCCGGCGGATTCGGGGAGGAGGTATCGGCCTTCCTGCACCGGAATGACTATCAGAATCATCTGCTGACCTTCGGGATTCCCGACTGTTTTGTGGAGCACGGCAGTGTGGAATGGCAGAGACAGCAGATGGGCATTGACGCGGCTTCCATGGCCGCCCGCATTATGGAAAAGGTGAGTGAACTATGAAGCAGCGTTTGGATATGATTTTAGTACAAAAGGGACTGGCGCCTTCCCGGGAGAAGGCAAAGGCCATGATAATGTCCGGTATCGTTTATGTGAACGGACAGAAGGAAGATAAAGCAGGAAGTACTTTTGATGAAAGGGCTGCAGATACCGTGGAAGTGCGGGGCGCGACCCTCAAATATGTGAGCCGGGGAGGTCTCAAGCTGGAAAAGGCCATGGAATGTTTTGACCTGGATCTTTCCGGTAAAGTCTGCATGGACGTGGGCGCTTCCACCGGCGGATTTACCGACTGTATGCTCCAGAACGGGGCGGTGAAGGTCTTCTCCATTGACGTGGGGCGGGGACAGCTGGACTGGAAGCTTCGCAATGATCCCCGGGTGGTCTGCATGGAAAAGACAAATATGCGTTATGTGAAGCCGGAGGATATCGGAGAGCCGGTGGATTTTACTTCCATTGATGTCTCCTTTATCTCTCTGACTAAGATTTTACTGCCGGTGAAAGACTGTCTGAGAGAAGATGGACAGGTGGTCTGTCTCATTAAGCCGCAGTTTGAGGCCGGACGGGACAAGGTTGGAAAGAAGGGCGTGGTCCGGGATACCAAGGTGCATGAGGAAGTGATCGCCATGGTCATGGACTATGCGGCGTCCATCGGTTTTTCTCTCCTTCATCTGGATTATTCTCCGATCAAGGGACCGGAGGGCAATATTGAGTATTTACTGCATCTGCAGAAATCAGAAAGCGATCACGCCATTGATAAAACGATGATACCGGCGGTGGTGCAGGCTTCCCATGGAGCGCTGGACCATTGATGGTTTCACAGATTACGGGAAATGAGTGAGATATTATGAAGAATTTTTTGATTATTCCAAACAGACAGAAGGACGCGGGGCTGGCTCTGACCAGTCAGATTAAGGATATGCTGGCTGACATGGGCGCCCAGTGCCACATCTATGACGGATATTATAATGATGTGACGCCCATCAAGGTGCCGGAACACACGGAATGTATCCTCGTCATCGGCGGGGACGGCACCATTCTGGCGGCTGCCGGCCGCCTGGTGGGACAGAATATCCCTCTTCTCGGCATCAATCTGGGAACCCTCGGTTTTCTGGCGGATGTGGATCTCAAAGAGCTGCCGGAGACCTTAAAGGATCTGGTGGATGATAAATATGAGCTGGAAAAACGTATGATGCTCCGGGGGGAAGTTTACCGGGGCGGCGAGCGTTCCGGAGGGTTTACGGCACTCAACGATTTCGTAATCAGCCGTCGTTCGTTTTCCCGGATGATCGGTCTGTCCATTGAGATCAATGACGTACTCATTGAACAGTATCATGCCGACGGTGTCATCGTCTGTACGCCGACAGGCTCCACCAGCTACAATCTTTCAGCCGGCGGGCCGATCATCAACCCTACCTGTAAGAATTTTGTGGTGACGCCTATCTGTCCGCATTCGCTGGCTATCCGGAGCGTGGTTCTTGCCAAGAGCGATGTGGTGACTATCACTCTGGATAATATCCGTCACGGACAGAGGGAGGAAGCAGTGATTTCCCCGGACGGCAGGGAGGGCATTGTGCTGCGCCCGGGTGATAAGGTGCGCATTTACAAGGCTACGGAGAGTACGCCGTTTATTAAGATGAAAGAAGTGAGTTTTGTAAAAATATTAAAAGAAAAATTGTTGTGATTATATAGAGAGGTTGTTATGAAAGGAAAGAGGCAGAAAAAAATACTGGAACTCATCGAGAAGTATGATATCGAAACCCAGGAAGAGCTGACCAGACGTCTGCAGGAAGAGGGCTTTCCTTCTACTCAGGGAACCATTTCCAGAGATATCCGGGAGCTAAAACTGACGAAGGTGGCAGGAGAGAGCGGAAAACAGAAGTACGCACCGATTCTCACCAGGGACCTGCATGTTTCTGATAAATACCGGAGAGTGCTTTCGGAAGCCATCATACATATGGAAGGCGCCGGCAATCTTCTCGTCATCAAGACCGTTTCCGGCATGGCCATGGCCTGCGGCGCGGCTATTGATTCCATTGCCATGAAGGGAGTCGTGGGATGCATCGCCGGCGACGATACCCTTCTCTGCGTGGTAAAGGACGCGGCAATGGTGAGCGATGTCATCGATGAGATTCATTTGATCATAAAAGGCCTGGAATAATTTTGCGGAGGAAAACATGCTCATTAACTTACATGTAAAGAATCTTGCACTGATCGAGGAAACGGATATTGATTTCACCAGCCACCTGAATATCCTGACGGGAGAGACCGGCGCCGGAAAGTCGATTCTCATCGGCTCCATCCAGTCGGCTCTGGGCAGCAAGATCCCGAAGGATATGATCCGGAATGGCTGTGACAGCGCCCTCATTGAGCTGGTGTTCCACACCGAGAGCGATGTGGTAAAACAAAAAATGGAAGAATTTGACATTCCCTTTGAGGACGGCGAAATCATTATTTCAAGAAGAATTACAAATAATAGAGTTATCAATAAAGTCAACGACTGCAGCGTCACAGCGGCGCGTCTGAAAGAGCTGTCCCCGTTTCTGCTGGATCTGAGCGGACAGCACGAGAATCAGCTGTTGCTGAAACCGCAGAATCACCGGAGAATCCTGGATAATTACAATAAAACGGAGATCGCACCGGTGAAGGAGACAGTCGCCGGTCTGTTCCGGCAGTATCAGGAAATAGAGCGGCAGCTGAAAGAACAGAATCTGGGAGAAGAAGAACGAATTCGTGAAATCGAATTTTTAAAATATGAGATACAGGAAATTGAGAGCGCGGCCTTAAAAGAAGGAGAAGACGAGGAACTGGAAGAACTCTTCCAGAGGATTTCCCATTCCAGGGACATCCTCACGGCCTGTGCGTCCGTCCATGAGATGACCAGCGGCAGTTCCTCCAGCGCGGAAAATCTTTTGGGAATGGCCATCCGCTCTCTGTCCGATGTGACAAAATATGATGAGAGCGTCGGAACACTGATGGAAGAGCTTTCCACGGTGGACGGTCTTTTAAATGATTTTAACCGGGATTTGTCGGAATACATGTCTTCCATGGAGTTCGACGAGGAAACCTTTGTGCAGACGGAAGAACGTCTGGATCTGATCCACCGTCTGCAGGCCAAATACGGTGATTCCATTCCGGCCATAAAGGAATATAAGGCCAGGGCGGAGAGCCGTCTGGAAGCGCTGCTGCATTTTGATGAGCGGATGGAAGAACTGAAAGCAAAGAGGGATCGTCTGGCTGTGCAGCTGAACGACGCCTGCGCGAAGCTCACAGCTCTTCGTAAAAAGGCCGCCGTTCCTCTGGCAGAGTCCATCAAAAATGCGCTCCTGGACCTGAATTTTAATCAGGTGCGCTTTGAGATCGCCTTCACAGAGGCGCCGGCCTGCCGGGCGGACGGCAAAGATGACGTGTGCTTCATGATCTCCACCAATCCGGGCATGGACGTCCGGCCGTTGCAGGAAACCGCCTCCGGCGGTGAGCTGTCCCGTATCATGCTGGCCATCAAATCGGTGCTGGCCGACGAAGAACAGGTGGAGACATTGATCTTTGACGAGATCGACGCCGGAATCAGCGGAAGGACTGCCCAGAAAGTATCGGAGCGGCTGTCACAGATTGCCGGAAAGCGTCAGGTCATCGCCATCACCCATCTGCCGCAGATCGCGGCCATGGCGGATTCCCATTATCTGATCGAAAAGACCAGCGACAACAATTCCACCATCAGCCGGATCTACCGGCTCTCGGAGGAGGAATCCGTGGAAGAACTGGCAAGAATGCTTGGAGGCGCAGAAATTACCAGCACCGTCCTGGACAACGCCAGAGAAATGAAAAAATTCGCTTCACGGCTCAACCATGCCGTGTCAGAACCATAAGAATTTTGTCGAATAAAAAAATGTAGAATAATCTGTCTGTGTGAATTCAGAAAATGCCCGCCATACTAAGGTCAGTACTTTAGCATGGGGGTATTTTTTATGGCTGAAAATTCATTGAAGGCACAAAAGCCGCGGATAACACAAAAGCAGCAAAAAAGCAGGCTGCGAAGATTCTATTTTTTACTGCTGACGGCAGTATTATTTGCCGCCGGAGCGCAGGCGGGAGAATTGTTTCATGTAGAGGAACGACTGTACGACGCGGCAGGGGAAGAGGACATAAGAGAGACGCTGGCAGCGGGCGGGGATAAGAAGGAGACAAAAACCAAGGTATATGCCTCCGGAGAGCCGGTGGGCATATACATCAAAACCAAGGGCGTTCTGGTTCTGGGAATCCAGAATGTAAAAACGGCAGACAACAGAACCTGCTCACCGGCAGAACATAAACTGGAGTCCGGGGACTATATTCTGGCCATGAACGGGGAAGACATTTCTTCCAAGGCACAGTTTATTTCCTGCCTGCAGAAAAACGAGGAGAAAGAAGCCGTGCTCACCATTTCCCGAAACGGCGAAGAGCAGCAGATTAAAATACAGCCGGTCTACTCCGAAGAAGATCATTGTTACCAGATCGGTGCCTGGATCCGCAACGATACCCAGGGTATCGGAACCGTCACCTATATCACCGAAGACGGAAACTTTGCCGCCCTGGGCCACGGAATCAGCGACTGTGACCTGGGCGTCCAGTTAAACATTGCCGGCGGAAGCATCTATGAGACCGATATCGCTTCCATCATGAAGGGCAAAGCCAAAGACCCGGGACAGGTCATCGGGACCATCGACTATATCCCGGAAAAATATCTGGGCAACATCGGCATCAACAGCACTTGCGGCATCTTCGGTCTCATAAAAAATCATCAGGAAAATTTCCGGAACGGCCAGCTGATGGAAGTGGCCGACGCCTCGGAGATCAAAACAGGAAAAGCCTTTGTCAGAACCAGTATCAGCGGGGAGAGCAGAGATTATACCATCGAGATAGAAAAAATTTCCCTGAGCAAAAAAGACGCCCAGAAGGCGCTCCGCATCAAGATCACAGATCCGGACCTCATCGCTCTGACCGGCGGCATCATCCAGGGCGAGTGAGTGAGATATAATAGGGACAACACGGGAAAAGCCTTGAAAAAGGCGTTTCTGGTGCATATCCCGACTCATTAACCACGAAAGGGAAAAGATATCTGTACAGAATAACATAGTATACCGAAAGGAGGAAATCAAGACAAGGGAAAAAAGAATAAAACATGTGATATTACCGCAGAAGAAAATATCAGGTGGATATGTCATGCTATCTGGTGTTTTTATATAATTGAATATTTTGGTAATAAAACGGAAGGAGAATACACTCCAATATAAGGACGAATATCTGAGAAAATAAAGAGTTTCGTCCTTTTTTTAGTATAAAAATATTTTTAAGGAGGTTGCATAATGGCAAAAAACACAGCGTTAAGGGCAGAAGACAGTAAGAGGCAAAAAATGTTTTATACTGGGATAAGATATGAGAAGATGGTTGCTGCCTTACTTTTCAAATGCCACTATCTGATCAGGAATGCTCTGGTAAAGGAGGAATGTTCCCATGTTAAAAATTAGGCTGCAGGGAACTGCAAAGGATATCCGATGGTTCCGGAAGTTTCTTCAGAGACAATCGGAGATTCGGGTTCTCGGAGTATCAGATATGTTTGCAAATAAAGGAACAAACAGGTATTACCGTTCCTATGCAGAAGTGGAAAAAGAAGAAAGGCAGGAATAGATATGTGCAGAGTAATCGCAGTTGCAAATCAAAAAGGCGGAGTAGGAAAGACGACGACGTGTGTAAATTTAGGGATTGGACTTGCAAGGAAAGGGAAAAAAGTCCTTCTGGTAGAAGCGGACGCTCAGGGGAGTCTCTCGGTGAGCCTTGGAATACAGGAACCCGATGAACTGGAGATGACATTGGTGCAGATTCTTGGAAAAGTGATCAATGAGGAAGAAATTAATCTGGAAGAAGGAATCTGTCATCATGAAGAAGGCGTCGACTTTATTCCGGCGAATATCGAGCTTGCCGGGCTGGAGACTTCGCTGGTGAACGTGATGAGCCGGGAGCAGATCCTGCGTCTGTATCTGGAAGAGATCAAAGACAGATATGATTATATACTTATCGACTGTATGCCGTCCCTGGGGATGATCACAATCAATGCCCTTGTGGCGGCGGACAGTGTCCTGATACCGGTGGAAGCCGCATACCTTCCTGTGAAAGGGCTGCAGCAGCTGATTAAGACGATCGGAAAAGTACACAGACAGCTGAACAGAAAACTTTCCATCCTGGGAATTCTTTTGACAAAAGTGGACCGGCGGACCAACTTTGCAAAAGATATTGAAAAACAGATCCGGGAAGTCTACGGGGATAATGTACATATTTTTGCCCACTGCATCCCGATGTCGGTGCGGGCGGCCGAAACGACAGCAGAAGGGAAGAGCATCTATCTGCATGACCCGAAAGGGAATGTTGCCGAAGGATATCGTCTGCTTACAGGGGAGGTGCTCGCCAATGAAAAGTAGGAGTGCACAAAAGATAAAGCTGACTTCTTATGATGAGTTGTTTGGCGCCGGGGAAAACAGTGTGCAGGGAGAGTATACGGTTCTTCCGCTCCGTTTGCTCCGTCCTTTCAAAGAGCACCCATTCTTGGTTCTGGATGATGAAAAGATGCAGGAAACGGTGGAGAGCATCAAACAGCATGGGGTCATCCAGCCGGGGATTGTCCGTCCCTGTGCCGATGGGTATGAGGTGATAGCCGGGCACCGCCGGTGGCGTGCCTGTGAACTGGCAGGGATAGAAGAGATGCCAGTTATCATCCGGAAACTGGATGACGATGCGGCCACAGTCCTTATGGTGGATACAAACATCCAGCGGGAGAATCTGCGTCCCAGTGAAAAGGCAAAGGCATACAAGATGAAATATGAAGCGATGAAACACCAGGGGAGCTGGGGAGAAAAACGTACCGCGGATGTTGTCGGGGAAAAAGCAGGGGACAGCGGGCGGACGGTACAAAGATATATCCGTCTGGCAGAGCTGGTTGATGGGCTGCTTTTTATGGTAGATGCCGGGAATATAGGGATGACAGCAGCAGAGAAACTGTCATATCTGAAAAGACAGGAACAGGAATGGGTGCAGAAAGCCTGTCAGGACACCGGCAGATATCCGTCCCCATCGCAGGCAGGGAAATTCAAAGAATACAGTGGAAATGGAACCTTGGAAGAAACAGCGGTGTATGGGATCCTGGCAAAAAAGGAAAGACAGGCGGTCCGTGTGACACTGGCCCCAAAAAAGATCAGGGAGTATTTCCCGCCGACATATACAAGTGCACAGATGGAAGAAGTGATCTATACACTGCTGGAGCAGTGGAAAAAAGGAAAGGAAGGGGAAGAAGATGCAGGGGCTGAAGTTTGAATATTATTATGGAATGGAAGCAGATCAATACAGTTTTTACCGGGTCCCGAAGATGCTTTTTACGGAAACATGTTTTCAGTCCCTTTCCTGTGAGGCCAAAATATTGTACGGCCTCATGCTGGACCGCATGGGGCTCAGTGTGAAGAACCAGTGGTTTGATGAAAAGAACCGGGTCTATATCATATTTACCGTTGAAGAGATCATGGAGCTGCTGGGATGCGGGCGGCAGAAAGCGGTCAGGAGCATTGCGGAACTCGATGGGGAAAAAGGCATCGGGCTGATCGAAAAGAAACGAATGGGGCAGGGAAAGCCGAATATTATTTATGTTAAAAATTTTGTCATAGAGGGCTGTGATGCCGGGACAGGAGATGGAGCAGTTCAGGAGGACTTCCAGAAGTATGAAAATCAAACTTCTGGAAGTATGAAAAACGAACTTCCAGAAGTACCAGAAAGTGCCTGCCAGAAAGACGGGGACGGGATTTCAGGGAATGAGAAAGCCGGATGTCAGCAAATACCAGTAGAAAAACAGCATGAATATCACCCTATTCATAGAAAAACTGGAAGAAAAAGATGCGATATCCAAGAAAAAGAAGCGCAGAGGTATGAAAAGGGGGGATCTGTAGGTATGGATGATGGCACCCAGGAAAGACCATATGTGAACTTCCAGAAGTATGAAAATCAAACTTCTAGAAGTATGAAAAACGGACTTTCAGAAGTTCGAAAATCAAACGGTAATGATACTGAGGATAATAATACGGATAAGGATAGACCTATCATATCCTATCAATCGCTAAAGAGGGGACGGGGAAATCCTGCCGGAAAGAAAAAGATGGATGAGATGGAAGCATACAGAGCAAAAATAAGGGAAAATATCGAATATGACAGTTTCGCTGGAAGGAGTCCGCTGGAACGGGAAGAGGTGGATGAACTGGTGGAATTGATGGTGGAGATCATGATCCTTCCTGATGAGAGTGTCGTAAGGATTGCCGGGGTGAATAAGGCGGCGGAAATCGTAAAGAATCGTTTTATGAAACTACGGTTTTCCCATGTGGATTATATCCTTTCCTGCCTACATAAAAATACGACAAAAGTAGGAAATATCCGCGCCTATCTTTTGACGACGCTTTATAATGCGACCATGACGATGAGCCATTATTACCAGGCGGAAGTGAACCATGACCTGTATGGAGGGATGTAAAAAATTTTATCGGAATTTAAAATTAATATCGGAAACAGGAAAAAGCAGCCTGCCGGGAGACCGGGCTGCTTTTTCTGATAGGGAAATGACTTCGCGCCAACATGGCGCGAAGTGCGGTATGGGAGAAAAGATAACAGGCAGCAAATGCCGGGGAAAGGCATGCTGCCATTGAGTATGGAATGCAGTGGTAAGAAAAATGTATGAGTTGGATGTAAAAGATATCAAAGAAATCCTGATGGAATATAAAAGCATCCGGGAACAGACCAGACAGCAGATCCTCGATCTGTATCAGGACCTGCATGATACGGATGTACTCATTGAGGTGATTTCCATCAGAAAAAACAAGAACAGTGATATGCCAGGAATAAAAAACGGGGCAGGGCAGGATCTGTCCGATATCGTCCTGCGGCATCAAAGGCAGCTCAAGAACTGGTACAAAGAGATATCTTATGAGATCGATATCCTTTTGAAAAAAGAGGAGATGCTGCACAGGCTGTGGATCTGTTACCGGCTCCTGCCGGAAAGGCAGTATCAGGTGATCACGGAGATCTATGTCCAGAAGCAGCCGTGGAAAAAGGTGGAAGGAGAATCGAAAGAGTCAAAGTCCACTTTTTTACGTCTTGTGAACAGGGGATTACTGAATATCAAGAAGATGTATGACAGCGGATATCCTAATGAATATCTCTTGCAGCATTCTTTGCAGAAAATAACAAAAAGGGAAGAAGATCAGGCGGAAAGGATGGAATAAAGAAAAATGGTAAAAAGGACATTGTATCAGTTGCTGCTCTTTGGAATCTTTGCGGTGGCACTGGCCTGTGCGGTGCTTGCTGTAAAGGATGTGGCCCCTTTTATAAAAAGTGAATGGGAGATCCGGCAGCTGCGGGAAAAGGTGAAGACGGAAGAGCATGATCCCAATGGGAAAGAGACGAGAAGGGATAACATCCATTGGGATCAACTGCAGAAGATCAATCCGGATATCGTCGCCTGGATCACAGTACCAGGGACAAAGATCGATTATCCGGTGCTGCAGTGTTCCACCTGGAATGAATACCTGCATAAAGATTATAAAGGAGAGTATAGTTATCCCGGCTCTATTTTTATCCAGCCGGGCGTGAGTTTTTCAGACCAGCATATCGTGGTCTATGGACATAACATGGCCAGCCGGGCAATGTTCGGTTCTCTCCATGACTATGAATCAAAAGAGTTTGGCCGGGAACATCCCGATGTATATATCTATGAGCAGGGAAGGACTACCCACGCCCGGATCTACAGTACCTATGACTGTGAAGATGCCAGTGAGACATATCAGACAGAGTTTCGAACGGGGAAAGAATGGATGGCCTGGCTGACAATGACAGTGGAAGAAAATTATTATGGCATGGGAGTAGTACCTGTCAAAGAAGACAGGGTAATCACACTCTCCACCTGTTCTACGGGGCGAAGCGAAGATTCAAGATATACGGTGCACAGTGTGGTACAAGAGAGAACAGAAGACATAGATGAAGATTAAATGGAAGGAGATTAGGATGAATCTGTCGGTTTTATTGGGAAGGCTTGTATATGAGCCGGAATTGCAGAGAAAAGAAAAAGAGGGCAGTACGACATACTGGTGCCGGTTTCGGATCGCAGTGGACCGGGAATACGCAAAAGAAAAGGAAGCAGATTTTTTTAACTGTGTCGCGTATGGAGGCAGGGCAAGATACCTGGTGTCCTATGCCAGAAAAGGAGGACGGCTGCTCCTTGTGGGACGTGTAAAAAATGGGGATTATACCAATAAAGAGGGAAAACGGGTCTGTTTTACGGAAATCATTGTGGAAGACTGCCAGGTCATTGATTATGTAGATGACAAAATCAGAAAAGAGGGATAATTTGATACAGAACCGGAATATGGGATATCAAGGTTTGCTTTTTTCATATTTCAATTGAAAAAATTTTGTATCATAAAAAATATTGAATAAAACAAGAATATGTATATAATAGTATGTAAAAATATCTGCACATATAATGAGAAAGAAGAGGATAATTTATGAAGAAAATAACAGACAGTGAGAAAGATGTCCTGAATCTATTATGGGATACCGGAAGTCCGCTTTCCTCTGCGGAAATCGTGAGGATGTGTGTGAACCGTACATGGCAACCAAGCTATATCCACATCATGATCAATTCACTGCTTAAAAAAGAGATGATTAAAGTAGCTGGTTTTAAGCAGACAACAAAGAATTTTGCCCGTGTTTTTGAACCGACAATGACAAGGGAACAGTGGAATCTTTTTCAGCTTAAGGAAGGAAAAAGTGATTCTGGAAATATATTGGAAGAGATACTTTATTCTATCCTGAAAGAAGAAATGGATATAGAAACATTGGATAAATTATCAGATATTATCCAAAAAAGGAAGAACGAGTTACAGGAAGCATTATAAATAGGATTAAAGTACTGTAATATATGCGTAGTAATTTTATATAGTAAGAGTAATGAAAAAAACAATTTTTTTATGAATCAAACTTTTTCAGCCTAACTAAAATTTAAGATTTTCAAATGCTCTCTAAAATTAAAAAAATAGCACTCACTTCTTGCTCGTTCGGGATGGTTTTGTCCTGTGGTGTCAGAGCCTGTAAAGCCTTATTTTGGTGTGCTACCCGTCAAGTAGACAAAACTAGAAAGTGAGTCGCTCATTTTTGTATTAGTATTTATATATATTTATTAAAAAAAGTAGTGGATTATACCTTCAAAAGGTAAATAATTGAAACAAATTAAGTTTTTCATGATTAAAGGGAGTGCCGCGCAATCATCTATTTTGATGATTTTGCGACACTCCCCAAGCCTTATCACAAAAGAATCCTATTTACAGACTTTTCTTCATACATTCCTTTATATTCATATACCTTTAATCTTTCAATGTCCTAATACAAATTATTATTCCGATTATTTCCCATAGGCTAAAGAATAGTAGTGGAATAGCTGTGTCATTTGCTATGAAATTAATTAACCATCCTTCGTTCCCATTAATAATACTTTGATGAAAAAGAGTATACGTAAAATTGATTAGTAAACCTATAGCTCCAAACCAAAAGAAACTAAGTCCTAATAAAAATTTTTTCATAATGTTTTCCTCATTGTTTGGAATCTTTGCTATATGAAGCATATTTCACAGTTTCCTGATAAGTTCCGCCATGAGTTCGAATGCCATAAAGAGCACCACTTAACTTATAACAATAGTCCTTTTGTATGTATTTACCATCTTCTCTAAAGTACTTTACTCGATATTCTCTTGAATTATATTTACCACTTGTTGGTCCGGTAAATTTGTGTTTTACTGAAAACCTACATGTTATATTTAGCTTTATTCCTAAATTTGCCTTGTTAAAATATTTTCCATTGATGCTACCAGTTAAAGTTCCTACATACTCTTTTTTCAATGTCGTTGTCTGTCCTTTCGCTACGGAGATAACAAAATCATCTCTTACAACTCGAGATGGAGTAGTAATGGTTTTTTCTGTTTTATATTTGTGTGTGCTTCCGAGTGGTGGACTCCAAACTCTTGTTGCCGGATCCATAGTTTCTGGATAGGAATCTATATCACTTTCGTCCTCTCCTACTTCATAAATGGTAAATACAGACGTCTCTGGATCATCATCGATAATGCATTGTACATCGCGGTAAGTAGCTCCCGTATTTGTATTTGCAAAAAAAACTGTAACTTCTTGACCAAATTTATTCTTCATGGTTATTTGGAGTTGATGAATTTCTTCGTCTAAATTAGGTATTGTAGTTTCTTCTGCCTTTGCGCTCATTGGTATACACATGAATATTAATACAAGTGTCATGAATAAAGCACTCCAACGTTTAGTTGTATTCATACTAGTTACCTCCTTTTAATTATAGTTTTTGGACATTGGTATATTATAAATGACTGTATGACTGATAAAGTAATATGTATTAGTTTAAAATTCTTGGTTCCTAGTAATTGAGCTCACCCATACTACATTATTTTTGTAAAATGTTCCAGATGCTGAATAATTAGCTTTTGATCTTGAACACATAGTTGCTTTGCAAAGGTCACTCCTGACTCACTGGAACCCGTTACAGTTGTAGTATTTGTTTTTGACCATGTATAGCCATCAGAATATGCCCATAATCCAGTTAGATATTTGACAAATTTTTTAGCTAAATTTGACAACGAATAATAATATGCATCTCTTCTATAAAGAGTTTCCAATAATTCAGAACGCGAATATTGTATATATATCAAGTCACCTTTTGAATAACTTGCATTGGGAACTGCTATTGGATTATCATCAGTACTTTCAAATACTAAACATTCACCTTCATCTTCCGGATTTAATTCTTCAACACCAGTCCCACTTACAGCTGTTCGAACAGGCAATCCTGTAAAAATAGTACACATAATACCTACTATTATTTTTTTACATACTTCATCTATACCTTCCTCCTATCATTTATTAAAAATAGAACTACGATTCCTATACGAAAACTTTCGTATTATTCTGTCCCACTCGAGTTATGTACAGGTCAGATTTGATAGTCTTATCATATCATATCATATTATTTTTGTAAATAAATATTTTGATGAATGTATTATTGAATAATTAAAATTTTTTTGATATAATGTGTAAATAAATATATTAGTTGGATCAGATATGAATACAAAAAATTATTTTTTAAGTGGTGTTACTGAATTACTCATTTTAGCAATTTTAAGTAAAAAGGATGCTTATGTTTATGAAATTGTTAAAATAATTAATAACGAATCTCAGGATGCTTTTTCTCTTTCGCTTAATACAATTTACGCATCTACATACAAATTGGAAAATGAACGCAAAATAAGTGAATATAGTAAACGTGTGGGTAAAAAAAGAACTCGTGTTTATTATCATATTGAGGAAGCCGGTTTAGAGTATCTTTATGATTTGATGAATAATTATCGTATTATTACATCGAAAGTTAATGATATACTTGATCTTTTTACGGATGATGAATTAAATATGGGTGGACATTCTAACAATGAATAAAATATGTAAAGAATATATAAAAAAAGTAAAAATACTTTTCCCTATTATGGGAAAAGATGAAAAGAATTACATAAATAAACTTAAGTTAAATCTTGAAGATAATTTTAATCATGTTACTTCTCTTAACGAACTTTATATGAGCGTTGGTACACCTGAAGATACAGTGAATCTTTACTTTGTTTATGCAGATACTGACTATATAATCACTCGTATTAGAAAGTCCAAATTTATAAAATACTGCATAAGTGTTATTTCTTTAGTTTTGATAATTACTCTGTTGCTATTTAGTATATATGCCTATGAAGCACATAAAACTTTTAAAGAAGAGCAAGTAATATATGAAGAGACAATTCTAGAATAGCAATAATAGAAGGAGGTTTTGGTATGAAAAAAAATCTATTTACCTATTTACTTATCTTAATTATGGTGTTTTTAGCCACTTCTCTCACTGTCTCAGCTGAATCACCTCAAAATTATGAAATTATTGATAGATTTTATGAAGATGGATATTATATTGAAACTAGCATCTCAACAAATTACGAAACATCTTCTAATTTACATACGCTCAGCAATACAAAGTATATTACAAAAACTAAAACAATCTCATCAAAAAATGCTAGTGGTAATGTAATGTGGTCTCTTTCAATTAAAGCAACTTTTTCTTATAATGGGAAAAATGCTGTTTGCACTAGTTGCTCACACAGTGCTAGTGCGCCAGGAAAAACGTGGACGATAAAAAATGCGTCGTCTAGTAAAAGCGGTAATTCTGCTACTGCAAAAGCAACTATTGTTCATAAAGATGTCTCTGGTGTGCAAAACATTTATACAAGATCTGTGACCATTAAATGTAGTGCTAACGGAACTGTATCATAAATATAAAACTTAAGATAACTCATCACTCATCTAATAGTAGCCAAGAGAGAATTCTGGATAACATTCCCGATACGTTCAAAGAGGACGGTTATCTCGATGTTCAGATATTTATGCGTACTGTCTTCACGAGAAATGGAACGCTTGTGAAACAGTACAACCGTGATCTTGCCGAGTGAGAATACCAAGTCAGTAGAAAACTGACAGACGCCACTAAGGAACAGCACAGGCCGTCCGAAAAGCCGAGAGTATTTAAACGTCTACGTGAGATACAGGAACGCGACAAGCAGAAATTACCAATTTTTTGACAGAGACGGCCAATAGACATTGAAACGACCACACAAGGCTGTGGTGTGAAACTTTTTCTGTAAATATGTACTGAAAGGTTCTTCTATGATAAAATCTAATTCATAGGAGGGCCTTTTATTATGGCAAAACAGACAAAATGCGTACATCGTACTCGCTTAATGTACACGCAAAATAGCGGGTATCTTTTCTAAATCTTCTATATTTGGGATAATAGATTTATTACTATACAGTCAAAAAAGTTGAGTATTCAACTTTTTTGACCAATGATTGGAGGTAAGTCATGAAATTCCAAACAAGTTTAGTTGCACAGCAGGTTCGTTTGAATGAATGGGCAGAACAGATCAGAGAATGCCGATAGTGACAAGATTTTTTCACAAAAATTAAATTCAGCCGTTTGGTAACCGGCAGTCAACCGGCTATGATATCAGACAGTAGATTCTCCTTTGCTTTGGTTCGGCGTTTGATTTCACGGTTGAGGCGTTCAATCGTATTGTTCGTCCGGATCCGAGTCCAATGCTGGCTTGGAAAATCTATATAGGTTAATGTTTCTTCAATGCCATCCTCCACCTTTTTTGCAGCTTTGGACAGCTTCATTACTTTCAGTTTTTCAGCTACCTGGAGTGCTTTCTCCCGGGCTGCTTCTTTGCTTTCCTGGGCATGGATTGCTTTCAGCATGAGAGCTACCGTTTTCATCTTGTTACGGGGTGTAACGGAAAAGATGTTTCTGTAAAAGTGCACAGTACAGTGCTGATATTTGGCATCTGGGAAAACTTCCGGAATGGTTTCCAGCATCCCCAGATTCTTATCACTGATAATCAGGCGTACACCAAGTAAGCCGTGTTCCTTCAGCCATACAAAGAAAGAACGCCAGATCTCACGATCCTCTTTCATGCCTTCAGCAGCGTCAAGAATTTCACGACATCCATCCTGGCTGACGCCGATTGCAACTAAAACGGAAACATTCTGGATCTCACCGCCCCAGCTGCGTTTCAGATAAACACCATCCACATAAACATATGGATAGTTCCCGGAAAGAGGGTGTGTCCGCCAGGTTTCGATATGTTCATACTCTTTTTTATTGAGGTTGCTAATCACTTTTGTTCCCCATAAAGCTTTGGTGATATCTTCTACACGACGGACAGAAACACCGGCAAAATACATCTCGATGAGTGCTTCTTCAACAGAAGATTCTCTGCGGCGATACCGTCTAATGATGGCAGTTTCGAAAGGAACACCCTTGAGCTTGGGAACTTTCAGTTCCACTTTCCCTGCTGTTGTATGAAGATTCCGCTTATAGTGACCGGAACGGTATCCTTGAGGGTCAGCAGATCGTTCGTATTTCTCCGCATTAACTAACTCATCCGCTTCTTTGTCGAGCAGGGCATTTAAGGTTTCTTCGACACTGCTGCGGACAAGATCTTTTAAATCATGCTTTATTAAGTCCTCATTTAGCTGTGTAATCTTATCAGACATGGTTTTATAGCCTCCTTTGATAAATTTTGTTGTGGTGACTTAATTCTACCAAACGGCTATAGACCATGTCTATTTATAAAATTTTATTTTTGCGAAACTTATTATACGTCATCAAACAAAACATAACACATGAAAATGCGATGATAATGTGGACAATCCTTAAACAAATTATATATGAATTATGAAAATAAATTCTTTATATTTTACGAACTATAATGGTCTCATAAATTAAGGAACTTTTTAAGACAATTTTTAATGAATCTGATATACTTAAATCAATATAAAAGAAAGGATTCATTATTATGTCCAGACAAAAAAGAAATTTCAGTGCAAAATTTAAATTAGACCTTGTTATTAGACTATTAAAAGGTGAGAAAAATCTCAATACCATTGTAACAGAAAACAATATTCAACTAAATCTGTTGAGAAACTGAGAAAAAGAAGTCCTAAATAATACCTCCGTTATTTTCGATGACAAATGTGAGGAAAATCTCAAAGAAAAATTTGTTGAAGAACGAAAAAAGAAAACAGCATAGAAAAAAAGATTGGTCAGTTAACCATGCAGGTGGACTTGCTCAAAAACATCTGAAAAAATTTGCGGGCCGGACTACGATAGTCAATTTAGTCCGAAACTTTTTGATGATTATAGAACTTCTTGCTGCTGTTGGAACGAGGCTCCTTGAGATCAATCGTACCCTCATTTATTATAAAGAAAATGCAATATCGGAAGAGAAATTGGCCATCAAAGCCATCATGGATCCTCTTCATATCGATCATCTAACTTGGGGTTCCAGATAGATATCAGCGCAATGAAAACTTTTGGGATATCCCATCGGGAGTCAGAAAGCACATTGTTACATGGAGAAAATGGACATCCATTCCATTTATCTGAAAACGTGATGAGTTTGGTTCCCGCCGTCCGATTGATGTGATCAAGGCCAACAGGCCTATTCTCATTCTGGACGAGCCGCAGAAAATGGGCGGTGCAGTTACCCAGAAGGCGTTGAAGAATTTCAACCCTTTGTTTAGTTTAAATTATTCTGCTACCCATGCTGTACAGCATAATATGATCTATGTGCTTGATGCATTGGATGCCTTTAATAAAAAGCTTGTCAAAAAGATTGAGGTCAAAGGGTTTGAGGTTAAGAATTTCAGAGGTACAGACAGCTATCTGTACCTTGAGCAGATTGTGCTTTCCAGCAAGAAACCGCCAATGGCAAAAATCGAACTTGAGATTGGTTACAATAAATCTATTAACCGTGAAACCCATATCCTCGGCGTTGGTGACGATCTTTACTATGTTTCTCAGGAAATGGAACAATACAAAGGTTATACTATTTCCGAAGTTGATCCACTTCGCAGCACGGTGACCTTTACAAATGGTGAAGTTATTACAGCTGGTGATGTAGTGGGGGATGTAACCGAAAAGGATATGCGACGTATCCAAATCAGAGAGACCATCCTTTCTCATTTTGAGAAGGAAGAGAAGCTTTTTAATATGGGTATCAAGTGTCTTTCTCTGTTTTTTATCGATGAAGTTGCAAAATACCGCCAGTATGATGAAGATGGGAACGAAATTTTAGGCGAATATGGAAAGATGTTTGAAGAAGAATACCTCAGCATTCTTAACCAATATATCACTATTTTTGATACTCCATATCAAAGATATTTGAAATCTACCTGCAGTGATGTAAGCACCATACATAAAGGATATTTCAGCATTGATAAAAGGACAGGACACAGTATAGACAGTAAGACTAAGCGTGGAAGTGAGTTTTCCGATGACATTTCAGCATATGACTTGATTTTGAAGAACAAAGAGCGATTGCTCTCTTTTGAGGAACCTACCCGTTTTATTTTTTCTCATTCCGCTTTGCGTGAAGGTTGGGATAACCCGAATGTATTCCAAATCTGTACTTTGAAACATTCCGACAGTAACACAGCTAAGCGACAAGAGGTTGGACGTGGGCTTCGCCTTTGTGTTAATCAAAGCGGTAACAGAATGGACGCTCAAAGCTGCGGCGACATGGTTCACGACATTAATATTCTGACAGTTATTGCCAGTGAGAGTTATAAAACGTTTGTTTCCGACTTACAGAGCGATATTAAAATGGTTCTTTATGACAGACCGACCGTTGCTACAAGCGAATATTTTAGTGGTAAATATGTCAAAGTCAATGATGTACCCACGCTCATTGATGATGAAGCGGCAAATACAATAGAATTTTACCTTATTTCCAACGGCTATGTGGATATGAATCGTAAGGTTACAGATAAATATCGAAATGAAGCGGCTTCTGGTACACTTGCTCCTTTGCCGGAGGAATTGCGGTTGATGACAAAGGGGATACATACACTTATTCAATCAGTATATGATGACAACGTTCTTAAAGACATGTTTGTCAATGGTCATGACTCAAAGATTAAGGATAATCCGCTCAATGAGAATTTCGCAAAAAAAGAATTCCAAACATTATGGAGGCAAATTAATCATAAGTATGCTTATACAGTAAGTTTTGATAGTGAGGAGCTTATCGATAAGTCGATAAATCATATCAATGAGAAGCTCTTTGTTTCCGAGTTGCAATATACCGCTACGATTGGTCGTCAGAAAGATAAGATGAACGAATATGAAGTTGAACGTGGAGCTTCTTTTAGCGGTGAGAAAACACGGACACAGACTTTGAAGCATGCGGGAACCAGTCAAATTAAGTATGATCTTATCGGAAAGATTGCTGAAGACACTACCCTGACTCGCAGAACTATTGCGTCGATTTTGCAGGGTATCAGACCAGATAAATTCCATATGTTCAGAAATAATCCGGAAGAATTTATTTCTAAGGTTGGTAGGCTTATTAATGAGCAGAAAGCCACAATGATTGTTGAACATATCTCTTATGACTATATTGAAGGCGAGTATGACAGCACAATTTTTACCGCCGAAAAAAATACTCAGAGTTTTGAAAAAGCGTTTCTTGCAAAAAAAGCCATTCAAGACTATGTGTTTACGGATGGTTCTGCGGAAAAGAGCATTGAAAGAAAATTTGTTGAAGACTTAGATGCTGCCGAAGAAGTATGCGTGTACGCGAAACTGCCGAGAACATTCCAAATTCCCACTCCAGTGGGTAACTATTCCCCTGACTGGGCTATTGCTTTCTATGAGGGAACGGTAAAGCATATCTTCTTTATTGCCGAAACTAAGGGGACAATGGAAAGCCTTAATCTCAGACCAATTGAGCAAGCAAAAATATCTTGTGCGAAAAAGCTGTTTAATGAGATGTCTACAAGCAATGTAAGGTATCACGATGTGGACAGTTATCAATCACTTTTGAATGTTATGGAATCATTGAAATAATCAGAAGATAGTAGATAGTATAATAAAATGTACACGGTAAACCATACGCATCACTATAAAATTTGACCACCAAAGCTTTTATGAGACAGTTTAAGTTCTTAGAGAATAATTATCATTGGCAAAAATAGAGAAAAGAGATTGAAACTTTTCCCAATCATACAAATTTATCTTATTGTTTAATTGTCCAGAAAAAACATAAGGAGTCTGTATGATGAGTTCAATGATAAAGTAAAACAGCGTAACATTCAAGCATGCAAATAAAAAGTCAAGGCTAAATTAGAGAAATTCTGATGACAGCAAAAGCGCCAAAGAAAGATGGAAAAGGCTATTAGTATCTAATAATAGGGCATGTAGTTGGTTTGGACGAAAAGATACAGGGGGAGAGAAAACGGTTGCTGTACATGGCTGGGGATTAGAAACCAGAACAAGAACTGCTTGGATAGAAAAGATAAATCAAAGAGAAAGTTGCCAATGATTATTTAACAGTAAGGGAACATGATTGGAGGTAACTGGAGGTGGAAGAGCGCATATAGAGATGATATAGTATAATTATAGAAATATAGGAAAGAAAAACTTCTTGTTGTTAGTAAAAAATATATATTGTCATTTCGTATGTGAGAGGAGGGGTATTATGAAGAGGTGGGAACCTATAATATTAAAATCCTGTATGTTACTTATAAGTGTTTTTCTGATCGGCATAGCAGTTCCGGCCAATGCAAAAGCAGCGCCAAAACTTAGCAGTAAAACGATTACACTTAAAGTTGGACAAAAAAAGAAACTGAAGATAAAAAATACTAAGAAAAAAGTCCAATGGTCCAGTAAGAAAAAAACAGTGGCTACCGTTAATAAAAAAGGTGTGGTAAAAGCCAAGAAAAAAGGTAAGGCAACCGTCATTGCCAAAGTAGGTAAGAAAAAATTGAAATGCAAGGTGGTCGTGAAGAAAGCAAATAGCAATAAAAAGAACAGTAGCTCAAAAGATGATGGTAGTAAAATCAGTAAAACTGTGAAGAAACAGTTGCCATACGGAAAGGATACATTAGTTTTTCGATATGTTGATAGAATAGGCTTGGGAAAACAAATAGATTTATTCCCTTATGTATGGTGTGCTGGTGAAGCCATTAAGACACCATCCAATACAATCAAAGCAAATTACTATAAATGGTATAGTTCTGATTCCAGTGTGATATCCATTGATAAATATGGTATTGCCACAGCAAATAAGCTTGGTAAAGTAAAGCTATATTATAAATATCGCAACCGGACAAATGAATGGAAAACATCAAATACGATATCTGTAGAAGTCATTGATGTTGGTAATGTATCCTTGTCCTATACATTTGGTCATAATGCGACATGGGCGGCAAGTGCTAAAAAGAAGATTGCCAGGGTGAGCCAAATTAATGATACGGCAGTGAATTATGTGACGGTCACTGTAACAAATAACTCTGACAAAGCTATTGTGATGAAAAAGGGTTTGAGTCTGTATTGTTACATGTGGATAGAATTTCAAACAGCAGATCATCAGGACGTTACAGTTTTGAGTGGGGAGACAAAGACTATCATGTATAAAAATGAGATATATCTGATGGCTCCTACTGAAATTACACAAATTGCATACACTTATTCATTAGATGGAAAAAAAGTATATCCAACATATTTGATTAGAAATAATAGTTGGGAGTATAATTAAATTCTTAGATAATTAAACTTATTATTTTGCAAACCTCGGAGATAAAAATTCCGGGGTTTTTTCATTGGGAAAAAGAGTTGATTATTCAGCTCTTTTTTTATGTGAAAAGACAGGAGGAATCACAAATGTATCGATGCAGATCACCGCCCTAAAAAACTACAAAGAAGACTAGATATCGAAAAGAAAGGGAGTGTATACATGGGAAGTATGAAAAGAAGATTAAGAAAAGTGTTGTCTCTATGTGCTGCTTTTTTCATGGTGTTTTCCACCATGTCTTCCATGTGGTCGGATGTACTGACAGTTCATGCGGCGACGACCGTTCGGGATGTAAAAGTAGACAGCCTGAAATCAACGGATGTGCAGGGATACCATTCTTTGGATCTGCCATCTAATACATCTGGCATTCAGATCGAAACCTCGGATAATCTGACGAAAGCCAAAAAGACAGGTGATAAAGACTGGATTTGGGAGGATCGTGATCAGGGGGCAGAAGGAGCTCTAGGAAATTTAGGAGATGCCTATATTTCTAATCTGACAACCAGTGGGACATATTGGATTCAGTATAATAACATTGATATTACAGATGATGGGCAGAAATACGATGTCCGGGTTGTCTTCGACAATGCCAAAGGGACCATCAGCAATGCGGAAGGCTGCGATATTGCAGTCTTTGACGGCCAGCTTGGCGCAGTCCGGTTCCGTGGATATAAGAGCCTGGACTGCTCCATTTATGTTTATGAGCATGGCACCAAAAACATGGTCGAGGGCAGCAATGCAAAGATGCACTTGCGTTTTATCGACATTGATTGTAACCAGGCAGTGGAAGTATTAAGTCCAGGACGGGTAGACTGGGCATATAAGGCAGCGAAGCTGTCCTGGGCTGGTGCAGCGAAGTGTAATCAGATCGGGGCAACGGAAGGAAACACGGTCTGGTATGATGGCCCGCATGATGAACGGGATGACAATATTCAGTTAGGTACTGACAGACCTGGATATAAAAGTGCTAAAAAATATACCTTGGCATTAGGCTTTACACCATCTTCTACTTCTAATACAACTTTTAAAGTCCGTTATTACTCTGGTGGTGCGGATGCTACCGGTACCCAGACGAACGGCGCTTTTTTTAGTTTTGACGGAAATCTGGATTTAGATGAAGGTTTTTTTGAAGCCGATATCTTCAAACAGGTCAATGACACTACAGATATCACCCTTTCCAATGCAAAAGAAGTTTTTACCTATACCTTACAGGCCGCCATTACAGACGGTTCTGCAGGAGGAAAATCCTTCATTATCACTGATACATTGGAAGGTGTTTTGACGCCAATGAGCATCACAGGCATCACAGTTAATGGTGGCGATGCCACAGGCAACTTTGATTACAGTATCAATGGACAGACGGTGACAGTGAGCGCAAAGAGCAGTTATCTTGTAACGAACCCAACCGGCACAGTGTCTGTCAATATCGCTGCTAAAATTAAGGCCGACGCAAATCTGGCACCATACTATGATTCGGGAAGGAATTATGCGGTTATCCCGAACAGCAGCTCCTTACAGTATGTTGACCCGGACGATGAGACTTATAATAAAACATCCAATCAAGTGACTGTCCGCGTCCCGCTGGCAGAGCTGACCTTTGATAAAGTGGCAGATGCCTACGAGTATAAGGTGGGTGATACCGTAACCTACACTATTTCAGTGAAAAACGTGACAGACAATTCCACCGCTTACGATGTGGTTATGACCGATGCCATCCCGTCTGATCTGCAGGTAAACGGAGTAACGCCGAGTGCCGGATCTGGCTCGGTGGATGGCCAAAATGTCCGCGTTACAGGGGCAAACCTGGGAGCCAACCAGACATTGACGGTAAAAGTCAACTGCAAAGCCTTAGAATCCGGAAATACCAAAGAACTGTATAATACCGCCAGTGCAACCTGCTGGAACATCAAGAATCCATCCGGCCATGCGGATGATGATGCAGAGACTTACATCAACAGCGCTGTCCTGACGGTGGATAAGACCGTAGACCGATATGAATACGAGATTGGCGATACCGCTACTTTCACGGTCAAGGTAACCAACACAAGCAAAGGTACCGCCAACAACGTTGTTATCGCAGATGATGTACCGGAAGGCATGACCCTGGATTATGATTCCGTGAAGATTTCCGGCCTGCCGGAAACTGTCGTGGTACCAGTAGCAGGTACGAACGACCCGACCAATACCTTAAATCCGGAATACCGGAATGAGACAGAAACGCGGAAAGTCACAGCCGGCAAAGCAGAAAGCGGGGATAACGGATGGAAATATACCATCAATCATTTCCCGGCAGGAGCCACAGCAACCATCACTTATACAACTGCAGCCAATGAGAAGGGCAATGGCGAGGAATCCCGGAACATGGTGACGGTAACTGCCGATAATGCACCAAAAGTACAGGATGAAGCGGAGTATTACATCAACACCGCGAAGCTCACCATCGACAAATCCTATATCAATCCCTATAAAACGGAGAAGAACGACAACCGGTGTGATAACGAGTTCCGGATCTACGAGGAAGAGACGGGATATGAGAAAGTCCAGTACCAGGTAGTCGTAACAAGCGCTGGTGCTGACGGCACTGTGGCAAAGGATGTGGTCATTGATGACCTGACCCTGCCGGATGGCCTGGAATTAAATTATGACGACATTGTTATCACAGAGACCGCCGCAGACGGGACTGTCCTCACCTTTGAGAAAGCGTCCGGAGGAGACGGCAAGACTATCCAGTATAAGATCGCCGGAACCGAAGACGAAACCAATACGCTGAACCCGGAGCTTTACGATGAGACAGAGGACCGCACTCCGGTCATCACCATTGAAAAGTCTGGGAATGGATTTATCGTCAAAGATACCTACCTGGAAAAAGGTGCGTTTTTGACTATTAAATACGACGCCAATGCTCTGGAGAACGAAGAGGTTGACGTCAACGGTACAGAAATCACTAACACGGCAAAGGTGACCGCGGCTAACGTGGAGAAGGCGGAAGACGGTAGCTATGAAGTGGTTAAAGATACCACTACCGTTTATATCAATTCCCCTCGCTTGCAGATCGTGAAGAAAGCCGATTCGGACGAGTACGAGATCGGGGATAATGTCTCCTATACCATCGACGTGATCAATACTCATAAGGGAACCATTGCCCGAAACCTTGTTTTCACCGATAAGTTGGAGACCGAAGGCGTGGAGTTCCTGACTGGAACGATTGCCCTGTATGATACCAACGGCTATGAGCTGCGGGAAGGTACCGACCTGGCTGGAGAAGACGATTATATAAAGACCGCCAAGATCGATGCGTTTATCCTGCGTTCCGATAAGCACCTTGTGGTAGATGGCAATTATGACCTCTATGACCTGGAAAACGGCAAGAATCCGGAGGAACAGGGAACCTGGAACCCACCGTATGTGAACGTCACCAGTGAGACAAAAATGTCCATCAAATATGACATGAAGATTACGGATAAAGACCTGGCGGGAAAGGAAATCCTGAATACGGCAACTGCAGTCTCTGACGAAGCATTAAAGGTCACAACGGATGAGACAGTCATCCCGGATGGCCCGAACCCGAAAGTAGAAAAAGAGATCGACAATGCTTCCCCGGTAGTCGGGAAAGACGTGACGTTCACCCTGACTTTTACCAATCCAAACCAGAACACCACCGCAGAAGATGTGCAGATCACGGATGCCCTGGACCAGACCGGCATGGTCACCATCTATGCGGATTCCATGTCCGTGAAGCTGAATAATGAAGATGTTACTGAACAGGTACAGATCGCTTATAATGAGACAATGGATGGGTTTGACATGGATACCGGCCTTGATCTGACGGAAGACGATACCCTCGTTGTCACATACCGGGCAAAGGTACTGCCGGAAGCCGGGGACGTGGAGCTTGTCAATACTGCTGGTGTAAGCTGCAGCAATAATCCGGAATGGAAGTACGACAGTGTGCCGTTCATCCCGGAGAAAAAAGTGCCGAAGCTGGCCATCGAAAAGACCTCCGATCAAGACACTTACCAGGTGGGAGACACTGGGCATTATACGGTCAACGTCACCCAGACCACAGAGGATATGACTGCGAAACAGGTTGTGATCAAAGATGCCCTGCAGGCGGAAGGGGCAAAGATTCAGGTGGACACCATCAAGTTATATTTTAATGATGTGGAGATCACACCTGCCAATATTATCTCAGACGTAAATGGATACACTATCGAGACAGGAAAAGACCTGTCCGATAAGGACAGCCTGAAAGTCACTTATGATGTCTATTTTGAATCCGGTCGTCTCAATGGACAGACCGTGCCGAATACAGCGAAGGCAAAGGCGGAAAATACGGAAACGGAAACTGACCGGGAAGTACCGCTGACTCCTGTAGGAGATGGTTTGGAAGCGAAAAAAGAAGCCAACCCGGCAGGCGGCACTGTGGTAAAGGCGGGTGATACCATCCAGTACACTATCACAGTGAAGAACATTTCCGATCAGGAAAAGACCGACGTTCTTGTCCGCGATGCGATACCGGAACTGACAACCTATGTAGAGGGCAGTGGCGGAGAACTGTTCACGATCGACGAACAGCCGTATGTCCGCTTTGTGATCCCAGTCATCGCGGCAGGGGAAGCACAGCAGGTATTTTTCTCTGTGACCGTTAATGAGGAAGCAACAGAAGACGATGTGATCAAAAATACTGCACAAGTCTATGAGCCAACGGCAGAAGAAATAGGCGAGGATGGCACAGTACCGGAAAAAATCTGGAACAGCGACAGATTTGAGGATACCAACACTATTACTCATCCGCTGGATGATTGGGTGGTAACTGACCATGAAGTCGATGTGGTATCCCCGACACTGGCGATTGAAAAAACGTCAGATAAGGATGTCTACCAGGTAGGAGAGACCGGGCATTATACGGTCACTGTCACCCAGACCAAAGAAGACCTTATCGCGAAACACATCATCGTCAAAGACAACCTGCAGGTAGACGGCGCCACAATCCAGCCGGATACCATCAAGGTATATTTCAATGATACGGAGATCACACCAGTTTCTGTGACTGCAGATAGCAAAGGTTATCTGATCGATACCGGCATGGACCTGACTGACAGCGATGCCATCAAGGTCCTTTATGATGTCGTATTTGTGGAAGAAAGTCTGATGGGCGGCATGGTGCCAAACACGGCGAAAGCGAAGGCAGATAACGCCTATGCAGAGACTGACCATGAAGTCCCTCTGACCCCGGTAGGGGACGGCCTCACTGCGAAAAAAGAAGCCGACCCGGTGAGCGGCACGGTTGTGGAAGCCGGAGGGACGATCCAGTATACCATTACTGTGAAAAACACCTCCGATAAAGAAAAAACCAATATCCTCGTCCGTGATGCTGTCCCGGAATATACTACTTATGTGGAAAGTAGTGGTGGAGAAGTATTTATGATCGACGAACAGCCCTATGTCCGTTTTATCCTCCCATCCATCGCGGCAGGGGAAGCACAGAACGTTTCCTTCTCCGTGACTGTCAATGAAGATGTGGATAAGGATGAAGTCATCAAAAATGTGGCACAGGTCTATGAACCGACCAAAGAAGAGATTGGGGAAGATGGAACCGTTCCGGAAGAAACCTGGAACAGTGATAAATTCCACGATACAAACGATACCCTGCATCCACTGGATAACTGGATCATCACAGAACATGAAGTCGGCGTGGGAACCCCGGATGTTTCTATTGAGAAGAAAGCTGATGCCACGGTATATTCGGTTGGTGAAACCATCCAGTATACGATTGCAGTCAGCCAGAATACTGAAGGAGCCACAGCGACTAACGTTATCGTGGAAGATAAAGATCTGACAAAAGGTGTGGACATTGATTACGCATCCATCCAGGTAGACGGCGCAGCCGTGCCGGAAAAAGACGAGGTGGAGAGGAATACCGATTCCATCCATCTGGTACGCACGGACGGCGGATTCAAAATAGTTTACCCAACGCTGTCCGGGCAGTCAGAGATTACCTTTCACGCGACCATTACCAGTGAAGACCTGACCGGTCAGAAGATCAACAACACAGCAACAGTCATCACCGACCAGACGCCGGAAAAAGAGGCAACCGTTACTGTGAAGGTCCCGAAATCCCCGCTGGAAAAAGCGGTGGAAAAAACATTTCATCCGGATGGAACTTCGTCTGAAGATAATAATGAGGAAAGAAAGAGTGGACCGAAAGGGGCAAAGACCGGCGTTACCAGTTATGCCGGATGGTTTGCGCTGGCGGCAGCCGCCTTTGGTGGGGCCGGCGTTTTTCTTATCCGGAGAAGACGGAAAAAAATGAAATAAAGAACAACAATAGCAGGAAATAAGGGCCTGCTTTTTTTGTGTCAAAAAACCGAAAAGGAGGCAGCCCGTACTGAATTTCCGTACGGGCTGGATGTGACAAATGAAGATAAGAAAAGTATTACCCGGCGCCTTGTTCCTTTTTTTATGCCTGCTCTGCGGAGCTGGCATTGCCGGTTATTTTTTTCGTGCGGAGCCACAGCCTGCTTTGCGGCAGGAAGAACCCCGGCTGGTCGGGATCCGGGATATTGTCATCGGCGTGGGGGATACCATCCCTGATCTAAAAGAAGGGCTGGGTGTTAATGACGCGGTGGAACGGGTGGAGATCGACACCAGCGCGGTTGATACGGGGATGGCCGGAAAATACCCTGTCATCTACCGTTATACCGATGTGCAGGGGACCACCCATGAGGTCGAGACTACCTGTACCGTGGTGGCGGCAGAAGGGAAAAATATTGCTCAGGGACAAATATCCGGGCAACAGGAAAAAGACAGACAGGTGCAGGAAACACAGGAGGAAGCAGAGCAGATGGAGGAGAGGAAAGAGACAGTGCAGAAGACTACGCCGCCGCAGACCGGGGACTGGAACAGTTTCCTAAAGTATGCGGCATTGTTCCTGGCATCCGTCTTTTTGTGCCTGTTTTTATTTCTCCGCTGGTATTTTTTTGGATAAATATAGAAGTAGGAGGGTTGATGGATAGATGGATGAAATAAAAAAGGATCAGAAAGGGCAGTCTGACAGAGAAGAAGGGCTATCTCAGGAAGCCACAATGCCGGATATGCTGGTACAGATGCGGCAGATCTTTGCGGACAGGGATGCGGAATATATCCAGATGGAAGAAGTCTACCGAAAAAGGAAAGAGAGTCTGGATGCAAAAGAGGTAGCCCTGAAGGAAACATTATCCGGTCTGGAAGACCGTCTTTTGGCCGTCACTGCCCGGGAAGCAGCCATCAAAGAAAAAGAGACGGAACTGCAGGAGAGGATGGAAAGCCTGATAAAAGAGAAAGCTGCCCTGCAGGAAGCGCAGGTAAAAATTGATAAAGAAAAGACCGAACAGTGGATGCAGGTCTCCTTGCTCCGGGAGGAGGCTCGCAACGAAAAACTTCGGAGTCAACGGCTGGCCGGGGAGTACGAGGAAAAGATATCTAAACTTCCGGCGGACAGTTCATACGTGTCTGCTCTGCAGGAGACAGCCGGGCAGACAGCCAGAAAACAGATGGAGGAGAAGATCGCTGCCTTGCAGGGAACAGTGGACAGCCAAAAAGAAGAACTGGAAGACAGCAAAGAAGAGAACCGCCAGTTAAAGGAAAAAAATGAGTATCTTACGAGAGCCAATCAGGAATTGGAAGAACTGAAAAAGAACCTGCCGGAACAGCAGAAAAAGGACATGGAATCCCTTCATGCGCTTGCAAAAAAATTAGCGGAAGAAAAAGAAGCACTGGAAGAAGAGAACAACCATTTAAAGGAAGACAACCGGCGCCTGCAGGAAGAAAAGGGGGAGTTGTTCAAAAAACTGATGGCGGGTACACAGCTGAAAACACAGGATAGGGACGGCTTGCAGGAAAAAGGAGAACCAGAAGAGGAAGCAGATAGGGCGGCATTCCGAAGTACAGAAGAAATAAAAGCAGATGACATATCCGCCAGCCAGAGAGAGCTGGAACCGGCGGATGTTCTTTTGGCGGAAGGCCCTTTGACGGCGGAGATCCTGCAGGAGTATCTGCAGGAAACCGGCATGGATGCCCGGCTTCTCCATGCCCGGGAGGGGGAGCTGGTCGCTGTCGCAGCTGGCGGACTGCAGATCATGTTTTCCTTTGGGGAATCACCGTGGTTTGATATCCGCAAAAAACAAAAAGGCGGATGGAGCATGAAAAAACTTCTGAAACGATATAACGAGAATAAAGCGGGACTCACGTTTATCTATGATGAAAATGAAGAAGAACTGATCGGATCTGCAGAGTTTTCTTTCAATACATCTCCGGAAGATCTGGTTCACAAAGTGTATCAGGCAGCCCGCATTTACTTTGGTTACCGGAATGGGGAAGAAGCATGAGCCGGGAGATTCTTGCCATTGCGGGTCTGTCGTTTGGGTTTGCTTTCTTTTTGACCCTGTTTATCCTGTGGGTACAGAGGATGCGGGACGCAGTACCCAGATACAAACGTCGTCTGCCGCATGTCCGGTATCAACAGGAGACGATAGAGAGTCTGCAAACGGCTTACCGGACAGCAGGGAGCATCGAAGGGACCTTTTTTCTGGTATCCCGGAAATGCCGGCAGAAAAAGGCACGGAAACGGTTCCGTGCGGCAATAAGCTATTTAAAGGACAGCCGGTACCAGGATTATGAGACGGCGCTGTTTACCTATGCTTCCGATGGTTCCCGGGAGTGTGATGAGGTATGTTCCTATATGATATGGCAGGAAGCCTACAAAAGCCGCAGGCTTCCCATGCAGAAAAGGAGTGAAGAAGAAAATAATGCGAAGACATAGTTTTATCAAATATATCGCCGTGCTCGCGGCGTTCCTGATCGGGCTCCTTGCCAACGTGGCAGCCCGTACCTTTTTACTTTCCCGGATACTTCCGGCCACGCTGCAGCCAATGACAGGGCTCTTGGCATTACTGATCCAGATCATCGTATCTGTTGTGGTCGTGCTGGTAATTGGACGGATTAGTGGAAGGAGGAACAGATAAATGCGGAAAGGGCAAATAAACAAATACATAAAAAAAGCAGGAAGGGAAGCAGCCAGGGCTGCAATGTCCGTCTGTATTGCAGCATTTTTGATATCTATCCATGCACAGGCGACCAATGGAAATATCATCACGACTGGGTTTAATTCCCTTTATAACGTGGTGGCATCCATCGTATCCAACATCGGACAGTTATTTTTACTTTGGGGTGTGTTTGAAATGGCAGCATCCATGAATACACAGGATGGTATGGCGCAGTCATCGGCCTTTAAACGGGTGGGCGGCGGCCTTATTGCCTGTATCGCCCCGCAGATCATCCCACTCATTAACACAGGCAACTAGGGAAGGAGGTGTTGTCCTATGCCGGATTGGGTGACAAACTTTTTTGGCGGATTTTCCATTGGTCTGGCAAATACAATCTGGAAGGCCGCCATGGCTCTGATCGGCGGGCTTTTGGGAATGTCGCCGCAGGATTTCTCCCCGGATGCCTGGAATTTTGTGGAGCGCACGCTGTACCCGTGGTCGCTTGCCATCGGGATTTCTTTACTGAATCTGTTCTTCCTAATTGCCATCTGCCGGGCAGTCAGTGACCTCCATCACAACATCACCCTGGAAATGGTAATAGAAGCTTTTATCAAGATTGTAGTGGCCAACGTGATCTTTCTGAACCTGTTTTTATTGATGCGGCTGATCCTGTCCATTGCGGCAGCGATGGTAGGGGAAGTGTTTACGACGCAGAATGCAGACCTGATGGTAGATGAGATGGATATTGGCTCTACGTTATTTTATCTGCTCTTTGGTATCTTTTTTGTACTGGTAGCAATTGTGTGTAGTTTTTTGATGCTGTTGACAGTCTACAGCCGGTATATCAGGATCTACCTGCTTATTGTGCTGGCGCCGTTTGCACTCCCAGCACTCATTGGCGGCAGGGAGACAGAACGGACATTTTATGCCTGGCTGAAAACGTTTTTGCTGAATGCGTTTGAGATTGTGGCCATTGCCCTGACGATGGCCATTTCTTTTAAAATCATCCATGCCGGTATTTCTGTTTTTGAAGGCTCCGGCCTGATCGGAGAGGCGGTCGATGGATTTTGGGATGCACTGAATGCTCTGTTTACGATGATCTTCATGACGGCCAGCGTGAAAGGTGTGAACAGTCTGCTGGCAAAAGCTTTGGCATTATAGATTTTTGAACAAAAAATGAAGGGAGCAAATGCAATGAAGATTGACATCAATGATGATTTTGACTCGGCGTTTCAAAATGAAATATTTGCCGGATTTACCTTAAAGCAGTGTATTGCTGCCGGCGTTGGGCTGTTAGCAGGATTTGGATCTGCCGCAGCCCTGTGGTACTACACCGGTTTGCCGATCGTACAGTGTACCTATATCGTGGTGCCAGTGATGGTACCTTTTTGTGTGATCGGATTTTTTACTTATCAGGGGAAGTCCCCGGTGAAACTGTTAAAAGAGATGTGGTTCGTCCATCGGACAGAGTGCATTTCTTACCAAGCGGCAGAGCAGCCGGAAAACATAGGCCGGGTGTTTATCATGAGAAGAAGGGATATACCAAAAAAGAAAAGTCCAGCTAATAAATGTCAATAGATAAATGAAAAATATTTTTCATCAGAAAAAAGGGCAGACTTTCCCCTTGGTGATAATATCATTTTTAAAAAGATATTGATTCGTTGGATTTG